>CAVQGX010000019.1:0-89292 GCA_963712115.1 uncultured delta proteobacterium | reverse complement strand
TGGTCCGGGCGCTTTTTTTTGTTTCAAACACTGCGCTGGAGACGGACTTGCAGCAACTCCGAGTGAGCTTGTCCTCCTTCGCTTTGCTCAGGACAAGTTCCTTCCACGAAGGAAATCTTGCCGGGCGTTTTTATTTCTGCTGGCTGGAATATATATTATTGGTTGGGTGGAAGATTTTTCATTTTATTCTAATCTGTTATCTCCCCTCTTTAATCTCTCTCCAATTCCGGCCACTAATGGGCTTGCCTTCTACCCATCCTTTATGGTATACAGCCACAACTTGTGACTACAGGCACATTGGAAAGGAAGTTAATTTAGCCTTTATGGAGCTAGAGGTGGTCAAACAAATCATTCACAAACCGGTCGCCAAGCTCGCGGTCTTACTCAGTGGATTTGGGTCCCGTGAGAATCGAAGACACCGCAGAGTCAAAGTAAAATGGCCCGTGGTGATGACCACAAGTAACGGCCTGGTCGATGGTCGGACTCACAATATCAGTCTTGGCGGGGCGTTTATCCGTTGTCCCCAAAAGCCTAAGCTGGAAGACAACTTTCGTCTGGTTATGACCACCAAGGACCGTCTAATTTTGGTGAACGCAGAAGTAGTCTGGTCAAATGGCCACAAGTCTGAGGGCAAATCCACCCACCATGTAATGGGTGTCCGCTTCACTAAACTTTCCAGTAATGACCGCACCTTCCTTAGCGGTGTCATTTCAAAGCATACCTAAAGCCAACTAGACACCTTTTCATTTCTCATCTCTCATTTCCCATTTATCATCTTATCAAGAGGGACAAGAAAATTTTAGTGAAGGGCTTTCACTAAAGTAGTCAAGCACAAGTGAGAAGTTATCAATGAAAAATGTGAAATGAATACTGCGAAATGACAGGGGCTATGCTAGTTAACAAAAAAGGTCAAAATCCGGCATCCCATAAAGCGCCCGGATGTGATCGATGACCGTATCGGGAAGGTAGCGTCCCCAGATCTTTATGGGCAACCGTTCGATATTAGTATGTGGGCAGACCCCAACAGCAAGAAGGTATTCTATGAGGAACTCCACATTCATGGGGATATAACCCCTGTAGAGCTTGTTGTCTCTTTGGGCTACGATTCTTTCTTCGTGGAGGCTGTTTCCTAACTCGGACTCCACCATGTCGGGGAAGGTGGAAAGAATCAATTCTAATTTGAGGGTTGGTTTCGAGCCCTCCAATAAAGGCTCCAATCCCTTTTTCAACTCTATTTCAGAAAGGCCTCGGTTAAGATATTTCCTCCAAGCACGTAGATCCATGTAACGGCGGCAAACATAATCTGGATCCCACACCACTTCAATAACTAAACTGGTGGCCTGGTAAGTTCCCGAAAAGCTTTCTCTTTCATTCACTCTGATGTTCAGCTGGTCAGACAGTTCTTTTTCCAAAAGAGAGAGCCTTTCCGTACTTGCAACAATTTTTATACCTCCAACGTCATGGATTTTTAGAGCCGACTTATCCAGTTGTATTTTATTGTCCTTGAACATCTTGGCAATATCTTTCTCTGCCCTGACAAACTCGGAGTCCATGAGATTTTGGGGGGTGATGAGTGCTTCCAAGGGGACGTTATGGTCTTTTGCCCTTTCCCAGGCCATTTCTTTGGCCCGATCCTGGACCAGCCGAAAAATCCAATTGGCCACATAACGGTTGGCTTTCTCTGCGATCCGTCTTGGACGTTTTAGTCTATACAGACCCAAGAGGCGATTCTCGTCATCGATACAGATAGAGCCATTGATGGGTGCTTCTCGGTAGAAAAACTCAGGATTAGTGTTGTAGAGACGCACCAGGTCATGGACACGAGCGCTTCCGTCTAGAGGACTGCTACAGATGGCATCGCGGAGCTGGCCTTTGAATTGAATGCGTTTTTGCTTGAAAAACTTTCCATGAACCGTCTCCAATAAAACCCTTAACATAGCCTCAAGAGTTTGACCCAGGACGAAGCCGTCACAGATGAGGATTTGTGTAATGCGCAAGCCATCGTCGGGCTCTAGCCGACCCAAGAGCCAGCGCTCGGCAATGTCGAATAGATCGTCCCTGTGGATGAATGAAGAGAGGTACATATTTTTTTGTCCAAGAAACTGCGTTTAGCCTTGCCGTTTAGAGCTTATCAAAATATCGGGAAAGGTCACAATTTATTTCATGGCCAAAATCAAGTAGACCATGTCTAAGTCGGCCCTAGTATTTGGTCTGGAGCCGATTGAAACAGTCACGCAGCCTTATAACTAAAAATCCGGTTTATTATGCCAAAAGACAAATAAAAGACTACAAGAATTGGAAGTACCACAGGAAATAGTAGGAAAAGATATGCTCGCACCGTCTCTCGACCGCTGGCAACCCAGTCGTCGAATTTTTCCCTATGGGCCCAAGATTTTAGTGCCACAGAAAACCTCACCATAGCGATGATAAAGGTGGGGTAAAGCAGTGTAATCGCCAGCCCCACAAGCAGTGATTTGGTTAGTGAAAGGTGCTTGCCAATAACGGCAATCGAACAGACGAGTGCTCCAATTGCCATGCTCATGACTACCAGGAAGGCTTTTTCTTCTTTTAGCAAATTTTTTCCTTTTATTCTATTTGGTTACTATAGAAGAATCCTTTAAAGCTTAAGTGGTCATAAATACTTGTCCTGGACATGATTCAGGGTCATGCAAAAGCAGGAATCATGCCAAGCACTCATTGCTCATAGGAGCAGGAAAATCTAGCTATTGCTCTACTGCTGAGTGCTGTTTTTTTATCCTGCCCGCAGTTTTTTTTCTGAGCATTCTGGAATGGTTGGGGATATAATTCAAAATTAGTTTCAGCTCATTTCTGTCCTTGAACAATATGGTGTAACTTCATGAAGAGGCTTCTAATCTATTTGCTCACAATAGTTTGGCTGCCCACATCCTCAGCCCTTGCTAAGGACGCTGCGGTCTACTTTGATATTGCCACGAAAAGCTCCACGGCCAAAAAAAAGATAGAGTACTTCAGCAAGGCGCTGGAGTTGGATCCGAACCTGGCATCGGCATACGCAAAAAGGGGTATGCTCTACTATTTCCAAGGAAAATACCACAAGGTTGTTGAGGATTTTGAAAACTACACGAGACTCCAGCCCGATAAAGGTGAGGGCTTTAGGATGTTGGGTATGGGTTACCTATACATAGGAACCTATGATGCAGCTATAGCCACTTTTAGTCACGCTTTAAAGGTTGATCCAAACTTGATTAGTGCACTCTGTTACCGGGCGGAGGCTTACAGACGAAGTGGTCAGAATGAAAAGGCCCTTAGCGATTCCACCGAAGCGATCCAACTCGCTAGAGAACCGCGAGTTTTGGCGGACGCCTACATCACACGAGCTAAGGTTTATCGGGAGCTTGGTTTTCAAGACAAGGCCTTTGCCGATATCAGGGCAGCTCTACTAAAGGACCCCAGAACCTATTTTTACAGATACGTATCGGGCTATGCTAGCTTGGAACAAATGAGAACTGCAGGGCTGATTGGCATAATTGTTTTGGCATTTGTGCTGGTTTTCAAGCTAAGGTTCAAAGCTCCGAAAAAGGATGAATAGAGTGGGCAACTGCAGAGATTTTTTCTCCTCAATGAAGGGCAGAATATGCTTTCACTTGCAAGTATGTGACATCGTGTCGCAACTGCCCGGATAACCCGAGAAGGGGGAAACGAATGGAGGAATTAATAAGGTCTATGGCCCAAATGGTGGACGAAGAAGAAGCAGAGGGATATCTAGTCTCATGCTGCGTTAAAGACCCCTCCGGTAATTATCAAATTATGTCAGGAGCCAGGGCTTCAAAGAAATTTTCGAGCCCATATCAGCTTTATGCAGGACTTCTTGGTAAGTTATTTCATACCATCGCCCAAGGTCATCCTGAGCCACAGGAATTGCTTCAGCGAGTGCTCGACAAAGCCATAGAGGAGTTCAAAGAAACTATAAAAGACGAAAGCCAGTCTCTAAGTGAGTTTAGCATAGTGGGGAAGCTTTAGCCCGGATATTTCATGAATCACTTGCTGCGACCACGGATATGGCCGTCCTTCCTGGCGTCCTCGGGTGTCGGCTCCTGCGACGTACCGTTCAGGTGCGCCTCGGAACCAACCCCGCGGTACCGCGGGACGGTTGCCCGGTGACACACCCATCTTCGTGGTCTCGCGACAGCAATTCATGAAATATCCGGGCTAGTCATAAAAAGCAGTAGTTCTCGATATTAAAAAGTTCGGTAGCCGTGGTCCCACTCCTTTTTTCACCCTTCCTTCCTTTGATTTCCTTTTATTGTCTCTCGCAAGTATCAAGATAGGTTTCAGGGGAGAAAGTATTTTTAATACTTGTGTGTCTCTGCTGCCTCTGCTATTCAGGACGTTCGATAAATCATAATCTGCCAGCGAAGTAGACCAGTGAGTCAGCAAGAAATCTATAAGGATCAACCCGTGGCAGGTGCTCTTTGTGTGCTGAGTGCCTCGTTGACCTTTGCCATTCTGGGTGCGGTGGTCAAAGTCGTTTCACTTTCGCTAAATAATGAAATGGTTGTATTCTTTCGCAACTTTTGTTCGCTCTTTTTCATTCTACCTTGGATCTGGTACAGCCGTCCCCCAGGAGGAGTCAGAACATCATATTTCCCACTCCACCTGCTGCGCAGCATGGCGGGTCTCGGAGGAATGTATTGCTTTTTTTATGTCATCGCCCGGTTGCAACTATCTGAGTCCTTCTTGCTCATGTCCACCGCACCCCTGTTCATTCCAATAATCGCATATGTATGGATTCATGAGCCAGTTGAGCGAAAAGTGCGAGGGGCTATTATTATCGGCTTTATCGGCATCATCCTAATTCTCAAACCTGGAGTGGGAGTATTTCGGCCAATTGCTTTCGTCGGTTTGGGGGCTGGTCTTATGGGCGCATTGGCTATGGTAAGCATCCGGCGGATGTCCTCGTCAGAGCCAACCATCCGAATCGTTTTCTATTTCACCGTGTTCGGCACCCTGATCTCCTCAATTCCCTTGGTCTGGTCTTGGCAGTCACCGAAGGCGGAAATCTGGTGGCTCCTCGTCCTTATGGGCTTGCTGGCCGCAGTGGGGCAATTTCTGCTTACCAAAGGCTACAGCCTCGCTCCAGCAGCTAAGGTCGGGCCTTTTTCCTATAGTAATGTGGTCTTTGCCATGGTACTCGGCTGGGTATTATGGGGTGAGAGTCTTGATTTTTTGACCTGGGTCGGTGCCTTCCTGATCTGTATTGCCGGAATTATCACCACCCGAAAGACAGAAACACACGCATTAGTGGGAACCACAGCAGGAGGGAAAGTATATAAGCAAGATACAAGCAGGGGGGGTACACCGTAGTACCCTCAGCGAGGTTCTTGGTATAGGCAATTTGAGATAAAATTATAATTTTATCGACTTCTCTCCTCCTCTGATAAATATTCTTTCAACCAAGGAGGGACACTGCCTTCCTTGGCTATCTTTGAATTTATCCGCCCTAGAACCTCCCACAGTTCCCTGAATTCAGGTGCGAGACTCCATTCTTCAGGTTTGGTGACATACTCCTCTGTATTGTGGAGAAAATAGTAACAGTGGACCGTGCAACCTCTGTACTCCTGGTCCGGGTTTTTCCAGCGGACAAAGTTACCCGGAAAAATACCAGCCACCTGCCAACCGTCTTTGATGCACCATTGTTGAGTTATGTCGTGCCAGGTCTCCAGGAAGGTAGTGAGATACTCTGCGCCAGATGCTAAAGCGGTCTTCCAGTTAACCACTCTCAAATTCAGCATTATGTTCTTTAGCCTGTATTCCGGCAGGGTAGCAGCAAAGGTGAACTCCACCTGGAGGTTCTTCTCCATCTTGGTGAGCATGGTGGCGGCGACCACTCTTTGGCTGTGGAGTTCTACCACCACCGGCATGCAGTAGACTCTGCTTCGACCATCTTCCTCCCAGTTTTCCTCGAGGGCTATCAGCCCCTCGTATCTCTCGGGCATGAGCACGAACTCATGGGGTGAGCCATAGATTTCAGGGTAAGCATTGCGAAAAAGATCGGCCGCAGAGTCGATCAGTTTTTTGGAGAGAACTTTCACCTGGAATCTGCCGTCCTCAAAAGGCTCCGATTCAAATCTCCTCCAGACGACCTTTTTCTCTTTTGTGGGTCTAGTCTTGCAGGTAGTTGCCATGTCCTTGTAATGACTACCAAGCCCTATCATGTTTTATCCTCACCAGTTGATGGGTTAGCAAGCACTTGGCATTGCAGAGATCAGCCTACCAATGCTATGCCACGATTTTTTTCAGGGAAGCCAAGGTCTCTTCCGGGTCCGGGCGAACCGTGTAGTCAGCGTTGATTGCTCCGTGTCGAATAATGCCATTTTGATCGATAATCAGAGTGGTTGGCAAAGGTAGTGTCCAGGAATCGTCTCCATTGTATCTTGGAAGATCAATGTCGAATTTCAAATACACTTCTCTTAGGTCCTCAGGCAATTGAAACTTGAGGCCATAGCGCTGTGCCACCCGGTTGCCGGGATCACTCAGTATTTCAAAGGTCAACTGCTTTTCCTCTCTGAGTGCTCGATTGTATGTCTGCAGTTGAGGCGAGATGGCGATAAAAGTAGCCCCTAGTGCTTCGAATTCCCCGGCTGCTTTCTTGAGAGCGTCCAGCTCCAGGTTGCAATAGGGTCACCATTTGCCCCGATAAAAACTGAGAACAACTGGACCATGAGAAAGTAAATCTTTCAGAGAAAATTCCTGGCCGTCAGCGTTTTTCAAGGAAAAATCCGGGGCTTGGTCACCCACTTTCACCGTGCCATCAAGAATTCCCGATCTTTCAAGGTCGTCGGTTGCCCGGTGCATGATCTCAACAACTTCCTTCGGTGCTTGGGCTTCAAAACCCATTTTCAATCGAGTCAATTTCTCTTGCAGTCCCATAACTGAACTCCTATGATCAAATTATTGTAGGTAACATCGACAGGTGAAAGCTTATCACAAGCTCTGCCCGGCAAATGAAGAGAAATTATTGCACAAGAGCTCTATGGCAGAGAAGATAATCTCTAAAATGATTAATTCAACAGTGGGGATTTAATTTGGCTCACTTTTTATGATAGGAGATGTGCAAGGCCATGGAATTACAGTTTCGAGTTCAATGTGGACCTAAAGAGCTTGAATTCATTTTCATCTTCTCTGTGATAAACTCTGTGGACAATCTTTTATGAACGCCTGGAAAATAGCAAACAAGTCTCAGGAAATGGAAGGAGTGGCATGTTTGAACAAATCTTGCGCGAACAGCTATATGGAGCTTACAAGAACCGTGGGATGATGTACTATCATATCTTCCAGGAATTGAGGAAAGAGGTGGGGGACGAAAAAGCAGCGGATATAATGAAACGGGGAATTTACAACCGCGGCCTGGAGATAGGCAAGAAGTATGAAAAATTCGCACCCGCGGACCTTGAGGGGTTGAAGGATGCTTTTTTGGCTGGTTCAGCGGACCAGGGTAAAATGTTCCAGCCTGAAGTACTCCGTTGCGATGGGGAGGGATTGGACATCCATATGCGTAGCTGCCCACTGAGGGAAGCCTATGAGGAGGCGGGATTGACTGATGAGGAAATTGCCACAATGTGCGATATTGCTGCTGTGGTTGACTACGGCACCTTTGAAGGAGCTGGTTTCCGGTTTTTTGCTGACACCTGGAAGCCGGGAGAGGAAGGCTGCTGCCGTCTCCACATAAGACCGGGGAAATGAGGCATAAGGCTCAAGGCGAAAGGCCTGAGGCGCAAGGGTATACGCTTCGCTGTCATTGAGTGATTTGTGAACAGTATTCTAGATAGGAGTTTTCATGTTCGATTGTGCTTACCTAATTGAGATCCTAACTCCCAAACGGGCAACTCTGGGCGATCTAGAGGAGAGGATGACAGATTTTGCCGAGAGGTACCGCAGGATCTTAGACTCCGGCAGTGGGCTTTCAATCCCGGACAACCCCATGGGGCAACCCAGGTACAGCCTATTGGAAGTAATAGAATTTTGCGGTCTGCCGGTTCATCCCCCAAGAACCGTGATGAACCTGAACACCTTTCATACCAGGGAAGAGCTTGACGGCATGCTGAATCGAGCGTCGAGTTTAGGTTTGAAGTATCTCCTGGTTGTCAGAGGCGACGGAGGTCCAACCTTAGCAAAACTCGAGCCCGGGAGTATAGGGAGTAAAAAGAGTGTTGCCACCTCAATTGATCTGCTTAGATACATTAACGGCGAATATTCGGGTGTATTTATCACAGGTGCGGCTTTTAACCAGTACAACCCCATGCCTTTTGAATCGGATAGGCTAAAGCAGAAGATTGATGCAGGTGCTAAATTTATCATTACCCAGCCAGTGCTGGGAAAAGATCCGAAGGTGGACTTGCTCGAAGGTTTCAACCTACCAGTTGTTATCGAGGCCTGGATGTCGGAAAAGATGGATTTACTGTTAAAGAGTGTGCGGAGCGAGAAGGACGAACGGGCTGAAGGGTACGATCCACTTAGGAACTTGCGCATTCTGCACGACGCCTATCCCAAGAACTGTGTCTATCTATCCATGCTCAGCTTCAAGCAGGATTGGAAAGGTATTCTGCCCAGGTTGTAAGAGAAGAAGGCACAAGGCGCAAAAAAATACTTATCAAGCCTTTTGCCGTGCGGGTTATCAAATTCAATAGACTGGATTAGTTATGGACATTCAACCTATTACAAGTGAAGAAAGAAACCTTGGGGGGGTGGATTATTTTCTTCTATGGGCGGGCGTAGCTATCTCTCTGGCTGAAATCTGGGCCGGTGGATTTCTCTCCCCCATGGGTTTCTGGATGGGTTTCTGGGCCATCATTATCGGGCATGTTATCGGTAACACCTTCATGGCTTTGGGCGGTGTCATCGGTTCGGATTACGGCATCATGTCCATGGTATCTGTAAGACCATCTTTCGGCATTCTCGGATCTAACCTGGCGGCTGTATTGAATATCATCCAGCTCATCGGCTGGGCTTCCATAATGCTGATAATAGGAGGTCGGGCCGGGGCCATGCTGGGTAAACCCATCGGGGGCATCCTGGCCTCAAACCACTTCTGGATTGTGGCCATAGGGTTCGGCACCCTTATTTGGGCCTTTTACACGGGTAAACCTATTTGGAAAATTATGCAGAAAGCAGCGGTAGTCGGCTTGCTGCTGATCGTTGTATTGATGACCTGGGTTTCCATTGAGGAATTTGGCGGTGGCTTTTTGGCTGTCAAACCAACAGCCATGCCATTTATGATCGGCCTGGATCTGGTTATAGCTATGCCCATATCCTGGATGCCGCTGGTATCTGACTATTCCCGCTTTTCGAAAAAAACGGCGCCGGCATTCTGGAATACCTGGTGGGGCTATTTTCTAATTTCATCCTGGATGTATGTCCTGGGATTGATGGCCACCTTGGTTACCGGAGAGACAGACCCGGGAGCCCTGATCTTACAAATTATGGGCAAAATCGGCCTTGCTATCCCCGCCCTGATGCTGGTGGTATTTTCAACCATTACCTCTGATTTTCCCGATATCTATTCTGCCACCTGCTCCATGCTTAATATCTCCAGGAGAATAAGCGCAAGAACGATTATGTGGATCGCCGGCATCCTATCAATTCTGGTGGCACTGGTCTTTCCCATGGAACAGTACGAGAATTTCCTCTTTTTCATCGGCGCCATGTTTGTGCCTCTTTTTGGTGTGGTGCTTACCGATTATTTTCTAATTCGCTCGTGTAAACTCAATAAAGAAGAGATTTACAAAGAGAGAGGTGAGTACTGGTATTTCAAGGGATTTAATATCACGGCAATCGTATCTTGGGTCATAGGGTTCATAGTTTACGAAATTATCGCCATTATGAAATACTCCGTGGGAGGTTCGCTCCCGTCATTGATAGCAGCCGGAGTGGTTTACTACATGATCACAAAGCTGCGCCAGCAAAAACCCTAACCCGGATGGTTTGCCGATGTTCGCAGGTGGTGAACAGGGTACAGGGTGTCAGTGGAATTATATTAGACTTGAAAATGGTGAAAAATTCAGAAGAGAAAAAAACAGGAATTAAAAAAGCAGGAGAGGATCTGTTCAATTTTGCTATGGACCGCGAGGACGTTAAAGAGCTTGTGGCAAATCTGCCTGAAGAGGCTGACATCCAGGGAGTCACAGTTGAATACGAGCTTCAGATTCTGAAGATAATCAGCGTGGGATGGAGCATATCCTATTATCTGGAAAAGGGTCCCCAGAAGACTCAGCTTGCAGAGCTTTACTGGCAGGCGGTTCAGGAATTCTCCAAGAGCATATCTAGATCAACCGGGCTCATGACCGGTCATGAAATTGATTATTTTCAGATCCTAAGAGACCGCTTGGATATGTACCTGGATGCTTTGAATGAAAACCCTTATGCGTCTCAGCCCGTTTCTGTAATAGGACCGGAGTTCGCCAGGACCTGCGGGAATGTGGATGATGCCTACACGATCCTCACAGGCGCAAAGATGTTCAGTGCAACAATAGGTAGTGTTAAGGAATACTTAGAGGCGACAAAGCTGCGATAGCCCGAATATTTGATTCCACAAGCAAATCAGCGTCAATGGGGGTAGGGATAAGCCCGTAAGCACTGTCAAGATATTAAGGTAGAGATGGTATCCAAGGTTAGAGGCTCAATGCCACTGAGCTGCCTGGGAGCAGTCCTCAAAGTCCTCCTCACTTTCCTCATCGCTCATGATCCTGCGGATACCTTCACTAATGAGCTCGAAAGCTTGCTCTAATCGCTTCCGTTCTTCTTGGGTAGGAGGATTGTTGGGATCGTAGGCAAGCTCGATGACATAATTCCAGCGCTCTTCTGGTTCAGCTAGGGGGTCGAAAAAGACCAAGCCAAAGCCTACGCAGGGAGCTTGTTTCCTGATGCAGATGTGCCGGACGGCCTCAGCCGTTTTCTCTACCCACTTGGATAAATTCAATATTCCTGGTTTCATTGGATCGAAACCTTTTTCGTGGATAATTCAAAAATCGACTCTTCTTGGTCTGGAGAAAGCCGGTAAGCATAAATACGCTTGCACTCCGTGCACTGTAGTCGCATTAGGTGTGAGTCCTCTTCGATGAGAACGCGGTTGCAGTCTGCACAGAAGAGTTCATAAAGCCGTAAGCCAATAGAAATCCTGACTTCTCCTCCCAAAAAACGGGGTTCATTTGTTTTCATTTTGACTGACTTTTCCATCGCCCACCCCCTGCAATCCGGGCTAGAGAGAAGTTCAGCCAAACTAAAAGCAAGTACCATGCCAAGTGTTGTATTTGCCTTTCGACCCCTCCTATATATTGGGGTCCTTGATTGCATTGAAAGGAAGAGAGAAAGCGTTAGACGAAAGGTAGAGAATGGGTTTATGGTGTACTAAGACAAAGGGGGTAAGTTTGGATTAGGGAGTCAGACGAAGCTTCTGTCCTGCCCAGATGGTGGACCCTTCAATACTGTTGATTCTCTTGAGAGTTGCCAGGGAGACGCCCGTTCGCCTGGAAATATGTCCCAAGGTATCACCTTCACGAACCACATAGTGGTTTCCAGAGATATCCTCCCTTTCTTGGGCTCCACCATTGCCATTTTTTTGCATGGCGACAACTACCTTGGGACCGAATCCGGGAGGAACCTTAATGTGGTAGCTACCCCTGGGCACATAGTCTCTGAGGAATTGGGGATTGAGCTCTTTTAGAGCCTTGAAATCCGTATCAAGGGTAAGGGCAAGATCGGCGAACTTCAACGGGTGGCTGATTTTTACCTCCACCGTGTCGTACCACCTAGGCGGATAAATATGGTCTGTGTGGAGGTGAAAGCCATACTGTTTGGGGTTTTCCATGATAGTCTTGATGGCAGCGATGCGGAAAATATATCTCTCTGTTTCCAGAGGTAGATCGAGCCTATAGAAGTCTTTGACCTTCTGTTTCTTGATTTCACTTTTTAGGAAAGCGTCGCCACAGTTGTAGGCGGCCAGGGCTAAAGTCCAGTTGCCGAATTCCCTATGTAACCGTTTGAGGTATTTAATGGCTGCTTCAGTAGATCGCTCAAAGTCTAAGCGTTCGTCTATGAGTCGGTTTTTCCGAAGACCATAGCGCCTAGCGGTGCGGGACATAAACTGCCAAAGTCCAACGGCTCTTTTTCTCGATTTGATATCGGTAATAAGGGCGCTCTCTGCAACAGCCACGTATTTGATATCATCAGGCATGTCAGCTTCGGCCAACTTTTCCTCTATATATGGGAAATAGCGTCCAGCTCTTTTGAGCCACATAAAAACCTGAGCCCGATCCCAGACCGCAATAGTGAATTCTCGATCCAGCATATCCAAAATTTTCCGGTTCTCTAGAGGTATGGGCTCATGACAAAGGCTTATTGATCCAGGAAGGTGAAAGTTACTCAGAACCTCAGGACTAGTGGGCTCTTCGGCGGTAGAGGTAGAGGATCTAAGGGCCAGTACCACAAGATTGAGAGCCAACAGGAGAGCTATCACTCCTAGAAGCAGAGGTAGTAGCCGTGTACTACTAGAAGATGGCAAATAAGACCGCATCACTTTAAGTGACCTTTTCCGTATCCAAAATCGTACCGTCAGTTGTCGAGTCTTAGGTTAAAAGCCAATGATATATATGGGCTGTGGAACACCGCAGTGCTTTATTTATAGCGGCTTTCCACTGTCGAACCTGATCGTTCCGACCTAAGTTCACAGCAACTTCCGTACCATGTAATCCGCCATAAGGTTTTAGAAGGAGCGACAGAGGAGTCAAATATTTTGTTTTGAAAAATTGAATCTTCTGAGGTAAGAATGGGTAGTCACTCTTAGTGGAAACATCTAATCTAGTCAGCGCAGCCCCAAAATCATGCCTGCTAACGAAACTGTTGTTGTACTGGGAGCCAGTCCCAAGCCAGAGCGATACTCAAACCAAGCAGTCCGTGCCCTGGTGGAGCACGGACATCGGGTCATTCCCGTTCATACCTTACTAAAAAAAATCGCAGGGGTGCCTGCCGTACCGTCCTTGACTAACATAAATGCAGCAGTGAACACTCTTACCCTCTATGTGGGTCCGGAGTTGGGAAAGAAGCTGCTCCCAGAAATGATCGATTTGCAGCCTGATAGAGTCATTATGAACCCGGGGACAGAATCAGACGAAATCGAGGCGCGTCTCAATGACGAGGGTATACCCGTGCTCAGGGCATGCACCCTTGTCATGCTGAGGACGGGGCAATTTTAGCCCGAACAATTTATGAAAAATCCGGGCTAGGAATAAACCGGAGAGTTGGGGTCGGAGTTTGTCTACACGCTCCCATGGAATTTAAGGATTTGGCTCTGACCCTAGATTGAGAAAAAGGAGGATCAAATGAGCGTTAAAGTAACATGGTACAGCCACGCCTGTGTTTTGATTGAAGCAAAAGGGACTAATTTGCTGGTTGATCCTTTCATCAGCGGTAATCCTTTGGCCCCAGTCAAACCTGAGGAAATCCCGGCAGACTATATTTTTGTTTCCCATGGACACGGTGATCATGTGGGAGATACGGTGGACATTGCCAAGCGGACCGGGGCCACGGTGATTTCCAACTTTGAAATTCACAACTGGCTGGTGAACCAGGGGGTCGAAAAGGCTCACCCACAGCACATCGGGGGCGGATTCGACTATCCGTGGGGGCGAGTCAAACTGACAATTGCCCAGCACGGCTCGGCACTTCCAGATGGTTCGTACGGCGGCAATCCTTGCGGTTTTCTTTTCTACATCCAAGGCAAGAAGATTTATCACGCCTGTGATACTGGTCTTTTTTATGACATGAAGCTCATCGGTGAAGAGGGAATAGACCTGGCCATATTGCCCATCGGAGATAATTTCACCATGGGACCGGAAGATGGCCTCAGGGCAGTGAAGCTTATCGAACCCAAAAAGGTGCTTCCCATCCACTATGACACCTTTGACATGATCAAACAGGATCCTGCAGCCTGGAGAAGTCAAGTGGAGAAAGAGACCTCGGCCCAGGTGACCGTGCTCAAGCCGGGTGAATTCCTGGAGCTTTAATTAGGCCGCATTCCTTTTGCCAGATTTAAAAGGGGGGATGTCTTCACCGTCCCCCCTATCACCCTGAAAATCTTTCCTCTTGACATTTCTTGCCATTCAATACCAGATGAATCCTTTATTTGTCCTTTGATTTCAGAAATACTCTGAGGTCACCGGTAGATCTAAACCTCGATCTTGTGGAAGCAGAGTTTGAAGAAATAGCTGCTCTATCTGGTCTGGAAAAGAAAAGATGAAAGAAGCAAAACGGCAACCCATGTATCGTTTTCTTATGGTTCTCACCATCAGCTCAACCGTAGGGCTGCAAGCATGGCGAACTTTGTTCAACAATTTCTCGGTGGAGGTTGCTGGTCTGGACGGCAGTCACATAGGAATTATCCAGTCTATACGTGAAGTCCCTGGACTCCTCACGCTCCTGGTAATCTTTGCGCTCTTTGTCATCAGGGAGCACCGTCTCTCGGCACTGTCAATTCTGGTTTTGGGATTAGGGGTTTCAGTAACTGGTCTGTTTCCTTCCTTTCTGGGTCTACTAGTTACCACGCTGATTATGAGCATTGGTTTCCACTACTATGAGACGACGAATCAGTCCTTGACCCTCCAATATTTCGATAAGAATACGTCTCCCTGGGTACTGGGAAAAATGCGGAGCTATAGTGCTGCTTCTAATATCGCCGTAGGTATTTTGATCTATGTCTTGACCTCATTGTTGAATTACACTCAAATGTATATTCTCCTCGGAAGCCTCATTTTTGCTGCTGGTATCTGGGGCCTGCGGCAGGATCCGGTAGACCGGGATGTTCCTCCTCAACACAAAAAGATGATTTTCCGGAAGAAGTACTGGCTTTTTTATTTTCTCACTTTTATGGGGGGAGCGCGGCGCCAAATTTTTATAGCCTTTGCTGTTTTCCTCATGGTCAAGAAGTTCCAATACAGCATTCAGGAGGTTACCGCTCTTTTTGTGATCAACAATGTGATCAACTATTTTTTGAGTCCCCTGATCGGCAAAAGTATTATCCGCTTCGGCGAGAGGAAAGTACTCTCTCTCGAGTACAGTAGCCTCATATTTATTTTCCTGGCCTACGCCTTAGTGCAGTCCAAAATCGTCCTTGCCATACTTTACATTTTGGACCACATCTTCTTTAATTTCGCCATCGCTATACGAACCTACTTCCAGAAAGTGGGAGATCCCCAGGACATAGCACCTAGCATGGCGGTGGGATTCACCATAAACCACATTGCCGCAGTTTTTTTACCAGCAGTCGGCGGCATACTGTGGATGGTGGACTACCGGATTCCATTTGTGGCGGGAGCTGGTATGAGCGTGATTTCTCTGGTAGCGGTGCAAATGATCCGGGTGAAAGATTCGGTCAGCCCTTGATATAAATAGTCCCGGTAATTAGTTTCTTGAGCACAACTGCTTTGCTGAGACTGGCCTTATTTGTGGCCACTCTATCTGGTAGGCCTAAGATAAATTTTTTAAATGGCGGCTGGCCTCCGGCCCGGAGGGAAAGCCGTTCCCTCAGCAGAGGGACAAGGGTGTGGGCTATGAGAAGATCAGCATTCGTCGTCATTTTCTTGCTTATCCTTTTCCTCGCTCCAATTCCAGCTCGAGGTGAGGCCGAGTTTGACACGGATATTATCGAAACAGTCCGAGGACCGCTGCAGATCACCTTCATAGGCCATGGGACCTTAATGTTTTCCTTTGGAGGAAAAGTGATCCATGTGGATCCGGTCAGCAGGGAGGCTGATTATGGCAAGATGCCGAAAGCCGACCTCATCCTCGTAACTCACGAACACGGCGATCACCTTGATCCACAGGCGATCGAGCTGATTCGCACTGAGAAAACATCCATAGTATTGACTGAGGTGTGCGCCAGTAAGATAAGTGGCGGTGTGGTTATGAAGAACGGGCAGGTAACAAATGTACGAGGTCTAGAGATCGAGGCAGTTCCAGCCTATAACCTGGTGCACATGCGCAGCCCGGGAGTTCCCTTTCACCCAAAGGGTGTGGGAAATGGCTACGTAATCACCTTTGGTAATAAAAGGGTTTATGTGGCAGGAGACACCGAAAACGTCCCGGAAATGAAGAAGCTGAAAAATATCGACGTCGCCTTTCTTCCCATGAATCTGCCCTACACCATGACACCGGAGATGGTGGCCGACGCTGCCAAGGCTTTTAAGCCGGCAATTCTTTATCCCTACCATTATGGTGAGACGGACACCAGCCGGCTGGTAGAGTTGCTGCAGGGTGTGGGTGAGGTGGAGGTGCGAATCCGGAGGATGCAGTAGGGGCAAGTGAAGAGCTTGCACAAGGGTACAAGCAAATGAAGAAAAAAATTAAAAAGGTGCAGGAGATGCTGTCTCCAGATTTTGATTGGGACGAGCATTGGGAAAAGCAAGACGCTGAGACCGTACAAGAGGAATTCAAAAAGTGCGTTAAACTCATGAGCTCGAATAAGGAGAAAAATTACCACGACTGCGGCAGCTACAAGGCAGAGGACACCCCCAGAGGTATTTATCGCCTTTTCTACTTATTGGAGCCAAAAAGCGTTGATTTTACCAATATGTACAGGGGGGAGCTTTTTTCCTTTGTCTCGGCCGACGAACGATTCCTGGTAAAGGTCTCTCTTTTCGAATACGAGTTAGGTCTGTATTTTCTTGCCCAAGAAAACCTAATCGACAAAAGTGAGGGTGTGTGTGTTCCTTCAGCCTGGCCCGGCGCTGACAACAAGATAAGGTTAATTGATCCTGTGGGTATTGATTTTTTTGAGATGATAAAAAAAATCGTGGAGCACGAATTTGAGGTTTATCCCGTAGGCGGGTTCAAGGTGTGAGAAGCAGAGCGCAAAGGGCATAGCGCATAGCGTTTGTTCTGATGGCTGAGAAAAAATGTTTGCTTTGCTTATTTCCCTTTCTATTTCAGCCCTTTGGCCTCCAACTCCTGGGCTATGCGCGCACCTTCCTTTTCGTCTACGAAGTAGAGAATTATGCCTCCCGCCAAGAACAGAACTACTATGGAGAGAATTGCATGGCGGGGATTGCCTGTGAGTACTCCAACTAAACCCATCAGTATGGGTCCGATCACAGCGGCGAACTTTCCTAGCATATTATAAAAACCAAAGAATTCTGCCGCCCTATTGGCGGGGATGAGGCGAGAGTAAAAGGAGCGGCTCAATGCTTGCACGCCACCCTGTACCAAGCCGATGGCAACCGCAAGGACGTAAAACTCACCGCTGCTGTCCATGAACCTAGCCCAAACCGTGACCCCAATGTAGACTGCAATGCCCAAAAGAATTGACCTTTTAGTGCCAAGTTTCTCACCGAGTTTGCCATAGAGGATGGCGGCCGGAAAGCCGACGAACTGAACAATGAGCAAGGCAACAATTAGGCTATTTTCGGCAAAGCCCAGGGACATGCCGTAGTCCACCGCCATCCTTACTATAGTGTCGACCCCGTCTATATAAAGCCAGTAGGCCAAAAGAAAAAGGAAAACCATCCGAAGTTTACGGATTTCTGCAAAGGTGGTTTTGAGCTGTTGAAAACCGCTAGTTACCATTGCCCAACCGTCTTTTTTCTGTTCCACAGGCGGCTCTTTCACCCAGATGGCAACGGGCAAAGAGAAAAGAGCCCACCAAGCGGCAACGCTTAGAAAAGAGACCCGCACCGCTGCGCTGGCGTCAGGCAGGCCAAAAAGTTCAGGCTTAAGAGTCATGAAAACGTTGAGTGCGAAGAGCAGCCCGCCTCCAAGATAGCCCAAGGCAAAGCCAAAGGCCGATACCATGTCTTCTTTGCCAGCGGGAGAGACACTTACCAGGAGAGAGTCATAAAAAATGTTACCCCCCGAAAAACCTATGACTCCCAGAACGAAGATGAGCACCGCAATTTGCCAGGCTCCCTGAGCGACAAAGAACAGACTGCCCGTCATAATTACACCCATGGTGGCAAAAAAGAGGAGGAACTTTTTCCGAGCCCCTCCCTGGTCACCTATTGCACCAAGAAACGGTGCCAGGGCCACCACGATGATGCTGGCTATGGAATTTGCCAAGCCCAAACGAAAGGTACTGGTAGTGACCTCCACGTCGACATTCCAGTATTTTTTGAAGAACAACGGGAAAAAACCTGCCATGATCGTAGTGGCAAAGGCGGAGTTGGCCCAGTCATAAAGGGCCCATGAGACGACTTTTCTGCTGGTGATCGAACTGTTCGTTTTCACACTGACACCTTTAACCCGGCTATTTTATGAATTTTCGTAGCGAACCCTTACTAGTCCTCTCCGGGCTTACCTTAAAAAAACCGAAGAACCTTAATTGAGCTCAGTAATGTTTATAATTCATGCGTCCTTATATTCCAACAAATAAGAGCTTTGGCTGGAGCTGCAGAAAACAAACCCACCTCTTAGACACCTGCGAAAGTAATGGTTATCATTAAATTCTGTAGATCAAATTTCGCCCTTTCCAGGTTGAAAATTACTCCTCGGAGTCCGCAAAGACAAAGGAGTTAGATGTGAGCGAAAAAGTGGTAAAAAAAGAGAAAGAATGGGCCCGGATACTTACACCGGAGCAGTTCAAGATCACCAGGAAAAAAGGAACTGAACCACCATTTAGTGGTGAGTACCATGCTTTTAAAGGTGAAGGTGTATATCAGTGTGTATGCTGCGACAATGAGCTCTTCAGTTCGAAAAGTAAATTTGACTCCGGCACGGGTTGGCCCAGCTTCTGGGAGGTGATTTCGGAGAGAAGCATTAGAACCGAGCCGGACAACAGCCTTTTCAAGAGAAGGATCGAAGTGTTGTGCAAGAGATGTGATGCACATCTTGGCCATGTTTTCACTGATGGCCCACCTCCCACTAATCTGCGGTATTGTATCAATTCTCTGGCACTCAAGTTCGTTCCTGCTGAAACAAAATAAAGGTCTATGGCATTGTCTGAGAAGATCTTACCCTTGAAGAGCTTAGAACCTGGGGCAAAGCGAGACTCGCACCCTATAAAGTCCCTACTCGCGTTGTTATTGTGGATGACCTTCCCCGTAATTTCTTGGGCAAGGTGACAAAGGTTTTGCTGAAGAAATTATTTTAAAAAACAAAAGGATAGAATCTTTGGGACAAATTATTGGTTGCAGGAATGTAATTCTTTTTTGGCTCCGCCGACTAACACTCGACCTCAACCAGTGCCGAGAATCTCAACAGACTGATCCAAGCACAGATCGAGGTGATTTAAACAGTTCTGCATTCCGCAGACTTTGTTGAAAATTATGCATAATTTTTCTTTACTAAATTGGCACAGCTTGGGTTCCCAGTGGAAAACCGGTTTGATTTTCAGGCTGATTTTCCTGGCAAACATCATCTTGTTGACTTCGTGCGATAGTTTTCACGGGGACTACCAAGGAAATGAGGGGAATAAGATGGAAGTAGTAAAACAAAGTTCAGTGAGCCATGTTAGCCAACCACCAGTGGACCTTAATCTACCGGCAAAAGTCGAGACAGCGACTTTTGCCTTGGGCTGATTTTGGGGTCCGGATGCTCAGTTCGGGAGCATTGATGGCGTTGTTCGGACCAGGGTTGGCTACTCAGGAGGAACAACAAAGGATCCCACCTATTACAACCTGGCAGACCACACCGAGACGATCCAGATTGACTACAACCCTGCGAAGATCTCATATGAGCTGCTTTTGGATATTTTCTGGCAGAGCCACAAGCCGGGGAGAAGTCCTTGGTCGAACCAATACAAAGCGGCGGTCTTTTACCACAATGAAGAACAGAAAAGGCTGGCTTTGAAGAGCAAGGATCAGGTTGCCGTTATCCTAGAGGGTAAAGTCCACACTGAGGTCATTCCTTTTAATGCCTTTTACCTGGCCGAGGATTATCATCAGAAGTATCGCTTGCAGCAGCAGCGTGATCTTTTGCAAGAGTTCAAAACCATCTATCCGAAAATGGAGGATTTGGTGAATTCCACTGCAGCAGCAAGGGTAAACGGCTACCTGGACGGCTATGGGAATTTGGATGAAATTGAGGCACAAGTGGGCAATCTCGGATTGTCCCCGGAAGGTGCAAACAAACTTGTGAACATAGTGAAAAGGTCCAAAACAAGATGGGGACTGTGGTAGGCTAGCAGGCTGGCTAATGCAAAGAGAAAGTAAGTTTGTTGTTTTGGCCTGTAACATTTGGTCTTCTGGCAAGACTTGGTGATTTGGCAAGAGAAGAAAAGGGGATATAGATCTATAAGTCTTTGTTATTTTATTACTTTTAATCTTCATAATCTGTTGGCATCACTTCTGCACAACTCAGATGGACGAATCGAGTTTATTTAGGAGGTGCGAGATGGTCTCAGCAGTAGGTATATTCTTGGTAATCGCCATTGTTCTTACCATGGTATTGATTTTAAGGCTAATACACTCATTTCACCAAGAAGACGGAATAGTTGAGATAGACATACGTCACAAGGGGAAGAGAGGACCACTTTAAGTTTCTCCACAGAAGCTCCAGTGACCTAAAAAAAGTGGCGCCCATTGGCGCCACTTTTTTTGCCTGGATTGGCGAAATTTGGAAGATCACTACGGCGATTCATGAAGTATCCGGGCGAGGATTTCGAGTAATTCATCACTTTCCGGCGGTTTCTCAATGTAACCCTCCGGCTCCGGAACAGTTTCGCCCCTGTAACTATTCAGCATCTTCATGGAGTGGAAGAAGGTTTTCTTGGCAATGGCCGAGATCATGATCACCGGGGTAGTTTTTAAATTCTCATCCGTTCTTACCTCACGGTACATCTGGATACCACCGGATTTGGGCATCAATACATCAAGGATGATAACGGCCGGTTTATGCTTGCGGGCCTTCTGAATACCCTCTTCGCCATTGGTGGCAATAATTGCTTTGTAACCACTGGTCTCTAAAAGGGTGGAGAGGAAGATTCGCATGTCCATCTCATCATCCACTATCAGTACTTTCTTGTTCTGCATTAAAGAGAACCTCCGAATCAGTTAATCTCTTCTCATCACCTCTCTCAATAGCTAGCAAATAGTCCAAGCCAGTCATGGTCTTAGAAGTCTCGGCACCTATGAGAGGATTTTTCCAGGTCACGGTGAGCTTGCGCTTTCTGCTGTGATGCTTCTTTTCGGGCATGTGTGCTCCTGTCTAAAATCTAACCGAAGAAATGTAACAGGATTACCCCCGTTCAACAACCTTTTTCAGATTCTCCGTGGCCACATTTCCTAAGCCCTCGCCATATTTGTAATTGTGAGACTATTTGCATCTACTTCAAGACTGGGCCCAAATTTTGCAGAGCTGCTTCGAGGATGAGGTTTTTTTCTGAACCACGCTTCTCTTGTGCGAGGTGAGCTAAGCTTCATTCTGATTTGTCCAATCTTTGCAAAATGGAGTGAGAGGGTGCAAAGGTTTTATCTGGGACTGAAGAGGGAAAAATTGCAGAAAAGTATCTATCCCCTCGAAGGTTCTGTTAGCATCGGCCGCAGTCCGGAAAATGACATAGCCCTGGCGGACTATAATGTCTCCCGTACGCACGCCAGAGTCAGCTTTCAGAAAGGTTCCTGGGTCGTTGAAGATCTCGGGAGCGCCAATGGAATAATTTTTGCCGGGGAGCGGGTAGTCTCTAAAACGTTGAAGCCAGGGGATATCTTTCAAATTGGTGAATCTTCATTAACTTTTATGGAAGAGGGTGCTTCAGATAAAGCAAGAGAACTCGCCGAGACGATGCAGATGTTTGTGTCGTTAATTAACTATCAGTTTCCTTTTGTAGATCCCAATCGAGACAATCCCGGGTTTATGCGCTTGCAAGGAGCCCTCCTGTCAACCCCTATCTTTGGATCTCTGGGGAAAAAGGAACTCAGGGGGTTGGAAGATGTTGCAAATCTGCACTTTTTCAGTGCTAGGCAGTTAATCCTCCGGGAGGGTGACCCTGGTCGCTCTATTTACATCGTTCTTCATGGCCGGGTGAAGGTGTTCACCAAGGACCGCGAAGGTAAAGAGTTCCCACTGGCAACTCTAGAACCATACCAGTTCTTCGGAGAAATGGCACTTTTAACCGGCAAACCACGGGCCGGCTCTGTGGCAACATTGGAGGAAACCCTGCTGGGCGAAATAAGCTATAACAACATGAACAGGCTTATGATGCGCTATCCGCAGATTAAGGTAGTATTACTGAACTATTATAGTGAAAGGATTGAGGACTCTCGCAAGAAAAGGGCAAAGGCAAACATTGCGGAACGGAGGCAGCAGCCTCGACTAAAAGAGAGGCTACTGGTTAATTTTGGAGTTTGGCCCACGGAGAGCTTGCCAGAGGAGATGATCAACCATAAATATAATGCAACTTCATCGGATATTTCCCTCTCCGGTATGATGCTGGTGGCCATGGGGCCAGCCATGGAAGCATTTCGTGAAGGCTGCCGATTACAGCTGGAAATACAGCTCCCCAATCACCATGGAAGAGTCGAAACTCAGGGCTTGGTACGCCACGTGAGTCGAGAGAAAAATACAGTACAACTTGGCATTGTCTTTGTTGATACCTCCAGCGAAGACAAAGAGAAGCTACAGCGTTTTCTATACGGACAGACTCAGACCATAGAATGACCTCTCAGAGACTTTTTAGCCAGACACCTGCCCCCGTTAACAGTCCTCACTTTTTCAATTCTTAACACCGAGTGCATAAGAGTCTATGCCAATGAAGCTAAAGGGGATATGATATTGTAAGTAATGGTAACCACAAGTTCGATTCTGTCACCACTAAGAGCAAAGAGCTGGTGCGGAGTGAGGTGAGAGACGGGATTTTTGATAGAGACAAAGGAATTAGTCATGGAAGATAGAGATTTTACTTTAGTGGAGATGGTTCGTAATCCCAGGATGTCACTTTGTGAAGCGAGTGAATTGACCAGGGATGGCCACTACTACATATATCGTTACGATGGAATGGAAGGGAACTTCTATCGGGCCACAGTACCTTCAGGCGCTGCAGATATACACTTTCGTATGCTAAAGCCAAACGACAAGATTCCACTTGGTGGTTGGACAACGGTTGAGAAAAGTGAGCTTTCCAACAGCCAGCTGAAACTAGTGACCAGTTAAAGGAAAAGCCCTATCCCTTCCAGTACTAGCTCGCTTAATTCTATCTTTCACTACTACATAACGTCAAAATCCCGCCCAACATCTTTACTAGAGGGGGAGTGACATGGGATGAAAGGGGGATTTGGGTCTCGGCTTGAGATATTGAAATAGAAATGGCGCCGTGGGCGCCATCAAAGCAGTGAATTTTTTTGATATTAAAGTTGGTGAAAAAGGCCTAAGTGATCCTGGTTGGGGGATCTTGCCTTTTCATAAGCTCGATATCCCGCGGATTGCAGAGCTGACTTGGGAGTTCTGCCACCCGACCGCAGGCTATGCAAACAAAATTTATGTTCTGTAGCTTGGGCTTGCATATATGTCGTGGGTCGGTGGATGCTTGGCCACAATGATCGCAGACGTAGGCTTCATCTACCTCTACTGGATTGCACAGGTGACCAAACTTTTCCGTTGTCTTGCCGCAAGTCTCGCACATGTGAACTTTCTCAGCCATGATTTCCTCCCCTCTCAATCCCACTGAAGTTTGCCATCTTTGTGTTCATCAGTCTGAGTTTTCAAAAGGGCTATCCTCTGATCAAACACGACCAAGGTTACTCGGGATTCTTCTGATTTTCACCATGAGATCGATCCTCGATCTCACAACTTCCACTCATTCAGGTTGAAATGCCCAATTTGGGCAGTACCCACTTATTTAATACTATCCATCCTGCTAGAATTGCCAGTAAGATCCAAATGTTGTCCATGATTATTGCTAACCTCTCGTCACTTGCCTATGTGGTATAATTTCATGGCCGCTGGCCATCATAACGGGAAAGTCATTTGAACCAAGATAATCATTCTACTGTTTTTTTCATCTTTTTTCATCCTCCGCAATGGATAAATAGTAGATGATTAATGGCACAGTCCCAGAAATAACTCTTTTTGCAGTCATTCCAAAGCATGACCCTTTTGATTAAATATGATTAAATGATGGTCAAACTCACATTCAAGGAGGTCTGGCATGATAGAAGGTGCAGTCATGGAGGATGTTCGGGGATTTTTTAAAAGCAGGGTTATTCTGACGGCTGCGGAGTTGGATCTGTTTACCCGGCTGGAAAAAGGGCAGGCCACGGCAGATGATCTGGCCAAGGAGCTCAGGTGTGACCAAAGGTGTTTGACCCGGCTTCTGGACTGTCTTGTGGCCCTACACCTTTTGTCCAAACAAGATGGTATTTACCAGACCTCTGAGCGTGGCGCTCTGCTCTCGGCCGAACATCCCGAGACTGAACTCCCTATGGTGCTTCATCTCAATGGTCTGTGGGAAACCTGGAGCGGTCTCACCGAGACCTTGAAGACCGGAGAGAACCCCAGGAGAAAGCCCGTTGCCGACAGAGGAAAGGATAGCCTCAAAGACTTTATTGGTGCCATGCATGTGGCTGGCCGCAGTTTATCAAATGAGATAGCGGACTCTTACCACCTTTCCCCTTTCAAAAGACTGTTAGATATTGGCGGGGCTACCGGTACTTACACCATAGCATTTCTGGATAAGAATCCTGAAATGACCGCGGTACTCTTTGATTTGCCGGATGTTATACCCTGGGCAGAGGAGAGACTTGGGAGCGAAGGTCTGGTGGGTCGGGTGGAACTTGTGGCAGGAGACTTCTACCATGACGAACTGCCAAGGGGCTGTGACTTGGCCCTACTTTCTGCAATAATCCATCAGAACAGTCCTCAAGAGAATCTCGATGTTTACGGCAAAATACACAGGGCTCTTGAGCCGGGCGGCAAGCTACTTATCCGCGACCACGTGATGGATCCAGGTCGCACCTTTCCTCCCCAGGGAACACTCTTTGCCATAAACATGCTGGTGAATACCAAAGGGGGCGACACTTATACATTTGACGAAATAAAGGATACTTTGGAGGCAGCCGGCTTTGGGGAAGTTAAGCTGGTTAGAGAGGGTGAGCGAATGGACTGTTTAGTGGAGGCTAGAAAGGTGTAAAGAGGGTTTCATTAGGAAGGGCTAAGAATTGTGGCCAACAAAGTGTCAATTAAACTAGATGGTGACAGGCTGGAATAACGGTCAAAAAGGCCATGGAACTAAGTGGTTACAAGGTTTCGAAATGTCCTGGCTAGAGTCTAATATCGCATAGCGCATGGCGAACGAGGGGTGTATGACTGAGACCCAGCTCCAATGCTTAAAATGCAAGAGTCCTCTCCATGTACACAGGTCCTGACGGAGGGTTGACTTGCGCTGCAGGTCTTGCGGCGAGAGATATCCTCTGGAAAAATTCGTTGAAGCTATGGACGATGAATTTGAGGCTGAATTGTCACACATCCGCTGTGATAGGTTTTAGACCTTTCGGTCCCCAATCAACCTACCCCAAGAAGGCAAAAAAGACTGCTTCTTCTCTCAGTAGTTTTCCCGTGGCCTATGTCACAAATAGATTTTTGGGGGAACTCCTGTGGCTCCTGTCCATTGATGCTTTTCAGTTTTTGCTATATATTAAAAAGTTATTGTACCGGCAGATAGACTTTGTTTATTAAGCGGAGTGTGACCATGGCTATTCTTCACATTTGCACCTACCCCGAGGAAATATTGCGCCAGCGAGCCGAACCCATCACCGAGATCGATGAGGAGGTGGTTAAGTTAGTCGACCATATGGCCGAAACCATGTACAGTGCACCGGGTATCGGCTTGGCGGCCACTCAGGTAGGAGTGGCCAAGCAGGTGCTCGTGGCCGACATGGCTCCTCGTAGGCCCGAATCAGAACTTATTGTCCTCATCAACCCCGAAATAGTCGCCGCCGAAGGGGAGGTGATCTTTGAGGAAGGATGTTTGAGCGTGCCGGATTACCAGGCCGAAGTAAAACGACATGAAAAAATTACGGTGCGGGGGCTCAATCTCAAAGGAGAAGAGGTGGAGATAGAGGCCGAGGGTCTTTTGGCCGTTGTACTTCAGCACGAAATTGACCACCTTAACGGTATGCTCTTTATTGATCGCTTGAGTAAGTTGAAACGCGATCTTTATAAAAGGAAGGTGAGGAAACAACTCGCCAAGGAGCAGTCTTAAACCTAATGTTGTATACCTATGTCGAGGAAAAACGCGCAAGAGTGCAACAGATGTGGCTGCGCACAGGCTTGGACAGGTCGAGGCGTACTTGACCGTACGTGAAGCCCTGTCCGAGTCGAGCACAGCCGTCCCGCCATGGGCGGGACTATCGCGCGAGCGCAGCGGTTTTTGCCGGTCTAGGTATACAACATTAGGTTTATCATCAACAAGTTGGTCGAATATTAGTCCTGCTATGCATGGAGCTTATAGGGTGTACGATTTACCAACCCTGGTTTTTATGGGTACTCCAGAGTTTGCCCTACCAAGCCTGAAGGAACTGATCGCTGCAGGAGCCCCTATCTCACTTGTGGTAACTCAGCCAGACAGGCCCAGGGGCCGGGGCAGGAAAATGGTAGCCCCACCGGTGAAACTGCTGGCCGAGGCAGAAGGGATTCCGGTTTATCAGCCGCAAAAAGTGAAGAGTGTTGAGGCCATTGAACGAATTGCTAATTTGGCTCCGGCTTGCATAGTGGTGGTGGCGTACGGTCAGTTGCTATCAGCCGAAATTTTGGCATTGCCCCATTTGGGAGCCGTAAATGTTCATGCATCAATTTTGCCAAAATACCGGGGACCAGCACCTATTAATTGGGCCTTGATTCGGGGCGAAGAGAAAACCGGGATTACCACAATGCTCATGGACATAGGTATGGACACCGGCGATATTCTTTTGCAGAGTGAGGTGCCAATCGAGCCAAAAGATACGGCTGGTACCCTGCATGATCGTTTGGCCGAGGCAGGGGCCAAATTGCTGGTGGAGACCCTTCATTTGTTGAAAAAGGGTAAGCTGAAACCAAGAGCACAGGACGATTCTCAGGCTACTTACGCGCCCATGCTTGTCAAAGAAGATGGTGAGATTGACTGGAACGAAGAGGCAAAGAAAATCTGTTGTCGCATTCGCGGATTGGATCCCTGGCCTGGTGGGTTTACCTTGTGGCAGGGAAAGCGATTGAAGCTCTTTGGCTGTCAGTCTTTGGCGGTGTCAACGCAGGCCAAGCCGGGCACGGTGATTGCAGCGGATGAAGGGGGCTTGCAGGTAGCTAGCGGAAAAGGGGTGGCACTCATCAAGACCTTGCAGCTCGAGGGCCGCCGTTCTCTTCCGGTGGCAGATTTTCTCAGAGGATATTCCCTTCAAGTGGAGACCAGATTCGGTGAGTGAAGTATTAGAGTCAAAAGAAAAACTCTCAACTATCACCAAAGAAGCACTCAGTGAGGCTAGCCAGATTCCGGAAAAGCCGCAAAAGCGGATTTTTATCGGACTGTTGGCGGTGACCTGTTTTATTCTCGCTGGCTTGGCCTACGTGCTGTGGTGGGTTCCCTTTGTGGGACTGCGGAATATCCATCCATATTTGCCGCTCATCTTGGCGGTAATACTGGGTCTGGTTGTGCTCGCGGTAGCTGCCGGCTCAGTACTTTTGACTTTGACTATTTTGGCAGGGCGCGATTTTATCCTTTCGCGGAAACTCCGGGGAGCGGTAGTCAAAATTTTATTTCCGCTGCTTGTTGTAATGGGTAAACTTTTTGGCCTCTCCAGAGAAAAAATCAGTCATTCCTTTGTTGCCATAAACAATCAACTGATTCTGGCTCAAGATGTGAAGATGGGGCCATCCCGCCTACTCTTACTAATGCCCCACTGCCTGCAGAACCACGACTGCCGAGTGAAAATTACCGGGAATGTGGAGAATTGCGAGGGTTGCGGCAAATGCCCTATAAAGGAGCTTCTGGTAATCGCGCATAAATACGACGTAGAGCTGGCAGTAGCCACCGGTGGTACTATTGCTCGGCGCATTGTGGTTCAGAAGAGACCAAAGCTCATTATAGCCGTAGCCTGCGAACGTGATCTTACCAGTGGAATACAGGATACTTATCCTTTGCCGGTTTACGGCATTTTCAACCGCCGCCCCTTCGGTCCCTGTTTCAATACCGGGTTGCCGCTTGAGGAGGTGGAAATGGCTATCCGCCACTTTCTGGACACTTCAGCATCATGAATGCCAGGGCCATTGCCATGCACACGCTGATGCAGGTGGCCCGACGCGGCTCCTTTCCAGACGTCCTGCTAGACATTTACTTTAAAGAACATCCTAAACTGGACCCTCGGGACCGTGCACTTGTCACTGAATTGGTCTACGGAGTGCTGCGGTGGCAAGGACGGTTGGATTGGATAATTGACCAGCAGATCAAGATAAAGCCAGACAAAGTAGAGCTTACTGTCCGCTTGATCCTCCGCTTAGCCGTGTATCAGCTTCTCTTTCTAGATCGGGTTCCTGCAGCAGCTGCGGTGCACGAAGCGGTGGAGCTTGCAAAAGCGAGCCAGCCGAAACATGTTGTCCGTTTTGTAAATGGGGTCCTGCGGACAATTTCCCGCAAGAGCAGAGCTCTAAAAGAAGCCGAACCGGAGGGAAGTGCTGAGCATCGCCTGGCAATGCTCTATTCATATCCAGTCTGGCTGATTCAACGTTGGCTAACACAGTTGGGAAATGAGGAAACCGAGTCCTTTTGCCAGGCTGGGAACCAGATTCCTCCAACCACAGTCAGGGTTAATACGCTCAAGACAACGGTGGCAGGTATGGCCGCCTCTTTCAAAGATCTCGGCTTTTTTGTAGAACCTGGAAAATTTGTCCCTGAAGCACTCCACCTGAGATCTATTCGGACTGATCTTTCGTCTCTTGACCAGTATGAGCGGGGAGAGTTTCAGGTACAGGATGAGGCATCCCAGTTGATTGCTCACTTGCTTCAACCGCAGCCAGGAGAGCGAATACTGGATGCTTGTGCAGGTTTGGGGGCAAAAAGTACCCATCTCGCCCAACTCATTGAAAACCAAGGAGAAATAATTGCCTTGGACAATCAAGGCTGGAAGTTGACTCGTCTTATGGAGAATGCTCAACGACTTGGAGTCTCATGTATTGAGCCGGTGGAAATGGATGTACTTGAAATTGTTCCCTCTGGAGAGGAGTTTTCCTTTGATCGGATTCTCTTGGACGCACCCTGCACTGGTTTGGGAGTGTTAAGACGAAACCCCGACATAAAATGGAAGGTAAAGCCAAAGGATTTTCGTAGATTACACCTGGTGCAGCAACAAATGTTAGAAAGATTGGCTCCTTTGCTCAAGCCTGGTGGTGTTCTATTATATGCTACCTGCACCGTGAGTAACGAGGAGAATGAGGAGACGGTGCAAGGTTTTCTGGCTGAACACCCAGACTATCAGCTAGAGTCGGCTCGTTCCTATCTTCCACCAGGAGGTGCTGGCTTGGTGAACCGAACTGGTGCTGTGCAGACTTGGCCCCACAAGCATGGAGTGGACGGTTTTTTTGCTGCGCGACTCCGGCACATCAGCTGACAGCCCCTCGACAGGCTCAGGGCTTTCAGCAGGCAGCAGACAGCTTGCAGCTAAAAAGGAATTCATAGAAAAAACTGCCCGCTGCGGGCTGCATGCTGCTCGCTGAAAAAGAACCACGGCGTTGCTTTATTGTCCAGATTTCGGTATGGTGCATGACCGATGGCCATCTTAAATAAATTGCTTAGATATGGGATCTACGCTGTTATATTTTTGGTGGCACTAGTATGTAGTCTCTACCTCACTAGCAAGTGGATCGTTCAAAGTGAGGAAGAAGTTCTTGTCCCCGACTTGGTTGGGCACGATACGGTTTATGCTTTAGATCTCCTCACCTCTCTAGGATTGAATATCAAGGTAGGGGGATTCATGTGGAGTGAAAGCGTGCCCAAAAATTTCATTGCCTCTCAAAAACCTGATTCCGGAACCTGGCTAAAGCAGGATCGAGATGTGAAAGTAATTATTTCTCGGGGCTCAAAAAGGGTACGTGTTCCGAAGCTGGTGGGAACGAAACTGCGAGAGGCAAAGCTGATTCTTGCCCAAAATGGCCTGCAACTCGGTGGCATATGTAGGATCCCGGCATCACAATATCCGCGGGGTACCATAATTGCTCAAAAACCAGAGTTTTTGCAGGAGATAGAGCGGGGGCAGTCAGTTGATTTTTTAATTAGCAACGGCAGCAAATCTGATGCAGTGGCTATGCCTGAACTGCGACAGCGATCAGTGGGACAGGCCTTGAAAATACTCGACGGACTGGGTTTGCTACCCTCTGAAGTCAAGGAAGTTCACCAGTCTGAACAACCTTTAAATACTGTTGTTGGTCAGCGACCTTTGGCAGGGTATCGTGTAGATGGCGATAGTTCCATTGTCTTGACCATTAATAGGCTTCCACAGCCCAAAGGGCAGGAGGCCAAGCTATGGTGGATCACATATCAGTTGGCGCCTGGCTATTTCAAAAAAGAGATTACTCTAAGCCAAAATCAAGACGGCGAGGATATGGACCTATACCGCAGGATTCACCGTCCTGGTGACCAGCTGGATTGGCTCATATGGGTTCGTTCTCCAGACGAGGTAAGTGTTTTAGTCGACGGTTTGCTCCAAAGGCAAGAAACAATTGGTTTTAACTGGGAGGATTTGGCTAGGCTAAGTTACCTTTCAATTGGCGAAGAGCTTGTCCCTGTTGCATTTGACAAGTTACGGAGAGCAATATGAAGAAACTGGCGCCCTCAATTCTGTCTGCCGATTTTAGTAGACTGGGAGAAGAAGTTGTCGCAGTGACTGCTGCCGGTGCTGACTACATCCATGTGGATGTGATGGATGGCCATTTTGTTCCCAATATAACCATAGGGCCGCTGGTGGTGGAGGCTGTACGTCGGAGCACCCACCTGCCATTGGACGTACATCTGATGATCAACGAGCCAGATCTGTACCTGGAGGATTTCATTAAGGCTGGAGCGGATATTGTTGGAGTACACGTGGAAATTCTGCCTCATCTACACCGCACACTAGAGCGTATCAAGGAATTGGGTGCAAAGGCTTCAGTAACCCTCAATCCTTCCACACCTTTGGTGATGGTGGAACATGTCTTGGGCCTGGTGGATCAAGTGCTTCTAATGACTGTTAATCCTGGCTTTGGTGGACAGTCATTCATTGAGGCAGTTATCCCTAAAATCCGAGCTCTCCGGAAGATTATTGATGAGCGCAAGCTGCTGGTAGAACTGGAAGTGGATGGAGGCATCAATGGGGAGACCATAGGTGAAGTGGCTCGAGCCGGGGCTGATGTTTTTGTTGCCGGCTCGGCAGTTTTTTCCACTTCCGACTATGGCGAGACCCTGAGGTTGTTCCGGGAGAAGATTAGAGAGGCACTTTCATAGAGTGAGCAGTGAGCAGTAAACAGTTAGCAGTGTGGGATAAAGATTATTGAATGACCGCTTACCGCTTACCGCTTACTGCTCACCGTTTACCTTAAGCCAAATTTTTTCAGTGGATCGGACTTCCGGGTTTCACCTTTTTCTCCGGGGCAATAAGGGTCATCTCCTCATCATCACCTGCAACCAGAACCATGCCCTCGGAAGTGATCCCCATCAGCTTGGCCGGCTTCAGATTTGCCACTATCACCACCTGTTTGCCAAGCAAATCCTCCGGGCGGTAGCGCCGAGCAATACCGGCCACAACAATCCGTTTCTCCCCTGAATCCATTTCCAGTTTAAGGAGGTTCTCTGAGCCGGGGATCGCCTCCGCTCGAACGATCTCTGCCACCCGCAAATCCAATCGAGTAAACTCATCCAGCCTAACCAATGGTTTACCTGTGGCCGCAGCCGCGGCTGTTTCATCTTTGGCCGCTTTCTCGATTCTGGGGAACAAGGGTTTGCCGCGACGGGTTGTTGCCTCCGGCGGCAAGGTTCCCCAGGCTGCGTCTTGGTCCAGTCTCAACTTCAACGGATCAATTTTAACTCCCAGTCTATCAAGCAATTCCTCACTGGTATCAGGCATGATTGGGGCTAGAAGTACCCCTATCACTTTCAAACTCTCCAGCGAATAGTAAAGGACAGTCCGTAAACGGTTCTGTTTCTGAGGATCGCGAGCCAAAACCCAGGGGGCACTTTGGTCAACGTAGCGGTTCACGTGGTTGATGACTTCCCAGATCGCCATGAGCGCTTTGTGGAACTGCAAATGTTCCATATGGTGAGAGTAGGTAGTGGGTAGCTTTTCTACCGCCTCTTTCAACTCACTATCCTCTTTTTCCTCAGCCTCCGACTGGGGAATCTGACCTTGGCAGTATTTGTTAATCATGGTCAAAAGGCGACTGGTGAGATTGCCGAGGTCATTGGCCAAATCAGCATTGATTCTGGAGATAAGGGCCTCTTCACTGAAGCTGGCGTCGAGGCCGAAGACCATTTCCCTCATGAGGAAATAGCGAAAACCATCAAGGCCGTAAACTTTGCGGAGATCCAAGGGTTTGACTACCGTGCCTCTACTCTTGGACATCTTTTTCTCTTCAACATTCCAGTAGCCGTGGACATTGAGATGGAGGTATAGGGGAATGCCAGCAGCCTTCAGCATGGTTGGCCAATAGATACCGTGGGGCTTGAGAATGTCTTTGGCGATGAGATGCTGAGCCACAGGCCAATAGCTAGAAAAGAGGGGGCCGTCGGGATAGGATAGGGCGGAGACGTAGTTGATCAGAGCGTCAAACCAGACATAGGTCACATAACGGTCATCAAATGGTAAGGTGATTCCCCAGTTCAATCTTGATTTTGGCCTCGATATACAAAGATCCTCTAAGGGTTCGCTGAGAAAACTGAGTACCTCATTGCGATATCGTTCAGGCCTAATGAAACTGGGATTCTTCTGGATGTGGTCGATGAGCCAGTCCTGGTATTTGCTCATCCTGAAAAAATAGTTTTCTTCCTCACGGTCTACGGGGGGGCGATCATGCTGAGGGCACTTACCGTCAATCAGTTCCTTTGCGGTATAGAACCGTTCACAACCAACACAATATTGGCCGCTGTAGGAGCTAAAGTAGATATCTCCCTCGTCGTAAACCTTCTGGAGGATATAGCGCACTGCTCGTTTGTGAAGCTCATCAGTGGTGCGGATAAAGTAGTTGTTGGTAATATTAAGACTTGGCCAGGTTTTGCGAAACAACTCGCTGATCTGGTCAGCGTAAGCTTGAGGATCTTTACCTGCGGCAGCGGCGGCTTCTACGACTTTGTCCCCATGCTCATCTGTGCCGGTGAGAAAATAGGTTTCTTTCCCTGTGAGCATATGAAAACGGTTCAGAACATCAGCGACAATGGTCGTGTAGGCATGGCCGAGATGGGGTGGAGCATTCACGTAGTATATGGGTGTGGTGATGTAATACCTAGCTGCCATAGATCCTCCCTGAATTAGCCTCCGTCCAAATCCTGTTCCGCTTTAGCCTCTTTATCACCACACTGATGGCACGCTGCCGCGTTCGCTTCGAGGTCGAAAAGCCCAAATTCAACCTCTCTGCCATCGCTTAAGGCGACCACCACCTTTTTTTCCATAACGTTCTGGCGGACCACCTTCCCTTCCCCTTCAGGTGTTATGATCCGTTTACCCACTTTGGGCATACCCTTTTTCATCTCAATATAATCGGCATATTCATATTTAAGGCAACACATGAGTCGACCGCAAACCCCAGATATCTTTGTTGGGTTGAGGGAGAGGTTCTGCTCTTTAGCCATCTTTACCGAGACGGAATGGAATTCTTTAAGGAATGTGGCACAGCAGAGTTCCCGTCCGCAAGGACCAACACCCCCAATCATTTTGGCCTTGTTTCGCACGCCGATTTGTCGAAGTTCGACTCGGGTGTGCAGTTCTTTCACCAGATCTTTGACCAGCTCGCGGAAATCCACTCGGCCGTCGGCAAAAAAGTAAAAGATGATTTTAGACCCGTCAAAGAAACTCTCCACGTCTACTAAGGTCATGGGTAAAGTGCGCTCTTCTATGCGTTCCTGGCAGAACCCGTGAGCTTCTTTCTCTCGGGTGAGGCAGTCCTGGTATTGCTGGCGATCGTTATCGTTTGCCAGCCTGAATACCTCTTTCAATTGGTCCTTGGGGAAGTTAGGGTCTCGCTTTCTCACCGGAGTTGCCACTATACCAAAACTTAAGCCTTTCTCGGTCTTGACGATTACCTCGTCTCCCTCCTTGAGAACAAAATGACCTGGAGCAAAGTTGTATATTTTGCCGCCTTCTCGGAAGCGGATGCCAACGATATTATCCATAAAACTTCCTAATCCAAACCTGTGTCCTTAATTGTTCCAGTTTTTGTGGTCAACACCAAGCCTAACTGGCCAAGCAAATCGTTCCCTGGCCACAACTGAAAGATCTGCTCCTGTCTCTGTGGTCTGGCCCGTTGCTCGTGCGTAAAATAAAAGCAGGAGCGTTTCGAGGCTCAATCTTCTGTTGACATTATAACCGATAGCTCCCTGTATTGTGCAGACAAGGTCAAAGAACTGCAATAGGTTGTCGGAACTCATTTGCGACGCCATGGTCTTTATCTTATCGGCAAGATCTGAATTCAGCAGGCCGACACTATCGGACGCCTCGAACTTTTGCACCAGGAGATCCCGAATCCATGTTTTTAACCAGTCTAAATCTTGCTGCAGATCTAAGTTGTCGCCTTTCCACCTGTTGATTGCAGCCAAGAGGTCAGAAATTCGAGATTTGTGGATTTCGGCCACTGTCTCGAGAATCCAATTCCGGCGGTCAAGCTTTTTTTCGTCCAGCAAGGCCATTGCTCGAGATAGACTACCACCTGCCAATCTGGCTATCACAGAAGCGTTCTCTGGCGATATGGAGTGAGTCTTACACAGATGGGCCGATATTTCCACCGTTGCCAAAGGTTGAAAAGGTAGATGGAGACAGCGAGAGACAATGGTGGGCAGAAGGGCTGTGGTTTCTATGGCGGTTAAAATGATTAAATTATGCGCAGGTGGTTCCTCAAGGACCTTGAGAAGAGCATTTGCCGCTTCTACTTTTAGGTGTTGACTGTTGCTTATCACAGTTACCCGGTAGCGGCCCTCTAAGGGTTTAAAACGCAAACGGTGCTTAAGAGCACGTATCTGTTCTATCTTGATAAAAGGGCCCTCTCTTTCTATGAGGTTGATATCGGGATGGTTCCCACTGGCTGCTTTTCGGCAGGAAATGCATTGGTCGCAACAATCTCCGCTGGCACCGTCTTGACAGTTCACCACTTTGGCTAGAGTGAGAGCTGTAGACTTTTTGCCAACCCCCTCTACGCCGGTGAAGAGAAAGGCGTGAGGCAAGAGGTCCTGGGCCAGGGCTCGCCGCAACAGGCGAATTATCCTGGTTTGGCCTATGATCTCAGAAAAACTCATTTACAGGTTTAGTCCGTATCGTATAAATAGGGCTCCAGTAAGGCTACGATCTCTTGGTGTAACTTCTCCTGTTCCAGGGTGGCATCAAGTACTCTGAAACGATAGGGATTTTGGGCGGCAATCTTCAGGTAACCTTCTCTCACCTTTTGATGGAAGCCCAAGTCTTGCTGCTCAAAGCGATCTTCCAGCCCTTCAAGAGATGTTTGCATAATTCTCTGTCGAGCTCGATCCAATCCGATTTCCACCGGACAATCAAGTAGTATAGACAAGCGCGGCCAAATCCCCTGGGTGGCCATCTCATTTAGCTGCTGGATAAAAGAGAGATCCTGATCTCGGCCGTAACCCTGGTACACGGTGGTGGCATCGGCGAACCGATCACAAATGAGCCACTGGTGGGATTCCAATGCTGGGCGGATTACCTGAGCAATATGTTGGGCCCGGTCGGCTGCATAAAGAAACAGTTCGGTAAGAGGTTCCATCTCGGTATGGGCCGGATCGAGCAACATTTGCCGTATAAGTTTGCCCAAGTGGGTGCCACCAGGCTCACGGGTTACCACGTAGTGAATGCTACGGTGCGACAAGAATTTCGCCAGCAGCTCTACTTGGGTCGTTTTACCACATCCTTCGATACCTTCGAAACTGATGAACACGGTTACTAACGCTCCTCCCGTTTTCCTGCCGGGGTTAGCAGATCCAAGAAACTGTAGTTTTGTGGCTCAGCCTCTTCCTCTGCCCCGACGGCTTGAATCTCCCCGTCCTTTCTCTCCTCAGTGCTTCCTTTGAAAAAATAGCGGCCATAGACGCGCTGATATGGTGTCCAGCGGGAAGCACTTTGGTCTCCAGCATCCAGCAGCCCTGAGACATGGTTCATTTTGGCATCTAGGTCGTCTGCATAGTGAAGAGCGAAGGCCTCCAAGATTTTTGGGCGTTTAGGTGAGCCAAACTCGTATTCACCGTGATGGCTTACCATGAGATGCTGGAGAGCGAGCGAGAGATCTGCTGGAAATCCCTTAATCTTACTTATCTTTTCCTGTACCCGCTGAACTCCGATAACCACGTGCCCCAAAAGCCTTCCAGCGTCGGTATAATCGAGCTGCAGCTGGTAGGAAAATTCTTCAACTTTGCCTATGTCGTGGAGAATGGCCCCAGTGACAAGCAGGTCTCGATCCAACCGGGGGTAGTGGTCACAGATTCGACCCAGGAGTTTGGTGACCGAAACAGTATGTTCGAGGAGACCACCCAAATAGGCATGATGCATGGCCTTGGCAGCTGGAGACTGTTTCATCCGTTTGATAAAGTCAGCGTCAGTGAGGAAGCTCTGCAAAAGACGTTTTAAATGAGTATTCTTGACCTGAGCTGCGAGATCCGTGAGTTGGCGCCATAGGTCATCTGGATCCTTCGGACCTGTGGGCAGGTAGAGCGTGGGGTTAACCTTACTGGGATCTATCCGCTCGAGGTCGCTTATGTTCAGCTGGAGTTCGCCTTGATAGCGTTCGACTTTGGCGCGAACGCGCACCACATCGTTGACCTCGAAGTCGCCATCCAACTCCAGGGCCCGTTCCCAAATACGGCCCTCAGTTTCACCAGAACGATCGGCCAGACGAATCCTAAGAAAGGGATTGCCACTGCGAGTATTTCCCAGGGTCTTGGCCTTAACCAGAAAGCTGCTAAAGAGACTCTCGTTCTCCTTGAGTTCTGTGACAAACCGTTTAGTTTCCACTAAATTCATCCATGGGCAGAAGTTTCTGCACAACTACTCAAATTGACATTACAAAGTGGTACATTCTACCCGAACTATTTCCTAAGTCAAAGGCCAAAAGGGGAAGCTGCGAAACAACGAGCATCTGAGCAACCTATCTTGACGAATCTCAGCTTTGAGAGGGCCTGCATGAAGATGTGGTGTTTTCTCAACAGGAACTCTGCCAATAAATGGCGCGAATATGATCGTTGTGGAGTAGCTTTCCCGTGGCCTATGTCACAAAAATATTTCTGGGCACACTCTTGGTAAAGGGCTGATGGGAGGGATGGGAGGAAACCTTTGATGAGGCTCAAAAAGTTTTTCTCTCGTGCGCTGCATAGAGCCAAGCGCAGAGCGCATAGTTGTTGTCGCATCTAGTCATCCGCTCTGCGCTATGCGCTAAGTGTCTTTGACTACGGACTAACTACCTTAACTTCTTGGCGTAAGTTGCTGCCTCCAGGCCAGCCACACAGCCCTCTCCCACCGCCTTAGCGAGCTGCCAGGGCAGACCACAAATGTCACCGGCGGCAAACAAGCCTTCAATGTTGGTTCTTTGTCTTTTATCGGCGGCGATAAATTGGGGTGACTCGGCATCCATGGCCACACCCAGTGTGCTGGCAAGTTCGATGGCACCCTTAGCCCCCAGTTCAATGAAAACCCCTTTCACCTCAAGACGTGTTCCATCGTCTAGTAGTAGGCCTTCCACCTGATCTTGCCCAATGATTTCTGCGACTTTACGACCTTCATGTATGGTGACCTTGCTTTCCCCAAGTTGATGGGCCAGTACTTCCGAGATCTCCAGTTGGTCAGAGACAAGATGGACATAGCTCGCATAGAATGTCATGGTAAGAGCACCGCTGGCTGCAGCACTTTCATTACCCACCACTGCCACTGGCTCACCGCGGAAAAAACCACCGTCGCAGTCCACACAATAGCTCACTCCGCGCCCCAGTAATTCTTTTTCTCCAGGCACTCTGAGTTTGTTGCGTGAAATACCCATGGCCATGATAAGGGCTTTGCACTTAAGGTCTTCCCCACTTTCGTTTCGGACAATAAACCATTGATCCTCCTGGGAAACTTTTAACACGTCTTCATACATAAAATTGGTGCCGGCTGTCTCCGCCTGTATGATTCCCTGCTGGAGCAAATCCTCCCCGGCAGTTCTCTCCATGCAGCAGTAGTTTTCGATGTGGGCCTTGTGGAGACTGCTCTTGGATGGCTTGCCCATGACTAATACGGAAACTTTGGCGCGAGCTGCATGAATAGCAGCCTGTAGCCCTGCCGGTCCGCTCCCCAAGATGATTACATCGTAGACATTGTCTGTCATTGGCTTCTCCTTAACATTTCCACTATAAGTTTTAATCACAGGCAGAGTGGGATTCAATAAGACGAGCGAGGAACACCAATGGGGGAGATCAAGAGCAACCTACATCTCACCCTCTGGATCTGTAAAGCATTGCTGGGCCGGTTGGTCGAATAAAATAGTGATTCGGTGGATCCCCTTGCGCAGTGAACGATGCACCACGTAGCCGGTGTTGTGGAATACAGCGGCGGCGGCCTGATTCGTGGGATCCACGTAAGCCACAAAGCCAGCAATTTGTTTTGCCCTAGCGATCTTCACCAGGTGGTTGAGCAAATAAGTGGCAACCCCTTTGCCTTGCCATTCTTGCCGCACAGCAAAGTCAACTTCCGCAATGTTGGTCTCTTCATCCAGCAAGTAGCTACCTAGGGCAATCACCCTCTCTGAACCAACAGCGCCAATAACGCCCACCACTGACATTTCCTTTTCATAATCAATGTTGAGAAGGTCCCGGAGGTTCCTTTGAGGAAACACCCGCATGGCGGAGATAAACCGGACATAGTGGGTCTGCTGGGGAAGGGCGTGGAAGAATTCCTTTAGGCTTCTCTCATCTGTGGGCTTTACAGGTCTAAAAAGTACTCTGCCATCATCACCACACGGCTGGGTTGTCTCCCATTCATCTGGATACTGAGGGGTATCACCCAGTGGCAGCAGTTGATCTTCGTAAGCATAGCGCAGCCTCTTGGCGGCCGCTAGAAGTTCACCTCGGAATTTAGGATGGGCGAGGTTGATTAGAGACAGGGCACGCTCGCGCACTGTTTTCCCGTGGAGATTGACGGCGCCGAACTCGGTGACAACGTAATGCACGCCGCCACGGGTGTTGACCACCCCTGCTCCCTCGCTAAGGTGCGGTACTATCCGAGACTCATTGCCATCTAGGGTAGTTGACGGAAGTACGATGATTGACTTGCCACCTTTGGAAAGGGTGGAGCCACGGATGAAGTCAACTGATCCTCCCACCCCGCTGTAAATTATATAGCCCATCGAGTCGGCGCAGACCTGGCCGCTGAGATCCACCTGCAGGGCCGAGTTAATGGAAACCATCTTTTCGTTTTTACTTATGACCGAAAAATCATTGGTGTATTCGATGGGATGAAATTCCACCATTGGATTGTTGTGGACAAAATCATAGAGTTTTCTCGATCCCATACAGAAACTGGCAATTATTTTCTTTGGATGGAGAGTCTTTCTGGTGTTGGTGATTACGCCTCCCTCCACCAAGTGCAGGTATGCGTCGGTGAGCATGTCCGTGTGAACCCCCAAGTCCTTTTTCCCTTCTAAAGAATAGAGGGCGGCATTTGAGACACTACCGACTCCCGCCCGAATGGTGGACCCATCCTCAATGAGTTTTGCCACATGTTTGCCGATCTGGTGGGCTGTCTCATTCATGAGCGGCGGCGGCATCTCCAGAAGTTCTTCCTCGTGTTCCACGATGACGTCAATGTCACGTACATGGACATAGCTGTCCCCTAAAACTCGAGGCATGCGAGGGTTGACCTGGGCGATTACCAAATTTGCATTGGCAGCTGCCGCCTTGACGATGTCCACAGCTATACCCAAGGAGCAAAAGCCATGTTCCCCCGGGGGAGAAACCTGGATGAGAGCTACATCAATAGTAGTATGGCCGCTGTGGAATAGCTCTGGCACATCAAATAGATAGATGGGAGTGTAGTCAGCTCTTCCTTCGGCTATTGCCTGGCGGGATCCCGAAGCAACAAATAGCGACTTGAGGCGAACTTTGTCCTGGAAAGTCTCATCCGTATAGGAAGTCCTGCCCAAGGAGAGCAAATGGAGCACTTCCAAATCAGCTAATTCAATGGCCACCCGTTCCAAGGCCTGGACAAGGTGTTGGGGTTCTCCACAACCGGAGCCAATGAAGACTCGGTGACCCCTCCGAATAAGCCGCATTGCCCTTTCAGCACTTTGGACTTTTTTGTCATAATCGGCACGCCACTCCGAGGACTTAGGCTTACCTGCTTCAGGATGAGCCGCAGATTCTTTCATCTGACTCGAAGTGTTAGAATGAGATTCCATTTTATAAATATCCGCGCTTTTTTTAACACAATAATCTTATGACCAGTCAACCCCCCTGTCAAGAACATGGGTTTGTGGCGCCGCAATTGAAACACCGAGAGCATAGTAGAGAATAAATCCGAAATTCGAATATCGAAATACTAAACAAATTCAAATTTTCAAAATCCAAATGACCAAAACTTCCAGATCATAAATTTATTCGATTTCGTTTTGAACATTGGAGAATTTAAAATTAGGATTTGTTTCGTGCTTCGGATTTAGGATTTCGAATTTGATGGAAGTTGCACTGGTCTGTGCTTATTAAATATTTGGAATTTGTGACTTGCCTGGGATCAGTCAGCCGGCGGTTTTTGGGGGTAACAACTTCCAAAGGACAGCAGCAGCAAGGATCATGGCTAGACAGAGGATCTGGCCCATGGAAAAAAGACCCCAAAGTAGACCGATTTGTGGATCGGGCTGGCGGAAGAATTCCACCAGGAAGCGCAATATCCCATAACCGCCAAGAAAAAAACAGACCATAGTGCCGGCCTTAAAAGAGCGGTCTTTTAACAGCCAAAGAATAATAAATAAAACTACTCCCTCTAAAGCAGCCTCATAGAGCTGTGAGGGATGCCTAGGTTCTGGACCACCTGTGGGAAAAACCATGGCCCAGGGTAAGTTGCTGGGGCGACCAAATAGTTCGCCATTGATAAAGTTACCCAAGCGCCCCAGAGCGAGGGCAATTGGGACAGTGACAATTACCACGTCCGCGGCTTCCCAAAGGGGAAGCTTGTGCCGCCGGCAGAACAAGATGCCCAAGATTACAGCGCCAATAAGCCCACCATGAAAAGACATGCCACCATGCCAGATTGCGATTATCTCTAGAGGATGCTTCAGGTAGTAGGCGTAGTTGGAGAATTGGTAGAAAAGGACGTAGCCCAGACGTGCTCCGACAATAAGGCCGATGGCCAGAGAAAAAATCAGGTCTTGGAGTTTTGCTCCTATCAAGCCAAGGTCGCGGGCTTTTTGTTGTCTGCCTATGAGGAAGTAACAAGAGACAAACCCCAAAACGTACATTAGCCCATACCAACGAAGTTTTACCGGGCCGATCTCGATGATGTTGGGGTTTATGTTGGGATATGGCAACATACTGTTGGGTTTTGTTTACAGTCAGCCGTCGAATGACCAAAGGTTTTTAACAGTTCTAAACTGCTTTTCGCCCCAGTAGCAGTATCACAAGAGTATGAACTCGGTCAACATTACTGGCAGGTTTCACTAGTCAGTTGTCCGTGGTCCGTTGTTACGAAAGCACAGGGCATAGAGCATGGGGAGATACAGCTAGCAGCTGAAAGCGGGCAGCAGGCAGTCAATACTCCATTACTCCAGCACTCCAGTACTCCATTCCTACCTTGATCTCCGTGGTTTAACCGGCTCTGATGTACTTTAGGAGTCGGCGAAATACGAGAGCCCATCCAGGCCTAAGTCTAGCAGTTGTACCCTTAGCCCTTCCCCCGCTTTCAACCGATCTCTCCCTGGCTCTACTTTAATTAGACCATTAGACGCCAGCATCTCTGCCATTATCCCTTGTCTTGCTGAACGCAGGGCTTCCACCTCCGGGCCGCTTGGTCCGAAAGTGAGACGGGAGAAGAGAAAGGAGAGTGTCCTTCCCTTTAGCCGAATTGAATGCTTTAATGTAGCTGTAATCTCGGGCAAGAAAACTTCTGACAGGCCGGTCATTTGGAGTAACATGGGACGCACTAGTTGCTCAAAGGCAACATAGGTTGCAACCGGCCTTCCCGGGAGGCCAAATACCAGAGTTTTATCTAATTGGGCGAATATAGTTTGCTTCCCCGGTGACATGTTAACCCCATGAAAAAACGATTCTCCTTCCAGGGCGGCGATTGCAGCAGACACCAAGTCTTTCTCTCCTCTGCCTGTGCCTCCGGTGGTTACCACCACATCTGCCTGACTTCCCCTGCGGATGGATTCTTTTAAGCTCTGCAAATCATCTCGTGCAATTTCCACGGATCTAAGCACTCCACCGCAGCGTTTCACCAATTGTGACACAGTGTGCAGGTTGCTGGCGAATACCTCTCCAATATCGAGTCTCTCGCCGACTTTTTTCAATTCGCCGCCGGTGGCTAGCACAGAAACCACAGGCTGTCTAATTACCTCTAATCTGTCGTATCCCTGGGTTGCCAATGCGGTCAGTTCTCTGGCTCGGAGGACTTTACCTTTTGAGATGAGTTGCTGTCCCCGACGAATTTCGGCCCCAACAGGGAAGAGATAATCTCCGGGCGCCACCGGAGCCATCACCCGCACTCTTCCGGAGACACTTTCTGTCATCTCCTCAGGCACTACTGCGTCTGCTCCTTCAGGTAAAGTGGCTCCAGTCATGACCCGCAGTGTTTCTCCCCCTTTCAACCGATGCTCGCTCCGTTGGCCGGGGCCAAGCAAGCCCACCACTTTTAGGAACAGATCTCCCTCTGGAGAGGCAGAGTGCACATCCGCACTCCGAACTGCATAGCCATCCATGGCTGCTTGGGTGGTGGAGGGCTCATCCATTGTGGCTCTGATCCCTTGGGCCAGCACCCTGCCGCCTCCGTCTTCTAGGGGTACCAACTCGGTTGGCAGAGGTTGTGCCTGGCCAAGAACAATTTGTTGAGCCTCTTCCAGCGATACCAGTTTGTTAACATCTAGTGCCATCATCACCCCGTGTCTAACTCAGGGCTCTCCCCTAATTCTTCCAGCAGCTCCCTGGCTCTATTCATATCGTCGGGGGTGTTAATGTTAAAGAAGGACAGTCCATAAGGATCAAGCTTTTCAAGCTCTTCCTGGCTCAACCGACATACCTTGACTGCCGGGAAAAAGCTAACAACCTGAAACTTCCCTCGATCCAGCATTTTCTTGATGTGCGGCAGACAGCGGGCTGAATAGATGGCGTGGAGCGGCTCCAATCCTTCCTTCTTCTCGGGAACGACCACATCGTTGTTCCTGGACAATTGCATCATGTGTTTGACGACAGCCGGCTGCAAAAAGGGCATGTCGCAGGCGGTGATGAACACACTTTTGCCCTGGGCGAAAAGAAGCCCTGTGTAAATACCTCCCAGGGGCCCCAGTCCAGGAATTACATCTCGGAGTATGGTTACCTCTAGATGAAGATAATCACCAGGTTCGTTGGTAATAACTAATACCTCCTGGAACAGAGCCTGTACTTTCCTTAGCTGCCGGTCAATCAGCCGCTCACCCTGGAAAACCTCCAGTGCTTTATTCCGGCCATAACGGCGACTTTTGCCTCCTACCAAGACTACGCCAACTATTTCAGCCACCCCATCCTCAATTGTCAACGGGTTGTTGCCAAAACAATAACGCTGAGCGCATGGCGCATAGCGCAGAGCGAAAAAACCAAAGGCGTGGAAAGACAATCAGAATCAATTTTCAGCATCAGGCCGTTAGCTTTTTTTCAGCCGGATGGATATATCAACTCGGCTGGGATTTTCGAAACCCCTAAGTGTTGAAATCATGCCCATAATACCGCCCATGACAAATTCTTGTACGAAAGACTTCATGGGCATTTTTTTGCCATTCAGCCTCAACACCACTCTGGGTTCTGTTTTCTTTTTCAAAAAACGGTCTTCAATGAAGCCAGCTACCCCCGATATATCTTCCAATTCAAAGTGGGGGACATCCACCGACACTGAAAAATCACTTACCACTGCAAGTAGACGATCTTCTTTGCTGCAGAGAGGCTCTGCTTGCAACTCCTTTCGGCAGATCTCGATCTTGGCTTGGTTGCCGCTTTTATAGCCCTCGGTTAATACCAAGTCTTCGTCCGAGAAATAAGCAGCGATGATTGTATCTATGTCCAGCTCCCTTTGCATGGCCTTGGTCAGGGCAAAACGTGAAGGAGAGCTAATGGCAACCGTCTGAGCCCCAGCTTCACGGTGTCTCCAGGTGTCCTTACCTTGATGGTCAATTTCAAAATGATCATGGGCATCATGCTTTAAAGTACCAATGCGGTAACCTCGGCCTTTTATCTCAGGTATCAATTTTTCCAGAAAGGTGGTTTTTCCCACCTTCGACTTTCCGACAATGGACAGCACTGCAGGCATATGCTTTTCCCTCCGTTTAGTATTACGGCAAAAGCCGCTACTACAAAACTCCATTTCCACTGCCTACTGACAATCTCATCTGCGGCGGAAACCTACTATTTCAGAGACAGCCTCAAGAAAGGTATGAATTTCCTCTTCCCTATTGTAAGGGCTTACACTGACGCGAACGGCGCCCTGAGGGAAAGTGCCTATGGTTCGATGTGCCGCTGGAGCACAGTGGAGTCCGGAACGTACCGCAATTGAATAAGCTGTGTCCAAAATGTGGGCAACTTCTGCGCAATCCAATTCTTGGACATTGAAGGCAAGGGTGCCAGTGCAAAAGCGCCGATCCTTGGGTCCGTAAAGGGTTATCCCAGGAAACTGACTCAAGCCGTCCAGAAGAATCTCAGCCAGCCGCCGCTCATGGGCAGCGATGGCTTCAAAACCCAACTGTTGAACCTCGGCTATGCCCTCGGCTAGACCAGCGAGACCAGGTGCATTGCAGGTGCCGCTCTCAAACCGATCTGGCCAAGTTTTCGGCTGTTTGAGTGATTCAGAGTGAGTGCCAGTGCCGCCTTCCCACAATGGTTCCAACTCAAGACCTGGTTTTACGTAGAGGAAGCCCGTACCCATGGGCCCCAGCAAACCCTTGTGACCGGGGCCAGCAAGCAAGTCGACAAGTAGTTTTTCCGGATCAATTGCTATCTTGCCCATGGTTTGAGCCGCATCAACCAGCAGCATGATACCTCGCTCTCGAGCTATTTTCCCTACCTCGGCAACAGGCATCAAACTACCGGTAACATTTGAGGCATGAACTAAGGCAATCAGTCGAGTATGGGGTTGGATGAGAGGTAGGATGTCTGCCGGGTCCAGTTCCCCGCTGTTGCTGCAGGGAATCAGGCTGTGGGTCACATCTAGCTTTGCCAATCCATTTAGAGGCCTCAATACCGAGTTGTGCTCCATGCTGGTGGTAAGCACGTGATCACCCGATTTGAGCAACCCTTTGATAGCCAAGTTCAGAGCGACAGTTGTACTTGGGGTAAATATGATGCGGCTAGGGTCCACATTGCCAAGCAGACTGGCGAGCAATCGTCGAGTGCGATCAATTAAACCACTGGCCTCTCGAGCTAGAGCGTGGGCGGCCCGTCCGGGGTTACCCCCGATTTCGTTCAAATACCGCGTAACTGCATCTATTACACGCTTTGGCTTGGGAAAGGATGTGGCTGCGTTGTCCAGATAGATCATAGGTCAGCAGATAAGGTTTTCTCCTCCAGCATAGGCAAGAATGCTGCCCCCACGCACATAGCCGATGACGGTCATGTTTAGGTTATGAGCGAGGTCAAGGGACAGACTAGTGGCCGCCGAGCGGGAAATCAGCATGGGGATTTTCATCTTAGCAGCTTTTATTAGGATTTCGGAGGTAATACGGCCCGTGGTTATGAGAATCTTATCACTGGTGTCAACTTCTTTAAGAAAACACTCTCCTAGTATCATATCTACGGCATTGTGACGACCGATGTCAGCGCGAAAGATCACAATTTTTTTTGTAGTTGCAAGGCCGCAGTTATGAACTCCTCGAGAGAGGCGATAAAGTTCTGACCGTTTGTGGAGCTCAGTCATGAGTTTGCGGATCTGGTCAACCTTAATAGTGACCTGATTTTCAAGTGGCTGGCTTTGCAAGGAGTCTAGCACGTTGTAAAAGATGGTACCTTTTCCGCAACCAGAGGTAAGAGTTCGCTTGCCGAAAAGCTGCTCAGCCATTGCTGTAGGCTCTTTTGTGAAGACTCGAACTGTTTGGCCATTCGGGTCCGTCTCCACGTTTTGGAGATTGCTTCGATGTTGCAACAGACCCTCTGACTTGAGAAAGCCAACAGCTAAGCTTTCAATATGAGATCCTGTGCAAAGAAGGGTGATAATTTCCCGGTCGTTGAGAAATATGGTAAGGGGGATTTCACGCACCACAGAAACCCGGGTGTGACGGCAACGGTCCTTGGTAATGCGCAAAACCTCTACGTCTTTTGCGAGGTTACTCGGATCTACTGACAACATTTTCTCCAGGGGATGCTAAAAAAACATTGGGCAACCCATAAAAGGAACTTCGCAGAAGAATACTGGTACGTTAGGACAAAATTAGCATAACTAAAGAGCAACCCTTTGTCAAAAGAATCCGCTCGACAATGGAGCAAGTTTTGCTATTCTTATGGAAGATATACGCTAGTGCGATTCGTTCGATTGGAAACTTTTCCAGTAGAAGTCACCGACTGTTCTGCTCATCAGCCAAATCATGCTGGCGCTCATCTGCTATCCGCCTAGCCCGGATATTTCATGAATCGCCTGCTGCGACCGCGGATATGGCTGTCCTTCCGGGCGTCCTCGGGTGTCGGACCCTGCGACGTACCACTCAGGTACGCCTCGGATCCAATCCCGCGGTACCGCGGGATTGCCCGGTGGCACGTCCATCTTCACGGTCTCCCGACGCCAATTCATGAAATATCCGGGCTAGAAAACAGTGGAGAGATTAGATTTTTCTTAGGGAGGTGACTTGCAATGCTCAAGGGAAGCGTGCTTGAAGCTGCCTTCTACCGTTTTTTGGGCAGATACCTGGTTCCTTGTTGTGTGTTTCTCCGACTGAAGGCCAACCATGTCAGTATTTTTAGCCTGCTTTGCGGCTTGGGTGCAGGCATTTCTTTTGTCTTTAGTCCCTTCTGGGGCGGGTTGCTAACTTTGATTAGTGGCTTACTGGATACTCTAGATGGAGCCCTAGCCCGAGAGCTAAACCAGGTTAAAAAGCGGGGTGCCTTTCTAGATTCAGTCCTTGATCGCTATGGCGAGTTTTTTATCCTCCTTGGTATTTGGGCATACTTCCTGCGTAAAGGTCATGCCACGCCCCTTATAACAATTACCGTTTTCCTCGTCCTTTTTGGCTCGGTTATGGTGAGTTACACTAAGGCACGAGCTGAAGGACTAATGGTCTCTTGTTTTGTTGGGCTTTTTCAGCGGGGGGAGAGAATCATTGCCATTGGCGTTGCCGGTATGGTTAATTCCTTGATAAACTTCACTGCCCGGGCCAACGAAGCGGCCTTATTCGGGCAGGATGCAGCACTGATCGTAACCGTAATTTTTCTCGCCGTAGGAACCAACCTAACAGCACTCTGGCGCTTATTCCATGTCCTTAATAAACTAAGGGAATAATAGCCCGGATGTTCCATGAATCACCTGCTGCGACCGCGGATATGGCCGTCCTTCCGGGCGTCCTCGAGTGTTGTACCCTGCGACGTACCGTTCAGGTACGCCTCGGGTCCAATACCGCGGTACCGCGGGATTGCCCGGTGGCACGCCCATCTTCACGGTCTCGCGACAGCAATTCATGAAACATCCGGGCTAGTGGCATAGGGCATGGAGCTAGCAGATAAATCCGAAATCCGAATATCGATCCGCCGGAGGCGGACTAAACAAATTCAAATTTCGAATTCTCCAATGTTCAAAACAAGAACTATTAGTATAGATTTGATCTTTCTCGTTTGGGTCATTTAGATTTTGGTAATTCGGATTTGTTTCGAATTTCGTGCTTAGGATTTCGAATTTGATATTCAACCTGCTCTCTGCTCTTTGCCTACCGACTCCTAACTTTCTACTCAGCAATCCGTGATCTGGCAATTTGTCGAACCCTCAGATCCCGATCATCTGCGTAAGGGGCTAGTACTTCGGAGACCCTAGCATGAGGTATCTGCGCCAGAGCGAAAGCAGCGGCGGCGCGGATTGCAGAACTCCTTCTTTTTCGGAGAAACAAAATACTTCCTGGAGACAACATTTTGGCCAGCGGTTCGATAGCTGCTGGATCGGCAATTTGTCCGAGGGCCCGACAGCAAGCGATCAAACGTTCAACTTCTTTGGAGGACTCAAGTAACGAAAGCAGAACGTCCACTGCTCCTGCAGGTTTGACTTTTCCTAAGGACTTGATGGCAATTACGGCCATCTTTGGATCTTCGTGGTTGGCATAATCAAATAGCAAAGAAGTTACTTGCGCATCATTCAAACGCTCCGTGAGGCGAAATGCCGCTCGCCTCACCTTCGGATTGTCATCACCCAAAGTGTAAGCGAGTTCGGTTTTCAAGTCTTGGGTTACGCCGTCGATCACCTCCAAAATTCGCACCCTTTCCTTGGGAAAGCCCTCAAGTACCAGTTCTCGTTTAAGGAGTCTGGCCCCTTCAGGCCCCAATGATTTCAGCAGATATGAGGCAATCTGTCTCAGCCTGAGGCTTTCTTCACCTTTTACCACCTCTACGAGCAGGGGCATGGCTACTGCTCCCAAGCTGCTCAGAAGTTGGGTAACCCTCTGGAGCCTGGCGGGGTCTTTTGATCGCAAATCTTCCAAAAGAATCATCTGGGTTTTTGGATCAAGTTCTCTGAGCAGAATTGTCTCATCCGCTAGGGCTTTTGTGTCCCTACCTGCCTGCAACTGATTCTGACGATTGCGCAGATGCGTCAGAATCCGGCTGGCCATCTGGTAATCTCCAAACTGAATTAGATTAGCGGCAGTTTGAGAGAGCAGTGTGGCCATTTGTCTCAAAATTCCAAGATCTTCTTCCTGAGGGAAAACGCGAAGAAGGGGATCAATCAAAAACTCCACCAAAATCGGTTGAGAACCGTATACTGGATCTTCGAGGAAGTTTTCGCAAAAATTGACCACCTTGGTGCGAATCAAATCCCCCTGGCCGACGAAGTCATGGAAAAGCTGATTAATTATCTGGAGGGCTTGCCTCTCATCACCCTTTAGGAGAAAATCGCCCAGCTTTTCTGCCATTGCATCGATAGAACGGTCGGTGAGTTGAACCTCACTGGGCTCTGAAGCAACTGACTCTTGCACGGGCTCAACCGTTGGTGGTATCCCTGAAACGGTTGGAACAACCTGCTCGGGTCCCAGACCATCCCCTTCAGGGAGTTCCTCCGCCTTTTCCAGCTGATCCACACCAATGCCAACCCGTTCCCCTAAAATTCCGTACAAACGCTGGTCAAAAAGGATGCCGAATAACTGTTGTTCTCTGGCAAGTCGCCGCCAGAAAAAAGTGTCAAAACCGTCAGCAGTGCTTTGAACGGCAGCACTAATGAAAGCTACCAACTCACGAACAGAAGTATCTCTCAGAAAGCTCAAGCTCCTGAGGTTTACAGACTCCAGGAATCTCAAAAAACCATCGGCCATGGTTTTGAAGTCAGCGGTGTCTATTCTTTGGCCGTTTACCAGCAAGGACTCACCTACCCGCGCCAGGGTAAGGGCAGGACGGTTGGCAAGAAAGGCTTTTAAGGCTTGATAGAGCTGCTCGATTGAATACCTGATGGCAGTGCTTTCCGGGGGGTAGAGTTTAATGTTACTGGTGGCAGTGAGGAGACACCTAAGTACATCTGGAATCTGATTCAAATCTCGATCATCTAATGGCTGGTCAACACCGAGAATTTGGGAGGCATCATACCTGGGAGCACCTCTGCTCTCGGGTTGGGCTCTCCAGGATCTTCTAAGGCTCCATCCGGTCCCGCCATGGTAGTGTAGCGCACCTGCTTCATGTCTATGTGATATAGACGCTGCTCCGCCGCAAATCGTTTCCAGAAGCGTCGATCAATCATCTTTTTACTAATTCTGCCAAGTCCTTCTACCATTGCCCTTAATTCATGCCCAGCTAGGCCTTGAGATAAGGCTATGCCTCTCAGTTCCACCTGATTGAGGAATTTCATAAACGCTTGGGCTATTGATTTGAACTCTCCAATATCCAGAGTTTCGCCGTTTACTACCAGATCATTTTCTACGACCGTGATGTTTAGCCGCTGGTTGTCATTCAAGATCTTGTCGATCGCTTCTTGCAACTGCTGGGTTGAAGTGACGATGGCCTTGCTTCCAGGAGGGTAGAGCTTGATGTTGCGTATGGTGGTGAGGAGCACACGAATGACCCCAGGGATCTCCGAAAGGCTGGTGGAATCTAGGGGAGTGTCCTCCGGAACGGTATCCTCTAACTTTTCTCCTGTATAGTTGACCGCCTCTTCTGGGTTGAAGATTTTATTGTTGTGGGTTTGTTGAGACTCTAGATAGAGACGGGCCTTCTCATGGTTCGCCGAGAGCTGGAAATGGTAGGCAAGGGTCGCAGCTGAGGGCAAAAGTTTTTGTTCATAAAGGGTCTCCTGGTAGTCACCTATCCGCTCATGTAATTCCCGTTTCCGATCTTCATCAATGGCACCGTAAGTGATCTCTAAAACACGCTTACCGAGGAACCGGATGGTATCGTCGTTCATCTGGTAATCGGTGCTGATAAGACCCTGAGCTACCGCTTGATCGACGAATTCAAGCACCTGCGTCTCCCTATTCTCAGAACTGCCAGTAAGCACGCTTAGGGAAACATTCTCGCCAAAGGTGGAGGCCTGATCGAGTAGCTCCTTGCTCTCCTTGTCCAAGGCCACGATCTTCTGGCTGACGATCTCTTCCAAAGACTTAGGTAGATAACCCTCCTCTAGGGGCTCTACCATCCATTGTTGCCCAGTGAGGGTAAGTTTCCCCTCTAGGACAAGCTTACGCTGGATCTCGCTGAGAAAAAGAGGGTTGCCTTGGGTGATCTGCACTAGGCTCCCTTCAAAATCTTCAGGCAAGCTCACTTGTGGAAAAATCCCCCGAAAGTGGGCGCCAATGTCAGAGGCTGTCAGCGGGGTAAGGGGCACGGTGTCAATAATAAGTTCCTGCTGATGTGCGGTAAGGAAACGTTGCAGTGGCGTCTGTTGTCCTTCCCCCTTACCCGGGAGAATATCCATGGCAGTTCCCAAGATGAAAAGGGGAACATCATTACGCAAAAGCAACTTTCTTAGTAGCAGGAGAGTAGCCTCGTCGCTCAGGTGCAAATCATCAATAAAGAAGATTAAAGGTCGTGAGTTGATCAGCTTGGGGATAAAATGGACAAGGGTGGTAAAGATGATTTCGCGCTGAGTTTTTTCATCTTTTTGGTCCGCCTCCTCTTCAGGCTCTCCCAATTGGGGTAATATGTGAGAAAGGTAGTTTACTTCCTGCGGGCTTAGGTGATCCAAGATGCCGGCACCCTTATCTGGTCTATGATTCATTATCTCGACCAGAATGTTGGTTGTCAGATAATAGGGGCGAAAACCTTCCTGGGGAACTCCGTTAACAGCGATTTGCCAGATCTTGGTTTGGGCCAGGTTCCTGCGGATTGTTTGGATAAATTCACTTTTACCCATGCCGCTTGCCCCCTCAACGATGAGGAACTGGCTTTCCCGTTTGCTGAATTTTCTCAAGGCTTCGGCCACTTTAGTCAGTTGGTTCTTGCGGCCGGCGATTCTTGCTTTATCTAATTGATATAGAGCAGTCTTAGTAAAAACTTCCTCAGGGGCTATTTCCTTGGCGTTGGCGAACCGATCACGCCCTGTCTTTTTTGCATAGTAAAGAGCAGTATCTGCTTTCTGAATGAGAGCCTTGCCTGTGTAGGCATCATCTGGGGCTGAAGCAACACCTATACTGAGTGTAATACGTAGCTCCTCATCCACTTCCGGCAAGCGGACGACCTCTTGGTGAAGCCTTTGGAGGAGCTGTTCGGCAACTTTCAGGGCCGCCTCTTTGGCACCATTGGGCATGAGAATAATGAACTCATCGCCCGCGTAGCGGATGGCTAACCCCTGATCACCTGATACCTCTTTGATAAGACTGGCCACCCAGATCAGAACTTGGTCTCCAGCTTCATGACCATAGTTGTCGTTAATCTCCTTGAAACGGTCCAGGTCCATCATGAGCAAAGACAGGGGCCGGTTTTCCAAGGAATCCCAGGGTACCTTGTAGCGGAAGTAATTAAGGAGGAAACGGCGGTTATAGATACCGGTGAGTTCGTCTTCGAAGATCAAACGCGAAGGATCTGTGCCGACATGCTGAAGAAAATGAAGAAGATCTTTGTATTCCATACTAAGGTCGGATCAAGACCCGCTATGTGTAGGCTAGGAGAGCAAGGTGAAAAAGCAGTGGCGGGTCGAGGGACTTCAGAGGGTGAAGCTCTCCTAAACAAGGTTTTTCTTTGACTATGATACAGTGAGATCGCTCGGTTTTCAATACCTAACAGTCACCATCAAGATTCTCCACTAATCCACATCCGCGGATGCCCGTGAGAAGGAAAGACCTTTGAAGCCCCCCTGGAACCTTAAATCCAAAGTCTCCGCACCTGAATTCCTCACTTGGCGGCAGCAAGTTTGCTATTAGGATGAGTACTTGGAGGTAGTTTGAGAGAGCTGGCTATTTGCCTTACCCGGGGGTCGTTATCGTCAGTGTAGCTGCTGAGGATCTGAACAACCCTGGGATGATCGATTTGTGATAAGGCCAAGGCAGCAGTGGCGCGGACTTCAGCACTTTGTCGGTTACGGCGAAACAAGCCTTTTGAGGCCAGGAGTTTTGCCAGGGGGTCAATGCTGGCTGAATCCCCGATCAGTCCCAAAGATTGACAGCAGGCCACAACCAGTTTTTCATTCTTGGCTGTTTGCAATATGGAAACAAGCTTTTCATGGGCAGTAGGCGGTTTGAGTTTCCCCAAAAATGTAATTGCAGCAATTGCCACATTTACGTTTCCATTCTCAGTTTGTTCTAAAAGGAGCTTGCCCGCCTGATCGTCGTTCAATCTTTCGGCAAGCTGAAGAGCCGCCTGGCGTACCTGGTCACTGTCATCAGTAAGGGCATAAGCAAGCTCCGTTCTAAGGTCGCGGGTGACACTGTCGAGGATTTCGAGGATACGAACCTTTTCGTCTGGGTTGGTCCGGAGTGCCAATTCACGTTTCAGCAATTTTGCCGCTTGAGGTCCGTACTCTGCGAGGAGAGAGGCGGCCATTTGCCGAACTCTGAATTCCTCTTCGCTCTTGATGAGCTTTATGAGCAAGGGGAAGGCGGCTTGGCGCGTGCTCCCCAGCAGTTGTGCCGCATTCTGCCGCCGCGCTGGGTCGCCGGAGCGAAAGTCCTCGAGGATTAGCTGTTGTGCTTTTGGTTCCAGGGGCCTGAGGAGTATTTTCCCCAGTAATTGAGCCTGCTCACTTCGCGCCTCGACAAGCTCCTGGTGCCGGCGATGGAGATGCAGGAGAATCTGGCTGGCAGCAGGGTACTCTCCAAATTGAAGCAGGGTTGTGTTGAGTTGGTGAAGAAGGTTTGCTAGCTCTCTGAGAAGTATGGGATCATCTTCTCTGGAGAAAACTAGGAGGAGCAGACCTGCCATTATTTTTGCCAGCTGATTCTGCAGGCCCAAGTTAAGACCTTCCAGCATACCCTTTAGACGCTTTACTATCTTTTGGCGGGTCTGTAATGGACCTTGCAAGTATTCCTGGAGAAGACGTTTTATAATCTCTTTGAGTTTTGCTTCGTCCCCCTTCAGCAAAAGATCGCTTACCCGCACCACCATTTTTGCTGCGAGATCATCAAGAGTTTCTGCTGGTTCTGGAGCTTCCTTTTGCACCGTCTTTACTGGTTGGGCTTTGACCTTGACTTGGCGGGTCTCAACGGGAGTCATCCTAGCAGCTGAGACTCGTGCTTCATAGAGACGCAGGTCGAAGAGAATACCCCTCAGTCCCTTCTCTTTTGCTAAATTTGCCCAATAGTTGCCATCCAACTCAGAGGTAGGAAGCTGCCCGAGGGAGCCAACAAATGCTTGCAGTTCATCGGAAGAGACGGTGGCCAGAAAGGTGAGACTAGTTAGGGAAAGGGAGTCAAGGAATTTGAGAAAGGCCTGAGCCAGTGTTTCAAACTCTGAAATGTCGATCTTTTCCCCGTTGACCAGAAGAGAGTCCCCAACCCGCGCCAGGGTAAGAGCTGGTTTTCTGTCCAAGATACTCTTGAGGGATTGCTGCAGCAGCTCTAAGGCAGCTGCGATAGCTTTGCTTTTCAGTGGGTAGAGTTTTATACTTCTCGCCGCATTAAGCAGGGTGCGTATGATCTCGGGTAGTTCCCTGATGTCGTGCTCATCCATGCCCTGTTCGGCATCTTCCAGTTGGGCAGCGATCTCTACCGCAGATAAACCATCCTCACCGGCAACAAGTTGAGCGGTGTGTGCTTGGCTGGTCGAATCAGTGATCACCGTATAGCGAACCTGAGTCATCTCAATATTGACAATCCGCTGCTCCCCTAAAAAGCGTTGCCAGAAATGCTGGTCAATCATGTCGTGCTTAACCCGACCGAAGGCCTCAAGCAATATTTGTAATTCCTTCTCTGTAAGGCCCTTTCTAAAGGTTATGCCTTTGAGTTCAAAGCGGCTCAGGAGCTTCAAAAAGGACTCGGCGAAGTACTTGTATTCGGTCACATCAATTTTCTGGCCATTGACGATTAAGGCACTCTTGATACCAAAGAGCGAGAGAAGCTCATTTTTTTTCAGAAACTGGTCGATTACCTCCTTCATCTGCCGATTGGCTGCTACGATAGCCTTACTTCCGGGAGGATAGAGCTTCAAGTTGCGCACCACCAAGAGCATTGAGCGGATCACGGCGGGAATTAGCGGCAAGCTGTTCTTATCCAGCGGACTGGTATCGGGAGCAGCTTCAGGTGACCTCTCAGCAGTGTAGTAGACTGCCTCTGCTGCGTCGAATAATCTATTGTTCGAACTTGCCTGCAGTTTTTCGTAGTTCCCGGCCTTTTCCTGATTGGTGGAACGCTTGAAGTGATAGGCCAAAGTGGCAGCTGAAGGGATGAGATGTTGCTCGAAAAGGACTTCCTGGTAGGTACCCACACGTTCGTGCAACTCTTGTTTGCGTTCCTCCTCTATGGCACCGTAGGCGATGTCCAAAACTCTCTTACTCAGGAAGCGAATTGTCTCATCATTAATCTGAAATTCAGAGCTCACTAAGCCTTGGGCCACTGCCTGGTCGAGGAATTCCAGGACTTTTGCTTCCATTTCTTCAGAGCTTCCTGAGAGCATACTCAATGAAACATTTTCGCCAAAGGTGGAAACTTGATCTAACAGCGATCTGCTTTCCTCATCTAAAGCGGCGATCTTCTCGCTCACGATCTGCTCGAGAGATTCGGGAAGGTAACCTTCTCCCAAAGGTTCAACCACCCACTGGTTGCCCACTAGGTTAATTTTCCTGTCCATTACCAGCTTGCGCACGATTTCGTTTAGAAACAACGGATTTCCCTGAGTGATCTTGGCTATGTTGTTCTCAAAATTTTTGGGCAAATCTAACTGAGGGAAAACTCCTCGTAGATGTTCGGCGATGTGTGCAGCGGTAAGCGGTGTTAGGCTGACCTTGTGTATGTCCAAATCTTTGCAATAGGAAGCATAAAAGCGTTCCAAGGGGGGTGGATCTCCCTCCGACTTGTCATGGCGGGTGTCTGCTGCAGTGGCACATATAAATACAGGAAAACCTCCATCCAGGATCAGCCGGCGCAGAAGGAGCAAGGTGGCCTCGTCAGCAAAGTGCAGATCGTCAACGAGCAATATGGAAGGACGGGAATTGAGAACCTTTGGGATGAAACGTACGAGGGTGGTAAAGAGACCCTCTCGCTGAGCTTTTTCGCCGTCCTTGCTGTAGCCTTCGGATTCTCCCAACTGAGGAAGGATGTGGGAAAGGTAATAGATTTCTTTAGGATTCAGACTCTCAAGGATTTTGATGCCCTTGTCGGGTAGCCGGTTGAATGTTTCAATTAGGATGTTGGTGGTTAAATAGTAAGGTCGAAAGAGCTCTTGGGCTACACCACTGACCTTAATCTGCAAATCTTTGCTTTCCGAGATATTTTTTTGAATTGTGTCTAAAAACTCGCTCTTCCCTAGGCCGGCTGCCCCCTCGACAATGAGAAACTGACTTTTGCCTTCGCTGAATCTCTTTAGGGCCTCAGCCACGGTGGCGAGTTGAGCCTGTCGGCCGGCAATCGTCGCTTTATCAAGGTGGTAAAGGGCTGTTCTGTCTGAGACCTCATGAGGGGTTACCAAACTGGCGTTGGCGAGTCGATCACGGCCTGTTTTTTTGGAAAAATAGAGGGCTGTATCTGCTTTCTGGATGAGATCCTTGCCAGTCTGGGCGTCTTCTGGTGCTGAGGCTACGCCAATACTCAGGGTTAGAGAAAATTCATCTTCCGTCCCCTCTAGGTGAACTGGTTTTTCATGGACCAGCTCGACTAAGCGTTCACCAATTTGCAGAGCAGCCTGTTTCTTAGCTTTGGGCAGGAGTATGATGAACTCGTCTCCAGCATAACGGACGGGCAATCCCGCTTCACCAGCTACCTCCCGCAACAAGGTGGCCACCCAGATGAGAGCCTGATCTCCGGCCTCATGACCGTGGGTGTCGTTGATTTGTTTGAAATAGTCTATGTCCAGCATGATCAACGACACCGGGTGGTTCTCCAAGGAATCCCAGGGGATTTTGTATTCGAAATAGTTGAGGAGAAAACGGCGGTTATATATACCAGTGAGCTCGTCTTCGAAGATCAGGCGCGAGGGATCCTTGCCCACATTTTGGAGAAAATAGAGTAGATCTTGATATGCCATACTAGTCCCTCGAGCCTGTTATTGAAACAGTAGCTTTTGCTGCAGTGGAAATAACCTTTCAAGCCATATTTGCCAAGATGCAAGCCATATGCCAATAGGGGCTTGAAAAAATAGGGGACGGGTATTGAGTCGGGGCAAATTGTCAGAGGTTTGATTGGGGGAGGCCCGACTTTATCGAACCTCAACCAGGTGGTAGACTCCATCTTGATCCATTTCCACCCTGAAACCGTAAGGGCGCAGAATTTCAGCCAAAGGTCTACCTAAGAGGAAATCCAGCTCTTCCTCATCACGATTCAGTTTTGTCGTGGCAAGACTTCTGATGGCCACGTCCTGTCTGAGCATCTCCAACACCTGATCTAGCACTGTCATGTCCCGGGTATTGTGCAACTGGATGAAAAGATGATTTAGTCTTTCGGGATCACAACGTTCATCGTGGAGTTCCAGCAGTTCCATTAGGTCTTGATCGTTTTCTAAAATGTCACGCCTGGTAAGCTTTTGTTCTTGCCAAAGTTTCTCTAGAGCTTCTGGGTTCCAACACTGCTGGAAACGGCATTGGAGTGGCCGGTTCTCATAAATACCACAGCTATTCTGGTTCTCTGAATAGAACCTGCAATACCCCTTCTCCTGATCTTCTTTGAACTTGATTAGCTCACTCGGGAGGGTACTCAGCTTCGCTTCGATATTTAATCTTACCGGTTCGCCTCGCCTGAGGGTGTATATCTGCCTGAATGATATCAACCCCCTGGCCAGAAGATCTACATCTTCAAGGTGCAGGGAAGGACTTCCTAACCGGCAGCATTCCCCACAACGCAGACAATATGGCCGGGTAGAGTAAGCTATCTGGATGAGAAGTTCCATGAGTTCATACCACTTTTGGCTGCGAGCCGAGGGTTTTATCTCCTCCCAGGTGTTGTTCAATTCGCGATAGCAGGGTTCTCGCTTTACCAAAGTTATGACCTGATCATAATGACCTTCCACATGGAGTTTTACTAGTAGCTGGTTTAGTGCATTTCGCACTTGGGCGACAAAGTCCTTGCGGTTGCCAGACTGAAAAAGATCCTGAAGACTTGCGGGGTGAGATTGAATGGAATGGCTTGAGTTATGTTTCATTATCCGTTTTTTTCAATGGACGATTTTTTCGCTATTTCAAGTAAAGAGAATATTTGACCTAGAAAATTTAACCCATACTTAATGGGGGAGCAAAGGTCAAGGTTGACGCAAAGAGCATAGCGCATAGCGAAAATGATAGTAAACGGTAAATAGCAAACGCTTCGCGCTTGGCGCTCTGCGCTTTGCGTTATTATTTTTACACCAAGACTCCCGCGATGGTAGCGGTGAGAAAAGCAGCCAAAGAACCTGAAATAATAGAGAGGATTCCCAGTCTTGCCAGAACATGGCGTTTGCTTGGGGCCATACCCCCTATGCCGGCTATCATGATGCCGAGGGAGCCGAAATTGGCAAAGCCGCAGAGGGCATAGGTTGCTATGGTGAGGGAACGTCCACTCAGGCTAATCTCACCACTGGCCAGTCCCTTGGCCAGGTTCAGGTAAGCGACAAACTCGTTCAGTACTGTCTTTTGCCCCAGCAATGATCCCACCTGAACCGCTTCTTTCCAAGGAATCCCCATGAGAAAGGCAATGGGGGCGAAGAGCCAACCCAAAATGGTCTCAAAGCTAGTGCCGAACAAGCCAAAAAAAGCATTGACCATGGCTACCAGAGCGATGAAGGCAATGAGCATGGCAGCAACAAAGATGGCCAAATGTACTCCGTCGATGGCACCACGGGCGGCGGCGTCAATGAAATTTACGTCCTGTTTTTCGTAGGTAATCTGGACTTTGCCGGCTGTGAGGGGAGTTTCGCTTTCAGGGATCATGATTTTGGCAATTACCACGGCTGCAGGTGCACTCATAAGGCTGGCCGAGAGGATATGACCTGCCACTTGCGGAAAGTGAGGCTGAAGGATGCCGATGTAAGCTGCCATGACACTGCCGGCGATGGTTGCCATGCCGGCGCTCATTAGACAGAAGAGTTCCGATTCGGTCATTTTTTCTACATAGGGTCTAACTAGAATGGGTGCTTCCACCATGCCGACGAACACATTGGCTGCAACACTGAGGGCCTCTGCCCCAGAAACACCCAATGTGCGAGTAAAGATACGTGCCATTTGTCGCACCAACCACTGCAAAATGCCGAAATGGTAAAGGATAGCCGACAGGGAAGAAAAAAAGATGATCACCGGCAAAACTTGAAAGGCGATGATAAAGCCGAATTTTTCAACATTCATGAGATCACCAAAGACGAAGGTGGAGCCCGATTGGGTAAAACCAATCAACTTCTCGGCACCCCGGCCCACCCAATAGAAAATCTTATGGCCGATCCGGGTGCGCAAAACCACAAGGGCAAAGATAAACTGAAGACCAATGCCCCCCAGAATTATTTTGTATGGGAGCTTCCGTCGGTCCTTGGAGAAAATAAAGGCAATGAGTAAAAGCCCTGGAATGCCTAGTAAGGAAATTAACCTTTGCATAGCTCTAATCCTGATGCTGCCACAGGTGATTTTAGATTTCAGATTGTAGATTGGCAAAAGTAGGAACTAGAAAGTTTCCAAATCTGCAATCACCTCTGTGCTCTCTGTGGTTCCATTCTCCCTCTGAAACCTGACACCTAAAACCCTGGAAACTAGGAAGTCTTCAGCAGCTCGGCAGCCTGCAAGCTCTGTCGCTGGATTTTGTCTTTAATGGCTGCATGGGCTGATTTTGTCAATTTGGGGTCCTTTTTCATTAGAGTCAAAGCGGCTTGCCTCGCTGCCGCCAGTGTGTCTGCATCCCGGACTAAATTTGCCAGCTTTAGGTCAATGAAGCCAGCTTGATGAACCCCAATCAGGTCACCCGGACCTCGTATACGCAAATCTTCTTCGGCGATCCGAAAGCCATCGTTGCTTTGTTCCATAATGGCCAGCCGTTGTCTCGTTTCCAGACCACCACCTTCGTAGATTAAAAGGCAATAGGAACGGTGGCTGCTGCGCCCCACCCGGCCTCGTAGTTGGTGAAGCTGAGAGAGCCCGAATCTCTCCGGATGTTCAACAACCATTACAGTGGCGTCTGGTACATCAATTCCCACCTCGATTACTGTGGTGGCAACTAGAAGCTGTAATTGTTTACTGGCAAAAGCAGTCATGATCTTCTGTTTTTCTTCCCCAGCCATGCGGCCGTGTAGCATAGCCATAGGGATGTCAGGGAAGATCTCTTTTTGCAGATGCTCAGTCATGGTGGTGACATCTTTCAAATCTGACTTTTCAGATTCCTCTACCAAAGGATAGATGATGTAGGCTTGCCGGCCTCGAGTAAACTCTTGCCGCAGAAGCTCGTAAGCCTTCTTCCTTTGCTTGGCATGTATTAATTGGGTTTCCACTGGAGTTCTACCGGGCGGGAGTTCATCAATAACAGAAACATCTAAATCGCCATATACGGTCATTGCTAAAGTCCGCGGTATGGGGGTTGCAGTCATTACCAGGACGTGAGGACTCCCACCCTTGTGCCTGAGGGCCAACCGTTGGAGTACGCCGAAACGATGTTGCTCATCTATGATCACCAGGCCAAGTCGCTTAAAAGTGACGTGCTTTTGGACCAACGCATGGGTGCCGATTACCAGACGAGCCTCACCGCTGGCAATAGCCTCTGTGCTTGACTGCTTCTCCTTCGACTTTAGCTTGGAGGTTAATAGGACCAGGTCCACCCCAAGAGGTTCGGCAAAGGGCTTCAAATTGACAAAGTGTTGGTGGGCCAGAATCTCGGTGGGCGCCATCACTGCAGCCTGAAATCCATTGGAAATCACTATGAGTGCCGTGAGTAGGGCGACTATAGTCTTGCCGCAACCTACATCTCCCTGGATCAGTCGGTTCATGGGACGCTTTTGACCGAGGTCGGCAGCGATCTCTCGCATAACCCTCTTTTGAGCTTTAGTGAGGCTGAAAGGGAGCAATTTGCCCACTCGGCCCAGGAAATCTCGATTAAGGATCATGGGATGACCGGTTTCACTGGACAACTCCTCCCGACTTCGAATGATCAGGAGTTCCAGGAAGAAGAGTTCTTCGAAAATAAGCCGGCGTAATCCAGGTGAGAGCTTTCGAGTTTTCTCGGCTTCCGACAATTCCTTTGGGAAGTGAACCTGGCGCAATGCACTCTGCAAGTCAAGAAGTTTGAAGTATTGACGCACAGCATCAGGAAAAGTCTCCACCAACTGGGGAACGAAGCTGTCTACCACCTCCTTCATAATGCGGCGATAGGCTCGCGGGGCTACTCCGGGTATGGGGCTGTAACGGGGCACTATCCCGCCACCATCTTCTTCAGTCGCTACCTCTTCTTCCTCAATCTCCGGGTGATGAATCTCCAGATGTCCGGCGAAGACACGCAAAGTACCGCTCACCCTAAGGCTCCCTTTTATCCGCTGAAAGCGCTGAATCAGCCAACGGCCGTAGTGGAACCATTTGGCTGTTACCATACCGGTGCCATCGCTGAGGGTTACTTGGTAGATTTTGCGGCGGCGATATTGGACCTCGCGGGCGCCTAAAACTGTGGCCACAAAACTGACGTAATCGCCTGGGCGCAGCCTGCTGATCTGTAGGCCGCCCCGCTGATCCAGATAGCCCAGAGGCAGATTGAAAAGAAGATCTTCTACGGTGATCAAGCCTTTGGCTTTGAGGTGACGAGCCAATCGAGGCCCTACACCTTTGATTGCCTCTACAGGCTGCAGAGGCAATGAGTTAACAGCGGGGCTATTTAAGCTTTGACCGGCCATTATCACATTTCTCCAATCAATTTTTGGAGTTACCACAAAGGAGGGTAAAGAGCAACTCACCAGCTGGCACCCTGATCACCAGCAAGGCATCATCTGCCGTTCGACAGGCTCACGGCCCTGAGCAAAGTCGAAGGGCGGCGTTGCCTTCGATCGCTCCTCCCCCGCCTTCGCGGGGGCATGCTTGCGGCGTATTGCTCCATACGCCTCAGGCGTCGCTCCTCGGCGCCTTGCATCTAATACCTTGCTGGTGATCAGGAATACTCCATAAGCCCTTGACTTCAGTCCTGATAATTAAATTAGACGGTGGATTTGGGCGGCAGCAACCACCCGCCTTCGCCCAGGCTTTGGCGGGCATGGAGCACAGGGCATGGGGCTAGCAGATAAATCCGAAATCCGAATATCAAATCGAAACAAATTCAAATTTCCAATTCTCCAATGTTCAAAACGAGAACTATTAATATCGATTTGATTTATCCCGTTTGGGTCATTTGGATTTTGGTAATTCGGATTTGTTTAGTGCTTCGTGCTTAGGATTTCGAATTTGATATTGAACCTGCTCCATGCGCCATGCGTCAAAACAAAGTAAGCTGCTTTTCCTTCGGGGGTTTCTTCTTCTTTATGGGGGGGGACACTGCTTCAACACAGTGGGCCGGGATTTCTTTGATAAAAGTCGAAGGCTTGCAAGTCCGGTATTCCCCATAGAAGGACCGACGATCGACCGTTGAAAGTATTAGACGATGGCGGGCTCTAGTCATAGCCACGTAAAAGAGTCGACGCTCCTCCTGTAGAGCTTCCTGGTCTTGATTTTTGTGAGCCAGTGGAAGGAGATCTTGATCCAGACCGCAGATGAAGACCACGGGGAACTCTAAACCTTTCGCTGCATGCAAGGTCATCATTGCCACCGCATCAGCCCGGGGATCGAAAAAGTCACCAGCCCGCCACTGGGATAGGTCATCAAGGAAAGAGGGTAAGGTCTCAATTGCCGGTTTATCACCATGGAGTCCAGCAAGTAGATGAAGCCAGCTAAAGCTTTCTTGTGCTGAAGCTACTTCAGCAAAATACTGGCGCAGGCCAGTTTCCTCCCAGGCTCTTGCTAACATTTCCGCCAGTGGCAGTTCGACCATAAAGTTTTGCAGTGAAATAATGGCGCGCCTCAGAAGATCAGTAGCTGACTGGTAACGCACAGGAAAACCACGATTTCTACTGGCCAGACGCAAAGCCTCCCAGGAGCTGGTCCCCTTGTCAATCTCCCCAGCCAGCCACTGCCAGGCTTTGTCGCCAAGACCTCGGGGAGGGAGGTTAAAAATAATTTTAAGATTTTTGCTGCTGGAGGTGTCCACGGCATAGCAAAGGTATGCGAGTAGCGCGTCTGCAGCTTGGGTTGCAAAGGGAGCTTTTTCTCCTACGACTTGGAAGGGGATGCCGGCGCTGGAAAAAGCCTCGACCAGTGGGCGGCTTTGGGCATGGGTCCGATAAAGTATAGCAAAGTCACTGAAGCTGTATTGATCTCCCTCTGGGGCCCTAATGTCTTTGCTCTGGTAGATCTGATAGTGACTGCTCCCGCCCACAAGCCTGTCAATTTCATTCACTATAAAGCGAGCCTCTTGTTTGTCGTCACCAAGTCGACCTAGTCGGAGAGGTGAACCAGGAACACCCTCGCTCCAAAGCTTACAGGTAAGAGGATTGGCATTATGAGAAATAACCTCAACTGCAGCTTCCAAAATACGCTGGCTGGAGCGATAGTTTTGCTCCAGCTTTATCACCCGTGTGTCAGAAAAATCTTCCTGAAACCGCTGGAAAATGGTTACATGGGAGCCACGAAAACCGTAAATGGATTGATCTGTATCCCCCACAACGCACAGGTTACGGTGCGGTCCGGCTAGGAGTTGGAGCCAGCGGTATTGGGCCTTATTTACGTCCTGAAATTCATCTACCAAAATCATCCTGAATAGTCTTTGGTGCCGGGCAAGGAGCATAGGCTCTCCTTCCCAGCGAAGAACCAGCCTACTAATTAAATCGTCGAAATCCAGAAAATTATTTTTTTCCAAAGTGTACTGATAAATCCGGTACACTGTGGCTATTTGACTTTCATTATCGCTGGCCAGATCGTCGGGGGAAAGGAGCCTCCCTTTAGCCAAGGAGATTTTGCGGCTTACATCCAGGGGCTGCCAATCAGGCCCTGACAAAGAGAGCTCTCGGAGGACCTCTTTTATGAGATCCAACTGTTTGGCCTCAGGAAGGAGTTCCAGCTTTACTGTTGAGTTTGTGCTCTCACGGAGCAGGGAGCCGGAAAGAGAGTGAAAGGTACCTATGGGAATTTCTCCTATCCTGGAGGGTTGGGACAACAAATTCTTGAGACGGGCGGCCATTTCCAAAGCGGCTTTGCGGGCAAATGTCACCGCCATGACCTGGTTGGGTTTGACGAGCTTTTTCTCGATAAGATGAGCGAGACGACAAGTAAGCACCCTGGTCTTGCCGGTGCCTGCACCAGCAAGGATAAGGAGAGGACCTTCGCTGTGTTCAACGGCCAAACGCTGAGATTCATTCAGATCTACCGACATACTTCATCCATTGACAAAAAAGAACAAAACCAAAAACCACGAAGAGCACAAAGGAGACAAAAAATCAAGAGATGTGGGATATGGGATGTGGGATGTGAGAAGGACAAGAGTGTGGGCCCCACACATCTCACTTCGCACATCCGGCATCCCTTTGTGTCCTTTGTGGTGGAATATCAACAATCCACTGCTCGCATCAAAATAGGCCCAACTGGCCGGAGATTTGTTCACGTTCTTCACTAGCGAAAACCTCGATAGTGCCGAACTCGCCGTCGTATCCTGGATAAATGCGAACCTTGCCGGTGCGCATGCGGTTAATGGCCTCCCCCAGGAGATCTGACCCTGCCTGGCGGATATTTTTAATTTCTGACTCCATGAGCACATGATATTCGTTTCCCAGTCTGCTCAAGAGATCCAAATAGATAGTGTTGACCTTTTTGCTGTTGGCCCCGACGCGCTCAACCTCGGCGATTATCTCCATCAGAGGGATCATAGAATTGAAAGAACGGGCCTGGACCGGACGCCTTCCAGCGGGATGGTCGGCCAGCTCCTCCACTCGGTGCATAACTCCTACTGTGACTTTGCTATTGCACTCAGGACAGCGCCCACGGTTCCTTCTAGTGTCCTCGGGTGCCATGCGGACGGAGCAAGCCCTATGGCCGTCATAGTGATATTTTCCTTCCTCAGGAAAGAATTCCAAGGTGCCCAGGAAGGAGGGGCTGTCAGGTTCTGTAATGGCCGAGATGATAGAGGCATAGGAGAGATCAGTGTCAAATAAATTCGCCTCCCGCATGAGCTTAACGGGAGAGTGGGCGTCAGAGTTGGAAATAAGTCGGAGACCGTCCAAGGATGATAGCCTCCAGTTCATGGCAGGGTCGGAGGAGAGGCCGGTCTCAATGGCTGGAACCAGCGGGGTCAGTTCCTCGAAGCATTCTTCTAGGCTGTCGAAGCCTGACTTGGCCCCCAGCACGGAGAAGTGAGGGGTCCAGGCGTGGGCAGGAACGAGAACGGCCGCATCTGAGGTCTCCTTTACTATCTTGAGTAACTCCTTGGCATCCAGGCCCAGGATGGGGCGACCGTCTGATTGAATGTTGCCAATGCGAGCCAATGCTGCTTGCAATCTCCTGGCAGTCTCTACGTCCGGTAAAAAGATTAGATTGTGAACCTTGCGGGTACGTCCGTTTTTTTTATAAATGCTGCTGATCTCAGCACTGAGAAGAAAACGCACCTTGGCCCGGCAAAGATTCGGTACTGTTGCATCCACAGGTTTGGCCAGGTCCGATTGGAGTTCATAGAGTCCAGATTCAGCAGGTTGGAGCTTTTCTTGAAGCTCAGCCAGCCAGCCAGGATGGATGCAGTCGCCGGTTCCCACCACCGTTATACCTTTGAGTTGAGCCCACCGGTGCAGATTCTCAGGTTCCATGGCTTTGCTGGTGGCCACCGAGTAATGGGAGTGAATATGAAGATCTGCTAGAAACCGCACAGGTATCTAAATCCTTGTATATGCGATAACGGATCCAAGGAGGGTGCTAAATAAGTAGAGGGCGGCACCGCCGCCCTATTTATGAGGCTCAAGAGAAGCCGGTGCTACCGCATCCAGATACTGAAGTCTCATTGCCCGAGCTCCCAGAAGAGGTGGTGCAGGCAAAAGAGGAAAGTAAACGTTCTACCCTATGGTCACCACAATGGGGACATTGAGGAGGTGGCTCGTCTGAGCGCAATACCAGGGTCTCGAAACAGCTATTACAGCAGCAGCAAAGATACTCATAAATTGGCATAGTTAACCTCTATAAAAGAAATGTAACTAATTATAATCATTTCTTTTTAGGTGAGCAACCTCATGGAACGATTCGCCTAGCACCAGACCGCATAGCGCATAGGTCAAATCTCAGGATAAATATTCACAGGACAAAATGCCATAAGTTACCCTGTGGATGCAATGCTCATTTTCATCTGCACGGGCTCTTTTAGATATAGCCCCTCAGATTCTGAATCCTCCGCTTTCCCACCCAAATCCACCGCCTAATTTAGTTATCAGGCCTGAAATCAGCGGCTTATGGAGTATTCCTGATCACCAGCAAGGTATTAGATGCAAGGCACCGAGGAGCGACGACTGAGGCGTATGGGGCAATACGCCGCAAGGAGGAGCGATCGAAGGCAACGCCGCCCTTCGACTTTGCTCAGGGCCGTGAGCCTGTCGAACGGCAGATGATGCCTTGATGGTGGATCAGGGCCCACTGGTTGACTTGCATTGCCTAGTTTTCTAACGTATTTTAAAGAAGGACAAATAACCTAAGAATTTCGTTAAAACAAGAATGCCAGCCAATCTTCCTCCTGAATACTTAGAAGCCGAAAAGCGCTATCGGGCGGCCAAGAACCCCACGGAGAAGCTTGCCTGCCTGGAGGATATGCTCACCCTGCTGCCCAAGCACAAGGGCACGGACAAACTGCGAGCCGATCTTCGCAGGCGGGTTTCCAAAGTGAAGGCTGCCTCCCAGGCCAAGAAAGGTGCGAGCAAGAGAGAATCTGCTTTTCAGATTGACAAGGAAGGCGCCGGACAAGTTGTGGTTGTCGGCCCGGCCAATGTTGGCAAGTCTGCTCTAGTAGCAAGGTTAACCAATGCCAATCCTGAGGTGGCAGATTTTCCCCTCACTACTTGGAAGCCAACACCCGGGATGATGCCTGTAGAAAACATCCATGTTCAGCTGGTGGATACTCCACCCCTAAATCGTGACTATGTGGAGCCGGAATTACTGGATCTAATCCGTCGTTCTGACCTTATTCTGTTGGTTGTGGACCTGCAAACAGATCCAGTCCAGCAACTGGAGGAGACGGTTAATTTGCTGGAGGAGAACCGTATAGTACCCAGCCATCTACGAGATAAATACGAGGAGGAGCGGCTCTTGAAGTTTATCCCCTTCCTTGTATTGGCAAACAAGAACGATGATGAGAGCACTGATGAGAACCTCGAGATTTTTCGGGAACTGACTGACAATGACTGGCCAATGATCTCGGTGTCCTCCATTACTGGACGGAACCTGGAGCTGCTGAAAAATACCCTGGTGGATAAGCTGCAAATCATTCGGGTTTATTCCAAAGCACCCGGCAAGGAACCTGATCTTACTGCTCCTTTCGTTTTAAAAAGGGGAAGCACGGTGGAGAATTTTGCCGGTAAGGTGCATAAAGATTTCGTAGATAAGCTCAAAATAGCCAAGGTCTGGGGCGACGTTGTGTTTGACGGTCAGATGGTACAGCGGGACTACATCCTTCGGGATGGTGATGTAGTGGAACTACACATCTGAGAGATTTTAGATTTAAGATTTAAGATTGTAGATTGGGAAAACGTATGATTATCTTCTTCTGTATCCTTAAATCTGCAATCTTAAATCTAAAATCTAAAATCCTCAATTCCTCCCCATTCATCTAGCCAGGATGTTTCATGAATCGCTTACTACGACCACGGATATGGCCGTCCTTCCGTGCGTCCTCGGGCATCGGCCCCTGTGACGTACCACTCAGGTACGCCTCGGGACCAACACCCTGCGGTTGCCCGGTGGCACGCCCATCTTCGTGGTCTCGTGACACCAATTCACGAAACATCCTGGCTAAAAGCCTCTGATTGATTTTTTCTTGACAGAAAAGAAGATAATGCTTATTTTTCCTACCGGTTAACTAGTTTTTTATTAAATGATATTCCTAGATCTTTATTAACACCAAACGGGCGCCAGGTGGCGATCAAGCGGGAGGTCTACACTATGGCATTATGCATTAGAAAGAGGACAAAGACCTCAGACGAGAGTGATGACATTTTCGAAAGCCAGGTGGAGGCTCTCGATGAGTTGCTTTCCAGCAAGCTCATGGGGACAGATTCTCTGGAAGAATTGGTTTGCACTGAAGAGGAGTTTCTCAGGGCTGATCCTGAAGCAGCTGAAGATTTAACCGAGCAGAGCCAGAATCGAAACCAGGGCAAACCAAGTGATGAAACCAGAGGAGACACTGCCGCGGAAGACTCTGCGGGGAGGTTTGTAGAGGCGGACGGTTCTGAAGAAGATTTGTTTCAGGGCGATCTGATCAGCTGCTACCTCCAGGAGATTTCTCACTACCCTCTACTCTCGCCGGAACGGGAGATTGAGCTGGCCAAAATCATCAAAGAGGGACAAGAGAGTTTAGTGGCCTTACTTTGGGATGATCGTGCCAAGAACTCCCGTTTCGATGGTATAAGAAAACAGCTCCGCAGGTGGCAAGGTGAGTCTGAGAATTACCCTGGACTGCGGGAAAAAATGGTGGAGCATGCCTTGTCGGCATTGGAGAAGGTGGCTTCCAAGGAGGGTGCTACAAAGGGTCACCAGCAATTGCTGGAAGAGGCTCTTGAGATTGCCAGAAGAATTGACCTTGCCAAGAACGAAATGGTGGAAGGAAACCTGCGCTTGGTCCTGAGCATTGCCAAGCGGCACCGGGGTCGAGGCTTGAGCTTTCTCGATCTCATTCAAGAGGGCAATATGGGACTGCTGAAGGCGGTTTCCCGCTATGACTATACCAAGGGCAATCGCTTTAGTACCTACGCCACTTGGTGGGTGCGGCAGTCCATAATTAGGGGGATCTACGACAAGACTCGAACTATAAGGTTGCCTGTTCATTTCATTGAGATGAAAAGCTACTTCTTCAAAATCTTCTACGAGTTGGTGAAAGATCTCGGAAGGGAACCCACGCCCATGGAGATTGCCGAGCACAGCGGTCTAGGCCTAGACAAGGTGATGATGATTATCCAGCTTTCCAGTCGTCCGATTTCCCTTGAGGCCCCCATTGGGAGTGAGGAACAGCGGTTGGGTGATTTCATCGCGGATGAAGAGGCGGTCTCACCCTTGGAGGATGTTAGCAAGCAGGAGTTGACGGAGGTTACCGGTGAGGTCTTGGGAACGCTTTCCAGCCGGGAAGAAACTATTCTCAAATCCAGATTTGGCATTGACGGCAACCCTACTGAGACCCTGAAGACTATAGGTGAACGTTTCAGTGTCTCCAAGGAGCGCATAAGACAGATTGAGAAAAAGGCTATTCGCAAGCTGCGCCACAGTTCTCGGGGTGAGCGGTTGAGAAGCTTCCTCGATTAGTGGGGGCGAGGAAAACCTGGGGTTGACTTAGTGTGGGGAGATAATCTATAAGTGACTTCAGTAGGAGTTGAACCTCCTAAAGCAAACGCTCAAGAGTAGAAACAAAGAAATCAGGCCACGAAGGCTTACCCAAGGTGAGGGTAGGCGCTGTGGCCTTTTTTATGGGAGGGCGCAGAATGAAGAAAATGAAGAAAAGGATGGCAGTCGCTGTAGTGTTCCTATCTACGATTTTTGCTGTGTGGCAGGTGGCAGAAGCACACTTCGGCATGATAATTCCCTCAGATGAGATGGTGGAGAAAGGTGACAGACCAATCGTAGACCTACAACTCAGGTTCTGGCACCCCTTTGAGGGGCAGGGAATGGAACTTTTGAGACCAGCAGAATTTGGAGTTGTCGCCAACGGGATAAGAGGGGATCTGTTGGAGACACTCACCGCCAAAAAAATCAAAGGCCATACTACCTGGGAGGCAAGCTACAGGGTCAAACGTCCCGGTCTATACGTCTTCTACATGGTGCCACAGCCTTATTTGGAGAAGGCAGAAAACAGCTACATTATTCACTATACCAAGACGGTGATGGCCGCTTACGGGGAAGATATGGGTTGGGATAAGCCCATTGGTTTGAAGACCGAGATTGTGCCCTTGAGCCGACCTTTTGGACTCTACGCCGGCAATGTTTTTCAAGGGGTTGTTATGCTCAATGGCAAGCCGGTGCCGAATTGTATGGTAGAAGTAGAGTACTTCAATGAAGAATCCAAGTATGCAGCCCCCACTGATTACATGGTAACCCAGACCATTAAGGCTGACACAAACGGTGTTTTCACCTGTGGAGTGCCCATGGCTGGGTGGTGGGGGTTTGCTGCCCTTAGCACCGACGAACATCAGATCGAAGGCAGGGATGTGGAAATCGGTGCTGTGCTGTGGGTGAACTTTCACCAGATGAAATCTCCTTGACTCCCTTTTCTTGAACTACTAGCATGAGCAGTAGAGTGCGGATGTCCCCCCAAGTTTCGGTTTCTTTTGCCTCTTTAAGAATCGGAGTCTTGCATGATGAAAAGGATATTGACCATTGCAGGATCGGACTCGGGGGGTGGTGCCGGCATTCAGGCTGATCTGAAGGCTATTGCCCTTCTGGGCGGTTTTGGGATGAGTGTGCTTACTGCACTTACTGCCCAAAATACTGTGGCGGTGACCTCCATCCATGATGTTCCTTTGGAGTTTATTGCAGCCCAGATTGATGCAGTATTCAGTGACATTGGTGTGGACGCGGTAAAAACGGGAATGCTCTCCAATACCGAGGTGGTTAAGCTGGTGGCCTCAAAGATGTCTGAATATAAGCCGCCAATTGTGGTAGTGGATCCTGTGATGGTTGCCAAGAGCGGCGACTCTCTTCTGACTGCTGACGCCCGCAAAACACTAGCTGAATTCTTGCTGCCCGAGGCGACTCTGGTTACACCAAATCTACCTGAGGCTTCTGCACTGGTAGGATGGCAAGTTGCCGAAGAGAAGGAGATGCGCCGGGCGGCAGAAGAAATACATGCATTGGGGCCAAAGTACGTTTTGGTGAAGGGAGGCCACCTTCAGGGTGAGGCTGTAGATCTGCTTTTTGATGGCCAGGAGTTTCGCGAGTTTCGCTCTCCCAGGGTAGAGACCAAGAATGTCCACGGCACCGGATGCACCTATGCCTCTGCCATCGCTACCTATTTGGCTCAGGAACTCGATGTGGTGGAGGCGGTGGAGGCGGCAAAGCGTTTCATTACTGAGGCCATTCTTCATGGACTTCCATTGGGAAAGGGACACGGCCCTACCAATCCATATGCTGCGGTGCGGCAGGAGTGGAGGAGTTAGGGGCCAATAAGTCTAAGGCAAATCCCCCTGGCAATGGATCAACTTCATCTCATCGATCCTTTCATCAATCCCAATTGAACCTCGAGCAATCCAGAAATTAGCCCACCCTTGACAAAATGTTGGCGATTCCCTATGAACGAGAGGAATTCGTATAAATCTGGCTACAGCTGACCGTAAAATCATGAAAAACGAGGTGAGATATGGTTTGCCAAGGTAAGACTGATGGCTTTAAGCGATTCGCACTCAGGTGGGTTGGAATTTTGCTGCCCAGTGTAGTCTTTGTTCTATTGCCGCAGACCTTACCCGCCCTGGAAGAGGGAAGGCTTTTGACTCTCAAGGAGAGTATTCAGCTAGCCCTGGAACGTAACCTCGAGGTGCAGGTTGCCAAAGAAGAGGTCACCTTCGCCCGGGAGCGGCGAAAGGAAGCAAGAACCGGTTTTTTACCTAAGTTTATGGCAGACTACAGCTACCGTCGCCCCGGCGAAACAAGAACAACCATTGGCGGTGTTAAATTTGAGAACGAAGACCAAAATCAATACAGGTTCACCGGCACAGTTGCCCAGCCTTTGTTTACCGGGTTTGAAACCCTCTCCACCTATCAATTGGCCGACATGGGGTTGGATGTGGCCAAAATCCAGCTGCAAAGAACCCGACTGGACCTTATTTTGCGAGTCAAGGAAGCATATCTGGAAATTGTCCGGGCCGATAAGATCCGCGAGGTGGCTGAACAGTCGGTAAAGCAACTGCAGGAAGGGGTTAGGGTGGCTGAGAACTTCGTCAAGGTGGGTCTGAGTCCGAAAATTGATTTACTGGATGCTGAAACTCGGTTGGGGCAGGCCGAGTTGCAACTGATTCGGGCCGTCAACGACCTTCGGGTAGCCAGAGCTCGCCTCAATACAATACTGCGCGAACCAATCGACAGTTCCTTTGCGGTGGAAGATATCCTTTCTACGCAGTCCTACAAGAGATCCTACGAATCCAGCCAGGAGATCGCAATGGAGCATCGGCCTGAGTTGCTGGAGGCCAAAAAGAATGTGGCAATAGCTGAGAAAGAGATAACCTTGGTTAAAAGCGACTACTACCCAGATATAACTCTCTCGGCCAATTACTACCGACGGGGTGACGATCCAACTGTAGACGGCGGTGACTATACTGATCGAGAAGATTGGGACGTTGTTGCTGCAGCCACCTGGACTCTTTTCGAGTGGGGCAAGACCCGCTATGCGACCAATCAGCAGCGAACACGTCTGCGTCAAGCAAAACAAGATTTCGAGCAGATCAAAGACAGCATTCTTCTCGAGGTCAAGACTGCCTTTCTGACTCTGAAAGCTTCGGAGGACGGTATTCGAGTAGCCCAGAAACAAGTGGTGTCGGCAGAGGAAAATTTTCGCATCAGCCAGGAGCGCTACAAAGAGCAAGTAGCCACCGCCACTGAAGTGCTCGATGCCCAGACCAGGCTTACAGAGGCCAAAACTAATTACACTAATGCCCAGGTGATTTTTAACTTGGCGAAAGATAGCTTGATTAGAGCAATGGGGCTAGAGGAGGATACTATCTGAATCCCGCCGCCGAATACGCGGCCTCTCTCCAATTTCAGGTCACTTATTGTGGCGTTTTTCCTACTTGAACGGGGTTTATGCCTGTGATAGTGTGTCCCACACCTTTTGTCTAGGTGAGGTAATCGCCTGAGTGATTTGACTCTGAACGGCTGCCCATGATTCAACTCTATCACGTGTACAAGAGTTACGGCGGCGAGCAATACGCCCTGTACGATGTCACTTTGACCGCCGATAAAGGCGATTTTCTTTTTATCACAGGTCGCAGTGGAGCCGGCAAGACCACCCTGCTCAGACTCATCTTCTGTGCCGAAGAGCCAACCCGGGGACAGCTTCTGGTAGAGGGAATAAACCTCCAACGCTTGAAGCGTTCAGGGATCCCGTATCTTAGGCGCAAAATTGGCGTCGTTTTTCAGGATTTCAAGCTACTGGGAGATCGCACCGTTCTTGCCAACGTGGGGCTTTCTCTTGAGGTGACAGGTCGATCCCGCTCATTCATCGATAAAAAGGTTCGCCAGGTATTGCGCCTTGTAGGACTGGATGCTAAGGAAAGCCACCTTTGCTGCAGATTATCTGGCGGAGAGCAGCAGCGGGTTGCCATAGCCCGGGCAGTGGCTTCCAATCCTATCTTGGTTTTGGCGGACGAACCTACAGGTAATCTTGACGATGAGATTACCCTGGATATTTTGGAATTGTTCAGAGAAATAAATAGGAGGGGCACCACGGTGGTGTTGGCTACCCACAACAGGGAGCTAATTAGTAAGGTTCCGGACGCCAAGGTGGGTATTTTGCGCGAGGGACGGCTCGTGGCCGCGGGCCCAGCCAGGGAGGTCATGGCTCAACGCTCTGCTTTGGAGATAAGCTCTCGGGGGGTTTTGTAAACGAGATGCGAGTGAGTCTACTGGGCTATTTTCTCAGAAAGGCCCTGGGAAACATTTGGGCAAATCCGTTTTTGAGTCTGGTGACACTCAGCACCATTGCCATCTCCATGCTGATTCTCGGCCTCTTTTTGCTAATCTACATGAATGTCCAGCAGTTTGTGAATCACCTCGGTGACGACTTGCAAATCACCGCCTATCTAAATGAAGCCTATCCACCAGAAAAGGCCGAAGCGCTTCGCAGTAAGATTGCCGACTGGACAGAGATAGAAGAAATAACTTACATGAGCAAGGAACAGGCTTTAGCCCATTTTCGCACTCAATTGAAGGAATATGCCGGCATACTGGAAGGGCTCAAGGAGAATCCCCTTCCAGCCTCCTTTGAGGTGAAATTAAAGCCGCAGTTTGGACGATCCGGCAAGATTGAAGAGCTTTCAGCCCGTTTGGAGAGATTGCCCGGGGTGGCCGAAGTCCAGTACGGAAAAAAATGGGTGGCCAAATTGAGGGTCTTTGTTGACGTGATAAAATTAGTGGGGATCACAGTGGGGGGGCTTCTTCTTTTTGCCACCACCTTTGTGGTATCCAACACCATTAAACTGACGGTCTACTCCAGACAGGAAGAGTTGGAAATTATGAGGTTGGTGGGGGCCACAGATTTTTTTGTTAAGGCCCCATTTCTCATAGAAGGGTTACTCCACGGCTTGGGAGGAGCACTACTGGCCGCTGGAGGCTTGTCATTGCTCATGCTGTTCTTGTTATCAAATCTGGATTTACCGCTAAGACTTGCCGTGCTACCGGGTCCACTACCTCCGGTCCAATTAATTGGAGGGTTTGTCGGTCTTGGTCTGGCCCTTGGAGTCCTAGGAAGTACAGTATCTCTTCGGAGATTTTTGCGACCATGAGTCGAATTGTTTCAACCATGCTAAGCTTGTTACTCTGCCTGTGGATTGTTCAGGCGTGGGCGGAAGAGGGCCAGACAAAGGGCGATATTAAGGTCCACAAAGAGAAAATCGGCGAGGTGCAGCAAGAGATTAAGAGGAGCCAAGCGCAGATTGAGGCGATGCGCCAGAAAGAGCGTTTGCTCCTTGACCGGTTGGATCAGATGGAACTACAGCTTCAGCAGCTCCACGAAGAACAAGAGAAAAGAAGGAAAGAGCGGGCTAATTTGCGGAAGCAGATCACTGAAAAACGCAAGGAACTCAAAGATTTGGATGATGAATTAGGGGGTCTCAGAACCCTACTGGCACAAAGACTTGAGGCGCTTTACAAGTTCGGACGGCAAGCATATGTTAATTTGTTGATTTCGGCCCAAGATGTTAGGGGGCTTCAACATCAGTGGGTTTATCTCCGCGCCATTGCTGAGGAAGACAGTGAGCTAATTGGGAGTTTCATAGAACGGCAACAAAAAGAGGCGCAGATTGCCGGGGCGCTTGCTTCCGAGGAAGCTCAACTCAGCAAGCTGGTGGCAAGGATTAATCGACAGAAGGAGGAGATGGAGAAAGTCAAAGGGGAGCAGGTGGCCTTATTGCAGAATATTCACAACAAGGAAGAGATGTACGAGAATTATATGACAGAGCTTGCAGCTGTTTCCCGGGAACTGAAAGATAAGATAGAAGAGTTACAGAACAAAACTGACAAGAGCGGGATGGGAGTCCAGCAGCTTAAAGGTAGCTTTGCCAGCAAAAAGGGTGCCTTACCTTACCCAGTTCCAGGTGAAATCATATCTCGCTTCGGGCCGAAACAACATAAAAAGTTTGGAACTAAGATTCGCAGCAACGGCATCGAAATCGCCACTGAACCCCTATCGCCAGTGGTTGCCGTCTATGCTGGGCAAGTCCTTTATTCCGAGTGGGTCAAAGGTTACGGTAAAGTGATGATAATTGACCACGGTGAGAAATATTACACTTTAACCGCGCATTTGGCGGAGGTTCTGAGAGAGGCTGGCGAAATAGTTGAATCAGGTGCAACAATAGGCTATGCAGGTTATTCTCCCCTTGAGCGACAGGGCGGCAGAGTCTATTTCGAGGTCCGTCACCTCAGCAAGGCCTTGAACCCAGAGGAATGGCTGCTCCCCGCCTTGGCAAGTAGTATAGATTCGCGAGTTAATTAGAGGCACGAGACTTGCAGGAATTGATCTTTCCAGGAAAGGTAGAGTGGCAAAAAAATGGCTCCTGCTGATTGTTCCAGGTTGATATATTTTGTAGCCATAATAAGAGCCTGCGCAAGTACGGAGATTTGAAGGGGAAAGTTACAACTTGTCTGCTGAGAGAAGTATTAGGGAGGATTCATGTCGATACGTAAACTTAATTTGACCATCTTTGTCGCCCTCTTGGTAGGGTTGTCTGCTATTTTTGCTTGGGAGCGATTAAGCATACAGAGGGTATCTGCAGAGGACCAGACCGTTTATGAGAATCTGCAGATATTTAGCGATGTCTTGGACATTGTGAAAGAGAGCTATGTTCAGGAGGTGGAGAGTGAGGAATTGGTGGAAGGTGCCATCTCCGGAATGCTTAGGACCCTCGATCCGCACTCATCCTACCTAGATCCCGACGCCTATAAAGAACTCCAGGTGGAAACCAAGGGAAGTTTCGGTGGAATTGGCATCGAGATCACCATTCGTGACGGTGTCTTAACTGTTGTATCACCTCTTGAAGGCACGCCCGCCTATGAGTTGGGTATACAAGCTGGTGATCAGATACTTCGGGTGGACGGAGAGCCCACTAAGGAAATGACCCTCATGGAGGCGGTCAAGAAAATGCGTGGTCCCAAGGGAACTAACGTGGTTCTCACCATAATGAGAGAAGAGTTCACCAAGCCCCAAGATTTTGTCGTCACCAGGGCTACAATTGCCATCAGAAGTGTGAGAAGCAAGACTCTGGAACCCGGCTACGGATACATACGCCTCTCCCAGTTTCAGAGCTCTACTGCGAGGGATCTTCGCAAGGAGATTGCCAATCTAGAAAAAGAGAATAAGTCCCTGAAAGGGTTGATTCTGGATCTGCGCAATAACCCAGGCGGCCTTCTGGATCAAGCCGTGAAAGTGAGCGACGAATTTCTCAATGAGGGACTAATTGTCTATACTGGGGGCAGGCTTAAGAGTCAGGATATGCGATTCGAGGCGCACATGAATACCAAGCCTCACTCCTATCCTATAGTCGTTTTAGTAAACGAAGGAAGTGCAAGCGCAGCAGAGATCGTTGCCGGCGCTCTTCAGGACCACAAAAGGGCTGTGGTGGTGGGAGTGAAGACTTTTGGCAAGGGTTCAGTGCAGACGGTCATGCCTCTCAGAAATGGGTCGGCTTTGCGGCTCACCACCGCTCTATACTACACTCCCAGTGGTCGCTCAATCCAGGCCAAAGGTATCGAGCCCGACATAGTGGTAGAGAGGGTATTACCTGGAAGGATAGAAGGCGATCGCGATGGGTCTAAGGCGATACGAGAAGAGGACCTCAAGAATCATATGGACGGAGGTGATGAGGCTGTATCAGATACCAAACCGGATTCTGATCAGCGGTCTACAATAAAAGAAGAATTGGAAAGGGATAATCAACTTGCCCGGGCACTGGATGTGCTCAAGAGTTGGGAAATCCTTTCACAGATGAAGTACGGTAGCCAGTAACTAATAGATATATTAATTACATAGTAACTAATCCTCAGGGAAGACAAAACTTCACCTGCCCGTTTATTCCCTCAAGCTGGGCTTAGGTAGATCTTTGCTGAGATCTGCCGCAGCTGCTTCATGCTTGTCGTTTTTTCGGTTGCTTTTTACTACCCTCTCCCGCTATTAACTATGCTTTAATAAACAGGTTTTTGGTTTCTTCAATTTTGGCCGACGGTTGTCTAAGTGGCAAATCAGACTAAAAAGAAGAGTACCAGCAAGGGCTCAAAAAAAGGACGGCGGAAGAGTCCACCCAAGAAGAGTCGGTACCACAGCTGGATCCTAGGTGGAGTAATTTTTGCCCTAGGGTGTTTGGTTCTAGCTCTGTGGGTCGGTAGAGAGCGGAAATACGAGAAAATCCCAATTCCACCATACGAGGAACAGATAGGCAACCGCTTTGGGGAACTGGTAAATGAAGTAGAACTTAAAATTTACCAAAGCCTGCGGCACCTGGGAGTGGATGCTTCTCAAATTCGCTTCCGTAAAGTGATACATCAGGCCCAGCCAACCAAACAGTGGGATTTTACTGAACTGGAGGTCACACTTACTCTGGATGAGAGCTTGCCCAGGTTCGAACAACTTTTGAGCAAAAACTTGAAAGATCTGGGTGGAAAGGTAAGTTTGGAAAGAGTCGAGAAAGCTGCCCCTAATCCTGTTTTCCTCATTAGGGTAGAAGGGGTAATGACCCACCGCTTGACCCTAGTAAGACATCCAGCCAGGAAGGGGGCAAGAGCCGATGTCCCCAGGGTGGCTATTGTCATTGATGACTTTGGATACGATGGAAGACTTGCACGGCGATTTTTACAGATTGACGCACCATTGTCATTTTCTGTCCTTCCCAATGGCACTTTCAGTAAGAGTATCGCTCGGAGAGTCCACCAAGCTGGCCGCGAACTCCTGCTTCACCTTCCCATGGAACCTAAAGGTTACCCCGAGGTCGACCCTGGAATTGGAGCTCTGTTGACTGAGATGACAGATATGGAGCTTGTGGCGGCGCTGAGAGAGAACTTGGACTCTCTCCCTGATGTCAAAGGGGTCAACAACCATATGGGCTCCGAGTTTTGTGAAAATGAAGAGAAACTGAGAATTGTTATGCGGGAGCTGAAAAATCGTGGGCTATTTTTTGTGGACAGTCGCACCACCAGCAGAACGCAAGCCTATAGAGTTGCTCAAGAGGAAGAGGTTCCTTCCGCAGAGCGGAATGTTTTTCTCGACAACATACAAAGTCCACAGGCGGTTCGGCGGCAGTTGAAACGGTTAATTCAATTGGCCAAGCTCAAAGGAGAGGCCATTGGCATAGCTCATCCCCACGAAGTTACCCTCAAGGTTCTCAAAGAGGATATTCCCAAATTGTCCAGCAATGGTATTGAATTGGTACCAGTATCACAGTTAGTCCATTGACACAAATCTCGGATTTGTCCTTCGGACTCCCACCCTTCGGGCGGGTTCCCGGTTTCGGATTGCAGATTTGGGAAGGCATGGAGCATGGAGCACAGAGCATAGAGTAAGGAGCCAGAAGTCAGAATGGAGTAGCATAGAGCACGGAGCATGGAGTATATAAAAAAATTCGATTACTCTATGCCCTATGCCACTCCTACTGGCTACTGGATTCTTTGTAGGTAATACCATGAAAAGACACTATGTACTTGCACTCATCCTGTTTCTGACTGGGCTAATGCTTCTTTTTTATCTAACGGGTAATCTTTTTCTCGACCGGATAGAGTTGAAATCTCTGGATGTGCGCTTTCTCACCCGCGGGCCAGAACCTCCGGGGCCCTTTGCAGTGCTGGCAACCATTGATGAAAAAAGCTTGGATGAAATAGGAAAGTGGCCCTGGCCAAGGGCCAAGATTGGAGCCCTGGTTGACCGCCTTTCGGAGGAGGGCGCCAGGGTAATCGCTATGGATATCGTTTTCGCTGAGCCGGATGAGAACAATAACCTCAGGTTTGTCGAGTCAATGCAGAAAGAGACGACCACCCTTGGTTTGAAATCGCCAGAACTGGAAAAGTTCCTGGAGAAAGCGCGGGCAGAAGCTGATAATGACCAGATCTTGGCCGCTGCCATCAGTCGTTCGAAGGCGACGGTAGTACTCGGCTATTTCTTCCATTTTTCCCAGAAGGAAATAGCCCATTTGAGCGAGGCTGAGCTGGCCCGCAAAAGGAGCAATCTAGGGGCAAGCGCTGTCAAACTAGTTCAGTTTATCAGCCCCGAGGCTCAGAAGGTAAAAGTTTTTGAAGCCCTGTTGCCTGAATCCAACATAGACAAATTGGTCAAGGCCAGCCGAATAGCCGGCTACTATAATATTTTCCCTGATATTGACGGCACGGTTCGCTGGATTCCCATGGTCATTCGCTACCAGGACCGCTTTTATCCGTCTTTGTCTTTAGAAGCTGTCCGTTCTTATGTAGGCAACATTCCGTTGCAGGTCCGGGTGGCGGATCACGGAATCGAGACTATCCAGCTCGGCCCGGTGGCCATACCGACTGATGAGATGGGTCGAATGTTCATCAACTTTCGCGGGGGCCCGCACACTTTTCCCCACTACTCGGTGGCGGACATCATGGCCGGGCGAACCCCAGCCGATGCTTTCAGGGATAGAATAGTTTTTGTAGGCAGTACGGCAATTGGAGTTTACGATCTAAGGGTGACGCCTTTCAGCACTGTCTTTCCGGGTCTAGAAGTGCATGCCAATGTGGCAGACAATATCCTCAGACAGACCTTTCTGTTTAGACCAGGCTGGGCTGCACTTTTCGATTTGGCCGCCATTCTCTTAATGGGGATGGTTACGGGTTTGGTGCTGCCTCGATTGCGGGCCTTCTTCAGTGTTTTACTCATTGGAGTGCTCTTCATTGGTTATCTAGTGATGAGCCAGGCTATTTTCGTTCGCCAAGGCATCTGGTTGAACGCAGTATATCCACTACTCACAATGGTGATCGTCTACACTGCCGTGACCCTTTACCGTTACATCATTGAGGAGCGAGAAAAGAGAAAGATCCGCGGGGCCTTCAGTTTCTATGTAAATCCTTCTGTGGTAAACGAGATGTTGAAGAATCCCGAAAAACTGAAGCTCGGAGGGGACAAAAAAGAGCTGTCAGTGCTTTTTTCCGATATCCGGGGGTTCACCACCCTAGCTGAAGAGATGGAACCTGAAACACTGGTGAATCTTCTCAACGAATATCTAACGGACATGACCAACGTTGTCTTTGAATTTGATGGTTTACTGGACAAATACATAGGTGACGCGGTCATGGCTGTATTTGGTGCACCCTTGGAGCAGGCCGACCATCCCATGAAGGCCTGCCGCACAGCCCTGAAGATGCTGGAACGACTCAGGAAGATGCAAGAGAAATGGGAAGCTGAGGGCACACCCAGACTTGATATAGGCATCGGGATCAACACCGGCCCTATGGTGGTGGGTAATATGGGGTCAGAGCGGCGTTTCGACTACACGGTTATGGGGGATTCGGTGAACCTGGCTTCCAGACTGGAGGGCATTAACAAGGAGTACGGCACCCGGGTGGTGATCAGCGAATTCACCCATGAAAGAGTACAAGATGACTTCTTTTGCAGGGAACTAGACGCTGTGCGGGTAAAAGGCAAGGTGCGACCGGTTAAAATTTTTGAACTCGTGGCCTTGCGAAGCGATGAGGACCCTAAGATTGATATTATTGAGCCTTTCGCCCAAGCTCTGCGACATTATCGTCAACAAGAGTGGGATAGGGCAGAAGGGAAATTTAATGAGGTTCTGAGCAAGATACCGGAAGATGTGGCAGCCCAACTCTATTTGCAGCGCATCGCCAATTTGCGAGAGGAACCACCGGGACAGGGCTGGGACGGCGTCTTCACCATGAAGAGGAAGTGACCTTCCCAGCACTTGACCGGGCATAAATGCCCGTGCTATAAGGCAATTCGCAATTTAAGCCGGCGTAGCTCAGGGGTAGAGCAGCTGATTCGTAATCAGCAGGTCGCGGGTTCGAATCCCACCGCCGGCTCCAATTTATAAAAGGGAACTACTCGATCGGTAGATTCCCTTTTTTTGTTACTAAAAAAAGTGCACTCGTGCATTTTACGAATCCCATATCGTTGACCGGAGATCGCTAAACGACTATGCTGATTGTCAACTAGATCTTGCCAAACGAAGTGAATCGAACTGGAGGGAAATTTTATCAGGTGTTTGACCTAGATGCCATAGTCAGTCAAGTACAGCGGAACTGCAGCATCTCCGACTCTCGTCATGCTGGCCTTTATTCAGTCTGCGGCCTGGCCTTACGGCTTCGGGATCTGTACAAGTGGGAAAAGGGGTTGGATCCATGGGTTGAAAGAGAATCCTCCGAGATCCTGGAGTGGATTGCCTCCAAAGAAGAGCAATGGGGTGAACTCTTAGACCTAGACTTTAATGAAATAATGATTGATGGGAGCAGGTACGACCCTTTCGATAGGAACGGGATAAATGGGGTGTTGAACCCCCATGGTTTCTTTTACGGAGCCGGGTATGTCCATAGTTTAAAACCCTCATTCTTTCTAGGGGTTCTCGAGGACCAAAGGCAAGTCGACGGGTACACCGTTTACACCTTGGGTCGCGAACTGGCTCGCGATCTCTTGACCATGCCGGCCTTATCTCAAGACAATTGTATCGTTGTGCGCCAAGAGTCTGCCATGCTTTTTCTCTGGGACCTAATTCTCTTCACCAAAAAGTCAGGGCAGGAGGCCCTACAATTCGGCCTGGAGAACTACGGGCTGAAAAGGCGAGATTCTGAAACCGTGAACCGTAACCTGGCAAGAATCTCAGCGGCTGAAACGGAAATCTACCTATACCATGAACTGGGTGAGCTCAGGGACACTGCTTTCGAGCCTACCATCTGGAGAGGAAATTATTGCCACTTTTCCACACACGCCCATAGAACTTCTCACCCGCAGCGTAAAAGATCTTCTTGCTGACACAAACGAATACGGGACCCTTCGGCACATAGCAGACAAAGAGAAGGCAGCATCCCTAGGATTATATGTGGCTTTCCTGGACGGGCTAAGAAAAGAACTTTTCCCAGAGCTTTTTGAGGCTTTCAAAGACTTCACCAGGACCCGCAACTGGCAGGTAATAGAGCAGGCCATTGCCACTGGTTACAAGACTGCCAAAGGCTATGCTGAATCACTTAGCGATATCTTCCAGAAAGGTAAGGCAAAGAATGAGATGGAATGGGTTGAAAGAGAGATAGAAAAGCGTCTTCTGGTACCCCTTGGTATTCTTAAGGGCGAGTAAAAAAGGAGGATCATATGCGGGGCGGTTTTCGTATCCGAAAAAAACGTCTGAAGCAGGCCGGTTGGCAATTTGTGGGAGAAAGTAAAGAAGCTAATGGGGAATATCAGTTGATATTGCAGAAGTCGGATGGTGAAAAAGTGACCATCAAGGGTTCTACCAGAGCGAAAGCTTACGTGCGGGCCGGGCTGGAGCTGCTCGGTAAGGTTGCGGCCTAGCCCGGATGTCTCATACGAGCTATTTGGAGAACTTATAGCAATGAAAGTCAAACTGGAGATGCTTCGATACAGGCATGATCTCTGAAGGAAATTGGGCAGAAAAGGAAGCTCGACTTTCAAGCTTGATTAAGGGCCATGCAAGTAGACATTGAATGTTGTCATAGGAGTTCAAAAAGCCTTTGTCTAGTGGTGAAAAGGCTTATCGGTCTGCTGACCATTTGTCTTTCAGTCTCCTGCACCACCCAGACCTCCGAGGAAAAGACCGTGGAGATCCGTTTTCGAGATACTGTGGTGGATCCCAGTTCTGTTTCGGTTGTCCTTCCCCTAGTGGCCTCCAGCCATCCGCCAGACGATGCGCATCTATCACCTGCCCACCAAGCCCTCTTCACTTATTTGGCTAAAAAGGATCCAGCCGCTCTCGTTACCACTGAACCGCACAGCCAGGGGGAGTGGCGCATTGAAAAGGTTTTTCTACTGGATGATTGCGTGGCAGTGCAGATGACTGAGGGGCATTATCTAGAGACTCTGTTTTTTGTCCAATACATGGACGGGTGGAGGTTAAAGAGTCGTATAGTCCCAACTGATCACGAGTAACTGGTAAACGGCTTTAATAGAGCTTAATAAGCCTTTTTCACCATTTACCGTTTACCGTTCACTGTTTACTAACTTACAATGGCTGCAAGTACTGGCTGATCATAGAATGTTCGCCTGCCGGGGCAGCAAGGAGGGGCTGGTCTATTTTCTGACTGTCCAAGTAGTCGTTCAAATGGAATTTGCCGCCGTCCAAATAACGTATTTCGCCGCCGGCAGCTTCCAACAAAATCAACCCGGCAGCTATGTCCCAGATATGGACGTATTTCAACAAGGCCGCTTCGGCTCGGCTTGAGGCAACATAGCCAAGGTGAGCTGCGGTGCACCCCAGATTCCTGATCTTTCCCGGAAAGGTGGAGCGAAACTCACTGTGAAAGCGGGAGTAGGTCAGCAGCACTGACTCGTTATTGGCTACTACTTCGGGTTCGAGGGTGATAGTTTTCTCATTTGCCATGAGTTTTCGCCCGGCTAGAGCTTTATAAAGGTCACCAGTGACCGGCATGTAAAACACCCCGAGAATGGGCCAGAAGTTTTTGAACAGAGCGAGGGAAACCCCCCAGATGGGGATGCCCGCCTGGAAATTTGCCGAGCCATCCATCGGATCAGCTATCCATTGGAAACCGCGCTCGCCATGGCGGTAAGCGGTCTGATCGTCGCCCTCACCCATGAGGTGATGTTCCGGATAGCGCTCAGTAACGCTAGTACGAATGAACTCCCGGATGGCCAATTCAGCTTCAGTAACAAGTGATTCGTCGAACTTTAGCTGCGGATCACCGCGGCCATAATACTTGAGGGCGAGTTTTCCAGTCTGCTTTGCCAGATTTTCAGCAAATTCCAGAAACTCATGGGCCTCACCATTTTCCTGCTTAGTCATAGATCCCCCTTTTGTTCACGAGACAATCGATATTTGTATTTGTGAGTTAGATACCGGATAGAAACTCTAATGACGAACTCTTGTGCGTTTTTCCTTGGAATGGGTCTGCAGCATTAGGGTTTTTTAAATAATACCATGAGCAATACCTTCCACCAAGTCAAAAGGCGGGTCTGTTATCAGGTTTAGCCCGTAACCTAAGAATATTTCTCTTTGATAAAGATCTTTACTTTTTGGGGGGTCTTGCCGTTGGCCAAAAGTGCTCTGCGGATGCTTGTGTCCAGCATCCAAGCTTGTCTGCGGGCAATCATTTGAATAACCTCAGGCGGGGTGAGTGTCGAGCGGGCTAGGTTCAAAATCAGGTGGCGAGGCACTTGGGGCTGCTGGATAAGTTGGAGAAGAACGCGCTTGTCCTTTTCAGTGAGAATTGTAAGTTCTTTGAGCACCCGGCCTTCAGTACTGAGAAAAATGGTTTTTGTTTCACCGTCAGAAAGGCGCTGAAAGGATTTGCGATATGACTCCCGTGCTTTGTTTCGGACTTCCCGAGGAAGGTTTATGTTGTTCACCACCCGTTTCAGTTCAACGAAAGGCAGATAATCGAGGATTCTGCAAGCGACACTGTAGGGTGTATGAGGGTTAGTCAGTAACCTCCGCTTGATAGTGTGGTTGGCATACCATTTGGGAGTGCGGCTCAAATTTTCCAGGAGGTATTGCGTTCTTGCCCGGTCAATCAGAATGAGAACTTCCGCCTGAGTGATCTCGGAGTTTTCCAGAAAAGCTTCAAGGACCTCGTCACTGCCATCTGCTAAGATAATTTGAAATGCTTGTCGCGGGGCGATGCGAGCCAGGTGCCGCCGTAGCCCAAGAGGGAGTTTGGGCCAAGTCTCTAGATATTCATTCCGCCAGAATTCGGCTTCATGTTTTTGGTCTTCCTGCTGCATAGTAGATAGCCTTTTGGGCAGACATTTCCTTATATTGCAGGTTTTTTCTTTAGTTAGCAACAAATATGCCTGCAATAAGCTCCATGTTTGCACCATTCCACCCGAGACAGACTCTTCCCCGAAAATTTTCAGGTGGAATTTTTCTGGGAATTGATTTGCGGGAAAGAGGATTTTTCCCTTGACAGGTGCAGATCGATTTCGTTAGCTTAAGTGAGTTCTGCTCAGCTAAAACCATGCTGAGCAAACTACCCATTAGGCGCAGCCTCATGATAATGGGGGCACTGTTAATCTAATATCCTGACCCGTATCTAAAAAGACCTGATCATTACTAATTCTGCTGCGGGTTACACCTTCATCTCAGCTGGCAGCAGACAGCTGACAGCGGGCGAGTCATTTCTCAATTAGCATTGCCCTTGCTGGTCATTTGGCCAGAATATGCTGCCCAACCAAGTCGCAATGAGAGGTGCGAAATGAAAAATGTCAAATTAGAACGTGCTAGTGCGTAGTTTTAGCTGTCAGCTGCACACTGCGAGCTGCAGCCTGATAAATGGGGGCGAGGGGCACCAAAGAAAGAAGGAGAGCAAAATGAGAAAGCGATCAAAAAGGATTCTGACTGGCTTTGTGTTGGTTGCTTTTTTGCTGGGGACGGGAATCGGAGCTGTAATGGCTCAAGAACAGGTGAAAATCAATATTAACAAAGCCACGGTTGATGAGCTTTGCATCCTGAAACGTATAGGACCATCCTATGCCCAGCGCATTGTTGACTACAGGGAACAAAATGGCCCCTTCGAAAAACCGGACCGATATCATGAAAGTAAGGGGCATCGGATTGAAAACATTTGAAGCCAACAAAGAGGTCATTGTCTGTGAATAAGACTGAGGAGTTAATATAACCTTAATTCCCTCGCCTCCCCCTTTCTTAATTTTAGAAATAAGATCCGGACAATAAAATTTATCCTGCCCTTCAAAGAGGATTTGTTTGTTGCACCCGTGGCCAAAGGTGTTAACTAGTTCAACTCATCAAACTATTTCGGATTTTCTACCGCTAAAGTTCCTTACCCTTCAAGTGCTCTGGATTGTTCAACAGGATCTGCCTGCCCGCCACAACTCCACGTTGTTTATTGAAATCTTTGTAAAAACTGCTTGACAAGGGGAAATGGCCCTCTATAATGTTCAAAATTTGAACAAAAGGCCCGAGATTTGCATTAGCTATTGGGCGCGAGGTTGATAAGGCTCATGGAGTTTTCGAATTTATTATCCCCCAATAATTAGTGTCCATCCGGAAATCCGAGATTTCCGGATGGAGCTGTCAGCAATCAGCAGTCAGTTTATTATATTGTAATTACATGTATTTTGCTGATGGCTGAGCGTCCCGCCGCGGCGGGACTGATCGCGCTCATCTGAAAACGGCGGTTTTCGGATGAGCACTGATTCGATATTGCTGGGTGCACCCTGCTTTCTTCGACTAAAAGAAACTGGTGGGCTCAAGAAACCGAGCAAATTCACCAGTCGGTTTTTTCGCTGTAACCGAGTTGGCGAAGCTATGCCCGAGCTTTGCTCGGGAGCGAGACGGGCGAGACTGGAGTCTTCGGCTAACAGCGAACAGCCGGCGGCCAGCAGAGTGGATCTTGCTTTATAAAGCTGCAACTGATGACATAATGACTATCTGCTGTAACTAAGATTTCGGACGCACTTACACGCCAAACTAATTCTCCTTTTATCTCATCTATCAAATCTTAAATCTCCTGCTTTAACGCTATGCGCTATGCGCTATGCGCTATGTTGACGCAATGGATCAAGACAAGTTAAGAACACTTAAATTGCTAGAGGCTATCGATTCGAGTGAACCCCCCGACTCAGCGAGAATTGGCCCGCGATCTCAATATATCTCTAGGCCTGGTAAATGCTTTTATCAAAAGGCTTGCGAAGAAAGGCTACTTCAAAATTACCACTATTCCGAAAAAAGAGAGCGAAATATCTCCTCACCCCCAAAGGCGCTCTGGAAAAGTCCCGTCTCACTTATGAATACATCCGCTACTCCGTTGGTTTCTACCGGGAAATCAGGGAGATGCTGATTGCCTTATTCAGCAGACTGGAAAAGGAGGGTGTGGGCAGAATAGCCCTGTATGGGTGCGGGGAAGTTGCAGAATTGGCCCACCTGTTCCTGCAGAACACCTCAATCAAACTGGCCGGAGTATTTGATGAAAAATCTGACGGGCGGGACTTCTTCGGGCACAGGGTAAGAAGCTATGAACAGCTGGCCAACGATGGTTACGAATACGTTTTGCTCACCCAGACCGAGGATATCCAAAGCCATTTTGATCGCCTTGTTGACCTTGGTGTAAAACCGGAATATATCTTGCACCTCCGCGACCATACTAAGTTAGCAGTAAGCGGCTAGCTCCACTCGTCTATCACTGCTTGCTGTTTGGCCCATGCGATAACCCTCTAACTCGATGAAACATGAAATAGATGCAGCTGTTCAAGAATCTATTTTCAGCTTTAAATGAGGAATCTGTGAAGTACCTGGTGGGCGGTGGTGTAGCCGTGAATCTTTATGGAATTGAGAGGGCAACAGCAGATATAGATATTGTCTTAAAGGTTGACGAAAAAAACCTTTCGAAATTTATCACAGTTGCCAAGAAGCTTGGTTTGAAACCAAGACTTCCTCTGGCTCTCGATGATCTCATGGATGGAGAAAGAGAAAAAGCTGGACTGTAGATAAGGATATGGTGGTCTACAGTCTTTATGATGCCAAAAATCCCTTTTTTCTCCTCGATATTTTTGTTGAGGAACCCTTTAATTTTGATGAAGTATACGAGGAAAGAAAAAAAATAGAGTTTGAAAACACAATCATTCCGCTTGTACCAATAAAGGCCCTCATCGCGATGAAAGAGAAGTCTGATAGACCTCAAGACAAGGCCGACGTATTCTACTTGAAAAAGATCTTAGAGGATTGGCAGCATGAAGGATAGCCAGCCAGATTCTGCCGACGGGCGACCCCTGCTGTACCATAAAACCAGGGAGGATATTGAGATTTATAGGGGAAAATCTGTGGAACTAAAACTTCAGTGGCTTCAGGCCCAAATGGAATTTTTTTATAAAGCCATGCCTAATGAGGCCAAGAGAATACGGGATAAGTTGAAAAGAGGAGAAATGTAGGGAAGCAAAGGGCTATGAAAGACCCTCTACTCGATCTGAAAGCTGAGTATCAGAGCATCAAAGATGAAATCAAGGACTCAATGGAAGAGGTCCTCGAATCGCAGCATTTTATTCTCGGCCCTAAAGTGGAGGCTCTGGAGGAAGCTGTAGCTTCCTATTGTGGCTGCCAATATGGGGTAGGGGTGTCTTCTGGTACAGATGGCTTGCTCATCGCCTTGATGGCAAACAATATTGGAACTGGGCATGGAGTTATCACTGTGCCTTTCACATTTTTTTCAACAGCAGGTTCTGTTGCTCGGGTCGGGGCGAGGCCTTTTTTTGTACATATCGACCCGCTGACGTACAATATGGATCCTGATGCCATCAAAACATTCATTGAGGTCGAATGTAACTTTGATTCCAGTGCAGGTACACTTGTACACAAAACCAGTGGCACCAGAATACGAAAAGGACTATCTCCTGTTCATCTTTACGGCCATGTGTGGATATGGACCGAATTATGGAAATAGCGAGCGAGTATAATCTGGTGCTGATAAAAGATGGAGCCCAGGCCATTGGAACCGAGTACCCTTCTAACAAAAGTGGTGCGCGATGCGGGGCTGGCTCCATGGGACATTTCGGCTGTTTTTCGATTCTTTCCCTCCAAGAACCTAGGAGGCTTTGGTGATGGCGGCATGGGCGACGACCAGCGACAAGGAAATGACAGAAACACTCAAGATACTTCGGGCTCATGGGTCAAAGCCAAAATATTATCACCATTTGGTGGGGGGCAACTTTCGA
>CAVQGX010000018.1:0-159126 GCA_963712115.1 uncultured delta proteobacterium | reverse complement strand
GAACAGGTGGGCGAACCATTTGGAGGCCATTGAACTGAGGGGGCGGGCATCTAGTCTTTTTCTGAGCGGGAGATTCAAGACTCCCGAATTTAGCAAATTGATTGAAGAGCTGGATACTAAGAAACATCCCAACTTTGCGCCCGCGAGATTTCTAAAACACGAGAGAGACACCGCACTTGCAAGAGAACCCCGGCTCTTGCAGAAGACAGCGCTGATTCTCCAAAATGAACAGGGAGCAGTAAGTCAGAAGTGGAAATTTCTGCTGTGCTAGTCCCGGTCGGCAGGGAAAGGGCTTCTGTCGTGTTTGTCGACAACGATGCCAGAGTAGTTTATGGAGAACTCTATTTTTCTGGTTTAAACCCTGAACAGCACATGAACCAATTCGTCGACGATGTCATGGCCAGTATTCGCGCCAGCTATCACCGTGACGCCCGGAACGCTTTTCGAAAGGGAGTAGATTCCCTTCAGCCGCGTCGACCTTGCAACAAATAAAGGAGATTATCGAATTGAAAATACAAGAAAAGAGGTAGCTGGGAAAAAGTCACTTCAGTCCTTAACATCTTCATGTAGCTTGGGTTAAATCATTGACAAAGAATTGATCTAGAATTTCTTGGGCTGGTTCTCGGAATTCCTCAACAAAGCCGCATATTCGCATCTATTGGACTCCGGTTTGTGATTCTTTAAAAGGGCTACCGCCGACGCAGACGAAGGCCATTCCGGGCTGCCACGGCAAGACACCGGTTGCTCAGGTGGGCTTTGCCTCGGAGTTCCCCCTGGCAGAGTATCAAAGGCCGAAAGATGACTATCTAAGCAAATCGCGGATGAACCTTGATCAAACCCAGTTTGGATCTTGAATATCAATGGGATCGATTCTCCTTGGCTCTCAACATCCTCGCCTTTTTGATTTCCCGATATGCATCCTGGTATAGTCCCTTTTTGCCATAGGCAATTCCCAGGTTGTTGTGGGGATCAGGATCAACGGGGTTTAGCTCGATGGCTCGCCTGAAGGCGGCAATAGCCCTTTCCACCTTACCCTGGTTATAATATAGTACTCCCAGGTTGTTGTGAGCCATCCAGGCCGATGGGTTTTTTAAAACAGTGTCCTCCCACAGAGCTTGTTTATCTTTATAGATAAATCCCTGCCGCCAGGTCAAAACTGCCAAAATACTAATGATAATTACAGAAACAGTGATGGCAGACAGTTTGTACTGTGACCGGGCGAGTAAGTAAGAACCTATACCTACAATGGGGACAATTATTCCCAGGCCGGCTAAATATTGAAAATGATCGGCAACAAACGAATAACGCATTGGATATATATTGAAAAATCCCAAAGCCGGAAAGATAGTTGCCGTGTAAAAAAATAGTCCAGCCAAGGGACCGCGACCGATTCTATTTCGCAACAACCAACAGGCAAAAAGGACAAGAGCAGCGGCTAGGAAGAATCCCCATTGTCTAACCGACCCGACACTCATTTCATAGCGGGGATAGATAAAAGTGAGCTGGGTAGGCCACAATAGTTTGCCAATATAGAACCACCAGGCCCGTGAAGCAATCAGCAACCTTTCATAAAAACTCAAATCCCACGCGGCTCCTACCGCACCAACATGATATCTTTCAAGCCATGCCGTATACAAGCCCAAAGGAATTCCAATGAGAAAGAAAGGCAACCCAAGGTACACATCCCTCCTTGCGAGACGACCCCTTTGCCACCAAGTAGTTATCCATAGAGCCACGGGCAGGCTGCAGGTCAGAGTTTTGGCCGTTAAAGCGAGAAAGTACGAAAAGAGAGAACCTGCATAATAGACTTTTTTCCCCTTATCCGTGAATTCTAGGTAGAAAAAGAACGCAATAAAATACCAGAGACCGGACAGGACATTCTTGCGTTCCGATATCCAAGCCACGCTTTCTACCTGAATCGGATGCAACAAGAAGACACAAGCTGCCACCCAGGCTCCTGGAATCCTTAACCTGAGCAAAATCTGCCACAAGAGTAAAGCGTTGAGACAGTGCAGTACAACATTGGTTGTGTGGTACCCGAAGGGATGGTCTCCCCATATTTGATATTCTATCCAGAAGGTGGTGAAGGTTAACGGATACACTTGCCGAGCCTGAATGGATTGCGGATTGCTCCACATGTGCCATAATCCCTTCGGGCTTCTTAGATTGGCATTGTTGACGATATGGGCATCATCGTCCCAGATGAAGCCACCTTTCATTGCCGGTAGGTATGCGGTAATGGCGGCACAGATAAGCACAAAAACTAATAATGCCTGTTTGTACCTGAATCCAACGCTCAACATCTCTTTAGTATGTGATCCTTCCTTGCCCAGATATATGGAAAATAAAAAACTCCATGTTGTTGCAAGGGTTTGCGGTCTGAAATGACCTAGTGCGGTAAGCGGGAAGATCTGCCAGGTGAAAGCCAATTGGGGTGTCTGTCTAGTCGCATCCTCATTTTCATAGCGGTCAACTACTGTATCCCGAAATCCCGAATTTCTTCAATTGATATCTCAGACTGTCGTAGCTGATATTGAGGAGTTTGGCTGCCTGGGTCTTGTTATGATCCGCCTTTTCCAGTGCCTGCAGGATCAGGTCTTTTTCTAGTTCATCTAGAGATATACCTGAGTCGGGCAGGACAAATCTGCCGTTTGAAGATTGCTCTGCCCTCATGGTCGACCGGGATATCCAGGATGGAATATGTTCGGGAAGTATCTCTTCAACATTTTCGAGTACAACAATCCTCTCCACCAAGTTCTTTAACTCTCTTACGTTACCTGGCCAGTTCGAATTAACCAAGACTTTCTCTGCTTCAGGGGAAAAACCTCTTATCATGGGCTTGTTGTACTTGGCGGCAAAGTGCGAGAGGAAGTGTTCGGCGAGGAGTGGTATGTCTTCTTGTCTCTCTCTTAGTGGCACTATGTGGAGGTAAAAGGTACTCAGTCTGAAAAATAGGTCTCTCCTGAAATCACCCTTTTCCACTGCCTGTGAGAGGTTTCTGTTACTTGTGGCTAAGACAGTGACATCTATAGGTATCTCCGATTTTCCTCCAACCCTTCTAATTGTCCTTTCTTCCAAAACTCTCAACAACTTACTTTGGAGGTCAGGTTTCATGTCACCAATCTCATCCAGAAGTATTGAACCTCCCCTTGCATCCTCGAAAAGCCCCACTTTCTCAGACTTTGCATCTGTGAATGAGCCCTTCTCGTGGCCAAAGAGTTCACTTTCCAGAAGGGTCTCCGGCATGGCAGCACAGTTTATTGAAACAAAGGGCGCCCGCCACGAATCATCTGTGCCGAACATTAACCTGTGTATTTGCCTTGCTACGACCTCTTTGCCTGTGCCACTTTCTCCTGTTAGCAGCACAGTTGACACCCCAGCTAGGGCTATCTTTTCAACTTTCTTTTTCAGTTCTTTTATTGCCCTTGATTCCCCCACCAGCTCTCTGTCGAATACCTCAGAATAGGCTTTCCTGAGGTATTTCACTTCCTTTTTGAGGTTTTCCTTTTCTATAATGCTACTTAGAACTATCTTTACTTCGTCTGTATTAAAGGGCTTGGTCAAATAATCCACAGCGCCGAGTTTCATAGCCTTAACCGCGGTCTCGGCAGTATCATCGGCTGTTAACATCACCACCTGGGTTTGTATCTCCTCGCCTCTAATCTCCTTAAGTATATCTATGCCGTCTCGGCCTGGCATCGAGATATCCAGCAATAATAGATCTGGGTCCCACGACTTGATTTTGTTGATCGCATCATCTGTTTCTGTCTCTTCGTATACTTCATAACCTTCTTTCTTCAAGGCCCGGGAGAGCACCGAGACAATGAGTCCATCGTCATCCAAAAGAAACACCTTTCCCTTTCTTTTCATGAACTCTGATCCTTTCTCTTGTGGTTCGCATTGAGAAAGATGTTAAACACAGTTCCCTTTCCTGGGTCGCTCTCCAAATCGATATGGCCACCGTGCTGTTCGATTAGTCTTCTGGTGATGGACAATCCCAAGCCGGAACCTTTTCGTTTGGTGGTAAAGAATGGCTGGAAAACCTTGTTAACCAAGCTTTTGTCCATGCCATTTCCAGTGTCGGAGATGGTAATCTGGATGGAATTAAGCTTTGCATCATAGGAAGTTTTTGTAGCCAGCATGCCGCCATCCGGCATGGCTTCAATTGCATTGAGCAGAAGGTTTAAAAATACCTGTTGCATCTGCATGGGATCAGCCATGGCTTTAGGAATATTTGGATCAAAATCCTTGAAAACATTTATTGCCGTTGAGCTATTTGCCACCAGTGACGGATGCCTCAGGGCAAAGGCAATGGACTTATCGAGGATGTCATTAATGTCCACCAACGTTAGTTGGGGTTTGGGCGGTTTGGCGAAATTGAGAAGGCTCTTTAGTAACAATTCGATTCGTTTAATTTCATCTACTGCTTGAGTTACAATACCCCTGTCTTCCTCAGCCATGTTAGCGTCACTAGCCAGCACTTCCACTGAGCCCTTGATGCCCGCGAGTGGGTTTTTGATTTCATGAACCAGTCCTGTGGCCCATTCGCCCACCATTTTCATCTGCTCTGCCCTTTGCAATGCCTCCTCTACCTTCTTGCGCTCAGTAATGTCCCTGATCACATGGATTAACCCAACTATCTCATTATTTTCGTCATAACGAGGCAATGCTCTTATTTCAAGGTATTTGTTTAGATGGGGTTCGAACATTTCAAATGAGGTGGATTGCCCTGTCTCCAGGCAAGTACAACTCAGACAGTCACTTGGGGGTGAATCTTTTCCATGGTAGTAGGAATAGCATTTTACTGCCTTGGTGACTTCTAAGGAAGGAAGTCCCAGGATTTCCTGTGCAGCCTTGTTGGCCCTTATAATATTAAAATCGGCATCATGGATTGTGATCATATCAGTGATGGTATCAAAGGTATCTTCCCATTCTAGCTTGGCCTGGAGAATCAGATTCTCCATCTTTTTCCGGTCTGAAATATCTCTGTCCACCGCCAGGATATATTGATGGTCCATGTACTCAAACAATCCCGCACTTATTTCAACCGGAAATACCGTGCCGTCTTTCTTGACATGGTTGATTTCTGCCTGGATCCACTCTCCCTGCAAAATACGCTCGATACGGCCCGGCGCATCTTTTGCGGCATCAGGAGCATCAAGATCTTTTACCAGGTTGAGCTCAAGTAACTCCTCGAGAGTATATCCGTGCATCTCTGCTGCCGCCGGATTGGCGTCCACAATCCTCCCTGGTTCATCTCCCTCGGCTTCCACAATGAAAATGGCGTCCCCTGCACTTTCGAACAAAGTTCGATAACGGTTCTCGCTTTCTCTTATCCTAAGCATATGCTCTTTTAGCGAATCTGACATCTCGTTAAAGGAAGCCGCCACTTCCCCAAACTCAGCCTTTAATCCTCCTATCTTGTAATCCAAATCCCCGCCCCTTACTTTTCGCGTTGCCTGCAGGAGGGTGTTAACCGGTCCAGTAAGTTTCCTTATAAAAATGAACCCCACCACAGCAGCAACTATGGGACCCAGCACCACTAGCCCGTAAAGCAGGTTTTTTGTCTTAGAGATATCTCTGTAAGACGATTGAGTTCTCTCGGCCAGCTTAGCACTTGTGGCGTGCACCATTGTATTGACTTCTGTTACTAGCTGTTCCGCTGTGTGGAAGGCCTTGTCGAATTCTATTGCCGTCCTGTTGCGACCAGCTCTCATGGTCAAAAACCTGCTCAATGATTCTTTGTATTCATCGACATTATTTCGCAAACCGTAGAGTCTGCTGAGCACATAATGTCTGGACGCTGCATTATCTCCCTTCAACATCTGGGGCGACTGATGACAGGCCATGCATCTTCCCATCATATTATCTAGATATCTAACATTTTGAACAATCGTATCAATACTTCTTTCATGACTTGTGTTCTTAAGGCTCAGGTCAGACTGTACCTTTTTTAAATAGATCAACAAATGTTCTCTAAGAAGTTCAATTTGATGAAGTGATATTACATAATTCAGCTTTGAGGTTGCATCTTCCATGCTGATAATGACATAGGCACCGACCAGGGTGTTAATCAGACAAAAAATAATTATAACTGTGATTATTAATTTCTTCATTATTCATTCCGGTAATTATAGGTGGAAAGATTAAGTCCGATTTGTCTTACATATTTGTACACGCTGGCGTAGTCGTCATTTGTAGTCTCGATGAATTTTCTTGCGCCAAACTTTTTCAATACATTTATACCTTCCGGGTCCTTGTCCATACTGAGCAGTGCTTTTTTCAGCTCATTTTTGATAGTGCTATCAAAATTTTTTCTTAAGGCCAAACCGTTCTCTGGCACGTCGGGTGATCTTGCCAGGAGAAGCAACTCCTTGGTGAGCCTTTTATCTCTGGCAGCAAGCATGGTAAACACAGTATCTTTTGCCGCGCAGATGTCGGCCTTCTTGTTTAGCAGGTCGTAAATCGCAGCCTCGTGGGTACCGGCAAAATAAGTTTCTCGCAGAAATGTCTGGTAATCATCTATGCCGTTTTCTTTGAAGTATGCCAGAGGGAGGAGATAACCGGCTGTGGTTGCCCTGTCCACAAAGGCAAAAATTTTTCCCTTCATATCTTGAGCAGTCTTGATGCCCCCGTCTTTTCTCACCATAATCAGACCGTAGTATGTGGATATACCGTCAACGGTCTCCGGCCTTGCAATGGGGTCAACCCCTAACTTTACATGGGCCACGGTATAGGTGAAACTGCCAAAGAAGGCGCCATCCAACCCGGCTGAGACGAAATTGTCAACGATATTCCCATAGCGGGTGAGAACCTTTAACTTTATATCCGCTCCTATTCTTTTTGAAAGATAGTCAGCAAGAGGTTCATAACGGTCAAGTTGCGTAAAAATGTTGCGTTCGGGAATAAGCCCAATGGTAATGGATGGTCTCGCCTCTGCTGTCTGTGTATCGGTTGCTGGGTTATCCTCTCTCTTCGTCTCACTGCAACCTATTAAGATGGTCAGGCACAGACAAATTGAGATGAGTAATCTGCTCATCGCGGTAATGATCCCTTGTTTTTTGCCTTCGAGTGTGATCAAGGGGTCATCACATTTTTGCTGAGCCTTATGAATAAAAATCTCGACCTGCCGGTTGATTAAGAGTATCCAGACCTGAAAGATTCAACCGACAACGATGAAGATTTGAAGCTCTGGCCCGGATGTCTCATGAATTGGTGTCGCGAGACCGCGAAGATGGGCGTGCCACCGGGCAACCACAGGGTGTTGGGCCCGAGGCGTACCTGAATGGTACGTCGCAGGGGCCGAAACCCGAGGACACACGGAAGGACGCCCATATCCGTGGTCGTAGTAAGCGATTCATGAAACATCCGGGCTACACGTGAAGTCCCCTAGCCCTGTAAGCATATCATTTCCTGCCCGCAAAGGCTATGGGGGAGCACGGCCCTGATCCACCAGCAAGGCATCATCTGCGCGCGTTGCCTTCGATCGCTTCTCCTTGCGGCGTATTGCCCCATACGCCTCAGTCGTCGCTCCTCGGCGCCTTGCATCTAATACCTTGCTGGTGATCAGGAATACTCCATGAGCAGCTGCTTTCAGTCCTGATAGCTAAATTAGACGGTGGATTTGGGACGGAAAGCGTCACTGCCAAACCGACTACAAACAGAGCCGGACCGTGACCGATTAGCGGGAGCCGACAGATAGCTGGGCTTCGCCGTCAACCATCTCCACTTGCTCTTCATCCAGGTCGAAAAGTCTGTGGGTGATGTCTAGGTAAAAATCCTTCTTGTCCCTAGCGCTGGTGCGTTTGAGAAACAGGATGGGGTCATGGAGCAGTTTATTGACGATCGATCGGGTGAGAACTTCAATGGCTTCCATTTGCTCTTCAGGAAGAGAGTGGAATTGACCGTAGGTCCTGAGAATCTCTGTCTGACGGATTTCCTCAGCCTTTCGACGAAGAGAGACTATGGTGGGAACAACTTCCAGGGTGCGCAGCCAGCCCTCAAATTTTAAGGCCTCAGCTTCAATTATATGCTCGGCTCGCGTCGCCTCATTTAGTCGCTTGGTGCGATTGATCTCCACAATATTTTGGAGATCGTCTATGTTGTAAAGATAGACGTTGTCGATCCGATTAACCTCCGGATCAATATCCCTTGGTACCGCGATATCAATGAAAAAGAGCGGCCGATTTCGGCGGGCTCTCATCTGTGTCCTCACCTGCTGAGCACTGATTACTGGTTCCGGAGAACCTGTGGAGCTGATGATGATGTCCACCCGATTCAACTCCTGGGCCAGCTCTTCCAGAGGTATGGTGGTTCCCTTAAACCTTCTGGCCAGCCCCAGAGCCCGGTCCAGAGTACGATTGGCCACAACAATCTCATCCACCCCTTGGCCCAAGAGATGCTCGGCAGCCAGTTCAGCCATCTCGCCCGCCCCCACCAGCATAGCCTTCTTGCCCTGCAGATCTTGGAATATCTTCTTGGCAAGTTGCACCGCAGCATAGCTTATGGAGACCGCACTGCTGCCAATTTGCGTCTCCGTGCGCACTCGCTTTGCCACTGAAAAGGCTCTGTGCAGCAGCCGATTTAGAATCACCCCCGAGGTCTTGGCCTCAACCGCATCCCTGTAGGCGTTTTTGATCTGGCCGAGTATCTGAGCCTCTCCCACCACCATGGAATCCAGGCTGCATGTCACCCTAAAGAGGTGTTTTACCGCTTCATGGTCCAGGTGAATATAAAGATAAGGCTTCAGCGCAGCACCGGTTTTACCATAAATCTCCGCCAAGTGGCGCACTACCTGGCCCATTCCCTGATCAAGGGCTGAGGTGGTGAACAGGACTTCCATGCGGTTGCAGGTGGAGATAAAAAAAGCCTCCTTTACCTGCGGAAGCTTCTCTATTTGCTCAAGTGGGCTGGTGCCGTCCAGACAAACGGAGGCGAATTTTTCCCGGATCTCAACCGGGGCAGTTTTATGATTCAATCCTATAAGAACAATACGTTCCATCATACCTATTAGCTGAAAGTCAGTTATTTACGAGGATGTTATATCAATATGCGTGCCAGAAGGGTTGATGTCTTAATTAATCAATAACATCAAATGTTTAGATAATATTAGTGTCGTTTGTTTTAGTGGATATTTGGTGAAATCCCCAGGCCTATACGGTGATCTCACCAGGTACCTAAGTAGAGAATTCAGGCCCACAAGATCTGGCTTCTAGCTGAAACCAGAGGGCATGGCTCAAGGCAGCAGGGCACAAGGCACAAGGCAAAAACAATCAAATAAAACTTATCCTCTCCTTTCGCCTTATGCCTTAAACCTTAGACCTCTTCGGCTGGCAAGGCCATACAACTCTGATCCATCGATGGGGAGGGATTTTAAAGGTAAGCCGAAAGGTTCTAAATCATGGAAGAGTAAAGCCTTGCATTTTGCGTCTAACAGGATCATGGAAGAATTTGAACTTCAACAATGCCTGGAAACCATGGCAGTCCTTACACATAAGATCAGGGGAATCTATTCTGAGAAAACTGTTGGTCGCATTCCCTTCAAGATTTACACCTTCACCTTTAGTAGTCCGTTTCGGGTCCCACTGGTGAACATTGTGGCAGGATGCACAGGAGATATTGCCCGCAATTACCGGATCACCTGACATGGGGTCAAAAAGTGGCAGAAAGTTCTCTCTGCTTTTAATCTTCCCGGAAAGATTAACAAGCTTATCTTGCGGATGATCACCGATTGGAGGAACTTTGTTCTTGGCAATACCGCTTTCCGAATGGCAGGAGTTACACATCCTTGCCATCACGTCTGTACCCAGGCCAAACTCCTGGGCCCACAGTCTTGATCTTGTGTTTACTGTTATGGACGAGATGACACACGCCGCAGGTTCCAGACTGTGCCGGAGTTTGACCCATAGTGTTCCTGTGGGCAGGAGCAGTTATGATGAGGTCGTGATCAGTCTTTTCTACTCTGGCCTTGTTTGGATGACAGTTTTCACAAAGAGTGGGTGATGGTGAATTTTCTAATCTGAGGAATCTATTCTGCGAGTCCGCCTCAATGTCGAGATGGTCTCCCTGCGAAGCCCTCAGGGGATCCCACCGATGGGGATCATGGCAAGTTTGACAGGTCAGCACTCCGTCCTTAGAGGTTTTTCCATTTGCTGTTATAGAGTGGCAGGGTAGTGGTGAGTCCTTTTTCAGAAGGCGAAATATTTACAGGGTGAGAGTAGCCTTTTACAACCTTCTTGCTGGCCAACCCTCTTTCATTGTGGCATCCCGTGCACATCTCTTCTGCCCTATTTTCGCTACCTGTGGCTGAGTCTGCCCTTGTCCACAAGTAACCTTTCTCTTGACCGTGCACCAGATGGCAATTCCCGCAAATCCCAGGCTCCGGCCCCTCTGCTTTTCAACATATCTGTCTCTTCGGCAGGCAATTTACTTAGGTCATGTTTGGAATTGACAAGATCAAATTTATTATTATGGCATTGGCGGCAGATATCTGGTGACTGTTTTCTAAGAAGAGATTTGGCTTTGAGGCCCCTCACCATCCTTTGCTCTCTGTCCTCTTGTTGCATTCGCCGGCAGTCCATGAGGTTCGTGGCAGGTTGAACAGGTTAATTTGCCATTTTCATCTTGCACATTATATCTATTGAAAAGTGGCAGGGCTAATTTGCCTTTTTCGGCATCCACAGCGGTAACAAAAGGATTTTCTTCTTTCTTTTCAAATGGACCCACATTCAATGGATGAGAATATCCTCGGGGAATAACCTTCTCGCCGATATTTCCTTTGCTATGGCAACTGAGACACAGCCGAGTGGTAAAGTCTTCTTTTCCGCCTAGGTTTCTTGCTGGTTTATGCGGCAGGTGGCATGGTGAACATATCCCTCCCTCTGCCGCTGTTTTGCCTTGCAGATTTCTCTCCCCCGGGGCGGAATGCATAAGGTTATGCTTTGAACTCAACAAGATACTCTTTGTCCAAATGACAGGTAAGGCATAAAGAGGGTTCTTCATTCCTCATGATTAACAGGAATTGTTCTTGGGTTTTGTTACCGTGTACCTTGTGACAGGTCAGGCAGGTTATAGAACCCTGGTAACCTGTTTTCGCCCCTTTTTGGATGAGGGCTGCAGGTATTTTTGCCTTTTGTGGAGGGACATTTATAACGTGAAAGGGCTTCCTTGTCCCTTCAGGCTCGAAAATGTTTTTGTCCTCATGGCAGACGAGGCAGAGGGCAGAGTCACCAGCACCTGCGATCAAAAAGCTCTCATATGGTGATCCGTGGGCTACATGGCAGGTCTCGCAAATAATCTGGTTACTTTTTCCACCCGTAACAGCACCTAGGGAAACAAGCTTTGCGGGGACCTCTTTCTGCATGATTCCTGCCGGGTGATTGCCGGCCGCCATTCCCCCATCTGCGGCTGGGTGGCACATGCGGCACATGGCAGAATTCTTGTTGGAGGTTCTCATAAAAATTGTTTCTCCGCTGTGAGGGCCGCCTTGCACTCCATGGGCGGTATGACAGGTAGAACATTGCACTCTGCCATTTTCATCCAGGGGAAATATCTCGGGTATCTTCATCTGCCGGGGCGGCTCTTTATTGGTCTTGTGTCCGGTATTTTCGTCTAACTTTGCTCTGGAATCCCTGATACTACCGTCGTGACAGGAAAAACACATTTCAGGTGTTGCCACCACTTTTTCCCCCTGATATTCCACCAGGTCCGTACCCCTGCCTTCAACGAAGAAGGTTTCTATCCAGCGGTAGTGACATATGGCGCATGCCTTGGCTGAATTGGGGTTACTCTGGTCCTGGCCGAGTGCCTGAGTGCTGAAGGCCAGGGAGAGGAGGAAAATAAGGAAGGTATGTGTGTATATTATTTTCTTCACTGTCTTTTATTAGATTCGCTAGGTGTCTACCAGGCTGCTGAAGTTCATTCAGTGACACCTGCAAATTGAAATACGCTCACCTTGTTGGCCAGGGTTTCAACAACATAAAGCCTGTTTTCATGGTCTATGAATAGTCCCATAGGGGTCCTGAACTTCTTGACCTTACCAGTGGAAGGGTCGCCCAGGGCAGCGTAAAACTCTCCAGTTGATTCAAAGACCTGGATCACTCCCATATAGCTGTCACTCACATAAACCCGGTTACTTTTATCAACGGCCACCCCTTTGGGCCGGAAAAACTTTCCTTTTTCAACTCCCCACCCGCCGATCTCAGCAATGAACGAACCTTCGGAGTTCAGCACTTGCACCCTTGTATTAATCACATCAACCACGTAGAGGTTTTGCACCTTACCCAGGGCTGCAAAAAAAGGATACCTGAACCGGTCTGTGCCGGCACCATAACTGCCGCAGGTCTTTATCAGTTTCAGCTTGGAAAGGTCGTACGCCAGGACTTGGTGGTTGTCGTTATCAACTATGTAACATTTGTTGTTTAAATCATCGACTGCAACATCTGTGGGATCGGCGAGTTGGTCATTGTCGGGAGGGAGTTTTATCTCTGTTATAAAACTTCCCTTGCTGTCAAGTATCTGCACCCTTTGGTTTCCAGAGTCGGCTATATATAGCCGGCCTTCATTGTCAATGTCGATTCCCAGTGGTGAGCTGAATTCACTCCGGCCGGAGCCCTTTTTGCCAAAAGAATACAAGAATCTGCCCTTGCTATTAAAAACCTTTATTGCATTATTTACCCCGTCGACAACGTATATAAGTCCGTTCTTGGAAACCGATACATCGGTTGGTTTATTGAACTCTCCTCTTAATTCAAAAAGCAACTTAACATTAACAAGTCTTATGGCAAATGCGGGCACAGCGAAAAAAGTTAATAAAACACATGGGATTAGAAGAAAGGTAAAGAGATAGGCACTGCTTGATAGCCTTAATGCGATGATGGCAGGCTTCTTAACAGAACGACATACATTTTCCAGAATCATAGGGGGAGTTCTATGGTTAACCAAATCGTCGTGCTAGATTATTTTTCAAACAGTTTCGGAAAGTAGAAGACTTTATATTTTGTCACTAGTCCTTTAATATTAATATAAATTAGATGTTTAGTCTTTTTCTCGTCGAATCCAAGCTTCTTGAAGTCCAAAATACTATCAGCAGAATGGCATTCGTTGCAAGCAACGGATATTTGTTCTCTTTCAACATCTCTGTGAAAGAATGTCAATTTCTCCTTTTCAACTTCCGGCTGCAATTTTTTCCTCACCGCCATGAACTCCCTGGCAGCCTCGTTGTCTTTCATATTTATCAGCCCCTTCTTTTTATCTCCATCCAGTGAAAAAACTGCAATCCTGGAAATGAAGTGTTCGTCTGCCTTGTGGGCTTTTTGGGTTCGAGGGTTAAAGTAGGTTCCAAAAGGCTCGCCGCTAAAATCTGCGTTTTCACTACTTTCCCAGTCATAGACGAGATGATTGATTTTGCTTTTCTTTATATGACAAACCTCACAGTACATAAACCCTGTATGCATGTTTAGAAAGGCTCTTACCAGTTGGTTTTCACTGTGCGGATATGTGGGGTGGCATGTTCTACACGACGATCCATCCTTCAAACTGACAATGTAGGATTGTTCCTCTTTGTGCAAAGTCTTCAGGGGATAAGTTCGGATCTTGGCAGCATCCTTCTGATGACACTCGGTGGTGCAGTCAGTAGCTGTTTCGCCAGTGTGGGGAACCTTGGCGATTACAGTGTGGCACTCCTTGCAGCGAAGCTTACCATGGGGGGAGTTGAAATACTTTTTTTCGGCAATGTGGAGGACCTTAATTCCATCGCCTTTTTCGAGCCTCACCAGTCCCGGGTACTGATGACAGGTGAGACAGCCGTCCTCATCCAGGCCAAAGGAGTTAGTCGTCCCGAGAGACAAGAAGTATACAATGAGGATCAAGGAGAGAAAAAGTATTTGCCTAATCATCTGGCCTTCAAGCTATCTGGTTAATTAAACAGGGGGGAATTTTCCCCGGTATTCCGTCCTAGTAATAATACACCAAACCCTCTGTCTGGACAAATATACCTACGGGATCGCTTTTTCAAGGCCAAAATCAATTTGGGAAGGGAGGTAGAACTTCTTGTATTTTTCTATCATGCCAACGATCTCTGTTGAATTGAGATGATCAATCCTCGTTTGAGCAAATCCAAGATCATAAAAATTAAGATATCCCTCTTTCTTGTGGCAATCAGAACAAAATACCGGTTTGGGTGATATGTGTTCGTGAAGCTTTGCTTTTGCCTGGGCGATTTGATCGGGTGTGTACTGATCCTTATAAGTAAGAAACTGTTTTGCAGCCTCTTCGCTCACCGGTCGAAATATTCTTGTCCTCGCTCCCTTGGTAATTTCAATGGGAAATATTTTCGCTGGGTACTTACCGTATTCCCCTTTTGCTTGCTTGGACACCGCCCCGGTTTCTCGATCAACCCAGGCGAAGTAAATTAGGTGTTGTTCAGCTTCCTTGCGGGCGTGACATACGGAACAGGCCAGAAAGCCTCCATGAAAGTTAAGAATAGACCTGACCTTTTCTTCCTTGCTGTGTGGATAGGTTCCGTGGCAGGTCAGACAAATTGGTGCCATGTGGTCCTGACGGGTAACCCACTCGTCAATCAAGTGAAAATGCTCCCGGGGCGCAGCGTCTTTCTGCAAGAGGATTTTTTTGAAAACGTGATCCTCACCAATAATCAAGGTGGACTCCTCGGCCAGCTTGGCCTCAACCTGGGGTAAGTCCGGTTGAAAATAGACCAGGTTGATTAGCCAGGCGCCGAACAATAAAAATGGTAGGATATAAATAAACTTCAATAGAAAAATGGGAAACTTCTTAATGATCCGAAAAATCCTGCTAAATATACTCATGGTCGCTAGAACCTCTCACTCTTTTTTCAATTCACTTCTTTAGGAAAATCAGACACTGAGAGATGCATCTCCTTCTTCATGCTCTGGGACTAGGTAAACTTTCTGGAGTTCAGGGTCCTCCATGATCCTTTTATAATGCAAGGGAAACTCTTCCCGCATCTCTTCTTCTTCTATCAAACCGGTAAGCCACAGGTTATCGATGGGAAACTTACGCGGCCTAAGATGAACGTCATACAGGTGCCATACCATGATTGCCAAACAGGCCAGGATTGCTTCCATGCCATGGACAATGACGGCAATATCCAGAAGAAATTTTGGCCACATTTCTTCAGTCCAAAGAAGTAGGCCCGTTACTGACATCAGGGTAGCACCGGCAATCAATGCACCGTACTCCAGTTTCTGCTTGTAGTAAAATCTGTCGTACTCAGGATGCTCCTCTTTGACTCGCAGATAATAGAGCATGGTGCCAATCATGTCAGTCAAATCTTTGAATTTGGGCAGCATGTCTACAAGCCAGCGACGGCCTGCCTGTTTGAACAGAAGGTAGAAAACATGATATAGGCTGACCAGAATCATAGTAGTACCGGCAATGCGATGTAATATCCCTCGGTAATAAAACACCACATCCTTGGCATCGCCAAATTTTTGCACTATATCTTCGGGAAGCTTTAACATAAATCCGGTTATGGCCAAGACAATAAAACAGATGAGAAAGATCATGTGTTGAACTCTTTCATTAAAATTTAACCGTACGAAGTATCTATGGCCATCAGACTTTGCATCAATTTTGCTTTTAGAAAACCATCTTTTTTTAATCATTGCAAAATCCTTACGAATCTAATGAGCGAGATTTTAACTGTTTCCTGCTCGCCACATAGTCGAGTCCTTGATGTATGAGCATAGAACCGATAACGAAAGCTATTAAAATCTTGTAAAAAAGCTTGACCAACTTCTGCACCTTGTAATGAAACAATTCTTTGCTAGACAGGTCTTTTTCGGCCCGTTCCATGACCAGGGCAAAATCCTGATCTTCCATAAAATTTGCCTGGTTCTGGCTAGCCATGAGCTGCGCTTTCATCCCATATGCATGCACCCTGCCGGTGGCAAATTTAGTCGTGGCTCCGGGATGGCAAGACTGCACCCCCCCTTGATTGCTGCACGTTTTTACTCTGTTTTCTAGATTGATCGGCGAAATACGGTCGGTTCTCGGCCGTATGTCATGTGCCGAATATCCCACTGGTATATGGCAACTGATACAGTCAGGAGCATCTTTTACTCCATATTGTACCTGGATCCAATGAAAGGTATCTTTATAAGTTCCGATGCTCTCGATACCATGGCGTGCCATTTTCTCTTGATCTTCATGGCAGCTTGTACACAGGCTTACTATTTCTCCCTGACTTCTTCTCTTCCTCATGCGGTGGGTGAAATGGGAATAGAATCTTTCTGCCCAGTGGGATGAAGTATGGCACCCCATGCACCTCGCCAGGGTCTCGTTGATCAAAGCCTCGCTTTGACCCCAGACCCCACTGGGAGCACGATACATTGGGTTGTCGTGGCAGTACTTGCAGGTTGGCAAATCCTCGGGATGACGTTTTGCTTTGTCACCTGCTCCCACCCCGTGAACGCTAGCCCGGTATTTTTCAACCATATTTGAGTGGGAAAATTCTTTACCGGTGGATGGCTCTTTGATATGGCAGTTAGAGGAACAATCTACCTTTTTCACATTGCTGTGGGGGATCTCATCCAGCCCAGCATGGCAGCTTTTGCACCTTAGCTTTCCGTGGACCGATGAGGCAAAAAGATTTTCGTTTACATAGTAAATCCTCTTATTGCCACTTTTGTCATAACGACCCATGTTAGGGTACCTGTGACAGAATAAGCAATTTTCTGTGTCGGTAACTACATCAGTTTTTACAGATTGTGCAGATGCTATCGCCGCTGGCAAAATTACAAAAATCACTGCGAGGATTAAAGCCTTAACAGATAAAAGACCGTGGAATCGCACTTAGACTCTCCCATTTCCCAAGTAGGCTCAAGTTTACATTTATTCTTGAGTGAGCTCTTATGGTCCGGAACCATATGGCAGCAACACTCCCAAGTATCTAAGGGGCCCTCTCTCCCAGAATGCGAGGTATGCGCGTTATCTATTTCGGGTGCGTCGGGTGAGAAGAGAGTGAAGTAATAGAGCATTATCAATATGCATGCCACAGCAATTGTCGGCTGGATAAACTATTAAATACAGTATGTTAGCTATTTATCGGAACTTAGAGCGGTGATGATAATTTGGTGAAATGACCAAGTGCGGCCGGTTATTTCACCGTGTCGCTAATTGTAGCTGACCGAGATTGTGACGACAAGACCCACAGACTAAGTTAACCATTGAATGGCCTGCCTCACTTTACATTTCTCCTTTCCATACTTAATTTTTAAATCCTAATTACAGCATTAGAATGGTAGATCAGACCGTAATACTTAGCTGGTTAAAACTTTTTCAAATGTGATTAATTCGGAATTTGCTTGGATGGTGATCTTGTGACCATTGATATTATGGCTACCCCGGGACAGGGGGAGTTCTGAGGCAAAATGCATCTGAGCCACCGGTGTTTTGCTTTGGCAGGCTGGTGTAGACTTTGTCTGCGTCGGCGGCAGACGTTTTAAAGGACCACAATCTTGAGTCCAACAGATGCGAATATGCAGCTTTGTCGAGGAAATACCCCTGTCCAATTCAGTTCTTTCATCATCGCATCCAAGCAAATTCCGGATGAAACTAAAATGAGGAGAGACGAAAATGATTACGAGAAAACTTCCTTTTTTGATGATGGTTATATTTCTCAGTTTGCTAATTGGTTGCGCCACCACCCAGACCAACATCCCCGTGGATGAGTTCTCAGTTGAACCAGGAACCTCTGTGGCGCTAAAAGGGCAAAGCTTCAAATTGCTCGGTACGCCCATAACCGTTGGAAAAAGTTTGCCTTCTGTGGAACTGAGGGACGCTAACACCATGGCAAAAGTTGACCTTTCCACCATGAGAGGTTCGGTCCTCTTTCTGAGCATTGTGCCGTCTTTGGACACACCGGTTTGTGACGCTCAGACCCACTACCTGGGTGAGGAGGGAGACAAGCTTTCGCCGGAGATCAAGCGAATCACCATTAGCCGCGACACACCTTTTGCTCAGAAACGATTCGCCAAAGAGGCCAAACTTACAAATCTTCAATATCTTTCGGATCATGGTGATGCTTCATTCGGCAGGTCCACCGGTCTTCTAATTAATGATCTCATGCTGCTTTCGAGATCAGTTATCCTGGTGGACAGAGAAGGTAAGGTGCGCTACATTCAAGTAGTCCCAGAAATCACCCATCTTCCAGATATGGAGAAGGCTTTCCAGAAGGCCGAAGAATTGCAGGGCGAGGCATAAATCAGAAGAATTCTGATCCTGTCTCCTCGGCAAATTATATTTCACCAAGACTGCATTACAATCTTGCGCAGATTAATAAATTGGCCGATGGAGAATTGACCAGTGGGCTATCAGAATCTTTCTCAGTGTCTGGCAGAGTTGGAGTCCCGGGGAGAACTCGTCCGCATTGCCCAGGAGGTCGATCCTAACCTCGAGATCGCCGCTATACAGCGCCGTGTTTACCAGGTACAGGGCCCTGCCCTGCTTTTCACCAGGGTGAAAGGCTGCCCTTTCCCCATGACTGGAAATATCTTCGGCACTCTGGGAAGGGCCAAGTTCATCTTTCGTGACACCCTTAGAACAATTGAGAACCTGGTAAAACTGAAGGTGGACCCGGTTGCATTACTAAGGAGACCCTGGAAGTTCGCAGCTCTGCCCAAGGCTCTGCGAAATGCACTGCCGAAAAAAGTGAGTACTGGTCCGGTGCTGGCAAAACAGACCTGTATATCCAGCCTTCCCCAGCTCAAATCCTGGCCGAAGGACGGGGGCGGCTATATTACCTTGCCTCAGGTTTATACCGAAAGCATTGAAAAGCCGGGATTTGCGCACTCCAATCTGGGCATGTACAGGGTGCAGCTCTCGGGTGGGAGCTATGAGCCCAATGAGGAAGTGGGGCTGCACTACCAGATCCATCGGGGTATCGGCTACCATCACGCTCAGGCAATCAAGGCCAAGGTTCCCTTTAAAGTGAATGTCTTTATCGGCGGACCTCCGGCCATGACAATCGCTGCCATAATGCCCCTTCCCGAAGGCTTACCTGAAATATTTTTTGCTGGGATTCTCGGTGGGCACAAAATAAAGATGGTAGCCAGGGGCAATGCACTTCCCATACTGGCTGAGGCTGATTTTTGTATTAGCGGCTACATTGATCCGGGGCGCCAGCTGCCGGAAGGTCCCTTTGGAGATCATCTAGGATATTACAGTCTTGTGCATGACTTTCCGGTACTCAAGGTGGAAAAGGTTTTTCATCGAGAAAAAGCTATCTGGCCCTTTACCACCGTGGGGCGACCACCGCAAGAGGATTCTGTTTTCGGGGCTTTTATCCATGAACTCACCGCGGCTCTGGTGCCTTCGGTTTTTTCTGGAGTGCATGAGGTGAATGCGGTGGATGCTTCTGGTGTCCACCCCTTGCTTTTAGCCATAGGCAGTGAGCGCTATGTGCCCTATGCGGAAAAGAGGGAACCACAAGAGGTCATCACTTGCGGCCTCTCTCTGTTGGGTACCAGTCAAACGTCTCTGGCCAAGTATGTATTTATCTGTGCCAGAGAAGACGACCCCAGCTTGAGCGCCCATAACATCCCGCGTTTTTTCAAACACATACTCGAGCGGGCTAACTGGGAAAGAGACCTGCACTTCATCACCCGGACCACCATGGACACCCTGGACTATTCGGGTATTAGCTTAAACCAGGGCTCAAAGCTTGTTGTCGCTACGGCCGGGCCAAAGCTCAAAGAGCTGGATGATATACTCCCCACCAACCTCTCCTTGCCCAAAGGCTTCAGTCGACCTAGAGTGTTTGCGCCGGGAATTATTGTTGTGCAGGGCCGACCCCATCAAAAAGGACGGGATGAGCATGACCCTGCCGTGGAGAAATTGGCAGCGTTTTTGGCGAAATCTGCAGAGCTTTCTACTTTGCCTCTCATTGTCTTGGTTGACGACTCAAATTTCACCACTAAATCATGGGAAAATTTCCTTTGGGTTACATTTACCAGATCAGATCCGGCCACAGATATTTATGGGTCCGGGGCTTTTACTCACTGCAAGCATTGGGGATGTAGGGGCTCTCTAATAATTGATGCCCGCTTGAAGACCTACCACGCCCCTCCTCTGGAAGATGATCCTGAAATAGAAAGGCGGGTGGATGCCATGGGTGCACCCGGGGGTCCTCTTCATGGAATAATTTAGGTTCATCCGGAATTTGCTTGGCTGCGATGCTGAAAGAACTCGATGAGACAGGGGAAGTTCTTCGACAAAGATGCATATTCGTATCTATTGGACTGCGGCCTGTAGTTTTTAAAAAGGTTACCGCCGACGCAGACAAAGTCCATACCAGCCTGCCAAAGCAAGACACCGGTGGCTCAGATGCACTCTGCCTCAGAAATCCCCCTGCCGCGGGGTAACCATAGCATCTATGGCCACAAGATGACCATCCGGGCAAATTCCGGATAAACCAGTTAAGAGGCCTTACTGAAATAATGGAATGCTGGAAAATGGTTGTGACTGAAAAGAGTTTTCGCTGGATAGGGCTAACCCGGATATTTCATGAATTGCTGTCGCGAGACCGCGAAGATGGGCGGGCCACCGGGTCGACGATTGCGGAATGCAAATTGCGGAATGCGGATTTAAAATTTGCTGAAGAGTACGTGAGAACCAGAGAACAAATGGTGAAATCTGAACTGTTAAGTTCGATATCATCAATTGTACTCAAGAATCCGAGATCCGAAATCCCAAATCCAAGATCGAAGCCGAGGCTTACCTAAACGGTACGTCGCAGGGGCCGACACGCGAGGACGCCAGGGAGGACGGCCATATCCGTGGTTGCAGTCACGCCAAGGCGTGAATTCATCAGATATCCGGGTTAAGGGATTGGACAAAAATTTATGGCTTAAAGTCTAACATGGATTTAAAAACTTTACATTTTCGGCATATCTTCATCTTGCTTTCCCAATTTCCTTGAACCTCTCCTTGACATATGGTCCCGCTAATAAACCAACAGAGATTCCCACTGTGATATTCCCAGGCGGGACATTTTTCTCTTGTTTCTGAGGGACAGCCCTGGAGGTCCCAACAAGGCTTTCTCCCATACTTGGATTCCTTCATGGCCAGAAGGAACAGGGACTGTCTTTGAACATGGGTTGGAATGTTTCTCCAACCTTGCTCGAAACTCTGAATTGCCTTAAGAGAAACTGCCAAAAGCTGGGCCATTTCCCTTTGCGATTTTCCCAGACGCTCACGAATGTTTGAGAACTCTTTTTTGTTCATCACTCTCCCTGCCGGACAAAGAGTTATTCATCCTAACCTGGGAGCACGCTCATTAGCTCTGTGGTAAGTCCCCAAGTGAATTAAAAAAATCAGTGGTAATTATATGCCACAGTGTGGCACAAGAGCAAGCTTTTTTCCATGAAAGGGCCCAATGCTAGTGAAGTCTGCGGGTCAATTTTTAAATTCGCAATCCGTTGCCCAACAAGAATTAGTGTCCGGAATTCTTACACGCATAAACTACTGTTTTTCAATTATAAATATGTAAACTAATAGATATTGTCCTGTATTCAAACAAAGCAGCACATTGTAAGATCTTCCAGCAAAACGTACCTGGTGGAATTAATTTGCCCCGAGTAAAACCATAAGTCATGAATTATTTTGTTGGAGTTTCTTATAGTTAGATTTTTATTTCATCTCCGGTTTCCCTCAAATCCTTCCAATCCATGCTGATGGTTAGGTGGAGCTGGCACAGGATTTGCTCCCACATTGTGGTACCCATCGCCAAATTTGTAACTTAAGTCCCGAAAATTATTCATCTCATATTTTGAGCCAATGAAGGATTCTCGAATGTGCATGGCAGTCTAGAAAGCTGTCAATAAAGAACCTTAATTATTTGTTAACTGTAAAGCTCGAGGAGGAGAAATTATGTTGGTTGATGCACTGAAGGATCAATGGATCTGTTCCTGTGGCAACTGGGTGGATAGGGCATTAGAGTGGTGTCCCGATTGCTGCGAGGATAAATTTGCCTATCACTATAGAGGCAGGAGAGACGAAGAGGCGGTTGTGAGCCTTTAACCCTGAGAGCGCACCCTTCTCTACCAATCCGGCTTCTACAGCTTTGAGGTATTCCGCTTTCACTAGTTGTTTGCATTTCAGTCTCCAGGCAGGATTACCTTGAGGTGATTAAGGCGCGAAGGATTTACAATTACCAGCATCCACAAATTAAGGAGGTTCTTATGGTTATGCTAGAAGCTGATCTCTTAAAAGGTCTGGATCGGCAAGTCGTCAAGGAAATCCAGGAAATTATGGTGGAGGAGTCTTACGACGAGGGCACTGTCCTGTTTGAGAAAGGTGAAGTTGCCCTCGATTTTTACATCCTCACACAAGGAAGCGTCGAGTTGAGCATCGGAGAAGACGGCTATGTAACTCACGTTGTAAAAAATCCGGGGGACGCTTTCGGCTGGTCCAGCCTGGTTGACCACCACGTTTACACGGCGACGGCGGTCTGTTCCTCCCCAACTAAATTGCAGAGAATTAGAAATAATGATCTACTCGAAATATTCGGGAGATATCCGACCTCCGGGCTTTCATTTTACAAGCAGGTGGCCGGAATTATCGGCCGCAGACTAACAACAACCTATAGCTTTCTCCTGCGTACACATGGAAGGACTTCACGCTATCTGCGAAGGGCAAGCAGCTACTAATACTCTGCGGATAAACCTTGTTTTTTGGTGCTATGCAAAAAATCTATTCCCACACTTTATGGAGGCAATCGTTATGAGAAAGATAGTCATTTTAGGAGCAGGGGCCGGCGGCACCATGGTTGCCGCTAACCTGCGGCATGAATTGAAAGACAGCGACTGGCAAATCACCATGATTGACAAGGACGAGCAACATCACTTTCAGTCGGGGTATCTTTTCATACCCTTCGGGTTGTACTCCAGTGAGGACGTGCTCAAGCCCAAGCGCGACTTCATTCCTCAAGGGGTTGATTTTGTTGTCGACAACGTAACCAAGATTGACACTAACCAGCGCTATCTGGAGACAGCGAAAGGAGACACCTACGACTACGATTACCTGGTAATTGCCAGCGGCTGCAGGATTGTCCCCCAGGAAGTGGAAGGAATGATGGATGTTTGGCGCGAAGACGTCTTCGACTTCTACACTCTAGATGGGGCGGTGGCCTTACGCAATAAGCTAAAGTACTTTAGTTCCGGTAAGGTCGTCCTCAATATTGCCGAATTTCCTTACAAATGTCCCATCGCCCCCATAGAGTTTGTTTTCATGGCAGACTGGTTTTTTCAGGTGAACGGTGTCAGGGACAAGGTGGAGATTGAATTCGTAACCCCTATCGACAACATCTTCACTAAACCGGTGGCTGCAAAAGCTTTGGCTAGCTTTGCCAAAAAGAAAAATATCAAGGTCACCCCCTATTTCGATCTCGCCAGGGTTAATCCAAATGAAAAGACCATCGAGTCCCACAAAGGCGACAAGGTGGGATACGACCTTCTGGTAGCCATACCACCCAACTTTGGCGACAAGGCCATTTCGGATTCCGGGATGGGAGATCCCATGGGCTATATGCAGGTGGACCAGCGCACCCTGAAAGCTCAGACTGTTGATCGGGTCTATGTATTAGGAGATGCTACCAACGCGCCCACCTCAAAGGCAGGCTCGGTGGCTCATTACATGTCCTATACCGTTGTGGAAAACCTGGTTCGCGAGATAGACGGTCATGAGCCCCTGCCAACTTTCGACGGCCATGCAACCTGTTTTTTGTCTTCTGGGTTCGAGAAGGCCATTCTCCTCGACTTCAACTATGAGGTGGAACCCTTGCCTGGCAAATTTCCCTTTCCTGGGCTAGGGCCATTCACCTTGCTGCAGGAGACCTTCGGCAACCATTGGGGGAAGATGATGTTCAAGTGGGTGTACTGGAACCTTTTAATGAAAGGTCTTGAACTGCCATTGGAATCCCAGTTCAACATGGCGGGCAAGCTCAGGCAGGCTGCATAGCCTGGAGGGTAAGTTATGACTAATGAACAAGCCATAATGGAACGACTCGATAGTTTGGAAAAGGAAATCTTTGTCTTGACCGACGCTGCCAGGTCCTTGAGGGAACTGAGGGAGGATGTCACCCCCAGGGTCAACGAAACTGTCCAGGCCCTTATCAACGGACTGGTGGAGATAGAGGCGGATTTTCAGCTGGAAGATTTGACCTTTCTCATGAAAAAGGTTTTGAGAAATGTGAGAAATATGAACTGGTCCATTGACCAACTGAAGAACCTTATTGATTTTCTGCGGACGGTGGAGCCTCTACTAAAATCCTCTGTGCCTCAGGCCATCGCCTACCTTGACATGCTCGAACATCAGGGTGTTTTTCAGATTATGGCCAGTATGCTTGGGGTCTTACAGAAAATAGCCCAAACGTACACTCCCAGAGACATTGATCAGATCGGAAACGGCTTGGTAGATCTTGTGGGAGTGGCAAAGAAACTCACTGCTCCACAAGCATTGAATCTCCTGCACAGGGCCGCTGAAATCCCGGTCACCGTGGATTTGTCTCAAGCCAAAGAGGTCGGCCCCTTCGGCATGGTGTTCGCCCTGGGCAACAGGGAAGTCAAACAGGGCATGGGCGTTTTGCTGGAGCTCACAAAAGGGCTGTCCCTGCTCAAAAACGGATCCCCGGCAGAGGACCATGCAATTTCACCTGTCCAGGGGTTAGAGGAAAAGCCCTCATCTGCTTGAGAATATGAAGGAAGGAGACACCGTTGGCCCACTTGAGTTTGGAAGAAGCCTTGAAGCTACTTGAGGTGCAGACCATCCCCGGTAAGCCTATGCAGCTAGTCAGATTTCGTGACTGGATTGAAAGATTGGTTGAGAGCCGCGGCGAAATTTTCGTGTGGGCGAACAGGCATGACCTTCTGAATCAATGGGAAGAGTTTTCCAGGGTCAAGTTCAAGAATTGTGTTTAGCCCGGCATAGCCGGGGGCTTTGGTCAATGAGCCGACCCGAAAGGGTGGCGCCCCCATAGGGGGCGATTCAGTGAAAGATACTCTTCTCGGTGCTAAAGCCTTCCCAATTCTCCTCCCCCTTGACGGGGGAGGACTAAGGTGGGGGTGAAAGATAAAATGAGACCATCTAATTATTGTTCCCCCTCCCCTCTATCCCCTCCCGCCAAGGGAGGGGAAGACTTTTTTTCGGTTTCTCACGATTGACCATAATAAATGGGAGACCTTTAATTATCTTTTTACAAGAAAATTTTAACTATACCACCAGCGCAGCAGGTGGGTTTTTGGACTGCTAAACATAGGAGTCTTAAAATGACAGATCCCCAGTTTGTCTGTGCGGCATGTGACGAAAGCTACGAAGGCGATACAAGCACCGTCATGACCGAATGCAAGGTTTGTAATCGACTTCACTGCAGTGACTGTGTCGATGAATTTGGCCGCTGCGTGGAATGTAAAGAAACCTAGCCACTAGAAATATCAACTACATTGAGACCTTAACAAACAGCCTATTTTCACCGAAGAGGCCAGATGCCTCTTTTTTTTTGAATGTCTCTTATGTTAACTTCAGCATAAATCAGCGAGCAACTATACCCCTAACTTAGGTGGCCCTGATTAATTCTATAGCAGGAGAGGCCAATGAAGCCTTTCGAAGATTTGTTGGCTACGTCGGCCGCAGCACATGGTCATCTGTGTCCAGGACAAGCAGTAGGGGTGCGCATGGCTATCTTGGGTTGTCGCCTCATCGGCCTAGATGATCCCACCAGTCACGACCAGATAAAAAAACTTATTGTCTATGTGGAAATGGACAGGTGTGCGGGTGATGCGGTTGCCCACGTCACTGGCGCTAAGTTGGGGCGAAGATCTCTAAAGTTTGTGGATTACGGTATCATGGCCGCAACCTTTGTAAACCTTGAAACCAACAAAGCCTTCAGGGTCATTTCTACTGAGGAAGCCCGTGACCTGGCATGTCAATATGTACCGGATATATCAGAGAAATATAAGCAGCAACTTGAAGCCTACAAAAGAATGCCGGACAGTGTTCTGTTTCGGGTGCAGCAGGTTGAGGTGGTGTTGAGCGAGTTTGATTTGCCTGGACCAACCCGGCGCAAGGTTTCGTGCAGCCGCTGTGGCCAGATCGTTCGTGACCATCGTGAGGTGGTTGTTAATGGGGTGAAACTCTGTCGACCTTGCGCGCAAGGGGCTTATTATAAGAATGCCCGTGAGATCACCTGGCCGGATATGAATTGGGCACCCCTATCCAGCGAGCAGCCTGCAGCCCTTCGACTCCGCTCAGGACAAGCGGGCAGCGGAGAGGATGGAGAGTAAGAGCAGCCAGCTAGACAGCCATCAAGCTCGCCACACATTTCTGGGATTATCGAAACCTTAAAGTTAGAAAGTTCTTTTGATCTAAAATACAGTTTTTTACTAGGATTTATGTTACACTCCTTCTGTACTTGGCCTCTTAGTTGTGCCGTGCCCCGAACTTAATCGCTCTTCTTGTTAATGGCCTTAGCTAAGGCAGATGATTTTCACTTTTAAAGCTGACCATTCTTCTTTGATATTTCCTCCCTGGGCACAACTTGGTTGACTTAGGTCAAAGAAATTCCCTTCATCAGGTGATAAACGATACAAAAGGCCCACTAAGTTATCGGCAAAACCTACTGTTTAAGTGGATATTAATGGCTAGTTTTCACCACAAAGTGCACCCCAGTTAAACAGATGAGGATTTAACGGGGCAGGCAAAGATCACAGGGAGGTGCCATAAGCTCATGTTTTTTACCGTTGCCTTATATATATCCTTGGCCATTTTTTCTCTTGGTATCATCTACAAGGTCTCTAGTTGGTTTCGATACTCCCTGGGAATAGACGCCAAAGATATCTCCACCCCAGCGAGGATTTTTGCAGCCCTCCGAGGAATTACCCTGACATTATTCAGCCCAAAGTTGTTTACCCTGCTCAAGGTATTCGTTCTCGATGTGCTCCTGCAGGTAAAAGTACTAAAACAAGACTTGCTCAAATGGGCCATGCATATGTGTTTATATTATGGCTTTACCTTTCTCCTGCTCATGCATGGCCTCGACAAGATAGTCACCTCTGCCATTTTCCCCGAATACTATTCAACGGTTAACCCTTTTCTCTTTCTTCGAGATTTTTTTGGAGTTCTGGTACTTTTGGGAGTTGGAATTGCGGTATATAGACGGCTCATCCTCAAGGTGCCCCGCCTCAGGACCAGCCCCATGGATCTCTACGCCATAATCATCCTAGCGGTTATTATGTTTTCCGGTTTTCTTTTGGAGGGTACCAAGATAACCTCGTACTCCAAGTTCCAAGAGATGGTGGAAGAGTACACAGTCGCGGCCGATGAAGAAGAGCTTCGATCCTTAGAAACTTACTGGGTAGCGAAATTCGGCGTGGTCTCACCAGAGGTCAAAGGCCCCTTTGACGCTGAAACTCTGGAAGCGGGCAAAGAAGCCCATGAAATGAGTTGCCTTCAGTGCCACTCCCGTCCACAGTGGGGATTCGCCGGATATACTACCTCCAGAGTTATCAAACCCATAGCCATTACTTTAGATCAAACAAACGCTCCCTCAATCTTATGGTACATCCACTTCTTGGCTTGTATGCTTGGCTTGGCTTACCTTCCCTTTAGTAAGATGTTCCACATCTTCACCACTCCGCTGAGTCTTTTGGCCAATTCGGTTATGGATAACGAAACATCGGCTCCGGCCAATGTCGCCACCAGACAACTTCTGGAGCTGGATGCCTGCATGCACTGCGGGACCTGCAGTGTTCAGTGTAGAGTTGGCGTCGTCTTTGAAACGCTGCACAATGCTAATATTCTGCCATCAGAAAAGATACCTTCAATAAAAGCGCTCGTTGCCGGTAAGAAACTCAGCCCTGAGGAAATTAGAAGTATACAAGAGGGGCTGCATCTCTGTACTAATTGTTACCGTTGCACAGTGGTCTGCCCTGCCGGAATTAATCTACAGCAATTGTGGATCACTGTGAGACAAACTCTGCTGGAAAAAGGCCAGCCGGAGTTCTTCGTCCTCTCACCGCTCTCCCTTTACCGTGGATTGATGCAGGATTCCTTGGACCAAGACAAGAGTCACTACCCCGACCCCATAGAGTTGGCCCTCAAAGCTATTTATCCGGCTGGTATTCCGTTGAACATGATGGATCGCGACATTCCGCTGACGCCTAGTGATAATGGTTTGTCCTCAAGAGTCTATAAATCAACCCAGGCTTCCAATTTTTCCCACTGCTTCCGTTGCGTCACCTGTACAAACGCCTGTCCGGTGGTGCGCAACTACTCCCATCCAGCCGAAGCCGTGGGACTTCTGCCCCATCAGATTATGCACGCCGCGGGAATGGGACTCTGGGATCTTGTCTTCAGTTCTAGAATGCTGTGGGATTGCCTAGGCTGTTATCAGTGCCAGGAACATTGCCCTCAAGGGGTGTGCGTTGCCGATATCATTTATGAATTGAAAAACATAGCGATAACTCGAGCAAAAGAAAAGCTCACTAAACAGGCAAAAACATAAAGGACGGATGCAATCATGAAGTACACATTGCTGCGCTGCTGCACCACTCCCATAGTGCTACAACAATACGAATGGTCCACCAATGCAGTTCTCGAGAAACTAGGCATTGGCCTGGTCGACGTCAAAGAACTCGGCTGTTGCGGCTATCCTTTGAGAAATGTAAATTTCAAGGCCTACGTCATTTCTTCTGCCAGGAATTTGGCTCTATCTGAAAGGGAGAACCTCGATTTACTCACGGTGTGCAACTGCTGCTACGGAACCATGAAACACATAGAAGACCTGTTGCACAATGATGGTTCCATCAGGAAGGAAGTCAACGCCACCCTTGCAAAAGAGGGTTTGGTCTACGAGGGAAATATTAAACCGAAGCACATCCTGCAGGTTCTCTACGACGACATAGGCATCGAAGCCATAAGAAAGCAAATCGTGCATACCTTCAAAGGTCTAAACATCGCCACGCACTATGGCTGCCGCATATTGCGTCCCAGTAAACTCATTAAGTTCGACAAACCCTACTCTCCCACGAAATTTGACGAACTGGTAGAGGTTACCGGGGCCCGGAGCGTCGATTGGCTCAAGAAGCATGAGTGTTGTGGGTCTCCATTGTGGGGTAGTAAACGACGAACTTTCAATGGATTTGACCGAAAACAAACTGAAGCACGCCAGGAAATCTGGTGCGGATTTCCTCTGCGTTGCCTGCTCTTACTGCCAGATTCAGTTCGATCACGTGCAGAAAATACTGGTCTCTCGCCGGGGCCCCGAGCATCAGCTCCCATCCATTCTTTATCCGCAACTTCTCGGACTCAGTCTGGGTATAGACAGTGAAACCCTGGGACTGTACATGAATCAAATTTCTATCAAAGATATCGAGTATTATTTATTGGATGAAGCGGCATCGCAAAGTTAATTTGAGAACATTTTCCCGCGGATTTCTTATACTTCTTTGCAGCAGTACGCATCATCGCCTCTGCTACTTGATGCCTTACTAGGACAACCACTCTCTCCACATCCGCAACCTTCCGACTTGCCCGCAAGAGTACGGTAGAACCACCTTGCCGACAGAACGAAGGCAACTCCAGCAATTAGGAATACCACTATAGTATCTGTCATAGCTTTCCTTAAAAAATCAATTATTTCCGATGCACATTTTAAACGGTTTTGCCCCGCTTTTAGCTGACATGTTAGAAGTATTAACTCTTGACTTCTATCTTTTTAGGCTTGCTTTCTTCGGCCTTGGGCAAGGTGACGGTAAGTATCCCGTCCTTGTAAGCGGCTTCAATACCGTCAGCTTTGACCTTTTCTCTTAAGTTCAAGCTCCTGGAAAAAGATCCAAACTGCCGTTCAATGCGATGATAGTTTTCCTTTTTGTCCTCTTTCTCCAGCTTGCGCTCGCCTTTGATGGTAAGCAAGCCATCTGTAAGAGCGATGTCGATGTCTTTGACGTCCATGCCGGGAAGCTCAGCTTTCACAATAATCTGATTTTCAGTTTCGGAGACGTCAAAGGGTGGCAGCCACTCTTGCTCAGCTGTCCAAAAATCAGGCAAAGTGAGATCTTCAAAAAACCAGTTGAACAAATCCCTCCTTGGCCTGGCCAGGGCTCCTCGATTTCTCCTCCAAGGTACTAATTCAAACATATTTTCCACCTCCTTATTTAATAATTTCATTATATTAAACGGTCTTGTGTAATAATTTAATCACCATTCTTTTGTCGTCAAGGGGGTATAGAAAAAAACGGGCGGGATAAATCCCGCCCGTAATAGCAAGTATTTATACCAGAACTCCCTTTACCCTCCCCTACTGGGAGGCACTTAAATGGAAAAGATCCAGGAGCTCAAAGAGCATAGCGCAGAGCGTTGAGAGGAAGTATTTTTCGCTATGCGCTGCCATGCGCCATGCGCATTTTCACCCCCACCTTAATCCTCCCCCTTCAAGGGGGAGGAAATTATTGTTTTTTAGTCTGATTTTTTAGAATTCTACTCTGATTCTGGCGTCAAGGTTATGTAGAAAGTTCTGGTCCCCCGTTTGATTAGGAAGAGTAAAGATTCTCCCTTTTTGGCCTCTCCTAGGATCTTTCTGTAGTCTTCCGTATTCTCTACATTTTGTCGGTCTATCTCTTTAATCAGATCCCCTCGACGCAAGCCAACCTCAGCTCCAGCTCCACTGGGATCAACGCCGGTGATCAGGACACCCTTTTCGTCTCGGGACCAATTGAACTGCTCAGCAAGATCCGGGGTCAATGTCTGCACCGTGAGGCCAAGATCAGTTGTAATGGCTTTCTCTGTCTCGGTAATCTCCTCGGGCATGGTCCCCACCTTTACGGTGAGCGTTTCAATCTTGCCATCTCTTATCACCTTTGCTTTTACTTTTTTGTCTGGAGGTGTACTAGCAACGATCCTTTGCAGTTCGTTTGGTGTTTCAACCTCTTTGCCGTCGAAGCTAATGATAATATCGCCCCGCTCCATTCCACCTCGTCGGGCCGGAGTATCCTCCATTACTTCAGCCACTAAAGCCCCTTTGGCATCTTTAAGTTTAAAGGATTTGGCGATGTCGTCCGTAACTTCCTGGATACTAACCCCTAGCCAGCCACGAGTGACCTTGCCCTTTTCCAATTGGGGCAGCAACTCTTTGGCCATGTTGATGGGAATGGCGAAACCAATACCCTGGCCACTGGCTACGATTGCTGTGTTGATTCCTATGACTTCACCTTTCATGTTAAATAGGGGACCACCGCTGTTGCCGGGATTGATCGCTGCGTCAGTCTGGAGAAAATCATCGTAAGGCCCGGCTCCAATGACCCTGCCCTTGGCACTCAGAATACCTACAGTCACTGTACGCTCGAGCCCAAAGGGGTTACCGATGGCCATAACCCACTCGCCAATCTCGACTTTGTCAGAGTCTCCCAATGGTGCCCCAACCTCGACATTCAGGGCAACTTTGGTTCGTATCAAAGCCAGGTCTGTCTTTGGATCTCTGCCCACCACATCAGCATTGTACTCTTTGCCATCATCTAGACGAACTGTGATTTCGTCGGCACCGGATATAACATGGTTGTTGGTGAGAATGTAACCCTTTTGGGGATCTATGATAACCCCTGAACCCAGACTACGCTGTTTACGCTCCCTGGGCATCTGCCCAAAAAAACGTTCAAAAAAATCATCCCCAAAAAAGTCTCTCCAGGGTCCTTCGTTGCCGAACTGCCTTGGCATCGGCCCTCTTTTGATGACCTTGGTGGTGGAGATGTTCACCACTTCGGGTCCGACTCGTTTCACCAGTTCCGTGAACGAAGCAGGGGCGTTTGGGTAGGGTTGCACCCCCGTCTCTGCCCCCGTGCTGAAAGTTGGCCCCATAGATAAGAATAACAAGGCCACCATAGCAATTAGAAAAAGGCCTCTCCCGTACTGCTTGAGATGGCCGGTTTTTGAGATATTCATTGCCATATCCTCTCCTTTCCAAACTATAAAATTATCCCCTCTGAAAGTTTTCTTTCGTCCTAGCGACTGGTAAACTTTAGACCTAGCTTCTTATCAGCAGTTAGACACTTAGCTATCCTCAAAGTTCCTCCTTCGCTGTTCCCCTTGCCAATCAGCCAATATCCTTCTAATATAATCTTCTTTCCAGTTATGTAAAGTTGCTGGCGGAGATAACTCCCATGGAAATCTGGAAATTTAATGATCCAGAGCCCCTTCGCCCTTTCTTGAGAGTCCTGCAGAACACTGCTCCCCATCTTGTCAATGGTGCCCGTCGTCTTTTCTCTTCAAATAATCAATCAAGCCGAGAAGGTCTCGTTTGTCTTGCCAGGGGCTTGGTTGACAACTGCCCGGAGGTGCGCCAGGCAGCTAGGGTACTGATCTTCAGCCCTCCTGTCGAAGATGAGTTGAACCATTTTCTCCGACTGCTCCGCTGGCTGCCTGACTGGTTACCTTTAAAATGGTATGAGCACAGTTCAGTGCGCCAGGCAGTGGCGGAATTGATTTCTTGTATGGAGAATCCTCAAGACTGCCGTCCCCTTGCCACCCTTTTGGAGGTCGTGCTCAAGCGGTCTTCATCTGCTTGGCCTTTGGAGTCAAGCCTTCTCTCCGGTCCTTTACCCAGTGCTTCACGCAGATCTCTTTTGTCCCTATTGGTCCGGCGCCTTTCCTACCCTCTTAAGTCTGGTTTGAGAAAGCGCTTTCTTGAAAAAGAGACTCTTTCCCCCGGAGAAATCTCTGAGGCCCTTGCCGCAAGCAACCGACTCACTCCCATGGGGTCCCTCAGACATTGGGCCAAGATGACATCTGTTGAAGACCTTGCATCCTGTTCAAGAGTGAACCTCTATTCCAGTGAGAAAAGGGTATTGGATAAAAATCTCCGTATCCACTCTTGGGGTCAGCGCAGTCAGGTGGAAACCGCTTTTTTGGAGAAATTGATCTCCTATCAGGTAAAGGAGCTCTCTGAGGTCTTTCGTTTGGCTATGGAGGTGAGCCGGAGGTCTAAACGGGTGGTGATCACCCTGCACAACGCCAGTCTAGGAGCTGCCTCCGGCTGGGGCGCTCCCTCCTTCACCCATCAGATTTCTGCCGAGGCTGCAGTCCAATTTTCTCAAAGGGTCCAGGCTCTCAGGAGGGATTTTATTGTAGAGCTTTCCGACAGAGAAAGGTCTTCTCCATTCCCCCTCGGTCATTCCTTAAGAGAACAAGCTGAAGACCTCTTTGGCCTCTGGGGAAAAAGGTTGGTTAGGCCGCAAATTCTCCACAGACTTTGGACCTTGAGGGTTAGCCTCCTTTTGAACGGGTTACCTCTCGGCGAATGGGAGCAACTCATGGGCCAAGCGAAGGAAATACTCCAGTCTGGCGACCATCAAAGGTTGACTGAGGGAAAAGGATTGGCCATTACTTTTGTCCCGCCCACAGCCGCTCGCCACCAAGTGGACCAGACACTTTCCTGGTACCGCAAGAAAAAGAAAAATCACTCTGAAAAATTGAGCTTGCTTTGGGCTCTCATCAGGACCGGCCAGGAGTGGCTCAGCAGCAACCGGTTGGAGTACTTAGTTTTGCCCATTGTTGACAAGTTCTTCATTTCATCCAAACGCGACCAGGACCTCGACTATCTACCTTACCTGGTGAAGCTGATCCATCGATTCGACCACACCCCTTTGTTTTTGTTTATCGACGATACTTCCAGAGCATCACAGCCAAGTCTGCAGCTGGCAATCGACCGTTGGCGTGAAAGCTATCCTTTTTTAGGACTGGGTGTTTTTGCCAGTGAAAGAGATTCCTCCCCATCTAATCTTGAGACAATCCTTGACAACTCTTCTAAGATCAACCTTTTTGCCCTGCGCCCTTTGACGCAAGTGCACAATCCGATAGCTTTCGATTTTTTGCTAGCTCAAAGACCAGCAGAATTCCTCGGCCCGGAGCAGTACGACTCCTCCTGGAAAGACAACCTCCCATTTCTCTATCAAGGCACCCAGGTGGCACCCTTCTCTGGGGGAGTGGAACAGCCCGAGAGGTTCTCTCCCTTTTTGGTCACCTCGGCAGGGCCAATGTTTTTCGGCACCTATTATCGATTAAAACTCCGCCAACTAGCCCTGAAGCGTCTAGGAGTTTCCGAGGTCGAAAAAGAGACCAACAGAAGACTCCATCCTCTGGAATCCCTTTGGCTCGAATATGCAGAATTGGTCAATATGCTTTAGGCAGGAAAGTTTTCAGCTACCAGCGCTCAGCCGTTAGCTTGCTGCAAAGGGCAGAGTAATTCGACCGCAAGGGGGGCAGAACTCAGAGTAAAGAGGAGAGATTCTACTGTGAGAGTGGCTTTCAGCGGCGATGTCAAAGACTTGAACGATTCCAACAATTTTACTAATTAACTAATTGACAAATTGACGCCATGCGCTTTGCGCCATGCTGGGCTTTGCCCCTACCATCCTAGTCGCTGCGGCTGTTTGCTTTAGATATGGAGATTTGCTGCCCAATATCCCGCAGGATTTCCCACGTCAAAGCCATTTCCCTCAAGTACTACTACATCTAATCCCTGATCCCTGAGGATGGCCTGGATAACTGGAACATCGTCCAGTTCATTTTGAGCATTAGGGCGACATTGTTCGATGTAATCAAAAAAGTGCGGCAGGAATATGCTGCCACCGAAATTCTTGAGCAGCTTTTGTCCGGGAGGGATACTCAGAGGGTCGCCCGTCTTGTCAGAGAAGCCAGAGACCTTCCTAAATCTTGGGCTCCTACCAGGAATAATTTCTGTCTCAAGGATGCCCACATTGCCAAAACGAGAGGCTTCTTCCATTCTTAAGCCAATGGCCCCTAACATGTCTCGACCTTCGCTTGAAAAAAAGGGTATCATTTGGCTCACCACCGGAAGGCCATCGAGCAAAATGTTATCCGGCATAATTAAAGCAAAGGGCTCGTTGCCTATAAATTCCCGGCAAAGACTTACCGCGTCTGCCAAGCCGCTTGGTTCGGGCTGAACAAAAAAGCTGAACTTGCAGGCTTTAAAGAGAACTCTCAAATGAGCATCCAACAGGGGGGCAAGGAATTCGGGTGGGTTTCCCAGGAGAAATTGGCGGATACTCTCTTTGGCTGGGCTGATGACCACAGCTATCTGGCGAACACCGCTAGTAGCCAAACCCTCTATGGCATGGACGATTAGGGGCTTCGCCGCCACGGTCAGAAGCTCTTTTGGCAAGTCTCCAGTAATTGCCCTCACTCTCGTGCCCAAGCCAGCGGCTGGTATAATGGCTTTACGTACGGTCGTAAAGGACACGATAGCACTCCATCTCGATGTCACCCATCAAAATCTTGTAGGTGTCCTCTCCTATTTCATCCATTGGTTTCCATTCGTCCTTGAATACGAGTTTTTGTTCGAGATACACCATTAGGGTAAGCTGGGTTTTGCTCCGGGACAGCGGTTCGATGTCCGCCACTACCCTGCTTCTGTAACCCTCGTCTTCCAGCCACTCTGTTTCAAGGTGCAGTTCATTGCTTTGCTTTGCCGCTAGGATGAACTTCTTCTTCTCCAGCGCCCTCTCTACCGCCTCTCTGACCACATCAGGCTTCATCTTGAAGACCTTCTTCTCCGGCCGATTGGTTACCATTACCTCCTTGTGCGTCATTGGCTTGGTACAGTGAACCAGGAAAATGACCATGGTCATCAGAATAAAGAGCAGCAGTCGGAGACTGTAACCAAAATGGGTGTTATCTTCCTTTACTTTACTGGGATTTTGCGTTGACAAATGGTCCATGGCTAATCTACCTTAATCCACGGGCAGTTTGACCCGTGGGGAGGGTTAGATGGAGTATGCCACAGCTCGCAACCGCATGGTGGAAAGCCAGCTTATCAGCCGTGGCATTAAAGATGCCCGCGTTCTGGACACTATGCGAAAAGTTCCCCGCCACCGTTTCGTCGAAGAAGCTCTCGTCAGCCAAGCCTACAATGATCATCCCCTTCCCATTGGCGAGAAACAAACGATCTCCCAGCCCTACATGGTTGCACTGATGACGGAAGCCCTGGAACTGCAGGGACAAGAGAGGGTCTTGGAAATCGGCACGGGCTCTGGCTACCAGACGGCAATCCTAGCAGAACTCGCTGAGAAAATCTATTCCATTGAACGCATCCGCACCCTATCAGCCAGGGCGCAGCGCATCCTGGACGATCTAGGGTACTTCAACGTGGTCCTTAAGGTGGGGGACGGTACTCTCGGCCTGAAGGAGGAAGCACCTTTTGATGCAATCATGGTAACTGCAGGGTCTCCGGACGTTCCGCAACCTCTAGTGGACCAACTGGCTATGGGGGGAAGGCTGGTCGTCCCCGTGGGAGATCGGTACACTCAAGCGCTTATGAAAATTGTCCGAGTAAAGGAAGGAATTACCAAAATTGATCTGGGTGGTTGCCGCTTTGTCAATTTACTGGGCACGCACGGCTGGAAGGAGTAAGTTCTCATGAGCCAGTCTCCACCAATTATTGCAGTTATCGGTGCTGGACAGTGTGAGAGCTCCATTTATCAACTTGCTCTGGAGGTTGGTGAAGAGATTGCCAAAAGAGGTGCAATCCTAGTTTGCGGTGGTTTGGGTGGAGTCATGGAAGCCGCCGCCAAAGGCGCATCCATGGCTGGCGGTCTCACGGTTGGCATATTACCAGGGCCTTCATGCAATAGTGCTAATCCATACATCAAGATACCAGTCGCCACGGACATGGGTCAGGCTCGAAATGTTATCATAGCTCACACCGCCGACGGCCTGGTGGCAGTGTCTGGCGGCGCCGGCACCCTGTCAGAGATCGGCCACGGCCTTAAGATCGGCAAACCGATAGTTGGCCTCAAAACAATTCCTAATCTTCGCGGTGTCCACTACGTTGACAACTGCTAAAGAAGCAATTGGTCGTATTTTTGAGCTGATTTAGCCCGGATGTTTCATGAATTGCTGTCGCGAGACCATGAAACATCCGGGCTAGCATTAGTCTTTACTTCTTCCGCCTGTATTTCTTCTTCCACTTTTCAAAATCCCATTTCTTGAGAAATTGCTGGGCAGCTTTCACCCCGTTCTCAAACAGCGCCTGGCTTTCTTCCTGAGTTATGTTGAAGTCTGTGGTTCCTATTTCTTTCTCGGTACCATTAACCGTTACTATTGTTGGTATACCAATTGTCCTGTCGAAGTCGCCCTTTGACTTAGAGATATGGTAGTTGTCGTGGGCGTCTAACATAGTCCCCACAATAGCCTTGAGAAAGCTTATAGGGTTGTTAATGGGATTTCTCTTGGCTTCCTTTAATTCTCTCTTGTCCGGTTCCATGAGTTTGAACCCGAAGGTGGGCCAGGGCGGATCGCCTGTGCCGTCATCCAAGAGCCAAATTGGATAGTTGCTCAAAAGTCCACCATCCACAATGAAATGTTTTCTGCCGCTGGGGTCTCGAAACTCCACTGGTTCAAAGAAAAAGGGAATGCTCATACTCATCCTCACCGCGCGGGAGATGCTGAATTCATCGGGATTAATGCCAAATAACTTCAAATCGTTAGGAAGGACAAGGAGTCGCCTATCGGTAATATCGGCTGCGATAGCCTGAAATTTGTATTTATACTTGTCTTCCTTGTACTTCGTCTTTATCTGCCCAAAGGTGGTCTTCCCTTTAGCCACCAGTAATCCCTCGAGCCAGTTTTCAAAGATCTCCCCCTCGTAGATCCCATACTCAAAGCCAATGCTCAAGCTCTTGCCGAAGAAGCCAAGCTTATCCAAAAAGCCCTCGTCTTTGAAGTCGTTGTAGTTGAGCTGTTCAAGCTCTTTTTTAATTTCCCCTGCACTGTAACCCACTGCAAGAAGTGAAGATACAATGGCGCCGGCTGACGTTCCCGCCAGGTTTTCAAAAACGTACCCTGCCTTCTCAATTTCAGCTACTGCTCCTACCAGCCCGATACCCTTCACCCCACCACCTTCAAAGACGGCATCGGCTTTTTTCGGCATCTTTTTTCTCCCCTATTTGTTTATCCAAGAGCTTTACTGTTCTGAACAGAGTAGTTGCCGCGTGTCTCTTCTGCCACAAATTATAATTTCCTCTAATTCGAACATGTCTCCTTCACAGCGAGTTTCCTGCTCCAGTCTTGGATCAATGCCGGGGCCTCATCCGGCCTGAGCCTCTTCACTTCCTCCTGGAACATGGCCCACACCGGTTGAGCACTTCTGCACCAAGCTGAAATTTCAGCCGGTTTACTAAAATTTGTTGGAATCTCCCGGGCAAACTTTCGCGGCTCACCTCGAAGGTCGGTCCAGTTTTTCAAAACGATGAGTTCAGATAAGAGGAGGTAGATACGAATATTCTCCTCTTTACCGGCTGTTGCCAGACCCTTCGTGATATCCTCCAGGGCTTCCTCGAGAAGTATTTTGATATCCCTGTAGGCGTAGTCCTTTTCTTGCATGTGATAGTACGCCTGATCATTCTTTATGAGACCTCGGAGAGCCGTGATCAAGGCCAGGTCGCGGGGAAACAGTTTTGCCTCCAAAGCCGCTGACGATGTGGCAACCGCCGTTTCGTAATCACCCAGTCTCCATTCAGCATACGCCTTCAGGGTATAGGCGGTTCCGAGGAGGCCGTCTTCCTGCAATGGTTGTCTTTTGCTATCGAGTAGATCCGAAAGTATCTTCACCGTTTGTCGGTAGGAGCTCGTTACCATAGTGCTCATGGCAATGGCATCGCCGGCTTCCATATCAATTTGGAGCTCATTTTCCAAGGACGCTGCCTGGCTAAATTGACTCTGAGCTTCCCGCAGTTCCTTTACGTGAGATACACACGCCGCTATGGCGATCCATACCAAAAGGAGAACAAAAACCTTGCTCTTCGACTTCAATGGCAAATAGAAAATCATTGACCTGGCCTCCTTTTAAAAGATCAAACAGCTAAACTGTTGATCTTTTCAATCAACCGCTGCAGCTCCCAGGGTCTTCCCGAGGCGAGATCCTCGGCGGTTTCCCGGATGAACTTTTCCACTGTGCCGAGGTTCGTTTCCGATATCCCCGTTTCTGCCAGTTTGGTTAGGGCGGTTTCGGCAATCAGGCTGAATACCTCACCCCTGGCCAGAGTCCATCGGGCTTGCGGATCTACCCCATCTGTTAGACACGCATCTATCAACCTCTCAAGGGCAGCCGAAATCGCTCGTTGCTGAGCTCCATCCACAGTTATTTTCTCAACAAAATCTTTTCTCAGGGCCACCGCCTTGATTGCAGATTTCAGCACCTCCACACCTGTTTCACCGCTCAGCCGGTTAGCCGGTACTTTTCGTAATACCGCCATAACAGATTCGACCACATCCGCCAAAATAACATTCTCACTCTCAGATGCTTTCACCAGCCATTCAGGATTTTGGACTACTTCATCCAAGACTGTTTCAACTATGCCAAGAATCTGGCTCTTGGTAAGATTCGGTTTCCAAGTATCCCCTGGGGCCGGAGGTTTTGCCAGCTGGTTGAGAAGTTCTCGAGAGGCGGTTATCAGCAGGTGCTTGTCGGGTTGCCGGAATTCATCTGGCCAGAGGAGATCAGCATGAGCTGCAGTTCTTTCAAGAATCAGTCGCATCATTTCAGGAATGATGTCTGGGTTCAGCAGGAGCGATGATTGGGCAAGATCCTGGGCGATTTGAGAGAGGAGCTTCCTCAGTCCCTGGTGATCTACACCCATTATAGAGGGATTCTCGGCCAGGGTGAAGAGGGCTGCGCTCATGACTGCGTCCAGTCCCTCCCGGCTCAAGAGCCCAGAGAGATCTATAGAGTCTTCCGTGATAATAGTGTCGAGAACAGATGTTCCTACGGCAGCAATTAAGGCTTGAGCCGCAGTGTCGTCTACGGACAGGTAGGTGCTGGGATTGGCGAGCACCATGTGTCCTGCATTGCTCAACAGACTTCGGAAAACCAGATTTGCCCAGTCGTGAATCCTTTCCTGCTTGGCAAGATCTCGGCTGGCCAGATCTTCAGTGAGTTTTCGAGCATCCCTGATCAAGCCCTTAGCAACCGCCTCCACCAGTTGCTCGGTCTTTTCGTCCCCGCCCAGCAGGTCTGGATTTTCCTCAATGGTCTCTAAGGTCGCAATGAACAAGTTCTTAGCCAGTTGATCAACTTTTTCTTCAGCAAAATTGAGCTCATCTATGGATTGCAGGAATCCCTTAATCACCCTCCCTGATGATGATTTTTCCTCAATGGCCCCGGGGGTGTTGGCGAAATAATCTACGCCGATGTCGATGAGTGTGCCAATAATTCTTTGGTAGACGGAAGCGAAAGGAGTCTTTTTGGCTGCCCACTGGCGAACGGTTACCAGGGAGAGGAGGGCCTCTGTGGAGAGGCCTAGCTCGTCACCAGTGATCACACCCGATTTGATCTCTTCCTCGCGTTTAAAATCGACATAGAGTTCAATGAACTCTTTTTTCTCTTTCTCCTTTAGCTGCCGGTCCACAGACATGGAGATCTCGTAGAGCTCCTTGAGCCTGGCATTCTCTTTAAGGCGCCTCTTTCCGGCACCGCTGAAATATCCCTCGGCGGTGCCCACAGACACCTTCGGATTGTAGTTGGGCAAAGGTAAGGTCAACTCCCGGTTTATGGTGACTTCAACATAGGCCTGTCTGCCCTGTTGGGCCAACCTGATACCCGCCCGTATCCCCCACATAACTATGTCTGCTGTAACAGGCATAGAGTCCTCCACTCCTGCATAGAACTTGTTTTACATCAAGTTTTCTTCGAATGTTTGCTTGTGGTGTGGTAATTTTGGGCTCATACTTTCTTCAAAGTTCCCGTCCACGTTTCAAAAATGGGAACATCTGTCCGCCTTTCTTCTTTTTTGAAGAAAGAAACGTAGGAGAGATTTTTCCAACCTATAAAACCCAAACCCTCCGTAGTCTTGTAGTATCTTGTCCGCCAAGTGCCAGTGTTCAGATACACTTGTTCTTTAGGTTCTCTAGGGTCTTCTCTGACTCGTATGGCCACCTGTTTGGCCTCGTGGGTGTGCCCGTATACTATGTATCTTATCTGATTATCCAGATGCGCATATTCATCTGCTGCTGCTTTGAGATTGTCATCTTCGGCAAAACGACTGTTCACCCTCGCCAAGTAAGGGATTAGTTTTTCCATAGGGAAGACCTTAAATTTCTTAAGGAGAAACAACACAGATTGGATTCTGTCTGCCTCATCCAAGAAATCGTTCCACTTGTCATGATGTTTGTACCACTGGTTTACGAATTTTAGTCGCTCAAATTCTTCTATGACTTCATCAACCGAGTCTTCAATGACATCTTTCAATCTGAGGCTCTTTTTGACCTGATACAGGAGCCATTCAATCACAGCCGAGAAGGGTCTTACGTTTTCTATGTCTTGAAAATTTCTTCTTAATGTTTCTCGCTCTTTTTTCGGCAACTTTTTGATCTTTTTGTTCTGCATGATCTTCCACGGCAGCTTTGCCACCAGCTCGGTGGTAATTGGATCACCAATTGGTACTCTCATGTAATCTTGGTAATCATAAGAAATGCTTCCTTCATAGTTGAATTTGTCATATTCGTGACCATGCCTTGCAAAGACAGCATACTCCACGTCCTGAAAATGGTGGTCAAAGGGTGTTGTGCGAAGAGGTATACCCATACTTTTGCACACCTTGTCACGCAAGCTTTGATATTTGTTGCATAACCGGTCGTGGTTACCAGGAAGGTAAATTCTCTCCGGCTCAACCGGAAGACCGAATTCATCTTTCAATTGACCGCTCAACAATTCAAAGGTAGCTTGATTTTTATTGATAATAGCGTCAAATATGGTGTTGCCGTTCATCTCGATTTTTGCCTCGTTATTTCCCCAAGGCCGTTCAGTCTCTGGATAGTCAAACCACATCTCTGTTCTCAATAAATCGAACGTATCACCCAAAAAAATAAGTTTAATCTCTTCTATCTTGCGACCATCGCGGCTTAACCAGTCTACCGTTCCGGCAATATCCTCAAAAAAAATCTTGAAAGCATCAGTTGGAACATTATGTTCACCGGCTGTACCATCGATGAAATGCAAATCGCTAATAAATATTAGCATCTTTGCCTCCTTTAGCGCGGAGCGTTCTCCAGCCTCAACTTTCACTCAGATTTTTCCGCGCTCTGGCTATGGTATCCACGTCTGGATCTTCGCTGATCACCCGGTGCACGGTAGCTAGCTGCTCTTGGGACATCTCAGATAGCTGGGCCAGGGTTGAAAGCCCGTTTTCTGCCCCGGCTGCTTGAAAGTCCAGGACTGTTCTGACGCCCACCCTCCGCAGGCTGCTGATCTGATCCTTGACAATTACATACAGCTTGGCCTGGGCGATCCAATCAAGTAGCAGTCGGGGGTTAAAAGATGTTTTCCGAATCAGTTCCTCTAAATTAGCCTCAGCGAGATTTTGCGCATTGTCGATGCCCACCTCGGACAGTCGCACTCTGTGGAACAAGTTCATTCCCTCGATCATCTCCAAGGACAGCTCATGTGCCCCTTTTCCCAACTTTTTGAACACAAGCAGTTTTTCCTGGATGTATTGCGTGGCACTTTGGGGGAATACGCCAGTGAAAAATGCAATAACAGGCAGTAGTTCAATCATTTCCTTCCTGGCCTCGGGATACATTGACTGAATGAAGTGGTGAAAAGTCAGGGAGACAAATGTAGCAAAAATAATGCGCGTCCCCATGCTGTAATATGCCCCGGGCGATAGGTCCAGATTGATAAGTCGCCTGGCGATATACTGGATTGACCAGACATAGCTGCCGAGAATTGCCATACCCATGGCCACCAGACTAAGGTGGGTATAGGGCAACGCGCCTGAACTCGTATCGCCGAACTCGCCGGCTGAAATTCCAGTCAAAATTATGGGTGGTATGTCCGAGAAAAGAACCCAGAACCCGAGAGCGCAAAACAACGTAACAAAACATACCGGCAGGATGTAATCTCTGCCTTTGTACTCCTCTTGAACGAGCTCCTGTAATGTTTCTTCCTCGCCGGTATCTTTGTCCTTGCCCAAAATCCTTCGTATGCGTTCATACTCGCGGCGCTTCTTGGGCAATCTGTACTTATGGAAGGAAATAACTGAAAAGGGGAAAAAGGAGCACAGTACGATAATGCCGAGCACCATCAAGATAATTCTTTCCCACTCCATGTTTTCTCCACTGCGCTTGCGGGTTTATTCCAAGAATTTTTGCTTAAATCCAAGGTTGATTAAGGGAAAGTATTGCGCCTTCGGAGTACCAGTTTTCCATCTGTACAGCCAACAACTGGCTGAACTGTACGCGAAGATGAATTGCGAACGGTAACTCTCGCTGCAAGACAAACTTATCTCTGCACTGGCATCTCCGGGGAATACAACATCATGCGCGCGCCTGAAAAGGAGTATTTCTTGTTAATCTATATAATTAGCGCAATGGATGCAAGGAAAAAGAATGGATGCAAAAGGAGACTACCTTTTCCGGAGGTGTAGTAAACAAAAATTTTTACCCATTTCATGCCTTGACCAAAACTGGGTAAAACTACCCATATGTGGTCAAACCAGCAATGGGTGAATTTTGGGTTAAGCTAGGGATGGTGGGATTTAGTATTGCGTCTAAGATTCAATCATAACGCGTTTTAGCATTTCTTTTCGGTAAATCTTCATCAGCTCGCTTCGGGTGATGATTCCCAGTAGCCGACGGAAACCGTCATCTTCACCCACCACTGGGAGCTCCTCCATATCAATGTAACTGAACTTGTTCAGGGAAGAAGCCAGAGTCTCGTCCGGGGTAACGTACACCACATCGCGATTGGCCAGATCCCCGGCAAAAACCAGCCCGTTGAGTTGATCATCGTAGATGAATTCTTTTATGTCCTGAAATGAGATGACTCCTTCCAGGTTGTCCTCCTCGTCGGTGGTGTAGAGATAATTGCCCTGCCCTGTGAGGCAAAGACGCACCACCTCGTTATAAGGCAGGTTACTGGGAATCTTCGGCACCTCGCGACTCATCACATCAGCCACGGTAAGAATGGTAAGCACCCCCATCTCCCGGGCGGCCGAGATGTCGATGCCACGATCCACCAGAGCTTGCGTGTAGATTGAGTGACGCATAATTCTGCGGTGAACCACTGTGGCCAAAACGCAGGCAGTCATTAGTGGGAGGATAACGGTATAACTTCCAGTTAATTCGAAGCCCATCATGATGGCGGCCATGGGTGCTTGGACCGCGGCTCCTAGCACGGCTCCCATGCCAACCAGGGCATAACCACCTGCTGAGGGGGCGATTCCGGGTGCCAGAAGATTAAATGCGTAACCCAAAATACCTCCGAGCGTAGCACCCATGAAAAGGCATGGGTAGAGGATGCCGCCAGAGCCTCCGGAACCAAGAGTAAAAGCGGTAGCAATTATTTTGAGTACGAGCAAGGCCAGCAAGGTGTTCCACAGAAAATTACCCTGAATAGCCTCGGTGATAGGTGCATATGAACAACCGAGAATATGAGGAAAAAAGAAACCGATCATTCCCACTACCAAGCCGCCCAGTATTGGTTGCCAATGGCTCTTGACCGGAGCATGACGATGAAACAGTTCTTCAACCTTATGCAAGGCCTTGGTAAAGCACACAGAGACTACACCGGCAGCGATGCCGAGGAGCGCATAGAAACCAATCTCCCAGTAGCTGAACAGCTGGTAGGGTGGGAGTTTCAGGGCAGCACCTTCTACCAGCCAAGCCCGGCTGACAGCAGTTGCCACCACCGATGAGATGACAATGGGGCTGAAGCTATGCACGCTGAATTCTCCGAGCACCACCTCTAGCGCAAAAAGCACTCCGGCAATGGGTGCGTTGAATATGGCGGCAAGGCCAGCCGCGGCACCGCAGCCCACCATCACCCTCATCCTCTCTCCGGAAACTTTGAAGAACTGGCCAACTGCGGAGCCTATCGATGCGCCGATCTGAATGATGGGGCCTTCCTTACCTGCTGAGCCGCCCGACCCGAGGGTAATGGCAGAGGCGAGCATCCTGGTGCAGAAGGTACGCACCTTAATGATGCCGCCCTTTAGAGCTACAGCTTCCATGGTTGCCGGAACGCCATCACTTTTGGCTTCAACCGGAAAAAAGTAGATGAGGGGAGCGAGAAATACCGCTCCGAAGGCGGGAATCAGAATTATGAGCCATTTGGGGTTTCCAACTATGTGGGGAACAATCTCAAAAAAGAAATGTTGGCCTAATTCGATAAGCTTCTCAAAAAAGATGCTTCCAAGGCCGCCCAAAAACCCTACTATCACCGCGACAATGATCAGAAAGGTTTGATCGCTCAGCTTGTAACGACGAAAGAAGTCGAGCAACTGATTTCTAAGAGAGCGGACGATTTCATCTTTGGCCGAAGGCTTCATCAACAGTCGATCCTCTTCTAACTAGCAGATCTCGTAGCTCAGTTTTAACCTGAAATACCAGTTCCGGGTACACGGTAAGGATAGACCTCATCCTTGACCAATCGCTTCAGTTTCTCAGACAACAGGTTGTCCTTTGCCCGGGCAATGACCTCCAGCACAGCATCGATGTCCTTCGCTTCCATAATGTCTTGGAAGTTCTCTTTGACTTTCAGGAAACGAACCAGATGGTAGAGAATATTAATGAATAGTTCCTTGTCCTTCCGCGGAGCCATAGCCACGAAGATAATATTTACAGGTTTGCCATCCAACGACTCGAAGGCCACCCCTTCCACCGATCTTGCCATGATCATGAGAGGGCGTCGGGCTTCGTCGGTGAACACATGAGGAATGGCCATACCGCCTCCGATAGCAGTGGTGGCTAGTTGCTCTCGTTCAACCAACTCGTCGAGAGCTTTCATCTTGTTGCGCAAGTAGCCCTCCGTGGCAACTCGCTCAAGGATCTCCTCCAGACAATCAAGCCCCTCTAGGTTCTGAATGTCCAGAATCACGTGTTTCTTGTCCAGGAATTGTCCAAGCTGCATAATCTTCTCCTTCCAGTACAGAAATTGCCCTAAATAGTCCACAGTTCACTGTAGCAAGGACGATGCCAAGGAAGACATTATTTTATACTGGAGACTTAATTTAACAATTTCAATTACTTAAAAGCCTAGCTTATGCATAGAGAAGACAGACAAAAAAATAATAATCTGCAACTTTTGCAGATTTTACACTCTGTCAGCTTGAGAAGATCGGGGTAATGGTTTTATTTATACTGTTATATCAGCATCTTTCGGCTTATGCAAACTTTGCAGAAGAATCACCCTTTGTGGCTTTGAAGAATCCGCTGGGCAGTGCCCACCCTACGTATCTTAAATGCCTAAATTGTCTAAAGTGAGCTAAAATGTCTAAATGTAGGAATTAAAAAAATGAATATTTCCTAGATTGCCGACCAAAATTCTTATCTTAATTTCTTAATACTCTAATCCCTTAATCCCTCAATTTAATTACTATTTGAGCTGATATTTCTTAAGTTTGTAATACAGATCCCTTTCGCTTATTCCCAGAATCTCGGCTGTGCGTTTCCGGTGGCCTCCTGTGTGCTCCAAGGTCTGGCTAATCATTTCCCTCTCCATCTCAGCCAGGGACAGGCCCACAGAAACTCCTGCCCTTGTCGGCAGGTCAGATTCTCGCTGTAGCCTTTCGGGAAGCAGATCCAGCCCAATTACCGGTTCGCGTGTCAGAATTACGGCCCGCTCGATGCAGTTCTTCAACTCCCGGATATTTCCCGGCCATTGATAGTGGGCCAGTCTTTCGCTTAACTCTGAGGCAAACTTGAGATTGGACTTGTGGTACTTGGCTGAGAAAGTGTCCAAGAAGTGCTGCGCCAGGGGTTCAATATCCTCTTGTCTCTCACGCAAGGGTGGAAGACTCATGCGCACTACGTTCAACCGATAGAAGAGATCTTCTCTGAATCTACCTCCTTTGACCTGCTCTTTGAGACTCTTGTTGGTAGCGGCAATCACCCTTACATTCACCTTGACTTCGCGGGTGCCTCCGACCCGACGAAATCGGCCTTCTTCTAAGATCCTCAATAATGTCACCTGGACTTCCAGGTTCATTTCAGCTATTTCATCCAAAAAAAGTGTACCACGGTCAGCCAGTTCGAATCTCCCTTGTTTCTGTTGCGACGCTCCGGTAAAAGCGCCTTTCTCGTGGCCAAAGAGTTCACTACCGATAAGTTCTCTGGGCAAGGCGCCACAGTTAACCGAGATGAAAGGCTTTTGCCCTCTCCCGCTCTTCTGGTGGATGGCATGGGCCACGAGCTCTTTACCAGTGCCGCTCTCCCCTTCGATAAGAATGGTGACATCAGTTGGCGCCAGTTGGTCTATCATCTCCAGCATGGTAAGAAGCTTTTCACTTCGGCCGATGATCTGGCTGTAGTCTTGCTCAGTACGAAGTTGTTCTCTTAGCCGCCTATTTTCCTCCTGTAACTCTTGGGCTCGCAGGATGTTGTGTATATAGGAGCGGAACCGTTTCACATTAATCGGCTTAGTAAGATAATCGTATGCACCCTCCTTGAGAGCCTTAACCGCCGTTTCAATGGTACCGTGGGCAGTGATGATCACCACCTCAGTCTGAGGCCATTCCTTATTGATCTCCCGCAAGACCTCTATGCCGTCCATCTCCTCCATGACCAGATCAATCAGCACGAGGTCAAAGGGCTTCAACCTGATAATTTCCAAGGCGGCCTCACCGCTCGCGGCCTGTTCAATCTCATAGCCCTGATCGTCGAGGGCCTCTGCAAGACCTTGGCGTATGTTGGGCTCATCGTCTACGATCAGGATTCTTGGTCTTTGCATCTCCATTGTTTTCTTTCTCACCTGACGCAAGGGGCAGTATTATGCTAAAAATCGTCCCCTCGCCCAGCCAGCTGGTTACATCAATGGTTCCGCCATGCTGGGCAATAATATTGTGGACAATACTGAGCCCTAGACCGGTGCCTTTTTTCTTGGTTGTAAAGTACGGGTCAAAGACGCGCTGCAGGTTGGCCATGGGGATGCCGCTCCCCGTATCCACCAGTTCTACTCCAATGATTTTGCCCTGGACATCATTTCTTGAAAGCACCTCGAATTTACCACCCTCGCTCATCGCCTCGATGCTGTTCTTGAAAAGGTTGAGGAAAACCTGCTTCATCTGATCAGGGTCAGCCTTGACCATATTATGCTTGGCCCGCAAGCTCTCGGAGATCTCAATTTTTTTGCGAAACGCTTCTTCCTTTATGAGGAATAACACCTGGTCAATTATCTGGTGAAGGTCAACTGTCTCCAGATCCGGCGATTCTGGCTTGGAGAAAACCTGGGCGTTACGCAGTACTTCATTGAGCCTCCTAGTTTCCGTACTTATAATCTCCAAATACCTGCCAATCTCAGGATCCTCGCTGCGGGACCCCAGACGTTCCTGTAGGAGCTGGAGATTGATATCCATAGCGCTCAGTGGGTTGCGAATTTCATGGACAAGTCGCTGGGTCAGTTGACCCAAGGCTGCAAGCCTTGAGGCCCGCTGGACTCTCTCTTCCAACTTGCGAATTTCGGTCATGTCTTTTACCAGCAAAATTCCCCCTACCCTTTCTCCTGTTTTCTTCTTGAGGGGAAAGGCTGTAACCCGCAGCGGTTTGATCCTGCCTTTTTTGCTGGTATAAGCCAGGTCCCTGTCCTGGAGAAGTGGTTCTTCTTGAATAGATTCTTGCAACAACTGGTAAAAAGGATCTTCCCTTCTAAAGGCCTCTTCCAGAGAATGACCGACAATCGTCTTTGCCTCCACTTCCAGTATTTCTTCCAGGGCTCGGTTACAGGAGGTAATCTTACCCTGAAGATCTAGGGTGACAATACCTCGGTCTATGCTGTCCAATATGTCGCGGTAATCGGTCATTTGTTTTTTGAGCTTTCAGCTATCAGCCTTCAGCTGCCAGCTTTGTCTTTCATGATAGCGGCTGCCTGCCAGCCATCGTCCGCCTGAGGCGCGCTCAGGCGAGGCGGGCGGGGAAAGCTGCACCCATCAGAAAAATCTGTCCTCTGTCTTCCGACCTCCGACCTCTGACTTCCGACTTCTGTCCCCTGTCCTATCGCTGCCTGCTGCAGGCTGTCCGCTGCCAGCTGCCTTTTCATAACCATCGCAGTCGCAACTCACTCTCGTAAGCATTAACCACGTCTCTCTCCACCACTAACCCCATGAGTTTTCCTGAGCCGTCCTCTGCCACCACAGGCAGCTGGCCCACCTTTTCCGCCTCCATTTTCTCCAGAACCTTATCAAGGGTGTCAGTGGGAACTACCGTGTCAACCTCTGTGTCAGCCATATCTCTGGCTATGAGCAGATGTGACATCTCCTCCTCTGAAGCGGCACCTGCGATATCATGGAAGGATATCATCCCCAGCAGCTCACCCTTGTGGTTTACCACTGAGAGGCAAGATAAATTAAATTTTCTGAAGAGGTCCACCACCTTTACCATTGGAGCAGACTCCAGTACGCTTTTAACATCGCTAACCATAACATCTCTTACCGTAATGGTTTTTAGGATCGTTTGCTCTCGCCCATGGGAAATTTCAACTCCCCGCCGCAAAAGCTTGAGACTATAGATGGACCCGCGCTTCAATAATGAGGCGGTTATAGTGCTGAGGATACAAGCCATCAACAGAGGCAGAACAATGTGATAGCTGCCTGACAGTTCAAAAATCAGCAGGATCGCTGTCACCGGCGCATGAGTAGTGCCAGCCAATAGCGCACCCATGCCGACCAGAGCATAGTTACTTACTGCAGAAAGCTCTGGCAACACTTCTCCTACCAACCAGCCGAAGGTCCCGCCGGTCATGACACCAACAAAAAGGGAAGGTGCCAGGATGCCGCCGGTCGATCCTGACCCCAGGCTAACAGAGGTTGCCAAGATTTTGCCAAAGATAAGAGCTCCCATTAGAGCGAGGGACATTTTGTTCATCAGGGCATTATTTATTGCGCCGTACCCCACACCAAAAACCTCCGGTATTACCAGCAACATGGAACCTAACAACATGCCACCTATAGCGGGTCTCACCCAGGCAGGCACGGGTAGATTACTGAAGCGATCCTCGCAGAAATATAGACTTGTGGTAAACCCCACTGCTACCAGACCACACAAAATACCTAGCAGGGGATAGAGAGCATATTCCCAGAAAGAAACTATTTGGAAAGAAGGTGCTATAAAGGCTGGAAAGTCTCCCAAATGAAAGCCGGAAATCACTGCCGCCGTGACAGAGGCCAGAATTATTGGAGAGAAAGTCCCCAGGGAAAAGTCTCCCAGAAGCACCTCTACGGCAAAGAGCATGCCGGCAATGGGGGCATGAAAGGTAGCGCTTATTCCCGCTGCAGCGCCACAGCTCATCAAAATACGTTCCCTGTCCCTGGTCAAGCGCATAAGTTGGGCCACGGCAGAACCTAAGAATGAACCTATATGTATGATCGGCCCCTCTCGACCCACGGATCCGCCTGAACCTATAGTGACAGCCGCGGCAGACACCCTCGCTGCAGCCGTCCGCCAGGAAATCCTTCCCCCCCTGAGAACCACGGCCTCGATGAGTTCCGGGACTCCGTGACCCCTTGCCTTTTCAGTACCCCAGCGGACGATGAGCCCTACAAGCAATCCCCCTATGGCTGGGATAAGAACTTTCAAATAAAATGGGACTTTGTGGGCAAAGGAAAGAAAGTCGCTACTGTTTTGGTAGAATATTAACTGAAAACCTTTTATTAGTAGCCGGAACAGAATGGCTCCATAGCCACCCAGTATGCCCACAGCAATGGCAAGGAGATACAGAGTGAGGTGCTCCTCAAGCCGCCATCTCTTAAGCAAGTTGGTTATCTGAAGGCCTTCTGGTAATCTCATTGTGTGCCTTCAGCCCCTGATTTGAAGTCTTGGTCTGATTACAGTCTAACCCTAACCCATAACACCTTTAAATTACAATAGAATAATTGCAAAATGCAGAGCAGTTGATGGCAGCAGAGGACATGGGTTGCATATAACCCGGCTTTGATCTCTGGTTTGATATGGGTTATAAGTACTTTTCTTGTTTGCTGATTGCCTCAAGAAATCAGACGAAGTCTTTATAATGTTATTAAGTAAAGTTAAATTATTTTAGATAGTTAATATACAGCTCAGCATTATAGCCCCAGGTGCTAGACAGACGAGATTAGTTACTATAAGATATTTGCCCGTGTAATCTATTCATTTCCCAGGGAGAACAATACGGATTTTGGAAAACAATAAAAAGACCGCATCCCCTTCAACCCCAACAGAGCTCTTCGCCGGAACTGCGCCCCACAAGAGACTGAACCAGTGGCTGGCCACAGGAATATGCGGTAATGACATCACATCTTCCTGTCTCTATGTATCTGCCATTGCCGCTGTCTACGCGGGCGTTTTGGCTCCACTGGTGCTGCTCATGGTTGTTGGGGTCCTCTACCTCTACAAAAAGGTCTATACCGAGGTTGTAGAAGCCCTCCCCTTGAACGGAGGCACCTACAACTGCCTGCTCAACTGCACTTCCAAATTCGCTGCAGCTCTGGCAGCATGTATGACTATTCTCTCCTACATCGCCACAGCAGTAATCTCATCCAAAACGGCTGCCGAATACCTTCACACCATATTCCCCGGCTTGGGTGTCATGGAAGTTACCATTATTATTCTTGCAATATTCGCCACCTTGGCCATCATCGGCATTACCGAATCCGCTGTAGTGGCCCTTACCATCTTCATCTTCCACATGTCGACCCTGGCAGCCTTCTGCCTCCTCGGCTTCATCAAATTGCCCACTGACTTCCACATACTCAAGGCAAACCTCAGCACCCTCCCTGTAGGTAAAGACCTTCTCATAGCCCTTTCCCTGGGTTTTTCAGCAGCTTTACTGGGGATAAGTGGTTTTGAGAGCTCGGCCAACTTCGTTGAGGAGCAGGATGTAGGCGTCTTTCGCAAGACCCTGCGAAACATGCTTATTGCAGTAGCCATATTTAACCCTATTACCTCTATCCTTTCCTTAAACCTCCTGCCCTTAGCCGAAATTGTTGGTCACAAAGATTATTTGTTGTCTGAAATGGCACATTTAATGGCTGGCCAGACCTTCAAAATAATAATTGTGGTGGATGCCACCCTGGTGCTCTCGGGTGCGGTTTTAACAAGCTTTGTGGGAGTTACCGGACTGGTGCACCGGATGGCCCTGGATCAGTGTTTGCCTCAATTCTTCTTGAAAAAAAGCCGGAGAAATACCAGCCACCGCATCATTATCACTTTCTTTCTCCTATGCTCCTCCATTCTCTTGGTTACCAAGGGAAGCTTGCTTTCACTGGCCGGCGTTTACACCATCTCCTTTCTCGGAGTCATGACCCTTTTCGGTATCGGCGATATTTTGCTCAAGACCAGACGCAAAGAGCTGAAACGCACTTACCGCGCTGGCTGGCTCACAATATTGGTGGCCATTCTGGCGACCAGTTTAGGTATAGCTGGCAATGTCTTTATTGACCGCAGAAATTTGCTCTACTTTCTGCAGTACTTTATCCCCACGGTGTGCTTGGTTGTCCTCATGTATCTGCGCATTCCGCTTTATAGAACCATCTTGCAGGTACTAAATAATCTTATGGGCAGGTTCTTGGTCTGGCGGACGATTATTATAGACCTGATAACCGGTTTAACCGAGCAACGAGTTGTGCTCTTTACCAGAGGAGGTAATTTACGTCGCCTACACGATGCCTTCGAATACATCGTTCACAACGAATCAAGCCGCTCGGTGGTGGTTTTCCATCTTTATTCAAATCCTGGACAAAGTGAAGAAGAGGCAGTTAAACGCAGCCTGGAGGCGTTAGAGGAAATCTACCCCATGTTGAGAATAAAGTTTGTAGCGCGGGAGGGTAAATTTGGTCCAGAGATTATAGATGCAGTGTCCAAGGAATTTGGAGTGCCTGCAAATAATATCTTTATCGGTGCCCCTGAGGAGAAGCACAACTTTTCCATCAAAGATCTGGGAGGGGTCAGAGTTATCTTCTAAGATTATCTTCTAAGGGAAACAACAAACAGCAAATTTGTCTCCAGCAAATCCTAATATCGAATATCTAAATCCGAAACAAATCCAAATTTCAAATATCAAATGTTCAAAACTAGACTCGCTCACATGCTATCCAATGCTATTCGCTAGCGCGTTCTTTTGGTTTAGCATTTTGTGCTTTGGTAATTTGAATTTGTTTGGAATTTCGTGCTTGGGATTTGGGATTTCAACCTTCTAATTACCAGTTCAGATCAGTTTAGGTGCAATAATATGCCCCTAATTGGAGCCATAAACCCCTCTGCCTAGCCTCTTGATTTTTCCTTCTTTACTCGCCCTGTAGACGATTGCTCTAACCTTGTTGTCGGCGAAACCCGTCTTTTTCTTTAATTTGGGGATATCTACGCCCTTTTTGTGACCTCTTATTACCCGCAGTACCTTGTCTGTGTCACTCAGTTTCTTGGCCCTTTTCCGCCTGGGGGCAACAGTTTTTTTGGCCGGAACCTTCTTTTTGACCGGAGCCTTTTTTTTGGCTTTGGCCCTAGTCTTTCTTTCAACCCTCTTGGCTGGCTCGAACTTGGCCACCCCCCCGATGAGTCTCTCGCACTCTACAGACAAGCCCTTCAGGGCTTCTGACATAAATGACAGCACTGCATCGGAACTCTTTATGCTCCCACCCTTGCCCCCGTGGGTTTTCATCAAGAGGAGCATCAACTGGTTGGGAGTGGCTTCATAAGTGGTGAATCTGCCGGCACAGGCCAGACATTGGCGACGCCGCCGAATGGAGCTGTTATCTTTAGTTGGCCGGGAGTCGATAACTCCGGTGTTACTTTCGCCGCAAAATGGACATTCCATGGGAACCCTCCTTTCACCCGGATATTTCATGAATCGCCTGCTGCGCCCGTGGATATGACCGTCCTTCCGGGCGTCCTCGGTTGTCGGACCCTGCGACGTACTATTCAAGTACGCCTCGGGTCCAATCTCGCGGTACTGCGGGCGGTTGCCCGGTGGCCCGTCCATCTTCACGGTCTCCCGACGACAATTCATGAAATATCCGGGTTATGGCTTCTTCTCTTCAAAAACAAGCCCACACAATTGCAGTCTTCTCAAGAGATACAACAAAGCAATAGTCATAATCATAATAGAAACGAAAATAATAAGAATAGTGGCCACCAGGTGACCCAGTTGAACCTGTCGGCTCATAGGAGAACCATAGGCCGCTGATTCAATAAAACAACCCCCACCACCGCCGCCGCCACTGCCGCTGGGTTCTCCCCTCTCAGTGAGCTTGAAAAACCCTTCACCCGCAGTGCCCGCATAAAGTGTGGTAGTGGTGTCAGGATCTACGGCCAGCGACAGAACATTGGCGCCGGAAATGGAGCCACCAATAGCAGACCAGTTAGCACCGCCATCAGTGCTTATGAATAAGACTGCCGCGTCCGTGCCGGCATAAATGATATCGGTGTCGACAGAATCGATGGCAAGAGTCTGCACATTAGAAGTGTTGGTCAGGTTGGCGTCATTGCTGTCAGACCAACTAGTTCCGCCATCCGTACTCTTGAATACCCCACCCCCATTTGTGCCTGCATAAATAGTCCCGGTGATATCAGGATCAATGGCAAGGGCCTGAACATTCAAATTGGCCCCAAGCCGCGTTGATCCTTTGGGATCCAACTGTCACCAGCATCTTCGCTTTTGAAGACCCCGCCACTTTGAGTGCCAGCGTAAACGTATTTGTAGAGCTCGGATCTATGGCCAAAGCCTGTACATTGGAAGTGTTAGTCAGGTTGCCGTCACTGATATCAGACCAATTAGGGGGTGTGCTCGCCGGGCTTTTAAACACTCCATCACCATTTGTACCAGCATAAATCGGTACGCTGTCATTAGGCTCAATGGCGATGGCCTGAACGTTAGCATTGGTGGGCATAGGCGCTGATGTTAACCGTACTCCAGGTATTGCCACCATTTGTACTCTGCAACACTCCTCTTGCTCTCGTGCCAGCATAAAGGATGTTGGGGCTGCCAAAATCAATGGCTAAGGGCTTGTACGTTGTCATTTTGCATGCCCTGATTTCTGGGAGAGAAATCCTGACCTCCATTAGTACTCCTGAATACTCCTCTGGAATCCGTTCCCACATAAATTGTATTTGTAGAGGCTGGATTGACGACCAGAGCTTGCGTTCTCGAAGCGGTAAGACCGGTGTTGCTCGAAGACCAATTGGTTGCACTATTCGAGGTTTTGTAAACTCCGCCTGAATCCAATCCAGCGTAAAGCGTAGTTGGGAAATCGGGATCAATTAACAAGTGCTCTCACATCCACAGGAACACTTATAGATATCCCTGGTAAGCCGGCGCTCCTAAGTGCCCAGGTGCTACCGCCATCCTGAGATCTGAATACCCCACCACCGTTAGTACCGGCGTAAAGTACTAGTCGGGGTCTGGGGGTTAATAGCCAGAGCCTGTACATTGAGATCGGTCAGGTCATTAGGAGCTAACCCGTTAACAGCTGTCCAAGCTGCCACCACTATTAGTGCTGGTGAACACCCCACCACCGCCAGTCCCGGCGTAAAGGGTAGTATGCTGTCTCGGAGGGTTAATAGCCAGAGCCTGTACATTGAGATCGGTCAGGTCATTAGGAGCTACCCCGTTAACAGCTGTCCAAGTGCCACCACTATTAGTACTGGTGAACACCCCACCACCGCCAGTCCCGGCGTAAAGGGTAGATGGGGTCGAGGATCAATAGCCAGAGCCTGTACATTGAGATGTTGGTCAAACCAGCTGTTTACAGCTGTCCAAGTGCCACCACTATTAGTACTCGTGAACACCCCACCACCGCCAGTCCCGGCGTAAAGCGTAGACGGGGTCAGAGGGTATCGAATAGCCAGAGCCTGTACATTGAGTTCGGTCAAGTCACCGGTGCTATCGTCAGCAACTTCCAGGTGGCGCCACTATCAGTGCTCTTGAACACCCCGCCACCGGCTGTACCAGCATAGAGAGTACTCGGTGGGTTAGGGTTGATAGCCAGGGCTTGGACATTGAAATTGGTCAAACCATTGTTGACGGCAGTCCAGCTAGCGGCGCTGGTCGTGCTCTTGTACACCCCGCCAAATTTGGTGCCGGCGTAAAGTGTCGTATTGACACTTGGATCAATTGCTAAGGCCTGGACGGTTCCGCCTTCAGCCCCGGGCCAGGTGTTAGTAACTCCCGCAAAAACACTTGTATACATCAAAATATGCAAAGCTATACAGCTCAAAAAAAAAGCAAGCCAACGTTCAAAATATCGCTTCATCTCACAAATCCTTAGCTCTTTAAAAACAATTGACAGCTTCTGCACTATTTATCTCTACACATACTACTTGCAGAGTCGTGTAGTCATAAAAGTATAAACCAATACATCCCTGTAAACCACAGTTATATTGATCATCAAAAGGTGAAAAGTCAATAGTACACGCCATTTATGGTGTCACTATATTTTGATGCCATCACCGCCACATTTTGTCATTTGTGACTAAATATTGTCCTCTTGAACTGACAAAGAAACTAATCACAGGATCATGTTATGGATGTTTATCCTCAATAACTTTGCTTATGATGTCTTGCCACTACCCATATCCCCGCCTGCATGGGGATGACGGGCTAGACTATAATGGCGTCATTCCCGCGAAAGCGGGAATCCAGGGGATAGAAATACATTTATCCCAAAATTTCTTGGCTCGTTTGGCTAGGAAATCACTGGAAGCTAGCTATTTGGTCTTTTGCCAAAGTGTTTTTTGGCCTTATGGCCAGTTTTGGCAAGCAAAGAGAGCACCCTAGTAGATCTGCCTGAGAATAATGCACTGAATTTACAAATTTTTTTGTATTTATGGATTTTTTGGCACTTCCCCTGCATGACAAAGTTAAAAATTTGTTTTTGCTTCAAATTGAATTGGACGTTTTGCATCGGGGAGGTGGATCATGGAAGAAGACAGAAGCCCTTGCCTGGAATGCGAACGCGTTGAGGAGAGCAAAAACCAATGTGCTGACTCATGCAAGGACCTGGAGAGGTATCAGGACGGACTACCTTACTTCTCGCTGTGGAGAGGAGATCCGGTTTACTATGTTATTCCCGGTTTGGAGAGGACGCGAACCTACTCGAGCGCTGAATAGTAAAAAAAATGCCCCCACCAAACCGAGCGCGGATGGCTGGTGGGGGCGAGGGGCACCGAGTGGAGCATAGAAACTCCACTCACCGGCTACTTTACCACAGAGTTCGTGTCTGTCAATTGGAAAATGTAAGACTGCGAGAAGGGAGGGCGGGCGAGACGAGCGAGACGAGAGAAGCCCATAATGCCATCCTCGGTGCCTAGTGTCTAGTGCTTAGTGCCTAGTTTTTTTCATATACTCCTGGGCCATTTCAACTGCCTGTTGCCGCTTTGACAAACGGATTCGCTGGAAAAGCTCCCCACACTGATTGAAATCCAGTCGATCCACCAGCCTGTTGACCTCGATCTCATCCTCAATATGAGGGGCTCCGGACTTTCCTGGAAGAAGTTCCTCCTTTTCAATCAATTTTATGTAAATCAGACTGCGGGCAGCAAGAAGATCTGCCGTCTCTTCTTTGACATTGTTATGGAAAACGTAGTGGAGCGTCAGAATATCTCCAGGTCCCATATTGCGCCTTTTTCCCTTTAGCTTCTTAATCACTGGGGCCAGAAGGTAGACTACCTTGATCTCTGGCCCCTTGCCGATCTCTTGGCGCAAGTAGCGGTAGATAGGGTAGTGTATGTAACCGGCCTCCACATACATAGTCTCGCCTGGCCTGTACAGGGAACCGATAGCCTTTGCCCGTAACCGCTCTCTCAAGGTGAGACGAAGAGCATCCGCCCGGGCGAAGACCTTGACCGCTTCCACCACAGCTGAAAAAGCGCCAGCTGTGCTAACTGAATAGTAGGAAATAAGGGCACCAGTTGCCCTTTTTTCAGCCTCATAGACTTCCCAGAATTCAGGCCTCCGGCTTATTTCCTCCGCGGTCTTTCCGGATGCCAAAAGCTCATGAATCTGCAAAAGCCTTTCAAGATAAGGCTCCACCTGGATAATGAGTTTTCCTCCTCGGTGAAGTTCCCTCAGCAGAAGGCACATTTGACGGCCGAACTCCGGGAAACCAGAATCAAGTTCCATTATGTAATTATCGATGGAAATGGTGCCCTTTAACATTCCGGGGAAGTTGGGAGAAGGAGGCTCTTCGAGGACGATAACCTGGTGTCCCTCCATCTGGCGGTGAATAAACGGTAGTGCTTCGACGTGGTGGGATGAAAAGCCAATGGTTATCATGGCATTGGCAGGCCGCCTGATGGTTGTCTTAAAAAGGGCCTCCTTTTGCAGTGAGATGAAATCTTGAAGTCGTTTTTCCAGTTCATCACCAAGGGGGGCAAAATCTCCAAGGCTGCGTTTCGCTTGCTCAATTGGACCACTCAATCTTTCAGAAATATCTGCCCTCAGCTCTTGTTCTAACTTGGCAATCTGGCTTTCGAGCTGTGCACTTACACTGGCCTTCAATATCCTGTCTAGGTCAGAGGAGAGCTTCATCGTGTAATCATCAAGGTTTCCACTCACCTCAGCGTCTAAAGAAAAGCTGGACACACCCGCCAGGGCTGAGCTGATTGCTCTGACCACTGGGCCTGATTCTCCCGGGGTATTAACCTCCAGTTTCGCTGATTTCAGGGCCGCGGAAAAATCGGCATCAATGGCACCGTTGCTAACGATCGAACTCAGGTCAAGGTCTGCAAGCCCTTTTGCCAGCTTCACGGAGAAAGCACCGCTTTCGGTGAGGGTCAGTTGCTGAGCTTGATAGCCTCGCAATTTCAGATTGATCCTGTCGCTGGCTGTGAGTCGAGACACATGATCAAGCGTTCCATCCACCCGGAACGACTGCAGAAGACTTAGCTTTACCCCTGAGAACAAAAAGGTAAGCGGTTTTCCCAGGATATCCTGGTCAGGGGTTATATTTTCAATCCTGCCCTCCATGTCTCCCCCTTGGGTAGACACTGAGGCCTTGACTTTACGGATAAGAAAATCGGGCAGGGGTTTGTACTCTCTAAAGCGAACCTCAAGTCCTTTACCACGTAAGGGTTTGACCACTTCAGCATCACCACCATGCTCTTTCTTGACCCTCTCATACAAAGGCTCAAGTCGCTGATGCCAACTAAGCCCCCGCTCCAGCCAGGTGGCGATCCGCGGTCCAAAGAGTAGGCGAGTCAGGTTTGCCAGGCCCTTAGAATCAAGACTATATTTGGACGCTAAGCGTTTAGCATCATCAACGGGAGCACGCTGTGCCTGAGCCAGCCGCTCCTTAAATAAATTCATGGTTGAGTTAAAATCCTGCTCCGCCTTTTTCAATTTATTCAGGTCAAATTCTATATCTTCTTTGAGTTTTTTGAACTCGGCTGCAGCGCTCAAAATGGCCTCGGGCCCGCCTTTTCTCATCTCTTTGAGCTTTTCTATCCTATCCTCGTACTCTTTTATTCTCTCTTCACCTGGAAGTTCGGCAAGCTCCTTTGTCCACTTTTCTTGTTCACCTTTTATTTCTGCCTGGAGCGCTTTTGCCAGCTCTACAGATTGCAGCTGTTCCTTCGCCAGGATTTCCTCTGCTTTGGGCAGAACGAATGATGGCAGGTCGGTACCCAGTATTCTTTTCAGGGATATCTTTTCTGACTTCTCCGCTGTGCTGCGGCCTCTTATAGCCCCGGAACTCTTGCGAACCGTGTTAAACCGCACGCCTTCCATGCTCATCTCTTCGATGATCGCCTTGCGGCGGAGCAATTCAATGGAGTCAAAGAGGCCGGCAATGCGGGCGATTTCAACAGCATTGCTCATCGGCTCGTGTGGGTTGGTAACCTGCAATCCTCTGAGAGTGATACCTAAGGGAAAAAGCTGGACATCCGCCTCATCCAACTCCACTTTTGCGCCGACAATTCGCGTGCCTGCACCCTCGATAATCTTCTCTGCTGCCATATCAGCAAAGACAAACCACAGAAGAGAAATGCTCACAACAACAACGATGAAAGCGACAAGCCCCTGCCAGCGGATCCATCTCCTCATGGCTCACCTCCCCCATCCCGATACTGATTCGTAGAGGGAGTAGAAGCGGGTAGCCGTCAGTGCTTCCACAACACGACTTTTCCGCACCCACTGCAGAACGTGCTCACGGTAGCGACCTATGGCCAAGTTCGTCAAAATTAAAGTGGGTAAAAAGAGGGCCAGCGAAACCAACAGGCTTCCCATAACGATTGAGTTGTTGAATTTCGCTAAACGAAAGAGGGGAATATTATAGAGGGCGGTCCAAAGGGACTCGAAAGGGCCGGCAGTCAGGACGATCACCCCTATCCAGCTGAAAATTGGGTCCAAAAGGTAAGCCACCCCGGATAGAACGACTGTGCCTACAATAAAAGTTGAAAGATTGACCCGAATGATAAGAGCCAAAAGAACGACAATCAGATTGTGGAGACTCCAAAGGGGAGTGAACCCGGTAATTAACGCCAGACAAAAGGCCAAACTTATCTGGCTGGGATCAGTTTCAGAATTGAGCACTTTCAAAATCCTAGCTAATGCTTTCAACATAAAAACCTCTTTTCAATTAGAGGATCAAAACCTAAGATCTAGCCCAGGTATTGTCAAACACTCCTATTCGCTTTGAGCAAAATTGGACCTATAACGGCTCCAAAACTCCTCTTGTGTGAATGCATGCTCCTGAGTGCCCTGGCATTCAACCGCATAACTAGCGCAAGTGGCTCCCATGCGGGCGGCAGCAAAAATCTCTTCTCCCAGGACCAAGCCCTTGATTAAGCCGGCTCGGTAGGCGTCGCCGGCCCCGGTGGGATCCAGAACCTTGGAGGGTTTGGCCACGCCAATTCTTGTTTCACCTTGAACCGTTATGATAAGCGAACCATTTTCGCCGAGAGTCGAAATTATCACCTCAGTCCTCTTAAGGAGTTCGTCCTTTGTCAGGCCCGTCTTCTGCATAATCAGCTCCAGCTCATAGTCGTTGGCAATAAGCAGCTTTGAGCCGCTAACTATCTCAGTCAACTGATCAGCCGAAAGGGAAGTAATCTGCTGACCCGGATCAAAGATATAGGGGATGTTATGTTCTTTGTAACTCAGGCTGTAGTTAACCATGTCTTCAACATTCCCAGGAGCCACGATGGCAAGTTTATCCAGGAGCTTGGCATGGTCGACCTCATAGAGGGAAGGATACTTCATTGCCCCGGGATTGAACCCGGTTATCTGGTTGTCCGCCATATCAGTGGTGATGTAAGCTCCAGCGGTCAATTCCTCGGGAATGAGGCGAATTCCCTCTAGAGGAAGATCATGCTGCCGCATCCAGTCTTCGTATTTGCCAAAATCGTTCCCGGCTGTAGCCAGAATAAGTGGCCGTTCTCCCAACAGAGCCAAAGTATAAGCGATATTTCCCGCTGTGCCGCCAAATTTCTCGGCTAAGCCATTAACCACGAAGCAAACGTTCAATATGTGGATTTTATCGGCTAGGATGTGGTCAGAGAACTTTCCAGGGAAATCCATTATTCGATCGTAGGCCAAAGATCCAGAAATAAGAATTTGCATGCCTATCCTCCGGGTCGCATAGCGCAAGGCGCAGAGCGCATAGCGTTAATTAGTCAATTAGTCAAATCGTTGCATGTCGTCCAAGTCGTTCAAATCGTTGAGATCGTCAAGGCAGCTTATAGCTGACAGATCTCCAGAATAACAAATAACTAATAACGGATAACGACACTGCCTGATGACCTCCGACTTCTGACCTCTGACTCATGGCTGCCCTCCGCGAATATTATCCGCTATCTCCCTCACCTTTGCCATGATTTCCTGTTCATCAATATCTACAAGCTGCCTTTGGCGCATAACCATTCGACCGTCAATAATCACATCACGTACATCAGCCCCTCTTGCCGCGTAAACCAGGTGGGAACAAGGCTCGTACATTGGAGTTAGATGTGGCTGGTTGAGGTCGATGGTAATCAGGTCCGCTTTTTTTCCGGGTTCTAGTGAACCAAGAATGTCAGCCATCCCCAAAGCAGCAGCCCCACCCTTAGTCACCATCTCGACAATTTGGACAGCCGAACTCAGTGACGGATCACCCTGGTGGACCTTGTGAAGCTTTGCAGCCGTGTCCATTTCTTGAAACAGGTCCAAGTCATTGTTACTGGCGCAGCCATCAGTTCCCAAGCCGACTTTTACTCCTGCGGTGAGCATTTTCGGCAGGGGTGCTACACCTGAGGCCAGCTTCATATTGCTCTCGGGATTATGTGAAATCCCCACACCGCTCTGGGCCAGCAACTCTATCTCCTCCTCATTTACCCTCACCGCATGATGGCAGAGGGTATCCGCATCAAGAAGCCCCAGTGTCAGAAGATGCTCCACAGGCCGCTTTCCATAACGCCGCTGCGTTTCTTCCAACTCGGCCTGATTTTCCGCCAGGTGAATTTGGAAAAGGGTCTTATGCTCAGCACAAATCGCCTTGGCTGCAAGCAAGGTCTCAGGTGAGCAGGTGTAGGCCGAATGGCAAAAAATACTTGGAATGAGGCGTGGCAACTTGTTTTGCCATCTTAAGACGAAAGCCTCAGCCGCTTTCACGTTTATCCGAGGGTCGGGAACTCCGGGGGCGGGAAAATCTACCACCCCCTGGCCGACAATCGCCCGGATACCGCTGGTAGCTACCGCCCTGGCAGCACCGTCCTCGTAGAAGTAACCGTCACAAAAGGTGGTAGTTCCACTTTTGATCATCTCCACCGCAGCAAGTGAGGTAGCCCAGTATACTGTCTCTTCGGTGATATAAGCTGCCTCGGCAGGGAAAATATGTTCATGGAGCCACTCCTGAAGTGGCAGGTCATCAGCTAAACCCCTGAAGCAAGTCATGGCCGCATGGGTGTGCAGATTTATAAGTCCAGGCATAATTAGACACCCGGCTGCGTCTAAAACCTCTTTTGCTTCGATTTTTTCCTCAACACTCGAAATTTCTCCAATGGCCGCAATACGATCTCCCTTAATGGCTACAGCGCCCTTTTCCACAACAGCCTTTTTTTGGTTGAAGGTCAGAACATAGTCTGCGGTGACAAGTAAGTCTGCCCTGGTTTTGTTCTCTTTGTCCTGCTTCATCATCTGGGCTCTAGCAATTCAGTTGATCGTTCAGAAGCGTTGCAAGTCGTTCAAGTCGTTGAAATCGAAAAAAGCATTCAAATCGCAGTTCAATAATTTCGAAATTCGAAATTCGAAATCCGCAATCTACAATCTAAAATCTTCTCTCTGTCCTCTGCCCTCTGCTCATCTGACTTCTGCTGCCCGCTGCATGCTTGATGAACCGCTTTGCGCTAGGACTTAATCTGCTTCGCGATAGCTCGAACCTCAGCCATGACCCGTTCCACATCCAAGGTGAGTAATTCACGATTTCGCATCACTACCCGGCCATTAATAATGCTCAGTGTAACGTCAGCGGCGGATGCTGCGTAAACAACATGAGAATATATATTATAAAGTGGAGTCAGGTGGGGCTTATCCAGGTCCAAACCAATGATGTCAGCCTTTTTGCCAGGCTCGAGGCAACCCACTTTGTCTTCCACACCCAAGACTCTGGAGCCTCCTCTGACGGCTAAGTGCGTAACCGTCCTGGCCTCCATAACAGTGGGATCAAGTCTGTAAACCTTGTGTAGTTTGGCGGCGGTGTCCATTTCCGCCAACATGTCCAAGTTATTGTTACTGGCACAGCCATCTGTTCCCAGGCCCATTGCAACACCGCGAGCCAATAGTTCAACCGCTGGTGCAACACCAGAAGCCAGTTTCATATTACTCTCGGGATTATGGACAACTTTTACACCTCTCTCGGCAAGTAAGTCCATCTCCTCAACTTCAAGGACAACACAGTGGTCGGCAACAAGGTGCGGCCCCAGAAGCCCCAGCTTTTCCAGGTGCATTACTGGTGACTTTCGGTATAGGTTCTTAACCTGATCTACTTCATCCTGCGACTCCGCAAGGTGGATAATCATGGGAACCCCGTATTCCAGTGCTATGTCATGACAAGCTCTTAGCAAGTCGGGAGAGCACGTGTAAACCGCGTGGGGCTCTACAGCAACTGAGACCAGGGGGTCCTTTTCCCAGGTATTAATCAGTTCCTTGGTGAAAGATAAACCATTTTCCGGCGGTCCGTAATTGGGAGATGGGAAGTCGTAAAGGACTTCTCCTACTAGGGCCCTCATGCCGGCTTCATGGGCAGCTTTCGCCACTTGGTCTTCAAATAAGTACATGTCGCAGAAAGTTGTGGTTCCGCTCAAAATCATTTCCGCACAAGCCAGAAGAGTTCCCTTGTAGACCAATTCCCCATTAATCTTTCTCTCGGCAGGAAAAATGTGTTCATTCAGCCACACAGAAAGAGGCAGGTCATCGGCCAGGCCTCGAAAACAGGTCATGGCAGCGTGGGTGTGCGCGTTTATCAAACCCGGCATTATCAAACCGCCGGCCATATTCAGCCGCTCCCCCGGCTCAAATTGGCCGGGCCATGAGTCTTCGGGGCCAACCCACACTATTTCGTCATTACGGATGGCAACAGCTCCCGGATTAAGGATATCATCCGAATCGTTGAGGGTAAGAACCTTGGCATTGTGTATGACTAAATCTACCCGAGTCCTGTTTTCTCCGGCGTTCCTCATATTATTCGGCTCCGCTCTAGAAAATACCATCAGGTCATGTGGCTTCGCCGTCATTACGCTTAGCTGTCATTTATTGTCATTCATTGTGATGACACACCCCCCCCAATGACGGCCGTCAGGCCTAATGACGGGCGCAGCCCAAGTGACAAAGAAGCGCACATGCGCGAAGTGTAATCACTCTTGGGTGCCAAGTGCATAGTCCCTAGTTAGACTCTCCTCTTTCTTCTACCTATTACAACAAATGACAGCGGAGCGTAGTGACCTAATGACGCCGAAGGCAAGTGACTCATTGCCTGCCCGCCTAAACCCGCCTAAGAATCTCCTCCACCAACCTCACCAGCTTTGGTTCCGCCCCTTTTGCCGTGGCAATGACCTGCTCAAGGGGAGCCGGCTGGTAGTTGTCTGGATCATTCACATTGGTGATCACTGACAACCCAAGAACTCTGAGACCTGCGTGTACGGCAACAATAACCTCTGGGATGGTGGACATTCCCACAGCATCAGCCCCGATTATTCGAAGAAAACGGGTTTCTGCCGCGGTTTCCATACTCGGACCTGGAACACCAACGTAAACACCCTTATGGATTTTGATGTCCAGGTCCTTTGCCGCCTTTCGAGCCAGGTTAATGAGTCCCCGATTGTACGGTGCGGTCATATCAGGGAAACGTGGTCCCCACTCATCTACGTTATCGCCTCGCAGCGGATTTTGACCGGTGAGATTTATATGATCGCTTATGAGCATGAGGTCACCAGCCTGGAAAGAAAGATCAAGTCCACCAGCAGCATTAGAGATGAGCAAGGTCTTTATCCCCATAGCCGCCATGACCCGGATAGGAAAAGTGATCTCCTTTGGTTCGTAGCCTTCGTAAAAGTGAAAACGGCCCTGCATTGCCGCCATCGTTTTACCCCCCAACGAGCCAAATATTAAACGACCCTCGTGGCTTAATACTGTTGAAATGGGAAAATTTGGTATGTTCTTGTATGGAATCACGGCAGCAGCTTCAATTTTATCGGCTAGCCCGCCCAGGCCAGTCCCGAGCACAACGGCTATGTGTGGGCGAAGTTCGGTCTCTCTTTCGAGAAAAGCCACACTCTCGTTTACCTTATTAAGCTGGTCCTTCATGCTAATCTTCCTCCTCTAGTCTTTCCAGCTCGAATCGTAGAACAGATCGAATAGCCAAAACATTCAACGGTGAGCATCCAGGCATAAGGCTCAGGGCGCAGGGCTATTCTCTCATTGAGTTAGTGCTTAGTGCATAGTGTCTAGTGCCTAGTTGGACTGCCTGCTGCCTTCTGTCTTCTGTCTTCTGTCCTCTGACCGATTACTCTTCTCCCCTCACTGCTTTCAGAAATGCCTCCAGACTCTCTGGATCCTCCACGTTATAGACCTCCACATTGCGGTCAATCTGCCGCATTAGGCCTCTTAGCACCTTTTTGGGCCCAACTTCAACAAACCTTTGATGCCCGTCGTTGATCAACCTTTCAATTGATTGCTGCCAGAGAACAGGGGCGCATAATTGCTGGGCAAGATTTTCTCTGGCACTATTACCGTCTCGCACGTAGGCACCATCCACATTAGCCACAACGGGGATTATTGGATCCTGGAATATGTACTGCGCCAATTCAGGCTCAAACTTCTCCCTGGCCGTTACCATACACCGACTATGCCATGGACCGCTCACATTCAACCGCACACATCTTTTCGCCCCAGCATCGGAGCAGATCTCCATTGCCCGAATAACACTTTCTTCGACACCGCTCACAATTATTTGCCCCGGAGAGTTATAATTGGCCATCTCAATGTCACAGCTCTCACAAACCTCATCAATCTTTTCCGCAGGCAGATTAAGAATAGCTGCCATAGCGCCTGGTTGCTCATCTGCTGCTTTCTGCATAAGCTGGCCCCTGAGTCGCACCAACTCCAGCACAGTTCTTTCATCGATAATTCCAGCCAGATGAATGGCACTGTATTCTCCAAGACTATGACCGGCTGCTGCTGCAGCCTCCACGCCTTGCAGCGTGAGAACCATTGAGCATGCCATGTTTATCAGGGTGATTGCAGGTTGGACATTATGGGTGAGCAGCAGTTCATCTTCCGGGCCCTCGAAGCAGAGCTGTTCCACGTCCATCTCGAGGACCTTGTTGGCCCGGGAAAAGAGGTCCCGGACTTCTTGATACTCGTCATAGAAGGCTTTTCCCATGCCAACATATTGTGACCCTTGTCCAGGAAAAAGGAAAACCAGTCCTCGGCTACTCATAAATTATCCTCCTTTGCATCAAAAAAGCGGAAATATCTGGGCTAGGCAAAGTTTTTTCATTAAAAATTGAGCCTCTATAGTTGTCAAGAGAAACCTTTGATCAACTACCCCTTGAACAGTATTGTAACCAACCATATAATCCCGTGAACGAGTCTATTCAATTTCAGTTTCAATGGGTGAAGACAATTTACTTTAATGGATAGGTAAAGCAAGAGATGTATAAGGCAAACTGGCAGCACCTCTACCAGAGCAAGCTCACAACTGCTTCCGACGCTCTCGCCCACTGTCTTAAGAACGGCAGCAGGATATTTATTGGTAGCGGTTGCAGCACTCCTCAACACCTGGTGCAGGTTTTGGCTTCCCGCCTGGGTCAGTATGTGGATGTGGAGATAATCTACTTCATCGCCTTTGGCCCGAGTCCCTTTATCCAAGAAAGACTGCTGCGTGCCTGCCGGGTTAAGACTTTCTTCGTTACCGACACCTTACGGGAGGCCGTGTTCGAGGGACGAGCGGATTACATCCCGGTTTATCTCTCGCAAGCACCAAACCTTTTCAAAAGTGGAGTGCTCAATCTCGATCTTACCATTATCCAGGTATCTCCTCCAGACGAGCACGGATTTTGTAGCTTGGGGGTTTCTGTGGACGTGGTCAAGGCTGCAGTCGAGTGTGGTCGTCATGTGGTGGCACAGATAAATCCTAGGATGCCTCGAGTATTAGGTGACAGTTTTATTCACGTTACTGAGTTGGATGCCATCGTTGAGCACAGCGAACCACTCATCGAGATTGCCATACCTGAGCGTCGAGCCATTGCTGAGAGGATGGCAATATATGTGGCTAAACTGGTCGAGGACGGCTCAACCATCCAGGTAGGTATCGGTCGCATTTTGACTGCAGTTCTCTCACATCTGACAGACAAGAGAGACCTTGGTGTACATTCAGAAATGATTACCGACGCCTATCTGCCCTTGGTAGAAAAAGGCGTAATAACCGGTAAGAAAAAGTCCATTCACCAAGACAAAATAATAGCAAGTTTTTGTCTGGGCACGCGCAAGCTATTCGATTTCGTTCATAACAATCCCCAAGTTGAATTCTATCCAAGCGATTATGTCAATCATCCCGAGATCATCAGCAAAAACCATGGAATGACGGCAATTAATTCAGCTTTGCAGGTAGATCTTTCCGGACAGGTCTGCGCTGACTCCCTGGGGCATAAGGTATATAGCGGCTTTGGAGGATATGTGGAGTTCAGCGTAGGGGCATCACGGTCCCCAGGTGGAAAGTCCATCATTGTGCTGCCGAGCACCAGCTCCGATGGGAAAAAGTCTCGGATAGTCTCCCACCTCAGTCTCGGTGCCGGCGTTGTTGGTACCAGAGCTTCCGCTCAGTACGTGGTCACAGAGTTTGGCATTGCCAATCTGCACGGCAAAACTCTCAGGGAAAGGGCGTTAAGTCTAATTAATATTGCCCATCCGAGATTTCGCGAACAACTGCTGGAGCAAGCGAAACAAATTCGCTATGTGTACGACGACCAAATTATCTCCTCTCCCCTTGGCCAGTTCTATCCGGAAGAATGGGAAAGATACCAGGCTTTCGACTCTGATTTTGAAGTCCTCTTCCGTCCAATTAAGCCTACCGATGAAAGAGCCCTGCAGGAATTCTTTTACTCGCTTCCCGATGAAGACATCTACTATCGATTTCTTTCGAGTATGAGGGTTTTTCCCCATCGAGACACCCAGGCCATGGCAAATATCGATTACGAAAATGAGATGACCATTATTGGTGTTGTGGGGGATATCGGCTCTGAAAAGATAATCTCGGTGGGACGTTACATCTTAGATCAAGAATCTAATTTCGCCGAGGTAGATTTTGCCGTGAGGTCGGAATTGCAGCACAAGGGCATCGGAACATTCCTGGTTTGCTATTTGACCGAAATCGCCCGAAGCAAAGGAGTTACCGGGTTCATGGCATACGTCCTGGCAGCCAATCGGAAAATGCTCCGAGTATTTCGTAAAACTGGCTATGTAATCCACAAAAGTCTGGAAGACGGGATCTACGAGATCAAGTTTCGTTTTGACGAACCCGCGGATGACAGCGAGGAGTAGGCAGTTGGTCAATTTATCGATTTGTTAAATGGTTAAATCGCAAATGGCAAACTATTTGACTAATGAACTAATTCGCCAATTAAACTGGTCCTTAACGGATTGTAGCTGCTGAAACTAAGTGGAGGATATCACCTTCTGTGTAGAAGAATATTTCATGAGCTATGACCTGGTAACCCCCTTCCACCTCTCTAGTTACCGGAACAATCTCAATTTGGTTGACATCATACCAGCGATTTTGAATATGCAGCCGAGCAACAATGCCCTCCGCGGTAACCTGACAGGGTATGTTATATGAGTGCAATACCTGAGCGACAAAATGATTCTTTTGTTGATTTACGGTCTCTGCCCTGTTTTTCAAGGCTCGGATTTGACCGTAGTCTTGCGCCCATGCATCAGGCAGTAAAAGAACAGCCAATCCACAAGTAAAAATAATGTTTAACAAAACCGTTCGTCGCTTCATCCCTGCTCCCCCGTCATTTCACATTTAATCATTTCTCATTTCGCAATTCAGATCGCGGCTGGAAAGCCGCTCCCACAGAAAAATCTGACTTCCGACCTTTGACTTCCGACCCCTGGCCTCTACCTTTTACAATAAATGACAGCGCAGCGTAGTGACCTAATGACGCCGAAGGCAAGTGACTCATTACCTGCCCCCTGCCTGCTGCTAGCTGTCAAGCCGGAGAGGGACGGGCACCTCCTCCTTCAAGAGTAACGCTCTGGGTATGAAAGGCGTGGTCCACCAGCAGCGAAATAATCACAGTGGCTCCTTCGCGGCGGGTTGAGATTATTTCTATATAATGCGGCTTGCCATTTTCATCCTGAAATGTAATGCGCTCGCCATCTTTAAAACCACCATGTTTGAACCACACCTCCGGCGGCAGAAGCCAAGTTTTGCCGTACTGGGCCTCGAACTTCAGAAAGGAATTGCCATCGAAGGGATAAAGTAAGTAAAGAGCCAGATCTTCATTGGAGACCGGCCGTCCTAATTTTGTCTCCAAACTCTCGCGCTCCCTTTCCAAATCTACATCCCGGGGTTTCACCACTCCTCCTTCTTCGGCAAGAACCTGGTGCCATTTTTTCCCGTCGGATCGTTGATATTCCAGTACCTTTGAGTATATCCATTCTTGAGGATCGTAGAAAGGCAGCGGTCCGTACCTGCCGAGGATTAGGTTCTTCAGATCCAAAGATGGTTTCTCGTAGCGACCGTAGAGCACATTGTTAACTGCCGTGGTCCAGAGTATCTGCGACCCTGGTGTCACTGACCACCAGTTCCCCAGTTCTACCTGCACTCGAGCCATTTCCTCGAGGATCTCTGGCATCCGATCAAGAAAGCCGCCTTTGTCTGCCTGCTCGAAGGTGCTACCCGCGGCACCACCGGTAAGCTTGTAGGAAGCCACAGTTGGGTCATGCCCGCGGAAGACATTCTCAAAGGGCTCATAGATCCTGCGCTCTTTTCGTAAGACATCTGATGATTTCACCAGAGCCTGGACATCCATGCCAACAGCTTCTTTTCCATAGTCTTCCAGGGTCTGGATCAGCGTAAGTGCAGGGGCCTGGCCGTAAACAGCACCCAAACCGTGGTCTGCCACATCACAGATCTTTACTCCTGCTGTAATCGCAGCGATCATCCGGCCAATATCATTACCGTCAGTATTACATCCGTGGTAGTGCAATATGACGTCAGGAGAGGATTTATGGATTGCCTCTACCAACCTACCAATCCGCCTTGGTGTCCCCAAGCCGGAGTGATTCTTTATGGAAATGATCACATCGGGCCCGGTTACATCCAAGATTTCCTTTACTTTTTGCACGTAATAATCATCAGTGTGCTCTTTGCCGGTACTGAAACAGATGCTGGGCATGAGTATTCGCCCTGTCCGTTGGACTTCCTCGAAAACTGGCATCATGTTGGGGACATGATTGAGAAAATCATAGACCCGCCAGACATCAATGTATTTAGCAAACTCTCTCACCGTGAGTCTAATGACATTGTCAGGATAATGGCGATAGCCAAACAAACTCGCTCCCCGGCATACAGCCTGAAGTAGTGTCCTTGGCATGGCCTTTCGGGCAATTCTAAGCCTTTCAAAAGGATTAACCTGTTTCCGCATCAGGTCAACGTGTACTGAAGCACCCCCACTTACCTCCACGGAAAAAAACCCTGCTGCCTCCCTGTAGGGAGCCACCCGCACTGTGGTCATGGGCATCAAGCGATTCTTAAAGTCAGATTGTGAAACATCTCTTTCGTTGTTACAAAGATAATAGCCCTTTGCATTCCGCAAGACTTCCAGGATTTCCACGGTGCTCATTGCTGTGGTTATTCGCCCTTCCATTTCCTGAGTCTCCACAATTACTTGTTATTTGAAAACCTTGTAAAATCCGAAACAAATCCGAAATTCAAAATTCAAATTTCCAAAACCTATTTCTCTATCGCTGATCCTTTGGAATTTTGAGATTTGGACATTCGTATTTGTTTAGTGCTTAGGATTTCGAATTTCGTGCTTCCGCGCCTGGTTGTCCCTGCTCTCTGCTCCATGCCCTATGCTTGATCACTGTGCATGTGGGTTGAATCCATAGGCGCTGATCTCGGCAATAAGACGAGCTATTTTCTCCATTTCCCTTTCCTCTTCCAAATACTGCACGAGATGAGGATGGGTATCAATGTAAGATGTATCGAACTTCATTTGGATGAAATCCGGCTCCTGCAGAATCTTCTGAAAATAGGGAATAGTGGTCTTGACACCAAGTATAACGAATCCTTTTAGGGCACGGGCCAACCGGTCCACCGCTTCTCGCCAGGTGTAACCGTAGACGGTTAATTTTACCAACATGGAGTCATAATAGCGTGGAATCTCATACCCCTGATATATGGCTCCATCTAAACGCACCCCATGTCCCCCAGGAGGTTGGTAGACCTGCACTAATCCAGGGCTTGCGAGAAAATTATTTTTGGGATCCTCTGCATTGATTCTCAGCTCAATTGCATAACCTCGCTCCACCACTTGATCTTGAGAAAAGCTAATAGGCTCACCCATGGCGATAAGCAATTGCTCCCTTACCAAGTCAATTCCTGTCACCATTTCGGTTACTGTGTGCTCAACCTGAATGCGCGTGTTCACCTCGAGAAAATAGAATTCTCCATCTGCTCCCACCAGGAATTCGACTGTACCAGCATTGAGATAGCTCGCAGCTTTAGTGATCTTAACCGCTGCGGTGCAGATCTCATCGGCTAATTGTTTTTTCAGGCCTGCCGGGGCCATCTCAATAAGTTTCTGGTGGCGACGTTGAATTGAGCAGTTGCGGGTCCCCATATGAACCACATTGCCATGGTGGTCCGCCAAAATCTGCACCTCTATGTGTTGGGGGCGTTGGAGGCATTTCTCAAGATAAATTTCATCGTTTCCAAAAGACATCATGGCCTCTGAGCGGGACCGTTTTAACCCTTCCAGCAGTCCTTTTTTATCTTCCACCCTGCGAATGCCACGGCCCCCACCCCCTGATACTGCTTTTATCATTATGGGGTAGCCCTGCTCAGCGGCGAAGGCCAGAGCCTCCTCTTCACCCTGTCCTCCCAGCGAAAGATTCTCTGTTGCCGGAATAACCGGTATGCCTGCATCTATTGCTATTTGGCGGGCGATTACTTTGCTTCCCAGATTCCTGATAACATCGGAAGGCGGGCCGATGAAAACCAGACCAGCATCAGTGCAGGCTTTGGAAAAATCTGGATTTTCTGCTAAAAAACCATAGCCGGGATGGATGGCCTGAGCCCCGGTTTTCCTGGCTGCTTCGATAATGCCTTCAATGTTAAGGTAGTCCTTCCTAGGACCTGGTCCCACGCAGATAGCTTCATCTCCCTGGGTGATGTGAAAAGCGTCTTTGTCTGTCTCCTCGTAGATAGCCACGGTCTTGATGTGTAGCTCTTGTGCCGATCGCATAATCCGCACGGCAATCTCACCGCGATTGGCCACCAGGATTTTCTCGAACATTTGTTGCTGTTTCATGTCACCTCCACGCCCAAATGGGGCACGTGTAAACTTCCCACTATTGAGGAAAGCGAATACCGAGTTTGGTGTTGGAAATGAAGGTAAGCAATTGTCGCGGGAATTCGCATCAGACTAACACAAAATTTGCCACCAGTCATTGTTCATTTTTTCAGCATGGCGCATGGGGCATAGAGCATAGGGTAAGATAAATATTCAAGACTCCATGCTCTATGCCCTCTGCTAAACGTCTCTCTTGATCACTGTGCCAGGTTCACCAAGTCCGCCCTCTATCTCAAACTTAACGGGCAGAAACTTCTCTATGACCCAAGCGTTGGTTAGCAAATGCTGGGTAACCTTGGATGTAGTGAATCGTTGCTTTCCTGGCGCACTAGCCAGGTAGATTAGAAGCTGGTCGGCTAGGTGACGGTCAAGTGCAGCTCTTGACTCCAGGAAATGAAAAAAATCATCAGCGGCCTCGTCCGCCACCAGTTCAGCTCGTTTGCCACGAGCTCCCAGAGAAGAAAAACCCGCTAAAGAATCCTTTCCGTGAACACAGAGAAATACCAGCGTCCCCGGATTCCTAGCATGTACATCCATTAATTCGATTTCACCTTGGATACCAGCGTTCTGCAGACGAGTCTCCACCTGATTCTTTTGTCGGACTCTTATGTGTTCTGGTAACCCGCTGCTGGCTGAAATACCACTGATGCGTCTCAATTCGAATGGTTGATCTAAGTTGAACGACCCTAGAGGGCTGTGAGGTTTGACCCTGGCCTGGATTACCCCTCCTCCCTTTGGATACCAACCCCAACGATTGAGGAGAGTTTCGCACTTGAAGCCAAGCTGGTTTAGGGTAGGAATAAGTACCTGCGCTACATGATGATATGGCGGGCTCCAAGGGACATGGGTCCCACCACTTATCAGAAGGCTAGACTCGCCGTTTGCCATGGAGAGGGGTGGTAAAATAGTTTGCAACACCAAGGTAGCGGCGCCGGCTGTACCTATATGAAATTCATAGGAGCCTGGGACAATGATTCCGGGGGCAAAAGTGAGTTTTGTTGCATCCAACTTAGCACCATCAAGTTTAGCCCCGCATAAAGATGCGCAAGCCCGAACCGCTGTAAGATGTTGAGGTCGCAAACCTGGCTTCTTGCGTCCCCCCCGGATGTTCACCAGCTTGAGAGGCTTCCCTGTAATTATGGCCAAAGACAAAGAGGTGCGGAGGATCTGGCCACCACCTTCACCGTAACCACCGTCTATTACTATGGACTCTTGCCTACCCATTACCCTTACATTTATCATCTAGCATTTGTCATTTATTATTCAACGACGGATCCTAACAACTTTTTAACTAATCATGCCAAATGAATAAATGATAAATGATAAATTTGAAATGGGAAATGGTGGTTGCGAATCATAGATAAAAATTGTAAAGTGTCCTAGCCTGGATGTTTTATGAATTGGTGTCACAAGACCACGAAGATGGGCGTGCCACCGGGCAACCGTCCCGCGGTACCGCGGGATTGGTCCCGAGGCGTACCTAAATGGTACGTCGCAGGGCCCAACACACGAGGACGCACGGAAGGATGGCCATATCCGTGGTCGCAGTAAGCGATTCATGAAACATCCTGGCTAGATTGTAACACTCGGTGATTTAATTAGTAGTTCTGCAATGTATTACCCGGGGTGATGAGCCTCAAGATTAGGCGGAAAAGGAGGAGGTTATGGACAAGTGGGTCTGCCAAGTTTGCGGTTATGTGTATGATCCGGCGGTAGGTGACGACGAAGGGGGTATTCCCGCTGGAACCTCGTTTGAAGATCTTCCTGAGGACTGGACTTGCCCCATCTGCGGTGCTGGCAAAGATGATTTTGAAAAGCAGACCTGAGAATCGTTTTTGATCAGTTCTTGCTGCGTATTATTCTGAAGCGGTGACGTTTATGAAGCTGTCACCGTTTTTTTGTTTTCAAATAGCTATATGGCGAGACGTGAGGTGTCAGGGCTTAGGTTCAGGGCGAGACGAAAGACAGTAGCTGAATATTCTGGACAATAGATGTTGTTTTACCACTCTCGCCATCTCGCCAAAATTGCACCCAACGCTTAGCGCTCAGCCCACCGTATCTTCCGCCAGATCTAACTATTTCCCACAAATTGCCGAGATTTCGACCAAGACATCCTTCGGGAGCCGAGAGACTTCTACAGTTTCCCTCGCTGGAAGAACATTCGCAAAGTAGGTATTATAAACTGAATTGAATCTGGCGAAATGCTCCATGTTTTTCAGAAAGCAGGTACATTTCAATACGTTTTCTAACCCCATTCCACTGGCTTCAACTATGGCCTTCAGATTTTCAAGAACCTGCTTGGCCTGAACCTCTATGTCTCCTCCCACAATTTCGCCGCTCCTAGGATCCAAAGGAATCTGTCCGGAGACAAATACCAGATTAGCGAACCGTACTGCCTGCGAGTATGGACCAACAGCCTTTGGTGCCTTTTCTGTGGCAATTATTTCCCTCATGTACTCACCCTCCTTCTAGCCCGGATAATTCATGAATAATCCGGGCTAGCTGCTTAAGCTTAAATGTTTGCCTGACAATCCATCTTATGAAATAATTATCGATCCTGAACTTAGCTCCTTTTCGCTCAGCAAATGGAGCGATAGAATAGTGGAGTGAAGAGGTTCTGTAAGTCATGTCCCAGCACTCAGGTTCTAAACCTCCCTTCGTTGAAAAAAAGGTTCGCCGGCTTGTTGGCAAGGCTATTGAACGCTACAGCCTAATAGAGGCTGAGGACCGCATTCTTGTGGCCTTAAGTGGCGGCGTGGACAGCACATCTCTCTTGTGGCTCCTGCACAATCGACTGAATCGAATTCCCATTGCCTACGAGCTCTTTGCGGTCCACGTGGAATTGGGTTTTGAGGGTGAAGACTACTCTTCCGTGCAGGAATGGGTAGAATCTTTAAGTGTCTCTCACCGGATAGTTGATAGTGAGTTTGGCCCCAGAGCCCACAGCGAAGAAAACAGTGAGAATCCCTGTTTCCTATGTTCTCGGCTCCGCCGCACCGCACTTTTCAAAGAGGCCGGCAGACTGAACTGCAATAAAATCGCCTTCGGTCACAATCTCGACGATCTCATTGAGACTTTCTTTATAAATATTTTCTATGGCTCCCAGCTATCTACCATGCTGCCTCGGCAGCCTTTTTTCGGCGGTGATATAACAGTTATCCGGCCCTTATCTCTTCTGGATTCAGCAACAATCCGTCGATTTCACCAAAGCCTGGGCTTTCCCGTAACAGTGAATCCCTGTCCTTCGAAGAACACCGGCAAACGCCAGGAAATCAGGGAGATCCTTCAGAGCCTCTATCGAAAAAACCGGAAAATCCGCGGAAACATTCTATCTGCCATGCATAATGTCAATCTGGAGTATCTACCGTCTTATCTGAACGACTCCAAAAGGTGATTTAAGATTGCAGATTGCATAGAAACCACTAGGCACTAAGCACTAAACACTAGGCACCATAAAGAGGTAGCCAGTAGTCAGTGGCAAGTAGTTGAGAGGAACTTAATTTTGATTGCTTTTCTCCTGAATTCTGGATTCTGACTCCTGGCTCCTTACTCTATGCCCCGTGCTCTATGCTCTATGCCTTACCAAATCTACAATCTGAAATCTACAATCCACAAGTGGATCTCTACTTGCCTGGATTAAGACAGGGGTTGAAATAGCCGAAATTCACTTGGGGGTGAGATAGGCGAATCCTCTTCATCATTTCAAGGATACCAATGCTCCGGCCACTAGAGCGATAACCAATTCCCCGCAGATACCATTCAGGGTCAATATTGAGATTCCGCATCTGAATCAGGTCGATGCCTGTTCCATCGATCAGTCGAATTATAGCCTCCACTTCCCCTTCCTCGTCGGTAAGGCCAGGCAGGGTTAAAAGGTTGATGGATACAAAGCCGTCTCTACTCTTCATGGCTCGGATGGCACCTGTGACATCAGAATAACTGTACCCCCGGGGTCTGTAATAGGCCTGGTAATATACTTCCCTGGCACTGTTCAAACTTACTCGAATACTGTCTAGACCGTTATCCCGAAGTTCAGCAATGGTTTGCGGCAGGCTGCCGTTGGTATTCAGATTAATGGTGCCGGCCCCAATCTGACTTCGGATGAGCTTAATCGCTTCCTTCAAAGTTTTACCTTGCAGGAGAGGCTCACCCTCGCATCCCTGGCCGAAGCTCACCAATGGATCTTCAGCCTCCTGCAGATGACTCACCGCAACCTCGGCTATCTCTTCAGGGGTGGGGACAAAGGTAATACGCTCCTGCGAGGCACATATGTAGTCGCTCTCTTGCAGACTGATACAACCGAGGCAGGAAGAATTACACTGGGGGGAGGTGGGAAGTGGCGCCTCCCAACGCCCTAAAAAGTAATTCCTCGCTGCCGGGCATCCGTAGGTAAGTGCACAGGTACCAAGGTGTTGAATGAGCCGGTTTTGGCGTTGAAGGTCAAGAGCCCTTCTGGCCCTCCTTTCGAGCCTTTCAAGATCAAACTGGTCGATATCTTGGCGCACCAAAGGGTCTACGCGGACGCCAGCCACCACGAACTGGCCCTCCTGCCAGCCCACGGCAGTGTAGCTAAATAGTGGTAAAACCGGAGCGTTTTGCTCACTGTGGTAAGCAGCAGTGAGTATTTGCGTATGTGCAGGCGCCATAAAGGCAGCCACTGCCTGCACCTTGCTTTGGGGGTTGTGGGGATCCTCCTCAATTTTGATGAATCGTTTTTCTTTGCGGTCGTAACCTACCGGCATCCTGTCTGGGAGCAGAAAGAGATCACTACCCGGGGGCAGGGGTATGAGAATATCGTCCTCAACTTCCCTCCACCTGCCGCCACTGGATCCAGCCATCTCCAGATAAGGATGGTCATACATTTGACCCGATTCATCTGCATAAACCAACCGCGCCGTTGTCATTTCTCATTTCTCATTCACTAAGGCAAAGGGCGCAAGGCTCAGGGCGATTTGGTCAAATAGTTGAAGTCGCTGAAATAGTTAATTAGTCAATTGGTAGACTAGTCAATTCGTTAACAGTAAACGGTAAGCAGTGAGCCGTAAGCGTTGGAAACCCTTCACTCTTAGCATTGAACTTGGAACTTTAAACTTTGAACAACTGCCTCTGTCTTCTGCCCTCTGACCTCTGACTTCCGACCTCTCGACCTCTGTCCTCTGCCTGCCAGCTGCCCGCTGCAAGCTGCCAGCTGTTTAGTGCCTAGTTCATTCCCCCCGATGCTGCCGTTTCATCACCACTTTTTCCACCAGCCAGGGCTCGGCTGCACCAATAGAATCTTTGCTTCGATCCTGACACTTATCTCGCATACACCATTCGCACAGGGGATCCTCGCACGGATCCACGTGGACGATGACTTCCTCCACTTCCACTAGAGAGCTCAGAATTTTCTCCTCGATTTCTTTGGCCTCCACGTGTGCTTCAGGAAGGCCAAGACTTCGTGGGACAACGAGGTGAAAATCTAAGTGAACTTTATTTCCGTAGTGCCGAGTCCGCAGTTGATGAATATCTATCCAGTCAGGGTGTCGATGTTGGTTTAAAATCTCAACAATTCTTCCAAGTAATTCTGGATCGGCTTCATCCATCAGTCTACCAAAAGACTGTTTCACCAAGTGCCAACCGGTAATGACTATATTGACTGCAACTGCACAGGCGGTTAAAGGATCCCACCAGTTCAAGCCGGTCACCTTAACTAAAACCAAGCCGATCACCACCCCCACACTGGTGAAGACATCGGTGAGCAGGTGTTTGCCGTCCGCTTCCACAGGAGCGGACCTGGTCCTGCGCCCGGTGCGGATAAGGAAAAACCCCATTACAAGATTTACAGCTGAAGTTCCGAGCACCAGAAAGATACCGAAGTCCAGCTTGCTCAGCATTCTTACCTGGAAAAAAGCGGGGATTGCTTTGTAGAGGATAGCCCCGGCCGCCAGGATGATGAGTGCTCCCTCGAAACCAACTGCAAAGTATTCAATCTTACCGTGGCCATAGGGATGAGTTTTATCAGGAGGCTGATGGCTCAAATAGATGCTGTAGAGGACAAAGCCACTGGCAACCACATTTATAATAGACTCAAGGGCGTCGGAAAGAATCGCTGCTGAGCCCGTGGTAAAGTAAGCCACGAACTTGACAGCCATCAATAAACCACCCACCACAAGGGCGAGGGTCATTACCCGAAGGCGGATGGTGTAGGTGGAGTCTATTATTTCTTCATTTCTCATTTGTCATCTAGTCGTTTAAATCGTTCAAATCGTAGAAACCGTAGAAACCGAAGAAATCGTAGACTCCTCAAACATTTCGAAATTGTCCTTCTGACTCCCACCCTTGGGGCGGGTTCCCGGTTTCGCAATCCGAAATCTCACATCCCGTATCCCACATCTCACATCCCAAATTCGCAATCCGCAATCCTAAATCCGCAATCCAAAATTCTGTCCTCTGACTTCCGACTTCTGATCTCCGACCTCCGAATTCTGCCCGTTTGCTCGAGGACGGTGAATGACAGATGCGAAATCTCCTGGTCATTTTACGCTTCTTCATCTATCATTCACTGATGGGGTTTGCTCCCATTTTAAAGCAAAAACAATTTTTAAGAGCTCAATAATAAATGATTAATCTCAAATGACCAACGTTAAATGACCCAATGATAGTTTGGTGGTCTCCTTTTTCCTCTAATTTCCCTTAGGGAAATTACCCATGGATAGGCAAAGTAAAACTCTCGAAATAATGCGCCGTATAGGCGCCCCAAAACCAGAGAGGATAAGAATCACCGGTATTCTCCAGAGCCCGGAACTGGCTTCCGTCACCTTACTTCTGCCGGGAGAAAATAGCGATTCTTCCGCTACCGTACTAAAGTTACTGGGAACACACTCCATTAATATACGCTTTATCAATAAATATAAAGACTCCGCTGGAAATACCTCCCTATGCCTCTGCATCGACGCTGAATTCCTCGATAAGGCCTTGGATTTACTGGATACGAATGAAAAATCACTTGGGATCAGAGATTTCATGTATCACCCTCGGGTGAAGGTGATATCTATTTATCCGCATAAGGAACGTCCCAGGATAACGGAACGACTGCTCACCACTCTCAGAATGAATGGCATATACATACTTTCTATTAACAATGCCAGTTCGGTGATATCATGCGTCCTCAACACAGAAGATGTGGAGAAGGCGGTCGGCTATCTGGGAGATGCCTTTGAGTTACCCTGACCCGCCAGCGAGCCATCTGCAAAGCCTTACTGAAGAACCTTCTGTCGAGAAGGGGGACGACCGTGGGAGTCACCGAGACCTTAGAAATCTTTCCCCTCAAAATTCTGCGCGATTTGATCCAGCTTAATTTTCTTCGTCTCCCTACTCGCCCAGGGGCAACTAGGCCGCTCTTTGACCTGCTGGAACGCCACAACGTTCCAGTAAAATTTGTCCTCGAAGGCTGCGCCGGCGATTTTAACCGTGACTTGATCATCTGTATTGCCAACGACGATTTCTCCCGCCTGGAGCCCGAACTAAAGGAGGTTACTAATAGAATGCAGCCTCAGGCTTTGGAACTGCGGCGCTCCGTAGCGGTGATTCGAGTCTTGGGAGCTCATTTTGACATTCGTCCTGGCACGTCCGGTCTGCTTTTTGGAGCACTAGAACAAGCCGGAATAACAGTTTTCAGCATCGCCACTACCATTACATCCTCCATGTGTGTCATTGCAGAAGATCAAGTAGGGGCAGCGGAAAGGGTTATTGGTAGGACCTTTGATATACCGAAGAAAAAGTGAGCAGTGGGCATAGAGTATAGGGGAGATTTTAGATTTTGGATTGTAGATTGCGGATTTCGAAATGTTTGACGATTTCAACGATTTGAACGATTTCAACGGGTTTAACGATTCGAACGACTTCAACGACCAAATGATAAAAGTTAGATGTGAAATGATACATTACTTACTTCGGCAGGCGAATGGTGAAGCAGGAACCCTTGTTGGGCTCGGACTCCAGTTGAATGGTGCCACCATGTTCGCGAACTATTTTTTGGGTGATGGCCAGCCCCAGACCTGTTCCTCTGGCCCCCTTGGTGCTGTAAAGATGCTCAAAAACCTGCTCCTGTAATTCTTTGGTCATGCCTCGCCCGGTGTCTTTGACCTGCAAAATCACTCCTGTCTCTGCTTCGTCTCGGCTGGACACGGTAATCTGGCCGCCACTGCTGGTTTCTGGAAAGGCCTCAATGGCATTGGTCACCAGGTTCAGGAGGCAGGAATGAATACCCTCCGCATCTACCTCAACCAAAGGCACTGATGGGTCCAGATCCCAAATCAGTTCGATTTGTCGCCTTATAGCTTTTTCCTCCATCAACTCGCAGACTTCATTGACAATATCATTTAAAGAACACCTTTGCCGTACCGGTGGGCCACTACGAGCATAGCTCAGCATATCCAAAGTCATCCGAGAGATGCGATTAATATTCTTGCCTACCAGGTTCCACCCTTTACGGAGCAAGTCAGCTTTGTCTTTTTCCAACCCCTTGTCCACCATAAAAGCGCCAAGTTTCATGCCGTGGAGAATGTTTTTAACTCCATGGGCGATGCCCGCTGTGGCACGGCCCATGCCGGCCATTCGCTCGCTCTCGATAAGCTCAGCCTCTAACCGCCTGACCTGGCGCATGTCCTTGAAGTAGCCAACCATGGCTACCTCCTGCCCCTCCTCATAAAGGAAAGTTGCCGAGAGTAGGATTGGAACCAACTCGCCCTTCTTGGTCAGAGCCTTTGCTTCATAGTTGAGCAGCCTACCGGGGCCGCCGTAGTCATCGCTATAAGTTAGTTTCTTGATCCTCCTGGCCTCACCCTTGGGATAAAGCTTGGTAACACTCATTCCCGAGAGAGCTTCATCGGAGGTGTAGCCGTAAATGCGCTCTGCACCCTCATTGAAGATTATAATGTTACCCTTGCGGTCATTGGCGATGATTCCATCCATTGAGGTCTGGACAAGATTGTGTTCAAACTCATAGCGCGTTACGAGCTCTCGCTCGAGGCGTTTTACTTCACGCATGTCCTTAAAGTAGCCCACAGTAGCCACCTCTCGGCCTTGTTCGTAAAGCAGAGTTGCTGAAAGCAAGATGGGACGAGTTTCACCTCTTTTGGTGAGAATTTCCGTCTCATAGTTGATCAATCTTCCGGGACCACCGAACTCGGGCCCATAGATCGTCTTCTTGATCTTCCTGGCAACTCCCTCGGAGTAGAGCTGGGTCACATGTAAGCTGGTGACCGCTTCCTCACGAGTGTAGCCGTAAATGCGTTCTGCACCCTCGTTGAAAATTATAATGTTGCCCCTGCGGTCATTGGCTATGATTCCATCCATTGAGGTCTGGATAAGGTTGTGTTCGAGTTCGTGCCTCTTTTGCAGCTCTTCAGTGGTATCCTTGATCAACCCCTCCAGATTCTCAACATATTCTTTAAGCTTGTTGCTCTTCCAGAGCCTCTCTTCTGAGAGCCGAAGGGCAGCGGCCAGAGCTTCCTTCCTTATTGGCTTCTTGACTAAATCGGTTACATCACATTGCAGCGCCTGAATCGCCAGGTCCAGTTCAAAGCTTTCACTAGTGACAATGACTTGAACATCAGGGTTTTGCTCTTTTATCTTCTTCACTAATGCAATGCCATCTATATCAGTCAGGCCCATGTCCAAGACGACTATATCCGGCAGTTCCCGGATAAAAATCTCCAGCCCCTCACCACCTTCACTAGCGGCAAAAAAATCATATCCGTCTTTCTTCACGGCGACTTCCAGGTCTGTCCTGGTTTGCACGTTATTATCAATCAGCAAAATTTTCATCGTGCCTAGCTCTCTCCTGGCTACACGATCCCGTGAGAGCCCCATGTTTCTCTGTTAAAAACTACCACTGTCTGAAAAATAACAGCCTTTCAGACTTAGCCCTTTAAGAGGATTTTAACATTATGGATGAGCTCTTCCGGCTCGATGGGTTTCTCCATGAAAATATCTGCATGTATCCAGTCAAGGTCTTCTTCTAGGGTCCGGCCGTAGCCTTTTTCTGCCGGTGGCCGGGCTGAGACTATCATTATGGGCATGCCGTATACCCCCTCCCTTTCCTTCATCTTGGTGGCAAAATCCAAGCCCTCGTGCATGGTTGCCATCATGATATCCAGAATAAGGAGGTCTGGTCTTTGTTCTAAAAGAAGTTGGTAACCTGATTTTGTATCTAAGGCAGTAAATACCTGGTAGTCATATTCGGAAAGGATCTCGCTCATGGCATCGCAGATCTCCGGATCGTCGTCAATGATTACAATTTTCTTACCACTCATCATCTGCTACCTCCTTGCTTAATTTTGAGCTATGTAGCTATATCCCAACATACAATTTTAGCTATTTAAATTCCAGTAAAAATAATAACCTGTTACATCTGACTATAAGGAGACGCCGGTTAGGTTGAAAATATTTGAAAGGGCAGGTTTCGGCTAGATAATGCAAACCCTTCTTACCTGGGAAAAATCGGTCAAACCCTGGAAGACCTTAAGAATTCCATCCTGTTTGAGAGTACGCATCCCCTCGTTTATAGCTGCCCTGCGAATTTCTTCCATGTGGGCTCTATTCTGGATAAGTTCTTTGATTTCTTCACTGGCTACAAGCAACTCGTGTATGCCAGCTCTTCCCCGATAACCGCTGTCGTTACAATTATGACAGCCACGCCCGCGGTAAAGCTGAAGGTCGTCTTTGTAGTCCAAGTTGAGTTCCTCGAAAAGATCTTCGCCATATTCTTGCGCCAAGATGTCAAATTCTTGCTTCTCCGGGTGGTAACCCTCTCTGCATTCCGGACAAATAGTCCTTACCAGTCGCTGGGCCAGGATACCCAGCAAGGCATCGGCAAAATTCAACGGATTCATCCCCATGTCAATAAGGCGGGTCACAGTCTCCGGGGCACTGTTGGTGTGCAGGGTGCTCAGCACTAAATGACCAGTAAGCGAGGCCTCCAATCCGATGGCAGCTGTTTCCGCGTCACGCATTTCACCGACCATAATCACATCTGGATCGGCTCGAAGGAATGACCTCATGGCCTCCGCAAAGGTGTAACCGATCTTGGCGTGGGTTTGCACCTGGCGTAGGCCATACTGAGATATCTCAACCGGGTCCTCCGCAGTCCAGATCTTCACTTCTGGGCGGTTGATGTGTCCAAGAACAGAGTGTAAGGTAGTAGTCTTGCCTGAGCCCGTCGGGCCAACCACCAATATTATTCCATATGGTTTCTCAGCGAGATCCGTCAGCTTCTTGAGATTTGGCTCTGAAAAAGCCATCTTCTCAAGTGGTAGTGGCTTTCCAGAAGCCAAGACCCGGAGGACAATATCCTCTCTTCCACCGGCGGTAGGTGTAACTTCCACCCGCAGTTCCACATCCCTCTTGCCATACTTGAGCTTTATTTTGCCGCTTTGTGGCAACCTCTTTTCGGCAATGTCCAGTTTAGCCATAATTTTGACCCGACTCACCAAGGGCCTGGAGTGGGTGTGGGGAACGTCCATGTACTTGTAGCAGGCTCCATCCCGTCGGAAGCGAATCTCTGTGGGCTGCTTGCCGAAGTAGGGCTCTATGTGGATGTCTGAGGAGCCCTGATCATATGCATCTTTTATGAGCTGGTTGGCCAGTCGGACTATACCCGCATCACTCTCATTCAATAGTTCATCTTCCTCTTCTTCCCTGTACCCACGTTCACCCTCGAGCTCGCCGAGAATCGTACTGACCGAAGTGGATTCTGCCTCGTCGCCGAGAGCAGTGTCAATGAAGCTAAGGATGTCTTCCCTCAGCGCCACCCTGAACTCATATTCCTCAGCATGCATGAGATTTTTGATCTCTTTAACCCGTTCAGCGTTGTGCGGATCATCGATTACTATTATCATTTTGCCGTCTTCTTTTTGAATGGGCACCCAGAAATTCCTTTTCAGATATCCGAGATTGAGACCCCTGACCAGTTCCGAGGGAATGATGATTCTGTCTTCGTAGAAGACGAAGGGGACACCATAGTAGTCTTCAAACGACCTGGCTAGAGCCTTCTTGGACACGTTGAAATCGTGGACCAGAACGGTGGGCAAGTCACCTTTTTGTTCTCTAGCTTTCGCTATAGCCTTGTTGAGATCATCTTCACTGATAATCTGTTGGGTTAATAGGTAGTCAAATTTAGAAGGTTGTCTTTGTATGCGGCTCTGGTTGTGGAAGGCGAGCCCCAACACCTTGCATATTTCTCCCATATATTTCTCATCTTCTGGAGAAAATCTATCGCCTCCGACCTTGTTGATTACCTCAAGTACCCCTTTCAAATACTTGTTGTATAAAATGGGACCAGAGAGTAGCTGCCGGGTTTTGAATCCGCTGATCTGATCCCAGTGATCATCGAACTTGAGATCTGCATCTAGCTTCTTGAGTTCATCTGAGTCGTAGACATCTGCAACATTGAAGGTCTTACCGGAAACCGCAGTGTGACCAGCCACACTGGTCTTTTCAAGGTTTAGCCGGATCTCTTTAACCTCGTCACCCTCTTTTATTTTGGAAAAAATCTCTCGCTTTTCAGTATCAACACCGTAAACGGTGATTCTTTCTGCATCAAAAAGGGCAATAATTTCATCTTTTAAATAAAGTAAAATCTCATCCAAGTCCCTGGCGTCGTGTAGCTGATGGGTGATACGGTTGAGAAGCCGCTCTTTTTTTAGTTGTCCTTCAATAACAGCTTTTGTGGTCACGCTTTCTCCTCCCCCATGCTAGGGCACAAGGTGCAAGGCTCGAGGCATAAGGTGAAAGAGCCAGCATCCAGTATTCACAAGATAAGAACTGAAACGAGTCCCTTTCAGCTCCTGACTACTGGCTACTGGCTAATGGATTCTATGAATTCGCCGTGCACCCTGCGCCTTGTATGTTGTTAATGCCATGGCTCATGATATGTTTAATTAGCCTAAGGACGTGACAGATCGACTATAGTGCCTGGGACATAAAGTCCGAGCTTAAGCATGGGTCGTCACGTCCATCTCCACATAACCCGAACAGTTGTCTGGGCCTTTTGAGCCCGTATCCGCAAGGCCGGGGGGAGAAGCTATCATGAGCCAATCAGAGCGAGTCATAGGTATTGACGTTTCCAAAAACCTTTTGGATGTTGCCGTAGTCCCAAAAAACGATACATGGTCTGTGGACAATGACGAGGAAGGGATCCGCACGCTGATTAAAGACGCAAAGCGGTTACGTCCTCGCCTGATTGTCCTGGAAGCTACAGGAGGCCTTGAGACAGGCGTTGTTGCTCTTTTGGCCGCAGCTCGTCTTCCCGTTGTAGTGGTCAATCCTCGCCAAGTGAGGGATTTTGCCAAATCACTGGGCAAGTTGGCTAAGACCGATAAGATCGATGCCCAGGTTTTGGCCCACTTTGGCGAGGCGACAAAACCGGAAGTAAGACCTCTCAAGGACCAGCAAGCACAGCAGCTCAGTGCCCTGGTTGCCCGCAGAAAGCAGCTGGTAGAGATGCTTACTGCAGAGAAAAATCGTCTTATGACTGCTCCCGAGCCTGTAGACAGTGACATCAAGGCCCATATTGCCTGGCTTGAGCAACGTCTAAACGATATCAATAAGGATCTGAGAAAGACCATAAAAGCCAGTCCTGTCTGGCGGGCAAAAGAGCAATTACTTCGCACTGTGCCAGGAGTAGGACCAGTGCTCTCAGTCAGTCTGTTGGCTGGATTGCCTGAGCTGGGCAAACTCAACCGAAAGCAAATCGCAGCATTAGTAGGAGTAGCTCCTTTCAACAGAGACAGTGGCAAATTTCGTGGCAGAAGGTCCATATGGGGTGGCCGTGGGCACGTCAGAGCAGTGCTATACATGGGAACACTTACTGCTATTAGATTTAATCCGGTCATTAGTGCCTTCTACCAACGTCTCTGTGCCGCGGGCAAAGCGCATAAAGTTGCGCTGACTGCTTGCATGCGAAAATTGTTAACCATACTCAACGCTATGATGAAAAACCATGCGCCATGGCAACCTCATTTTGAGGAAACAGCTTGACAAGCAACACAGTTGCTTAAGCCTTGCGCCACATTGTGCTTGAATATTGACGTTCTGTTTGTGACTGCCCTTGGTTTACCCTCCCGTCTTTGCTACCTGAGGTTAGTAAAGAAACATCGGTTTTAACCCAGATCACGTAAGTAATTGAAATCACAAGGATCAATCCCTAAAAAGGTGGACAAAATTGTACCTGTTTTGCGCCCTATACGCAACCTTTTTCCATGTTTTGCAAAGTGGTTGGTAAAATGCTACAAAAATAGTGTGGCCTAGGATTCCGGATCCGAAGAGCGCTCAGTCCCAGCGCCTGGCCACACTCCCTCTGGGATAATTCGCAAGGGACAGCGATGACTTCAAAAAGAGCACGCTTTATTGGGATTACTGATTACCCGAATGATCCTTTTACCAAAAAAGACCTAAACAAAATAGCACAGGTGCTCGGAGTTCCATATACTGCTGAACTCAAGAAAAAACTCAATGACGCTGCACGCAAGTATCTCTCGGCTAAGCAAACTTTTGATACCAAAGAACGCCTTGCTCCTGTGAGAGACGATCTTCGAAAAGTAAGTCGTCAAAGTCAAAAATTAGTTGATATCTTCAAGGGGTTAAGTCCCACGGCTCGGGCTGCTATGAAATTGAGCGTTTCTGATTTGGAGGCAATTGAAGTGGACGTACATCGTCTCAAAAATGCAGCGGACTTTGCTCTCGACAATCTTCCCCATGATAAAAGAGGGGCACCAAAAATCGCCTTAAAAGCTCTGATTGAAGACCTTATTAAGATCTACGTTTTAACGACTGGCAAAAAGGCAGGATTGAGTCGTCCTCCAGACAGCACTGACTATAAGGGTCCTTTTTTCCGTTTTGCCAATGCTTTTTTGGAAAGAATTGACCATGAGGAGTCTGGTCAAAAACTTGGAGATCAGATACGAGCCGTTTCACGATCCTTACCATCTGAATGCCTCCACCCAGATCCGGCCAAAAAATCTTCCACTTAGAAACAACTCTGTTCAGAAATTTTTTAAATTTGCCCATTTTGCAAGGCTATGACGTGGTGGTGTATCGTCATACTCAAAATAATTTAAGATAGTTCCAAGCACAAACCAACTTCCCAAAGAGGCACAATGACCGCGCAGATGTTTTTAGGAGGCTAAAGACTATGGCACTTATTTCGGTCAAAGCTGACGAGAGCTTGGTGACGGCGTTGCGCGAAGCTGCCAGGCGAAATCTTTCATCAGTATCTGTGGAAGTTCGACAGGCTGTCCAGCGTCATTTGCAGGAGCAGGGCATAAATTGGCGCGACCACGGCTGGGCTAATAGGCAGGATTGTCAAAATGAATCTGGGGTGCACAGATAGGACATCAGACCTTCGTGGATACGCCAAGATCGGTCCGGTAGCCAAGTATGCTGGCGTGAGTATCCGCACCTTCCGTGATTGGCTCAAAGATGGGCTCTCCCACTTCCGCTTGTCTTCGGGAACCATTCTGGTGGCCTATGGCGATATTGATGCATGGCTGGAGAAGTTCCGCGTGAACGGCAGCCAGGTTGATGCAATTGTCGAAGACGTTCTTTCGGATCTTTAAACCCTTAACTCGAAGGGAATGCTGTGAGCGATATCGACTTTTGGCGCGGAAAACGTGCGGCTTTATTGGATCTCCGCGATGAAGTGAACACTCAACTACGAGAGATCGACGAGATTATTGACCGTCTCTCCAAGACCGACGAGGAAACAAGCAATGCAGAGAGTCCCACCACATAATCTTGACGCAGAATCTTCACTGATTGGCGGAATCCTCCTTTCAGGCGCCATTCCCCCTGATGTTGAGATCCGGCCAGAATGGTTCTACCGGGGAGCTCACCGTGTCATATTCAGCACTATGCTGGGGTTAGACGCCCAAGGCGAACCGATTGACTCTGTAAGCCTCAACAATGCTCTGCGTGAGAGGAAAAAACTTGACGATGTAGGAGGAGCCTCTTACATCGCCCACCTAATGGATCTCACTCCCAGCCTTACCAGTGAATCACTCGCAAACTATGCCAGGATCATCAAGGAGAAAGCAGTACGACGATCAACAATCTCTCTGCTTCATGGTGCCATGGAGATGGTTACTGATGAAGAGCAGCCGATCGAAGAGGTCATAGCTCGAATTTCGTCAGAACTGACAAACGTCGAATATTGTGGGACCAACACCCATTTCACAGACATGCGTACTCTTGTGAAAGACGGAATCCGTCGGATAGAGGCTCGCACCAAGCACCCTAATTATGTAAGCGGCGCTCCTACTCCTTTTGTTGGCTTAAATAAATTGACTAACGGTTTGCAAGATGGAGATCTTATCGTGCTGGCAGGCCGTCCGAGCATGGGCAAAAGCGCCATAGCTCAGCAAATAGCCGAACACGTTGCGCAAGCAGGCCCCGTGGCGATCTTCACTCTGGAAATGGATGCTGATTCGTTGGCCGATAGATCCCTTAGCAGCCGAGCCAAGATACCCTCGCAGTTGATCCAGAGTGGGCACCTCAAGGCGGAGGACTGGACTCGACTTGTGCACGCAGCCGGCGACCTGGCGGAACTCCCCATCCTTGCCAACGATTCACCATCATTAACCGCTCAACAGATACGATTTCTCGCCCGTCAAGCAAAGGCGAGGATGAAAGGACTTGCCCTGGTCACGATTGATTACTTGCAATTGATCAGATCGGACAGGCGAGAAAAACAGAGGTATCTGGAAATAGGGGAAACGACCAGAACCATGAAGGCGTTAGCGCGTGAGTTAAAAGTGCCGGTACTGCTTCTGAGCCAGCTTAATCGTTCATGCGAGTCTCGAGAAAATAAGCGACCTCTTCTTTCAGATCTGCGTGAATCTGGGGATATTGAACAAGATGCAGACTTGGTATTACTTCTCTATCAAGACCAACATTACTGCCAGTTTTGTGCCAAGGGCAAAAAAAGCGAATGCACGAAAGGACATGCCGGCCTAGCTGAAGTGAACATAGCGAAAAATCGGAAAGGACCTACAGGTACAGTTAGCCTTGTTTGGCAAGCTCAATATACAAGGTTTGAAGATCGAGCACATGAGTAAATTACAGATCAAGAAACTGCAGGGTGATGTTGTAATCCCCAAAAAGCTGGTGAAGCGAATTCGCCGTGAAATGGGTGAAGAAGGGGTCAAGCTCTTTCGACTTCTCTGTGAGCTCGCTGACGAAAACGGCCAGATTACTTTTGATGGTGATGAAAACGAGATGATTGAGCAAATCCAAGATCTCTATGCCGCCCGGTTTGGAGGTGATGAGGATGCATAGAGGTTACGTCAAAAGTTGGAGAAAAACAGAGGACTCTATGGTCTGGAGAATGCCCCCACTTTATCACCGTGTGTGGACTTGGTTGCTTTGGAAGGCGAATCATAAGGGGTGCCGAGTATCTATGGGGAAAACAGGCATTGTTATTGTAAAGACAGGCCAGGTACTGACCTCTATGGATAAGATTGCTGAAGGGGTAAGCCACTACCAAAGACATGTCAAAAAGAAACCGAACAAAAAAACTATTCGCGTCATTCTGAAGTGGTTTGAGTCCCAGGGAATGATTGTAATCGAAAAGACCGTCCTCACAATGAACTCACAATCGCCTCACGAACAACGCCTTAAAAGTAACGGTTCATTTACGCTAATAACCATAGCAAATTGGCCTACTTATCAAGGAAGGTTGGGGGATGAAAGTAACGATGAAAGTAACGGTAAGGTAACGGTTGCTGGACACAAACAAGAATGTAAAAAAATTATAAAGAATATATCTTGTGGAAAACTCGAAGACCTAAACGGTCTTCTCATTTCCCTACCTGATTTTTGTGAGCAATCAGAAAAAACCCAAAAGCTAATAATCTCTTTTCTCGATAAAGCCCGACTTGAGAACAAAACCCAAACCATTAGCAGTCGACGAGTACAGACGATCTTAAACGAGTTGATAGCTCTATGCGGTGAAACTTGTGCTGAGTGCCTGTGCGCTGCGCTTGAGGTTACTTTAGAAAGAGCAGCAGACAAGAAATTCTCTTTTAACAAGCAAAACGTGACCGGATACGTAAAAGCTATTGCCCGGAATAGGTTTCAGCAGATGCAAAAATCAATGAACGAAAAATACGAGCCCCAGGAGACGGATACGAATGCCTTATATGGACAAATACCTGATGTGGAAGATAGCCTTCCTAAGGTGCTAGATATCGATTTTTAATTTAGGTCATAAGAAGTGCTCGATGGCGAATGTTACTACGAACGAAATGCAGAGAGATTGGGAGGAGAGGAAAACTATGCAATTAATTATCGACCAACTATTCCAAAAAGCCGACCAAGCGGTCAAACAGATTGATGAGAAAGCGACCCAAATTGCCGCTGCAACTTTCCAGGTGCAAAACAAAATGATTGAGATGCAGAAAAAACTTGAAACCGCTCAACTCTCCTTCCCCGACATTTTGGCTGCCCAAATTCTAGGCGAGGTGGATAACGCCGACGTTGAGGAATGCCGACAGCAAATTTCTATCTTGCGCCAGTCCATTTTTGAGTGCGGCCTTACTCTTCCTATACTCGAGCTACGGCAAAACCAGGCCAGTGCCCACCTGCAACAGAACAAACCGACACCAAAAGAAGGTGGAAATTCTTCGCGCTTTAACTGAGCGAATAGTCGAGGGTGACAATGAATGGACGATTACTGGACGAGTTCAGGAGCTACACCCGCACTTTTTAACATACCGCGAAAAAGACGTGGCTGCATTTCTTGCAAATCCCAGAGAGAAAAGGAAGAAGAGCATCCGGATCCCGGTGAAGAGCTGACAGCCACCAACGAGGAAAGTTACGACCAAGTTGCCGGCGAAAACCAGAGACGGGTTTGCTGGTGACTGCAGAGCAACTAAAGAAGTGAGCTCAAACGTCGGGATATGAGCATCAATAAATTTGCACAACTTCGCAGTTTCGCAGTCGTTCGTTTCTCGAATCCTTAAGGGCGAGAAGCCAATGTCAGAACGCATTTCGTCGAAAGCAAGAGAAATCCTAGAAATAAAGGAGGAATAGCCATGTTCGGAGGAAGTCTAACAGGTTGGTACGAGGAGCAGCACGGCAAATCCAAAACCGACAAAGACATAAAACGATGGACAAAAGAACAGCGAGAGTTGTCAAAAGAGTTTGCTGGCTACCTCACGCCTTTGATCGGCAAGGGTGCAACACCTTATGAGCGGTAAATTACCTGGAACCAGCGGCCCTAGTGCTTTGCAAACAAAAGCCTTTAAACAGCTGGGGGGACTAAAATTCGGCGGCCCTGAAGACTGGAAAGATCGGGTCAAAGACTTCCTCGGTGCAAGACGCGAATTTTTAGCACCTGCATGGGAAGAAGAAGAATCCCTGCTCGGATCGCAAAATGGCAAGCATGGGCCTTCAACATTCAAGCGATATGGTCAAATCACAGCTTGATCTTAAAAAGACACGAAGCGCAGAAGAAAGCATGATCGGTGCTGAGAAATACGATGCCTATGAACGCTTTGCCACCTTGGAACTGCCACAGGTAATGGCGGCAAGTTGGTGAGATGCAGCGCGGCATCGAAGAACAAGAGCCTTACGGCAACATTTCAAGAATGGTTGAGGACCCAACCCGAATACAGTCCCTATTTGGATCTTGCCTTGAGCCTGCTCGGTCTAATGCCGGTTGAAGAAGGTAGGATAAAGACAGCTACCGATGAGTGGGGATGGGGAGTTAAGGGAGAAGGTGGCTACGGGTGTTAACGAAAGAAACAATCCAAAAAGGACCATACCGATCATCAGGATGCTTACTCTTGAGATCGACATCTTGAAATTAACCTCCAGGACTAGAGCTACCTCAGAGGTTGCAAAATCAATTCTGAAGTCCACTGGGCTCGGAAATAGCGCTAGATGACCTTGAAGACTCAAGTCGAATAGGAGGAACAAAGCCTTCTGTCTCGCTATTTGCGAGGTCCACAAGCAAGGAATAGTGGCTGCCGAAGAAGATGGCCGGAATATTCCCTTGGCCGACTCGGTGGAGCACTCTGGCAAGGGACTAAAGATGTTGCCCGAAGCGCTCTGAAAGGCATTGAAGCACCACTTACGAGCATACGGTGAACTGGCAGAGATGGGCAGAGGAATTAGCACCAGGGGCTCGCCCTGGAGGGGGCTTAATGACTCATCGCCCTGAATGGATGAATCTGGAACTTCAAGGAGAAACGCTCAAACAGAATGGCAGATGCCGTCCAGTCGATCGCGGAACGGCCTGAACTGGCAGTTTCGCCTGAATACGAAGGGAAATCAGCTGGCTTTTGGGAGGACGTAATTAAGGTCAGCCCCTCAATATGGAACGCAAATAGCTTCATTTCTTACCGCAGTCGGCCTGACCAAAAAAGGCTTGAAGATAGGTGCAAAGCTCGCACGGCGCGAGATCACCAAAGAAGTGGCAGAGCAAATTGCACGGCGAGCTGGAAGCATCGCAAGCATGTCCATGATCGGCGCTCAGATCATGGGTGGCCAGTACGAAAATCTCGTATCTCAAGGAGTGGATCCCAAGCGTGCTTTTGCATCATCTTTTGCCAATGCTGTGATGCAAGTCCCGCTCGAGCAGGTAGGTCTTGAAGGGGCACTAAAGTTCTGGAAGCCGCAAAAGGTCCTGATCGGCAAGCTGAAAGCTCTGGGCGAAGCCATGGGGCGTGAGGCCATTACCGAATTCATTCAGGAATATCCAGACGCAGCAACTACTATCTTCGCGGAGAATCCGGATAAAAGTGCAGTTGAAAAGGTCGAGACATTCTTTGATCAGTTTGCGGAAACAACCAAACGTGCTGCTTATTCCGGAGCGATCGGCGGCACCCTGGGCGGCATAGCTGCCGGTGGTGGTTTGGTTATCCATCGAGGCGCAGAAGCGATAGCACCTGAAGCTGAAGCGCCAGCGCAGCCAGTCCCAGAAGCAAGAACAGTTGAGGATCTCGAAAGGGAGGTCGAAGAGGGCCATCCTTTCGTTGGCAAAGAATTAGATGAAATATTGGAGGGACGTGCCGAAGGCGAAGCAATCGACGTAGAACCTAGCGAAACCACAGAGAAACAACAATCTGAACCTGACGTCGAACCATCCGTTTATCCGGAAACCCTTGAGGGTCTAGAAAACGCCGCAGAGATCGAAATGGAAGCTGTCAGGGCGTCAAAGCCCGAAGCCGTGGGAAAGCCACTTTTCGCTGTTGGTGATCGAGTCGAGACGCCGGACGGCCCGGGAGTAATCGTGGCGCCGACCGAGGAAATAGGGCCACAATCCAGGCACATATTGGTTGAAGACAAAGAGTCACCGGAGCTCTATGGTGTAGATGAACTGAGGCTAGCGAAAGGGAAAAGGCCAGCACCGCAAATTCCTGAAGCAAAGACAGAGGACCTTGACATTCTGCAGTTAAAAAGTGTTCGAGAGCGCAATGCGAAGATCCAAGAGCGTTATCCTGATTTCAATAGAAGGCAGGTCAAAGGTTACCGGGATGCCCTGCAAACCTTGCAAGACTATGAAGAGGCACGAGGCCGAGTGGTCAAATCCCTACGAAGCGAGCGAGGATCCTTTTCAACTCAAATGAAGGAAGGACCCAGGGTATATGCTGACTTGTTGACCGTTAGTAAGCATTTGATTCGCCAGGGACACACTAAATATCAAACTTTCAATCAGCAGCTAAAACAAGCTTTGGATGACGTTTGGACTAAGGTTAGGCATCTCGCCTTGAGATTATTCCGCGAAGGAAAGCAAATCTTAAGAAGTGAAACCGGTGCCATCTCTATTGAGCGAGGCCAGAAAAAGAAGGCCAGCATTAAAGGCCAAATCTCGAAAATGATCCCTCCCGGAGGCCTAAAGCTCGACGAGTTACTTAAAAGGAAAAAAGCACCAGTAAGACCCCCTCCCAAGGGTATCGATCTTAAAAGTTCCAGTGAAGAAGTTGAGCGTCGCTGGAATGAAGCTAAGGGGATCCCCAGGCCCAATGTGAGTATGCAGCTGCGCCAGTCTGTGACCAAAGCTTACCACAGCATCTCGCGCCTTTTCCCCAAGCTGGATCCGAAAACAGACGGACGCTTAATCGATATCTTGAGACAGTACTTAACCGTACCCGAATACTCTCAGGCTACCGCGCTGCATGCACTTAAAAAAATTACCGGCAATCTTGCCAATTGGGAATATGACGTCTTCACTCGCAATATCATCCTGCCGGATCTCCTGCGTGATATCGATCGCGGCATGTTCGAGGAGAAAGAAGTTCTTCCTTTTGGTTACAAGAACCGTGCGGAAGTGATAGCCGACCTCGGCAAATTCAAAGGAGCCGCAGCGCAAAGCGAATACATTCGCACGGCATTGGAGACTCGCCAGCAGCTTATGCGCCGGCTACGCGAGGAACTCGTTGAAAACAACCTACTCCATGAAGAAGTTTTAGAAAACGATGCCTATTACCATCATCAGGTGCTTGAATACATGGCCATGGGGCGGTTGACTCCTGGAACTTCCACCGCTGATGTAAGGCTCTCGAGGAAAGGCTGGCAGATCGCGAGGGTAGGATCAGTCAAAGACTTCAACACTGAATATCTCCAGTCTGAATTTGTTGTGATCGCCCAGGGACTCGCGCAGTTGGAAACCGTTCATACCCTGGACAAGCTTCAAGCCGAAGCCGATATCAGGGGAGAGTTGGAGTCCGAGGCCAAAGCGTGGAATTACCGTGAAGTAATCAAGCAGGCCAATCCTGCTCGTAAAGACGGTAGCACTCCGGTACCTGGGGATGAAGACTACGTTGATCCTTTTCGCGGGTATAAGCAACGCATTGCCATGTCCAACAATAAGCTCGCAAAGATGGCCTACGATGGCGAGCTCGATGGTCCCGGCTATGACGATGTTATCGAGGACCTGGCTGACTCCTGGGAGCAGTACCTAGCTGACAAGGAGGATTACCCCGAAGATCCTGAAATGTGGACCAGGCCGGGATCCAATCATGAGAATTGGTTTAAATTCCTTGGGTGGCTTGTCAAAGACGGCGGCCCTGGATCCATGCAGGCCGCTACGATTTTCAAGGCCATTGCTGGCAGAAATGCAATGGTTAAAGAGGAATTGGGAAATAAGTTCAAAACGTGGGAACACATGAAACCGGAGGATTATCGACCATGGAGCCCCGACAGGCACCCTAGATTTTATTTTGTAAATAGCATTACTGACAAAGTGCTCGAACGGGTGCAAGCTGGTGAAAAATCCTTAGAAGATCCGGACGTTCGACGTGTGCTGGCAAGACGACCAAAAACTCAATGGGTCATTCCAACAAGATTAGCCGATACACTAGACAACTTCCGGGATTTCCCGGATCAGGGGCCGTTTGCAAAGGCATCAAGAGCGATCGGTACTTCCTGGAAACAGTGGATCCTCCTTAATCCATTCCGGGTGGTGAAATACAACATCAACAACCTTAGCGGCGACTTGGATATCACGCTGGCCTATGACCCAAAGATTCTTAAATATGTCAAAGACGCAGCCAATGATTTATGGGCCTGGCAGCTTAAAGGCAAGGAGATGACACCCGAGTTGCGTACGGCACTCCGCAAGGGTGTCGTTGGATCCGGTTTTACTGTACGCGAGATCCCGGATATCACTGAAGAAGGCCTTTTCAAGTTGATTGCCGGCGAAGAGCCGAACTGGATCCGCGCGAGGTGGAAGAACATCAAAGACTTTACAATGTGGCGCGAGAACGTCCTTCGACTCGCTGCCTACCGTCATTTCAAGACAGAGCTCGCCAAGGGCAAGAATCTCTATGGAGCTTCAAAAAAGAGCGAAATAGACGCTATCAAGAATAGAGACGACAAAGCCGCAAAACTCGCCCGGGAACTGATAGGTGATTACGGAGCAGTGTCCGAGGCGGGTCAATGGCTTCGCAAGCACTTAATCTATTTTTGGTCGTGGATGGAGATCAACGCTCCCAGGTATGTCCGGCTCATCAAAAACCTGCCGCATGAAGGAGAGGTAAAAGGCCGTAAGGCCAGGATAGCGGGAGTCGGTGCCAAGAAAATAGCTTGGAAGGGCACTAAACTCGCTGTCAAGGCCAGTATGCTCTATGCCGCAGCCATGCTTTACAATGCTACGTTCTGGCCTGATGAAGAAAGAAAACTGAGACAGGCAGGCAGGCGTCAACTGCACCTGATCCTCGGTCGCCGTGAGGATGGTAGCCTGATCACGCTCAGATTCCAGGGCGCTCTATCCGATGCCCTCGAGTGGTTCGGTGCCGGTGAGCTCCCCCACGATATCATGGACGTGATCACCAAAGAGCGTACGCCGGCACAAAAGCTAAAGGAAATGGGTTGGATGCCCACAGACATGGGTGAGTTTTTCGATCTGCCTCCTCTGCGCAGGGTGCTTCTGGGCGCCAGACCCCTGGAACGCAGTTTGCTCGAGATCCTAACGGGAGTATCACTCTGGCCTGACATATCACGGCCAAGACCGATCCGTGATCGCGCTGAACATATCGCCCGGACTCTTTCTCTGGATATGCCCTACCGCCACTTGGCGAGTAAGCCAACTAGGGGCCTGATTCACGACCTTACTAACCTGATCACCTACAGCACGGATCCGGGTGAAGCCTCGTACTATGCAATCCGTCATTTGGCAGGTGAATACCTCCGGGAGCAAGGTCAAGACATTTCTATTGGCACACCCACAGCCAGGAGCAATGCACTTTACTACTACAAGCAGGCACTCAAATACGGTGATCAGAAGCTCGCTGAGAAGTACAAAAAGCAATATTTTGACCTGGGCGGGAATTATAAGGCTTTGCGGCAGGCCATTAAAATCAGCCACCCATTAGCCTTCATGCCGAAGAAACTGCGCTATCGGTTTATAAGAGGACTCACGCCGGCGCAGCGTCAACTATACGACTCTGCAGTGCGCTGGTACCGGCAAACTTATTTGAGCTATCCAACAAAGGCGCGGCGCCGCGCGCAATGAGGTGAAGCGATGCAAGCCTTGAACTATGAGACGTTGAGCGAAGATGTAGTTACAAAGGCCTTTGAAGTTTTAGCTACTCGACGTTTAGATATTTTTGAGGTAGTCAGCCAGCAAGACCCCATCATGGCGCATTTCCAAACCGCGACTGATCTGACCCAAAAACTTCGTGAAGCATTACCCAGTGCCGCCAAGTCACTTGCTGATCATCTTTCGAAGGCTCACGGTGAGCTAATTGACCAAGTTTTCTTCGCCAGTTTCGTCTTTGGCTTCCTGGAGGCCTACTTGGCTCTGCAGGCGGAATCTCAGGGAACTACAAAACATTGAAAGAGGTAGTGTTGTGCGTTGTCCCGCGTGCAATCAGATCTTCGAAACAAATCCAACCGGCGTTAAAACACTATGCCCTGGCTGTGGTTTTGAGATCACGCCGATCATCGTGATCAATCCGGTCCCTAGTCCAAAAGGCTGGACCTAAGCTAAGTCAAAGGAGGAAGTATGCAATTGAGATCCTGTCAGGATTGCCCTGAATGCCCGGAATGGCCGTGGCTTTGCGAATCTGAGGATTGCATGCGCCAGGATGAGAGAGACATAGTCAGCGGCGCCCGCTGTGGGTTTTGTGGAGAGGCTACGGATTACAAGCCGGCGCAGGACGCCGAGGGGTTTCTTTGCTCCAGGTGTGTGCAATTGTTTTTGGTTATGAGTCAGGAGAGGAAACTGGCCTGGTGGAGAGAACTAAATCAGCGTGGCGACCTAGTTCGCTGCTATTGGCTTGAAAGTTTCATTGAAGAGGAGGTTTTGCGCCGTGAACGAAGAAGCACTGAAAATGGAGAATTTCTGTACAGAGGACACACTGTTGGACCTGTTGAGCTTGAAGAAGGTAACACTATCCCGGCTGAGGACGGAAAAGCAGTTTCCCTTTATTCGCGTGACCAATCAAGTCCGCCTGTATTATTTGCCAAACGTGGCGAAGTGGCTGCTGGAGAATGAGAAGGTTTTGAACCGGGCTCTACGCCCAGATAACTGATGCTCTATAATGCCTGTTTGTTGTTCCACAAGGTCTATTTGTTGCGTGAAACATGCGTGAAACGCCCATTCACTTCTGACCCTATACCCAGGGCACCCCCCCCTGGTAACATTTGGGGTGGAATCTAAAGTTGAAAAGCCAGGAGCGTGCATCTCCTGGCTTAGTTAAGAGAAAAATTGACCAGCTGGCCTTTTCAGTTTACCAGCAGGAGGCCAACTCGGTCAATGGAACGTCGTCCTCGGAGAGTTACTGGCAACCGGTATCGGAATCTTGCCTGTCCGCTTTATACCCGTTGTCTCGACCATGCTGTGGCACGGAGCTGGCCTGGATGGAGTTGCAAAAAATGCAGATACCGCCACATCAAGGGTGCTGAGAAGAGGATTTCGAGCCTTACTGGATTTTTTTATGGTGCATTTTCTATCCGGCGAAGTACCGGCGATTTCGAGATTGGCAGGAGGAACAGTCCGGTGAAGGTAAATGAGGGGCCCCGGGGCGTTAAGACTGTGGCTGATGAGTTGGGGATCCTGATGTTATTTGAGGATTTGTTTTCTTGATGCATGTCATATTGGTCATCGAGCGGGCAGTGAGAATCCTTCTACGAATTTCGATGTCAGTCATATTTCTTAGGACTTCTCCAACTTCTCTAGATGCGAATGGTTTTCAGGAGATTGTTTCTACTTCATGAGATATACGCCGGCGAGATTTCCTATCTCTTTGCTAGTTTGCGCTTGTAGCATTTCTCGTTTGCAAACTCAAATCACCTCTGGGTGTTGCAAGAGCTTCGTGCATTCGTATGTTTGACATTGACTTCAATATACTAAAACTAAAAGTATATACGTCAACCAATTTCCCGAAAGGCAGAGCTATGAACCGCGCAGACTTAAATAACCAGTTTCCCGAGTTCCTTGCCGTGAGGCACTGGGGGCCTGTGCGTCTGCGCCTGGGAAGAACTCGCGCAAAACCAGTTCATCCTCACTCTGGCCGTGGCTGGGGTGGGGGTTTTTTCGTTTCTGGATCCTGGGACGTGCCCAAGTACCTAAATTCGGCGATCGTCGATCCTACGGCGGCTCACGGCACCAGGTAGGGGAGTTTCAGGGGTGAAAGGAGTGACCCTATGATGACTAAAGAAGAAGCCCTGAGGTTGTATCACCAGCAAATCTTCGTCTGGAAAGAACAATGCGATAACCTGCTTGCCCTTAGTAGTTCTATAGGTCTAGCAGGGGAGGCAAGCGAAGATGGAAACCGATTTACTGAAGCCTGCCGTGGTCTACACAGAATACTCGACAAAATCACGGCCAACTACAACAACACCTTATTCCATTTCAAACAAATGGTTGAAATCCTGGAAGCTGAGGCCAAAGAGGAGGCCTCCACCGGGGAGGAGGTGAGAGCAGATGAATGAAGAAAGAGTAGAACAGGCAAAATGCTTTTGGGAGAAGGAGGTTCGCCCACAAATGGGAAAGCTCTACTTCGTATGGGCGGCGATTATGAGCTCCGATTTCGAGAAGTACAGAATAGCGAAACACGGCGGTGATATTGTGTGGGGTATGGGCGAATCACTTTTGGAAGTGGGAGAAACGTTGACGCAGTTCGAGAACATGCTGCTTGGCAACGGCCAGAAACCGGCCAAAGAGGAGGAGAGCCAATGATTTACGAGGATCTTTTAGGGTGTGCTGAAAAAGTGGAAGGTATAGGGAAATTTCTCAAAAACATGGATCCTGGAGACCTGAACAACAGCGGGGAGTTCTTTTTTATCGATGCAGGACAGATGCTTGTCAAGGCTGCAGAGGAAATTATAGGCCACTGTCAAACGCTGAAGGAAGAAACTGAAAGGAGTAAAGTAGCAAATCGGGATCCCGAAACAGACTAGTTCAAGGTAGGTTATGACCTGTGAAAATTAGGAACACAAGTGAGAACACAAGTGAGAACACAATAGCGAACGAAGCTGGTTATGACCTGGGAATAGGTGAGAGCAACACCCGGAGCACGAAAGGAGAGTGATTGAAGATGGCTGTAAACGTTAGAGAAAAAGTCAAAGATTCAGGGGAGTGGTGGGTGTTCATCCACCACAAAGGCAGGCGTCGGAGCAAGAAGATAGGCGACAAGCGCACTGCCAACAACGTAGCAAGGAGGATAAGAGAGCGCCTTGCAGCTGGCGATATGGGCATGGTTAGGGATCAACGTCCGACGGTCGCCAAATACGGCAAGCAATGGCTCGATTCTCCGCTCAGAGAGCAGGCTGTAAAGCACTCTGCATGAAATACAAGGAGGTTTTCAGATTGCACATTGAGCCTCATTTTGGCAGCAAAAGACTCGATGAGATTAAACGGAAACACGTTAAGCACTTTATCGGAACATCTCAAAGGCAAGGGACTACTCTCCGGCCTGGAACTCAAGTAATTCTAGCAGTGCTTAGCGGTATCTTTGAAAATGCGATTGAGGATGAAATTATCAGTATCAGAACCCTGCCAGAGAACCACGGAAATATTGCGGAACTGGCAGGCTGAAACGAGCATCGATCCATTGAGTGCTACCGAGGTACAGCAAATGCTGGAAAACGCAGCAGGGCTTGAAATTGAGCTTTCTACAGCCTATTTGCTAGCAGTCAGAACCGGCTTGAGATTGGGCGAGGTACTTGCACTTGAATGGTCCGACATCGACTTTGAACAACAGGACCCTCGAGGTAAGTAAGAGCTTATGACTACCGCTTGGATCGGACCGGGCCTCCAAAGAACAAGAAGACTCGCACGGTCGATCTCACTCCTGCAACCGTGGAAGCACTCAAGGGCCTGAGGAAGCATCGCAAGGTTGCAAGCATTTCCGGGCTGATATTCGCCGATGAAACAGGTAACAGGCTAAACTACAACTTCATCCTTCAGAGAAAACTCCAAGACATCTCACCCCGACCTATCAGGTTTCACGACCTGCGCCACACCTACGCCACCCTGCGGATCGCCAAAGGTGACAACATCGTTGACGTGAGTAAGCAGCTGGGCCACCATGCAGTTGAGTATCACTTTGGACAAGTACGCTCACTGGATGCCAGGGGAGCATAAAAACCAGGTGGACGAACTAGATAACTTGCACCTTTCCGCACCCTATACGCACCCAGCAGAGGGGACGGCAGTTAAGTGTGTAGGAATTGTTGGGCGAACTGAGATCTAATAAAGAAACATCGGTTTTCCCATCACGTGGCGGACCTTTGGCCGATATTGCTCCGCATCATATAGCTCTCTGACATCAACCCTTTTCTGTCCGCTCGTAATGACGCTCATGGACACATCCGTGTATACTCCCTGGGTCAAGGAGACCATGCGGCCACTCACTTTTTTGAGAACTAGGTCGATGGCCATGTTAGCAAAGTTGACTGCCACCATCAGGTCAAGGGAATCCGGGGCGCCACTCCGCATTAGGTACGAGAGCTGTTGGAAAATAATGTTTTGCCCGGTTAATTTCTTCAGAACCTCACCAGTCATCATACCAATCCCGCCAAGTTTGCGGTGACCATAGGCGTCGGCCTCTCCATACTGTACCATGTCGCCGCTGATCATGCGCGCACCCTCACTGATAGTGAGCATGGCATAATTGCTGGGATTGGCCTGCTTGTCCTCCATGATCAAACGGGCGAGCCTCTCAGGGTCAAAAGGAACTTCAGAGATTATGGCCCGGTCAGCACTCGCTAGATACGCTGAGATCAGAGAAGTTTCACCACAGTAGCGGCCAAAGAGCTCTATAACAGCGATGCGCTCATGGGAACCGGTAGAGGTGCGCAAAGAATGGATGAAATTGACACTCCTTGTTACCGCGGTGGAAAAACCAATACAATAGTCGGTTCCATGGACGTCGTTGTCCATGGTTTTAGGGATTGCCACCACGGGGAAGCCCTCTTCGTGAAGACGCTCTCCATAACTGAGCGTGTCATCCCCTCCAATGGGAATTAATACATCAATGCCTAGATGTTTCAGGTTGCTCAGCACGTGCTCGGTAAAGTCATTAAGTTCACTTTCCTTCGCCTGGTCTTTGAGAAACTCAGGGACGTTTTCGTATTTGACTCTTCCCGGATTGGTTCTCGAGGTGTGGAGATAGGTACCTCCGGAGCGGTCTATGGTGCGAACTGTCCCCTTCTCCAACTCCATAATATTTTTTTTCATGGAATCGGGGTGGTCAGGGTTAAACTCGAAAAGACCTGCCCATCCTCTCCGGATTCCCAGTACCCTTAACCCTTCCTCAATACCACGATAGACCAGTGCTTTGATGCATGGGTTCAGTCCGGGCACGTCGCCGCCACCAGTAAGTATGGCTATGGTACGGGGCTTTTTTGCTGTCATACCTTCTCTCCTTCCGACGGTTCGCTCTATGTCTGTATATCATTACAGAGAAATACTCATAATACTTTGACCGATCAACCCGGATGTTTCATGAATCGCTTACTGCGACCACGATTATGACCGTCCTTCCGCGCGTCCTCAGGTGCAGGCCCCTGCGACGTACCAGTCAGGTACGCCTCGGGACCAATCCCGCGGTACCGCGGGACGGTTGCCCGGTGGCACGCGCATCTTCGTGGTCTCGTGACACCAATTCATGAAACATCTGGGTTGACAACCATTGATCTTTATATAGGTGAGTTCAATTTAATCTTAATTGAGCAGTGTAGTCAATAAAAAGGGTTAAGGAATCAGAGGCAAGGGATCAGAGGACACAAGACAGTTGGCAGGCAATGAGTCACTTGCCTTCGGCGTCATTAGGTCACTACGCTCCGCTGTCATTTGTTGTAATAGGTAGAGGTCGGAAGTCAGAGGGCAGAGGGCAGCAGGTCACTAGGCACTAAGGACTAGGCACTAAACACCAATTATATAAGAATTCAGGAGTCAGAATCCAGAATCCAGCAGGGAGAAACATAAAGAGTGTTCTTCCATTTTGGCTACTGGCTCCTGACGCCTGGCTCCTTGAGCTTTAAGACTTGAACGACTTAAAAGACTTAAAAGATTTCCTTTGACCTATGAGCTTTCAGCTGTGAGCTGATTTGACGACTTGAACGGATTTAACGATTAGACCAATTGACGCTATGAGCTCCGCACTTAGCGCCATGCGAAAGCATTACAGATAATGCCTAGAGATGTTCTGAGTGAACCAGATTTTGCCTACAGTCCCAAACGGACATACCATTTGCCGCGACGAGCGGCGCGCTGCTCCTTCTGAATCCGATCTATCTTTTGCTCATAATATTTTTTGCACTGCTTAATAAAATACTGACATCTTCGCGGATCCGAAAGCCCCGCTTTCTCGAAAGGAGCATCCCAGCATCCAAGTTTCAAGAGACTGGCATCTAAATTCGGGTTACTGAGAAGTTTTAGTTTGCTTTCGTAGTAAGCTAATTTACCCGTAAGTTTCATCTTAGTCCTCCCGTATATGTATCTCATTGTATACAAAATCGGGTAAGGCCAATCGCCCCTGCATGATAATTTTTTAAATATAACAACCACTTAAAGAGTAATATGATTTTAACCGTTTACTATATTAGCAACCAGCATGCCAAATAAGGCGAGACGAGGATTTAAACGCGGAAGTCGGAACGCGGAACGTGGAATTCTTGTCTGTGCTACCTGGCAACCGGGCTAAACCGGCCAAACTAAGTGTGAGATTTTCCTCTGGGAGAGGCCTCCAGCACCGATTCGAACGACTTGAACGATTTCATCCACTTCAACGGCTTCAACGATGCTACTAATTGACGCTATGCGCCATGCTCTATGCGATATAGGTGGTATGAGACGTGCATGTCGGAAAAACTCAACAATAAACAGAAGTGCCAAGCGAATTTGGCTCTGAGGGCAAGACTTGTCAAATCTGGTGAAGTCGTGTAATTAACTTGAAGACGCACAAAATAGTTGAGCCCAGGAGATGTTAATGCCCGAGTTATTTAACGGTTCCGATTCCACCCAGGAAGTCATCGTAGCAACTATAGCTAATCAAAAAAACGCTGCTCAAGTGGTGGAAATTGTCCATCTACCCGCAAAAGGAGTACTTGTTACCCGTGGCATATACACCCATTTCGGCCTCAAGGAAATAGCCATTCCCCAAAACGTTATGCTTCCTGCCATCCATGAAATGACCGCGGTACTCTCTTATATTTTGGAACGTATAGCAACTGCAGATGATCTTAGAATACCCTTCCGGTACGACCCTGAATTCGGATTGGGAGATAAGGAATACATTCTCCAGGAAGGTGAAGATTTCATGATTCTCGGCCACAAAGAATAGTGGTTTTTGCCCGAGACTGCAGCGGGACAGGACTTAGTCTTGGAGAGTTTGATGACAGGTGAGTTTAGGCCAATCGTTGAATATTTGAAAGAGGCCTCGGGGCTTACCTCTAGCCTGTTTCAAGCAAAACACAAATATCCCGTGCTACTCTGGCCGCAAGCCGGAGATTGGATAGAGGACACGGCTTTTCAATTTGAAACTTTTTCTTCTGAATACAGCGACGAACTTCCTGGAGAAATCTCCCCTTCCACCGAATCTCAAATATATGAAACCTTAGTAATCGAAATAGCCAAGCACGCCAGCTCAGCTCCTGTTAATATGATCTGCCTTGGTCGAGCTGCCAATAACGACATCGTGATTACCAACAAAACTGTTTCCAAATTGCATACCTATTTTGTCGCGCCAGCGGAGGAAGATTCCTACGAAATTGTTGACGCCAACTCCACCAACGGTACGCTGGTGAACAACAAGCGCTTGGTTGCCTACAAGAACAAGTCCTTGGTCAATCGAGATAACATTCAGTTTGGCCCTTCTATACAGATGGTATATCTGACTTCAGAAGGTTTCTACGACCTTCTGCAACAATTGCATAGGTCTGGTATCACTTTTTAGAAAATTAGGCAGAGGAGGAGACTATGTATGTGGGTCGGAAAATGACAACTGATCTCATCAAGGTAACTCCTGATACTCCCCTGGTAAAAGCACGAGATCTGCTGCGGGAGCACAACGTCAAACAGGTACCTGTCGTTGACGAAAAGGGAAATCTGGTAGGCATCCTTACGGATCGGGACATCAAACAAGCTTGGGCCTCTCCAGCCACCACCTTGAGCATCTATGAACTCACCTACGTCTTGCAGAAGCTCACCGTGGAAAGCGTAATGGTAAAAGACCCAATCACCATAACTCCCAACGCCACCATCGAACGCGCTGCTAAGATCCTGCACGAACGTAAGATTGGCAGTCTACCAGTGGTGGAAGGTGAAAAACTGGTGGGAATTATAACCAGCACCGATCTGATGGAAGTCCTGCTGGATGGCCTTGGAGTTCAACAGGAGAGTGGTCGCCTCGTGGTTCTGGTAAAGGATCGTATTGGAGTGCTGGCAGATGTCTGCACCATACTAAAAGATGCAAATATCAGCATCGTGAGCATGATTACCCTGCCCTTACACCAGTATCCTGGTATCCATGAACTGGTTATGAGGGTTCCTTCTGCCAATCGCGACACCGCAGTCCAACTCCTCAGTGATTCGGGATACAGGGTTATTACCAAATACATAAAAGACCTGGAACCTTATTTGCCCACAGAATAATTTTATCTACCGTCAGTTGTCCGTGGTCAGTGGTCCCTGGTCTTTTTCTTCAACTGCTGTCCCAGCCCGGCGCCGGCCCACGGCAATGTAGACAAACGCTCCAATTGGCGGCAGGAGCGTTACTAAGGCAAACCACATAGCTTTAGCCTTTAAGGAGGGGAAGCTGCGGTAAGCTATGTCCCGGATGGCCCACACGGTAGGAAGAAAGAGTAGAATAAAAGCCGCAATCAACAGTATTATTCTTAGAATGACTCCCGTGTCCATATCTAACTATTATCCTTGTTTACTTGATCGATTCTAGCCCGGATGCTTCCTTGTCTCGAAGCAGCGCGATTCTATCATAAATGTTTATCATTAGTCATTCGATCGTTCAAACCTCACAATTCGTTTGGCCTGTTTAGCCAGTTTTGCCGGTTCTATTCAGCCGTCAGCGATCAGATAAAAATCCGCAATCCCAAATCTCATATCTCACATCCCATATCCCAAATCCGCAATCCGAAATTCTGTCTTCTGTCCTCTGACTTCCGACCTCCGACTTCTGTCTTCTGTCCTCTGATTTTTCTTGATCCTTGACCCCACCATCTAGTAAATTAGCCATAGCCCGGACGTTTCATAAATGGCCTACTGCGATCACGGATCTGGCTGGATCTCTCTCCCTCCCGCTCCTGCTGATCCTCTTGCTTAACGAAAAAACCTTTATTCCACAGGCTGTTGTGAGACTCAAACATTGATTGAGTGATTTGTGTGCTTTGCGTAGAAGTTTAGGCAACAATGAAAGTTCAACCCTGCAATTACAGATAACTGGTTGAGATCATGATAGATATTGATCCATTCATGCTACTGGAAGAAGAAGAGTATCAAGATGGAGATGTGATCTTGAGAGAGGGCACCTCCACAGACTGGATCTATATCGTTTTGGAAGGCCAGGTTCGCATACAAAAAAGCACTCCTAAGGGTGCGGTGTCCATTACCACTATTGGCGAGGGCCAAATCCTTGGCGAAATGGCATTCTTAGAAAGGGGCAAGGTGCCTCGAGCCGCTTCGGCTGTTGCTCTTGGATATGTGAGGTTGGGAGTTCTTGACCATGACAGACTCACAAAAGAATATGATTCATTTTCGCCACTTCTTAGAAAGTTAATCTTAACCTTAGTACGTCGCATGCGCTATATTACAGAAATAGCCGCCAAACTCGTTATTGAGGCGAAAATGAAGGGGTCTTGATAAGATCATAGAATAGTTTTATTCAATCCTCCCCACCCGGTCCACAGCACCTGCCCGCCACTGCCGCCGCCATGCAACCAAGGTGAGGCTGCCGAGAGCAATCGGAAATCCCAAACAACAATTCGCAGGGTTTCAGGTGTCAGGTGTCAGGGAAGAGAAACAAAAAAGCTGAAACCTGAATTCTGTCCTCTACCTCTTACAATGAATGACAGCGGAGCGTAGTGACCTAATGACGCCGAAGGCAAGTGACTCATTAGCTGCCTGCTGGATTATGCGCCATTACTGCCTTGAAGATATGCTTTAAGGTAACGCGCTGTGTATGATCTCTCTGTTTTGTTCAACAGCTCCACGGGCGAGCCGGACGCCACAACTTCTCCTCCTCCATCACCCCCCTCAGGGCCAAGGTCGATAATGTAATCAGCCTCTTTTATTACTTCCAAGTTGTGCTCGATCACCACTAGGGTGTGACCTCGATCAACCAGTGCCTGCAATACCTTTACCAGCTTTTCTACATCAGCAATGTGAAGGCCGGTGGTGGGTTCATCCAAGATATAGAGGATCCGGGCCTTGTGGTTGGTGGCGAGTTCGTTTGCTAACTTCAGTCTCTGAGCCTCACCACCGGAGAGTGTAGGACTGGGTTGCCCCATGCCAAGGTATCCCAAGCCTAGATCAACAAGCAATTGCAGTGAGCGCTGAATCTTGCCTACTGCCCCAAAAAAATCCGCTCCTTCTTCCAGGGTCATCCCTAGAACTTCTGCTATGTTCTTTCCCTTGTACCGTACTGCCAGAGTTTCACTATTGTAACGGTGACCACCACACTGCTCACACTTAACATAGACATCGGGCAAAAAGGCCATTTCTACCCTAACTTGCCCCTGACCCTTGCAATTCTGGCATCTTCCAGTGGCTAGGTTGAATGAAAACCGACCCGGCCCGTAACCTCTGGCTCGTGCTTCGGGGGTTAAAGCAAAAAGCCGCCGTATCTCAGTTAAAACCCCCACGTAGGTAGCCGGCACAGAGCGAGGTGTCCGACCAATGGGACTGTGATCCACCTTCATTACCCGGTCCAGGTTCTCCCAACCAAGCAAATCTTGGTGAGACCCCGGTTGAATATCGGATTTGTTTAATTTGGTGGCCAGGGCCTTGTACAGTGTTTCTTCCACTAGAGTGGACTTACCGGACCCTGATACGCCGGTAACGCAGCTAAAGGTTCCCAGGGGCAAGAAAACATCTATATTTTTAAGATTGCGCGCCCGAGCCCCGTGCAGTTTGAGCCAGTTGCCTGAGGGTGGTTTCCTCTCCCTGGAAGTTAACCGCCTCCGACCGTCCCCATTCAGGTAACTGCCGGTGACTGACTGAGGTGTTCTTTGCAAATCCGCCAGGGTGCCACTGGCAACCAAATTACCCCCGTGTTGCCCGGCACCTGGACCTAAATCAATGAGGTGATCTGCCCTCCTGATCGTCTCCTCATCGTGCTCGACGACTACAATTGTGTTGCCTTTCCGCTTTAGTTCAGTGAGCGTTTCCAAAAGCTTTTCATTGTCACGAGGATGAAGGCCAACAGTAGGTTCATCTAGAATGTAGCAGACGCCACGCAGATTAGACCCCATTTGAGCCGCTAACCTGATCCTCTGTGCTTCACCACCCGACAGAGTATCTGCACTGCGCTCCAAGTGCAGATAGCCTAGACCTACCTGTTCGAGGAAATGGAGACGGTTGAGAATCTCATCAATAAGAGGTTGGGCAATCTTAGCCTCTCGGCCGGCAAACTGCCAAGAAAGGAAAAGCTCGCGGGCGGCTGACACAGAGTGAGCACAGACTTCCCATATATTCAAACCCCCAATCCTGACGCTCAAAGCCGTTTGGTTCAATCTAGAGCCATTGCATACCATACAGACCGATTCATCCCCGGAACCTCTCGATCGGCCGACACCTTCGCAACCCTCGCAGGCGCCATGCCTGCTGTTGAATGAGAACAGCCGGGGATCGAGGCTAGGCATTCCGAGGTGGCAACGACCGCAGGTCAAACGACGGCTGTAGAACACCTCTCTTCCGTTACCACCCCAGGCGACCACTTGCCCATCGCCCACAGCCAGGGCTTCGTCCACTGCCTCTGCGAGTTGAATATCGTTTTTCTTTAAAAGCCTTTGCCACCTGCGAATGACTATCTCCACATCGTGTTCCTGAAATCGTCTCAACTTCGGAATAGGATCTAGAGATAATAACTGGCCGTCTATGCGGGCCTGGTCATAGCCTTGAACCACAGCTCGCTCCAGGATCTGGCGGTGAAACCCCTTGCGACCAATTATTTTGGGGGCAAGCAATATTAAATTCTTACTTTTGAATTTTTGGCGCATGTCTCGGGTTATTTGTTCCGGGCTCATAGCGCTAATACCGTCACCGCAGGTTGGGCAGTGTGGCTCTCCTACCTTGCTGAACAGAAGGCGAAGGTAGTGATAGATCTCAGTTATAGTTGCCACAGTGGAGCGAGGCCCCATTTGACTGCTCCGTTGATCAATGGCCACAGTTGGGGGCACTCCGCTTATCTCCTCGGCCTCAGGCCGATCCAGAATAGGTAGATATTGCCTGGCAAAGGTCGAAAGACTATCCAAATAGCGGCGCTGGCCCTCGGCAAATAGGACGTTGAATGCCAGGGTTGATTTGCCCGACCCGGACACACCGGTAATTACCACTAGCTGCTCGCGGGGCAGATCCAGGTTTAGATTTCTCAAATTATGTTCCCGAGCGCCACGGATCATCACTAACTCATGGTCATCAGTGCTTTGGGGCAACTTGCCGGTGGCAACGACCTCTTCAGTGGACTCCCAGTATTTGGCAAGAAAACGGCCCGTATGGGATTTTGAAGACTTGCTGATTTCCTCTGGCGTGCCTGCAGCGACTACCTTACCTCCTTCATCTCCTCCTTCCGGGCCGAGGTCAATTACATGGTCCACAGATTGGACTACGTCCAGATTATGTTCCACCACCACAATTGTGCTCCCTCCATCAACAAGACGATTCAAGGTCTTCACCAGCAACTTGGTGTCATCAGCATGGAGCCCTGTGGTTGGTTCATCCAGGATGATTAGGGTATTTTTGTCACCCTTTACTTGCAGGGAGCGGGCAAGCTTCAAGCGTTGACTCTCACCGCCCGAAAGTGTACTGATGGGCTGTCCCAATCGCAGATAATCCAATCCCACTCCAATCAGGAAGGAGAGAGCACGTAAGACTCGCGGCTCATCTGCAAAGAGGTCCATGGCTTCATTTAGGGTCAGTCCCAAAACCTGTCCAATTGAAAAACCCCGGTAGCTCACCTCCAGGATTTCTTCCCGGAAACGGCTCCCTTTACACACTCCACATTCCAAATAAACATCAGCCAGAAACTGCATCTCAACTTTCTCGGATCCCTGGCCGGCACAGGCCTCACAGCGACCACCCGGCACATTGAAGGAGAAATGACCGGGACCGTATTTCCTCAGCTTTGCCAAATCCGTCCTGGCAAACAAATCCCTTATGGGGGTCAAAGCTCCGGTGTAAGTAAGCAGATTGGCCCGGGGAGATCTTCCAATGGGCTGCTGATCAATGAGCACCACATCGTTGATATGCTTCCAACCCTCTATCTTCCGACAGTAACCAGGGGGGTCAGTGGCAAGCCCCTTGGCCCGAAGCCAGTTGCGATAGAGTACCTCTTCTACTAAGGTGCTTTTCCCGGAACCGGACACTCCGGTTACAGCAACCATAAGCCCCAAAGGAATGCGCACATCAAGGTTTTGGAGGTTATGCGTTTTTATGCCCAGTAAATTCAACCAACGGTCTGAACGAGGTTTTCTTCTTTTGCCTGGTCGGGAGATGCGACTGCGGCCAGTGAGATACAAAGCAGTTCTAGAGTTTTCGGCGGAAGCCACATCAGCGCTGGGTCCAGCAAATACTGCCTCCCCGCCCCGCTCTCCTGCTCCCGGGCCCAGATCTACGAGGTAGTCGCTGGCGCGAATGATCTCTGGGTCGTGCTCCACTACCACTACTGTGTTGTGCTGGCGTGTGAGAGCCCTAAGGATGTTTATCAGTCTCTGGTTGTCCCGGGGATGCAAACCCACACTGGGCTCATCTAACACATAGAGAGTATTGACCAGCGGTGAACCCAGCGCACGGGTTAAGTGGACCCGCTGAACCTCACCTCCGGAAAGGCTACGAGATGATCTATCCATACTCAAATAGCCGAGCCCCACTTCCGACAAATAAGTAAGACGGGCAATGATCTCTCTGCACACCAAGGCAGACGCAGGGTCAGCCTTGATTGTCCCGGCAACCTGTCTAAAAAAAACCAGCGCCCGAGTAATGGAAATCTGGTTGACTTCGGAAATGTTCATATCACCTACCCGATAAAGCAGAGTGAGAGGCTGAAAACGACTCCCTCCGCAGGCTGGACAGGTGAGATAGGCCCGGTAGCGGGAAAGAAAAACCCGAACGTGCATCTTGTAAGTCTTGGTTTCGAGCCAGCGAAAGAAGCCGCGGACTCCGTAGAATTCGTCACTTTCTTCTATTACTGCCTCCTGCTGGCCTGGTGACAGTTTGTTAAAGGGCATATCTGTGGGGATTCCCAACGCGGTGCAGAAATCCATAAGATCATAGTATTCCATCCGCCCTGTGGACCACGGCTTGATTGCACCCTTTTTCAAGGACAAGTTTTTGTCTGGTATCACCAAATCGAGGTCCACATCGATAATTCGGCCGAAGCCTCGACAGGTCTCGCAGGCACCCAAGGGACTGTTAAAGGAAAAGAGATGGGATGAGGGGGCAGGATAGCTAATGTCACAGAAAGCACAATGGTATGTGGCTGAGAATTGATACTCGACCTCAGGGGGGAATACTACCTTGAGCTTACCCTCGCCGAAATGGTAGGCCTGCTCCATCGAGTCAAAAACCCGCTTTCTATTCTCCGGACTCCAGACAGTTCTATCCACCAACACATCAAGATGCTCGTCATTAGGAATCGACTGTTCATCCAGGTTAAGTATTTTTCCCTGGTGCCAAAGACGACGGAACCCATGACGCCACAAATAGAGACGAATATCCTCAATGGTTCGACCCTCCTTTTCCAATGGAAAAGTTATCAGAGCCGGGGTTTCTGCTGGGACGTTTGATAGTGAGGACCAAATGTTCTCAAGGCTATCCTGATGAACAGGTCTGGCGCATTGCCCACAATGGAGCACTCCGGTTCGGGCAAAGAGCAATTTGAGATGGTCTGCAAGTTCCGTTATTGTGCCCACAGTGGAACGGGAACTTTTGATGCGGTTTCCTTGCTCTATGGCTATGGCTGGAGGGATGCCAATAATGGCCTCCACCTGAGGTCTGTCAAGTCTGTCCAGGAACTGGCGGGCATAGGGCGAGAAGGTTTCAACATAGCGCCGTTGACCCTCAGCATAAAGAGTTTCCAAGGCCAGGCTTGACTTGCCGGAGCCACTCACACCAGTAACGGCGATAAGTTGTCCCCGGGGAAGGTCCAGGCTCAGATTTTTTAGATTATTCTGTTTTGCACCTATTATCCTGATGCAGTTATCATTTTTCATTTCTTCGCGCTCGCCTCGCTCCGCTCAGTCCCCAACCTCTTGGTCGAGGCCCCAGTTTCGCATTTCTTCATTCGATATCCGCCACTGGTAATCGCGGCAGAGTAGTATTTAATGATAAATCACAATTGCCAAATAGCAAATGACAGATGAGAAATGAGAAATGTTATATCCATGAAATAGGAGAGAAGCGCAGGACATTGGCCGTCAGCGAGACCAGCCCAGGAGCCAGGAGATCGCTAATGCCAAGGTTTAGGCGGGAGTCTAGCTTTTTCAACTCCTCATCAGCATCACCGTGAGGACTTAGATTGAGACGAACTGCCTGAGAAAAATGGGGATGAGTTGGGTCACATAACTCAGGCGGGGTGAAAGCAAAATGCATTCGACAAGCCAGTGGTCGCACCGAGTAGATCTGACAATCCTGTGATTCGCCTTGGAAAGCACAGGGGTGTTTAGCCAGGATGTAATCGTGCAAAAGCCTCTCGTATCTGGACTTGTCTTCGGTTCCCTTCTTGGTCCACCCATCAAACAGTTGCCCACTCACCCGGGCGAGTACTTGGCAACTTTCAAGATTTCTCCTGAAGAACTTTGAAAGTTGTCCATCCTGCTGGAGATGATCATAAATTATGAGAAACTCCCAATTGCTGATTCCTGCAGGCATGCTAAAACAGCAGGCAGCACAACCCGGAGCGCAATAGACCTGCCAGCCTTTTTTCCCTAGCTCTTTGAGGGCATAAACTAGGTATTCGTCATACAATCGAAAGGCCCGTTGGCTCAAACGTAGGGCCTCCTGAGGCAGTCTCAGGTTTTGGCGGAATCGCTCAGTCTCCTTCAAGGCGCCTATTTGGCGTAAAAGACGCGCCATTTTTGCCATAAGAGGCCTAGACTGATGGTCGTCAAGCTGAGGAATTGTGATGGAAGGATCAGGAGACGGTCTGGCCATAGGCAAATCATCTATTCCCAAAAAGACCTATGCCGGGCAGCATAAAAATATTAGACCAATAGAAATCCGAAATCCGAATATCGAAATCCGAAACAAATTCGAATTCACCAAATTCAAAGGACCAAAACCGAGGATGAGTCTATTTGTTCAATTTTATTTTGAACATTGAAGAATTGGTATTTTGAATTTGTTTCGTGCTTCGTGCTTAGGATTTAGAATTTTGAAGGCCCACCTAAGATAAATAATTGTGCGGTCATGAGACTGAATAAAGCTGCTTATGCTCGATATCTCGGCTGCAATAGGGCCTTCAGATCATCGAGACTTCCTCCCTGTAGTACTTCGCTCACTTCTTTTAGTTTGAGGCGATAATAGGCAAGAACATGGACAATTGATTTGCGATTAGCCCAAAATCTCTCCGTCACCTGCTGAGAAATGGTGGCATCAATCTTGGCGATCTCTTTGAGCTCTCTGCTAAAATAATCTTCCACCTCATCCACATAGCGGCTTACTTGACCCGCAGCTTTATGGATAAGTCTTATGAGTAAGACGGGAAGATCCTCTAGTACGGAAAAAAGCCGGTCATGAACCTCCGGGTCCATTTCCTCGACCTTGCACCCTGCCGCCTCCCACATCTCCCTGATCCGTTTGACAGCCTCCTCATCCCGCCTTCTGCCCAGTGTGAGTATGCAGGGCCGGTTTTGGAAGAGAGCAGGAAAAGCCTCATCGATATCTTTATCCTCCATGTAAACCACAGGATGGCAGCCCACAAAAGGATTCTCCTCAGGTAGTATTTCTCCTGCTTTTTCCAGTACAGGCCCTTTTAGCCTTCCCACATCGCACACAACTGTACCGACCTGAAGATGGGGCGCAACGCTGGCCAAAACCTCAGGGGCGGATTGAGTTGGCACTGCTATGACTACCAGATCTGCTTGGGGTAGACCTTCTGCAAGTTCTGCTACCGCTTGGTCCACAATATTACGGTGAACTGCTTTGGTTAGAATAGTCTGATTCGTATCTATACCAACGACCTCCCTGGCAATGCGCTTCTTCCGAAGGACCATTGCGAGTGATCCTCCCTTCAAACCAAGGCCAACTATTGCCACGCGCCCAAATTGCTCTGCCATGCCCAATTACTCCATCTAGCTGCTTCTGACGAAGTTGTTTGACATCACCCTGCTCGTTTTCTCCTCTGAGTACCATAGTCAGATAAAAGTGTCAAAGTATTTTTTGTAATGTCGACAGCCACTTATCACTGTTCGTTTCTTCGCGCTCGCATCGCTCCGCTCAGTCCCCAATTTTTTTTGGGGCCCCAGTTACGCATCTCACATTTATCATTTGTCGGTTGAAATCGCCAAATCAGCTCACAGCTGAAAGCTCATAGGTCAAAGGAAATCTTTTAAGTCTTTTAAGTCTTTTAAGTCGTTCAAGTCTTAAAGCTCAAGGAGCCAGGCGTCAGGAGCCAGTAGCCAAAATGGAAGAACACTCTTTATGTTTCTCCCTGCTGGATTCTGGATTCTGACTCCTGAATTCTTATATAATTTGGTGTTTAGTGCCTAGTCCTTAGTGCCTAGTGACCTGCTGCCCTCTGTCTTCCGACCTCCGACTTCTGACCTCTGGCTTCAACCTTTTACAATAAATGACAGCGGAGCGTAGTGACCTAATGACGCCGAAGGCAAGTGACTCTTTGCCTGCCAGCTGCCCGTTGTAAGCTGCCGGCTGAAAGTCTCGTCTCGCAGCGCAATGCGCTCTGCGTCGTGGCACGCACAGCTTGCTCCTACAGGAATTGGTATGAACTCTCTGGGGATAATGTTATTATTCAAAATTGGAGTAGAGTCCTTCGAAGATGGCCAGAGCACTCTGAGGATAGTTCAGAGCGAAGCGATTGCAAGTAAACGTTAAATATGAAATGCAATGATTATTCGCTGTCCAAAATGTAAATTTGCGGGAGCAATCAGCGCCACAAACCGCATGACTGTAGAGCAGCCGTTCTTTTGCCCTCGCTGCCAAACACTCATAATCTACCCCGATGAACAAGTTTCGTCAGTGGCGTCTTCCGTACAAGGTGCGCGCAAGATGGTACAATCCCCGAGGGTGGAGTGGGAGATGCGAAGCTCATGGTTGGATATGGCCGCCTTCTGGCGGACCAGCAAGTCCATTCTCTTTCGCCCCTCAGCTATCTTTTCAGCTTTAAACTACGACGCTGGTATAGGCAACGCTCTTGTATATTTGCTTATCTATGGATCTCTGGGACAAATTATTGGCCGCTATTGGATTACCCTCCTCGGTATTCACTACGGTATTATAGAAAGCAACGCTTTAGACAACACCGTCCGCTTTGCTGGTACCATCTTGCTTACTCCTGTTCTATTCTTAGCCCTCATCTTCCTCGCTGCAGGGCTCGTCCACCTAGTTCTTAGAATTCTACTCGCAAGCCGACGTCCATTTTCAGCCACCTTTCAGGTGATGGCCTACGCCTCTGGCGCGACCTCCATCATCAATGTAATTCCCTTTCTGGGCAGGATAGTAATGCCCCTTTGGGCAATAGTGTTATACTTTGTTGGTCTTAGCCAGGCCCACCACACCTCTAAAACCAAAGTTTTTTTTGCCCTCCTCCTGCCGCTTGTCATAATGGGATTCCTTGCCCTTGGAGTGATCTTGACCATTGTAATTTCTCATGTCCTGGAATTCTTACAAGTGCTTGGTAATCCCCTCTAGGGCCCCGTCCCAAAAGATAATAATCCCTTTCCGCCGTTTGTCCTGCAAATCTCGGAAGCGAACCCATATAGCAAAAAGGCTTGACTCAGCAGCAATTGGCTGAATATATTTTGTCGAAGCGATCATCTGCGCTAAAAATCCTCGACTCCAATTTTCCCGCATGATCTTATATCGGACGTTGTCACAGTTGACAATGGAGGTGCGACAGTGAGAGAGTTAATTGAAATTATGGCGAAGGCGCTGGTTGAACATCCTGATCAGGTGAGAGTGAGCGAGGTCGCAGGAGAACATGCCTCAGTAATCGAACTGAGAACAGCCAAAGAGGACCTCGGCAAGGTAATTGGCAAACGAGGGCGTAATGCCCAGGCTATGCGCACAATCCTCAACGCTGCCTCTGCTAAGCTCAAAAAGCGTGTAGTTCTTGAGATCATTGAAGAAGAGGGGCTCTGAGCCATTCAACTTTGTCGAGCTCGCAGCTCTTTGGTCTTCTGGGTAGAATTTATGGTTGACGACAGGCCTTCTTGCTTTGGCATTCCTGAATCTTGCATGCCCAGGGATGAAAACGGCATCATTCAGCCTCAGGAGAACTGCCGCTTCTGTGACCACTTGCGCGACTGTCTGCAAACAGCTATTGCCGCTAGCGGTGGTGTGGAGAAGCTCAAATCTGACAGTCGATCTGAATCTGAAAAACCTGAAGAACCGGGCGGCATCGTGGGAGCTATTCTACGGTGGTCGGAAAGAAAGCGGAATGCGCAGAAGGGTGGATGCAAGTAAAGTTTCTTGTAGCCTTCATAAATTCAGAGCGAGTGTAGCATACTGAGCAAAGAAATTACTTATTGGAGCAATGGAGTATTGGAGTAGTGGAGAATTGCAAAATATCAAATTCCAAACACCAAATCTCAGGGTTTCAGGTGTCAGGTTTCAGGTGTCAGCAAAAAGAAAAATCAAGGGTAAAATCTGAAACCTGAACACTGAAACCTTTCCAATAAAAGCCACCGGTTTTTGATTCTGCCTACAGACCGGTCTAACCGGGAAATCGTGAAGTCTACTCTTATCGTCCACCAGGGTGCTATCGGCGACTTTATCTTAAGCCTGCCCCCGCTTGAGGCTATTCATCGTTTTTACTCTAAAACTCGCTTCATCTTCCTAGGCAATCCCTCTATTTTAGAGATCATTCATTCTCGCCCCTACTTCGACGTTGTGCTCAACTGTGCGGAGAAGCGCTGGGCTCCCCTCTACAACTCGAAGGGAAAGTTGGAGACAGGAGTATTTGCTTCATTGCCCCCGGTAGACTCTATTTTCGCCTTCTGCCGTTCTTCCAGCCAGACGCTTGTTGACAATCTTGCCAGGATATATGAAAAACCCTCATACCGCATTGATCCTTTTCCAGAGCCGGATCTCGGCCTGCATGTTTCTGATTACCAATGCCGCCAACTGGAAGAGCTAGGCATTCCCTCCCTCCCCTGCCCCGCTCCAGTTATTGCACCTTCCCAGGAAGATTTTCTCGAGGCCCGCAGATTTGTTCAGGACAATGTGACGGCGGGAAACCAGCTGGTTTTGTTGCATCCCGGCAGCGGTGGAAGAAAGAAGCTGTGGTCAGTCACTGGTTGGCTTGATGTTATAATGAGAATATCAAGTAACAATAAGATTAAGATTTCTTTAATTGAGGGACCTGCTGACAGACATATCGTCCAGCAATTATGCTCTGAGGTGGGATCGACCTCACTTCTACTGGCAAATAATTGGCGGTTGGGAAAACTGGCCGCTTTAATGAAGCACAGTTCTCTTTATCTGGGGAACGACTCCGGTATTACCCATTTGGCAGCTGCCTGCAACACGCCAACCATTGCCCTGTTCGGTCCCACCGACCCTCGAATTTGGGGACCACAGGGGGCAAAGGTGACAGTCGTTCCATGGCATTCAAAAAGTCCGGCCCATGATTCGAAAGGAGAGTCGGAAAAAACCAGTAAGCCCCCAGGGGAAACAGCGCTTGTGTTGGAGCTGGCAAGGAGTTACCTCGAAATATGAATAAACAAAATAGCCACAGTAAAGAGAATTCAAAAGACTACCTTGCCATTGGAGTCTTCACTGTTGTTTTATTACTACTTATTGTGTCAGCTATTTATCTTATACGGACAACAAAGAAAGATACTTTTGACAACTCCTTCAAGACAGTTTCCAAGTGGATTGGCGACTTTTGGCACGAGGGGAAGCGGTTAATAGAAGGCAAGGAGAGTACATGGTCACCAAGCAGAAAAGAAAAAGAGATTAGAAAACATCTCAGAACCGGGCATAGTCTATACAGGAAGAAAATATACCGGAAGGCTCTGCAGGAGTTTGACAAAGCAATAGAACTAGATCCTAATAACTACCGAGCATATTTTTGGCGAGGACGTGTATATATTAAAGTGAAACGCTACAGGGAAGCTACAGTTGACTTTCAAATGGTAATTAAACTCAAACCAGATTATGCTGAAGCTTACGATAATTTGGGCTGGCTTCATATGCAACTTGAAGAATATGACGAAAGCATTAATTATCTGTCCAAATCACTTGAGCTGAAACCTAATGACGGTTGGGCATACTATACCCGGGGGCGTTGTTATTTCCAGAAGGGTGATCCACAAAAAGCTTTAAAAGATACCAAAACTTCCTGTAGTTTGGGTTACAAGAAAGGCTGCCAAGCATATAAAGAATACAAAGACGAAACTAGTCGATCCGATAGCGATTCGCGGGGAACAGGGCAAATTTAATTCTATCGCCCACAATTTCGGTTCATATCATGAAAGTATTAAAAAGGTGCAAAGCAAAAAGAGGAGATTGGTATGAGAAGACTTATTATTTGCCTGGTGTTCCTGCTTATTTTCGTTGGATGTTCGATCAAGGGAAACACACCATTTGATAATCCTGAGGTAAAACCAGATGCCTTTTGCAATGTAATCCATGAACCAGACCCCTTGTTGATGGGAACACGGGAGGGTCGCTTTAGCAGAGCAGAGGATATAATAGATCTCGACAAGAACTATGTTAAGTATAAGTTGATAAAATACGATGACAAATATGGTCTTTATTTTTATCGCTCATGGCACAGTGGCCAAAAAAAGATAAAGGGATGGAAAAACTGGACTATCAAAGGGCAAGAAATATCGGGCGACTATGGGGTCAGGATATTCATACAGGGCAGCGATGTCTACTTCTCCATGCGAGGACTCAAAGAACCAGCCAAGATGTCGCGGGGCGAAGAATAAAAGGTTAAAGAGTTGAAAAAAACAGAGAATACGTACGAGCATGCAGGAAGACTTGACAGAGAGAGTCTGATGCTGCGACTTGGAAAATGGTCATATAAGAACAGAAATCGTTTATTAGTGATTTTCGTCCTGTTAATTTTAGTGATTTGCTACCATCATAATCGGACATTTAGTCTGCTCAACTGGCAGATATCCTTCCCCCTCATAGTTTTGGGGCAAACAATAAGGATATGGAGCGTGGGAGTGAGAGAAAGCAATCGCCACCTCAAAATACCGGTAACTGCCGGGCCCTATGCTTACTTAAGAAATCCCTCTTATTTGGGTACCTTCTTTATAGGGCTCGGAATTGTAATTATGGGTGGACTTCTTTTGTTTATACCTATTTATGTTGCTTTGTTCTTTTTATCATATCAGCCAACCATATTGTGGGAAGAAGATAAGCTCGCTCGCAGGTATGGAGAGGCATATGTTACATATATATCAACAGTTCCAAGGTGGATTCCATCGATTAGGCCATACCCCAATAGGTCTGCTCATACCTTCCTTATCCGGGAGGCCTTTAAGAGAGAATGGGCTATGATATTGGCTATCTTAGGACTCAGTCTACTAATGTCGATTTTAACCTGGTTAAGATAAATGACGATGAGTAACTGCCTATAGTTTGTTTACTAGTGCTGTCTTCCACTATTCACTTTCCAAAGACCCTGGGGAGCTTCGGCTCCGCTTTTTTGTTGGTTCAAAATGGTGGTTTTTCGTATTTACACGGAACGACCTCTCAGCCTATTCTGAAATTAGCGAAACCCCCTGCTTTGATTCATCCTCTGAAGAGCATAACTTGTAGCAGTCCTACAGTTCTCAATTAGGTCTGGATATCACTCATCGCTGCAATATTTCTCAGTACTCTGGAGTGAGTCATGTGGTGGAGTCTCCAGAAAGTGCCCATATGAGGCCTCTGAGGGGTTTGCTAACTCCTTGGGGGATTTTACATAGAGACTAAAAGGCATTCCACAATCAAACATATAAGGGAGGTTGACCTATGCCAACTTATATTGGTTTGTACAGTCTCACTGATCAAGGAATAAGAGATATCAGAGAGGCGCCCAAGAGGATCGAAGAGGCAATCAAGGGCTTTGAAGAGATGGGAGGAAAGGTTCTTGGCTTTTACACAGTCCTTGGGGAGTATGACTATGTAGCGATTTGTGAAGCTCCCAATGATGAGTTTGTGCTTACAACTACTCTAGCTTTAGGTGCCCAAGGGAACATCAGAACAAAAACACTCAAAGCTTTTACAAAAGAGGAATTTGCAGAAATCGTGAAGAATTTGCCCTAGCCAAGTTAACTTTAAGAGGTCAACAGAAAATAAAAGCAAGTGAATCGGAGCAAATGACGTTAAAACGCTTCGCGCTATGCTCTTTGCGCTGTGCGACCCGAAGGCGCTCTCATTCGGAAGTTTTGCAGTAACTGATGAAAATCTTCGCTTTCGAGAGGATTAGTTGGGCTGAAGAAAAGGTGAGTTACGCACTCACAGTCTGATGATCCAAATCCTGTCTGACCAGCTTGCCTAATCGAGGACAAGGCTCCGGCGATTTCGCACTCCTGTCTCTTAGACGAGCGGATCGGAACGGGCAGAACATGACCGGCTTCGGCGGTGAGATAGTCGATGTGCCAATGAATCTTCTTGTTCTTGCGACGGTGTCTTGCCAGGCGGGATGAGAGCCCGCTCATAGCCGATCCCACATAGACATAGTATCCGGCTGGAAAAAAACTTTCAGGCAAGCAGCCTGCCTTTATTGCAGTTCTCTTTGCCAGTTTTACGATTAGTAGATAGCTTCCCCTGTCTTTGACCTCCCTTTTCAAATAGTTCCACGGAATTTTTAAAATCTTCGTTTGGCTAATATCCAGCGACAGGTCTTTGTTCCAGCCGATGGCTGCTGGTATAAATTGGACATCTCCTTGACACTGAAGCATAGCAGTGCTGAAATCGAGATCTGTGTGATAATCCGGCATGAACCATTGAACATTCGGATGATGCACAATAAACAAAACTGAAACTCTTATCCCCTTCCGACTCATCTCTGCAAGTTCCAGAATATGTCTCTTCCCCCGGGCCGTCACCGCGTCTGGGAACATTGCCACCCCGTTTCCGAAAAGGGTGCAGGATTTCACTTCCAAATAGAGTTCTTTGCCCTTGTGACTGAGAAGAAAATCAAAACGGCTCCTCCCCACTGGTACTTCGGCTTGAACGATACTTGATCCTTCCAGAGGTGGAATCAGCGCATTTTCCAGAAGATATTGGGCTACGGAATTTGTCTCGTGGGTGTGAAGAAAGATCGGCCGTCCATCACGCTCCACGGCAAGGACTGTATGCTGGGTTTTGCGTGTACTGAGCCTCCCATCAATCCCTTCATCCCGCCGCAAATAAAGGGTGGCGCCAGGCAAGAGGAGTTCCCAAAGCCGGCCGGGATTTGGCAGGAAGGCTCTGATTCTATTGTGATGTTCCGCCTCGCACTGCACCAAAAAACGGTTTGGTCTCGAGACAAAACGGGCCTTGACCATTTCCTCCCCGGAATATGACCACCTCTCTTTTGTTTTCATCCGCCGGTCCCTCCAGATAAATCGCATTAATATAATAGAAAGCTTAATTGGCAGCGATTAAAAGTTCAAGATAGGGCAGGATCGTGGGTTGTCCGCCATAGCTATATCAATTACGATTAGCAGACAAATTTGATCTCACCATAAGAAGGAGAAAAGATGGCAGTCTATAAAGTTGCAATGTTTCGGCCCTACCCTTTTCAGGTAGGGCAAAAGATCCACATAGAGGAGGGTCCGCGCCGCGGAGATTGGGAAGTGATAGGTATCAGCGACCACAAAGTCAAACTCAAGTGCCCCGTGTCCTTGCGTGAGTTTGACTGGAGCCGATTCTGCTATTTTGTAGAAGAGCGCGAAATCCATGAATGGCCTCAAAAAGACTAATTAGTTTGCTTCAAGCAACTCGAAAAGTCCTCTCCCTTTGTCGAATATCCCGCTCCACGTTGGGTACGGGGCAGGTATTCGGCCGTATGGAGATCAACTGCCCCACACACAGGGGAAAATTGACCTTGACAGAATCGCTTTTTTCTTGGATCTTAAAAAGCCGACCTTTTGACTAGGATTGCAATATTACAGAGAACGACCTCCCCTCCGAGATCACCGAAGGTGAGAGTTTGATTTTGTCTATGTCTGGTGGCAATTATTCAAATTCGCTTTGGTTTGAATGGAGATACTAACTATGGGTAAGGATGACCAACACCCAGGAACTGGTCAACCGCCCCTCGCGGACAGCGAGAGGGATGAGGAGTTGACTTTAACAAAAGCCGAACTGGACAAACGTGTGGATGAGTACCAGATGTTGTTCGATCTGGTGCCTTGTATAATTACAGTCCAAGACCGAAATTACAGACTTGTCAGGTACAACCGCGAATTCGCTGACAAATTTGATCCAAAGCCTGGAGATTACTGCTATCAAGCCTACAAGGGACTCGGTGAAAAATGTCCAGTCTGTCCTGTGGAAAAAACCTTTGAAGACGGAAAGTCTCATTGGAGTGAGGAGTCGGGTCCCGACAAGGATGGAGTCAGAAGGCATTGGGTGGTGAAAACCTGCGCCATCAAGAACTCTGAAGGTGAGATAGTCGCCGTTATGGAGATGAATCTCGATATTACTCACAGAAAGGAACTCGAAGAGAAACTCAGAATATCGGAAATGAAGTACTACTCTATTTTCAACAACATTCCGAATCCAGTCTTTGTGCTTGATATAGACACCCTAGCTATCCTTGATTGCAACGAAAGCGTGGAAAAAGTCTACGGCTGCAGCAAAGATTATGTGACTAAAAGGTCATTTCTAGATTTGTTTAGTGAAGAGGACATAGACTACTACGCTCTAAAACTGAGGACTTCCACATTTCTGGGCCAGGCGAAACATAAAACTCAAGATGGCGGGACACTTTACGTCAATATCAGGATCTCACCGTCAGAGTATAACGGCCAAAGGGTGCTGCTTGTCACCACTAGCGATATAACAAAGCGGCTGGAAACCGAACAGCAGTTGTTGCAGGCAAGTAAAATGGCAACTTTGGGCGAAATGGCAACCGGTATTGCCCACGAACTGAATCAGCCTCTTGCTGTCATGGAAAGCGCAAGCAGCTTTTTGTTGAGAAAACTCAAAAAGGAAGAAAAGATCGAGGATGAACATCTGCAACTTATGGCAGAGAAGATTACTGCTAACGTCGACCGTGCCACCAAAATTATAAATCACCTGAGAGAATTCGGTCGAAAAACCGAGGTGAGTCTTGAAAAGGTCCAGGTTAACGATCTATTAACAAGGGCCCACGAACTCTTGAGTCAGCAGTTGAAAGTGAGGGGAATAGAGGTTGTCTGGCAGCTTGCGGAAGGAATACCCGCAATAAAGGCAGACCCAGCTCGCTTGGAACAGGTTTTCATCAACCTTTTATTGAACGCCAGGGATGCCATCGAAGAGAAACTGTCGACAGCATTAATTAAGAAAGGCTTCGAAAAGATCACGCTCAGGACGAGCAGCGACGGAGATAAGGTGACTGTTGAGGTTGCTGATTCTGGTAATGGGATCCCTAAAGATCAATTGGATAAGATTTTCGAACCTTTCTTTACAACCAAAAGCATTGGTAAGGGAACAGGACTCGGTCTTTCAATAAGTTACGGTATAATAAAAGACTGCGGTGGGAACATACAGGTCAAGTCCGGTAAAGGTGCTCGTTTTATCATCGAATTTCCCATCCCCCATTAGTAATAAGGACAGGTGTCAATGTAATCCGTTTTGATCAAACAAAACAGAGCCGTCTATTAACTTGAAAGTTGCAGTGGAGGTGGACTATGGCGAAAAAGATCCTGGTCGTGGACGATGACCCGAACGTGGTTTACTACCTTGTAGGCTTTTTCCACGATAATGGCTATGAAACTTGTAGCGCGGTGAACGCCCCCGAAGCGTTTGAAGTGTTGCAAAAGGAAAAACCAGATTTGATAACACTGGATATTGACATGCCGGAAGTGACGGGGCCTCAATTTTACCGCAAGTATACAAAGATGGATGATTTCAAGGATATCCCGGTAATTGTCATCAGTGGTCTGGCTAAGCCTCACCTCGCAATAAAAAAGGCTGTAGCTGTTGTCGAGAAGCCTTTTGATCGAGACGAACTGCTGAAGATAGTGAGAAATACCATAGGCGAATAATCCTCTTACTAAGAGGGCAGAAGCAGAGTCGCCGCTGCCCAACAGCAAGGGGAAATATTTCGACCACTTCCCTAGTGGATGGGACAAATATGGGCGAGAGAATATTAATAGTAGATGATGAAGAAGATATTCGCGCAGTTCTGGACATATCTCTGTCCGACCTCGGGTATGAAGTCTACACTGCAGAAAATGGCGAGGAGGCCCTCCGAATTCTCAGTGAAATCAATCCCCCCATAGTTCTCACCGATATCAGAATGCCGGTTATGGACGGCATAGAACTGCTCCGTAGAATTAAGCAGGTAAACCCAGAGACAGAAGTGATCATGGTTACCGGCCACGGGGATATGGACCTTGCCATCAAGAGCCTCAAGTATGAAGCAACTGATTTCATCACCAAACCCATCAAAGACGAAGTTCTGGAAATAGCCCTCAAGAGAGCCCTAGAAAGAATTTCCATGAGGCGGCAGCTAAAGGATTACACAGAAAACCTTGAAGATCTAGTTCGAGAAAAGTCAGCCAAACTGGTAGAAGCTGAGAGGCTGATTGCTGTGGGTCAGGTGGTTGAGGGCTTGTCTTCTGCCATGAGGAACATAGTGGAGGATCTCGAAAGTGGACTGACCTACTTCAACGAGATGCCTTGCTTCGTTTCTATCCACAACAGTGGGCATAAGGTAGTTGCGACCAATCAGCTTTACAAAGAGCGTTTGGGAAACAAGATAGGGCACAACAGCTGGGATATATATTCGGAGAAGGCAGGGAGCAAAGACAACTGTCCTGTCGGTAGAACCCTTAGCACTGCACAGGGGCAGCGAAGGAGGGAGAGAGTCAAAAATCTAAAGGGTATTGAGCTTCCTGTCATTGTACACACCGCTCCCATCAGAAATCGGGACGGTGAAGTGGAATTGGTCCTTGAGATGGCAGCCGACCTAACAGAGGTTAGTCGTCTTCAGGAAGATCTTATGACCTGTCAACAGAGGTTTCAGTTACTTTTTGAGGCGGCTCCCTGCTATTTAACCGTTCAGGACAGAAACCTCAAACTGATGACAGCCAACAAGCAATTCCTCGAAGATTTTGGTAAAGAGTTTGGCTCTTTCTGTGCCCAGGCTTTTACCCACGAGGGTGAACCACGCCCCGAGTGTCCTATCTTGAAGACTTTTGAAGAGGGGAAACCACAACAGGCAGAGACGGTGGTAACTTCCAAAACCGGCGAACGTTACAATGTTCTAATCTGGACCGCGCCCATCAAGAATGCTGCCGGAGAGGTAACCCATGTGATGGAGATGTCCACCAATATAACTCAGATACGCCAGTTGCAGGATCAGCTGTCTTCGTTGGGGTTGTTGATAGGTTCCATCTCCCACGGCATAAAGGGACTACTGACAGGTTTGGACGGCGGCATGTACCGGGTTGAATCTGGTTTTGAGAAAGAAGACCAGGAGCGAATGAAAGAGGGCTGGGAAATTGTAAAACATATGGTTAGCCGTATCAGAAATATGTCTCTCGACCTGCTCTATTATGCCAAGGAGAGAGATCTGCAATGGGAACGAACCGATGTCCTCACCTTTGCTAATGATGTGGCCCTGACCGTTGAACCTAAGGCACTAGGCCATGGCATTGAATTTGTTCGCGACTTCGACGAGTCCGTGGGAGAATTTGAGGTGGACGCCGGGGTGCTGGCCTCTGCACTGACGAACATTCTCGAAAATGCATTGGAAGCCTGCATCGAAGACAATTCTAACAAAGCTCATAAAATCATCTTTGGGGTAAAACAGGAGGAGGATGACATAATATTCGATGTCTCCGACAACGGCATCGGTATGGATAAAGAGACCAGAGACAAAATGTTTACCCTCTTCTACTCCTCCAAGGGAAGCAAGGGCACAGGCCTAGGTCTCTTTATCTCAAACAAGATAATCGAGCAACATGAAGGATCCGTGAAGGTAGATTCCAATCCAGGTGAAGGGTCACGCTTTATCGTTAGGATGCCCAAAATACTCCCAGCAGAGATTAAAACCGCCCAGATAAGCTAGTCCGGATGTTTAATGAATCACTTACTGCGACCGCGGAGATGGGCAAAAATTACAGCGGCAAAATAATGGTGAAGCAAGAACCCTTATTGAGCTCAGATTCAACCTGTATGGTTCCGCCGTGCTCGCGGACGATTTTATGAGTTAGAGCAAGACCCAAACCTGTACCTCGCGCCCCTTTGGTGCTTACGAGACTCTCAAATATTTGTTCTCTCATCTCCTTGCTCATGCCCCCACCAGTGTCTTTCACTTGCAAACAGACTCCGGCCGCCGGGTCGTCACGGCTGGACACTATGATCTGGCCCCCAATGCTGTCCTCTGGAAAGGCCTCAATCGCGTTAGTCACCAGGTTCGTTAGGCAGGTGAGGATACCTGCCGAATCCACGGTCATTGGGGGTAATGCGGGATCCAGCTCACTGATCAAGCGTATCCCTCTCTCCTCAGCTCCCGCCCTCATCTGTTCACAAACCTCTTCCGCTATGTCATTGAGGGAGCACAACTCGAAAGCGGGCGGGCTAGTACTAGCTAGGCTCAGCATTTCTTTGGTCATTTTGTTTATTCGCTCGATATTTTTCCTCACCAAGTTCCAGCCCTTGCGTAGCGATTCGGATTTATCTTTTTCAAAACCCTCGTCTATCATGAAAGCTCCCAGTTTCATGCCATGGAGATAATTTTTCACTCCGTGGGCTATACCCGCCACGGTTTGGCCCACAGTGGCCATGCGCTCGCTTTCGCCAAGCTCCTGCTCCAGCCGGATGACCTCGCGCATATCTTTAAAGTAGCCCACCGTGGCAACCTCCTCACCCCTTTGGTAAAGTACAGTAGCAGAAAGTAGAATGGGCACCAATTCGCCCGTCTTGGTGAGAACCTCCACTGAGTAATTGATCAAGCGGCCGGGACCCCCATGTTGATTACCGTAGATCATTTTCTTAATATGCCTGGCCTGGCCTTCGGGGTAGAGCTTGGTTACATTAAATGAGGAGATTGCCTCCTCACGGGTATATCCGTATATGCGCTCTGCACCCTCGTTGAAAATTATGATTTTACCCTGACGGTCATTGGCGATTATCCCGTCCATAGAGGTCTGGATAAGGTTGTGCTCGAGCTCGTGGTGCTTGATCAGTTCTTCGCTGGTTTCCTTGACCATTCTCTCCAGATCCTCAGTGTATTCTCTGAGTCGGTTCCGTAACCAGATCTTTTCCTGGGCACGTTTGAGGGCAACATTCAAACTCTCATCGCTTACAGGTTTACTAATGAAGTCAGATGCCTCCAACTTTAGAGCTTCAATGGCCAGATTCATCTCTCCGTGGCCTGTGATTACAATGACCTCCGCATCGGGACTCTGCTCCTTTATCCTCCTAAGAACCTCGATGCCATCCATGCCGGGCATCTTTATGTCCGTTAGAATTATGGACGGATTCTCCCTGGCAAATAACTCCAGTCCCTTGGGACCGTCCTCGGCCACAAAAACCGTATATCCTTCGATTTCCAGGGACAATTTCAACAGGTCCCTTGTACTCGCTTCATCATCTATCAACAGTAATTTTTTCATGCCGAACTTTCCTTTTGCAGGTCTTCCTCGCTAGCAAGCCCAGGCAAGCTGATCTTGAAGATGGTGCCACTCCCGGGCATGCTTTGCACCTCTATGGTGCCTTCATAATCCTTAATAATTCCATAGCTGATAGAGAGCCCTAAACCTGTCCCTCTGCCCAGATCCTTGGTAGTGAAAAATGGTTCGAAGACCTTCTCCTTAACGCGCTCTGGCATACCGCTACCATTATCCCTGACAACGGCCACCACCCTGCCCTTTTCCTGGTATGTACGTATGGTCAAGAGTCCTTCTCGCTCTTTCTCATAACCCTTTTCCAGCATTTCCTCTATGGCGTCCCTGGCATTCATAACCAGATTGATAAATACCTGTTCCAATCGGTTACTAACCCCATAAACAGGAGGAAGGTTTTCATCTAAATCCAGATTCACTTTGATCTGTCTGAGCTTAAGTTGCTGCCCTAGCACAGTGAACACGTCTCTGATGGGTTTGTTGATGTTCACCTTTTCCAGTTCGCCCGACTCGCTTTTTCGGCCGAATTCCCTCAGATGATTGATAATGTTGGCCGCACGCTCTACCTGGGCACTGATCTCGCGAGAAACCTTGCCCGCCAGGTCAGGCTCGAGTCTCTCGCCGCGATCCACCACTTTCTTAAGCAGGTCACTGCCGATACGAATGGCATTCAAGGGTTGGTTTAACTCATGGGCCACCCCTGCAGACATCTCTCCAAGAGTGGCCATCTTACTTGCCTGGATCAGTTGAGCCTCTGCCTGGATACTGTCGCTAATGTCAGCAATATTGGCAATAATCACATCTTCGCCCAGATGTACCCGAGGGCAGGAATGGATGTCCACGTGCATTATGCTGCCATCTTTTTTGCGATGTCTTACCTTGGGCAAGAAGATACACGCCTCCACCACAGATGACCTAATCTTCTCAGCATCTTCTGGATCACCCAGGTCGCGGAAAGACATCTGGAGCAACTCCTCTTTGGAGTAACCATACTTCTCGCTAGCACGGATGTTGGCGTCAATAATCTGGAAGGTCGAGCGATCAAAAACAAAAATGGGATTGGGGTCATTGTCAAAGAGAGAGCGGTACTTTTCCTCGGAAGTCTTTAGCTCCTGCTCAGAGCCCTGTAACCGCTGGGTCATTTGGTCGAAGGAGCTAGCCAGGGTGCCAATCTCATTGGCGGACGAAATTTCAAGGGGAGTGGAGAGGTCACCGGCAGCAACTCTTTCGGTTCCTCTCAAAAGGTGCTTCACCGGTCGACTGACAAAACGCTGGATAAAGAGACCTATTGTCAGAGAGATTGCGAGAATCGCCACCACGGCGAAAAGGCTCATCTTTTTTTTGCTGCTAATGATCACCCTGTCCACATCAGCCAAGGACACATCAATATCGAGGACCCCAAGGACCTTTTGTTCCTGGGGATGAACGTGGCAGGAGGCCGAATAGCAGTCGGACTCGTTGTAAATGGGGTTAATCATTCCTAGGACCCGATGGCCGGCAGTTGTTTCAAAGATTCGACTTCTAGCGGAGGTAGTCAAGCGTTCGAAGGGCTTTTCTCTGGCGTGACAGGCGTAGCATTGCTCGGAAGATTTATCTACCATGGCGCCCATTTCTTTGCGGTCGGAAGAATAGATTATCTCCCCCAGGTAATTGAAGATACGCACCTTCTCAATCCCTTCCTGCCCGCCAATGGTGTCAATAGCGCGATGGAGCCTCTCGGGCTGATACTTGAGCATGTCATAGCGCATACTGCGCTTGATGGTGTCACTCACCAGACTGGTGCTTTGGATGACTTGATGGATGAGTTGGTTTCTCTGGGTATTGATGTTTACCGTGGCGTAAACACCTATGACCAGAATGGCGATGGCACTCACCGTGCAAATCAGCTTGAATCCGAGGCTGCGGTACCACATTTTAAAACATCCCGCTGACGACCTTGGCCAGAGGTTGCCAGTATATGCCCAAACCCAGGGTGGGAACCAACAAGGCTAAAAGTAACGCCTGGGAGCCGAGGGAAACCTGCATCTGGCTTGCTTCAGTGGGCTTTTCAAAAAACATGGCCTTGACCACCCGCAAATAGTAGTAAAGGGAAACCACCGTGTTTAGAGCCGCTACTACCGCCAACCAGTAAATCTTTTTGTAAATGACCGCCGCAAAGAGATAGACCTTGCCCACAAACCCAGCAAAGGGCGGAAGACCGATTAGTGAAAAGAGAAATATAGCCATGGCTACACACAGGTAGGGCGCCCTGCTCCCCAGGCCACGGTAGGAATCAATCTCGTCGCTTCCCCCGGCGCTGGCAACCAGAGCTACTACCGCAAAAGCTCCGAGGTTCATGAAAAGATAAACCACCAAGTAAAAAATCACCGCTCGCAGCCCGAAGTCGCTCAAGGCGACGATTCCCATTAACAGATAGCCGGCATGGGCGATGCTCGAATAGGCGAGAAGGCGCTTAAGATTGTTTTGATGAATTGCGGCCAAATTTCCGAGGGTCATGGTTAGGGCGGAGACCAAGGCCAGCATCGACGGCCAGTCCACACCGGAAATAGACTCGTACATTCCTCCTTCTCCACTGGTGGCGAAAAGGGGATAAAAAAGCCGGATGAAAAGGGCAAAGCCTGCTGCCTTGGGGCCCACACTCAGAAAGGCAGTAATAGGTGTCGGTGCCCCCTCGTAAACATCAGGACACCAGAAGTGAAAAGGGAATGAGGCGGTTTTAAAGAGCAAGCCGGCCAGAAAAAACAACACCGCCACGATCAGCAGGATCTTGTCTTGAGGATTTTGGCTGGCCGCCACAACCTGCCGGCCGATTTCCAAAAGGTCGGTGGTCCCAGCAAGCCCGAAGAGAAGGGAGAAGCCAAAGAGCATAATGCCGGAAGTAAAGGCACCGTAAAGCACGTATTTCAAAGCAGCCTCACCACTGCGAACATCCCCGGCCCTCATACCTACCAGTAGGTAACTCAAGATTCCCATGGTCTCGAAGGCAAGAAAGATCATCAGCAGATCGGTGGCGGCAACTAAAAGCATCATGCCCATGGTGACAGCCAGCACTAGAACCATGCACTCGCTGTACTCCACGTTGTCGATCTCTTTGCTACCCTGAGTCAAAAGGATGACAAAACCACCTGCAACCACGAAAAAAGGTTTAAAGAAAAAGGTCAACCAATCCCAAACGAAAAGTCCCGAGAGATAGGTCAGGTTTGGCTGGGGTGTTGGCAGCTTCCATAAGGGCAAGAGCGATCCTGCCAGACCCAAAAGAGCCAAGACTGTAAACACCAGACGGTGGCGCCAATAAGGCAGAATCACCCCCACTATGAGAAGGATAATTATTGCCGCCGCGAGAATGATCTCCGGACCGACAAAGGGGATCCCCTGGAGGTTACTACGTATAAAGTTCTCAGGTATCATTATCTTGCTTTCCCCTTTGTCACGGATTCGTCGAAATCGTTAAAGCCGTTCAAGTCGTTGAAGTCGTCCATCACAGAGGTCAGAAGTCGGAGATCAGAGATCAGCTATCCCCCCGACCTCTGACATCTGATCTCTGACCTCTGAGTTCTCCTTGCTGCCTGCTGGCAGCTGCCTGCTCTTTACCCAACCACCATGGCCACCGTGTGCTTCAAGGTTGTACCGATCAAATCCAGCACCGGCATGGGATAGAAACCCAACAAGATGACAATGAGGGCCAGGGGCGTCAAGGTAAATGCCTCCCGCAGACTGATTTCTGGAAGCTCGGCATACTTTTTGTTGAGAGGTCCCAGAAACACGCGTTGCATGGTCCAGAGAAAATAGCCGGCGGTCAGGATAATGCCGCTGGTGGCAGTGATGGTGATTATCTTGTACTGCTGGAAGCAGCCAACTAGAACCAGTGCTTCACTTATAAAGCTGGACAGTCCAGGCAGCCCCAGGGCAGCAAAGAAGGCCAGGCCGGTGTAGGCGGCATAAATAGGCATGGTCTTGGCCAGACCGCCGAAGCCATCAATATCGCGATGGTGTGCCCGATCATAAATCACTCCCACCAGCAAAAAGAGCATGGCGGTGACAGTGCCGTGGTTGAACATCTGCAGCACCGCCCCGTTTATCGCCGTGGTATTGCTAAATACTGACATGCCCAACATGACAAAGCCCATATGGCTGATGCTGGAATAGGCTATAAGTTTTTTCATGTCCTGCTGCGCCATGGCACACAGGGCACCATAAATAATGCTCACCAAGCCAAAGAGAGCCGCATATAGGGCAAAAGCCATGGCCATATCCGGTAGCAAGGGGTAGGAAATCCGCAAGAGCCCATAGGTTCCCATCTTCAATAGAACCCCAGCCAGGATGACGCTTATGGCAGTGGGCGCCTCCACGTGGGCATCCGGTAGCCAGGTGTGAAATGGCACCAAAGGGATCTTGATGGCAAAACCAATGAACAAACCCAGGTAGCAGAGCCAGCGAATATTGCGGCTCATGAGGAAAGACTGGTGCACGGACTGGTCAGCAAGAATGGTGAGGTCAAAGGAGTGCAGGCCGGTGGCCGGCTCCACCGAACCAAAATAGAAGACCAGCATGACCACAAGCATGAACACACTGCCCACTAGGGTAAAAAGGAAAAACTTTATAGCAGCATACTCCTTCTTGGGTCCACCCCATACCCCGATGAGAAAATACATGGGAAGAAGCATGAGTTCCCAAAATACATAGAAAAGGAAGAAGTCTAGGGCAGAGAAAACTCCAACCATACTCGTATCTAGGAGGAGAAAGAGGATGAAATAGCCCCGGACGTGTTCGTTAATATTCCATGAGGCAATGACACAGATAAAGGTAAGGAGAGCCGTAAGCAATATCATGGGGATGCTGATGCCATCTATGCCGAGAAAATAGTGAATATTGAAGGCCTCGATCCAAGGGACCTTTTCCACGTACTGGAAACCATTATCCCAGCGATCAAAACTAACGTATAGGTTAGCCGCCCACCACAGAGGAGGAACGGTCGCAAGCAGGGCAATCACTTTCATCAAGGTGGGATACCTTTTGGGCACGAAAAGGATCAGCCCGGCCCCAATAAGCGGGAAAAAGATCATCCAAGACAAGATGTGCTCAGGCACCATCAATGTTTTCTCCTTTTCTCTGATTCTTTATCTAGCCAGCTTACGGTGGATTCGCTCCACTTAATCCACCCTGCGATCTCCTAAAACAACAACATGAACGCGCACAGACCGAATATCCCTAAAACCACCGAATAGAGGTAGTGCTGTATCCTTCCGGTCTGCATATGCCTAATCCATGCACCCCATCTCTTGAAGATATCTGCCAGGCCATTAACTGCGCCATCTACTATGGTCAAATCTTCCCAGCCCACGAGAAAAGAGAACTTGGCCGTAATCCTGGAAGAAAGATTAACCGCACCGTCTATACCTTTGAGGTCAAAGCGACCACTAAGTGCCACCAGCTTTAACACCGGCCGCAGGAAAAGGGCTTGATAGATTTCATCCACATAGTACTTATTGAAAAGCAGCCGATGCATTCCCACGAAACGGGCTTTGATCTGACCCGGCAACTCTGGCCTCTTTAGGTAAAAATGGTACCCCAGACCGATGCCGGTGAGAGCCACTCCAGTGGATATCAACATGAGCAAAACTTCCAGGCCGTAAGCGTGGACCTCGTGGCCTGAGGTCCCGTGACCGCCAAGCACCGGACTTAAGAAACTGTGCAGCAGATTGGGCAAGTGAGTTACTGCCGGCAACCCTATTGCTCCTCCCACCGCGGAAAGCACAGCCAGAATCATGAGTGGAATGGTCATTACCAGAGGCGACTCGTGCAGATGTTTCTCTTTGTCTGGACCGCCCCGGAAAGTACCCATAAAGGTCAGTGCCACTAATCGAGTCATATAAAAAGCCGTAAACCCTGCACCCAGCAGACCGAGAGCCCAGAGTACTTTGCCAAGGCCAGGAATGGAAAGGTGACTGTTAAAGGTAGCCCACAAGATCTCGTCTTTGCTCATAAATCCCGAGAACGGGGGTATTCCGGATATAGCCAAGTAGGCTGTCATAAAAGTTAGGTAGGTGTAAGGCAGGTATTTTTTCAGCCCACCCATCTCCTGCATATCGTTGCTGTGTACTGCATGGATTACACTCCCGGCTCCCAGAAAGAGCAGAGCTTTGAAGAAGGCATGAGTCACCAAATGGAAAATTCCCGTGCTGAAGGCCGCCACCCCCACAGCCAGGAACATGTAACCCAACTGGCTGATAGTAGAATAGGCCAGGACCCGTTTGATGTCGTTCTGGGTCAGGGCAATGGTGGCCGCATAAAATGCGGTCACCGCTCCCACCACTGCCACCACTGTCATGGCAACTGGGGAGATAGCGTAAAGGAAATTGAGCCGGACAATCATATAAACTCCGGCCGTAACCATAGTTGCCGCATGAATGAAAGCACTCACCGGGGTAGGGCCGGCCATGGCATCTGGAAGCCAGATATAGAGGGGAATCTGGGCTGATTTCCCGGTGGCGCCCACAAAAAACAACAGGGCTATCCAGGTGGCAACCCCGATTCCCAAAACGGGACTGGCCGAACCAAGTAAGGGTATGGCCTCTCTCAGCTCATTAAAGCCCAAGCCGCTTACCCCGCCACTGCTGCCTTCAAAAAGAGTCCAAAACAGGAGCATCAACCCCACAAAGAAACCAAAATCTCCCACCCGGTTGACAATGAAAGCCTTCATGCCAGCCTGCGCCTTTTCCAGATCACTGAACCAGAAGCCGATGAGCAGATAGGAGCAGAGGCCCACTCCCTCCCAACCAACGAACATAAGCAGCAAGTTGTCGGCAAGGACCAGAAGCAGCATGGAAAAGGTAAAAAGATTCAGATAGGCAAAATAACGCCCTTGGCTTTCGTCGCCAGCCATGTAACCCACTGAGTAGAGGTGGATGAGAAACCCTACGCCGGTGACCACCAGACATAGTGCTGCTGAAAGGGGATCCAGCCTGAAAGCTACGTCCAGACTGAAGCGACCTTGATCCCAGACGGTCAGTAGCCACTGATAGAGTGACTGAATCAGGAGTCGGTTGTGAGGCTCCTCAATCCTAACCAGGGTGATGAACCCACTTACTGAGACCAGGAAAGCAAAAAAGACACTGGCACAGCCGATGATGTGTATCAGCCGGGCAGGTAACCGTCTTCGCAGCAGCCCGTTGATTACAGCTCCCGCCAGGGGAAGGCAGGGAATCAGCCAAAGGCTTTTTCTTATGATTACAGGATCAGTCAAGCCGTTCATAGCAGTCTAGGAAATTCAGGTCTCAAATGCTCGAGTCCACTTGTTAAATCCGAAATCCTAATATCTAAATTCGAAACAAATCCGAATGTCCAAAATCCAAATGATCAAAACAAGAAATACCTAAGTCTTCGCCTCCACACCTGTTTTGAACATTGAGAAATTGGGATTTCGAATTTCATCTTGTCCAAATTTACTGAAAGTTTGCTAAAGCCAAGGCTGTCAAGAAAGGCTAGAACTCTAGCCTCGAAGCTCCTTGAAATCTTCCACATCAATAGTCCTCATCTGGCTGTATAGGACAAGGACAATGGCCAAGGCCACGGCCACCTCTGCTGCGGCAATGGCAATGATGAATAAAGTAAAAACCTGACCACTCAGAAGGCTTGCCGTCTGAGACGGTTGGAGAAAGCGAGAAAAGGCAACGAAGTTGAGGCCAGCTCCATTTAGAATCAGTTCGATTCCCATGAGAACGCCAATGGCGTTCCTCCTGGTGAGCACGGTGAACATACCCAGGCAAAAGAGTAGGGAACTTACAATTAGAAAACTTGGAAGACTGTAGGACACGACTATTCTCCTCTCACACTCCTCCTGACGATCAAGACAGCCCCCACCAGGGCAACGAGTAGCAGAACAGAAGCAACTTCAAAGGCAACGAGATACTTACCCAGAAGCAAATCACCAATGGCTGCCGATGTGGGTTCGGGCTCTCCTAAAGAAGCCGCCGCAGGCCACTGAGATCTCCTTGCCGCCAATATCAAAGCTACAAGGATGATGGAGCTAAGGAGCCCGCCGAAAAACCTACCAGGTAGCTGGACGGATAGTGGCAACAACTTGCCTCTCTGGGTCATCATCACCCCGAAGATAATCAGGACTAGAATTCCCCCAATGTATACAATTACCTGCACTACACCGATAAAGTCTGCACCCAGCAGCACATAGAGGCCGGCAACTCCAAACAAAGTCACAAGCAAGGAAAAGGCTGCATGGACGATATTGCTGGATAGGGCGACCCATAAGCATGGAACAACCGTCAACAAAATAAACACATTAAGGACAATTTCTTTCATCTTCCCTTAATCTCCAACCTCCGGAGTCTCTTTATCTTCCCTTTTCTTTTTTTCCTTTTCGGCTTGCTTCTTGGCCTCTTCGGCAAGCTGCATCCGCTCCAAAGAAAGTTCCGGACTGATGAATTCCCTTATTAATGTGCGGTAATCGAAAGTGGCCCCCTCAAACTGACGGGTGAAAAAAACAGCATCCGTGGGGCACACCTCGACGCAGAGGCCACAGAACATGCATTTGGAGTAGTCAATTCTAAAGGTTGTTGGGGCCTTACCTTTGCGGCCTTCAATCTTGACGCCTTTAACCCTGATTACATCAATAGGACAGTTATGAGCACAGAGAAGACAGGATATGCAACTGGGTTCGTCGTAGCCCAACAGTCCTCGGTACCGTTCAGGCAGTTGGGTATTTAGGGGTCCTTTGTATTTCTGCTGGCTGGCCCCAAGGAGGGCCTCAAAGGGTGGATTCAAATTGCCTTTGGTTTTAATCGATGCATCTTTGGGCTTGCCCTCGAGGATGTCATGAGAGGGGTACTGAAGGGTCACCTTCCGCTCGAAAAAGGCTGTCTTAAAAGTGATCCACATGCCCATGGAGATGGTGGTGACAGCCTCATAGATGTTACGGAAGTAGGCTTTGATGTGGCCAAATAATTTCAAATTTCCTCCTTAGCTCAAAAGCCACAGCCAGAAACCCTGTCCCACAAGACAGAAGAATCCCAATGGGATGAGATACTTCCAGCACACCCCCATCAACTGATCCACCCGAAGCCTCGGCAGGGTCCAGCGCCACCAGAGGACTACGAAAGAAATCAGCATGGCCTTGGTAAAAAAGACCAGAAAGGGCACAATATATTGAAATATCAAGCGATAAATCGTGGGAAGTTGACCTCTAAGTGGCAGGTGCAGAGCCAAGGTCAAGCCACCGCCGGCGAAAATAAGCCCCAGAATTAACAGTTCAGATTGAAAACGCACGAACCGACTGCCAAAAAAGGTACGTTTGCGGCGGACATCCCAAACAAAGGCCCGCAACGCCTTCCAGGCAAGATAGGTGGCTGGCAACGCTGCCAGCAGCAAAAGCATCAAAATATCAGAACGGCCAAGGAAATGACCCAGAGCATCACCCACTGGCCCCAGTTCATCCACCTCGACTGGTAGCGGCAGTTGCCAGCCCCCGAGGAAACAGGTCACCGCTACCGCGCTGACGACGTAGATGTTGCCGAACTCGGCCGCAAAAAAAACACCGAACCGCATGGCGCTGTATTCAATGTTATAGCCGGCTACAAGCTCTGACTCTGCTTCGGGAATGTCAAAGGGCACCCGGTTAATCTCGGCAATAGCCGAGATAAAATAGATGAAGAAGGCCAGAAAGCTGAAAGGGCTGCTAAAAAGAAACCAGTGGTGTAAGCCGCCGGCTTGTGCCCCAATAATGGACTGCATACTCATGCTACCGGTTGCTAGTACCACCACCAAAATCGCCAGGGCGTTGGGAATCTCGTAACTCACAATCTGGGCGGCTGAGCGCATACCGCCCAGAAGGGCATATTTGTTGTTGGAGGCCCAGCCCGCCAGGATCAGACCAATCACAGTGAAGGAGCCCGTGGCCAGCAGGTATAACACTCCTATATTTAGGTCGCTGATTATCCATTTCGGCCCAAAAGGGATCACCACGAAAGATAGGGCGGTGCCCAGCAGGAGTAAGTAGGGGGCGAACTTGAAAATATTCCGGTCGGCAGCGGCGGGGATGATATCCTCTTTGAGGATGAGCTTTACCCCATCAGCCATAAATTGCACCAGGCCGTAAGGCCCCACCCGGTTTGGGCCTCTGCGGGAGTTGGTCCAGGCCGCAACCTTTCTTTCCAGAAAGGTATAAAGCCCCGACATGAGCCCAAAGAAATTCAGTACCACAAGAGCGCAAGCGAGCATCACCACTGCAGCCGTGGGAACGTAACCTATTTGCTGAAAGAGTCTAAATTTGGTGAAAAGTTCGTTGACTAGGTTTTCCATGCGAACAAATGCCTAAAGTTTGAACTAAAGTGTCTAAAATGCCTGGTCGTTCAAATCGTTCAAATCGTTCAAATCGTTCAAGTCGTTGAAACCGTTAGATCGCGGCTGGAAAGCCGCTCCTACACGAGAATCTCTCAATTAGTTTAGCCAGTCTTGCCGGTTTAGCCCGTTGAGATTAGCTTTCAGCTCTCAGCGATCAGCTGTCAGCTAAAAAATTCGCAATTCGAAATTTACAGGTGACCTCTGACTTCCGGCCTCCGACTTCTGACCTCTGGCTTCCACCTCTTACAACAAATGACAGCGGAGCGTAGTGACCTAATGACGCCGGAGGCAAGTGACTCTTTGCCTGCCGGCTGCTAGCTGCCTGCTGGCATTTCGCTATGCGCCATGCGCTTTGCGTCTTACCGGTCGACTTCCGGTGCCACCACGTCCAAACTGGCAATGAGGGCCACTAAATCGGCCACCATGAGGCCGGAACCCACTTTCTCGACAATGCTCATTGCTGAAAATGAACCGGTCATTATTTTCAACCGGTGAGGCTTAGGTCCGCCCTTGCTGATAAGGTAAAAACCCAATTCACCCCGGGGCGCCTCAGTGCGCACGTAAAACTCTCCTGGCTCTACCTTCAATTTCTTTTTCGACCTGTTCCAGAAGGGGCCTTCGACCATTTTTTCCGCACATTGGCGCAGAATTCGCACACTTTGTTCCATCTCTCGGATACGGATCCAGTAACGACTGTAGCAGTCGCCAAGCTCTCCAAGCTCTGAAACCCCTACAGGAACATCGAATTCCAGATCTCCGTAGACTGAATAGGGTTCATCCCGCCTCAAGTCCCAGTCAATACCGGAAGCCCGCAGATTCGGGCCCACGAGCCTGTAGTCTAGCGCCTCTTCGGGGCTAATCACTGCAACCCCCACCAACCGTTCCTTGAAAATCTTGTTTTTAGATATGAACCGGTTGTATTGCTCGAGTCGCGGCTCGAAGTAGTCCAGGAAACGGCTGAGCCTATGAAGAAATCCTTCGGGCAAATCGAAGGCTACCCCGCCGAAGCGAATATAGTTGTAGGTGAGCCGTGCACCACAGAGTTCTTCGAACAGATCATTGACCCATTCCCTCTCCCGTATTGTGTGGGTGAAAGGAGTGACCGCCCCCATGTCCATGGCGAAAGTGCCCACCGAGATTAAGTGGCTAATGATGCGGTTGAGTTCAGCCACCAGCACCCGAATGTACTCGGCCCGTGGCGGCACCTCAATCTCAGCCGCCCGCTCTACTGTAATGGCATAACCCAGGTTGCAGTTCATAGCTGCTAGGTAATCGAGGCGATCCGTATATGGCATGAAATGAGCGTAAGGAACCTGCTCGGCGATCTTCTCCAACCCCCGATGGAGGTAACCAATATCCGGACGGCACAGGTGGATTACTTCACCATCCGTGCGGAGGATGAAACGGAGGACCCCATGGGTACTGGGATGGTGCGGGCCCATGTTGAGGACCATTGTTTCTGTCGCCAGAGGCATCTATTACTCCTGTAACCCCACTAATATCCCTTCAACCTCTTCCCTGGTTGTACTTATATCTCGGTAGGCTGCAGATTCTTGATAGTCCTTCTGTAGTGGGTGACCTTCCCAGTCAGGGGGAAGGAGCAACCTGCGGAAATCATTGTGCCCGACAAAATGGATGCCGAACATGTCATAGGCCTCCCGTTCCATCCAGCCGGCAGCAGGCCAGATTCCTGAGACCGAATCTACTCTGAGATAGAAATGGGGGAAAAATACGGGTCGATCCAGCTTGACTTTGAGAATGAACTGGTGGCGGTGGCGTAACGAATAAAGATGATAGACCACCTCAATTTCATCTTCATCCCCCATATTGTGCACCCCGCTCAAACACACAAGTGTGTCAAAGGCGAGATAACGATCACCCTTTAGGTAAATGGCCAGCCGTAGCAACTTCTCTTTGGTTACTAATAAATAGGGATCTCCCGGCTGCTCATCGACCCATTCCAGATCAGCATCTCCAATAATCCGTTTGATTCTTTCTAGGATTGATCGTGTTTCCATTATGCTTTTTTCACCAGAAATCGTTCTTGGCGAATTTTCTCTTGGAGCTTCAAAATCCCTTCTGTCAGAGCCTCTGGCCTTGGTGGACAGCCAGGAACATAGACGTCCACCGGCACAATCTTGTCCACCCCCTTGACCACTGAATAGGAAAGTTGAAAGAGACCGCCGCAATTGGCGCAACTTCCCATGGCAATGACATATTTCGGTTCTGCCATCTGATCGTAGAGGAGGCGCAGCCTCGAGGCCATTTTGTAAGTCAGGGTGCCGGCCACGATCATCAGGTCTGCCTGTCGGGGAGTGGGACGAGGCACGCAACCTATTCGATCAATGTCAGCCCGCGGCCCGCCGGTCTGCATCAGTTCAATGCCGCAACAGGCCAGACCGAAGAGAAGGTACCAGACCGAAGATAGTCTGAACCAGTTTAAGGCCTTATCAACTGTGGTGAAAACAGCACCAAAAAACCCCTCGGAAGGCATCTTATGATAAATATTTACCATCTCAGTTTTCCTTTAAATGGACATAAGTCTTTTGCGGAGAATCGGTTCAGAAGACTATCGGTCTTTCTTCCTCCAATATTACTCCCTCCTCCAATTCCTCTGGCACTTCCTTGGTCCACTTGAGGTCGCCCCGGTTCCACATGTAGATCAAGCCAAGGAAAAGGATGACGACAAATACCACAACTTCAATCAGGGCCAAAAATCCCACACCCAGCTTGAGCCATTTTTTGAAAATAACTACACAAGGAAAAACAAAGGCTAATTCGATGTCGAAAATTAGAAAGGCCAGTGCTACCGCATAGAACCTGAAGTTAAACAGTATCCAGGCCGAGCCCACGGGACGTTCGCCACACTCGTAGGTGGTAAACTTGTCCGGGTTATCCTGAACCCGAGGGGCCAGAAGCCTTGAAACCGTAATGATCACAAAGGTCATGGCCAGCCCAAGGATGATGAAAATGAAAACATTGGCGAAATCAAAAAACACAGTACTCCCCTACCCCTGCCAAGCTGATTTGCCTACACACTCTCAGCAGGTCCTACCGTCATCACAAAATCTGGATTGATTATTTCTTGTGATCAGATCCACCATATAGGAGCACATGGAGGAAAATAGGGTTTGTCAATAAGTCGACCCGACAAATATATACCATCATACTAGGATAATTCCACTAAAAAATGAGTCACAACAAGTCGAGGAGGAGAACCATGATACAGGCCAGACAGAATGAATACGAAATGAACAGAGGAGTAACTCAAGCTTGAACGAGAGTTCCAGGACAATCGCGATAATTCTAACCGAAGGGAAACCCCGAGGCAAAAAAAATCAAGAATCCCATTACCCCCGAAATCTTGAGTAATCTTTTTCATCCCTTCAGTTTAGGCTCATCAATTTTAGTATATGACGATATTTAGCCCGCATGTTTCACTAACCCCGGGCGGACAAGTTTGGGATGGATGCCTTGAAGTACAGTAAATCTGCGGATCTCAGATCCTGGGCGGACATGAAGGTCTTTTTTGAAGAGATCTTCAAGTAGGGATATCTGCTCGATCTTACATTTCTGCAACCACAAACAAGAATGGGCTGGAGCCGAAACCTGCTGACTATTATGGTGGTTTTTTGGATTGACAGAATTTCTCTAAGGGAGGTACTTTAACCCTACTAGAATTGAAGCTTCCTAGCTCGTCAAAGTGGATTTGCTGGCTTTTTCAGTCACTAATTTCTTGGTGAGGGCAATGAGCAAGAAAACAATGGAAAGTGGCGGAGATAATCCGCCCCTCAGCCGCGAACATCAAGAACTGAAATCCCTTTGGGAAATAACCCAATCTCTTTACCAGTATCTCAATGTCGATGATCTTATTCGCCATATAGTCAGGCAAATAACAGATGTGATGCGTGCAGAGGCAGTGTCGGTAATTCTGTATGACGAGGGAAAAGATGAGCTGGTCTTCTGCTGGTCTAGTGACATACCAGAACGCTTAGACAAACTTGAAGAGATTCGTATTCCCCCTGATCATGGAATAGCGGGTGGCGTTTTCAAAAGTGGTAAAGCAGAAATCATCTTAGACGTCAGCAGTGATCCTCGACATTACAGCAACGTTGATACTGCCACTCAATTTCATACCAAATCCATGATAGCGGTACCTCTCAAAACTAAAGAGCAGACCATAGGCGTTCTTGAAGTTCTCAATAAGATAAAAGGTGATTTTGATGAAAAAAACTTAAATTTTCTGGTAACCTTGGCACCCATTATTGCCATGGCACTAGACAATGCCAGAATGTGCACCGAGCTTAACAGAGCATATAGAGAACTTCAGCTTATAAACAAAGATAAAGACGAACTCATCGCCCAGACTAGAAACGAGGTTGCCTTCCTCAGGCGGGAGGTTGAGAGGCACTATCGTTTTGACCAGATCATAGGAAATAGCGAGCCTATGTTGGAGGTTTTTAGACTTTGTGAAAGGGTAATTGACTCCGACATAACAGTTCTGGTGGAAGGGGATACGGGCACAGGAAAAGAGCTCATTGCCCGCACTATCCATTTCAACGGACCCCGAAAAGACAACCATTTTGTTTCTCAGAACTGCGGCGGCATTCCTGACACCTTGCTGGCAAGCGAGCTTTTTGGTCACAAGAGAGGGGCTTTTACTGGAGCTGTCAGGGACAAGAAGGGACTTTTCGAAATTGCTCACGGGGGCACGGTGTTCCTGGACGAGGTGGGGGAGATGTCCCCTGCCATGCAAACAAGTCTTTTGCGCGTTCTGCAAGAAGGTGAGATAAAGCCATTAGGATCGGATCTGAGCAAGAAAGTAGATGTCAGGGTGATTTCGGCCACCAACAAGAATCTTGAAAAGGAGCTGCAAGAAGGAAGATTACGAGAGGACCTCTTTTATAGACTCTCGGTTTTTGCCATTAGACTACCACCCCTTCGCGAGAGGGTTGGAGACATCCCAGTGCTGGCAAACCATTTTGTTGCAAAGTATAAAAAGAAAACTAAGAAGCCTGTTAAAGGATTGAGTCAGCAAGCCCTGGATGCTCTGGTGGCCTACCCGTTCCCAGGAAACGTGAGAGAACTGGAGAACGAAATTGAAAGAGCGGTGGCTATGGTGACTGATGGCAACTTAATCGAATTGTCCAATCTAAGTCCCAAAATACGGGACACCTCGGCCAGTGGAATCCATGGAGTTCAGCTGCGCCACTCTTTGAAGGAAATGGTTGAGACCCTGGAAAAATCAGTTCTAGTGGAAAAGCTCCGGGAGCACCAAGGTAATAAGACCAGAGTGGCAAAGGAATTGGGTTTGAGTCGAAATGGTTTAATGAAAAAGATGCAAAGATACGGGCTCTAAGCCTGCCCGCCAACTTCGTGCCCACCAGGTGCCAACTTAGTTACCACTACACAACCCCTTGAAAACAATGTCTATTTTTACATGCCTAAGAAGAATTGCCAACTTAGTTTGCTTTTGCCCTCCGCAAAAACCTCCTTTCTCTTCCAGCGGCGAGAGCTGTTTATAGCATAAAATTATAATTATTTTAGCATGTTACCCAAAATATAGTTTAATGATTTCAATTATTGAGAAGTTGGCACATTCGTTGCGTTATGTAAGGGCAAGAAAAATCTTCACTTCAAGCTTTTTTTCCGAGAAGGGCCATGAGCAACCAAGCCAATATAAACAAAAGTGAAAATAGGTCGGTTGACCGCCCAGAACAATCGGGGAAAAGTACTATGAAGAATTTAAGCTGGAATGAGATCACTAAGCCCATGCCCTGCTACTTAGTTATGTTTGTCAGCTCTGTTTTTCAGGCGATCCTAGCAGTCTTGCTCTTACCTTATAACCTGCTTAACCGACCAGAAATAAGATAGAGACTCTCCAATCCCCTGTCCTTTGCCCGGTTAGCCAGGTGTGGTAAAGACGACTGCAGCAAGCATCCTTTCCCTCTCATTATTTTGCAAATCCCTCCCTTTTCTGTGTTATTCTTCCTCCTCACAATTACCATATAAGGCATGGAGGGCAGAACAACCATGAGCAGTGAGAATGTCACTAAAGAGGAATCACTCGATCCTGAAGATTGGCAACTGATGCGGGCCCTGGGCCACCGCATGGTTGATGACATGTTGACTTATTTGGAAACCGTGCGTGACCGTCATGTGTGGCAACCAATTCCAAGAGAAGTAAAGGAATACTTCAATCAGCCCCTACCAATGAAACCGCAGGGACCGGAACAAACATACCGTGATTTCTTGGAATACGTGCTCCCCCATCCCATGGGAAATATTCATCCCAGGTTCTGGGGTTGGGTAATCGGAACCGGCACACCTCTGGGCATGTTGGCGGATATGCTCGCAGCTGGAATGAACCCCAACGTTGGCGGTGCCGACCATGTAGCCAATTATGTCGAGTCACAAGTGCTCGATTGGTGCAAAGAGATGCTGGCCTATCCTGCCGAAGCCAGTGGTTTGCTGGTAAGCGGAGGCTCTATGGCCAACCTGGTTGGTTTAACCGTGGCCCGGAATACCAAAGCTGAATTTGACCTGCGCCAACAAGGAATCTATTCTTCGACCCGCAAAATGACCCTCTATGGTTCCAATGAGACTCACAGTTCAGTACAAAAGGCGGTTGAACTCCTGGGGCTGGGAAGCAACTCTTTTCGCCAGATACCCGTAGACAAAGATTTTCAAATCGACTTGTCTGAGTTAGAGACCGCTATAGCTCGAGACAGGCAAGCAGGTTGTCAACCCTTTTGTGTTGTCGCTAACGCCGGGACTGTTAACACTGGAGCAATAGACGACTTGGAAGCACTTGCTCATATCTGTGACCGCGAAAAACTGTGGTTCCACGTTGACGGTGCCTTTGGTGCCCTGGCCGGTTTGTCTCCGGAGCTCCGGCCGCTGGTGGCTGGTATGGAAAAGGCCGACTCCCTCGCCTTTGATTTACACAAGTGGATGTATATGCCTTACGAAGTTGGTTGTGCCTTAGTCCGACAAGAGGAGGCCCACCGTAAAGCTTTTGCCCTGACACCTGATTACTTGACCCACTCGGACCGCGGGCTTGCGGGCGGCAAAATCTGGTTTAGCGACTACGGTGTGCAATTATCCCGCGGTTTTCGTGCTCTAAAAGTGTGGATGTCCATAAAAGAGCACGGTGTCCAAAAATACGCAAGACTAATCAAGCAAAACGTCGATCAAGCCCACTATCTGGCCAAGCTCGTGGAAGATTCAGCTGATCTCCAGCTACTGGCCCCGGTTCCACTGAATATTGTCTGCTTTCGATTCATAGCCGACCAGCATGACGATGAAACCCTCAATGAGATAAACAAAGAACTTCTTATTCAATTGCACGAGAGTGGAGTTGCAGCTCCTTCTTACACTTTGATTAAAGGCAGGTATGCACTTCGAGTGGCAATTACCAACCACCGCAGTAGACGGGAGGATTTTGAGGAGTTGGTGGCTGAAGTGGTGCGTTTAGGCAATAAATTGGTGAACTAGCCCACAGGGGCTAGCTTTATTCCGAGGTAGCAGATTCCACTACCGACTGCATGCTATCCCTCTTTATCGCTAGAGTTTCTTTGTCTCCTGTTCCTGATTTAATAGCTTCTTCGTATACTGGCAGAGCTTTACTGTAAGCTCGCTCAAGACTCATCTCGGCAACGGCAACCAGAGCTTTAGCCAATTGAAATCTAGCGTCCAACAGCTCCACACCCCCCCTCTCGCCGCGGTTAAGAAGGTTCTCGCCTTTGTCCAATAAGGTTTTAAGCTTGTTGAGGTCGGCTTCTTTTCCTTTGGCTGACTCGGCAGCAATAAGAGCCATCAGATGACCGAACAAAGCCTTGTAAGCGGCCTCTTGCCCAACGTAACTCTTGCCCGTTAGTCCACTTGCGTCTAGCTCACCCGCTTGCAGAGGGTCGAAGTTTTTCTCTGGCTCCGAGCCCTTGGGGATAAATTTACCTTTCCACAAGGTAATTGTCTCTCCGTTGCTCACAAACTGGTAGGTTGATCTATTGCTCATGCTGACAGCAAAGAGAAGTCCAAGCACTAGTATCAATATGGCAATGAGTGTGTAGGTCCCAACGCCTTTTTTTCCTTCCCTTCTATTCAATTTCGTTTTTGATGCAGCCATGGCCGCCTCCTTATCTCTCCGCAAGTATAGCCCATCTTTCCTGGGCTCAAAACCAATATCCCCATATCATTTCGTCCAAATGGGGTCAAACTTTAATAGTCTCTTGTTAAAACCAAGCTTGAACTATTTCGCTACAATATATATAAGCACGAAGGCCACGAAATACGCAAAGAGTTTGACACCAATGTGGAAATTTCTTTTGAGATCTTTGTCTGCCCCGTTAATCTAGTTAACTAGAGTGCATTTTATGGCGATAAATCTCCCGTCTCTCTTGGCAAGGGATGGGAAACCAGACCCAATGGCAAGGTGACTATGCAGCAGAGTCTTCAAGGGCGGCTTGGGGTAATCTTCGACATAGACGGTGTGCTCTTAGATTCTTACAAGATGCACTACGAGTGCTGGCGATCCATTGCTGAAAAACACTCAATTACTCTCAGCGAAAAGGACTTTGACTCCCTCTTTGGGCGAAGAGGCAGTGAAATCGTGCGCGAGATATGGGGTGAGGATCTCCCCGCAGAGCAGGTTGTTTCAATTCACAGGCAAAAACAAGCCCTGTACCGTGAAAATCTGCAGCGGAACTTTCCTAAGATGGACGGCGCAATCCAACTCATCGACGGTTTAGCTGCAGAAGGTTTTGTCCTAGGTATTGGCTCCTCGGCACCACCAGAAAACGTTGAAATGTCCCTAAATGGGCTGGACCGGGCAAACTCCTTTAAGGCAGTTGTCACCGGAAGTGACGTGACCCGCGGCAAACCAAATCCACAGGTTTTCCTGTTGGCAGCCCAACGGATGGGGTTGGAACCATCAGATTGTGCTGTAATCGAGGATGCGGTTGCTGGGATAGCAGCAGCTCTTGCCGGCGGTATGACCGCAATTGCTTTAGCGGGCACCGCACCTCCTGAGAGTTTGACTATGGCACATCTGGTGGTGACCTCGCTACGACAATTGAACCCCAGGCAGATATCGGAGCTAATCCTGAGGCGTCACAATCGCGGCTAACTTGTCCCGCCTTCGGGGAAACCGCTCCTACAATTATCAACCTTGATTGGAGTAATGGAGCTCAGCGAAGTCTGAAATCTGTGATCTGCATTCTAAAATTGCTACTGCCCTCTCATTTTTACTTCACCTAGTTTCAAGGTCACGGCTCCAACGGTGGGGATTCTTCCGCTGACCTGGAGAGGTATGCGCAACTCTGGATCGATATGGATAGCTATGTCCTCGTGCATTCCGAGAAAGGAGAAGTTCTCCGCATTTTTTTTATCCTCTAGCATTGGCTCGGACTCGAGTGTTATCCTCAGTCCATCCACCTTACCCTTTTTCCGCACCTCACCCTCACCGGCTTTCTCCGAATAATCAACCTCAAGAGTCTGCAATCCTTGAACCCTTAGCCGCACTTGATGCAACTGTTGTTTTCCGAATGCGCACAGGGATAAAACCTCGCCGTCTTTGTTGAATGGAGCGGCGGACACAAGATATATAAGAAGCATAGGATCGACTACTTGCGGGCACTCTAGGCGAGTCAGATCGTAGGGATAGAAGCTAGTCTTGACATCTGTCCATTTTGCCGGATCAAGTGAAGTCTCACCCTTGGTTTTGGGCATTCTCCGCAACCGATGGACTCCTTCCCCACTGAACCAATAGGCTCTCTCGATATCATCCTTGCCGCGACGCAATCGAAGCCCGTATAGGGAGTTTGCTTGATCGGGATTAAACAAAACCTGATCGGATAACTTTACAGCTCGACTGAAGATGTGATCTATGACCCTATTGACCTCGAGCTTATACACTTCTTGGCCCACTGATGGCAGTGGAATGGACTGGGGGTAGGTTTGCCACATTGATTGGAACTCAGCTGAGGGAAAGGGAGACAGCCGAATGTCAACCGCCACGTCCACAACAGTCCCTCTGGCACTAAAGGAAAGATCACTCCAGAGCACTCGGTGAGGATCGAGATTGAGACGGCTGAAAGATTGGGCCCAGACAGGGAAACTAGAATGGCTCAAAATGACAAAGAACAACAGGATCACACTTGCTGACAACTTTTTCCCGGTTTTCATCCAAAGTCTCCTAGCCTGGATGTTGCATGAATTGCTGTCACGAGATCACGAAGATGGGCGTGCCTCCGGGCAACCGTCCCGCGGTACCGCGGGATTGGTCTCGAGGCGTACCTGAATGGTACGCCGCAGGGGCCGACACCCGAGGACGCTCGGCCTCCGGCTCGTAGAGCCTACAGCTCGGAGAGAAGGACGGCCATATCCGTGATCGCAGCAAGTGATTCATGAAATATCCGGGCTATGAACAACTCACTTTCGGCCAATGTAATAGCGCTTCCCTCCTAGTAAAAGGTAAAAGCGATGCTTTTCTTTGTCTTCATGGATGAACTCTGCCAGCTGATAGTAGGCGGGGCGCAGGAACCGAGCAGGAATTGTATCTTCCATAACTTCACAGTAAAGCACATTGTCTCTGCCCACCCAGAGAGTTTTGGGGTTGAGGGGCTGCTTTGTTCTTAGATGCTTTATGGAAAGGAAAAGTTCTTCCTGGTCGTCCTCTTCTCTTTCCTCCTGGTGCAAAACGCTGGTTACAACCAGAGGGGTGTCCTCCACTTCCAGATAGCACCTTTGTTTGCCCAGCTGAATTATATATAGTCCGCTAGACTCTTCCCTCCGCAGGTGCTGGCAGAGGTGTGAAACTATGTCAGCGCGCTGCATGGGACTCTCGCGATAGTACCAGTCCCCTTCCCTGTCGATCACTATTCCACAGGGAGGTAATTCATTCTCGCTTAGTCTTAGTTCTGGTTCGTTTTCCTTATTCATTGACATTGGTTACCAGGGCATGGAGCATGGGGCATGGAGCATGGAGTAAAATCAAAGCTGAAAAACCCTGTTCCTTCATCTAAGTGTGTTCTTGAAACTGCTAATTTGTCGACAGAGAAGCTCGAGGTTCTCCAGAAGTTTATTGGATCTCTCTATCGATAGAAGACCTCGTCTCTCAAGAAGAATGGTAACATTCGCATTTTCAAATGTGGATCTTCGCGCTATGTTCAGAAATCGCGCGAACTCCCTCTTGGAATCCGATCCGGACCCTTCAGAGATGTTGTTTGACATTGACATTCCTGCACCTCTTATCTGATCAGCGAAACGGTAGAGTTTCCTTCGCTCAAGATCATCGGCGATGTCAAAGAGTTCGTCTGCAAGCTCAATAGCAAACTGCCAGATTCTTAAGTCCTGAAATCTGAATTTAGCCATTCTCACCTCCGTGCCCCTTTCTCCATGCTCCATGCTCCATGCTCCATGCCTGATGTTCAAAACTCCTTCTTGCTATCGAGCAACAGAGTAACCGGACCGTCATTCACCAGAGATACCTCCATCATCTCCTGGAAGCGTCCAGAGGCCACGGTCACACCAATACTCCTGACATGATCAATAAAAGCTTCATATAATGCTTCGGCCTTGGCAGGCTCAGCGGCGGCCACAAATGAAGGCCTTCTCCCCTTGCGGCAGTCTCCCCAAAGGGTAAACTGGGATACAGCCAACAGGCCGCCATCCACATCAAGAAGAGATCTATTCATCTTGCCCTGTTCATCAGCAAATATCCTCAGATGAACCACTTTCTCCGCCGTGTACTTGGCATCCTCCGGTCCGTCTTTGTGCCCCACTCCTAGCAGGACCAGGATGCCTTGGCCGATGCGCCCCACCTCCTGGCCTTCCACAGCCACACTGGCTTCTTTCACCCTTTGTACTACTGCTCTCATTTTTCATTTCTCATTTGTCATTTGTCATTTATCATCCGCCATTTCACATTTGTCATCTATGGACTATTAATTTTTCCTGTGCGTCAAAGTCCCAAGTCTTGAATGAACAATGAGAAATGTGAAATGCGAAATGACTAATGTTTAGTTTCTAGAAGTCTGAGCAATTCTCTCCAAATTTCGTGGCGTCCTTCCCCGGTCATGGCGGAAAACTCAATCAACTCTTCTTTTTTACATCCGAGAGTTCTGGCAATAGCAGCGATCTGTTTATTCCGTTTGTTTCTGGAAAGCTTGTCAACCTTGGTGGTTACTGTTACGACCTCTATGGACATAGTCTGGAGCCAATGCCAGAGGTTTAAGTCTTCTTTGGAAGGTTCCCGGCGAATATCCAGGAGAAGGACCATTCCCCTCATATTGGACCTGCTGGTAAGATAGGTCTCCACCATGGGTCGCCAGCGCTTTTGCACTTCAGCAGGTACTTTTGCGTAGCCATATCCGGGTAAATCAACAAAGCGGCAAATCTCATTGATCTCAAAAAAATTAAGGAGCTGAGTGCGGCCAGGTGTCTTGCTGGTACGTACCAGTTTCTTACGATTTAGTATCTTGTTGATGAGTGAAGATTTCCCCACATTTGAACGGCCGGCAAAGGCCACTTCCGGCAGGTCCGCAGGTGGATAGTGCTCCGGGGTCACCGCACTGCATATAAATTTAGCTGAACGAATTATCATTGTTCAGAGCAGAGCTCATGGCGCATAGCGTTGGAAATGATTAAGGAAAGCGAAGACCTATTTTGGTCTGGCCATTTTAGGAGCTGAGTAAACCTGGGTTAATATTTCAACCGCCAGTTTTTCTTTTGTGATCTGATATCCGCTCTGCGCTTTGAGCGGAACTTGCCGGTTGCAGCTTCTCCAAGTAACGCTCTAGCCGGTCCATCCCTTCAGCAATGTTCTCTAGAGAGTTCGCATAGGTAAGCCGGATATACCCTTCCGCGTTCGGGCCGAAATCAACTCCTGGAGTAACACCCACCTTGGCATTGTGCAGAATATCAAAGGCGAAGCGGTAAGAGTCGCTGCTGAATCTCTTGGCATTGGCCAAAACATAAAACGCACCGGTCGGTTCAACGGTAATACCAAAACCCATTTTTCTGAGTCGCTGGATCATGTAGCGTCGACGCTCGTCGTAGGTGCTTACCATGCGCGCCACTTCTTCAGCCGCCTCTTTACTTCTCAGGGCTTCGACTCCAGCCCACTGGGCCATTGCACTGGCAGAAATGAAAAAATTCTGCTGCATTCTCTGCATCGGTCGGACGAAACGTTGAGGTGCAATAACATAGCCCAGGCGCCAGCCAGTCATGGCATATAGCTTTGAGAAGCCATTCAAGACGAAACATTCGTCAGTGTATTCTAGGATTGTATGCTCTTCTCCCTCATAAACCAGGCCATGGTAGATCTCATCTGAAATAACCATCGATCCAAGGTCGGCAATTTCGGCCATCCGCTCTGGGGACAAAAGGTTTCCGGTAGGATTGGCAGGCGAGTTAATGAAGATCCCCCTGGTGCGAGGTGTTGTTTTCCGGCGAATCTCTTCGGGCCTAAATTGGAAACCATCTTCTTCGGCCACGGGTATCCTGATTGGAACACCCTCGACAAATCTGATGAAGTTGGGATAACAGGCATAGTGTGGGTCCGAAATGATTACCTCGTCTCCTGCTTCCAGCAAGGCCCCGAAAATCAGCAACATGGCAGGTGAGGTTCCAGAAGTAACAATAATTTGATCTGGAGCAATCTTCACTCCATAATTTTTTTTGTACTGTTCACAAATGGCCTCTCGTAGTTCCAGGAGCCCCAGGCTGTGGGTGTAGCGGGTTTTTCCTTCTCTCAGCGCCCTTTCGCCAGCTTCACGGATACAGGTGGGAGTATCGAAATCCGGCTCTCCCACTTCCAAATGGATTACATGCTCCCCCTGCTTTTCGAGCTCCTGGGCACGCTCGAGCACATCCATGACTATAAAAGGCCTTATTTCTTCGGCGCGTTTGGTAATCATAGGCAGAATTTACCTAAATGTCTAAAATGAGCTAAAGTGTACTAAAGTGCCTAAAATTTGGTCATGGGATATTGGCTCTTGAAATCGTTCAATGCGTTTCGCCAGTTTGGCCGGTTTTGCCGGTTTAGCCCGTTGGCCATCAGCACAGAAAAGAATTCCACGTTCCGCATTCCGACTTCCGCGTTTGAATCCTCCTCTTGCCCGACCTCCCATCTCTCTTTACTCCATGCCCCATGCTCCATGCCCACTGAAGCTGCTTCTAGATCACCTTATGCAGGGGATATTCAATAATACCCTCTGCCCCGCGCTTCAAGAGAGCGGGGATGAGTTCACGTACCTGGTCCTTGTCGACCACAACCTCAATTGCCAACCACTTACTCTGGTAGAGGTGCGATACAGTAGGAGCATTGAGGCTTGGAAGAATTTCCATCACATCCCCCACTTTGTCTTCAGGCACATTCATCTTCAGACCAACCATATTCTCAGCCTTCAGCGCACCTTTTAGAAGAAGGGAAATCTGCTCTATTTTTTCCCTTTTCCATGGGTCCTTCCAGGAGTCGAAATTGGCAATCAACTGAGTGTTGGACTGCATAAGCTCATGGACTATTCTCAAGCCATTGGCCCGCATAGTACTGCCCGTTTCAGTGACCTCAACAATAGCGTCGCATAACCCGTCAATAACCTTTGCCTCTGTCGCACCCCAAGAAAATTCCACCACTACATTTACACCCTTTTCCTTGAAGTAACTGCGGGTGAAGTTCGTCAGTTCCGTGGAGATCTTCTTGCCTTCCAAGTCGGCCAGCTCTTTGATTTCTGACTCCAGGGGAACTGCCAGTACCCATCGAGTCGGTCTTTGACTCACCTTGGAATAGACTAAATCCGCAACCACTTTTACCTGGGAACCGTTTTCTAGTATCCAGTCCTTTCCAGTTAGCCCTACATCGAAGGTGCCACTCTCTACATAGCGTGACATTTCTTGAGCCCGGCAAATGGAACAATTTATTGTGGAATCATTGATCTCCGGAAAGTAATTGCGAGAGCTGAGTGAAATTCGCCATCCGGATTTTTGAAATAAACTTATAGTAGCGTCCTGAAGGCTGCCCTTGGGCACGCCTAGTCTCAACTGTTGCACGATGAAAATTACCTCCTCTTCTAATGCGGCTAAGCCGCAGTCTAATTCGAAACTCGAAATCCTAAGCACACAAAAATTCACTTGAGCGATGTGAGATATGTGATGTGAGTTTTGAGATTCTACATTTTGATCTCACATCCCACATCTCACTTGTAGACTTCCTTGGGATCAAATACTCTGGTTGCAGTGGTTATGAGCTCGCCGCCCTCAAGCTTGCGGTAGAAGCAGCTCCCATATCCCTCGTGGCAAGCGGCTCCGCCCACCTGGTGAACCTTGAGTAGCACTGTGTCCTGGTCGCAATCCAGGTGAATGGCACGGACCTCTTGAATATGGCCTGAAGTCCCCCCTTTAAGCCACAACTTCTGTCGAGAGCGGCTCCAGTAATGAGCTTTGCCGCTGCTAAGCGTCTTCTCCCAGGCCTCCTCATTCATATACGCCAGCATCAATACCTGCCCGGTGTCATCGTCCTGAACGATAGCTGGTACCAGCCCGCCAGTTTTTTGAAAGTCAAGCATGTTTTTCCTTCCCAGGCCAAACCGTTTCGGTCAAAGTAAAGAATCCAGGCCCTGCCTCCGTCTCATAGGGCCTACGGCCCGGAGGGCGGACCCTCGTCTCGCTCGACCTCACGTGAGTTTACCCTGAGCTCGTCGAAGGGCCCGTCTCACCTCAATCTAAAACCCGAGCACTTGTTGTTATTATACCCATCTGGCTTTGTCAAGCCAGTCATTTTACATCTACCATTTATCATTTGTCATTAGTCGGAACTCTAAGTCATCAGCTGTCAGAGTCTTCCTTCCAGTGCCTTCGTGTCAACAATCCACAGAATATTGTGCTAGAATAAATTCCAGCCGAGTGTAAATTAAGGGATGTAATTTAAACTTTTCCATTGATCGAGTTGGAGTTCAGGGCTCTCATCAATAGACTTATCGAGGCTCTGAGATCAGCACGGGCCATCAACAACTAGCGTGGGGATGATTCGTCCAGTCGCTAGAGATGGACTCCGGTCAAGATGAGGATATCTTCCTGCAAAATCTGCTCAAATGTGGTAGTTTTGAATCTATGGACATAGAGCAGAAAATACTATTGGGCGTCGATGGTTCCGAGTCTGCCATGCAGGCGGTTACAGCTGCTGGCGCTCTCATGAAAAACAGAAAAAATTCTAACATCACGTTATTTTACGGTGCTCCAGATCCACATCTTTCCTCCTTGACCAAGCTGCTTCGCCTGACTCCCGCCGCTGTGGAAGAATACCGAAAGGTTTTGAGCCTACAAGAGCATAGAGTCCTGGAACGAGCCGAAGAGGTTTTGCTCGGCTCTGGAGTCGAAGCGGAGAGGGTAACAATCCGTGGTGAGGGGAAGTGTCATGACCCTGCCAGTAGCATGTTGCAGTTGGCCACCTCAGAAGGATTTGAAGTCATTGCCCTGGCTCGAAGCAGCTCTCCTCGTCTGAAGCGGGTGCTCATGGGATCAGTCACCTCCCGGCTCATTCACTTGGCAGATGAAAAGGCAGTTTGGGTGATCGATCCGCCAATCGCCTCACTTAACGTTCTGGTGGCTTTAGTGGGTGCGCCCATTAGTCGCCGGGCAATGGAACACGTTATCCGGTATTTTGCCCACCTCAAGGAGAGCAGATTTACATTTTTTCACGTGGTTCCGCCCTACCCCCGCAGTACTGGGACAACACACGCATCTTAACCGAACAAGAGCGCAGAGCACGGGAAATACAAATAGCTCAGTGGACTAAAGAATACGCAGATAGAGTTAAAAAGATTGCGGATGAAGGCAAAGAGAAGCTTCTCAAAGCGGGTGTTCATGAGGAGAACGTGACCTTTAAGGCTCAAGCCGTCGAAATAGGAATGGCCAGAGATATTCTTGCCGAACTGGTTAGGGGGAACTACGGTATTTTGGTTGTAGGCCGTAAAGGCTCCAGAGAGACCAGCCCTTTTCGGTTAGGCAGCAAAACCAATAAGCTACTCGACAACGCCCAAGACTGTATTATCTGTCTGATCAATTGAGCTAGGCTGTTGCTTTCCCCCTCTCTTTGATGCGCTTGCTTTAAACATTCGCCAAAATATTAGAGCATATATAAGCCTAGGGGAAAATCAAGATAGGTCGTTATATGAGTTCTCCGACGCTTTTCTTGGGAGTTTACATTACATACTGCACATTTTGCCTGTTCAGATATACTTCCCACATTTTGTATTGAGTTTTCTGAAGGGAAAGTGTGAATTAAGGGATGTAATAGCCACTCTGCTCCCTCCATTTTGCGCCAGCCGTTTAATCTCAGAAATGGTGGTTTTTCGTATTGACGGGATCCGAATCGCTACTGTAGTCTTATCTGTATAAGAGTATAGTTAAGAACAGGGTAAGGTACTCTACTTTCTATTATGATTCGGTTCCCCTGCGGTCTTGATGATTGGTAGATATTTTCTGAATCAACACTTACAAACGGGGACCCTTCCTTGGAACGGTGTGCCGCATCGGTTAACCCGAAGCGCCTAAAGGACCAACAGGGACCTCATCTAGTTACGAAGGGTTCAAGACAGTCTGCCAACATCACTTCCGCAGGGGCTTTTTTGTCGGAGCTTCGGCTCCGCTTTTTTGTTGGCATCGGGTTTGCGTTAAGGGTGCCTGGTATTAGTATTCTGTTCCGCTTCACACATCTCCTTATCTTTAATAAGCCTCCACCGACCGAGTGCGGATGGTTGGTGGGGGTTCTTTTTTCTTCCATTTTCAACTTCACCTATGCTAAGTTACTTCTTGGACAGAGAGCCTTCTCTGTCCGGTGCCCCGACCCCCAGCTGCTAAGTGCCCCGGTTGCTGGGGGTTTTTTGTTGTGATGCAGCCTCACTTGGCACCTTTCCATATCTTGTGCCAGAGTGAAACCCAGCAGAGCGTAGTGTGTAATGTAAAATCTTGTGGCGTCGACAGGTTGTTGAGAACCAGCATCAGTTTGGTGGATCTGAGTATGAATTTGCTTGATTTCCATGGACATTCTTGAGATATCTAATTCGCAACATTTAATCTAGACGGTTCCTTGCTTCGCCAGCAACGGTTGGGGCATTCGGTTACCGACGGCGCCAATTCAGTATTCACCTTCCATATCCTCTACAGAAAATCGCCTCAACTTAAGATTGCCATTAAGAGTTTTGTTGGACAGATTCCGGAAAAATTGATCTGAATGATTTGCTACTTGTACTACGATAAGTCTTAAAAAATCTCAATTCGGCACCAAGGGAGGGCAAGGCATCATGAAGGTTTATCTTATTACTCAGGAGGGGCTGAGAGGCGAGAGGATTTTTCCATTAGAAAGTCGCGTCACCATTGGTCGGGCAACAGAGAATGATATTCATTTGACTGAACACTCTGTCTCAAGGCAGCACGCTGTGGTCTACCTCACAGAAGGGGCGCCCATCGTGGAAGACCTCGAAAGTTCTAACGGGACCTTTGTCAACGAGGAACAGGTGAAAAAAGCGGTCCTGAAGAGTGGAGACGCACTCCGGGTCGGAAAGGTGACGCTTCGGTTCCTTCAAGAAGAAGTTGTTGAAAAGCAAATCGACATCAAGGACACTCAGGTATTCGAACTGACGGATATAGCGAGTACTTCGGATGAGGAAACCTTACCCCTGAGATCCAGAAGAGTTGTCGGTACCATATCTAAAATCCCAGTGTTTTCTAGCCTCAGTGAGGAAGGCCTTGAGCAACTCTGTAAGGGAGCAAGATTAGTAGTTTTTGATAAAGGCAAAACAATCATCCGGCACGGTGATTGGGCGAATTGTTTATTTGTCATTTTGGATGGCAAGGTTCGAATCTTCACCTACGATCACCAAGGAAAAGATGTTACTTTGCGCTTTCTTTCGGAAAATCATTTTTTTGGTGAAAGTTCTTTTATTACTGGGCGCCCCAGCACTGCCATGGTTCAAGCAGCAGAGGAGACCCTCCTTTGCAAACTGGATTTCGAGGCTATTCGGGGGATAATCCAAGAGTTTCCAATCGTTAAGGGCATACTGGAACAGTATCACCGAGAACGTGACAAGGAGGCGCAAGGCAAAAAGAAGGCAGCCGGCTTTGAACAACGGGGCCATCCCCGCTACGAGCTAAGGCTTGCTGTAAATTTCTCTATTTCTCCTAGCTCAAAAGTTTCAGCTCGGTTTCAAGGAAAGACTTTTAAGGCAGTTAGCTCTGATATTTCAAATGCTGGAGTCCGAATAAAGGTAAAGGATCGAATTCTTCTTGATCTCCCTGTAGGTGGCGATCTCCGTCTGGAGATTACTTTGCCAAAGCTTTCGGAGCCCATTCGGTGCATCGGAACTCTCCGCCATATTATTGAGGCGAAGGAAGTCAAAGGAACAATCTATCTAGGCATTGAATTCTCCGAAATATTGGCCGAGGATCTGAAAGAGCTAGAGCATTTCCTTTACACATCGCCCACTACCAGAATAAAAAATCCTAAATACGGTGAGTTAAACTAAACTCCCTCGATCCTGATATTTATTCTAGGGTATATATATCGAGACTTATATTATAACTCCTCCCACTATTTCGGGAGGAGTTTGCATATCATAC
>CAVQGX010000017.1:0-75258 GCA_963712115.1 uncultured delta proteobacterium | reverse complement strand
TGCTTACTGCTTAGTGCCTACTGGCGCGAGGCGCACCTCGCCTAGCGCCTGTCCTTAATGGCTCTCTGCAGTTCTCTTTCTTCAGTTTTTCGCTTAAGGGTCTCCCGCTTGTCGTAACTCCTCTTACCGCGAGCCAGAGCCAGCTCCACCTTGGCTTTGCCGTCCTTGAAGTAGATTTTGAGCGGCACTAGAGTCAGACCCTTCTCTTGGGTCTTTCCCTGTAGACGTTTGATTTCCCGCTTGTGTACCAGGAGCTTGCGGGCCCGGTCGGGCTCGTGGTTGTCATAATAGGCGTGGGTGTAGGGGCTGATGTGGCACTGCATGAGAAAGAGCTCGCCGTCTCTTATTCGAGCGTAACTGTCCTTAAGATTGGCACGTCCTTGCCGCAGAGATTTTACCTCCGTGCCAAGTAAAACCATTCCAGCCTCAATGACCTCGATAATTTCGTAGTCATACCTGGCCTTTTTATTCTGACAGACTACCTTGATGTTCGGTGATTTCATGGACCATTGTCACTGGCAGCAGGCAATTTACCCATCTCGTCTTCAAAAAGCTCGAAGTCTTCGCGGAAGCGCCGCCAAGCCAGCTTGCAAAGATAGTCGTTGATCTGGCCGGCGGTGGTGAATTGGAGGACTTCATTAAGATAATCCTTGGACTCTTCTATGCTGGCATTGCGGATGATTTTCTTTACCCGGGGTACGGCCAATGGATTCATGCTGAGTGAATCCAGTTCAAAGCCAAGGAGGATGGGTATGTAAAGCGGTTCTCCGGCCAACTCGCCACAGAGAGAAACTGGGATGCCGGCCTGTCGACCCGCGTCGGCCGCCTGTTTGATCATTCTGAGGATGGCAGGGTGGAGAGGTTCGTAAAGGTGGGCCACGTTTTCATTAGCCCGGTCAATTGCCAAAGCATACTGGACCAGATCGTTCGTACCGATGCTAAAAAAGTCTACCTCACGGGCAAGCAGATCGGCAACAGCGACTGCCGAGGGTACCTCTATCATGATACCAACCTGCAAATCTCTATCGAACTCGATGGACTCCTGAATTAGTGATTGCTTCACTTCCTCGAGAACGGTTTTTGCAGCCCGCAGCTCACCCACACCGGAAATCATGGGAAACATAATCTTGACGTTCTTGGTAATTCCGCTCACTCGCAAGATAGCTCGGAGTTGGGTGCGGAAGGTTTCGTCTTCTTGGAGACAGAGACGAATTGACCGCAGGCCCAAAGCCGGGTTTGTTTCAGCGGATCCTCGCATTCTAGTGGTCAGCTTGTCAGCACCAATGTCCAAGGTGCGGATGGTTACCATTTCAGGATAGATAATTTCAGCCACTTCACGGTAGTCCCAAAAAAGGGTTTCCTCTGCGGGAGGCTGGTCGAGATTGAGGTAGAGATATTCCGTACGATAAAGGCCAACCCCTTCGGCACCGTTATCAATAACCGCTACCACCTCCTCCAAGAGCTCGATGTTGGCCTGTATTTTAATGTTGTAACCGTCTTCGGTCTCGGCTGGGAGTTCAGCGCAGCGGACCACTTCCTTACGATAACGCTCAAGCTGAAACTGACGTTCGTAATAGTAGTTCAGTAACTCCTCATCGGGATCGATAATGACTTTGCCGGCATGACCATCCACCACCATGAGTTCCCCGGAACGGACTGCCTGGTAAACCTTCTCAAGACCTACTACGGTAGGAATGTCCAGAGAGCGGGAAATGATGGCGGTGTGAGAGGTCTTCCCGCCCATATCGGTTACGATGGCTAGGGTCTTCTCTACCTGGAGCTGGATTGTGTCAGCAGGCGAGAGGTCTTGGGCGACGACGATTACACGCTCTCTAATGCCTGCGACGCTCTGCCTATTTTGGCCTGTGAGGTTTTGAAGTACCCGCTCAGCAACGAAGTCAACATCGGAGAAGCGGCCGCGGATATACTCGTCATCGATTTTAGCGAAAATCTGCTGGGCGTTTTCCAGGGCCTGCCTCAAGGCCCATTCTGCGTTAATTGCCTGCTGGTCGATGATACGAATAGTCTCATCGTAGAGCATCCTGTCTCTAAGAATATGGATGTGAGTATCTATGATATAAGCGTGTTCAGGGAACACTCCCGCCATTTTGGATCGGATTTCTTTGAGATCAACTTCAGCCTTGTCTACAGCGGCATCGAATCGGTCTTTTTCTCGCTTGATTTGGGCAGGGGAGGGTAGGTAATAGTAGACGAGCGATACTTTGTTACGATCCACCCGGTAGGCCTTGCCAATAGCAATACCGGGAGCAACCCCGATGCCTTTCAGGATCATACGGGCATTGCCGGGGGGCATCTCTTTATTCCTCACCAAATTTATTGTCGAAAAGAACGGCCAGTGCCGCCAAGGCTTCGGCGGCGTCCTTGCCTTCGGCACGCAATTCGATCAGAGTTCCCCGGGGGCAGGACAAAGTCAAGATGTCCAACATGCTTTTGGCATCCGCTTCCCGGCCGTTTTTGATGATGCGAATGCTAGACTGGAACTGACTTGAAGTCTGAACAATCTTGGCGGCGGCCCTTGCATGCAGGCCTAATTTGTTGCGGATTGTAAATTCCTTTCGTGCCATTTGAAACTCTATCCCTCGATGGGTATCTCGGATATCCGGACTGGTGCAAGCTACACAAATGTTCAATTAAAAAATCCAGCCGGATGGTTTTTCTTTAAACAACATGGTGAGCATCCGACCAGATAAGAGGCTGCAAAAATTGTGCTAGGGAAAACTAAAGCTGACCTACTATTCGGCTTGCGGCAATGCTTTCTTAGCACATGGACATGGCCAAGTCAATAGATCGCGCCGAGCGCGATCTATACTAGGCACTAGGCAGTAAGCACTAAGCACTGAAAAAATCCTGAGCAGCAAATGTGGGATGCGCGATATGTGACGTGAGATTCGACTTCTTTATTGGAATTTTGTATCCCACATCTCAGATCTCAAATCTCACATCCAACTTTATTTTGTTTCGGATTTATCTGCAAGTTCCGCTTTCTTTTATTTGGTGCCTAGTCCCTAGTGCTTAGTGCCTAGTTTTGCTTACGCGACGGACTACTGACGACGATCGCTATCGTCCAGATAGCTCTTTCCTGATCTTGAGCGCTTCCTGGTACACTAACCGTTTGCTTATGCCACGTTCCTGTGCTAACTCGCCTACGATTTCTTTTAGGGGGCGGCGATCCGAAGTTAGGCAAAGTCTTAACTGTTGAAGGAAAGAGTCATCTGGTTGTGATCTAACGCTTTGTGCGCCGGCGACCAATAGAGTAATCTCGCCGCGAGCCTCTCGCGGCCAAATGGCTATGGCCTCATCGAGACTACCCCGAAAAACCTCCTCATGGATCTTGGTCAACTCCCGGGTCACGGCTATTCTTCGATTACCCCATATTTTCCGCATGTCTTTCAGACTAGATCCAAGTCGCCTGGGTGACTCGAAAAGAACCAGAGTATGTTCAGCATTGGCATAATTGGTAAAAAATTTGCGGCGAGCTGCAGGGCGATTTGGCGGATAGCCGAGAAATATAAAGGACTGAACGGGTAGGCCTGAAACAGCTAGGGCCGTGGTAACCGCAGAGGGTCCGGGAATTGGACTCAGCGGAATATTTTCAGAGATGGCGAGACGGACTAGATCCAGCCCCGGGTCGGATATGGTGGGGGTACCAGCGTCTGTGACCAAAGCCACCGACTTTCCGCCAAGAAGCTCACGGATCAATCGGTGCCCCCGGGTACGCATGTTGTGTTCGTGGTAGCTTAGCAGGGGACGAGAAATACCATGGGCGTTCAACAGTTTTCGGGTGTGACGGGTGTCCTCTGCAGCGATAAGATCAACTTCCCCAAGCACCCGCAGGGCCCTGAGAGTTATATCCTCCAGGTTGCCAATGGGCGTAGCGACAATGTAAAGGGTTCCAGGTTCGTCAGTCATGGTGCTAAAACTTCGCTAAACAGAGGTCGTTGTTTTTATTTGTCATAGCTTCACAGCTGTTTAGCGAGACGGGAGGTCGGGAGGTCGGGCGAGACGAGAAACAATAACATTAAAATTGTAGAGAATTCATGCTTTACCCCGTCTCGCCAGTCTCGCTCGTCTAGCCCGTCTCGCCAAAGACTATACTTAGTGCCTACTGCCTAGTGTCTAGTGGCTGATGCCTTCAGTATATAGAATCAAAGGCATTCTCTATGACTTCGAGATGTGGTGAACCTTGCATCCGGCTGATTGTCACCACATCAAATCTGGCGCTTGCCTCAGTAAGGTTGTGTTGCTGGAGGTAATGCCAGGCAACTTGGCTGAGTTTTCGTTGTTTGGCAGGTGTAACAGCCAGCTTGGGCGAACCGAAAGTCTCTGTGCTTCTGGACTTCACCTCCACAAAGACCAAAACTCCTCGGTGGCGGGCGATGATGTCGATCTCACCCAGAGGACTACGATAATTCCGGCAGATAATTCTGTATCCCAGTCGCTTCAGGTGGCGGACAGCAAGCTGTTCACCTTCCTGTCCCTGATGCGAGTATCCTCCAGAAAGACTTCCTCTTTGCTTGCCCTTTTGACCCATGATAACTTGCTTTAGAAGCATCCGTTCGCCCTGTGTGTGTGGGCTAATAGGTTTTTCGATTGGCAGTTTTAGAGGGCACACCGCGAAAGGTTTGTCGATGAAGAGGACAGGAGCCGAAGCGAGCCAGGGCGGTGCGGTGCTCCTTGGTGCCATAGCCCTTGTTTTGGGCGAAGTTGTAGTTGGGATAGCTCTGGTGATAAGCGAACATTATGGCGTCTCGGTGCACCTTGGCCACAATGGATGCGGCTGCCACCGATATGCTCAACTGATCTCCGCGTATTAGGGCTTGTTGGGGCAGGTGGATTTCCACTTCCCAAGGGCCGTCGATCAAAAGGAAGTCGGGAAGGGGATCGATCTGCGCAACTGCCTTATGCATGGCCTTCAAGCTGGCTGCGAGTATGTTAGTCCGGTCGATCTCAGCGGCGCTTACCTCTCCAACGCTGATATCTGTGGCAACAGAGCAGATTTTTTCATAGCAGGCTTGGCGCTGGGAAGGGCTTAGTTGTTTTGAATCGCGGACGTTTGGGAGGTCTATTTCGTAGGGCAGCACCACCGCTGCCGCCACCACAGGACCAGCAAGGGGACCACGGCCTGCTTCGTCTACTCCGGCTATGCGGCGAAAATTGCGCTGGTGTGCCCCGCGCTCGAAGTACCAGGGGTCTTGAGGATCTTCAGCAAACAGCGATGATTGTGACGGCCGCCTGGCCATGGTTGTGAGCTTTCGGCTTTCAGCTATCAGCTTTCAGGCTGGTGAAGGGTGAACAGTGAACGGTAAACGGAAAAAGCATACAGTTTCAGACATTTACCGTTTACCGATTACGGATTACCATCATTATCGAGGTCGTAACTCACGGATGCGGGCGGCTTTTCCTCTTAATTTTCGCAAATAATAGAGGCGCGAGCGACGTACCCGGCCACGGCTAACCAGCTCGACTTTGTCGATCATCGGAGAATGGAGGGGGAAAATTCGCTCCACCCCTATACCGTAAGAGATCTTTCGGACGGTAAAGGTGGAGTTTATCTTTCCTTTACGTTTTCGTATGACCACCCCCTGAAAAACCTGAATGCGTTCTTTGTCTCCCTCCCGAATTCTCACATGAACCTTTACCGTATCCCCTGGCTTAAACTGGGGAATATCTGTCCTCATCTGTTCTCTATCAAGTAATTGCATAGTGTCCATTAAAGTCTCCTTACCTCCAACTGGAATCCAGTATCTAGTATCCAGCATTTAAGCATCTAGCATTGTACTTACAGTAACTACCTTTCGTTTATTCTTCCCATCAGCCTGTCTAGGATGATGGCGACTGCGGAGCGCACCGACAAATGATTGTAGTCAGAAAATCCTTGAATGGGAGCCAGCGTACTGTCCGCCATAGCCAGCACCTCTTTAGTTAGCCCCCATCCCGTGCCAAACAATATAAGGAGGGGTTTCCCCTGTTTTATTCTTTCTCTGGCCTCCGAATAGGTCAGAGTGGCCTCAGCCAAAGAGGCACTGGTTACCAACATTTCCGGTTTTTGGCCACAATCAGTTTCAATAATCCCAACTACTTCAGCCAATGAAGTAGCTAGAGTTACCAGCTCCAGCGCTAGCTTTCTTTCTGGATGTCGAGTCGACCCATGTCCTTCCCGCCAGTGGGACAGAAGCCTTTGGATCAACTTCAGCTGGTCTTCCAACGGGGTCACCAGGTAAAAGCGGCTCACTCCGTATGTGAGAGCAGCGCGGGCGATGTCGTGAATGTCCAGATTGGTCACCGAAGAGACAATTATCTGGCGCTGACGGTTGTACACAGGGTAGTGGAGCAACGCCACGTGGACATTCATTTGTTTAATATGACAATTAGACAATTAGTTAATTAGAAAATTAGATACCGGGTAAACTAATTCACTCATCCCCAAATTTTCTAATTCCCTAATTTCCTAATCTCCCTCCTCCCGGATGACTTCTGCCAGAAGCTCTTCATCCTCCCGACTGAGTTGGTTTTTTTCCAGGAGGTCCGGTCGCCTCTGCCAGGTGCGTATGAGGGCCTGTTGGCGACGCCAACGTCGAATGGCGCCATGATTGCCAGAAAGAAGTATATCAGGCACCCGATGGTTCTCAAAGATCTCAGGCCTGGTGTAGTGTGGGTACTCCAACAACCCGGTGATGAAACTCTCTTCGCTTAGGGACTCATTACTGCCGAGTACACCGGGAAGCAGCCTGGCCACAGCGTCAACAATAACCAAGGCGGGAAGTTCGCCTCCGGTGAGAACATAGTCGCCAATGGAGATTTCGTCGTCTACGTAATGATTGCGAATCCTCTCATCAACTCCTTCATATCGACCACAAACCAGGCATATATGATTCAGCCGACTGAGCTCAAAAGCAATACCCTGGTCAAAAAGCTTACCCTGAGGGCTCAGGAGTATCACCCTAGCAGCGGGGTCGTTTTCACGAACATTGCCAATTGCTGCCACAAGGGGTTCGGGTTTCATTACCATGCCGCTGCCGCCGCCGAATGGCCGGTCATCGGTAGTTCGATGGGGATCGGCAGCGTAATCGCGAATATTGATGATCCGAATGTCAATGAGCTTCCGGTCTATGGCCTTACCAATAATGGACTCGGTAATTGGCCCTGCCACCATACCGGGGAATATGGTCAGAATGTCAATGATCATTTAGTGAGTCTCCGGAAGATCGACGGTCATCAATCGCCGCTGGAGATCCACCTCCCGGACAACCTCTTCTATGGCCGGAACAAGGATTTCCTCTCTTCCTCGGCGTACTACGTAGACGTCGTTGCTCCCGGTTTCAATAATCTCCTCTAGAGTTCCCAGCTTCTGCCCCTCGGTGTTTACTACTTCGAGTCCTATGAGCTGATACCAGTAGAACTCACCAGAATCCGTAGGAGGCAAGCGCGACTCGGGCACACAAAGTTCAGCACCCACTAAACGGTGGGCTTCTTCCACCGTGCCTATCTCGCGACTCATTAACAGAAAAGTCTTCTGGTGGGGACGAATCTCTGCGACGGTTAAGGTCAACGAAGTGCCGTCTGGCAGATTCGCAGTGATCTTTTCCTCAGCAGAGAGAGTTGAAAAGGTTTCCCCGTAAGGAAGAACTTTCAAATGTCCTCTCAACCCGTGCGCTTTGACCACTTTCCCTATGGGGAGCGATGGCTCGATGATCATCGCTTTCATTCGATAATTTCTAGCACCGCCCGCTTGCGGATCTTCGTGGATGCAGCGCTCAGTATCGTTCTCATTGCCCGAGCAGTACGCCCTTGTTTGCCGATTACTTTACCGAGATCCTCCTTGGCCACCCGCAGTTCGATAACAGAGGTCTGCTCTCCTTCTAACTCTGTAACCTCAACTTGTTCTGGGTGATCCACCAGCGCTTTAGCTATAAGCTCGATCAGTTCCTTCAACATGGTGACCTCCACTAAGCCAAAGGAGTAGAATGGGTCTGGCTCTGAACAAATTAGGTCGGCAGCCGAAACTTGAACAACATCGGCTTGCGGAGTACCCTCAAAAACCGCTCCGGTTCTTGCTGTCTGCCGTTTTGGATCTCCGGAAAGTACCTCCTGAAAACGTAGTTCCCGGTTCTAGGCCGATCCTGTGAGCAAACCCTTTTGCTTAATTAAGCTTCTCACCGTATCCGTTGGCTGGGCACCACGGTCGAGCCAAACCCGAAGCCTCTCCGGATCAATCTGGATTTCTGCTGGATCGGTCAAAGGGTTATAAGTACCAATAATTTCAAGGAACTTCCCGTCTCTTGGAGCTTCTGAATGAGCAACTACAATACGGTAGAATGGTTTTTTCTTTGTACCTTTGCGAGTGAGTCGAATTCGTGCAGCCATACTCTTTTTTTACTCCTTCGTGTCGAATCTGGATATTTAGTCGTGCTCAACTAATGGGCCTGAGCGACCATATAGTCATCAAAAGGGCAAAGGAATACCACCTCGAGGTAAACGGATACCGCCTTTACCACCCTTGCCGAGTTTCTGCAACATTTTTTTCATTTGTCCATAGTTCTTCAGAAGTTTATTGACTTCCTGCACCGAAGTGCCGCTGCCCTTGGCAATCCGTTTGCGACGGCTTGCATTGATGATCGTGTGCTTGCGCCTTTCCTCATCGGTCATGGAATTGATAATGGCCTCAACCCGTATGAGTTCGCGATCATCAGGTTGGAGGTGCCGCAACTGTTTCAATTTGCCCATACCGGGAAGCATCCCCAAAATCTGCTCCAGTGAGCCCATTTTCTTGATCTGCTGCAATTGGTCACGAAAATCCTCAAGGGTAAAGGTGTCCCTTATTAGTTTCTCTTGTAGTTCTTGTGCTTGTTTGGCATCAAATGCTTTCTCAGCCTTTTCTATAAGAGAAAGGACATCTCCCATTCCCAGAATGCGAGAGGCCATGCGCTCTGGATGAAAAGTTTCCAAGGCATCTAATTTTTCGCCAATACCACAAAACTTGATGGGCTTGCCGGTTACGGTGCGCATAGAGAGGGCAGCCCCTCCTCGGGCGTCGCCGTCCATCTTGCTGAGAATGATTCCAGTTAAATCCAATACTTGGTTGAAGGCTTCAGCAACCTGCACCGCGTCCTGGCCGGTCATGGCGTCGGCGACAAGAAGAATCTCTCGGGGCGAAAGTTTCGCCTTGATCTCAGCCAATTCGTCCATCAGCTCAGTATCAATGTGGAGTCGACCGGCGGTGTCTACGACCAAGATGTCGCATCCCTGTTGGCCCGCATAGCCAAGGGCCATAGTGGCAATCTCCACAGGATCCATCTGAGTGGTGGCAGGAAAAACCGGAATGGACAGTTGTTTTCCCAAGGTTTGAAGCTGATCGATGGCCGCAGGTCGGTAAACATCGGTTGGAACTAGACAAGGTTTTCGGTTAAGATCTTTGAGATAAAGGGCTAGCTTACCGGCGGTGGTGGTTTTGCCGGACCCCTGAAGACCGACCAACATGTAGATCAGGGGAGTGCGGCCGGTGAGTTCCAGGGGGGCAGCTTCGATGCCCATGAGTTCGGTCAAGGCCTCATGGACAATTTTGACCACCTGTTGGCCTGGAGTGAGGCTTTCCATGACCTCCGCACCGGTGGCCTGCTTGGCAAGGTCAGCCACAAACTGCTTTGCCACTTTATAGTTTACATCCGCCTCAAGCAAGGCGAGACGAACCTCGCGCATAGCTTCCTTGATGTGTTTGTCCGTGAGCTTTCCCTGCCCTTTGAGGCGTTTGAGAGTTCGGTTGAACTTTTCGCTTAGATTTTCAAACATAATTGCTATCGTCTGTGAAAGTCCAGTAAAGTAGTAAAGCTATTCATTATAGAAACCATGCAAGATGGTGTCAAGGAAAACCAATCCAGCAGCCTGTCACTCAGACTAACCCGAAAAAAATCTTTCCTGCAGTGTCCTAATCGCCAGCAAAATTATTCCCTGAAAACCTGGCAAATTAGCATCAAAGCTGCGCTTTTGCAGGACCGAAAAAATATCTGGACATTTCAAAAGATTTACCCTATGTTAGACTGGCCATCATAAGTGAAATTTCTTACAACCTTCGAGGATGCCCTAGCGGGCGTCCTTTGCACTCCATGCTGGGTAAAGAGACCCGTAAGATTTTTGAGCAGCTCACTATGGTTTCTCAGTTGGGACTGACCATGGTGGGCTCCATCGGCCTCGGTTTTGCCATTGGTTACTATCTGGATAAGTGGCTCGGAACAAGAGGCATTTTTCTTACACTCTTTATCCTTTTAGGCATAGTTGGTGGCGGCTACACTGTCTATCGGCAGATCAGGGAATTGGAGGATTCAGAGAACGAAAAGCGCTGAGACTTCAACGTTGGCAAGTGCACTCTATTGACTATGGACGATTATGGGACTCTACAGAAGGCTCTGATTAAGAAGGCATTGTTAATATCCCTGGCCGTTGCCTGTATTTTCCTGGCCTTAAATCTCAAATCAGCAGCCAAAGGCATTGCTCTGGGCAGCATATTTAGCGTTGTGGAATTCAAGCTGATGGCGCGACGCTTGGAGCGGCGCTTTGCCCGGCAAGGCAGATCTAGAGATTTTTTCGGTCTCTTTGGACGCTTTCTGCTTCTCTCGGTTCCCTTGGTTATTGCCATCAAGTTACCTTCAGTCAACTTCGCTGCCACAGTGGGGGGGATTTTTGCGGTGAAAGCTGCAATCTACTACCATTTTGTCATAAGCAACCGCCGTTTATCATTTAAGACGGGAGACAACAGCACCTAGAACCACTTAGCGCTAAAGAATCGTTATGGAAAGCATCGGAAAAGTCAGTCAATGGGTCTTTCATATTGGTGGCACACGTCTGGTAGTCAATAGTACGACAATCATCATGACCTGGGTGGTCATAGGTTTAGTATTGGCATTTGCTTGGGTGGCCACTCGAGGCCGAGGTCTGATACCGGGACCATGGCAGCAAATAGCGGAATTTCTGGTTCAATGGTTTAGAGAACTTGTGCGTGATGCTCTGGGCCACGCTTATGAAGAGCGCTACTTCCCCCTTATCTGCGCTCTGTTTATCTTTCTACTGTTCTGCAACTGGGTTGGCGTATTCCCAGGTATGGAGGAGCCCACCAAGGACATAAACACGACTCTGGGTCTTGGAGTTATGGGCTTTTTTATTGCCCACGGGACCGCCATCAAAGTAAAGGGGTTGAAAAAGTACCTAAAGGAATATTTCGAGCCGATGTTTTTTCTTATGCCGCTGAACGTGGTCGGCGAAATAGCCAAGGTTATATCCATTTCCTTTCGTTTGTTTGGCAACATCATGGGCGGCAGCATCATCATTATAGTGGTTACCCACCTGGTTTATGGCCTGCTCTTGCCGCCTTTCTTGTATGGCTTTTTTGGCTTGTTTGTGGGGACAGTGCAGGCTTTTGTCTTCACCATGCTCACCTTGGTCTATATCTCGGTGCAGATCAGGTGATATGGGAAAAACTTACTAAGAGGAGGAACCTAGAATGGCAGTGGAAATTAGCGGAGCAGACATTGTCAGGGCCGCAGCTATGCTCGGAGCCGGTATTGCCATGGGTATCGGAGCATTCGGTCCAGGATTGGGCGAGGGAATCGTAGCTGGAAAAGCATGTGAGGCGATCGGCAGGAACCCGAGGGAGGCCGGTTTGTTAACCAGAACCATGCTAGTGGGGCAGGCGGTGGCGGAGTCCACCGGGATCTACTCACTGGTCGTGGCTTTGCTGCTGATCTTCGTAGTGTAGAAGGCTAGGAGATCTGCATGGAGATCACCGACTGGGTAAAGGTGGCAGCCTTTATCGGAGCTGGCCTTTCTATGGGTCTGGGAGCATTCGGTCCAGGCCTGGGTGAAGGCTACGTGGCCAGCAAAGCCAGCGAGGGCATGGGGCGGCAGCCAGGTGCGTCAAATGATTTGCTACGTACCATGCTGGTTGGACAGGCCGTAGCCGAGAGCACCGGTATCTACTCACTTGTAGTGTCCCTGCTTCTACTCTTTCAAGATTTCAGCACAGCAGGATTTTTAGATATTCCAGCATTTCTGGCTGCGGGATTGTGCATGGGGCTTGGGGCAATGGGGCCTGGAATAGGAGAGGGGATTGTGGCTGGAGCTGCCTGCGAGGCCATTGCTCGCAACCCGGAGACCTCACCTCTGATCATACGTACCATGCTGGTTGGACAGGCCGTAGCCGAGAGCACCGGTATCTACTCACTTGTAGTAGCCCTGTTGATGATCTTCGTTGTCTGACCAGGTTTAGGGTTGAGTGTTGGGTGTTGCGCGTTAAGGTTAAGAAATCTTACCCGGTGAGTCACAACGGCTTCTACCCTTTTCAGTTGGGGGTGTGGCCCTGAGTTCATTAATTAGGAATTTAGTTTTTTAAAATTTTAGGCACTTTAGTTCATTTTAGCTCGGTTTAGTTCACTATCTCTTCAGGATGGTGCCATGGTAGAAATTAATCTAACCATTGTTGTTCAGGTAATCCAATTCTTGATCCTGGTTTTCGTTTTGAATCGACTGCTTTTTAAACCCATAGGTCAGGTTTTGGCTGAGCGCCAGCAAAAGATCACCTCCTGGGAGGAGAAGACCCAAAATTTGCAGGAAACGGCCCGCTTGAACCTAGAAAAATATGAAAACCAGCTTACCGAAGAGAGGCTTAAAGCACGAGAGAGTCAGGAGCAGTTGACCAAAGAACTTAAGGAGAAAGAGGACGAAAATATCAAGGCAGTATCCGAGAAAGCAGCCCTAATAGTGGCCGAAACCCAACAGGCACTGGAACAAGAGAGGGAGAGGCTGAGGGTAGAGCTTCGCCAACAGGCAAAGGAACTGTCACAGATCCTGGCTGAGAAGGTACTTGGAAGAGAGTTGTCATGAACATAAATAGAGGAAAAAAGAGGTTGCGCTTCTTTGTGGTTTGCCTTTTGCTAGTCGCTCTTGTGGGTGGTCTGGCCTTGAGTGCGGTAGCTGCAGAAGCCCAAGAAGGGAAGAGCACTTTTAAGAATATCTGGATGAACAGCTGGCGCGTGCTCAATTTCTTGATCCTCGCCTTCTTCTTGGTCAAGCTGCTGAAGGAGCCTCTAAGCCGGTTTTTAAAAGAGTCCGCCCGGGTGATTCGCGAGAAACTTCAGGGAACCGAGGAATCCTATCTCGAAGCCGAACGAAAGTTGGAGGAGGTGGAAAAGCAGTTGGAGTTGCTTGACGAAGAAATCCAGAAGCTGCAGCAGGCTGTTGGTTTGCTGGGTCAAAAGGAGCGAGATAAAATCATTGCAAGCGCAGAACAGGCAGCCGAGCACCTGTTGGAAAAGGCGAGGCTTGAAGCGACCTATAGTGTCGAGCAGGCCAAAAGTCAGCTCCGGCGCGAAGTGATAGATGAGGCGGTGAAGACAGCTGAGGAGAGCGTACGAAAGGCAATCAACAAAAAAGATCAGGAACGACTGGTGAACGAATATTTGCATAACCTGAAACAGGTGGTTACCTAATAACTATTGCTGCCGGATGCAGCTCAAGACTTGATGATTAGGGCGGGATTATCCCGCTTTTTTTGTTGGGGTGGCACGAAGATTGAAGATGACTTTATAATGCCTCACTTTTTTGGTGCTTTTAGCGAGGGAAGCTATATTCCCCGCGAAAAACCCCTATACGGGAGTGCAGCATGATTGAACGACGGTACCCAATAGACGATTTTACGGTGAAGGAAAGTTGGCGGCTCTTTCGCATAATGGCGGAATTTGTGGATGGATTCGAGACAATGGCAGAAATCTATCCGGCAGTGTCCATTTTCGGTTCTTCTCGAGTTGGACCGGACGATCCACTGTACGAAAAGGCGAGGACCATTGCCAAGCTATTTGCGGAAAATGGTTTTAATGTGATTACCGGCGGCGGTCCTGGTCTGATGGAGGCGGCCAACCGGGGTGCTGTCGAAGGTGGTGCTCAATCTGTGGGCCTCAACATCCACCTTCCCATGGAGCAACAGCCCAATACCTACGCCAATGTGGTGTTGGATTTCAAGTACTTCTTCATCCGCAAGGTGATGTTTGTAAAATATGCGCAGGCCTACGTGGTTTTCCCCGGCGGCTTCGGCACTCTAGACGAACTATTTGAGGCAATAACCCTTATCCAGACGGATCGTATCAAGCCCTTTCCGGTGATTTTGGTAGGCAATGATTATTGGACAGGTCTGGTTGAATGGATAGGTGAGCGGCTACTTGGGACAGGTAAGATATCACCTCAGGATATGGACCTAATACAGTTGTTGGATGAGCCTCATGAGGTGGTGGCCGCAGTGAGGAGGACAGTGATTGTGTAACTTATTAATAGCTTCGCTCTACCCTCCCACCTCGAGGTGGGAAAATTCCAATCTTCCTTGTCCGGGTGTTATGTCTTGACTTCCCTCAACGTGAATGTTTGCCGAATATCGACTCTCCAGTTTTAGGATTTCAGCTCTTTTCCTGTTTAACAAATAATCCGCTACTTCCTTGGAAAAATAGCCGTGAACCTGATTTGCCTCACCGCGGCTGAGCTCCAGCCAGATTTTACGCAGATAGGAAAGGGCGGTTGCCTCAGTGGAGCGGACCACCCCGGCTCCGCCGCAACGGCTGCAAGACACATAAGAACTGGATTGCAGTGGAGGGCGAAGCCTCTGGCGCGATGCTTCCAGTAGGCCAAACTTGCTTATTCGCCCCATTTCTGTTCTGGCCCGATCTTTCTTAAGCTCTTCCCGCAGTGTTATTTCTACCTGACGAATGTGCTTGCGATCTTTCATATCGATGAAATCAATGACTACCAACCCCCCCAGATCGCGGAGCCGTAACTGTCGTGGCACTTCCACCGCTGCCTCTAGATTAGTCTTAAATGCTGTTTCTTCCATTGCTTTCTCACGGCTGTATCTGCCGGAGTTGACGTCCACGGCTACCAAGGCCTCGGTGGTGTCTATCTGCAGGAAGCCTCCTGATTTTAGGGCAACCCTGTTGCTATAGATGGTCTCTATCTGATTCTCTAGCTGATACTCGGCAAAAATGGGCCGCTTCTCCTTGTAGAGTTTGACCAACCAGCGATGGCGAGGGGAAACCACAGCCATAAAGTCCTTGACCCGTTTATATACTTCTTTGTTATCAACTAGAATTTTCTTAACGCCGGTGGTGAAATAATCTCTGATTGCGCGGATAGTAAGATCCCTTTCCTGATAAAGAAGGGATGGGGGTTTCGCCTCTTTGGCAGTATCCTTGATATTATTCCAAAGCCGAAACAGATAGCGGAAATCCTTGGACAACTCGCGCTTGGTCCGGTTCTCACCCGCAGTTCGAACGATGACATGGATGCCCTCGGGCACCTGAAGTTGGCTGATTATTTTTCGCAACCGCAGACGCTGTTGGTCGTCTTCGATTCTTCGGGAGATGCCTCCGTGTTTGCTGCCAGGCATAAGGACAAGATAACGGCCTGGAAGAGAAATATAGGTGGTGAGGAACGCTCCTTTGGTAGGTGTAGCTTCTTTCACCACCTGCACCATGAGTTCCTGGCCCGGCCTAAGAACATCTTGGATACGAGGGCGTTTTCCTTCGGCGGGTGGCTCTTGCTGATAATAGTCAGGGTGAATCTCATGCAGCTGAAGGAAGCCGTTTTTTTCAGCGCCGAGGTTTACAAAGGCGGCTTGGAGGCTGGGCTGAATATTTTCAATCACCCCTTTGTAAATGTTGCCCACGGTGTTTTCACGAGTGGTGGTCTCGAGGTAAAATTCCTCCAGCTTTTTTCCTGAGATGATTGCCAGACGATATTCTTCGGGCTCGTCGGCATTGATTAGCATTTGTCGGCCCATGTCGTAATTACGCCTTGATCTCGGCTGCTCACCTCCTTCGCAAAAAGTGAGTCACACTTTTCCCTTACCTGGACAGGGAAGACTCTGGATTAGCTTCAGGATAAAATAAACCAGAGGTCGGGGGAATGCAAGGGAATTGCGCAGAGCACAAGATCAACTAAGCACTAGGGACTAGGCACTAGGCACCACAAAGAAGTAGTCAGTAGCCAGAATCCAGAATTCAGGAGAGAGGCAATCAAAATTGATTTCTTCTCAACTACTTGCTACTGACTACTGGATTCTTTGGCGGATTTCAGGGGTCAGAGGGCAGCTTGTCAACTGAGCAATTGGCACCACGACACTGATAGTAGTGCTTAGTGTTTAGTGCCTAGTGTTCCCTTGCTCTCTGCGCGTGTTTTGATGTTGTGCTGCCTGGTACATAAAGGTACGAATCGCTGCCTCGAGGTTGGGCTGGTAGGTGCCGTCGTAGGCGGTATCGATGTAAGGGATTTGCTTGCGGTCAAGGAGCGGTTTGAGAACTGCTGAACACATGGTGCTGGGCATGCAGGTGAAGGGAAAGACGTTGACGATACCGTCAAAGCCGTGGCGGCAGTACTCCAAAGCTGTAGCGATGCTCAGAACTGTTTCGGTCCCCACTTCAAAAGAAAAGAGGCGACCGTTATCAAGCTGCTTTTCAAGTTTGTCAATCTTGTGATCTTCGCAAAGGTCGAGGTGTTTCTTAGCCCGGCGATAAACCTGATCCATGCGGAAATACTGGTAAGTCAGTTCAATGCGGTTCCTCAGCCAGTTACGCAAGTGTTGGCGAAGTGACTTGAGGTCACGCTGCCTCAGGGCCTGAATGGCTTTCCTCTTTGACTTGTGCATATTGTCGTAAGAAACGTAGTTTATCCACTCGGCTAGAGAGGCGTTGACCACCTCCCCCCCATAACTCTCCAGGAGCTTGATAAGATCCTGGTTTGACTTGGTGTGCCTACGCAAATAAATCTCTCCCACCATACCTATTAGTGGTTTTGGTGGAATTGTCGGATTTATTATATCCTGAGCATTGCTGACTGCTTCTTCTAAAATCCTGTAGATTTGCTGGAATCTCTTCTTGCGGCCGTGTATTTCTACTGCCAGACAGATATTCTCCAGGGTTTTCTCATAATAGGCTTCGGCCTGGCCTTTTTCCTTCTCGTATGGACGGGTGCGCCAAAGCATTCGATCGAGAATATCACTGATGACTACGGCCACATAACCAGTTCTCCGGAAGTGCGCCTTCTCCTCCGGCTTCATTAAGCCGCCAAGGGAATAGGAGTCTTCGGCGGTGAGGGAGGCAATGCGGGTTTTGCTGAAACCATCCATGGAATCTAAGATGATTCGGTGCAGCTTGTTATACATGCCGAATCGGCATGGTCCCCCAGATTCAGCCATGAAGTAAAGATAGTTTTCAGGGTTGAAGGCCTCTCCGAGTAGCTCTTTTTCTCGCTCCAAATGGTAAAGGACATCTCCCAGGGTGACCTGGCATGGAAAGCATTCTTTGCCAGAAGTGTATTGCTTGCCCAGTTGCAAGTCTTTGTATGTTTCCATAACTTGAGCATCGATGCCGAAGCTCCGCATGGCAGCAGCAATGAGCAAGCTGCCGGAACGGCCCATCTCTGGTATGAGGATGGTCTTGTTAGCCAAGCTGAATTTGCCGACCTTAGCTTTCAGTGATTCAAACTGACCCATGGCTCACTTTACTCACCGCCAAGCTCAAAGCGCATGGCGCATAGCGTGTTGTTGCCATCCAGTCATCCGCTTTGCGCTATGCTCTATGCGTCTTTGACCACGGACGAATTACTATGAAGCGCAGCACTTTGTTTCCTGCCAACTTCTTAGAGTCTGGCTGTGCTCGTTCTGAATCACATTTTTGAATGCTTCCAGCCGAGTAATCATGCCAGCCACTGCACTGTGTTCGTCAAGCTCTAGAATAAGATAAGGTTTTTGTCCCATGACGTGGCGATAAAAGTGTTCGATAAAAGAGTCGGCACCACAACTAAAATTGGTGAGGTGTAAACCATAAGCACCGGAACTGGCCTTGACAAACTTGGCGGTGCGGATAATCTGGGCGCCCGACCCCCAGTACATATTGGGAAAATCGCTCAAGTCCACCCTGGAGGTGTCCAAAAAATCCTGAGGAATGGCCTTGATTCCCAGCTTGGCCAGATTGTGTCCAAGTTTTAGATTCAACCTCTCGTCGTAGAGGTTATAGGGACGGCCGCTCACCGCAACCCAGAGGTCGTTGGCTTGCAGAGATTCTAGGAAGGTCTGACCATGGTGGATAAGATCGTTTTGAAAGGCCAACTGAACTTCCAGAGCTTGGCGATAGGCGCGATCGACTTGGCGTCGGCTGAGACCTAAACGATCCCCCAGGCTCCGATGAAGGTCCAAGACGATTCGCTCAACGGATTCCTTCAAGTAGACGGTAGGGGAAATCAGGGCAGAATCAGGGATATCCAAGGCCGCTCTGGCCATGAACTGACTGCCCTGCACAAGGGGACAGAAAAAGCCGGCTTCCTCTTCTTGAGGTGTAGGCATGTTTATGATGGTAGGAAGGAAGAGATAGCGGGTCTTTTCCATAAGGGTTTTAACGTGGCCCTGGAAAACCTTTATGGGATAGCAAGTCTCTGAGGTCATGGACTCAATGCCCGCTACTGAAATTTCGTGGTTGGTTTTAGGTGAAAAAACAACGGCGAAGCCTAACTTAGTCCAGAAATGGGACCAGAGTATTCCGTGCTGCAACAAGTGGAGGGCCCGCGGTATAGCTATGGTAGGTTTGCCGTTGAAGGACTCAAATGGTTGGTTGGCCGCCATTCCGCTGGATTGGAGTTCTTGCCAATCTACAACCTGATCTTTTAGGTAATGGAGAAAAAGAAGTTCACGCTTTTTGAACCAGTCCTCTTCGGTCTCTTTCCTATCTCCCCTCATTTCATAACGGCCGCAGTCTCCTCCCCAGACGCTTTTGCGGCCGCCAAAGTCATATATCTTCAGCTTGCACTCGTTGTGGCAGTTCTTGTCAGCGCGACAAATCTTCTCCTTGTGGGAAATGTCAGCTTTTATCGACGGCTCGAGCCCGAGGAAATTTGACTTCACCACTTTTGAATTCAGTCGCTTCTCCATGATGCTTAGGGCAGCACCGTGAGCACCGAGGACCTCTCGATGCTCGGGCATGATAATTTCTTGCCGAAGAACATTTTCAAAGGCTGCGACAATCCCTTTGTTCAGAGAGGGTCCGCCGAGGAACATTACTCTTTTGCCGATCCTTCTTTTTTCCACCACACGATTTAGGTAATTGTAGACAATAGAATAGCAGAGCCCGCCGATGAGGTCTTCCAGACGGGCACCTTTCTGCGCGTACGAGACCAGGTCGGATTCCATAAACACGGTGCAGCGCTCAGCCAAGTTGATGGGGCTTTTAGAGGATAGGGCAATCTCCTGGAATTCTTTAACAATGTTTATTCGGAGTTTGTTAGCCAGTTCGTGAAGAAAACTTCCAGTTCCGGCGGCACAGACCTTGTTCATGTCAAAATCCATGGGGTTGCCCTGCTCAATCCAGATGTATTTTGAATCCTGACCGCCTATCTCGAAAACCGTGTCTACCTCCGGATCCCAATGGACCGCCGCCCGAGCATGGGCAGTTATTTCGTCGATGATGAGATCTGCACTAATAAAATCACCTACCACGTGACGGCCAGAGCCTGTAGTGGCAGTGGCCAAAAACTCCAGACTATCACCAAATTCCTCACTGATGCCGGCCAGAAGCCTCTGGGTCACTTCGATGGGTTTGCCCTGGGTGTGGACGTACTGTTTGTGGATAATGTTCCGGTTAACATCCATAAGAACGGTTTTAGTTGTGGTGGAGCCAACGTCTACCCCCAAGTAAACCTGTAACTTTGTACTGGGCGCCCGCTTTCGTTTAGGGAGAATCACATTATCTGTGAACTTGGTCTTGTGCAAACGCAGGGGCGGAGCTATGGGGAAGTCGCTGGCTGCTTCATCCGCCATTGTCTCCAAGGCAGTGAGATCTGGCTTGCTTCGCTTATCTTGCCGGCGGGCAAAAAGGGCTGCCCCCAGTGCCCCCAGAGAGGTGTGGTGCGCGGGAACAATCAGATCCGGGAAGTAGCGCCGAAAGGCCTTCACTTGCAGCTGGTTGCTGGCTACACCGCCTATAAAGACAACTGGAGCTTTTACCTCTTGGCTGGCGACAATGGTGCTAATGTAGTTGGCAGCATTGCCTTGATGCAAACCTGCGATAATGTTTGCCAGGGGCTCGCCTTTATTTTGCAAATGGATCATATCCGATTTGGTAAAAACAGTGCAGCGACAGGCCACTGGAGCAGCACCGGTGCTATCCTGCCCCCGAGCTATAAAATCGGCAAGAATCTCTGATATGTGCTCTTGAGAAAATGTGACATTTTCGTCGTAAAGAAATGACGAGAGTCTTTCTGCCTGCTGGTCGATAAAGGAGCCGGTCCCGGCAGCGCAAGGTCCATTCATGGCGAAAGATTTGAGGTACCACTGATCGTCACGATGGGTGAGCAGGTACAGGGCGGCATCTTGACCTCCCATGGTGACAATGGCAGTGGCGTCGGGAACAAGATAGAGCACACCGAGGACCTGGGTGATGGATTCATACTCGTAAAGAGCCTTGAGACGGGAGGCGATGATTTTGCCATGATTGCCGGTGAAAGCGACGGATCTTATCTGATCCTCACCAAAGCGCTGGTATATTGCCTCAAAGGTCTGCAAGGTTTGCGGCACAAACCTGCCGAAATGGCGTTGGTAGGGTGCTTCGTAGACAAGATCACCATCTTTATCCAATGCTACACAGTTGATGCTTACGGAACCAATGTCGATGCCCACAGTGTACATAATAGCCTCAGATGGACGTTTAGATAATTTGGTGTTGGGTGCCCCTATTCAAGAAAGAGGTTTCGATGGCTGTCTCATGGCTGACAATATCACGGGCCCTTCCGCAAGTCCAAATTTAATCTGAGCTTTACATCTTGGAATTTGCTCGGTCGGCTTCCGTGACTGGGGGAATTATAAAAAGTCCGGGAGTCTGCGTCAAGTCAAGGCAAGATTCTCAGGCTAGATATTCCTGGGGTACTAACTAGGAAGGTGTCTCATCACAACGATTGTCGAGCATCAGTTGCTCTTTTTTGGTGCGATAAACCTCGCAGGTGGTACACTCGAGCTCTTTATTGAGACAAGCTTTAGGCTTTAGCTCCCAGCAAGGAACAGGAAAATCAAGCACTGCCGGGCAGTTCTTGCGCTCTTCTTCAGCACATTGACGAATTTCCCAGCAGGTGGCGAGGGTCAAGAGTTTCTTTATCCCGGCAATATTAAGGCCGTCTTCATGAATTAGCTTACGGAGGCACCTGAGCCATTTTAAATCGTTGTTAGAAAAGAACCTCTTACCGCTGCGCCGGGCTGGTTTGATCAAGCCCTCGCGCTCGTAGATTCTTAGGGTGCGGGGATGGATATTCAAAAGCTCAGCAACGATGCCGATTGGATAAAGGGCTTTGTAATCATCCATTTCGTTTTTCCTGGTGAGATGAATGAAGAGGTCAGCTAACTTTTAAAAGTAAACTATAGCTATCACCAAACACTGTCAAGTGTTATTTTTGTCCTTGATAATGAAGGGGTTTTATTCTAAAGTCCCTAGGTATCTTAATGACTTTGAAGTCTCTACCTACCGTCAAAGCTGACTGTCCAAGATTACAACTTCAGCATATCTTCGGAGGAATGCCATGCGTAGCGATGTTATGAAAAAAGGAGTGGAGAAGGCCCCCCACCGTTCTTTGTTTAAAGCAATGGGCCTTACCGATGAAGAGATCGCCCGGCCCATGGTGGGCATCGCAAACTCGGCCAACGAAATTATTCCGGGCCATATCCATCTGGATCGAATAGCCGAGGCGGTTAAGGCGGGTATTCGGTTGGCGGGTGGGACGCCAATAGAGTTTAATACCATAGGCGTTTGTGACGGCATTGCCATGAACCATGAGGGCATGAAATATTCCCTTTGCAGCCGTGAACTTATAGCCGATTCAGTGGAGATAATGGCAAAGGCTCATCCCTTCGACGGGATTGTCGCTATCCCCAATTGTGACAAAGTGGTCCCGGGGATGCTGATGGCCCTTCTCCGGCTCAACATTCCTGCGCTGGTTGTCAGTGGTGGCCCCATGCTCGCTGGCAGGATGGATAACAAAGTAATTGATCTGATAACTGTTTTCGAGGGAGTAGGGGCAGTAAAATCTGAAAAGATGACTGAAGAAAAATTGACTGAGATAGAGGATTGCGCTTGCCCCGGGTGTGGCTCTTGCGCCGGAATGTTTACCGCCAATTCGATGAATTGTCTCACAGAAGCTCTGGGCCTTGGGCTTCCTGGCAATGGTACCATTCCAGCTGTGGCTGCGGCTCGCTACCGTCTGGCCAAAAAGGCGGGCATGCAGATTATGGAATTGATTTCCCGAAACATAACGCCACGACAAATCGCCACAAAAGAAGCCTTCGAGAACGCCATTGCCATAGATATGGCTTTGGGCTGTTCGACCAACACCGTTCTTCATGTTCCCGCCATCGCCAATGAGGCAAAGATAGATCTTGACCTGAATCTGTTCAATCAGGTCAGCCAAAGAATTCCTCACCTCTGCAGCCTAAGCCCAGCTGGACCTCACCGGCTAGAGGATTTAGATGAAGCCGGAGGGGTTCATGGAGTAATGGCCAGACTGGCGGAGGCCGACTTGATTCATCAAAAGCCCTTGACTGTTACCGGCAAGACCGTGGGAGAAAATCTCCAGGGAGTAAAAGTTAAGGATTCTAAAGTAATTCGAGAAATAAAGGAGGCTTACCACGCTGAAGGGGGCATAGCAATATTGTTCGGCAACCTAGCTCCAGAGGGCGCTGTAGTCAAGCAATCGGCTGTGGCACCTGAGATGATGGTGAACGAAGGAACCGCCCGGGTGTTCGATGCCGAAGAGGATGCGGTGGAAGCCATTATGAACCGGCAAATTAGGAGTGGCGATGTGGTGGTGATTCGCTATGAAGGGCCAAAAGGTGGACCTGGCATGCGAGAGATGCTGACTCCCACCTCAGCTATCGTTGGAATGGGTTTAGACAAAGAGGTTGCTTTGATCACCGACGGCCGCTTCAGTGGTGGTACCAAGGGTGCCGCTATAGGTCACATTTCTCCTGAGGCAGCTGACGGTGGTCCCATAGCCCTTGTGGAAGAGGGAGACCGAATCGAAATCAACATTACCGCCAAACGGGTGAGTCTAAAAGTCTCGGAGGAGGAACTCAAGAAGCGGCGGGAACGTTGGCGACCCCCGGAGCCCAAGATCAAGGAAGGCTATGTCTACAGGTACAGCAAGCTAGTGACTTCAGGTGCGAAAGGGGCAGTGCTGCGGGACGATATTTGATGGCATAGGGCATGGAGCGTGGAGCATAGAGTAAGGAGCCAGGGCTCAGAGGTCAGAAGACAGAGGACAGACGACAGTGATTGGAGGTCACGTCTGATAATTTCGAAATTCGCAATTCGCAATTCGAAATTACCAAAGTGCTCAGTCTGATGGTCAAAATTTGAGAATGACGGCAAGACTGTTATAATAGTGCTAAACCATGACCAATGGGGAGGAATTGACTTGAAGTGCGGGTTTGATCATAAGTGCGCCCGGCACTATGATGAATGGTACCAGAGGCCGGGTGGTGCGCAGGCGCTTAAACTGGAGCGCGAACTGATCAAACGCCATCTGGAACCCCGCCCCGGGGAACGTCTCCTGGATATTGGCTCAGGCACAGGTATTCACCTCGAGTGGTTTAGAGACTTGGGGCTCCAAGTTACCGGCCTGGACGCAAGTCCTTACATGCTGGAGCGAGCCCGAAGTCGACTGCGGGAAAGTGCGGATCTCCACCTTGGTTGGGCCGAGCATCTCCCCTTCGAGGACAATGAGTTCGACCTATCCACTTTGATCAACACCCTGGAGTTTGTGCAAGATCCTGAGAAAGCGCTGGCCGAGGCTTTTAGGGTGACTCGCCGCCGAGTAGTCCTGGGGGTATTGAACAAATATGCCTTCATGGCCATAAACCGTCGCCTCAAGGGTCTAATAGGGGATAGCATCTATCGCCAGGCTCGTTTTTTCAGCGTGTGGGAACTCAAGGAGATGATTAACAGGATCCTGGGACCAACCCCAGTCCGGTGGGGCACGGTGATCTTCTTCCCCTTGACCCTTTCTAAGGTTGCGCAGACTGTAGAGGGCCATCCCTTTTTTCAACAAAATCCTCTGGGTGCCTTTATTTCAATGCAAGTAGACATTTGCTATCGCTTTATCACCTGCAAAGATCACCTGACTACCCCACTGCACAAAAAGCATGGTCAACTGCCTCAGGGTACCCTCAGGGTGTTTTCATCACCACCCGTGTGGAAAGAAAAACGGCCACCCGAGGCAATTCTGCATCCCTAGTGTTTCATTAGCAGAAGTTACTTAGCGATAAGAACTATGCACCAGGCAGTAAGAGCAAGAAGTCAGGAGCCAGATCAGAATGGAGAAATGGCATAGTATAAATTCGAATCTCTCAGAAATCCAGAATCCAAATTCAAAATGTCAAATTCACATCCAGGTTTATTTCGTCTCAATTACTTGCCTTCCTCTATGTCTAGTGCCTAGTTTACCAGCGTGCGCTCGAAGTCGGACGGGCTTCGTCCTGTAGTTGTTTTCTTGCCCCTCCACCCAAGGTAATTCTTCTATGCGAGAGGCAATGCTTTATGAGAGCCAAGAGGACCAAAAGGTTCAGTGCCATCTCTGCGCTCACCGCTGTGTCATTAAAGATCTAAAGCGGGGAATTTGCGGCGTCCGAGAAAACCAAAGCGGACGTCTACAAAGCCTGGTATACGGTCGGACAATCGCTAGGCACGTGGATCCGGTGGAGAAGAAGCCACTGTTCCACTTCCAGCCGGGAAGCCGCACATACTCCATAGCCACTGTTGGTTGCAACTTTCGTTGCCTCTTCTGCCAAAACGCTGACATTTCCCAAATGCCCAGAGAGAATAAACGGATCATGGGCGAGGAGTTTCCCCCCGAAAAGATAGTGCTATCTGCCCGACAAAGTGACTGCCGATCTATTTCCTATACTTATACTGAACCAACCATCTTTTTTGAGTATGCCTATGAGACAGCCAAGCTGGCACACTCCTTCGATATGAAAAACATCTTTGTAACTAACGGCTATATGACCTCGGAAGCTCTTGATCTCATCAATCCCTATCTGGACGCGGCCAATGTGGACCTAAAAGCCTTCAGCGATGATTTCTATAAAGAGCAGTGCGGGGCCAAGCTCGCACCTGTATTGGAATCGTTGCAAAAACTAAAAGGCATGGGGGTGTGGGTAGAGGTCACAACCCTGGTAATCCCCGGTGTCAACGACAGTAGCAGGGAACTGTCAGAAATCGCCAAGTTTATCCTTGCATTGGGACCAGAGACTCCCTGGCATGTAAGTCGATTTCACCCAACCTATAAGCTCAGGGATGTCCCGAGCACGCCCGTGGCTACGCTGAAAAGGGCTCGGGAGGTCGGCCTAGAGGTTGGACTGCACTACGTATACACGGGGAACTTGCCGGGTGATCAAGGGGAGAAAACCCTTTGCCATCACTGCGGTCGATTACTAATAGATCGCTTCGGCTTCGCTACCGGCCAGTATAATATCAAAAAAGGTCGTTGTCCTGATTGTCAGACCCCAGTGGCAGGAGTCGATATGTAACCCGCAGAGCGCATAGCGCATGCGCAGGCATAGCATGAATAAGACGGGGCACTATGAACTACTTCCGACTAGGCACTAGGCAGTAAGCAGAAAAGAGACTAGGCACTAGGACTAAGCACTAAACACCGAGAACCGGATATTATCCCTATTCACTCTAGTGCATAGTGCCTAGTGCTTAGTCTCTAGTGGCAGCTTTCGGCGAAAAGCCGAAAGCTGGAAAAGGGGGCACTCAAATGGAAAAGGGAGACTGGCAAAAGCGTATAGCAGGCCATCGTGAGCGGCTCAGGCAAAAGTTCCTGAATCATGGCCTTGAGAAGCTAACTGATGAGGAAACTATAGAACTTCTCCTTACCCTGGGAACTCCGAGACGAGACTGCAAACATATCGCCCGTGAAGCTCTCCGCCGATTCCAAGGTCTTGCTGGGGTGTTGGAAGCTCCGGAGGATCAGCTCCGACAAGTTCCGGGAATTGGGCCTAAGAATGCACTTGGTTTGAAACTGGTGCATGAAGTCGCCCGCAAGTTTTTGCGGGAAAGACTTAAAGGCCGTGAGTTCATCTCCTCTTCCAAGGAAGTTTACGAATACCTTATCCACTCTCTCCGTGACTTGAAGAAGGAGATTTTCAAAGTAATTTTCCTCAATGGCCGCAACGAGGTCATCCAAGTGGAGACTCTGTTTGAGGGTAGTCTCACCTCCAGCGCGGTCTATCCGCGGGAAGTGATCAAGAGCGCTCTTGATCATCATGCGGCAGCACTAGTTTTCGCCCACAACCATCCATCTGGCGACCCCACGCCCTCCAGCCAAGATTTCACCATCACCCGCGATCTCTTTCTAGCAGGAAAGATAATGTCCATCCAGGTATTGGACCACTTGATCATCGGGCGAAACCACTACTACAGCTTCGCAGATCAGGGCCACATAAGAAAATGGGAGAGAGAATTCGGCAAGGGACCAGAGATCATTCTCAAGACGCTGGGAGAAGGCCTGGTAGAAAGCAAGCAGCAGGCAGCTGACAGCGGGCAGGAAAACTACTAGGCACTAGGCAGTAAGCACTAAGCACCATGACAAATCAACCGGAATAGTTCTTTTGGTGCATAGTGCCTAGTTCCTAGTCCCTAGTGTTTAAACCCTCAGTAGCTTCCCAATACTCTGAGGTACTCTGTCTTCTCAGACAGCTGCCCCATTACCCCCGCGAGTTCGTTAGAGTCCACGTCGGCCTCGATATCAACATAAAACATGTACTCCCAGGGTTTGCCGTGGATGGGCCTGGATTCCAACTTGACCAGATTGATTCCGTTTTCAGCAAATATCTGTAGGGTATCAAATAAAGCGCCGGGCTTATTACTGGTGGAGTAGACCAGGGAAGATTTTTTCCTCGGGCCGTTGTTTACTGCCCTTGCTGCTATTACAGCAAAGCGGGTATAGTTTCTGGGGTTGGTCTCAATGCCTTCCTTGAGCACACTCAGACCGTAGAGATCTGCCGCTTCTCTTGCTGCAATGGCAACTTCCCCTGACTCGCCTCCTTCTTTGATGCGGCGCACAGCGGTAGCTGTGTCCCTGGCTGCAACAAGTTCCCAACCAGGTTGACGTTCCAAGAAATCGCGACATTGTTCGAGGGCTTGAGGATGAGAAATAACTCGTCTAATCGTATGAAGTTCCGTCCCCGGATGACCGATGAGGGCGTGAACAATACGGAGGGTTATCTCCCCAACAATTCTAACCTCATATTCCAATAGATGATCGTAGTTTTCATGGATACTGCCTGTTAGCGAATTTTCCAAAGGAATTACCCCGAAGTCACAATTCCCTTCTTTTACTTCTCGAAAAACATCTCGGAACGAAGAAACCGGATCGATATTAATGTCGCTGCCAAAAAATTGGCTTGCAGCTTTTTGGGCGAAAGCACGCATTTCACCAGCGAAAACAGCACGCCTCCGACCGCCGGTTTTCACAGAAGGCAGACCAGAAGCCGAAGCGGCTTTCTCCAAGTAGGCAAAATCAAGCTGTTTTCCCACTACAGGGGCAATCACATAAAGGTCTCGCATTAACTGTTCAAACTGTTCAGGGTAAAGACTCTGGGGGCCGTCCGAGAGGGCATTGGTTGGATCGTGATGTACTTCGATCATAAGACCGTCAGCACCAGCGGCAATAGCCGCGCGAGCCATGGGACTGACCTTCTCCCTGAGGCCAGTAGCATGGCTGGGATCGATGACCACCGGCAGGTGAGTGAGATTTTTAATTATGGGAATGGCAGATAGATCTAAGGTATTGCGAGTGTAACGCTCAAAGGTACGAATGCCACGCTCGCAGAGGATGACTTGGTCATTACCCTCTGACAGTATGTATTCCGCCGACATCAGCCATTCTTCCATGGTGGCTGAGAGGCCCCTTTTTAGCAACACGGGTTTGCCGAGACGGCCGGCGCTCCGAAGCAATTCGAAGTTTTGCATATTGCGGGCGCCGATCTGGATGACGTCCACGTACTTCATCATGAGGTCCGCCTGATTAGGAGAGGTCATCTCAGTTGCGACCCGCAGTCCAGTTTCTTCTCTGACCTGGGCGAGAATCCTCAAGCCTTCCTCACCCAGTCCCTGGAAAGAGTAGGGCGACGTCCGCGGCTTAAAGGCGCCGCCGCGAAAGAGAACAGCGCCGGCACTCTTGACCTTTTTGGCGATGGTCATGGCTTGTTCGCGGCTTTCTACGGCACAGGGGCCGGCAATCACCACAATCCGTGGACCGCCTAGCTGTACATCGCCAATCTGGACTACCGTGTCTTCAGGATGCATCTCTCGGCTAACAAGCTTATAGGGACGAGACACTGGAACTACCTTGGCTACGCCCGGCAGTTGTTCAAAAAATCGGAGATCGCGGCTTACCTGACCCACCACGCCGATAACCGTTTCGTCTCCGGCACTCATCTCGCGAATAAGATAACCCTCCTGCCGAAGAATGCTCCTGATCTGCTCTATCTCTTCCTCACCTATGCCCTGTTTCAAGACGAGAATCATTGGAAATACTCCTTACAATTGTGAATGTAAAAAAGAAAAGCCCCGAGGTTAGCCACCTCGGGGCTTATGCTCAAGAACTGAAAGCCAGGATATTACCCCCGAGGCGACCGCTTTCGGTCCGCCCGGGGCATAGCGCTAGGAAGCCGGGCGGACGGTCCTAAAAAAGCAAAAGAAAAAGAACCGTCCAGCTCTAACTACTAAGGAATATGTTGCTCCCATGCGCATATTTTGTACCTTTGACCAAAAGAGACTTGCAACACTATAAAAGTCTAGTGGTTTTGTCAAGAGAAGATTTTTTATTTTAGACTTATGATTGCAGATTTAAGATTCGTTCAAGGCGAAGCGAAAAGATCCCCTAATCTCCATTCTCCGATGTGCAATCTAAAATCTAAAATCTCCAATCTCTTTGCCTGGTACATCCTTTGCACAAACCCAATGGACGTAATCATTACCATTCACCCCGACAAGACAAATTTTCTAAGGAAAAGGCGAACCTAGAAGGTTACTCCACTAGATGAGCAGTCAACCCTAAATCCAGGGAGGTATAATTTTGAATACACTAAAGGTAAAAAAGGGGCACCAGAATCTAAAAGTAGACGCCAAGTATCCCGTTGTCGTGCTTACGGCAGACGGGCAAATGAGAGGAGAAACCAAGCACATTAGCACCCAGCAAGCATTTGTCCGCTGTAAAGATCCGCTGCGGTTGTATGACGTGGCCAGTATGAGCATACGGTTTTCCGAAAAAGAGGCCCTGCTGGCTGAAGGCGAGGTGATTTGGTCAAACAGATACGGTCCCGATGATGAAATAACCCCCCGTGGTATGGTGGTTCGCTTTACCCGGTTGTCCCCTAGAGAGCGCAAGCGCTTACACGACACCATTGTCAAACAGTACAAGAAGAAAGGGGACCTCTGGTAATCCGGGGTTAACTCTCAAAGGGATTTCTTAGAAGGATAGTCTGGTTACGCCCAGGACCCACTGAAATAATGGAGAGGGGGACTTCGGCTAGTTCCTCAATGGCTCGCAAATAGCGCTGAGTTTTCACGGGGAGATCCGAAAAATCACGGGCGGAACTGATGTCTTCACTCCAACCAGAAAAGCTCTCGTAGACAGGATCGCACTTCTCCAGAGTTAAACACTCTAAAGGAAAGGTTTCCATTGCACTCGCCTCATGGACATATGAGGTAGCAATGCGTATCTCCTCGAGTCCGGTAAGCACATCCAGCTTAGTTATGGCCAGGCTATTGAGCCCGTTCAAACGGGCGGCGTTTCTCAAAACCACCATGTCAAGCCAACCACAACGGCGCGGTCTACCTGTGGTGGAACCGAATTCAGCTCCTTTTTGTTGAAGATGCTTGCCAATTTCATCTTCCAGTTCGGTGGGAAAGGGTCCGCCTCCTACCCTGGTTGTATAAGCTTTACAAATGCCTAAGACGGTATCAATGTGGGTAGGACCGACACCGGCACCGCAGCACGCCCCACCGGCAACCGCGTTTGAGGAGGTGACAAAGGGATAGGTTCCGTGGTCAATGTCTAGGTGAGTTCCCTGAGCGCCTTCAAAGAGGATGTTCTTACCCTGGCGACGGGCCTTTTCAAGTAAATGGGAGACATTTCCCACATAAGGCCTTAGCTGCTCACCATAAGCAAGGTATTCATCTGCAATCTGGTTATAGTCCAAAGGCTTGGAGCCAAGGAATTTTTCCAGATAAAAGTTTTTTTCCTCTAAGTTTACCTTGAGTTTTTCCGTGAACAATTTTGGGTTGACCAACTCGTGGAGGCGAATTCCCGCTCGACTTGCCTTGTCTTCATAGCAGGGACCAATGCCCCTGCCGGTAGTGCCGATTTTTCCTTTACCTTTGCGGAGCTCGCGGGCGTTGTCCACTTCTCGGTGGTAGGTCATGATTACATGTGCCTGGCCGCTGATGACCAGGTTATTAGGATCAACCTGCACTTGGTTGCTACGAAGCTTTTCTATTTCGCCAAGCAATACACCGGGGTCGAGCACCACCCCATTTCCAATACAGCAAGTTTTGCTGCGGTGGAGTATGCCCGAGGGGACCAAATGGAGGATAAACTTTTTATTTCCCACCACCAGGGTGTGGCCGGCGTTATTACCTCCTTGAAATCTGACAATAAAGTCTGCCGATTCACTCAAGAGATCTACAACTTTGCCTTTGCCTTCGTCACCCCACTGGGTTCCTACCACAATTACGCTGGACATGAGGAAAACCTCTAACTCTCGATTCAAACCCGCAAGAGGATAATGGATTGGCCGGGAAATGTCAAACGGACAGTAGGCATGGGGCATAGGGCATGGAGTGAGTGGCGAAAGGCTCAGGGCGCAAGGCACAAGGGAACTGCGAGACTGGCGAGACGAGGAAAAACATCATTGTCTAGAATCTTGATGCTATTGTATTTCGTCTCGCTCGACCTCCCGACCTCCCGTCTCGCTAAGCATAGCGCTATGCGCTTAGCGCTCAGCGTAACGGCACAAAGTAAAACGGCGGGGCAAAACCCCGCCGGCAGAGTTACTGTGGAGAAAGGGTGCTGAGATCAGGCAAGGGACATGGCCCGCAGACGGCGAACGCGTTCTTCCATAGGTGGATGGGTACTGAACCAGCTGGCAAAGCCACCACCACTCAGCGGGTTGACTATGAACATATGTGCCGTTGCTGGCTTGGCCTCCTGCATGGGTATGCGCTTTGAGGCGTAGGCTAACTTTTCCAGGGCACTGGCCAGACTTTTGGGATTTCCTGCCAAACGGGCGCCAGTCTCATCAGCCAGGTATTCCCGAGAGCGGGAGATGGCCATTTGGATGAGCATTGCTGCAAAGGGAGCGAGAATGGACATGAGAATGAGACCGAATATGTTGCCTCCTCCTCTGTCGTCATCAGAACTCCCCATGCCAAAAATGGCGGCAAAGCGAGCCATGCTGGCGAGCATCATCACCACTCCTGCCAGGGTGGCGGCAATGGAGCCAATCAGAATGTCCCGATTTCTTACATGTCCCAATTCATGGGCCAACACACCTTTTAGCTCATCGTCGTTTAGTAGCCGGACGATACCTTGGGTAACAGCCACCACTGCATGTTCCGGATTGCGACCGGTTGCAAAGGCATTTGGGGTTTCAGAGGGAATTAGATAAATGCGCGGTTTAGGCAAACCTCCGTTTTGGGCCAACTCCGCCACCATCTGGTGAATTTCCGGAGCTTCACTGGGGGTTAACTCCTTGGCCCGATACATGGCAAGGACAATCTTGTCTGAAAACCAGTAACTGCCGAAGTTCATGAGCATGGCGAAAATAAAGGCAATCATCATGCCTTGATTGCCGCCAAACGTTCTGCCGATGAGAACGATGAGTACGGTTAAGGCTGCCAGCAAAACCGTGGTTTTAAACTGGTTGGCCATCATGGATTTTACCTCCTGTCAAAAAGTCGCAGAAACTACTTTAACCCGGATGTTTCATGAATCGCTCAATTTTAAGAAAATTTTTCCCGTAAATATCGGTAGTTAATCTTTCCACAATATTTTTCTGGTCCAGGCAAAAAGTAATGCCAACTAAGGGTCTTGTCAAGATTAACCCTAATGTTGCAGACCCATACCCAGGAAAAACGCGCAAGAGTGCGCCAGATGTGGCTACGCACAGGCTCGGATAGGTCGAGGCGTACTTGACCGTACGTGAAGTCCTGTCCGAGGCGAGCACAGCTGCAGATGGCGTGGTATCGCGCGAGCGCAGCGGTTTTGGCCGGTCTGGGTTTGCAACATTAGGGTTAAGATCAGCTGTCCTGCCCGGCCCAATCTGGACCTCCACCCAGAAAGCTCCTTACCCCTCCCCTGACGGGATTTAAAGGTAAGATCGCATAGCGTTGAGAGGAAGTATTTTTCGCTATGCGCTTCCTGCCATGCGGACCATGACTTAGCCATGATGCTGAGGGGTTAGATTAATTTTGGCTCTGAGGAACGAAACGGTGGCGCGGACAAAAAAGGCAAGCATAAGGATTGCCAACACTAAGGCTAGGGTCAGGTGAAGCCAGCCGGGCAGCAGTTCAGTTGTTGAAGTGGCCAGTTTGGTTTGCAGGGAAATCCCCAGGGAAGCATAGAGCCAATCAGTAGCCAATCCGAAAAGCACCGCAAAGATGGCGATGGACCCCAAGTAGATAACTACCCCGCGCCTCCCCAGCACTCGAGTCAGTACTGTGAGCGAGGCGATATTGGTGGCCGGACCAGCAAGGAGGAACACCAGTGCCGCACCAGGGCTCACCCCTTTCAAGATCAAGGCGGCAGCTACCGGGGTAGAGGCGGTGGCGCAGATATAGGTGGGAATACCGGCGGCAAGCATGAAAAGCATGGTAAGGAAACCGCCGCCAAGGTACCTGCTGGTCAGATCCTCAGGTAGCCAGAGAGTAATTACTCCGGCCACCAAGAAGCCGGCAAAAATCCAGCCGGATAACTCCCGATAAAGATCGAAGAAACCATAGCTGATACCCTTCCACAATTTCTCAACCAGAGTGTGGTGTTTGTTATGTTCCTCAGGGGGGCAATTTTGACCGTCGCAGCAGCCATCAACCCGGCAACCAGGGTCGACCACTGGGGGCAACCCTTTTTCCCTGTCTCCCCAATCAAAGAGGTTTTCCATAATACCTGCGGCAAAAGCGGTGATAAAAGCGGCAAGGGGTCGAATAAGGGTCATGAGGGGATCTAAGAGGGCGTAGGTTATAGCGATTGAGTCAACTCCAGATTCAGGAGTAGAGATGAGGAAGGCAGCGGTAGCTCCCTTGTTGGCCCCCTGTTTTCTCAAACTTGCAGCCGCTGGCAAGACCCCACAAGAGCAAAGAGGCAGGGGAATGCCAAGGAGGGCTGCCTTGAAAACAGAGCTTATCCTTCCCCTATTGAGATGCTTGGCTATGGTTTCAGGGGCAAGGAAAAGATACAAGAGTCCAGCCACCAGGATGCCTAAGAAAAGATAGGGTGCTGCCTCCAGGAAGAGCTCCCAACTAATGAGTAGTATTTGGCCAATAAAAGTCATTAATTTATCAATCCCGCAAGTGCTCCAGAGTGATTCTGATCAACTGGGACACGTGGTTGTCGGCAAGGCGATAGTAGAGCACCACCCCATCGCGCCGATTGGTGACAAGTTGCAGATTCCTGAGCAGACGGAGTTGATGGCTAACCGCCGATTCGGTCAAGCCAAGCATGGCGGCCAAATCACACACGCACATCTCTCGCTTTTCCAAAGCCCAAAGGATTTTCAACCTGGTTTCATCGGCCAAGGCCTTGAATATCTGGGCCAAGGTCCCTATTTCATCGGGGTCGAGAGATGAAGCAATAGCCTCTTCCACCACCTGCCGGTGGATGAGGCGACAATCGCAAAGGTCGCTGCTTTGTTTTGGCAAGATGTACCTCCATCATTGTCTGAATATATGCTCATATATTAAGATAATAAATAATTACTGTCAAGTTAGTAAGAGACTATTCGGTTGACTGTTATTCGGAAAATCTGCTACTTTTGGCCGCAAATTCCTTTAGCCCGGATATTTCACGAGTTGCCTGCTGCGACCGAGGATATGACCGTGCTTCCGGGCGTCCTCGGGTGTTGGACCCTGCGACGTACTGTTCAAGTACGCCTCGGGATCCAACCCCCTGCGGTTGCCCAGTGGCACAGCCATCTCCACGGTCTCGCGACAGCAATTCCTGAAACACCCGGGCTAGCCCGGCCTATGAACCCTGGTCAGAGAAAGCGAGTTATTCGTGGTTGCCCGTCTGGAGATCACCCTCAAAGTGGAGCTCTTTGATGCCGAAGGAGAGGCAATCAGGCGTAAAGCGCGGGACTACTTTAATATTCATCTGGACCAAGTCCGCACCATTCACATCCTTACCATAGACGCCAAGCTTACCGAGGAGCAGCTAGAATCAGCTCGTCACCGCATCTTTACCAATCCGGTCACTCAGATATCTTCATTTGAGCCACTGGCCACTAACTTTGACTGGGCAATCTGGGTTGGTTTTCGTCCTGGAGTGCGAGACAACCAGGGAAGCACTGCAGTGGAAGCAATGGAAGATCTTTTCAAAATTAGGTTCCAACCCGGGGAGGCTGCATACACCTCTCGACTCTATCTTCTTCGGGGACAAAGGTTGGCTAATGACAAAAGAGGCTACAGGTTGGTGGAGAGGATCGCTAGGGAGCTACTGGCAAATGACCTGATCCAGCAATGGAAAATCTACTCTGGGGAAGAATGGAATGCCAAGGAAGGAATCGGCATCATCGTGCCCAAGGTTCGACTCGCCCATGAGCCCTCGGTGGCAACCCTCTCCATCTCAAGTGATGAGGAGTTAAAGAGTTTGAGTCAGGAGCGCAATCTGGCCCTCCATCCCAACGACATTCCAGTAATTCGTTCCTATTTCCTTCGACCTGAGGTACGTGCCGCCCGGCGCAAGGTTGGCCTAGCTGATCCCACTGATGTGGAGCTGGAGTACATTTCCCAGGCGAGGAGCGACCACTGCAATCACAATACCTTTCGCGGTAAGTTTTTTTATCGGGATCTGGTCACAGGCGAGACCGAAGTGGTAGACAACCTATTCAAAACCTGTATTGAATCGCCCACCCTGGAACTGAAAGAAAGAAAGGGTTGGGTTGTCTCTGTGCTGTGGGACAATGCTGGAGTGGCTCGCTTCGACCAGGATACCTACTATGTGATTACAGGAGAAACCCACAACAGCCCCTCCAACATGGAAGCATACGGTGGCGCCCTTACCGGTATCGTGGGGGTGTATAGGGACCCAATGGGAACAGGCAAGGGTTCAAAACTGATTGCCGGCACCTACGGTTATTGCGTCGGTTACCGGGATTATGGTGGCCCACTCAAACCCCACCTCCACCCCCGACGGCTGCTGGACGGGGTCATTGAAGGAGTGCGGGATGGAGGTAACAAAAGCGGTATTCCTACTCCTTACGGCCAAGTGTTTTTCGATCACGGTTATATGGGAAAATGCCTGGTTTTTGTCACTGCCCTGGGACTGATGCCGGCCACTGTCTCAGGTACGCCGTGCGAGGAAAAAACAACCAAAGCGGGTGATTTGCTAGTCATGTGCGGCGGCCGGGTAGGAAAAGATGGTATCCACGGGGTGACAGCCTCCAGTGAGATTTATAGCGAGCATACCCCTGCAGGCCATGTTCAGATAGGCGATCCCTACACTCAGAAAAAGATGCATGATTTCCTTCTGGAAGCGCGGGATGAGGGATTGATTGCTTTCATTACTGATAACGGCGGCGGCGGGCTCTCTTCATCTATAGGCGAGTCGGCCAGATTTTCCCAGGGGGCCTTGGTGGAGTTGGACAAGGTACCGCTGAAATATGAGGGACTGGACCTTTGGGAAATCTGGGTGTCTGAAAGCCAGGAAAGAATGACCGTGGCGATAAGACCGGAGCATCTGGAGCGCTTCATGCAACTTTCCCGGAAGCATGAGGTTGAGAGCACGGTCTTGGGGCAATACACAGACAACGGCAAGCTGCACATCACCTACCAGGGTAAAACCTGCGCCTACGTGGATTTGGACTTGCTCGAGTCCGGTTTCCCTCAATGGGAGTTTGAAGCGGAATGGGTGCCACCGGAGTATAGAGGACTCAGGGAACCAGTCCTTGGTCCTCCCGAGGATCACAGGCGAATTCTTCTCACCATGCTCAGCCGCCCGAACATCTGCTCCAAAGAATGGATAGTTCGACAATATGACCACGAGGTACAAGGAACAAGTGTGATCAAGCATCTGGTGGGGGTTGAGAGAGACGTGCCCAACGATGCCGTGGTATTGCGCCCCCGTCTCGACTCGCTTAGGGGTTTGGCCACCGCCCAAGCGCTAAACCCCACCTACTCTCGTATTGACGCTTACCACATGGCTGCCTATACCATAGACGAGGCAGTAAGACGACTACTGGCCGTGGGAGGTAGTCTAGAGCACCTGGGAGGAGTAGACAATTTTTGTTGGCCCAACATTCAGTATCATCCTGAGAGCAATCCCGACGGCAAACTGAAGGCGGCCCAGCTGGTAAGAGCCAACTGGGCCCTGAGAGACTACTGTCTCGGTTTTGGTATACCCCTACTTTCCGGTAAGGACAGCATGTATGTTGATGGCAACCTGGAGGGATACTTCGGTGAAAGGCACAAGATCTCCGGCCTCGAGACCCTTCAGTTCACCTCCACTAGTGTCATTGAAGATGTGCAACGGTGCATCACCATGGACGCTAAAATGGAAGGTGACTTGCTCTACGCTCTGGGATTTATCCGAAACGAGTTGGCTGGCTCTGAGTATTATGATTTATGCGGATATACTGGACTCAAGGTGCCGCAGGTGAGGCTTGAAGAGGTACTACCTCTGTACCGGGCCTTAGAGGAAGCTATTGGTGCCGAACTGGTTGCCTCAGCCCATGGCATCTACCGCGGAGGTCTAGGAGTCCATTTGGCCTTGGTGGCTATGGCTGGGGGTCTTGGTTTGGAAGTGGAACTGGCCAAGATTCCCGCGGAGGGAGTCAAACGAAATGACATCTTACTCTATTCCGAGTCGGCAGGGCGATTTATTGTCACTGTTGCGCCGGAAGACAGAGCTCAATTTGAAGAGATATTCAAAGGTTTGCCGTGCGCTTGTTTTGGCCGGGTGACTGGAGGAAAGAAACTCAAAATTCGGGGCTTGGCTGGTAAGGTTCTTTTCACTGTTAACCTCCAGCAACTCAAAAAGTCCTGGAAGAAGACTTTCGCTAATCTATAAACCGCATAGGGCATAGAGCATGGAGCATAGAGTAAGGAGACAGGAGCCAGGAGTCAGAATCCAGTAGGCAAAGAGCATAGGGCATAGAGTCAGAGGCACAAGGCGCAGGGCGCAAGGCACAGGGGAACTGCGAGACTGGCGAGACGAGCGAGACGCGAAAAGTGAGCTTTGACAATTAAGAATTGTAGGGGCGGGGTTTAGCCCCGCCCGATAAGGCAAATCCATTCTGGCTACTGACTACTTGAGCTCTTACGATTTGAACGATTTAAAAGGCTTTAACGATTTCAACAACAGACAACGGACGACTGACAACGGACGTTATGGATAAAAACAAGAACATTGCACCTTCCACCTCCCGCATTCGCAGTGCCCCTAAAGCACTTGTGCTGACCGGCTTCGGTTTGAACTGCGATTGGGAGACCACTCATGCCCTTGAATTGGCTGGGGCCGAGGCCAGAAGAGTCCACATTAACCAGCTTCTCATGGGTGAAAAAATTGGTGAGGTTGCCCGTTTGGACGACTACCAGATTTTTGCCTTTATCGGCGGTTTTTCCTGGGGTGACGACCACGGTGCCGGGGTAATTTTTGCCAGCAAGCTGTTGTACAATATGGGCGAGGAGATACTCAGGTTTATCGAAAAAGGAAATCTGGTTATCGGCATTTGTAATGGGTTTCAGGCTATGGTGAATCTGGGATTGCTGCCGGGTTTTGAAGGTGATTATCGCTCCCGTAAGGTGGCTCTCATCGGCAACGACTGCGGCAATTTTCGCGACCAATGGGTGCACCTCAAAGTTGAGACAAATTCACCATGTGTGTTCACCCGAGGCTTGGAAAATTTGGAGTTACCGGTTCGCCACGGGGAGGGCAAGTTCTACGCCGAGGAATCGGTGATCAAGAATCTTGAGGAAAACAATCAGGTTGTGGTCCGTTATGCCGACAGCGAGGGCAAGACCGCCGACGGCCGCTTTCCTGCAAATCCCAATGGTTCCTTAAAAGATATCGCCGGCATCTGCGATTCTACCGGGAGGGTATTCGGAATAATGCCGCACCCCGAGGCTTTCAATCACTGGACCAACCACCCGGATTGGACCCGCCTAAAGGAGCACTACCGTCGCCGCGGCGAACCCTATCCCCCGGAAGGCTACGGCATAAAGATTTTCCGCAACGCAGTAGAGTACTTTGAATGAACACAGAATCATTTACCCATTTGCGGTTAGACCACATTTGGGTAAGTGGTGTTGTTTTGCTCGATGAGTTTATGGCCCAGTTTGAAAGCATGGCGAGAGGTTTTTAAAAGTTTATGTGCCAGTTCTGTCACCAGCATGGCGAAGGAAAAAAGTGGTACCTCAAAGCAGAGCATTATTCCCAGGATCTTCTGGCTGATCTGCAGAGGCGTCAATACATCAAAGATTTCATCCTGGATATTGGTAACGGCCATGTGGCTGAGCTGGAAAAGAAATTTCACTTAGGGCTGAAAGCACCATCATGGTTAAGACAACTCTATTATTGGTTTTACGAGCGACGCTACCGAAGAGACCATTTTGGCCAGGTGGTACCTCTGGAAGATCTGGAGGAAGTTTTGACTCTGGCAGGCTCAATTGTCAGACTACCCTGCATCTGCCGGAAAAATAGCACCGGAAATAATAATGCGCGCTACTGTTTTGGTCTTAGCCTTGATCCTGAAAAGCTTCTAGACATAAAAGAAGCTTTCCTCGAGACCTTTAGTCCAGGGCCGGATGTGGATCTCTTCGAATATATGAGTAAAGATGAAGCACTGGCATTGCTGCGGGCCTATGAAAAGGAGTCCTTAATACACTCCCTCTGGACTTTCAAAACACCCTTTATTGGTGGCCTATGCAACTGCGATCGGGCCGATTGCCTGGCTTTGCTGAGTGATCGCTACGGCTTTCATCTTTTTTTTCGAGGAGAGTACTTGGCCCAGACCTCCGAGGAGATCTGCAGTGGTTGCCGAGCTTGCCTTTCGGCGTGTCAGTTCGGTGCCATAAGTTTTGTGGCGGCTCGCAAAATTGCCTTCATCGATCCGCTTCGCTGCTACGGCTGTGGTGTGTGCCGGAGTCATTGCGAGCATAAAGCCATTCAACTAATCCCCAGGATGGAGCATCCCCTGGCCCGCCGCCTCTGGTAACTTTTACCCATTTTATACACGGTAAGAAATGGGTAATATTTCTGATAAATCTCGTTATGTCAGTAGTTTATAGAAAGAAAGATAAGTAATATGGCTGGTCGGTGTGTCTTACATACAGGGTGAATTTGGCTGTTTATTAGAGGTGATTAAAGGTGACTAAAGTGATTCCCGGTAGATTATATCTGTTCCCGAGATCATCAGAAGTAGTCCTTGTCTGTTGGTGCTTTTCGCTAGCCTCATCCAGTTCTCATCACTAAGGCCACGCTCCAGGGTGGTAAGCATTAGACCGCCTTCCAATTTCCTGCTTCTTTTCAAAATCATAAACTGGCGATGATTGGTGAAGGCAAAGAGAACCCAGCCGTTGGTTAACAGATAGTTATAGTTGCCTGGATAATCTTCTAAAAGTTGTGCCGTACTGTGGTGTAAAGCCTCGAATAAAGCGGGCAAGGGCTTAGGGGGGCTTTGAAAATGGGAGGTTATCCGGTCCCGCAAATACTCGAAAGCTCTGGCTGAATCACTTTGAGCACCCTCGATGGGAGGGCCCATAGTGCGGTAGTTCTCGACCTCGGGAGCTTTTCCGTTATGGGCAAAAAGCCAATTATGGCCGCCGAATTCGAGGACGAAGGGATGGGCGTGACACTCATCCACCGGACCGCTGGTTTGAAGACGAACATGACAGAGGATGATCCTACTGTTTACCACCCGAGCAAGCCTCTGAAAGCCGTCGTGAACCCGTCCGGCCAAGTATGCCCTGTCTGCCGATTTTTCCACAAAAGCTTTATATTTCTTGAAGTACCCTATGCCCCAGCCATCCATGTTTTTGCTGGCTTGTTTGGCGAAAAGGGGCAAAGACTTAGGGGCGGAATAATCTTTTCCTGCCGAGAAAACAAATAAATCGCACATTGGCTCACTTCGTTTGCCGCAAAGCGCAGAGAGCGAGGCGCATAGCGTAGGATCCCTATGATGAGAGGACGCTATGCGCTTAGCGTCTTTTATATGTCGCCTAAATACAAAACATCCGGACCGGCGATAACCATTAGCTTGCCCAGTGAATTTTTACCAGGCTTGATGGGAACCCATCCCCCTGGACTGATCCGTTCTTTAACGGAGGTGACAATCAGGATATCTCCAATGGTCTCGGTCTTTTTAATCAAAAGAAGTCGCCGGAAATTGGAAAATCCAAAGAGCACTGATTCATTGGCCAGGAAAAAGGTGTAAAAGCCGGGGTAGTCTGATAAGAGCTCACGGATGACATCGCGGAGAGCCCCGTAAAGACTCCCATAGGGGTAACTATTCATCCGAATTACCAAATGATCCCTGAGATACTCAAAGATCCTAGCAGCGTTGACCTCAGGCTCCAGACGGGGCTCATTGATAGTCTGGTATTGTTCGATGTCGTGGTGTTTACCGACATTAACAAAGAGCCAGGTGTGGTCCAAAAAAGACAGGGAGAAAGGATTGTTGTGAGCACTATGGCTACCGCCGCTCAAAGGACAGCTTATGTGAGAGACGATAATCCGGCTGTCAATAACCCGGGCCAATCGCTGGAAGCCCTCGTGCACTTGATCACCAATCATGACTTGCTCGGATGATTTTTCCACCAAGGCACTTCCATTTCGAAAAAATCCAATACCCCAGCCATTCATATTCTGTTTGGCCTTTTCGGCGAAAACAGGAAGATAATCTTTGGCGGTGTAGTTATGGCCTGCCGAGAGAGCAAAAATGTCACACATGTTAATCTCCACTGAAATTAAATAAATGTTGAGGTAATAAGCTTTGCCTGGCTTTAGTGCTTTACCCTCGAACACCAGGTCGACTGCTAGCGGGAGTTGGGCAGGTGAATCACAAGGTGGCAGAAGAAATTTCGCTTCGTTCAATTAGAAGACATATTTTTGATGAGGTAAGAATAGCCCAGATCGTGGTAGATCACGTAGAGAGCCTGCAGCCATTTGTTACCATCGGCATGAAAGTTGATTGCCGGTATGTTTCCTTGACTCATCTCAACAAGAAACTGGCTGAAGATGATCCATTGCATGGCTTCGTCAATGTGGTGGAGCACAGCTGAGTGGTAGCGAAATTCGATGGTGGAGCGAAACCAATATGAGTGCAGATTCAGACCGTGATAGCGAGTCTTGTCATAGCGGGGCTGTTTGGCTTGCTCAGGATCATAGCGGTTTTCAGACGAGTACCATAGTCTCTTTAAGCGGCAGTTGTTTGGGCCACACACGGGATCACATTCCTGCAAAAATGCTTTGACATCAATTTCCATGGGACGACAAGTCGTGCGGTTTTGTCGTTCTCCCGGGATTAAAAGGTAAAAGAGCTTTTCCATGGGGTGGACGATCCTCACTAACTTTTTGAGCTGTTCACAGGAGTACACCCCGGAATCGACTCCGTGATGAACGTGGAAACCGCAACTCTCGTCAATATCCACTCCTTCAAGTTCATTCAAAAACATAAAAGCTTGATAAATTTGTACCAGACCTTCGATACCGGTAAGTATTGGACTAATGAGTTCGGCGCCGTAGCGGGTGCGAAGCCTGCCTCTAACCGAGGTGTCTTCCTCGAAGTGCCAAGAATTCCTATCGGTACCAAGGTTAATCTTGGATTGCCGGTAGAGCTGGGAGAAACTTCTCCCATCTCTGGCTTTGGAGTAGATGTTGTAAGGTTTGATAATTCCCGCATCTGGTGGAGTGAGGACGTATTCCAAGCCGTAAAACTCGATCTCCACTCCGAAGGTGCGCTCAGTCAGATAGTGGAGCATAGGATACTGGTTTTTGAGCCGGACGATGAGCCAGTGGGGGATCGTCATCCTCTTGCCTTTCTACCGGGTCACAACTCAAGCGGATCCGTAACTACATCAGGGCGCGGCAGCCGACCGTGCCTAAAAACAATAGTTTTAGTTATCAACTCCATTTTATCTAATATTACTATGGCTTACTACAAAAAAGAGAAACTCAGGGATTTTGTCTCAGTTGGCCTCAGACCCGAAAGAAATAGTGGAATATTGGTTCCATCATTCCATTAGTTGCCCTCCTCCATGATGATCCTGGCGTCTGCCACCAGGATTCCTTGTGGGTAAGCGAACACCGGGTTTAAATCAATCTCCACTATTTTCGGATACTCTTCGGCTATCTGGGCAACCGCTAGTAGGCAGTCGGCCAGTGGTTGGAGATTTACTGGTGCTTGCCCTCGATACCCAGCAAGTATTGGATATCCCCTAATTTCTTGGATCATCCCTAGAGCATCCTCTCGACTGAGAGGTAGATGGCGGAGTGCCACGTCGCGGAAAATCTCCACCAGGACACCACCAAGCCCAAAAAGGATGATTGGGCCAAACTGGGGATCGCGGTTCATGCCTATGATAACTTCCTGACCAGGTGGGGCCATCTTATTCACCAAAACACCATCTATAGCCGCCTGGGGAAGAGCTTTGCGAACTCTTTCCACCACTTGGCCGTAACCCTTTTCTACTGCTTCAGGGGTGTCCAGGTTCAGTACTACCCCGCCAGCATCGCTTTTGTGCACTATGTCGGGGGAACTGATTTTAAGAGCTACAGGGAATCCCTGCTGTTGAGCAATTTCGCTGGCTCTGCTAGGGCTATCGGCCAGGCCGAAAGGAGAGCAGTTTAAACCCCTTTCAGCAATAAGCAAAAGGGCCTCGTGGGGCGGCAGTTGCCTCCCAGTAGTGGAAAGGGTCAGGGTAGGTTCTTGAGGCGGAGAAAGGATGCTGCGGTCCAAGACCTGGGCCAGTGCCTTGACACCCCGTTCAGGGGTAGGAAATACTGGTATCCCTTTTAAATGCATGAGTTCACGCTCCCGTCTTTCCACATCGGCTCCGCCCAGAAAAATAACCAGTTCATTGGCCTCAGGAGTCACAACCTCTGAAGCACCTTCCACCGGATCCCCAAAAATCACCCCCAGGGTGTCGAAGTGATCCCTAGTTTCTCGGATAACCTCTGCAAACATCTTGGCGGTGGCATCGCCGGTAAGGTCTATTGGGTTGGCCTTAATGGCATGGGCTGGGATTAGAGGAGTAATGGCCTCAGCCACTTTGGGCGGCAAAGGAGAGGCGTCAATTCCTTCCTGTTCGGCCTGATCCGTGGCAAGGATAGCGGCGCCGCCAGAGGTGGTGATGAAAAGAATCTTGTTGCCTTTTGGTGGTTTGAGGTAAGCGACTGCCTTGGCGTAGTCGTAGAACTCCTCCATAGTGTAGGCCCGGCAAATGTTATGTTTTGCAAAAAGGGAATCATAGATGGCATCTGCGCCGGCAAGGGCTTTGGTGTGTGATTCTGCGGCAACCTTGCCCTTGGGCGTGCGACCGGACTTAAGCACAACTAATGGTTTTTGCAATCTTTCCATGACTTGCACGAAGCGATCAGCCCTCTTTATCCCCTCGATGTATGCTGCAATAACCTCAGTGTTGTCATCTTGGTTGAAGTAGTCGATAAGATCGGCCTCATCCACATCGGCGCGGTTGCCCATGCTGACAAAACTTGAAACGCCGAGCTTCTCCTCGGAAAACCAGTCCATCATAGCGGCTCCTACGGTGCCGCTCTGGGAGATGACCGCTACCTTGCCGCGGTAGGTGAGCAGGGGCCAGGAAGCGCAGATTGGGTGGTGGGGATTGTTCACCCCCTGGCAGTTGGGCCCGATGAGCCTCACCCCATATTTGAGCGATAATTCAGTTGTCTGGTTCTGCAATTCTTCACCTTCTGGTCCAGCCTCGCTGAATCCACCAGTTATGATCACCGCACCTTTGACACCTATCTCACCACAATCCTGCACAGCCTGCGGGACGAAGCGGGCCGGTATTATGAGTACGGCCAGATCGGGCGGCTTCTGCAGATCCTTCACATTTCCATGGCAGGGAAGGTCGAGGATCGCATCAGCTTTGGGATTGATTGGATAAACGGCACCTTTGAAACCGCCGGCCAAGATGTTTCTCAGAATCTCATGACCCAGCTTGTCAGGGCTGGTGGAGGCTCCAATGACCGCCACACTCTTAGGCCTTAGAATGGCATCCAATTGCTTCACCGGATCAGATACCGTCATACTTTACCTCCTAATTAAGCAAAGCTTAAAGATCTTGCCCAGCTGGCAGCTGACAGCCCGCAGCAGGCAGCCAATATGTTAGAGGTTGGAGGCAGCAAAATGGAATATTCCAGCCTCGGGCCTTGAGCCCTGCGCCCTGCGCCTTTAATATTAAACGCTATGCGGCTTTTTATTTGCCTTTTTGTGCTATCTTGCTGTTGAACTTCTCAGCATTAATGATAAAACGGTCGTGGGTGGCTTTGCCGATTTTTTCGACTTCGTCGAAACCTTCTACTTCAAAGGTGAGTTTTTTGCCCTCGACCTCAACAAGTTTAGCGGTGAAGCGCACTTTCATTCCAATTGGGGTGGCCGCAATGTGGGAGAATTTCATGCCAATCCCCACAGTCTGCTCTCCTTCGCCTAGATAAGGGAGGACCATCTCGGCACATGCTTCCTCGAAATGCCCCACCATGGCTCGGGTGGCGTAAACGTTGGGGACATGAGGAAAGACCTTTTGCGCCGACAGATCCTCAGTGACTTGCCGTTCAATTTTGTGGGTCAGGCCTGCTTTCAATTCCTCGCTCATAGTTTATCCCTCCGTAGCTGGTTAGTCCAAATTCTAATTCCAAAAGTTGGTTAAAACCATATCAATCTCACGCAAATGAAAAGTGGGGGGCGGTGAGTTAACGGTAAAAATGCGATGTAATTGGAATTATTGCAGAAGGAATAGTACCTGAAAGTTCTGGAATGTTAGTTTATCAGGAAATATTTCAGAAAAGCAAGCACTATAGATCAGCGATTCCATAGAATCTTCCCGCATTTGCCTCGGTGATCGAGCCTACTCTATCCACAGGATAGTCAAACAAACTTGCCAGCCGTGAAACGATGATTTCAAGGAAAGCCGGCTCATTTCTTCGCTGGCTGCGGCGGGGTGATAGGGCCGGGCTGTCAGTTTCAGTGAGAATGAGTTCGAGGGGAATTTCAGTGGCGGCCCTCTGTAGTTCAGAACTGAAGAGGAGAATGGCCGAAAAAGACAAGTAGAAGCCGTGGGAGGTGATCTCTCTGGCCATCTGCCTGGTTCCGGCAAAACAGTGGAATAGAACCGGTGTTGTGCAACGGGCAACCACTTCCAGTGCAGCTTTTTCCGCCTGGCGGGCATGAATAACCAGAGGAAGGTCCATAGCTTCCGCCTGCGCCATGGCATCCTCTAGAACCGAGAGTTGTCGTTGACGCAAAGGGTGATCCTTGGTGCGATAAAAATCAGGGCCCACCTCTCCCACCGCCACAATCTCTTCTTGGACACTCCTTATAGCTTGCCATAACTCGCTTAACTCTTCTTTGTTAAGCTTGGCCGCATTCCTGGGATGTATTCCTGCTGTCAGGTAGATGAAATCAGGATATTTCCTGCGAATGGCCAGGCTTTTCTGCAGACTCTCCAGGTCAACCGCAGATATCACCACTCCTTGTAACTTTTTTTGGGCCCGCTGGATTACCTCATGGAGGTCGTGATCGTATTTGCTTGAATATAGGTGACAATGGGCGTCAATCATGGTGTCACTAAAGAGCCGTTCAAGTCGTTCAAATCGTTGAAACCGTTCAAATCGTTAAAACTCCAGTAGTCAGTAGCCAGTAGCCAGAAGGGAATGACAGTCTTTATGTTTTTACTTCCCGTCTCCTATCTCCTGGCTCCTTGCTTTCAAATCCGCAATCCGCAATCCGCAATCCGAAATTACATTTATCCTGCCTCAGCCACTATACCAAAGAGGCTCTCTTGCAGATGGGGGTGATTGCGCAGTTGTTCGCCGCTGCCAGAGAGAGTGATTCTGCCTTCCTCAATGAGGTAGGCTCTAGTGGCCACACTCAAGATCCTGCGCACATGCTGGCCGGCCAGAAACAGGGTAAGTCCGTGGCGGCGTATTTGCCTCAGGGTATTGCAGAGTCGATTTGTGTCCTTGGGGGCCAGACCCAGAAATGGGTCATCGAGCATGAGCAGACTGGCTCCAGTCATAATCCCCCGAGCTAGAGTAAGCATTCTCTTTTGGCCGCCACTTAGGGTCTTGGCCGATTGGTGTCCTTTGTCAGCAAGAGCTGGAAATAGATTGAACACAGAATCCAGTCGGTCGGCTTTCCGCTCACGGGATATATATGCACCTACCTCAAGGTTCTCCACAACGGTCATGAGGGGGAAAACCTTCATGCCTTCGGGGACATACACCAACCCCCGCCGTACGACCTCGTGAACAGCAAGGTCATGTATGGCTTCACCCTGGTAGCTCACTTCTCCTTGGATAGGCCGTAAGAGGCCGGCCACTGCTTTCATCAAGGTGGTTTTTCCCGAACCGTTCGGCCCCACGATGGAAACAATCTGACCTGTACACACCGTCAGGTTTACCCGGAAGAGGGCTTGGGTATCTCCGTAAAAGTAATTTAGGTTGCGTATCGCCAAAAGAGGCTTATCAGTTTCCATAGCAAGATCCTGTTCAAGTCGTTGAAACCGTTCAAGTCGTCCATCACAGAGGTCAGAAGTCGGAGATCAGAGATCAGCTTTTCCCTTTGACCTCCGACATCTGATCTCTGACCTCTGGTTTCTGCCAATTGCTAGCTGCCAGCTTTATTTTCCCTATGCTCCATGCCCTATGCTCTATGCCTTATACCTGCCTTCTGCCAGCTTGATTGTCGCTATGCGCTTAGCGCTCTGCGCTCTGCTCTTCATCCTCATGCCGCGTACCTAAGTAGGCCCGAATAACCTCGCGGTTTCTCATTACCTCCTGTGGTTTCCCTTCCGCAATCTTTTCTCCATGGTCAAGGGCCAACAGCCGGTCGGATACTCTAAGGCTGAGGCTCAGGAAGTGATCGACGATAAAGAGAGTTACGCCGCGCTCTCGGACCCTCTGAACCAGCTCCGCTGCCTGTTTCACTGCAAGGGGGCTGAAACCAGCGACTACTTCATCAAGCAGTAATATCCTTGGCTCGGTTGCCAGGGCGCGAGCCAGGTCCAGCCTGCGACGCTCACTGAGAGTTAGTTCTCCGGCAATTGTGTCCCCTTTGTGAGCCAACCCCACCAGCTCTAAAAGCTGTCTAGCCGTGTTAATGTCTTTAGGGCGAGAAAAAAGGTGAAATTCGCCACTGAAGATGCGGCCTACCACCACATTTTCCAGCACAGTCATCTTGGCAAAGGGGCGGGATGACTGAAAAGTCCTACTGATGCCAAACCGCTGGATCTCGTGAGGACTGAAAAAGGTGATATCTTTGCTCTCGAACCAGACCCTGCCGCTGCTAGGTTTGTGACGGCCGGTGATCAGGTTGAACAAAGTTGTCTTTCCAGCCCCATTAGGCCCAACAAGGCCGACGATCTCACCTTCTTCAAGATCGAAATCGATCTCTTTGAGTGCCCAGTGGTCTCCAAACCTCTTACTCAATGCTTCCAGTCTTAATAGAGACAAGATGTCCCTTCCACAACTGCCCCCAGAAACCTGAGGGCAAAAAGAGAATAGCCAGAATGATTACCGCACCGTAGAGGAACTCATGTCCTGCAGGCAGTAAGGGGTGAAAAAGGAACTGATCCAAGGGATAAAGAACTAAAGCGGCCAAGGCTGGACCAATGATAGTGAACCTACCTCCGCAGATGGCGAAGATCACAGGTATGGCTGAGAAATGTAGCCCGTAAACCATTCCAGGCTCAATGTAACGGATGAGGTGGGCGTAACATGCACCGGTGATTCCGCTGAATAAAGCACTGAGCAACAGCGCCAGTAAACGATACCTCTGGACCTGAATTCCCAGAGACTCGGCTGCAGTCTCTTCCTCCCTTATTGCTTGAAGAGCCAGCCCCAAATTGGATCGAAAGATGAGTGTTACCAGGGCCAACAACAACAGGCCATAGAAGAGGACAAAGTAGTAAGAACCTATGGGGCTGGCGCTAATGTCAAAATGGTGCGTTCCTAAGCGTAGGGTAGGGAGACCGGGCAGGCCAACTAGGCCGAGTGATCCTCGGGTGAGACCGTCCCAATTGTCTGTGAGTACTCTGGGGATTTCCACGAAGGCGAGAGTTGCCAGGGCGAAATAGGCCCCTCGGAGCCGATGGCAAAATAGCCACACGAGTACTGCAACCGCCACTGCTGCCAGACCTGCGGTGGGAATTGTCGCCCAGGAGGAACCACCCAACTCTAGACTGAGAAGCCCAGAGGTATAGGCTCCAACTCCAAAAAAAGCGGCATGACCAAGAGAAATAGAGCCGCTGATACCAAGAATGTTCCAAGCAAGGGCCAAGGTTGCCAACAACAGGGCATGGGTGAATACTTGCAAGACGTAGTCGTGACCCCCAGCCACCAAAGGAAGCAAAAGCATGATTGCTAACCCCAGGAGCAGGCCAACTTGGGCGATGGCTAAGTTCTTCAAGGGTTCACTCTTGGCCGGCGCTTTTGTCATTTCTCTTCTACTCCCAGGATACCGTATGGTCTCAGGGCCAGCAAGGTGAGCAGCATTAGTGCGCTCACCAATTCCCGCCAGCTTGCTCCTAAGAGTACAGCTGCGCATGATTCTGCAAAGCCCAATATCCAGCCACCCAGGATCAAGCTACGAATGCGTCCCACACCGGCAAAAATTGTAATGGTGATGGCGATGAGGGTAGCTTGCAGGCCGGCGGTGGGGTAGAGGTAGTGGATACAACCGAAAAGGGGGCCCGCCAAGCCTATTAATAAAGCTCCTATAGCAAAGGCCAAAATCCCCATTCCGCCCACATTGATGCCGGCCAAGGCGGCTGACTCTCTGTCCTGAATGGTTGCTCTCAATGCCTTGCCTAGGTAGGTGTGACGCATGAGCACGTAGGTCAAAGCGATTACCAGCAAGGAAAGGGCCAGGAGGGTGAACTGGCCGTAACTCAGGTAGAGTCCGTGGAAACGGAAACCTTCATTTAGGAGGGGAACTCGAATCAAGCGGTAGTCGCCGGAAAAGAAAAAAAGCATGGAGTTTTGAAGCAAGATGGCCAAGCCGAAGCTAACCACAAGGGAGTTCATTTCCATGGGTTCTCTGAGTCTGGAAAATAGCCGCTGCAGAATTAAGCAAACCACAAGGGTTACTAGGATTGCTGCGGGAAAGGTTAAGAGGAGGGAGACCCCGTAGGTTTTCCAGAGCCAGTAGGCTACATAGCCGGCAAGAACAAGAAGTTCGCCATGGGCCAGATTAAAGGTGTGGGTTACCCCGAATATCAAAGCAAATCCCAGGGCCACAAGGGTGTAGAAGGAGCCCAAGGTGATCCCGGATACTAGAACAGTGGTCCACATGAGTGCTACTTTCGTTCACCCCATTTGGGCATTGGATAGATAGGGGCAGCAGTGGCGCGGTCTGCTGGGTAGACAACCTGGAGTCTACCATTTTGGATCTGGACGACCAAGTGTTGGTAGTGAAGTGGATCACCTTGCTTATCGAAGGCAACCCGCTCCATGGGTAGGACAAGATCGAGCTCTGCAAGGGCCTGGCGGATGTTAGGTCCCACGAGTGGTTTGTTCTGGTGCAAGACATTCATCATAGCTGTGAGGAGCGCGCGGGTGGAGGTGTAGCCGTGCATGTTGGTAGTATTGGGCTCGCGTTTGAACATGCGGCGAAACCTTTTGACGAATCCCTCCGAGACTTTTTCGGTACCCGGCTGGGTGATTCCAGGATTCCAGGCGCAGGTACTGTAGAGATACTCGGCATTGTCCCCCATCTCACGAATAAAACTCTCATAGGCAATGCCAAAGGGGCCAATGTAGGCTTTGGGCAATAGCCTATTTTCTTTGAGCTGACGCACCAAAAGAAGATGATCCGCAAAAAACCCACCAGAAACAATGACATCTGTTTTAAGGCTGGCTAACTTGCCGATGAGAGGCGTGAAGTCAGGAGTGCCAGGGCGGAACTTCTCTGTAATTTGAGCAATAATGGACCGAGATCGAAGACAATTTTCTAGATCTTGGGCGAACTCAGTGGAGCCGGGGGTGGCCGCATAGAGAATTGCCAATCTCTGTGGCCGCAGACGTTCAGCTAATATGTCGCAAAGGGGTTGGATGAAACCCTGGAGCCTGGCCACTCTAAAGAAGTAGGGATTTTCGCGCTGGGTAAGCTCCTTTTGCAGGCTGGCACTGGCCACGTAAGGCACCTCATATTTTTTGGCCACTTCGCTGATAGGCCCTACCAGGGAATCAACGTAGCCACCGGTAAGCCCAAGGACTTTCCTCCAGGCACACAATTCTTCTGCCCTTGAAATGGCCACATCTGGCTGGCTCTGGTCGTCCCGGGAGATGAGTTCCACTTGCCGACCGTTCAGTCCGCCCCCATCATTCACTTCAGCAACAGCCACGGCTACGCCTTGATGGATCTCTGAACCCTGCTTAGCAAGCCTGCCGGTGAGGGGATTTATCTCGCCTATCTTTACAGTTTCGGCCACCACAGTAGTGTTGGTGCACCAGAGGAAGACAATCAAAAAGTAGACTATGGCCCGGCTGAGTTTGCAAAGCACTGCGCTAGCTCCTCCAACAATCGAGATAATCTCAGGCCATCTTACCGAACTTTGCAATTGGTTAAAAGAGAAAAAAAGTACAAACGTTGAGACTAGATGCTCGATACTGGATGCTAGATGCTGGATGTCTTGATGCGGTTAAAGTTTTTATCGAGGATCGAGTATCCAGTATCGAGTAGCTGGTAGCGGCTAAAAAAAATCCCCTCACCCAGAGAGGGGAGGGGATTGGTGTTTCTAGTGGTTTCAGCAGATCCTATTTTTTCGGTGGACGCAAGTGACGGCGCAAGAGCTTGCCTGTGGGAGTCCGTGGCAGGGACTCTCTGTACTCGATGGCCCTGGGCAGCTTGTAAACGGCGATATGCTCTTTCAAGAACGTTTTGAGTTCTTCGAAGAACTCATCGCTACCCTCGTGTCCTTCTTTCAATACCAAAAAGGCCTTAGTAATCTGCCCTTTGTCAGGATCGGGGATGCCTACCACACCCGCCTCAGCTATAGCCGGATGCTTTTCAAGGGCCTCTTCCACCTCGGCAGGACCGATGCGGTAGCCGGAGCTCTTGATCATGTCGTCTTCGCGGGAGACGAAGCAGATGTTGCCATCTTCTTTCATAAAGACGGCGTCCCCCATCTGATTCCAGCCGTTGACCACGCCCTTCTTCTGCGACTTGAGCAGACGTTCATTGTCCACGTATGGCTTCCAATAGAGCGTACCCGAGGCACCTTTGAGAATCATGCTCCCGACCTCGTTCGGCTTGCAATCCTTGCCGGACTCGTCAATGACACGGACCTCGACACCGGGCAAAGGTTTGCCGATAGAGTCGGGCACCGGCTCCGGATTCATGGTGTTAGAGGTAACGAGGTGGAGCATCTCAGTGCCACCGAGGCCCTCCCAGATGGGTTTACCGGTAAGGGCCTGCCAACCTTTTAGAGTGTCAGAGCCCAGGGCGTCACCACCCGAGGTGTAGAGACGAACCGAGCTGACGTCGTAATTTTTGAAAGCGGGGAACTTCATCAATGCTCGGTAACCAGTTGGAAGGCCGGTGAGAATGGTGATCTTGTGCTTCTGGATGAGATCCATCATGTCCGGCGGAGTGAACTTGGGTATGAGCGAGATGGCGGCTCCTCCTTCGAAGGGAAGGAGGGTGAAGGTGCCGAAGCCGGCGGCAAAAGAAACCGGGGCTGCTCCGCCTAGAACGTCTCCGGGTTTCATCTTATAGACGTATTTGTTCACAATCCTAGCCTCTATAACGGCCGGCCGGATAAAGTGCACGCAACCCTTGGGCATGCCGGTGGTGCCGGAAGTATAGAGCATGATCCCGATGTCATTGGCCTTGAGCATGGTGGGCGCAAGCTCGGCAGAACCGGCTTCCAGCATCTCTTCGTAGACCAGGTTGCCTGCAGCCTTTACCTCGTCGGGATTGCCGCCGATGACAATAACCTTGGTACCGTGCTTAAGAATGGCTTTGGCTTTTTCCACCTGCTCCATGAGAGGGGCGTTGACCACAAAAAACTTCATCTCTGAGTCATTGGCCACAAAAGCCACCTCTTCCGCTGACCACAGGGGTGAGGTGGGTACCGGGATAGCGCCGACTTTCTCAATGGCAAAGATGGTGACAACAGCCTGAGGTGAGTTGACCAACCGGATGCCAACCCGATCTTGAGGTTCTACGCCAGCTTTTTTTAGAGAGTTACCGAACTTGTTTACCTGTTGCTGGAGTTGAGCGTAGGTGATGGTTTTGTCCATGAATTTAATCGCAGGGTTATCACCCCTGCCTTCTCGCACGTGGCGGTCGACGAGATAGTCGGCAAGATTCAGCTCCATGGGAGTGTCGGCAAACTCTTCAGGAACGAGATACTCAGGCCACACGTCTTTTGGGGGTAGGTAATTTTCTGGTAATTTCGACATAATATAAACCTCCGTTAACAATTGCCTCTCATTTAAACAATCAGGTTCACGCCTCTGAGGTAAACCCTGAGGCTATGACCATTTACCTTGCCTTACTGTCCAATTTTGCCTTTATTCTGCCAATGCGAGGGTTCAACAAATGATATGGGGCGGCAATGTGAGGCCTCACCTCCTTTCCACCTGAATTGTTAGGACAATATGGCAGTACAATATGGAAGTACAACTATCCGCCCTGTCTGGATAAACTGTGGGCAATCACTCAGTGGCAAAGTGAGTGATTTTGCCGCCGATCCTAGTAAATACCGAAGAAAGGATGAACATGCAAGGGATGACAGTTGTCCTAAGTTGAAGCTCCCTGATTCTAGGGGCTGGAAGAAACAACCTTGTGTCCCTGCTCTTCCAAAGCCTGGCGCAGCGGTTCAGTGTCACATTTTTCGATACGAAAAGAATAAATTCTTTCAGCAGAATCTTGACGCAAGATGCCCACACTAATGATCTCACCATTATGCTCCCGAATGATCCGGGAGACTTCTTGAAAGGCATCGCGAGAGTCGCTGAGTTGAACGTCGAGGCGCGAACTGGCTCCTAGTACGCCCATGATGTCTATAAAGGCTTCGAGGATGTCGACGACTGTAATTACCCCTACCAGCTTGCCGTCCTCTAAGACAGGCATACCGCCAATCTTGTGTTCGGTAATGAGAAGGGCTGCCTGTTCAAGAACGTCAGTGGACCTGACTGTAACGGGATCGGCGATCATGACATCGCCAACGGTCAAATCTTCGATCATGGAGGCTATGAGCGCTCCTCGAAGGTCGGTGTCAGTAACCCATCCCACCAACCTCTTTTCCCGGTTAACCACCGGCAGGTGACGGATGGAGTGCTTTTTCATTAGCTCCATGGCCTCTTGAATTGAGGCCTTTGGTGAAACAGCCACAGGATTTCTGGACATCCGTCGGGCTACCAGCATGAAAAATCAACCTCTTCCTTTGGGGCCCTGCTTACCCATGAAGGATGTCAAAGAGTTCGTTCCAAAATCCCAACTCAAAGGCCTCGATCCGCGGAGAACGGGGCATGTTTAAATGAGGAAATCAACTTGGGAATTCGGTAGGAAAGACTAGGGCCTCTAACAGCCATCAGATTCAGCCGCGACCCAATGTATGACCTCTTAGATCTCCGAAACTAAAGTGAAATCACTATAGGATGACTCAGGAGAAATTGCAAGAGAAAAAAGGTGCATGCTCGCTCTGGGTAACCATCTCCCCTTTCCTTGACATTTGACCTTTGCTTGCTATACTTGACCTGTTTCAGCCCCGAACATAATGGGCCTTTGTATATTTTCAGCTTTTCCAGTTAGGCAGAATCTACCCGGAAACTCCGGCTTAATACTCGCTGAGGCTTCCAATCTATAAATAGACCATTTTCCGTAAGTCTAAAGGATTGCCCGTAGGCTTAGAGAATTACGGTGCAAAAAAAAATCCACAGATTGAACCGGAGATTGCGGAGAAGGGCCATTTGTGGATGGGAGCTAGTTAGGAGATGACCCATTGAGCAAATGTAAGTTCATCTTTGTAACGGGCGGGGTGCTCTCTTCTCTGGGCAAGGGTCTGGCATCTGCCGCCATGGGCGCCCTATTAGAAAGTCGTGGTCTGCGGGTGACCCTGCAAAAATTGGATCCTTATATAAATGTGGATCCTGGAACAATGAATCCCTTTCAACATGGTGAAGTTTATGTCACCGACGATGGGGCAGAGACCGACTTGGACCTTGGGCATTATGAAAGGTACACTTCGGCAAGAATGGGGAGGAAAAACAATTTTACCTCCGGCAGCATCTATTACTCGGTAATTACCAAAGAGCGGAGAGGCGATTATTTGGGCGGGACTGTCCAAGTAATCCCGCACATTACCGATGAAATCAAGAGGTGCATTTTTGAGGTCACCGACGATGTGGACGTGGCCATTATCGAAATAGGTGGCACAGTCGGCGATATTGAAGGGCTACCCTTCCTCGAGGCGATCCGTCAGTTTAAGTCGGATGTGGGCAAAGAAAACGTCGTTTATATACACCTCACTTTGGTCCCTTACATCCGGGCAGCCGGCGAGGTGAAAACCAAGCCGACCCAACACAGTGTTAAAGAGCTGAGCAGTATCGGCATTCAGCCGAACATCTTGTTGTGTCGTACCGAGGTGCCTCTGAGCAAGGAGATCAAGGCCAAAATCGCCCACTTTTGCAATGTTGAACCTGAGGCGGTGATCACGGCCCAAGATGTGGAAAGTATCTATGAAGTGCCCCTGAGGTTTCACCAGCAAGGTTTAGATGACAAGATTGTTCAGTTCCTCAATATTTGGACCAGGGCGCCTCGTTTGGAACAGTGGGAAGAACTGGTCTATAAACTAAAGAACCCCACATATGAGGTTAACATTGGTATAGTGGGCAAATATATAGATTTGCGGGAATCTTACAAGAGTCTGAACGAGGCTTTGGTTCATGGCGGTGTTGCTAATGACTGCCGGGTGACTCTTTCTTATGTCGATTCTGAGGAGGTTGAGAAGGAGGGGGGCAAGGCCCTGCTAGCAGAGGCAGATGGAATCCTGGTGCCGGGTGGCTTTGGCGCTCGTGGATTTACAGGCAAGATCAAGGCAATCAAGTATGCCAGGGAGAACCGGGTGCCCTTTTTCGGTATCTGCCTAGGGATGCAGATGGCAGTTGTGGAATTCGCCCGCAATGTTGCTGCTATCGATCAAGCGCACAGTATGGAGTTCGACCCGAATACCAAGGAGCCGGTTATCTACCTCATGCGCGAGTGGTACGATTACCAAACCAAAAGTGTCCAGCGGCGTGATGAGAATTCCAATCTAGGTGGCACTATGAGGCTGGGGGAATATCCTTGCATACTGGCAGACAACTCGAATGCATTTTCTGCCTATGGCCAGCGTGAAATCTACGAGCGCCATCGACACCGCTATGAGTTCAACAACGACTACCGGGAAATTCTTGGCAATAAGGGGTTGAGATTTACCGGACTGTCTCCTGATAAGCAACTGGTTGAAATCGTAGAATTGTCGGATCATCCCTGGTTTCTCGGTTGTCAGTTCCACCCAGAATTTAAATCCCGACCTATGGATCCCCACCCTCTTTTCCGAGATTTCATCAAGCACTCTCTAGAAAACGCTATTCAGCGGGGTAAGTCCAACGCTGCCTAGAGCGGATTAGAAAGGTTAATGATGCCAGCCATTGTTTTGGATCCATTCACCATTGGCGATGGACGCCTTTTTTTCATAGCCGGGCCATGTGTCATAGAAAGTGGTCAGGATACTCTGGCCATAGCTGCAGACCTTAAGAAGCTGGCCGACAAATGGGAACTTCCTCTAATATTCAAGAGTTCCTATGATAAAGCAAACCGCACCTCTCACAGGTCATTTAGGGGTCCTGGGCTAGAAGAGGGGCTAGAGATTCTTGCCACAGTTCGGCGGGAATTCAATTTGCCCGTACTCTCCGATGTACACTCAGTTGCAGAGGTGGAAAAAGCGGCAAAGGTTCTTGACATTCTTCAAATACCAGCATTCTTGTGTCGTCAAACTGATCTGATAATGGCTGCAGCAGCAACAGGCAAGCCCGTTAATGTGAAGAAAGGTCAGTTTATGGCTCCCTGGGACATGACCAACGTAGTGGCCAAAGTTCACGCCCAGGGCAACCGCCAGGTGCTGCTCACTGAGCGAGGCACAACCTTTGGCTACAATAATTTGGTTGTGGACATGCGCTCCCTCCAGTTGATGAGGGAGCACGGCCTGGTCGTATTTGACGCAACGCACAGCGTTCAGCTACCTGGAGGGGCTGGAGAAAGTTCAGGAGGAGATCGGCATTTCGTGGAAAGCTTGGCACGAGCCGCAGTGGCTGTGGGGGTAGATGGGGTCTTTTTGGAAGTGCACAGCGACCCGGAGCAAGCACGCTGCGACGGTCCCAACTCCCTCCCCATTACTGATATAGAGGATCTCGTGCGGGTCTTGCTGGCCATTCATGATGCTGTTAAAACTTATGAGGGTAAGAGGTAGTCAGCGAAAGGATAACCAGTACATTGAGATGTAAGATTTGACGATTTTAGATTGACATAACTAGGATCACAAACTTTTATCTGCAATCTGCAATCTCAATCCAAAATCCCAATCTTAAGGCTTTTCTCTGTGGGCTTCATTTACTGGAGATCCGGACGTGGAGTTTTTAAAGGGCGAGGAAGAGGTTAGAGAACGGGCAGCACGGATTAAGCTGTTGGTTTTGGATGTGGACGGAGTGCTCACCGACGGCGGCCTAGTTTGGCATGCTAATGGTCAGGAAAGTAAGGTTTTCCACGTTCACGACGGCCATGGCATTCGTTTGCTCCAACGAGCTGGGATAGAGGTGGCCCTGCTCACAGGTAGGAGATCGCAAGTGGTTGACGACCGTGCTCGAGATCTAGGGATTAAGCTTGTGGTGCAAGGAAGCAGGAACAAGCTCGCTGACTATGAGGAGATTTTGCAACTACGAGAGCTTGATGACCAGAGTGTAGCCTACGTGGGTGATGATCTGGTAGACGTTCCCGTGTTCAGACGGGTGGGATTGGCCGTGGCGGTTGCCGATGGCGCCTCTCATATTCGTCCCTATTGTCACGCCAGCACCCTGAGCAAAGGTGGCCGTAGGGCAGTGCGAGAGGTCTGCGAATTCTTGCTCCAGGTTCAGGGGAAGTGGGAGGAGATTACTGCGGTCTACTTCAATCCTGAAATTACATAATTCTTAAGCTGGAGATAAAAATGTAATATGCTGTAATTATTAATATTATTATTTTTTTTACTCTGACAACGGGCTTTACACTGTGTCAAGGCCTATGGTATATGTGAAAACAGCCCTGCTTATTAAAGTGAATGGGCCCAGAAGTTGCATAACCCAAGTAAGATAGTCTCACTAATTGGAGCTGGAAGTTGATGGTGGAGAAATTTTGGCAACGTATCCGTGTCATTCGATGGCTCCTTTTCCTGGCTATGGCGGGCGTGGTCATAGCGATTTTTGTAGGATTGCAGGTGCGCTCGGCAAAAGAAAGCCTACCGGCCATTGCAGCTGAGTTGACCAGCGAGGATGGCAATCTAACTCTTAAAAACTTTGAATACCGCGACGTCAAGAAAGGGAATGCGCGGTGGACTGTGTGGGCAGACACGGCAACTTACTTTGATGACAGGAAAGAAACTCTACTTGACCAGGTCAAGGCAATATTTTTCCTCAAAAACGGTGGCCAGGTTGAGCTCCTGGGGGATAGGGGAGTTTTACACACCGACACCAATAACATGGAGATAAGTGGTAATGTTGGTGTGACTTTCGGCAAGGACTACAAACTAACGACAGATCGCCTTCTCTATGATCGAGACAAGGAGTTGATCTATACAAATGCGCAGCTCGTCCTCAAAGGACAGGGGCTCACAACGAAGGGCCAGGGCATGCGGCTGGAGATAGAAAAAAAGTCTGTGAGTATTTTGCGTCACATGGGAACAAAACTTGAGGGGGTCAGCCCTTTAACTGGGCAAAAACAGAGAGTATCATAGGTGCCCGGCACAGGATTAATTGTTTGAACAACCTGGTTGTCAAGAAATGCAAAACTTGCACTCATACAGTGATTGTCCTGGCAATTATGTGGCTCCTGTTCAGCGGACTTGGCCACGGACAGACTAAAGCTCCAAAGGATGCCCCTGTCCACATAGTGAGCGATAGGCTTGAAGCATACCAGCAGCTACAGAAGGTGATCTTCATCGGTAATGTGGTGGCGAAGCAAGGAGAACTTACAATCCGCGGAGACCGGATGACCATCTTTTACTCGGAAAAGGAAAATCCCCAGCCGAATGAAGAGGGACTAACAGGACAATTGGATCGGATAGAGGTTGATGGTGGCGTTCACATTTCTCAGAAAGAAATTGTAGCCACCGGTGAACACGTTGTTTATTTTAACGAGGAAAACAAAATCATCCTCACTGGTAAGCCCCGGGTTGAACGAGGCAAAGACTCTATTCAAGGAGACAAAATCACCCTTTTTTTAGACACTGAGAAAAGTGTGGTCGAGGGAGGGCCATCCCGGCCTGTGGAAGCGACCATTTACAGTTCTAGTAGCGGAGGTTTGGTTGACGGAGCCAGCGATAAGGGAAAGTGAAGAGCAGGAAAAGACCGAGCCACAGCTGGGTAAACTGGTTGCTACCGATCTGGTAAAGATTTACCGCAAACGGCACGTGGTGGACAAGGTTAGCTTGACCGTTAACCGTGGTGAAATCATAGGTCTGCTGGGTCCCAATGGAGCGGGGAAAACCACCACCTTTTACATGATTGTGGGGTTAATCCGCCCGGATGGTGGTCAGATATTTCTGGATGGCAAGGATGTCACCTCTCAACCCATGTACCTCCGGGCTCGAGAGGGAATCACTTATCTCCCCCAGGAACCGTCTATTTTTCGCAAGTTGACCGTGGAACAAAATATTCTGGCCATACTTGAAACTATGGGCCTCAGCCGTGAGGAAAGACGACAGCGACTCTCAGAACTTTTAGGTGAGCTGAATGTTGGACACCTCGCTCGCAGCAAGGGATATTCCCTGTCAGGGGGTGAGCGGAGACGGGTGGAAATCACCCGAGCCCTGGTGACCTCTCCCAGCTTTCTCTTGCTGGATGAGCCTTTTGCTGGTATTGACCCATTGGCGGTTATTGACATTCAGAAAATTGTCGCCCAGTTAAAGGAAAAGGGCATTGGGATTCTGATATCCGACCACAACGTGCGGGAAACCCTCAAGGTCTGCGACCGCGCATATATACTAAACGAAGGTACTATTTTAGAAGAAGGAGACCCTGACCAGATTGCTTCGAGCCAGCGCGCCCGTCGCATCTATTTGGGCGAAGAGTTCACTCTCTAACCTTATTTGGTAACCATGGCAATAGAACTCAGACAGCACTTAAAACTCGCACAACAGTTGATCATGACGCCCCAGCTGCAGCAGGCGATCAAGCTGTTGCAGCTTTCCCGCTTGGAGTTGCTGGAAACCATAAGCCAGGAACTGCAGAGTAATCCACTATTGGAAGAGGGCCAGGAAGCTGAAGCGGAATCTGACGATCGGACAGAGGAGGTTGACTCCGCCAACCGTGAAGCGAATGTCTCTGAGGTCACCATAGATGAGAAACCCAAAGAAGATTTCGACTGGGAGGAATACTTAGGAGAATACACCTCTGGCCCCAGGGTGCGGGTAGAGCGCGAAGAAGCTAGGGAACTACCGGCGATAGAGAGCCGCTTAGTCAAGAAGCCCTCCTTGGATGCCCACTTATTATGGCAACTATACCTGTCAAGTGCGAGTGATGCCCAGAAAGAAATAGGTACCTTGATTATTGGGAACTTAGACCAAGATGGATATTTAAAGGCTACCTCGGCTGAGATCGCTGAGATGGCTGGATGCGATGAGTCTTGTGTAGAGGAGGTGCTCAATCTGGTTCAGGCGTTCGACCCACCGGGGGTTGCGGCAAGGGACCTGCAAGAGTGCCTGCTCATTCAAGGAAGGAATCTGGAGCTTGAAGATGACCTGGTTATCAACATCATCACAAATCATTTGCATGACTTGGAAAATAGGAACTACCACAGCATTGTAAAAGCCACCGGCAGGAAGCCGGAAGAGATCAAGGAGGCCATTGAGCTAATAACAGGGCTGGATCCTAAACCCGGCAAGCAATACGACGAGGAGGAAATCCAATATATCAGCCCCGATATCTATGTGTATAAGGTGGACAATGAATTTGTCATCCTGCTCAACGAAGACGGCATGCCAAAACTACGGATAAGCCCTTTTTACCGCGAGGCCTTGAGTAAAGATGGTGATGTTTCGGATCAGGCAAGGGAATATATCCAAGGCAAGTTGCGCTCTGCTGCGTGGCTTATCAAAAGCATTCATCAGAGACAACGCACCATATACCGAGTGGCTGAGAGTATAATAAAGTTCCAACGCGATTTTTTTGATAAAGGCATTGCCCACCTAAAGCCTTTGGTCCTGAGAGACGTTGCCGAAGATCTAAGCATGCACGAGTCCACCATTAGTCGTGTAACCACTAATAAATACATGCACACACCGAGGGGCGTGTTTGAGCTAAAGTATTTCTTCAACTCATCAATAAGCAGTTTCACCGGTGGTGCCGTGGCCTCGGAGAGTGTGAAGGAAAGAATCCGCCAACTTGTCGCCAACGAAGATCCGCAAAAACCTTACAGTGATAAGGCCATTGTTGAGAAGCTGCGCGAGGAGAACATCGACATTGCTCGCAGAACCGTAGCCAAATATCGCGAACTGCTGGGCATATTACCCTCCAATCTGCGTAAGCAACCAGTGTGGGGGACTAAGAAAAGAAAGAAAAAATAAATTCTAAGTTCTAAATCCGAAATTCTAAACAAATTCAAATTATCCAAATCCAAATGACCCAAACCCACTTCACACTGTTTAAATCAAAACTGTTTTGAACATTGGAACATTGGAATTTGGGATTTGTTTGGGATTTGGTGCTTGGGAATTGGGATTTGTATCATAATTCAGGTGCTTTTCCACCCCGCAAATTTATACAATAAAGTCTTGATAGGGAGGTTGTAGATGCAGGTTTCGGTTACTTTCAGAAAGATTGACGCATCAGATACCTTGCGTAATTACGCTGAGGAAAAACTCCATCGCATCAAAAAGTATGTAGAGGATCCCATTGAGGCCCATGTGGTGCTTTCAGTAGAAAAATTTAGGCATATCGCTGAAGTAAGCATCAATGCCAACGGCCTTCGCATCAATGGGCAAGAAGAGACTGGCGATATGTACTCGGCCATCGATATGGTGGTAGATAAGGTTGAATCCCAGATAAAGAGGTACAGGGAGAAATTAAAGAAGCGGAAGAGCGACGGCGGAACAAAGCCCTTAGTGATGAAGATGAATATCCTGGCCGGCGAGAGTTTTGAAGAGGCCCAAAAACCTCAAATCATAAAGACAAAACAGATTTATGCCAAGCCAATGGATGTAGATGAGGCCGTGATGCAGTTGGATCTTGCCAACAGCGAATTTTTGGTTTTTACTAATGCCAAGACCCGAAACATCAATGTCATCTATAGACGGAAGGATGGCAACTTCGGCCTGATAGAGCCAGAGAGCTAATAGGATTGCTCCGTGGTGGCTGAGAAAGTAGTTTCTCACCGCTGCAGAAAAAAGGTTTGCTGAGAGCATTGATGAAAATACTGGACATCCTGAGCAAGGATTGCATCATCCCAGAGCTTCGCTCTAGGACCAAGAAAGAGGTGCTGGAGGAGCTCACGGGAGCGTTGTCAAATTGCAAGGCCAATTTGAATAAAGAGGCTCTGGTAGAGGTACTACTTGAGCGTGAACGGCTGGGCAGTACCGGAATCGGTGACGGCATAGCTATACCGCATGGCAAGATCCAGGATCTCGACGAATTGATCCTATCCTTTGGACGCAGCGCCCAGGGGATTGAATTTGATTCCATGGATGGCAGGCCAACCCATCTGTTTTTTTTGCTCATAGCTCCCGAAAACTCTGCCGGTATTCATTTGCGTGCCTTAGCAAAGATATCCCGGTTGCTCAAAAGTGCTCACTTCCGTCAGAGGCTTTTGGAGGCCGGAACCGTAGAAGAACTTTTCCTGGTAATTCAGGAAGAGGATAAAGAGTTCTGACCATAGCGCACCTCCGGTTTATGTGCCCCTGTAAGCTCTATCTCGCCACTTTGAGCATCTAGTCGCAAAATATACGCCTTCCAACACATACGGGTATTTTTTCACCACAAAGTGGACAAAGAGCACAATTTAAATTGAGTATTGGAGTACTGAAGTGTCAGAAATTTCGAATCTCGGATTTCGGATTAAACAATGTCAAACTGCAAATTCCAAACCTGTCTTCTGTTTTGCATTGAAGTCCACAATCCCCATTCCGCGATTTGGTGCCCGAATCCATAATTGAATTGCTCCATTACTCCAGGGATATTTAATCTCGAGATAGAGCTCTTGCAGAGGTGACCGTGACCCAAAAAGGGCAGGACAAGGCACATAGAAGATTGAGGGTTGTGGTGGTCACCGGCCTTTCTGGGTCTGGCAAGAGTACAGCCATAAAGGCATTTGAGGATCTCGACTATTTCTGCGTTGACAATCTGCCGGTCGTATTATTGGCAGATTTTCTCGAGTTGCGAGAGAAATCCTCGGAAGACCTCTATCACATAGCCCTGGGCATGGATATTCGTGAGCGGAGCTTTCTCGAAAGTTACCCTAGAGTATTTAGCGAGCTACGGGAGCGTGGTACCAATCTGGAAATTCTCTTTCTAGAGGCAGCCGATGAGGCCCTCCAGCGCCGCTTCAGTCAAACACGGCGCAAGCATCCCCTTGTGGGAACTGGGACTGTGCTGGACAGAATTAGGGCTGAACGTGAGCGACTGAAGCATCTAAAGGAAATGGCCACCCGGGTCATAGATACATCCAACCTTAATGTGCATGAGCTTAAGCGGATGATCTCGAGACTGTACACAGTCTACCCTGAAGAAGATACCCTTCACGTAAATGTGCTATCTTTTGGATTCAAATACGGCGTGCCAGCGGAAGCAGACATTGTCATGGACGTAAGATTCCTTCCTAATCCTTTTTTTATCAAGGAGCTTAGAGACTTGAACGGCACTCAAGATCCGGTGATTCGTTTTGTCATGCAACAGGGGCAGACTCAAATATTTCTGGATAAGTTTACTGAGTTAATTAACTATCTCTTGCCTCGTTATAGAGAGGAAGGTAAAAACTATCTAACTATCGCAGTGGGATGTACCGGAGGAAAACATCGATCTGTGGTGGTCACCGAGCAACTGAGAGGCCAGTTGGCAGGACTAGGGTATCCAGTAACAGCAGGTCACCGGGACGTGGAGGTCGATTAAAGGCGGCTACGATTACAGCGGGATGTTAATGAACCAAAGGGAGCACAGTTGCCGCCACAAAATTCGAAATCCTAAATCCGAAGCACGAAACAAATTCGAATTACAAATTCTCCAATTTCCCAAACGGACTACTGGCTAAGAGAATCAGCTTTGGTCATTTGGATTTTGAAAATTTGAAATTGTTTAGGATTTCGATATTCGGATTTCGGATTTATTGTCTACTGTGCTCTCTGGTTCTCTTTTGTTCTGTAGGTATAATTAACCAGTGTTGCTGATTTGTAGGAGTTAACTGATGGTGGGAATGTTGGTGATTACGCATCAGAGGTTGGCAGAGGAGTTCATAGCCACCGCTGAACTGATTGTGGGTAAAATAGAAAACTGTGTGGGACTATCCCTAGATCCTCATCTGCCAGTGGACGATCTGCGGCAACAGATTGACGAGGCAATGGATAGAGTAAACGATGGCGATGGTGTTATAGTTCTCACGGACATGTTCGGGGGTACCCCTTCCAATTTGAGTCTGAGTTTTCTGAATAAGGAGGGAATTGAAGTTGTCACCGGGGTAAATCTACCCATGATCCTTAGATTGGCACAGTCACGTCAGGATCATAAAGTGGATGAACTGGCTCGTGTTATAAAGGACTATGGGCGGCGAAGCATCTCATTAGCCAGCGAAATCTTGGATCAAGAGGTGAAGGAATAGAATTCCGTGTATGATTGACGAGCAACTGGGAACCAGGCGGCGCCGACCGGTAAGGAGGCTGAAGCCACCATGGGCGGATCTGATTTGGGTTGGATTATTGATTCAACCAAATTGTTTTGCCTTAAGCCCATGAGCCTCTCTGACCTGCCGGAGGTGCTGGCCATAAAACAGGCGAGCTACAAAAGCCCCTGGAGTCGAGCTTCCTTCGAGGCAGAGATGCAGAAATCTTACGCCGAACTGAAAGCAGACCGGCTGGCCACAGAAGATGGAATTGGTCCACTGGTGGGCTACGGTTGCTTCTGGCTGGTGGCAGAGGAGATGCAGATAATCTGGTGGCGACCATGGCACCTGATCAACTGACTTCAGAAGCGTTGCGCATCAATCTGCAAAGAACCAGAGTTGAGGTGCAGATTGATCCGAAATACCAGGTGCTGCGAGAAGCGGTGCAAGAGTATGCCGGTCTGCTCCAACAGACCGATTCGTTGCTGGCAGAGTTGAGCCATCCCTACCGCAATTGGGACTTTGTGGTCCGTGAGACGCGTCGCTACGTTCTGAAAAATTTTCCTATTTATGTCCCCCAAACCAGAGGCCCTCATGTCTGCCGCGTCTTGGCTGACATCTTCCTCGAGGCCGTGCGGAATTCCCATCAATCAGCGGCACGAATCCAGGCTGCCGACAATCTAATCCTTTTTCTTGAGCGGCTGGCGGCTGAGGAGGGCACGCTTGCCCAAGAATATGGTGCGGTATTTAACGATGTCTTCGGCAGGATAGAGGTTTTGTCCGAGGCGGGGTTCTTCCTGTTCGCTAGCAGTTATTACTCCCTGAAAAAGATGGGTACCCATTTACTGGCTAATTGCCCTGCGGGCTTCGAGTTTGCCTCTTTCTGCTCGTTGCTAAAGCGGACCTTGGAAGCCACCTATCATTACTGGCTAAATATGGAAGATCCACAACTTTGGTTCCAGGAGCAGGCAAGGGAATGGTGGGACCCAGAGGTTCATCCCGAAGTTTTCTCCCCGGTTGGCCATGAGCGGCTCCGAGAATTGGAGCAGGAGTTGGCAGATACTGGCAAGCGGCAGGCGGGGGTCGAACAAGCCAAAGCACTCACAGAGCTGCCTGACTTCGTGGACATTGTCCAATATTATCGAAGACTACCAAATCTTCTTGGCCGAGATAACCTCTACCCCAAGGTTCTCATGCTCTATAGGATCATGGAGACCAAAGGGCTTGAGAGCATCCACGAAGATGTGCTGCGAGAGATCAACTATTCGCTGAGTCAGATCATTCGGGAAGCGTCAGCCGAGGTCCTTATCTCTTTTATGACCCGCACTTTTGCCGTTCTCAGGCGGAGCAAGGCGCTCTATCCAGACAGTGGGCTCACCTGTCTACTGACCATTGGCAGGGAAGTCTTTAAGACTGAGAATGACCAACTCATCGACCATTTCCTGGACTTGACCATCGGACTGGGATTTGAAATTCCCGGGGTGCAGGGAGTTAGTGCAGAATGGCAAGTGCTGGCCAATCCGGCACATTTGCACAGCATCCGCATCTGGCTCGAACTTATTGAAATGAACCCCAAGAAGGCTTCGCGTCTGCTTTCGGCTCTGCTGGTCAACCTTTCCCTAGGGGGGGTCTGCATCCGGGATACCGACCTTTTTCAGAAGGATATCAGCCGTTTGCTGGATAGTCCCATACGTCCGCTCTATAACCTGATCAAACAGCTGACCAAGATTTTCCCAGTTTATTTTAACGAAATTGGGGCCGAGGGTCATCTGCGCGATGTATCCACCGAAATCGACGAACTCAGTCACCGCAAAGACCTGCTCATCCATTTTTTGCGTAAGTTCAGCCACGTGGAGAGCAATAACCTTATCATTGATTTAATTTCTGCAATAATTGCTTTCTGGCGCAGCAAAGATCGATCATCATTGCAGCGCTTCCTGCCAGGGGAGGTGTTCCAGCAGGTGGCTGAAAGTGGGCCATACATTGAGGAGGTGCATAGGGCCTTCACATTCATCTTCCAAGAAAATGGCGTGAACAACCACAGGGATCTGCTGGAACTGGAGGTGGAACAATTAGCGGCACAGCTGGAAAAGGTTCCCTCCGTTTCAGCACGGGAAAAAAGGCGGGTTCTGTTGCTCATTGAGTTATATCAGTTATTGGTCCAGAAATACGAACTGAGCATACGAGATATAGTCGGCTATCTTAAGCGGGGGGAGCGCTTGGGCCTGCCTAATCCTGAAGGGTTGATCGAGGCCCTGACCACCGGCAAGTATTACGACAAGCTGGACAGTGTTTTGAGCTATATGGAAAGCCTTAAGGAGATCATTCTTTCTGAGCAGCCGTCTGCAGCCGTAGAAAACATCTATCGTAAGCGCCACATCGCAGCGGACATCCCCTCCATGTATGGCAGTTACCAGGAACGCAAGTTCGACGCCTTAGGACTTACTTTTCGCCTGGAAAACCTAGCCAATAACTTGCTGGAGGAGATTGTTGCCAGGATGAATCTGGGTTTCATCACTCGAGCCACTTTTTTCCGAATCAACAAGGTAATGACCTTTTTCGTCAGGGCATTGGAACTTGACGGCATTACTAGTGGACGACTTGAAAAACAGCTGGAGCTCTTCGACAAGGCCCTGGAAATCAGGCGCTTTAGTTGTTCCCAGTACCTGGATATTTTTAGGGGATTTTCCGAGGCCATAAGGCAGATTATCAACAGTTATTATTACCAGATGCACCAGGACAATCTGCCGGTGATAATCGACCAATTGGGCCTCCAACGGGTGCTGGCCAAGTATCAGAAGGGCGAAAAGAGTCAGAGTCAAGCGGAATTTATCAACAAGGTCTCGGAAACCTTTTTGCGAGATCTGGTGGCGAGCACCTCCGGCCTCCAGACCCTGGACAATTTGATCAGCCGGATTCTAAACACCTTAAACAAACAGCGGGAGGTTCTGATCACCGAACACCTGGACTTGTTGATGAGCTATGATCCGGAGAAGGCGCTCTCTGCAATACATGAACCTCACTACTTGACAAATGATCCCATTCACCTCGGAAACAAGGGCTATAATCTGGTGCTGCTGGCAGAATACGGGACCAAGGTACCTCCTGGTTTCATAGTCACCACCGAGGTTTTCCGCTGTCGCCAGGTGTTCAAGGAGTTGGATGCTTCGTACCAAGACTTTCTGATGCGGGTGGAGCAACGGCTGGAAAGGTTGGAAAAGCTTAGCGGTTGCCGCTACGGCTCTGAAACTAAACCGTTGCTGCTGTCAGTACGAAGCGGTGCCCCAATATCCATGCCGGGGATGATGAATACTTTTTTGAACGTGGGCATCAACGAGAAAATTGTGGAGGGACTCATTCAGGAGACCGCCGAAGTGTGGTTTGCCTGGGACAGCTATCGGCGCTTTCTGCAGTCCTGGGGCATGGCCTTCGGCATCGATCGAGATGAGTTCGATTCCATCATGAATGCCCATAAAGCTCAGTATAATCGTCAGTTTAAGCGGCAATTTACCCCCGAGGAGATTCGAGAACTAACCTGGGCCTACCGTCGGGCGCTGGAGGACAGAGGTGTGGGGGTGGTGGATGATCCGGTGGAACAATTGCATACCGCCATCGCTCAGGTAATGCAGTCTTGGTATAGCAAGAAGGCCAGAGCCTATAGGGAAATCATGGGTATTTCTGAGAATTGGGGTACGGCGGTGACCGTTCAGTCCATGGTTTACGGCAACCTGGATACCAATTCGGGTGCGGGCGTGGCTTTTACCCACAATCCGAGGAAAATTGATGAACGAATCCAGCTCTGGGGTGATTTCACCCTGGGCAATCAGGGTGAGGACGTGGTATCCGGGCTGGTAAAAACTCTGCCTCTGTCGGAAGAACAGAAGTTGACAGAGGGACGAGAGCAGCAAGAGATCTCACTGGAGAATCGTTTCCCCCACATTTTTGGCCAACTCCGAGCGCTTGCTGAGAAACTCATTTATGAGCATGGCTGGGGCCCGCAGGAGATCGAGTTCACCTTCCAGGGCAAGCGGGAAGATGGGCTCTTTATCCTGCAGACCAGGGATATGCAGCACCGGGTCTACCGCAGTTATCCGATCTTTGTGCCCACTCCCGAGTTGAAAGAGGCTTATTTGGCCAGCGGCATCGGTGCAAGTGGTGGAGCGCTTTGCGGCATAGCAGTATTTAACCTGGAAGAGATCGAACGCTATCGCCAAGAGTGTCCAGGTGAACCTCTCATTCTGGTGCGCTCAGACACGGTTCCAGATGACATCAAGGAAATCTCAGCCGCAGATGGCGTCCTAAGCGCCAGGGGCGGTGTCACTTCCCATGCAGCCATTGTCGCAGATCGGCTGGAAAAAACCTGTGTGGTGGGATGCCTGCAGTTGCAGGTGTGGGAAGCTGAATCCCGCTGCCTGCTGAACGACCAGCAGATAAGTGGTGGCGATATTTTGAGCATCGATGGCCGTGGCGGCGCCATCTATAAAGGAAAACACCCTACTGAGACGGTTGAGTTGTACCAGTGAAACATTGAGGCAGTGGTACTCAGGAGGGTCAAAATTTCATTTACATTTGATACTGCTTGGGTTAGGTTAATTGCATAAGAAGTTGCCGTGTTTTGATCTTGCAGGCCGGGATAATATACCAGGGAGCCAGAAGGGCTCTTTTTTTCATCTCAGCCCTCTACAAACCTCCAACACATGGGCGGTGATCGCAGGAGAGGGAGGATGATCATGAATGGTGGCACCAACATAAAGAAAAACTCAACTCCCGTCCCGATCAAGCTGGGAATCAATGGGCTTGGCCGCATCGGCAAGCTAAGCCTCTGGCATCAGGTGGAGAGACGCTATTTTGAAGAAATAGTGGTGAACCTGGGCAGAGAGGCGGGTACCAGCTTAGAAGACATCGCCTTGTTCATAGAAAAAGACTCCACCTATGGCAGTCTGCATCGATATCTCTATGGTTGCCGAGCCCGAAGGGTCATCGAAAAGCTGGATGAGAAACTGGGGCGTATGGTTATTAACGGCACCCCGGTTAGAATCTTGCGTCAGCATCGGAATCCAAGAGATATCGGCTGGCGCGAGCATGGTGTGGAGCTAGTGGTTGAGGCCACCGGCCAGTTTCGGGATCCCACTTTGCCGGTTGATGACGACAAAGGCTCTCTCCGCGGCCATCTGGCTGCGGGGGCAAGGAAGGTGGTGGTGTCGGCGCCATTCAAGATTGGCGACAAGAGTCGGACTGTGCCTGACGATGCGGTCACTACCATTATGGGGATCAATGAAAGCGATTATGACCCCGTGCGACATCTAGTTGTTTCCAGCGCTTCATGCACCACCACCTGCCTGGCCTTTATGTTGAAGCCACTGATGGACAGCTTCGGTAGTAAACAGATTCTGTCGGTCTCCATGGCCACGGTCCATGCCAGCACCCCATCTCAGCAAGTGCTGGATCATTTACCCAAGGCAGGCGCCCAGGACCTCAGGAAAAACAGAAGTATCTTCAATAACATCATTCTTACCACCACCGGGGCAGCGGAGACTTTGGGGCAGGTGCTTCCCGAAATGAGGCGGATTCCCTTTATTGCTGAATCGGTTCGAATTCCAGTAAATACGGGCTCGCTCATCATCCTGGTGGTTAACTTTCAGGAAGTGGTTGATAAACCCTTGGTGGACCGGGGATTGGTCAATAATGTTTATCGTGACTATGCAGCCCGGGATCCCAATGGTTATCTGCTTTATACAGATGAACAGAACGTCTCCAGCGATATCATTGGTCTTTACAGAGTGGCTGCTATCATCGAGGGCCACGAGACCCATACCAGAACAGCGAAGGCCTTATTCGACCTATCTCAGGCAATACCAGCCAAGTTCCTGGAGAAACTGCCAGAGACTCAGCTGGAAATTCCAGTCACTCAAGTGGTAATCTATGGCTGGTACGATAATGAACTGGGATCCTATTGTAACCTGTTGGGCGATCGCTTGGTGAGTATGGCTGAATTTATGCTCTAAGACTGAGCCCAGCAGATACATGCAAAACAAACATTTAGGGATAGAAGAGTTGGAGTAGAGACAAGGGTTCGCACAATCATCATTCAAAGGAAGGGAGAGGAAGATGGCTCTCAAAGTTGGAATTAACGGTTTTGGTCGTATTGGCAGAGCAGTGATTAGAAGTATTTTCAAGCGTGGATTAGAGGTTCAAGTGATGGGTATCAATGATCTGGCGAGCCCAGAAGAATTGGCCCACCTGCTCCGTTATGACTCGGTTCATGGCAGGTTTGAAGCTCCAGTGGAGGTTAAGGGGGGCAATCTGGTGGTGGGTGGCAATGAGATCCACTGTACCCAGATTCGCAACGTTCAGGAGTTGAAGTGGCGTGAATTTGGAGTGGACATAGTCTTGGAGTGTACCGGTCTCTTTCGTGACAAGGATGCCGCAATGGGCCATGTGGAGGCCGGGGCCAGCAAAGTGATTATCAGCGCGCCAGGTAAGAACGTTGATGCCACTTTTGTCCTGGGGGTCAACGAGGAAGAGTACGACCCCAAGAATCATACTGTTGTCTCCAATGCCTCTTGCACCACCAACTGTCTGGCCCCGGTGGTTAGGGTTCTGCATGACAGCTTCGGTATTGAACACGGACTGATGACCACCATCCATGCCTATACCATGGGACAGAACTTACTGGATGGCTTGCACAAAGATTGGCGGCGGGCGCGAGCCGCTGCTCTTTCCATGGTTCCCACCACCACCGGAGCGGCGGCCGCGGTCACCCTAGTTATCCCGGAACTGAAGGGAAAATTGGACGGTATGGCCATCAGGGTCCCCACCCCCAATGTCTCAGTGGTTGACTTTGTCTGCCGCTTGAGTGGTGAGGTTACTGCTGCAGAGGTAAACGGTGCCTTGGAAAAGGCGGCCAAAGGCAGGATGCAAGGGATTCTCTCTTTCAGCACCGAGCCGCTGGTGTCGGCGGATTTCAACACCAGCTCTTTTTCTTCCATCGTGGATGCAGCCCTTACCAGTGTGATAGATGGTCGTATGGTCAAAGTCTTGAGCTGGTACGACAATGAGTTCGGCTATGCCAGTCGGTTGGCTGACCTGGCCGTTTATATAGGTCAGCGGCTATAGTCCGTTGTGTAAAGGGCATAGAGCATAGGAGATACAGGTTGAATATCAAATTCGAAATCCTAGCACGAAGCACGAAACAAATCCGAATTACCAAAATTTAAATGATCCAAACGAGAACAATCGAATATATATTAATCGTTCTTGTTTTGAACATTGGAACATTCGAAATTTGAATTTGTTTCGGATTTAGATATTCGGATTTCGGATTTATAGCAAACCAGAGGAGGGATGAAAGCATGAGTGGACGGATGCCCCTTATGGCAGCGAACTGGAAAATGCATTTCACCGTAGAAGAAGCTGTGGCTTTAGTGAAAGAACTTAACAAGGGGATCACCCGCTTTGATGACCGCGAGGTGGTAGTGGCGCCTCCTTTCACGGCTTTGGCTGGGGTGGCTTCTGCTTTGGCTGGTAGTCCCATCAGGCTTGCAGCTCAGAACTGTCACTGGGAGAGCCAAGGGGCTTACACAGGTGAGATCTCACCTCCCATGCTCAGCCATCTCGGCTGTGATTATGTCATTGTCGGCCATTCGGAGCGACGCCAGTACTTCGGAGAAACCGATGAGGGCGTGAATCGCAAGATTCTGGCATTGTTAGAGGTTGATCTTGGCTCTATCTTCTGCATCGGCGAAACTCTAGAGGAGAGGCAGGCAGGGAAAGCACTTGATGTTTTGGCAAAGCAGCTCAGAGGGGGTCTTGAGGGGCTGGACGAAGAGCAGGCCGGCAAGTTGGTCTTGGCTTACGAGCCGGTTTGGGCCATTGGTACAGGACATACGGCCAGCCCGGAGCAGGCCCAAGAGGCCCACGCTTTTGTACGAGATAACCTGGCCAAACGCTTTAACAATGCGGTTGCAAACCATATGCGTATATTGTATGGTGGCAGCGTCAAACCGGATAATGTAGACGAACTCATGGCTCAGCCGGATATCGACGGTGCATTGGTAGGGGGGGCAAGCCTGAAGGCTGCTTCATTTACCAGGATTGTTGATTTCGAAGGATAAATGGGCTATAGTTCGCGCTCTAAATTTATAGGCGGAGGTAAGTCTTAGTTACATGCAAACAGTACTTGTGGTTTTACATCTGATTATTTGCGTCGCCCTGATCATGATCGTTCTACTTCAAACAGGTAAAGGATCTGAGATCGGGGCGGTATTTGGCAGTTCATCTCAAACCCTCTTCGGCTCAACTGGCGGCAGTACTTTTTTCGGTAAACTAACTGCCGGGGTTGCCATAGTCTTCCTGGTAACTTCACTGATTTTGGCCGGTCGTTCCACCAGGGTTACGAACGACTCTGTTATGAGTGGGGTTAAACCTGCGGCCACAGCTCCTGCCGCTACGGAGATAGAGACTCCTAGTGGTGCACCGGCTGTAGAAATAGAAAGGCAGACCGGGGCTGAGGAAGAGACAAAGGCTGCCCCACCAGCCGAATCACCGGCAGCAAAGGAACAGCCTTCAGTTCCAGCTGCGGGAGAAGAGAAAACAAAGTAAAAACGCCGAAGTGGTGGAATCTGGTAGACACGCCATCTTGAGGGGGTGGTGGGGAGACCCGTGCCGGTTCGAGTCCGGCCTTCGGCACCAATTTTATAATGATCTCGCACATTTGCGAGATCTTTTTTCTTTGATCATAACATCAGCTTCGGCACTTGCGGTATTTAAAGGAAATTGACAGATTTTGACCCATGAAACAAAGCTCAAGGGTCAGATGCTGAAATCATTATCAGGCTCACCGTGGTCTTTGGTAAGTTCCCACTAACTCTGCTTCTGCCAGAATTTGACCCTCCATCGCCTTTTCCAGGTCTTTCTTGGTAGGTCTGCCCAAGTCTGGAAGAACAACATCTAAAGCATATAGTTTGTGAAAGTAACGGTGGCGGCCAATCGGAGGACATGGTCCTCCGTATCCAGTGCGCTTCCAGTCGTTGAGCCCCTCCTTGGTTCCCCTAGGTAGGTCCTGAAGCTTGACACCCTCGGGCAAGCCAGTGGCGCTTGGGGGAATGTTGTAGAGCACCCAGTGGACCCAGATCATTTTAGGTGCGGCAGGATCAGGAGCATCTGGATCGTCCACAATTAGAGCGATACTCTTAGTTCCTTCGGGCAGTTTCGACCACTCCAAAGCTGGGGAAATATCCTCACCGTCACAGGTATGACGCGTGGGAATCTCTCCGTTATGTAAAAATGCGGCGGATGTGATTGTTAAGGTCATTGCGATAACTCCTTTTTCAGTTCTAGTCGGCCCTTTGATAATTTGCACCAAACTTTTGACAACAGAAGCCTTGTCCTTGATGATAAGGCTGTTTGTGCGGTTATAGGCGACGATTCGACCTTCCGGCGACAAAAATGGGGTAAGAACGGTCGCTAGGTGGTCAGCGTCAGCATACTCAAGCTCAACTACCTTGATAACAATCGGATCTCTCCTGGACGCCCTGGCTTGAGCCGCAGAGAACTCGAAGGATGCGAGCGAAACCAGAAGTATCAGAGTTAGAATGGATATTCGTAGCCGCATACTCTTAATCCCTCCCGGTGATCCTTGTCCAATGATAACTTGATCGGTTCGGCTTAAGGATCATCATAACACGGAGGAGGAAAGCATGGGATACTTTGTGTACCAGATGGCTAAATCTTGTGCCGAGGTGCAAACCTAGCGCAGTGTAAATTAAGGGATGTAATCCACAGTCTCCCCCTTCCATTCTGAGCCAGCCGATCAATCTAAGAAATGATGTTTTTTGTGTTGACAAACTTTATTACTCACTGTAGATTGTAACTAGTTTAAATCCCTACTTAAATTCCCACTCACTTTGTGGTCATTCTCGTTTTCCTTCTGTATCGCTCCTGCTGGTCTGAAAATCACTTCTCGCAGACGTAGTTGTTAGCCCTCAGGAACTAGTCATGTGGTGGAGTCGTCAGAAAGTGCCGATACAATGCCTCCAAGGGGTAATTATCGCCTTTGGGGGCTCTTGTATTTTCATCTAGATCATCTCACCGAGAAATAACCCAGCATAACTAGGAGGAAGCATCATGTTTCATAATAAAATGAGCCGAATGCTGCAGATTGTGACTGTATTCGGCATCATCTCGTTATTCCTAGGATTGGCTATTGCGGGTATTAAGGTCCCGCTGAAGGGTAGCTTAGGGGGTGATAGGGACGGATTTTCAGGTAACTTTACACACTTAGGTAGGTTCGATGGAGTGTATGACTATGACACGGATACTGCGGTGTGGACGGCGGCAAACGGTGACACAGTGGAAGTCGAGACAACTTCATTTGTACTAGTTGATTGTTTGAACCCGCCTGACTGTTACGTCTTCACGTACGTACAGGAATTGAATATCACGGGCGGAACCGGTAGGTTCGATAACGCTACTGGAAGTGGCACCGTGGAAGGGGTCATCAATCTTGCTGCCGGTGAATTCGACGGTTATCTCAAAGGAACCATCTCACGACCGAATAGTGGACGATAAAAGACGGGGCTGTTTCAGGCTCCACTACTAGCTGTTCCCTTTGCAAAGAACACTGCGGAGCTTCGGCTCCGCTTTTTTATGCTCCTTTGAAACTATCGGAGTGTAAATTA
>CAVQGX010000016.1:0-32002 GCA_963712115.1 uncultured delta proteobacterium | reverse complement strand
ATTACTCGATCATATCTTGAATTTCGCCAATGTCTACATCTTGGCAAGGTAAATGAATTTTTGAGATTAAGTGGCCCACCACAATACATTGTGTCCCCTTCCCCCTCACCAGTCAGCGCTCTTTCTTGACATCCCCATTTTAAGCCTTAGGTTTATGGGCAATTTAAAATAAAGTGGGTCTTCGTAGGTTCTATAGCTGAATCATACGTTTTTCCCACCACCCACTATGAAAGTAATGCCTGCTATCACTGTGAGTTGAGTTTGACTGAAAAACCGGAAGGAGAGTAATTATGATAACTACGTGTAGGGCTACCTTGATCGTTTTAATGTTATTAGTTTTTTCCACCAATGGAATTGCAGGCACAGATCACAAGCATTTCCACCCTAAGGGCAAAATGCCCTCCAAGTATACGGCGGAAAAGCAACAGGAGTTGAGAAAAACCCTACCTTTTGAGGACAAGAGGGATTTCGAAGAACAAAAGAAAGGCTTCATCGCGGCGCCTCCTTACAAGCAAATTATGGCCGAAGCCGGCCACGTGGCCTGGGATATGGGCAAATACGATTGGCTGCTGGAAGGCAAAGATTTCAACAGTGTGCACCCCTCCCTTCAGCGCCAGGCCATCCTCAACATGAACTACGGCCTCTATGAAGTCATCCCCGGCATCTACCAAGTGCGAGGCTTCGACCTGGCCAATATCAGCTTCATCAAGAGTGGCACGGGATGGATCGTCTTCGATCCCCTGACAGCCAAGGAGACCGCTGCTGCGGCCCTCAAGTTCATCAACGAACAGCTCGGCGAGCGTCCGGTGGTGGCGGTGGTCTATTCCCACTCCCATGCGGATCACTTCGGCGGGGTGCGCGGGGTGGTGGACGAGGCCGATGTGCGGAGCGGCAAGGTAAAGATCATCGCACCAGTCGGTTTCATGGATCACGCGGTGGCAGAAAACGTCTATGCCGGCAACGCCATGAGCCGCCGTCTTTTTTACCAGTACGGCGTTCTGCTGCCGGCCAGCCCCTTCGGACACGCGGACCAGTCTATCGGCAAGAACACGGCCGCGGGAAACCTAGGGCTCATCCCGCCCACAGTCATCATCGAAAAGGATTTCGAGACGCTCACCGTCGACGGCGTCCGCATGGAGTTTCAGAACACGCCGGGCACCGAGGCGCCGGCGGAGATGAACACCTGGTTTCCAGATCTGAAGGCATTCTGGGCAGCGGAAAACATTGTCGGTACGATCCACAACATATATACCTTGCGGGGCGCCCTGGTGCGCGACGCCCTAGAGTGGTCCAAGCAGATCAACGTAGCTCTTTATAAATACGGTCAGCAAGCTGAGGTCATGTTCGCCTCCCACAGCTGGCCGCGCTGGGGTAACGACCGTATTCAGGAGATCATGCGAGCCCAACGGGATACCTATGCAAATCTCAACAATGGCGTGTTGCATCTGGCCAACCAGGGAGTGACTATCAACCAGGTGCACAACGTTTACACGGTACCTGAGAGCCTGCAACGACAGTGGGCGGCGCGAAGCTATCATGGCTCGGTTGAGCATAACAGTCGGGCGGTGATCAACCGCTACTTGGGCTACTGGGACGGCAACCCCACCACCCTGATCCCGCTGTCGCCGGAAGACTCGGCCTCGCTTTACGTGGAAATGATGGGCGGCCCGAAGCCGATCATCGCCAAGGGCCGGGAACTCTACGATCAGGGCAAGTATCGCCACGCCCAGGAAATTCTAAACAAATTAGTGTATGCAGAACCACAAAATCAGGAGGCCAAAGACCTTTTGGCCGATGTTTTCGAGCAGATCGGCTACCAGCAAGAGAGCCCCAGTGTGCGCAACAGTTTTCTGGCGGCCGCCCTGGAGCTCCGATCCGGCATTCCTACGGGGGCCTCTCCTAAATCTACCGGTCCTGACATGATCCGGGCCATGACCACCGAGTTGTGGCTGGATTTTCTCGGCATCCGACTTGACAGCCAAAAGGCCGAGGGCAAAGAGTTCACTATCAACTTGGTAACGCCGGACAACAACGAGAAGTTCGTGGTGGAATTGAGCAATGCCACCCTTACCAACATCAAGGGGTTCCAGGCTAACGACGCCGACCTGACCGTCACCATCAATCGCGCCGATCTCGAGAAAACCATGATGGGTGCCGTCAGCTTCGACGAGCAGATCAAGACAGGCAAGGCTAAGCTCAAGGGCAACCGGGATGTTTACGAGCAGTTCAAGACAATGCTGGTACACTTTGATCTCGGCTTCGAGATCATGCCCGGTACAACGGCCAAGGACCTCACGCCGGAGCAGAAGCCCTTCCAGCAGGAGGAACCAGCGGACACTTCCGGCGGTTGATGCGGCGGTGTATAGTGAACGTTCCGGCCGGGGAATCTCAACCGAATTAGTTCGAGAGAGATTCTCCGGTCGTTGCGGACGAGCTGTTTCGGGCGGTGACTCGACATTTGCGCTTTTCCAGTAGTCCCTCTTCTACAAAATCCGACCAGGCCAACAAAGGGAAACCTTAATTCTGGCTTTTTGTCATGCAAATTTTTGTTGGGGCTAGCGTTAAACAAGGTTTTCTGTTGCTAATGACTCGATTCCACTATGGACAAATATACTTGGTGCAGGTTACATTTCAGGACCAATGTAGCTTGTAATGGAATTTGTCCATCCTTCCTTTAGATAAGCCAGACCGCCAACCAGAACTTGGTGTGAACAAGGAACTGTAGGAATGAGACTAATCTATCGATGCGAGTTTGTCATCATAGTGCTTGCTGTTCTGCTTCCCTCTTTTGCATGGGCAGGGGGGCTGGCTCTTTACGAGCTTGGCACACCTGACGTGGGTACCGCAGCTGCCGGCTGGTCGGCCCGTGCCCAAGATGCCTCAACCGCGTTCACTAACCCAGCTGGCATGACTCGCCTCGAGCGGTCTCAAATGCTCGCAGGCGTGCAACCACTATATGTCAATGCGAAGTTTGATACGGACAGTGCCTCCTTCGGAGGCGGAGACGGCGGTAATGCCGGCGGCTGGGTTCCGGCTGCTGGTCTCTACTATGTTCACGACGTAACCCAAGAATGGAAACTCGGTGTGGCCGCGGCATCTTACTTTGGTCTCGGCCTCGATTACAACGATGACTGGGCCGGCCGCTACTATGTCACCAAAGCAGAGTTATTGACCTTTGGTCTCACCCCAACAGTTGCCTACCGGGCAACTGACTGGCTGTCCATTGGTGCCGGTCCAACTATTGTTTACGGTAGTCTGGAGCAGAAAGCGGCCATCAATAACGCGGTAGCTGAGGGCGTTCCCTATGCGGACGGCAGTATCGAGGCTGAAGACGATGATTTTGGCTATGGAGGTATCTTTGGTTTACTCATCGAGCCACGGGAAGACACGAGGTTCGGCATTACATATCTTACTGAGGTGAAGCTAGAGTTCAAAGACGTGGCAAAATTAAGGAATCTCGGGCCAACGCTATCCGGTTTGCTTGCAGGTGTGAGAGGTAGCAAGGTTAACCTGGAACTCACCATTCCCCAGATGCTCATGGTGAGCGGCTACCACGAGCTCACCCCCGACCTGGCGATCATGGCCAATTTCGGCTGGCAGGACTGGAGCGAATTTGGCGAGACACAAGTCACTGTGCGCTCCACTACAACTACAAGGTTAACCCAGGACCGCAATTTGAAGGACACCTGGCATGTTGCCCTGGGCACCCAGTACCGATTTCTGGAAAAGTGGCTCTGGTCGGTTGGCTTTGCCTACGACACCTCACCGGTAGATGATAATGACAGAACCCCGGATATGCCCCTTGATCGTCAAGTCCGTTATGCCACAGGGTTGCAGTACGATTGGGGAGAGAACATCACTTTGGGCGCTGCCTACGAATATTTGGATGCCGGAAACGCCAAGATCGATCAACAGGGAGGACCACTTCAAGGTGATTTAAAAGGCGATTACAAGAGCAATGAAATTCATTTCATCAACTTGAATTTGATTTGGAGATTTTAGAGAACGACCCTGCCCAGTGATGAAACTTACCTTATACTATTTCTCCTATTCGACAAGCAGGACAAAGACTACATCTTGTTTCGATTTATCTCGAGGTTGAGATTTCACTATCTGCTATCTATGTTGAGTCCTGAGTATCCAAGAAATAATACTATCTGCTTTTAAGATCTGCACTTGGTGACTTAACAGAAGTTGAAGTTTAAGCGTTATTATATGAAGTCCTACAGAACCACTAGGAGACTTCATATCACATACTTTAATCTAAACTTTGCCTCTTGAGACTCAGCTACCATATTTTGGGTTCAAATTAAATAGAAGGTTGCCAACCTTTGGTCCGGCTGAAGCGAAACTTTCCCGGCTCCTCTGCAAAGCATGGAAAATGGGTGCATAGAGGGTGCAAAACGTGTCAAAATATTGGCACCCACTAAAAGCTTGATTGTAATTATTTCAAATACTTACGGTCATCCCAGGCAATCCGGCCTTCGGCACCATGGATAGAAAAAGCCACCTATGAGGTGGCTTTTTTATTGGGAGACGTCATCAGTGTACCCTTGTACATTGCAAGATACGAAAAAACCCATTTATGCTTGAACTGGCGACCTTCTCTCTTGTAAAAATCACTTCGTATAGTACCGTAATTTAAATACTTTTTTCTTTCTGCAATACTTCCATCCTTTCTTCTCCCTCTCTGGCACAACAGTTGCTCAACTACCATCTTTACAGGGGTGTAATAATGGCAAATACAGACTATTTAGCCTCCAATCTTAGTCCGCATAAACTTTGTGCACCAGAGGTTCTCATTGCGGAGAAAGACAAGCTTTTACGTCTGATGATGGCCAAGTTGCTCCAGGTCTCGGGCTACAGGGTACGCACCTGTGGCGATGGCTTTCAGGCGTTGGATTTAGTCGCGAGACAGTCTTTTGACTTGGTTATCACTGACCTGATGCTGGCGGGTGCCGGCGGAATGGAAGTGCTTAAGTTTGTTAAAAAAATCCAACCTCGAGCCAAGGTTGTCCTGGTTACCGACACTCCTTCCTCGGAAACCCTTTTAGAAGCAAAATATGAAGGTGCCTACAGTTACCTGCGCAAGCCTTTACAGTTGCGGCAATTTCTCTTGATTCTCAAAGATGCTATTGAACACAGTAGATTACGGGACGGTTATCAATACCAGCAGGCGACCGAAGTGGGAGTTGGGAACGCGGAACGGGGAATGTAGAATTTAATATTACCACATTTAGCTGCCGTTCCGCATTCCCCCTTCCCCGTTCCTCATTCATGGGGGTGTCCAATTACGAAGATCCCAGAGAAGATGGACTAGCAATTCCACTCGCTGGAAAAGGGAATTTTTGAGGATTCTTTCATTTTTGGAGTGATCCATCTCGCCCACTGGACCAAGACCATCAAGGGTGGGGAGATTGGTTGCAGCTAGAAAATTAGCATCTGAAGCTCCTCCCCGGGCTTCTTCGGGTAATTCAAGGTCGATCTTTTTAGCAATCCGGGCCGCTGCTTGGTAAAGGTGTGAAATTGCCGATGTACAAACCATAGCGGGACGTCCGTGCCTCTTAGTAAGTATAATTTTCAGTTTTGACTGAGGTGTGGATCTTACCATGGTGCGAATTCTTTTCTCGATCTCATCACCCTTTTGTTCCTCAAAGAAACGGACCTCCAGTTCAGCCTCAGCTTCAGCCGGAATGATGTTTACCGCGGTGCCCCCCTTGACCCGCCCCACATTTAGGCTGATCCCAGCCTTTGGATCGTTGAGAGCTTCAAGTTTTAGGATCTGCTGGGCCAACTCCACCACCGCACTTTCTTTCGCACCCTGATGAGTGCCCGAGTGTCCAGCCTCGCCATGTATTTCCAGGCGGTAACGGTCCAAGCCCCGACGGGAGGTGACCACCGAGCCTTCCGGCCCTCCGCATTCAAACACCAGGCCAAGGCGGGAGGTCCGGGCTAATTCCCCTAGCTTTTGTGCCGAGCTTGGAGAGCCGATTTCTTCGTCTCCGTTTAAGGCTAGAATCAAAGAAATCCGAGGCAAAAATCCTAAGTGGTCCAGGACCCAGAGGGCCCCCAAAATTACCACTACTCCACCTTTCATGTCGGCAACTCCTGGGCCGAGCAGGTGGGGACCATGGGCAAGCACACCGCTGTCAAAAGAGCCTGGAGGGAAAACGGTATCCAGATGGCCAACTAAGAGAATGGGGAGTTCATTAGCAGGGCCATGACGACAGATCCAGACTACTTCGTCGTGGGAACTCTTGGTGCTCTCGAGGGTGAGAGGAGAGGGCAAAGACTTGCTCAGCTCTCGAGCTACCTGTGCCACGCCCTGAATATTGTGAGAGTAGCTGTTTATGGCTACTATCTTGTCCAGAAGAGTCAGGAGATCACCCTGGAGAGACTCAACTGCTTTTTTTACTTTCTGCGCTTTCAGGCTAGTTTGTTCTTTCATCTTCGTAGCACAAGACGTGACCTCCCCAGGTGCGTATGAGCACGTCGCCGTCGAAGTTGGTATTCAGGAGATATTGCGGCGCAATCGGAGTTTTACCCCTACCCTCCGGTGCGGTGATGATGTAGGTAGGTACGGCCATGCCCGAGGTGTAACCGCGGAGGTGCTCCATGATGTTCAAACCTTCCTGAATGGAAGAGCGAAAATGGCTGATACCCTCAACTTTCTTACAGTTGAAGATATAATAAGGCGCGACTTTGATCTTGAGCATCTCGTGCATCAGCACCTTCATCACGTGGGGATCGTTGTTGATGTTTTTCAGAAGTACCGTCTGATCGCGGACCACCACTCCAGCCTTGGTAAGCAGGTCCACAGCCTTTTGGGCCTCAGCTGTAATCTCCTTGGGATGATTGTATTGGGTGTTGAGGTAAACAGGGTCGTGCTTTTCCAGCATTTTGCAGAGTCTTGGGGTGATTCTTTGGGGTAAGACGCAGGGCATCCTTGACCCGAGCCGCTTGATCTCAACGTGGGGGATCTTATCCAGTTCCGTGAGTATCCAGTCCAGCTGATCGTCACTCAAGGCCAAAGCATCCCCACCAGTAAGGAGGACATCCCTGATTTCCTCGTTTTCTCTGATGTAGTCTAGTGCTTGGCGGAGCTGATTGCGGGAATAAATAAGGTCTTTGTGGCCAATATCCTTGCGCCGCAAGCAGTGGCGGCAGAACATGGAACACATATTGGTGACATTGATGATCAATCTGTCCGGATAAAGTCTGGAGATAAGGGGCGCAGGGGAATTGTACTTTATTATCATGGGATCCTTGATCTCAGAAGCGTCTAAACGCTCCCTGATGCTGGGTACAGCCTGCAACCTTACAGGACATGTCCTGTCTTCCGGATCCATGAGACTTGCATAGTATGGTGAGATGGACCAGCGGTAGAGCTCTTCTGTCTTGGCAATTTCCCGCTTTTCCCTTTGGCTGAGGCTTATTATCCTGCTGAGGGTCTCCACCTCTGCTATTTTATTATTAAGGTGCCACTTGTAATTGTGCCAATCTTTCTCTGTACCATTCAGAACCTTAAGAATTCGCTTTTTGGCTTTTTCATATTCCTTTTGCAGCTTGAATCCGGTAGGTATTCTCTCACGGGCCTGCAAAAAGTCTGATATGAGCTTTTTGACTTCTGCGGATCGAGCAAGGGCCACGGCCCGATCCTCGGAGGCGACCTCCATGGGGTCGAGCTGCTGACTTTCTTTTTTGCTAGCCAATTTTTTCATCTCAGAATCTCCTTTACCATATCGTATCCCGGATCAATACATTTCTCAATGAATCCAGGGGCGGATGCTTGATTTAACCTCCATTTCTTTTTTGCGAAGCAGCCGGAACATGGATGGCATGGTTTTGCCCACAGCGATGCACCTGCCAACAAAACCGCCAGACCGTTGGTATATTCCCATACCGAGGTGATCCTCGACTGTGGCAATCGCTTCTAAATCTTTCTCCGAAAGGACTCGTCGAAAGATCTCTGGTTCGCTTTGAAGTTCGGGCAGATTTTGAACCACAAGAATATCTTGTTCGCTCTTCACATTGTAGGTTCCCCAAAAGAGATCAGATTCAGTGCAATCCATTTCTTTAAGGCCACAGGGTAATCTGCCTTGGGTGATGGCGGAAAATTCAATCTCGAGCAGGTTGGGATGGCCTGGTAGACGATAGAGCATAGTCAGGGTTGATTCTAAAGTTGTTCCTTGTTTGCGAGCATTCACTTCAAGGAAGTAAGGCTTTCCATCTTCAGCCACCAGAAAATCGCAACCAAACATGCCCCTGTACCCTCTAGCACCCATGTATCTTCCCACCATTCTTGTATAATCCTTGATTCGTTCGACCACATCTTCTCCCAGAACGGTGGGAAAAGTCGATCCTCGGAAGCGATTTTGCTCCATTCTCTGGTCAGCCACGGAAGCCACATACACTTCCTCGGAATTAGCCACTACAGCTAGTACCGTGGGGTCATGGGTGTGTGGAATGCGTCTGGTAACCAGGTAAGGCTGTTCAGCCAAGAAAAACCTCTGGAGGATTTGTTCAATGTTGCAGACGAAGGCACTGTTGCTCCCCGCTGCACTGTAGGGTTCACTAATGAAGGCCTCTTCACCTGAGCGGAAAAATCTTTCCGCCGCTTCCAAGGCCTCTTCGAGACAGGAACAGGAAAAGCCTTCCGGCACAGGTATTTTCAGATCACAAGCCATTTTGAACTGGTTGATTTTGTTATTGAATTCATAAGCCAGGGTGGGATCGGGACCAAGGAGTTTGATTCTCTCACCGTCAGCCAGAGTCATCTCCGGCCTGCTTTCAAACATGTGAATGTAGACAAAATCTTGCTTACGGAGGATGTTCTCAACAAGCTCTTGGGCGAACAGGCTGGCTGATACCTGCTGGGCGAAATGGCCGGCAGTGGGACGACAATTGACCAATAAACCCTTGACAGCATGATACCGGTAAGAGTCCTTGTTCAAAACTGCCAAATTGGGGCAACCATAGATTAGCCAGGACATCGGGCACCAGGGCGATGCAGTCCACCGGACGACCGTAGATTCTCTCGAGATATGGGATTAGGAAAGCGTTTAGCCCGTGGTTTTTGATATCGCCAATGTAGATAAAGTAAGCCTTATCTGGTTCGAGTTTGATGCTGTTATGGAGGATGGGGTCCCGCTGAAAGTGAGGCGGAGAGGTCCGGTTACGAATTATTTGCGCCAAAGTTTAATCCCCTCCATCACAAGAAGTTTAGCCAGAAGGTAGAAAACTTCTTCGACCTAGGTCGGTCTTTAAGTCGCCTACTGCTTCGAAAGTACATTACAGACCAACTTTCTTCTAAAAGAAATATTCAGCGAAAGGTGAAAGACCTCTGCAACATAGAATGCGATTTTTCAAGGAATCAGCGGATAAGCAGGCTGAGGGGTCCGGGAGGACGACTCCTGTCAATTTCCGTCAACCTAGTTTTCAACCACAACGTCCACAATATTCTGTCTAGCAACAATGAACTCCTCTCCTTCTGTCTTAACTGAGACATGCATTAACCCCAAGATTTGATATTCACCATTTTCCAGATTTGTTGTATCCCAGGGAACTGCGAAGCTTTGTTCTTGATCAGAGGATTCACCGATCTTGATCCACGTTTCAGTCCCTTTTTTCCTGCAGTACCAAGGGTTTGTGGCCTTGAGCGGATAGCCAGAAAGTCCCAAATCCCGCAGTTCCGTTTTCAATAATTCCTCGTCAAAACTTTCTCTCAGGAGCACTTTTCCTGAAAAGGCTCTTAAGGTTTCTGACGGCACAATAAAGTGCGGACCCCAATTCATTGACATGACAACCTCCTTTTGGTTTCGGCTTTTTCAGCCCGCAAGAGCAATGGACATATTCTTTCCCGGCCCCCTCTTTGGAGCATGTGAGGAAAAACTTCATTTGGGGGTATATAGGTTTTTGTGGCCAAGGTTATTTCTCCTGATAATCAGGCAGAAACTCTTTCAGTCAATGGTTCGCATGATACCAAGCCTGAGAAAGACTAAATATCATTGTAGAGAGATGCAAGAAGAATTGCAACAATATTTTTATTTTGCAAAGTTTCTTTCATTGACACTAATAAAACTGCCCCCTTTATTGCTAGTACTTTCATCTAGTGGGGTTTGGGTGAGGGGCAGTCAGAAGAGTTTGGCCGTCTTTACAGAAGCAAAGGGCATAACGCAAAGCGTTGAGGGCTCAAGGCGCAGGGCGCAAGGCGCCTTGAAAAAGCCTAGCAATCAGTAGGCCAGTAGGGCGGGCCTCTGTGCCTGCCTTGTCTTTTCCCAGTCTCGCCCGACCTCTCGTCTCGCTCGTCTCGCTGAGCCAAAGTGCCTAGTGCTTAGTCCCTAGTGCCTAGTGAAACTGTCCTCTGACCCTATGCTCTCTGCATAATCACAAAACTCGTTGATGGGACACTCATGACACCTTGGCCCTATTGGTTTGCATACCTTCTGTCCGTGCTTGACCATGAGCTCGTTGTAAAACATAATGTATTTCTCCGGAATCACTTTCCAGAGTTCTCCCTCACTTTCTTCAGCGCTCTGGGTGTTTATTAGACCAATCCTATTAGATATTCTGTGTACGTGGGTGTCTACCGGCAAGGCCTTTTTCTTGAAGCCATAGAGGAGGACACAAGCCGCCGTCTTCCTACCCACACCCGGCAGTCCCATGAGTTCAAACATAGTGTCAGGGGTATTGCCTGAGTGTTTTTCCAGGATGATTTTACTTATCTCTTTTATCCGTAGAGCTTTGGTATTGTAATAGTTGGCTGGTCTTATTAACCTAGCGATCTCCTCCACCTCCGCTGCTGCCAGCATTTCAGCAGAGGGGTAGCGGGAAAAGAGGGCTTTGGCGGCCTCGTCTGTTTTTTCATCGCGAGTCCTCTGGGAGAGGACAGTTCCTATAAGAACCTGGAACGGTGTTTGACGAGTGTGCCAGTTCCAGGGGTTGGTACCATAGGTATCGGTCAGAACCTCCAGGAGCTTTTCTATCCGGTTATCAGTCACCTACAATCCCTAGACAATGAGGCTGACGGCTTAAGGCACAAGGGAAAGGAGACAGAATTCAGGAGTCAGGAGGCATAGAGCATAGAGCAAAGGGCATAGGGTTTAAACTTCGAAATTTGAAATGTTTTGCCTTCTGTCGTCTGTCTTCTGATCTCCGACCTCTGACTTCTGACCTCCGTGCTCTACCTCTTACAATAAATGACAGCGTAGCGTAGTGACCTAATGACGGCGAAGCCTAATGACCCAAATGGCCTTGCGCCTTTAGCCTTTATTTATAGAATCGGCAAGTAATTCTCAATCTCGTATCTGCTTACATGGGTGCGGAAGCGATCCCATTCGATCTTCTTGTTGGCGATAAGCTTGTTGAAGATATGATCCCCTAATGTTTCCCGCATGAGCTCGCTTTTTTCCATCTCTTGAATGGCTTCGAAAAGGCTTCCTGGGAGGGAAGTGATCCCAGCGCGCTCCCTCGCCACCTCATCCATTTCATAGATGTCTTCCTCTATGGGCTCTGGGAGTTTGTAGTTTTCCTCAACTCCCTTCAACCCTGCGGCTAGCATGGCGGCAAAAGCCAGATACAGATTGCAGGCGGGATCTGGTGAACGAAACTCGATTCGGGTTGCCAGTTCCTTGCCGGGCTTATACATGGGAATCCGCACCATGGTGGAGCGGTTGCGCCTAGCCCAGGCAACGTAGACAGGGGCCTCATACCCTGGAACCAGTCGTTTGTAGGAGTTGACCCACTGGTTGGTCACCAGAGCCATCTCACGGGCATGCTCCATGATCCCGGCAATGTAAGACTTGGCCATATCGGAGAGGTGATACTTGTCGCTGGCATTGTAGAAAGCATTTACCTTTCCCCTGAAAAGAGACTGGTGGGTGTGCATACCGCTGCCGTTTTCCCCAAAGATGGGCTTGGGCATGAAGGTGGCATAGACCCCGTGCTGCCTGGCAATCTCTTTGACTGCGATCCTGAGAGTTGCGGCTTTTTCGGCCATTTTCAATCCCTCATCATAACGCAAGTCAATCTCGTGCTGGCTGGGGGCAACCTCGTGGTGACTGTACTCAACCTCTATTCCCATCTCTTGAAGAGCGAAAATGGTGTCTCGCCTCAAAGTTCCGCCGGTATCCAAGGGCGGAGTGTCAAAATATCCTCCCTTATCAATAATCTTCGGGGATTCGTTGTTTTCAAAATAGAAATATTCCAGTTCCGGACCTATATAGAAGGTGTAGCCCTTCTCGGCCGCTTTCGCCAAAACGCGTTTGAACACATACCTGGGATCTCCCTCATAGGGGCTGCCATCAGGCTGGAGGATATCGCAGAACATGCGGGCAACCGGCCTTTCTTTGGGCCTCCAGGGGAGGAACTCGAAGGTGGCGGGATCGGGCATGGCCACCATGTCGCTCTCTTCGATCCGAGCGAAACCCTCGATGGAAGAGCCGTCAAATCCCATGCCCTCCGCCAGGGCTCCCTCTAATTCGCTGGGAGTAATGGCAAAGCCTTTCAAAATGCCCAGGACATCGGTAAACCAGATCTGGATGAAACTCACATTGCGCTCTTTGACAATCTTCAGTACGTCTTTTTGTGTTTTTGTCTCGCCCATCTTTTTCTTTCCTCCTCTTAAGTAATAGTTTTCTTATCGGTTTCTATATTCAAGCATTCACTATTGGTGTTTAATTCGGAGAATGCGCTGCTCGGGAATTAGAGAGCTCAAGAAACACTAGTTAAAGGTCAATGGCAAGAGATGTGCCAAAGGACATTATGGAGAAAAATGTTTAAATATCTATTATTTACAAAAAATAGCTAAATCAACCTTTCTTTAAAAGTTACATTTTTGTTCTTTGGCAGACATGCATAAATACAAAAATGTAATTTATAAGCCAGCCCAAAAAACTAATTTCGTCATTATTAACAGAAAAAGTGGTTGATAACTAGCCCGGATGCTTCGTGAATTCACGCCCATCTTCACGGTCTCGCGACAGCAATTCCATGAAACATCCGGGTTAAGGTATCAATTTCAAGTAATTGTCAAAGACCAATTCAAACTGTTCACCCACGTGGGTCTCATATCTGACAGCATCTGCCAGTAGCCTGGAGGTGTCCACCTCAGGTGGGCTGGACAACCAACTGCGGTCTCCCTCTATCCAGGTGGTGACATCCTCTATTGAACCGGCGTGATTGTCGAACTGAAGTCCGACGACATGGGGCTTGCCTACCACAGAAATGGCCTCCACCTCGCATTCCAGGGAGGTAACCAGAATCTCAATGTTTTTTGGGACCGGAGGCAGCACTGCCTGGCTGTGCCATTTGAAGAGGGGCAGAGAGCTGGGCAAGTTATGAAAGAGAGGATGTTGACGGCCGTTGGGTGTCAGATGACCTTCGATGAACCCCACACTCCGGCGGGGATTTGGTCCCACCTTTAGGCCCAGAACGTCAGCGAGAAGCTGGTGTCCCAAACAGAAGCCAAGATAGAGCCTGCCTGTTTCGATGATCCGGCGAATGGCCACTTTCTCGGCGCGTAAAAAAGGGTATTCTTGCTCCTGGTCCACATTGGGGCTGCCCCCCAAGACAATCATGCCATTGTACTCGGCTAAGTCCGGAATACTCTGTCGCCAGACCTCGACCACGTCCAGGTTCACCGCCAGTTTTTCGGCCGAGCGGATCAGATGCACACCCGGACCCTCCCAGGACATGTGCTGTAACACAAGAAATTTTTTTGCCATACCGAATCTCCAAGGACCTAGGAATAAAGTACAAAGCAAGGGGCATGGGGACGACTTCAAACCCATGCTCTCTGCACCGTGCCCTATGCCTGTTTCAGCAAGTGTTCGACATAGGCAGACCGTACACGTTGACAGCGGTTCTCCACTTCTGCCATGAACCGGCTGGCGTCACTTTCGATGCCAAGTATTCTCTTGGCCAGGGCTTCAAGTTCCCGAGCGTCTGTGGGCAAGGCATGGATTTGACGGTCTTCGAGGATCTGAAGATAGTGTTCGACGCGTCGCAAGAACAGGTAGTCTTCCCGCACCTGAGCGGTTGTGGTTGCGGGTAAAATCCCTTCCTGCTCCAGCCTTTTCAAAGCCCTGAGCGTATTGCCCTCTAGCAAGCCTTTAATGTCCGGGGCATGCAACAGCAGCAACCCCTGAACCAGAAATTCCACGTCCCGGAGGCCACCCACTCCGCTTTTCACATCGGTGGAGCCGGCAGGAGAAATCTTTTTGATAGCAGCCGTCCGCATTTTCTCGATGGACTGAACTATCTCCTCCCGGCTGCGCCGGTTCGTGAGCATCGACTCTATCTGCTCAAGAAACATATAGCCCAGTTGGCGGTTGCCGGCAATGGGTCTTATCTTGAGGGCCGCTTGGATTTCCCACAGAGACGCGGTGGTGCCATAGTAATCCACCAGACCCGGAACGGAGTATACCAGTTCTCCTGCCCTGCCGTAAGGCCGCAGCCGCAGATCCACGCGATAGGCATACCCCTCCTCAGTGTGCATGGACAGGTCCAGACTGACTCTCTCCATGACCCAGGCGAACAGGTATTTGAGCACCGCTGGTTCAATACCGAGATCTTTTGCCAAACCGTCGGGGACATCGAATATGCCCAGAAGGTCGATGTCGGAGCTGTAGTTGAGTTCATGGTCCCCGAGTTTTCCATATGCCAGAATACAGAAGTGGTTCTCCGTTTTGGCATATCTCGCAAAAATATAATTTTGTAATAAAAACTCTGCAGTAAAATACAAAATTGTATTTTTAGGCTATTCCAGTTATTTCTTTTTGGCGAAACGCCCTGGATAGTGGGCTGACGACTTTCAGCCGGAGTTTCTGGTCAGAACTCGGCTTATAGCCGCTCGAATAGCGGTTTCCTGCTCAGAATTGTCAACTTTTTGACCGTCCAGATCACGGACGTAAAAGACATCAACCACCTGGTCCACCTTGGTGGCAATCTTGGCGACCCAGACATCCAGGTCGCATCGGAACAAGGCGTCAGTGATCTTATAGAGGAGGCCAGGGAAGTCGTAGGTGTAGACCTCAATGACGGTGAAGAAATCAGAACCACTGTTATCCACAACAATCTTGTCTGGTCGTGAGGCTGTGCTCTCTGACGGCGGACTGGTAAGCCCGCAGCTTTTCATCCAGGACAAGGTCGAGGGCCAGATCCCCATTGAGGGCCGAGTGTAAATTCTTTCGGACTCTGGCCCAGGCTTCATCTTCAAAAAGAGTGTCCGGTGGGGCCTTGACCTTAAAAATGTCAAGAGCAATGTGATTGCGCCAGGTGTATATCTGAGCGTCCAGAATGTCCAGGTTATTAAGGGTGAAAACGCCGGATATCTTGGAAAAGAGACCCGGGCGGTCCTGGGCACAAACGGTTACGGTCCGGTAGTCGGTTCCGGGAACGATTTGGGCCTCCAGCACCAAAGGCGCCGCTCCGAGCCTCTGGTAGAGTTCAATGTGGCGAAGAATTTCTTTCACCGGGGTGTAAAGGAGATAGCGGGGAGACATCTGCTCGAAGAGTGACTCCAGATCTTCCAGGGGCATGGAAAGTGATTCCTGAAAAATTTCCTTCCTCTTCTTCTCGAAAATGTCCACAGCCGCAGGCGTGGCCAGTTCCCCTTTTTTCAGGATGTGATAGACCTTGAAGAAGAGTTCCTTAAGGAGGGCAGCGATCCAATCATTCCAGGCCTTGGGTCCTGTGGCTTTGGAGTCGGCCAGGGTGAGGAGATAAAGCATCTTGAGCTCCTCAGTATTCCTGAATTTACTGGCACACTGAATCACGGCCTTCTCATCATTAAGGTCTCTCTGGGTGGCGGTTTTGGTTAACAGCAGGTGTTCGCGGACCAAAAAAGATATTGTCTCAATGTCACTGTCAGCAAAGTTCATCCGCTGAAATACATCGCGGACCATTGCGGCGCCATGCCTGGAATGATCTTTACCCTCAGAGCCTTTTCCTACATCGTGCAGGAGTACCGCCCAGTGGAGAAGCTCGGGACGGCTCACCTCGCTGAAGAGCTGACCATAAAATGCTTCCTGGGGGTTCAGATCCGGCTTGCCGAAGTCCTTCAATAGCCGGACTGCATGCAAGAGATGCTTGTCCACCGGATAGACATGATACTCGTCGTACTGAATGAGATTGACCACATTCTTCATTTCTGGGATGAGGGCCAGCAGGATTCCTGTGGTCAACATTTCGTCCAGAGCGTCCAGGGGCTGGAGAGGTGCCAGTAAGATGCGTTGCAGCGATTGAATGATACCAGTGGACTGTCTGAACTCCCCATCTACTAGGTAGAGGAATTCCTTGACCAGCCTTCTTGCTTCAATACTCAGGGGGAGTCCAAGCTTGGCACTCTGCTCGAATATCTTGAGCAAGAGCTGGGGATTTTCCAGGATGGCCTCTGAAGACTCAAAATTCAGGGACTCCTGGCCAATCACTATGCCGCCGACGCTCGATCGGTGCCTGAGTATTCCCCGAGCGGCCTTGTATTTCCGGGGCACAATCCTGTTAAGCAGCAGCAGGTGTTGCTGTTTTAAAAACTCCATATGACCGTGCAAGCGGCCGAGAAAAAGTTCTACCGCCTGCTGGCCATTCCGATTCTTGAAATGCAAGGCCTCGGCCACCTTGATCTGGTATTCGAAATAGAGTTGGTCACACTTTCGACCGCTGATGTGGTGGAGCCAGTTTCTTACCGTCAGAATGAATGAGAGTGCCTTGGTCAGGGTCTGAAATTCGTTGTGCGAGAGGTGGCCAAGATATTCCAGATCTCGCGGTTCCTTGATCTGATGTTTGGCCCACCCCAGCCAGAGCATGGCGTGATAGTCTCGCAAGCCACCAAGACCCTCCTTTAAGTTGGGCTCCAGGAGATGGGTGGAATCGCCGAACCGGTTATGGCGATCCTCATTTTTTTCCACTAGCCATTGGATGAAGTCTTTGCCGTTCTTATGCAGGATCTTGCGACGCATCACTTCCGTGAGCTCCGAGTAGAGCGAGGAGATACCACAGAGAAAGCGGGCATCCACCAGCGAGGTCAGCACCTCGAAATCCTGGGATGCCAGGCTCAGGCATTCTTTGAGGGTGCGGGTGGCGTAGCTTACCTCCAAGCCGATGTCCCACAGGGGGTAGAATATCTCTTGGACGAGGACTGCCGCTTCCTTTGGGATCTTCTTTCCGAAAAGAAGGAGCACATCAATATCGGAGTGCAGACACTGCTCTTTTCTGCCGTAGCCCCCGAGGGCGATGATAGCATAGGGATTCTTCTCAATACCCATGCGGGGACCGGCGGAACTTTGCGCGAAGCTTTGATGAAAGTAATCGTCAAGAATTTCGGCATGAAGAGATAGGAAATGCGGTTCATTACCGCCTAGAAAACGGGCAAGTAACTCCTTCTTCCTTTTCTGCAGATGGCTGACCGGAGAATCCGTAGGAGTCATGGCGGCAACTCGGGTTAATGCACTCACAACTAAAGACCTTGGATTAAATCTAATTTCTCATCCGAATTAATAAGGTAAAGAGGCCAAGAACACGTTGTAAACGATAGCCAATAATCAATGTCTAATGACCAATGACTAAATAGCCTCTTTGCCTCTCTCCCCGGTCCTGATACGGACTACTTCTTCCAAAGAGCTGACAAAGATCTTGCCGTCGCCAATCTGGCCGGTCTTGGCCCGATGCTCAATCACCTCAACAACTTTAGCGACTAATTCCGAGGGGACAACCACTTCCAGTTTGATTTTGGGGACGAAATCCACTCTATATTCCGCACCGCGGTAGATCTCCGTGTGGCCCTTCTGGCGTCCGAAGCCTTTGACTTCGGTAACCGTCATCCCCTTGACATCTATCTCCATCAACCCTTCCTTGACCTCGTCCAACTTGAACGGTTTGATGATTGCTTCTATCTTTTTCATTTTTCTCCTCCAACCTGAGCTGCCTTGCCGGTCCGAGAGATTGTATTGAAGTACTGTGCTGAGCGCAACACTAGAAACTGTAGCCCGCCTCACTATGTTGGGTAACATCTAACCCCCGTACCTCATCTTCTTCTGAGACTGTCAACCCCATGGTCAAATCAAGAAACTTCAGAATGACGAAGGTCATTGCAAAGGCAAACAGGCAAGTGACGACAACAGATAAGAACTGAATCCAGAGCTGTCCTGGGTTACCAAAAAAGAGGCCGTTGGCACCGGCAGGATTGGCCACAGTGCTGGCAAAGAGCCCGGTAGCAAGGGCACCCCAGGTACCCCCGACACCATGGATTCCCACCACATCGAGAGAATCGTCATAACCCAGTTTGGCTTTGGCCATCACACCTCCATAGCAGATCACCCCAGCGAGCCCTCCAATGATCAAGGCTGAAACCGGGCTGACAAAACCTGCTGCCGGAGTGATGGCCACCAGTCCCGCCACGGCACCACTGGCAGCACCCAGGGTGGTGGGTTTGCCGTGATGGATCCACTCAGCCAACATCCAGCTCAGGGAGGCGGTTCCTGCCGCCACGTGTGTGGTAACAAAGGCTGCGGCGGCCAGGCCGCTACTGCCAAGGGCGCTGCCGGCATTAAAGCCAAACCAACCGAACCACAAGATGGCAGTACCGGTGACGGTCATAGGAAGATTGTGCGGGATGAACTGTTCCTTGCCGTAACCCTTTCTTTTGGAAATGATGAGAACCGCGGCGAGTGCCGAAGCCCCGGAACTGATATGGACTACGGTGCCACCGGCGAAATCAAGAGCTCCCAGATTACCCAGCCAGCCACCGGAACCCCAGACCCAGTGCGCCAATGGAGAATACACCAGGGTGGACCATAGGGCAACGAAGACCAGAAGAGCACTGAATTTCATTCTTTCGGCAAAGGCGCCGGTTATAAGGGCCGGGGTAATTATGGCAAACATGCCCTGGAAGATCATGAAGGCCTGGTGGGGAATGGTGGAGGCATAATCCGGGCTAGGAGAAAGTCCCACCCCTTTTAGACCGAACCAGGACAGGTTGCCCACTACGCCTCCCAAGTCAGGACCGAAGGCGAGAGAGTAGCCCCACAATACCCAGATGACCGTGACTAGGCCGATGATTATGAAGCTTTGCATAATGGTGGCCAGAACGTTCTTAGTTCTAACCATTCCTCCATAAAAGAGGGCCAAGCCGGGAGTCATGAACATGACCAGGGCCGAACTGACGAGAATAAAAGCTGTGTCTCCCGCATTTATCATTTGCATCCTCCTCAATAAAATATTTCAGTAAGGACTTGCTTTAAATAAATTGCGCGAGAGACATGAGCAACGGCTGTGCCAATTAAATCATTATTGCATAAATTATAATAATGTTAATATCTTATGGGTAAAGCACTCATTGTGATAAGGAAAGTCAAATGACAAAATTGTAAGTTAATATGTATTTTTCTAATGATATTTAGTCACTTATAGAGATAGGTGAACTTAGGGGTCGATGGGAAGGGCCGGGGTGAAACAAATTGAGGGATTAAGGAATTATGGGATTGGGGAATTAGCAAATACTTAAGGGATTGCTATGCTTAGAGCAGTCGAATCGCTAAACGTCTGAATTCGTAACTTGGCTTCGGAATGCAGATTTGAGATGTGAGATGGGCGATTCCGGATTTTAAATTCGCAATCCCACATCTCATATCAATAAGAAAGGCCTCCTCACCGGTACTGCCTAAAATCGACCCCATATTTCTTGGCCTTGTAAGTAAATTTTCGCACTGTCGTCTGGAGCAGTTCTGCCGCCATGACCATATTGCCCCGGGTGTTTTTCAAGGCATCAATAATAATCTCCCGTTCCAGGCCCGCTACCGCCTCCTCAAGTGAGCGGGCCGGAACGGTATCTGATTGCTCTCCGGTCTGTAGAGTCGGGGGGAGGTGATAGCTCCGAATCACACCTCCCTCGCACAATAGGACGGCCCGCTCGATGCAATTTTCCAGCTCACGCACATTTCCCGGCCAGTGGTACTGCATGAGCATATCAATGGCCGGGGTAGAGAAGCGGCGGATGTCCTTGTTGTTTTCCCTGGCATAGAGCTCCAGGAAATGGTCAGCTAGCAAAAGCACGTCTGTCTTGCGTTCCCGCAAAGGGGGTAAATAGATGGGAAAGACGTTTAGTCGATAGTAGAGGTCACCCCGGAAGGTTTCGTCCTCCACCGCCTGCTCGAGGTTCTTGCTGGTTGCTGCAATTATGCGCACATCCACTTTGATGGTTTGAGTACCTCCAACCCGCTCGAACTCCTTTTCTTGCAGAACCCTGAGGAGATTTGCTTGAACGTCGAGGCCGATGGAGCCGATTTCATCAAGAAAGATTGTTCCTTTATTCGCCAGCTCGAATTTGCCCCTCTTCTGTTTGATTGCCCCGGTAAAGGCTCCTTTCTCATGACCAAAAAGCTCACTTTCGATCAAGGTTGCAGGAAGGGCGGCGCAATTTACCTTGATGAATGTGTGTTTGGCTCTGGGGCTGTTATAGTGAATGGCATTGGCCACCAGTTCCTTGCCCGTACCACTCTCACCCCGGATCAACACAGTGGCGTTGCTGCGGCAAACTTGGGAGATCATCTGAAATACTTCCCGCATTTTGTTACTGTTGCCAATAATGTTGGTGATGCGGTGTTTGCTGGCGAGCTGTTCCTGCAATCGCAGGTTTTCCTGGTGCAAGGCCTCCTTTTCTATCTGCAGAGTCTCTAGATTGATTACCCACTGGGCCAACATGGTGGCTATAACCGTGAGAAGTCTTCTCGCCAGCTTTGAGATCAAATCCATCGTCATAAGGAAGGTCCACACTCAGAGCACCCACAACTTGTTGACCCTTCTTGATGGGTACGCAGATAAAGGAAAGCTCTTCTTGGGTCTGCCGTCTGCGAAGCAGTGCGGTTGAGAAATGAGGGTTCTTCACTTATCTTGGGCACAACGAAACTCTTGCCCTGCTGAATGACCCGCCCGGTGATTCCCTCCCCAGGCTTGTATCTGCCTCGCTGCATGGCGCTCCTGGAGAGCCCGTGGGCCACCTCAATTTGTATCTCGTCCCGCAAAGGATTTAGGATGGTGATGGTTCCTCTTCTCATGCCCAGCGATCTGGACAATATCTCGAGAACTGAATAAAGGGACTTTCGCAGGTCGATGGTTTCAGTTAGAACTTTGGCAATTTCATAGAGATAAGTAGTTTCCTCAATTTTCTTCAATTTTCTCTTCCTTTCTGACATTTATGTGTAGGCTAGTCAGGAATAACACAAAATTGTAGTTTTGGGAACCTCCTATTAGGCAAATGTTTTGACCACAAAGAATCCAGTAGCCAGCACTAGAGGCATGGAGTTAGAGGTCAGAAGTCAGAGGTCGGAGATCAGAGGACAGACGACTGAGGACAGAAGGCAAAACATTTCGAATTTCGAAATTTAAACCCTATGCCCTTTGCTCTATGCTCTTTGCCTAGGGATTCTGGATTCTGACTGCTGACTCCTGAATTCTGACTCCTTTGCCTTGCGCCCTGAGCCTTTCGCTTCTCTTCACTCCGCAATTCGCAATTCCAAATTCGAAATGTGCCTTTCACTCTATGCCCCATGCTCCATGCCCTATGCCTTCCCAACTCTGCAATCTTCAATCAAAAGTCCTCAGCCTTCCACCACTCCATTACTCCAATACTCCAGTACTCCATCTTGCTTCCTCATTGACAAAAGGTGGCGTCGCAATTAGACTCAACCAAATCTTCAGGCATGCAGTAGGGGACCTTGGTACCAAAGTTCCCACATGTCGCTAGCCGCTGATAGCTAGCCCGGATATTTCATGAATTGCTGTCGCGAGACCGCGAAGATGGGCGTGCCTGCCCGCCATCGCAAGCCTGCTCGCTCAGGCGAGGCGGGCGGGCCACTGGCCACCGTCCCGCGGTACCGCGGGATTGGTCCCGAGGCGTACCCGAATGGTACGTCGCAGCAGGTGATTGATGAAATATCCGGGCTAAGGAGGGTTGGATTGAGACCACAGAATAGATGGCGAATGGTAGGCTTGACATTGGTTTTAGCTTTCATCGTCAGTGGTTGCGCCACTGATAAAGCTTTTAGGGAGAGACAGTCGCGAGCAGCCCGTGATTTGGGGGATAGGTACCTGGCAAGGAATGATACGAGTAAAGCGCTGGAGCAGTATCTCAAAGCTCTGGAAATGAACCCGGATGATCCATACCTGCACTACGTTCTGGCGTTGACCTACGACAGGAAGGAGGTGCTTGATAAGGCGGAACACCATCTTAAAGAAGCCATTGCACTGAAGCCGGACTATTCGGACGCGTATAATTATCTCGGTGTTATATATTTTCGTCAAGGCAAGGTAAACCAAGCCATTGAAGCCTACAACAAAGCCCTAGAAAATCTCCTCTACACGAAACCGCAAGACGCTCATTATCACCTTGGCATCGCCTATATGAGCCTCAAAGAGTACCAGAAGGCAAAAGCACATCTGGAAGAAGCCATACAGCTCGTCCCTGACTTTGTGGCTGCTTATAATATTTTGGGGCAGGTGTACGAGGGGTTGGGTCAGTACTCTAAGGCAAAATACTCATATGAAAAAGCACTGGAGGTCAACCCGGAGTACGTTGATGCATATCTGAACCTGGGAAAACTTCTTTACAAGAGTGGCGCAAGGCAGAAGGCCATCGAATCTTTCGACAAGGTGATAAGGCTAGATCCTGGCTCGGACAGAGCCCAGGAGGCACTGCGCTACCTGAGAGCCCTAGGGAAGTGAGCTGGAAGCATTTCAGATTGTAGATTGCATATTTTAGATTTAATAAAGGCATGGAGCATAGAGCATAGGGCATAGAGTCACAGGTCAGAGATCCGAGATCGGAAGTCAGCTAGAATTCAGGAGCCAGAATCCAGAATGCAGGAGAAAGGCAATCACAATAGAGTTTTTCTCGACTACTGACTACAAGGTTTTTGCCTTGAGCCTTGCGCCATGAGCCTTTGGCCTCTCTGCAATCTTCAATCTAGAATCTGAAATCTTCATCACTCCATCACTCCAAACAAAAAAAACCCCGACGGGCGATGCCCGGCGGGGTTTTTTCGTGCTTTTAAAATTATCAGCGCAGGGTCATTTTCTGATCCTCCACAATGGTAGGACTCAGGAAGATGAGGAGCTCGCTTTTCTCATCGCTTATCTGACGGTTTTTGAACAGCCAACCCAAGATTGGTATTCGCCACAAAAATGGAACCCGAGCCTCAGACCATTCAGTATCTCTTATGACGATACCGCCTATGACGATGGTATCGCCGTCGTTTACCAGGAGTTCGGTCTGGGCCTCCTGGGTACGGATGGCGGGAACGTCTTGCACCGTTCTGCTGAAGTCAGCCTGGTCCCTCTTAGCTAGCACCTCCATCCGGACCTTGCCGTCAGGGGTTATGTGCGGTGTCACGGTCAAGGAGAGGGTGGCCGGGGCAAAGGCAGTACTGATTGTGCCCTCTTCAGTCCTTTGGGGGTAGGGGATCTGATCACCCTGTTGGATCATGGCTTGCACATGGTCCAGGGTAAAGATCCTCGGACTGGAGATTACTCTTCCCTCACCGGCCTGTTCCAAGGCATCCAGCTGCATGTCCAGATCTAGGATATTGTTGGCTAACCGGGTGAAATTGAGACCAAAAGTTCCAATAGCGGCAGTTGGTGCAGCAACGGCGAAATCGAACTCAGGCGAACCTCCGAGTCTACCGGCCAAACTGTTGGCAGTATAGGAGGCGTTCCAGCTGATACCTAAGTTTCGGCTGAAGTTGGTATTGGCTGAAACAATACGGGACTCAACCATCACTTGCTGGGTTGCCCTATCGAGTCTGGCAAGGATTTGCTTGGCTACCTGAATCCGTTTGGGAAAGTCGCTGTAGATAATTAAATTGGTTCGATTGTCAACCGATATTGTTCCCTTGTCACTCTTGATATTTTCTATCTGGGCGCTTATATCTCCCACGTCAGCGTAGTTGACCTGAAGGTATTCAGTAGTAATCTCACCCAGATCTCTGGCCGCTGCCATGAGTTCTTTTTTGGCTTCGACCTCTTCTCTTCTTCGATCCAATTCCGATTTTATTTTTGCTGCCGTGGCAATGCGGATGACGTTCCCTTCCATGACGGTATCCAGGTCGTTGATCTTGAGGATCAGTTCCAGCACCTGATCCCAGGGAACATTGTCCACTTTAAGGGTCACTTTTCCTTTGACATTGGGCTCCACCACTATGTTCTTGCCGGTAACATCGGCCAGGAGTCTAAGGACGTTGCGAATGTCTACTTCTTGAAGGTCAAGGGAAATCTTCTGACCTAAGTACCTCCCTCCGACAACAAGCGGCGGGGGCATGGCCTCGGCCGGTGCTAACCCAACCACCTTTTCCGGAGGTGGACCTGCTGCCAGGGCTTGCTCATCCGCAGTCGCCACCTCTTCGAGCGCCACCTCTTCCATTGGTGGGGGAGGAGCTGCTGCAGCCATTTCTTCCGCAGCAGGTGGTGGTTGAACCTCGCCCGGAATAGGGGCTACTGGGGCTCGTTCATCTACCACCGTAGTTGGCTTGCCAAGCTTGATGGGCTCGGTTGGCGGCATCGTCGAGGTATCGAAGTCCAGATAGACCTTGTTGTCTTCTTGCGCTATGTGGTAGGGGACCATTTCACGCATCTCTATGTAAAACTCCACCGTCCCGGGAAGTCCTTTCATGGGACGGGGATCAATCACGTTAACAGCGCTGGAGAATTGCCCTGTGTCAATATGTCTCTCCAGATGCTTGGGGAGCCTTGTATTTGGGAAAATCATGGAGATAGAGTTTGCTCCCGTGATTTGAATCTCAGGCGCGAGGGGGCGGTTAGCGCTAACAAGCAAACGAGACTTGTTTGTCTCCAGAAGGTTAAAATCTATAGAGGTAATTCTTGCTGGTTCAGTTGGAGGTGGGGTTCTCTTGACTCTTGCAGCTTCTTTGCGCGGCGCAACAGCGGGCGCGGCCACCACTATTGGCGGGCTGGCAGAGAAGCCCGAGCCCGGTTTAAAAGAAACAACCAGCCGGTCGTCTACGGATGTAACTTGATATGGCAGGCCAGCAGCGGGAATTAAGTCGAAAACCACCCTAACCTTGTCTGGGTGTTCGCCTACCCTGATATCCTTGAGCATCTTGTCGGAAGGGGGAACTCCACCTTTGGAAGCAACCAACTTTACTCCCATCAGATCCAACACTACCCTGGCTGGATCAGTAAGGGTAAAAACGTTGTAGTTGCTAATGTTACCGTCACCAATTATGTATACTTTGACTTCTTCGTCTGAGCGTATTGGTCGAATTGCGGTTATTTTTTTTGCCGGTGCCGACGCCACCTTAGCTGAAGGCTGAGTTGCAGTAACTACAACAGTTGATTCGCCCTCAGTCTTGGAGGTAGCCACTTCGGTCTCGGCAGCTGGCTCAGATCTGGCCTCTCCAAATGCAGTGGGTTTCTCAAACTGCACCCGGATCTGATTCTCTTCCTGAAATATTTCGTAAGGAGTTTCCTGGTTCAGGGCGATCTCAACGCGAGTAAGGGGTTGAGGCTCCTGGGTGAGGGTCATGGTTTCTATCTTGCCGATGATTTCGTTTTCCACGGCAAAGGGGGAGGAGACGATTTCGCTCTCTGTGTTGGGCAGATCCAACACCAACCGCAAGGGATCAATCGCCTTGAAGGCGGTGTAGGTCATGGCGTCTGAGCCAACCAAAAGAACGTCCAAGGAGGTATCCTGATCCACAACTTGAACATCCCTGAGTTGTTGGGTTTCACCAGATGTTGACTCCCCAACAGCAGTCTGGGAGGTTGGCGGAGCAGAAGACTTGGTAGCGCAGCCAAAAGCATAGAAAATCAAGACCAGGAGGCCTATGTACATTATCCATCTTTGTTTCGGGCACCTTCGACTATGCCTCATTCCAGTCCTCCTTCTACGGGAAACGTTGTCGGCGGGCTCTTTCCCCGGTTTTCCCGCAACTCCAAGCCCGGATATCAAGATGGTCTCATCATGACCGCTTGATTCCCCAAGTATTGTCGCTATCTATTTTTTCTTTCGTGGCCTTTTCTTGCCCTTTTTCGGCTCTTCTTTAGCTTCAATGAATTTATAAGTTGTGGCGGTGCAGGCGGTTTTAAGAATGACTACATCCGCTTGTGTTTTGGCGGCTTTCATCTCTGTCATTGTTACGTCGCCGATGTTGACGATACGACTTAATCTGCTCACTTGATCAAAGAAGGTAGCAACATTGTGATAAGGGCCAGTTACTTCCAGTTTTAGTGGGATTTCAGCGTAGAAGTTTCGAGGCACATCTTTCTGTGGTTGAAACAGAATAAATTCCAGGCCGGACTCGGCCCCAAGATTTGAAATACTGGTCAGAAGGGTGGGAATCTCTTCGTTGTCCGGCAGGAGTTTCAGTGCCTCCTTGAATTTTAGTTCTGTCTCTTTGAATTGTTTTTTGAAAGCCCGAAGATTTTGCTCAACATTTTTGAGACGGGCCAGCTTGTCTTGGGCAGACTTGAGGTCTTGATTCAGCTTGGATATTTTCTCCGTTTGGGGCATATAGAAAAACCAGACGAAACATCCCCAAAGGGTACCCAATATTGCCACGGAAATAATTATTTTGTGCGCTCTGCTGAGCTTGCTCAGCTTGTGCCATGGTATAGTTGGTACCTTTACGTCTCCAAGACCTTTTTTAACATCCAAAGCCATAGGGTTCCTTCCTCAAGTTAAAGGGGAAACTGTATTAAATAAGGTCTCCCCGGAAAGACTATGTCTTCTTGTCTGGCTTTTTCTCTGTCTCTGCTTCCTTGACCTCAGGTGGAACAATAATCCTGGCGGTTAAGTTAAAGTTTTTCAGTTTATACCCCTGAACATTTACCTGACGAGACTGTTTCAGGTCTACACCGTTAGGGTCAATGTATGGTGACTTGGCCAAGGCTTCCATAAACTGGGCTATGGTCTCGTTACCCCTGGCCACCCCTGTCAGAGTCAATATGCCTCCTTTTTGAGTCAAGTTCTTAATCCACATCTTGTCTGAAGGTATGTTCACTGCAAGTTCGTCAAGGACTCGTACTGGGAGGTCGCGATTCTTCATTAGTGTATCGATGACAGCAAGCTTTTGCTTAATCACTTTTTCCTGTTTTTTCAAATCATCGAGCTGTTTTTGCCTATCTTGATAGCGCCGAATATCCTTATCTAAGCTTATTTTTTCGTTGGTGATCATCTTGATCTCACGGGTGTGGCCAACATGAAAGTAGGCCATCACAACCAGAGAGAAGAATACCAGGAGAAAAAAGACAGAAATCTCCTTGCGGATTTTTTCCTCAACCGGGCGTCGGCCAATGGGCAGTAAGTTTATTCTTATCATTTGTCTCCTACCCTCCGCAGGGCGAGTCCCACGGCAACAGCTATCTGGGGAGCAATATAGTCCAGGTACTGCTGATCGAACACTTTAGTGTCGAAATCAATTTTGGCCAAAGGGTTAAAATAAGCCACAGGAATATTGGTATCCTTGTTGAACAAAGCATCCAATCCGGGCAAACGCGAGGAACCACCGCTTAACAGAATTTGTCCTATGGTCTCTTCCGGGTAAGTGGCATAGAAGAAGTCGATAGCGCGTTTGACCTCGGTTGACCAGCCGGTGGCGGCTGAGACAAATATCGCTTCTAAATCCTGAACAGGGACTTTCTCTGAAGACATACCGAGCTTGACCTTCTCAGCTTCCTCATATTCGAGGCCGAAGCGTTGCTGGATGTCCTCAGTGATTTGGAAGCCGCCGATGGAGGCATCCCGGTTAAACATGGAAACTCCATTTTTCAGGACATTGATGTTCATTTTGGTGGCACCAATATCTACTAGGGCGACCCCCCCACTTTCGGTAGCTTCATAATTGGCCTCGAAGGCATTTTCCAAAGCAAAGAAATCAACGTCAACAACTTGTGGCTGTAATCCGGCTTTCCTTATTAGGTTTACGTAATCCTCAATGACTTCCTTCTTGGCGGCTACCAGCATAACTTCCATGCGATCTGCTTTTTCTGCAGAAGAACCAAGAATCTGGAAGTCAATATTGACGTCTTCCACGTTAAAGGGGATATATTGTTCCGCCTCTAGTTGTATATTGTCGGCGAGCTCATCTTCGCTCATCTGTGGTAGATCCACTTTTTTGATAATCACCGACCAGCCAGCTATCGAAGTAGCAACGCCTTTCATCTTGGTTTTCAAATTGGTGACGAGTTTCTTAATTGCCGTTTGGACCGCGTCAGGGTCTTTGATTGCACCTTCTACGATAACGTTGGGTGGTAACTGACTTATCCCCATATCTCTTAGTCGATAAGTGCCTTTGCTTTCTTGCAGATGAACGATCTTGACCGCGTAGGAACCAATGTCAAGACCTAAGAGGGAGGATTTTTTTCCGAACATTGTCTCTTCTCGATATTTGGTGGACGTCAGGTCTTGTGAATTCTATGGCGAGTTTGGCGCCATACTATCGATATATCACTAAAATGTCAAATATTTTTCTGATAATTCCACAGCACAGTTGTCAATAATAGCTTGTGAGCCAATGTTTATTTCTTTTCAACTTCATAAAAACATTATAAAAAAGAACAACTTATTAATTTTGTCCAAAAAACAATAACATAGATAATTCAACTGGTGATCTTCTTTCTTCAATCTTGTCTCAGACGGATGAGGTGTTTGGGGAATTTGTGATATGCAAAACCTAAGCCAATCTCATGGGTATTGCAGATTGTAGATTGTAGATTGAAGAGAGGCGAAAGGCGCAGGGCGCAAGGCTCAAGGCAAAAGCCTAGTAGTCAATAGCCGGTAGTTGAGAAAAACTCTATTTTAATTGCTTTTCTCCTGAATTCTGGCTCCTGCATTCTAGCTGACCTCTGATCTCCGATCTCTGACCTCTGAGTCTCTGCCCTATGCCCCATGCTCTATGCTCCATGCCCTCTGCTAACTTATAAGTTGCCATTTGATGAAATCGTGCTAGACTCTTGAGGCGCTCCGCAAGGTGCCTTTGATCCTAATTGAGTTAAAATTCAGTTGGGTAGTGACAAAGGCCAGCATGCGTCATATGCAACAAGATTTTTTTAGAAAAGAGAGGTAAATATTAGATTATGAGTCAGACCGTTAGCCACGGTGATGACACCAGGAAAGAAGACGTTCTCACAGAGGCAAAGACGAGACGAAAAAGTGTTCTCCGTGAATATGCAGAGGCCATTGCCATCGCAGTTGTTCTGGCCCTGTTTATTCGAACCTTCGTGGTGCAAGCTTTTAAGATTCCATCTGGCTCCATGAAGCCCACCCTGCTCGTGGGGGACCATATCCTGGTAAACAAATTCATCTACGGCATCAAGATTCCTTTTACTGATAAAACCATAATCAATCTAGGGAAGCCGAACCGGGGAGATGTGGTGGTTTTCAAGTATCCCCTTGATACAAAAAAGGACTACATCAAGCGAGTTGTTGGTTTACCTGGGGATAAGGTTGAACTGGTGAACAAGCAGTTATTTATAAATGATAGGGTTACGGATGATCCCCATGCCAGTTATTCAATCTATGGCAATTTGCGTAATTTTGGACCTGTTAGTGTTCCAGCCCACCACCTCTTTGTAATGGGAGACAACCGGGACGAGAGCTCAGACAGCCGGGTGTGGGGATTCGTGCCCGATGCCTACCTTAAGGGCAAGGCCTTCCTCATTTATTGGTCTTGGGATCGCACAAACTTTGGGGTACGGTGGAGTCGCCTGGGAGACATTGTACGCTAGTCATTACAGTCCCGGCAACCTAGCCTTCGGGCCAGGTCAGAGCTAAATGACTTTGCCGGTAAAGATAGCGAGCTGTTTTGGAGTATTGGAGTATTGGAGTGCTGGAAAAAGCTAAAGCCTTAATTTCTGCTTTAATAAGTCCTTATCATTACTCCATTACTCCACCACTCCAGTAGACTCCCTTGTCAGGGAATGATGCCAAGAACCTCCTCTGGGGGTAACTCGAAGCCAGGTCCTCGGGTCCTGGATTCTTTATTTCGCATTTCTCATTGGGCATTGAGAATCCGGTCAAATAAAATTTTAGGCACTTTAGACATTTTAGCTCACTTTTATCTCTGCCATGGATATTAGCTCATATGAAAAAACTATCGAGGCCTTGACTCTGATCAGCCGGGCCATCACCTCTGACCAGTATATCGAAGACATACTCAGGCTCATTGTCATTGTTACTGCCAAGGTGATGAATTCAGAGGTTTGCTCCCTCTGGCTCTTGGACGAAAAGGCCAAGACCTTGAGAATCAGGGCGACCCAGAGTATTGACAGTGACTACATTAAAGAACGGTCCGTAAAACTGGGCGAAGGGGTAGTGGGTTATGTGGCCCAACACAACAAGCCCTACGAGGTTAGAAACGTACTTGAAGAGCCGCGTTTCAAAGAAAAAGAACTGGCCAGAAAGATGGGACTTGTTTCCATGCTAAGTGTGCCCATGGCTGTAAAGGACCGAGTGATTGGCGTGATCAACTGCTATACTTCAGTGGACCACGAATTTACCGAGACGGAAAATAACCTCTTCACCGCGGTGGCCAACCAAGCTGCGGTGGCGATTTTCAACACCGAACTCATGGTAAAAACCAAGGTGATTCAAGAGGAGTTGGAGTCCCGCAAGCTGGTGGGTAAGGCCAAAGACGTTCTCATGCGGCGAAGAAATATGTCGGGCGAGGAGGCTCACCGATGGATCCAAAAGCGCAGCATGGACTCGCGCAAGTCCATGCGCGAAGTGGCTGAAGCTATCCTACTATCTGAAGAACTTTAGCCATATCTGCAATCTCCAATCTCAAATCTTAAATTAAATCCGCAATCCCACATCAAAGAATCCAGTAGCCAGTAGTCAGGCTTGCCGCATAGGGCTTTCGCTATCCGCTCTGCGGTAATGATCCCACATCCGCAATCTTCTGGCCCTCTACCTCTTACGATCAATTACCGCGTAGCGTAATGACCTAATGACGGCGAAGCCTAATGACCCTGATCGCCTTGGGCCCTTACCGCTATGCGCTATGCGCTCTGCGATAATGCATCCCAAATCCGCAATCTTCTGGCCCTCTACCTCTTACAATAAATGACAGCGTAGCGTAATGACCTAATGACGGCGAAGCCTAATACTCAAAAGGCCCTGCGCCTTGAGCCCCTGAAGCTATGCGCTCTGCGCTTAGCGTCAAGGGGCAGCTCAACGTTGGGGCCTCTATTTTTTTACTCTTGCCGACAGAAATATCTTGACATGATCAGTTAGTACAGCTAAAAAATAAGGCTGCAAAAATAAGTAAAGATAAATGACCGCACAAGGGCGTGCGGTTTTTCAACTTCGACAAAGGCGTCAGTTCCATGGGAGATCCTCATGAGCTTGACGCCTTTTGCATTTATGGCCCAGGAGTCTTGTGCTTCGGGTAAGGACTAAATCTTTATAAATTCTGTAAGAGAGGAGTATCAAGATGAACTTGCAACGTCCAAATGCCAATGACGCAACCAGAACATTCAACAGGTCCAAATCAGTGGTACCCATGTCTGGCCTCTGCTCCCGCTGTACTGACGGCTGCCGCGGGAACTGCGAGGTGTTTAAATCCACCTTTAGAGGCCGCGAGGTGATCTACCCCGGTCCCTTCGGCAAGGTAACGGCGGGAGCTGACAAGGACTATCCCGTCGATTACTCCCATCTCAACATCCAGGGATACGCCATGGGTGCCAGGGGCATGCCGGAAGGCGTTGTCGGCGACCCGGACACCGCCACTTTCCCCTCGGTGAGCACAGAAACCGAGTATGGCTGGGACACCAAGGTTAAAATGAAGGTTCCGGTATTCACCGGTGCCCTGGGTTCCACAGAGATAGCCCGCGCCAACTGGGAGCATTTCGCCGTGGGCGCGGCTATTAGCGGCGTCACTCTCATCTGCGGTGAGAACGTCTGCGGTATCGACCCGGCACTGGAGCTTAACAAGAACGGCAAGATAAAAAATGCACCTGATATGGACCGGCGTATTGAGCAGTATCGTCGCTACCA
>CAVQGX010000015.1:0-17354 GCA_963712115.1 uncultured delta proteobacterium | reverse complement strand
GGCGCAATCCGAAATCCTCAATTTAAAACTTTCTGCTTTACCTATTACAACAAATGACAGCGCAGCGTAGTGACCTAATGACGGCGAAGCCTGATGCCCTAAATCCCTCTCGCCGCATCTCCGTCTCCTCGTGTCGCCTTTACTGTGCCTAGAGCATAGTCCCTAGTGCCTAGTGGAAACTGTCCTCCGCCCTCTGTCTTTCTCCTCCGCGTCTCCGTTTCTCCCCATCTCCGCGTCTCTTAAGACTGGCTCCACCCTCCAACATAATGGGGCTGTCCGCTGCCTGCCTCCCGCTGTCTTTCCCCATGCTCCATTCATTTGCAACGGGCAACTGATCAGCCTAAGGTGGAACTACGGACAATCGCAAAGCGATAACTTCGCAATCTGAATTCCAAATCCGCAATTCTCTTCTGCCCTCCGACGTCCGACCTCTGACCTCTGACCTCTGCCTTTTCCTCTCCTTGGCCCGACCACTGATCTAACTGGTATTATACTGGTACTAAAGTCAAAATCATGCATGCTTCCTATTTACAAATTCAGCCAGGTTGTCCTAAACTAAGAACAGTTCAAGTTCCCGCAACCATTCTCAAGGAGAGACAATCTTTTCTTTCTGCACTGGATTGGTCGGTTTGCCAGTAGAAGTTTTCACTTACTAGTACCTTAGTATTTGGAACTATTAATTAGGATTTCACTGATCTTTTGACTGGTTTGCCTAGAGTGAGATGAAAATAATCATAAGATTACTACTCGTTGCCCTAATACTTATAAGTACTATGGCGGTCGCAGGCCAACTAGGACTGGATATTGTTCCGCATAGGTCCATTTCCGAGCCTGCCCAGATGTTGCTGCTGGGCATTTGTCTGGTTGGTCTGGCAGGCTATAGTAGGAAAAGACTCCACAAAAAGTAAGAATTACTTTGCCTAGGCACGGGCAACGAAAAAAGCCGCCTTGGGAGTTGTTTCCCAGGCGGCTTTTCTTTATTCTGTCAGGTTGGCTTTTTACCGCTTACCGTTATCCTAAACGCTCACATCACTGAACCATAGACACACGTCGACGTCCGCGGACTTCAATTCAATCTGCGAAGTAAGCAAAGAACAAGAATAGAGGAAGCTCAATTCATCGGACAGGATTTACAGGATCTACAAGATAAAAGAAACAAAGAGAAGTCAACTCGATACCAGGATCGCTCTCATCCTGGACATCTTGTTAATCCTGTCTGATGAAAGGTCTGCGCCTATCTGCGTGGGCCTGCCCGCCATGCGAGCCCGCCCGGCAATCGCCTGAAGGCGAAGCCGATGGCGGACGCAATGCGAGGCGATCGCGCAATTCCAAATTCGAAATCCTCTTCTGTCCTCTGACCTCCGGGTTCTTGCCTCCAACCTCCAACGGCGTAGTCCTCTGACTCCATGCTGCCCAACTCACTCTCCCCCTGATTGTCAAAAAAATGTTGAATTCGTATTATTTCCTAGTTAGTATGGCATCTTTGACGGGACAGGAATTTATAGCCATACCACATATGGCACATGAATTGCTTAGAGCAAAACTGAGTACTTTGAAATAAATGCCGCATAGAGGAGTCCCATACGATCATGCACGTCTGGCTGATCATGTTTGTACTTGGTGGATCAATAGGCTTCATATTGGCCAGTATGATAGCAGCGGGGCGAGTAACCGGCCTAATGCGTGAAAATAAGCGTTTAAGAGAAGAACTAGCAAGGCATCAGAACGAACCTAGAGATTTTGCAGAACAGAGTCAGTTAAGCACTCGTAAGCCTTCAGTAGCTATTGTTTCCCCACACCCAAGATTAGATACAGGGGCTGATACTTGAAAATGATTTAGCTCGTCTTGTTGAATAGGCTTGGGTTCGGGAAATTCAATGGGGCTAGTGCCCCCATACAGTATTTTGTGCTTCCAGAAGATGACCGGGAGTATGGTTGGCATAAATTATTTATCTGCCCAACTCGACCTCTAATCTCTTGCCGAATCTGTCCATCTAGCAAAGCATATAAAATCCTTACAATCTTTGCCAACTTATACTAAACTCGGATATTTCACAAATCAATGTCGCGAGACTTTGTAACCTGGGGATTCTCCCCCCAAATGATGAGGACTGAGCGGAGCGAGCGCGAAGAGGACGAGCGCGCCACTGCAGCATTATTCCTGATTGATAAGAGTAAATTTTAACTATATGTTTAATAATTATGTATATACTCAAGCAAGCCTTTGCAGTATCTCTGTTAGCACTCATAGTTGGATTAGCTGTCAATTTTATCCGTTCCGATGGTATATCTTTATTTCCATCTCCAAGTGATGATCTATTTAAGAAAGATCAAATCAAACAAATTTCCATATCAGAGGCTCAAGACCTCTTAAATAATAGAGAGGCCTTTTTTATTGACCTACGACCCGCTGATTCCTTTAACATATCTCATATCTCTGGTTCACTTAATTTTCCGGCCGAAATCATATATGGAATGCTCGCAAGATTTAGTCAACAAATACCAATGAAGGCCAAGATTATTCTCTATGGGACTGATACGAAGGACACTAGCCCATCTGAAGTCGCTTCTCTTCTTCAAATGATGGGATATAGTAGCATCTATATCATGACAGAGGGTTGGAGCGGATGGGAACGTAAGAAAGAGAACTGATAGAACAATTAGACAGAAAAACCTATGATTAAACGGTTGATTACATCGCAGAAGCTCTCTTTAATTTTTCGGTGGATGCTTGGGGTAATATTCATCTATGCTAGCATAAATAAAATCGAATATCCTTCAGCCTTCAGCAAGGCAATTGATAATTATAAATTATTTCCAGATATTTTAACAAACCTCCTGGCAATCTGGTTGCCTTGGCTGGAGCTAATGACGGGTCTACTTTTAATTACTGGCCTATGGATAAAAGGGAACGCTTTGATCCTATCCATCCTGTCATTAATATTTGCGACAATAACAGGGATAGCTATATTCCGTGGGCTCGACATCTCATGTGGATGCTTTTCCGTTACGGATGATCAAAAGTCAGTTCAATGGACCCACATAGTGCAAAATTTTGGATTATTTGTTATGAGCTTGCAAGTCTTGTTATATGACAAGGGAGAGAATGTTTTTGCTCTTATAAAATCAATATCCGCTAGGGGTGAAAAAAAGTAAATAGATCCATGACAAATATTTATGATGCGCATAATTCAAGCGTTAAGATGTAGACTCTCCAACCTTCAAGGTGGGCGCCTGCACTGGCTTAGTCGGTCTTGCAAGCTTCAACTTCAAAAGAAGGTTTAGTCGTTAGAGAAGCGGGAAACTATCAGGCTGGAAAGGCAGGGTCATTTTGGCCCTGCATTTTTCATGAATGTTTTTATGTGCAAAGTGAGACATGTCAATCCTTATAAATGCTTCCTCAAGAGGATAATAAAATGTGGTGGCATTAAAAACCGCATTTTCAGCGATACAAGGTGTGACTCCATTGCTGATCCAGATGCTGCCGTAGCAATAAAACAACCACCGTCTCCGCCTCCATTTTGCATATTAGTCTTGGTGGGGCAATTTACACAGACCTCATTGGAGTAACCACTTTCAGCATCATCATTGTAAGCAGTTAGCCTGAAGAAATAGGTTTCAGTCTCGTCTAATCCAGTGAGTGTAAAGGTGGTGGAAAGTCCTATATCAATGGGCGACTCCCCCTCATTAGCCTCCGTCCCATCGTATGGCGGACCAGGCGCTCCTTCCTTATAGTGAAGCATATAGCCCAAGAGGTTATCATTTGGATAACCAGCATCCCAGACGAGAGTAACGTCAAGAGCATAGCTTAGCGTGCTCAGGAGGAAAAACAAGACTATGGCAAAGACGAGCATTGAGAGGATGAGAGAGATTCTCCCACCACAACGGGCAAATTGGTTCCAAAAACAACAGAACCTTTTCGACAAACTTCGAAGCATGACAGATGCACCGGTTGATACTTAAGTCATGTAGTCAGGTTGGAAGCTGCAAGCCTATTGGTTAGAGTATCATAAGTCTTACTAACGTATTTTTCAAAAATTACCACACATTGACCTGTGGGGCAAGGAGGTTGGGTTAAGTCGACAATCCCTTGCCAACGAGATGGAAAGCGAGGCGACTCATCGTTTTGTGGGCGGATCATAAGAGACAAAATGTGGAGTATGTAATCTAACTCCCTGCAGAGTAAACTTGAAAACACAAGAGCCAAGCCGAAACCCCGCCGAGTTTTTGAAAAGTAAATATTATCCAAACCCCCGGTAGTTGTGATTAATCCTAAAACCACTCCAATATGTTCCACCGGTCCAATATCCCAGTGTTGTCAGCGAAATGTGAAAGAATCCTGAAAAACTAACCGCTTACAGATATGATTAGTCCGATATGGAATAATGGATGTGGACTGCAATGTAGAAATGTGTGAGAACAGGCTGCACACTTTAGGTTTTTTTCGATCTTGACTCAATCTAAAGCTTATGTGTATGGTGAAACAATGCATAGTAGTTAGTGATTTCCCTGCCCAAACCCTTAAAATCTATTTTTGTAGCCCTTAGTTGATCACCCTTCTGCTCAAAATCGCTGGCTGCAGAGGAAGTGAAGAACCCTTGGCGATGAAAAATCCAACCTCGTAGTTTTTCGGTAGTTCTATCTAACCAAACAGGAAGGATTCTATAATGTTTACGATCAGATCCTACCACATTCCGCCTGTAGGTAATCAGCAATCAAGATGCTGCATCTTCAGTTTTATTCTTAAGATCTGCATTGTTTTGATACTTATCTCCGGCTGTTCGGTTAGGACCTCCACCAAGGATCAGACAATAATAAAAACCCCTTCTGTTACAGAAGGCATGTCTCCAGAGGAACAGGTGGAAAAGGGCTATCGCGCGTTCTTGCGAGGCGATTTCGAAGTCGCTATCTCGAGCTGGAAAGAGGCCTCCAGGCTTTACGAGCTGCAGGGAAAGCCCACTGAGCAAATTCGAGTGCTAATCAAGCTTTCCGGGGCATATGGATTCGTTGGTGAATACGATGATGCCTTAGAAACTCTGGAGTCAGCTCAGCTTCTTGCCCAAAGTTTAGGTGATCGGAAGCTGGTAGCAACAGTTTTGGGCAGTCTGGGCAATGTATACATAGCCATAGGTCCTAGTCACTTGGCAGATCAATATTTGAACGAGGGTCTGGCCATGGCGAGGGAATTGCAGGATTCCAACCTAACAGCGGTAATCCTCAACAACTTAGGCAACCTATACTCATTACAGAAGGAATACAAGGCAGCCATTGATGCCTATAAAGAGAGTAAAGAACTGGCCGATGCAATAGGTAATCACCCATTAGCGGTTACGGCCCTTACCAATGCTGCTATGGCCTCAATACAAGATGAAGAGTACGGAGAGGCGAAGGCCCTTCTTAACAAGGCTTCAGATCAGATTCAAAGGTTGGATCAGTCGCAAGATAAGATCTTTAGGCTAATAAATATTGGTTTGGCTTATCAGAATCTTCGTCCATACCTTGTTGAATCTGATGGTGACCTTCTGCACTCTGCTTACATGGCTCTCATTGAAGCCGTCGATTTAGCTGAAACCATCGATAATCCCCGCACAGCCTCATACGCCTATGGCTATCTAGGCAAACTTCATGAAGACGAACGCCGTTATCAGGAGGCCTTGCAGCTAACAAACAGAGCGATCTTTGCAGCCCAACAGGTCAACGCACCAGAATCACTCTACAAATGGCAGTGGCAAGCTGGCCGTTTGCTCAAAAAGTTGGGGAAAACAGATGAGGCAATATCTGTTTATAAACGAGCTGTCTATACTGTTCAATCCATTCGCCAGGAAATGACTAGATGCTATGGAAGAACTCAATTGTCTTTCCGTGAGTCCGTGGGCCCTATGTATTTCGAGCTGGTTGATCTTCTTTTGCATCGTGCTGACGCACTTCACGAAAGTGAGGAATATGATACTTACCTGTTCGAGGCGCGCGAGGCGGTGGAAGTGCAAAAGGTCTTTGAGTTACGGGAGTACTTCCAGGACGACTGCGTGGGCGCTGCCCAAACTGGAATTCAAACACTTGATATCGTTTCCCAGACAGCTGTTGTAGTGTATCCTATATTACTGCCTGACAGAACTGAAATACTTGTAAGCCTGCCGACCGGGCTAAAGAAATTCTCAGTACACATCCAAGGAGACACCATTAATAAAGAGGCTATCGAGTTCCGCAAAAAACTCGAAAAACGCACCACACGGGAGTTTCTTCCCCACGCGCAGAAGCTTTATGACTGGTTGATTAGACCTTTCGAACCCGAATTAGCATCTATCAACGTCGATACTTTAGTTTTCGTGCCAGACGGGCCCCTCCGTACGGTTCCCATGGCGGCGCTTCATGATGGCGAGCAGTTCCTCATCAACAAATACGCAGTGGCGGTTACACCTGGACTCAGTCTTACCGATCCTCGTCCAATCAGCGGAGAAGCTCTGAAAATTCTGCTGGTTGGGCTCACCGAATCCACACAAGGATTCCCCCCGCTGCCTTATGTGTCCTCAGAGCTCCAGACCATTCAAAGTTTTTACGCCAGCAAGCTACTTGTCAATGAAGAATTTTTGACCTCCAGCCTGAGAAAGGCTTTGGCTGATGAACAATTTGCTCTGGTGCACATAGCTTCCCACGCGCAGTTCGACAATGACGTTGAAAGAACTTTTATCCTCACTTTCGACGATAAAGTGACTTTGGATCGGCTTGATCAATATGTGGGACTACTTCGGTTTCGAGAAGAGCCTTTAGAGTTATTGACTCTCAGCGCCTGCGATACCGCTACAGGTGATGATCGTGCTGCCCTTGGCCTCGCCGGGGTCGCAGTCAAAGCAGGTGCTAGAAGTGCCCTTGCAACGCTTTGGCATATAAATGATTTGGCTACTGCGGCTTTGGTCGGAGAGTTCTACAGACAACTGCAGGGACCAGGGATTTCTAAAGCAGTTGCGCTCCAACGTGCACAGCTTAGGATGCTGAATGATAGACGCTACGAGCATCCGGGTTACTGGTCACCTTTCCTGTTGATCAACAATTGGTTGTAAGACTTAGACTGTGTCATGAGATCCTTACGTAACCTCCTGTCATCATCAACCGTCTGTGGGTTATTCGTGAGTGCCATTGCCTTTCTCATCATAATTGGGTTGCGCAGCAGCGGTAATTTGGAATTCCTCGAGCTTGCAGCATACGACTGGTTTATCCGATTAAGGCCAACCCTTTCTCGATCAGATCCACGCGTGGCAATTATCGCAATAACCGAAGAGGATATTTCTCGAGAAGGACACTGGCCTCTGACAGATGCTACTCTGGCGAGGACGTTGGCGACGCTTCTCCAGTACAAATCTCGTGCTATTGGTCTGGATGTCTTCCGGGATATATCTGTGCCCCCAGGGAGTAAAAAGCTTGAATCAATTCTGCTTGAAAACCAAAACATTGTAGTGGTGACCAAGTTCGGTGATGAGGGAGTACAACCACCTCCAATACTAAAAAATACGGAACAGGTTGGTTTTAATGATGTAATTGTCGATCCTGGGGGCATTGTGCGTCGCGGTCTGCTTTTTCTCGATGATGGCGAAACGGCATTTTATTCATTTGCCTTAAGACTGACACTGCTCTATTTACGGTCTGAGGGTATTGTGCCTCGATCTGATGCGTCTAGCCCACAATATCTAAGGATCGGCCAAACTACTATACCCCCTTTTGAAGAGAGCGATGGCGGGTATATCGATGCTGATGCTAGAGGATACCAGTTTTTGCTTGATTTTAAGGATGACAGACGGTCTTTCCCCATTTATTCCTTACAATCTCTCCTATCTGATGAGATTGAAAAAGCTGCGATCAAGGACAAAGTTGTTCTTGTTGGATTCATGGCCGAAAGCGTGAAAGACTTTTTTTACACTCCTCGCAGTCGCGGCTTCAGAGATGCCCAGCAGGTTCAAGGGGTTACTTTGCACGCTAACATTGTAAGCCAATTACTCAGACATGCCATTGATGGAAGTTCACCTATGGTAACTCTGAAGGAGAGGCAGGAAACTCTTTGGATTTTGCTCTGGGCTGTTATGGGTAGTGCAACGGGACTGTTAACTGGTTCACTCTGGCGCTTCTTTGTTTTTGGCTTAACTGGCCTGATCATTATTTTCTTCAGCTCATTTCTAGCCTTCCTTCAAGGATGGTGGATTCCCCTAGTTCCTCCGGCTGCGGTCTGGTTGATCTCCGCTGTTTCTGTAACTGCTTATGTATCTAGCCTAGAGAAGAGGCAAAGAGAAATCCTCATGGGACTGTTTTCCAGACACGTTTCGCCAGAGGTTGCTGAGTCAATTTGGCGTCAGCGCGACCAATTTCTTAACGATGGCAGACCGCGTTCTCAAGAGTTGATGGTCACCGTCTTGTTTTCAGACCTTAAAGGATTCACCTCAGTATCCGAGAGAATGGACCCACAGTCCCTCATTGACTGGCTAAACACTTACATGGATTCCATGACTCAGTTGATAATGGACCATGGGGGTGTGGTTGATGACTATGCAGGTGATAGCATAAAGGCAAACTTCGGTGTACCCTTGCCCCGAACTAGTCAAGCTGAAATTGGCAGAGACGCCACAAACGCAGTAAATTGTGCTCTTGCTATGGAAAGTGAGATTCTTCGCCTCAACAGTCTTTGGCAAGAGCAACGTTTGCCCAATGTAGGCATCCGGATTGGAATTTTCACAGGACCGGTAGTTGCCGGTGCCTTGGGGAGTTCACGGAGAATGAAGTATACTACTGTGGGAGATACTGTAAACACTGCCGCAAGGCTTGAAAGCTATGACAAAGATTTTGCCCGCGAGAGCCTTTGCCGCATTCTAATTGGCGAATCAACGCTGAAATACCTCGGTAACCAATTCAAGACGTGCAGGGTCGGAGAGGGAGTCCTAAAAGGGAAAGACCAGAAGATTAACATTTACCAGCTTTTTAGGAAAAAGGATAACCTCGAGGCTCTATTCCCCAGGAGTTGAGCGATGAAAAACGCCACTGCTTTAGCTTTGATACTAACTGGCGGTTTTAGTTTACTTCTGTCCTTGCCGATGGTTCAAGCAAGTGACCAAACAGAAAGAGCTAAGCAAGGAGCAAAAGTAGAAACCCCCGCAACTAGTGATTCTCAGGATTTTAAGGGTAGGGAGCCATTTCTACCCTCAGAGGGAGAAAAGAAAAAAGGACCGGTAACACCAATTAGTATGCCAGTTTACAGACCTCCTTTGCGTGGCGCTCCGGTTGGTCGGATAGCAGGTGGTAGCAGGGGTATTTTCGATGAATTTCCTTCCATGTTGGTCGTACTTTCGCCAGATCATGCTGGTCAGACAGTTCAAGCACAACCTGTCTTGTACTGGTTTCTCGCGGAAACTGTGCCCCATTCTATCGAGTTTACCCTTATCTTGGATCAGGCTATATATCCTATTTTAGAAAAACGCATCCCTTCCCCGAAACAGCCTGGGATACAGCGCATACGATTAGCTGACTTTGATGTAAGTCTCCAGCCAGGTGTTAACTACAAATGGTTCGTAGCAATGGTCCCCGATTATGACCGTCGTTCAAAGGACATCCTTGCCTGGGGAGCGGTTGAACGCGTTGAGTTCACTCAGGACTTAAGAGCGAAGTTGGCCGAGACAGATAGGACGAGAGCTGCACATATTTATGCGGAGGCGGGGCTTTGGTATGACGCTTTTTCTGCAGTCTCTGATCTGATAGAAACCGCGCCGGATGACACACTCTATAGGCAACAGAGGGCTTCTTTGCTTGAGCAGGTGGGCTTAGAGCAAATAGCCCAATATGATCTTAAACAGCGTAGCTCAGGTGAATAATAATTTCCTGCCGATCGCTCCGGAGCCTCTCCGAGAACTAGATTCCTGCTGAGATAGCAAACTGTAAGTGAATGCCATCGTCCTGAAGATCATCTTCGTCCGACGGGTAGTCAACATCTTTAAACTTATGCCCCCAATAGATCTCGAAGCGTGGCCTCAATTTCTCAGTAGGAGATATTTCCCAAGTCGCCCTCCACCTGAGACCTATTCCAGCACTGTAAATTGTCTTGCGGCCGCGGGTGGGAAGATCCTCGTTCCATCCACGGCCGTAATCCACAAAAGGTACAAGCTGTATGTAATCTGCCCACCATCTATTTCGAAATAAAGGAAGGCGGGTTTCAAATTGAGCAATTACAGCATTGTCCCTCACAAAGGTGCTCTCGCGATACCCACGGACACTATATCTTCCACCAGTTGAAATCAATTCGACCGCCAAGAGAGAATCATTTACTAATTGTACATCGGTTCGAAAGATCGTCTCAATGCCAAGGTCTCCCCAAATCCCAGCCCACTGAAATTGACCCAACCAGGCAAAAAACTCACTGTCCGGGACCGAAGAGTCTTCACTGGTCGTTGCGTCGAGTGCATCAATGCCCAAGGTGAAACGAGACCGGGCCGCTATCGCCTGCCTCTGGCTGCGATAGGTGTATTCCTGAATGAATCGCAAAGCTGTCTGGTTATATTTACCGTTTTCAGCACCTGGTGAAAATGAAAACGGTTCGCCCAACAGGTACGTCTTGTTCCGAATATGCTCTCCGACGAGTCCCATGGTGAATTTATGATTTAAACTACGGTAGAATGGATGATAGAGACCGATCGTGTAATAGTCCGTATCACTCTCAATATCCAGATCATCAAAAGGTCTTTCCACAACCTCATAGTGAGTATGCTTGTACCGCAAAGCCATAGTCGTATCGTAGGCAGTTACGGGGATAGAATAGCGAGCTTCTAATAAAGGCTTGAGACCTTCCGAACCTCCCACGGTGAGATCTAGGATGTCGCCATTTCCAGTCAAGTTCTGAGGGGCGATGTTAAGCTTGATATTTTCAGCTCCCACAGACGGGGACTGGTAATTATCGAAAACTACCGAGGTTTTGTAGGGCATCTTTTCTTTAACACCTACTTTCAGGACACTTTCGCCTGGTTTCACGCCAGGCCTTAGCTCAGCGTTCAGCCGCTGTATCCGCTCATCTTGCTGCAAGAGCTGAAGCCGTTTCTGTAAAGGACTTATGTTCAAAGGCGGCTCGACTCCTAGGGCAAGACGATTTTCTATGTAGCTTGACCTAAACCATTTGTTCCCCTCCAGCTCAATGTTTGTCAATTCACCCTCGATGATATGAAACCTGATTAGGCCATCTCTTATGTTCTGGTCAGGGATTATTGCGCCGGAGTTCACATACCCTCTTTCAATATAATAGATCGTTAGGGCACGCCGAAGTTCCTCTAAATCCTCGCTGGTAAGCTCTCGATTGACATAGGGAGTTGTAACTTTAGCTAGCTCATCCTCTGAAAAAACTGTACTTCCAGTTAAAACTATCTTCCGCACAAAGACACGCTCAAGGGGTAACTGCATTGTCTCAGGTCCAGAGTCATCGGAAGCCAGTGGCAACCCCGTGCTCGTTGGTGGGTCGAGGGGTTCTTGCCGTTCTACCTGTGCGGGGACTGGAGGAGAGAATATTAAAGCGATAAAAAGCACTAAAAAAAGGGACTGCGCAAGTCTACCATGCCAGGAGATTATGTGCCGATCACTGATTTTTTCTCCTTTACTATTCGTAATAGTTAAAAAGCCGCAAATCACTTGGTGCAGATCATAGTCCATTTTTCTCATACTCTCATCGACGCGTACGTCTTGCCTGCGGCTTTAGGTACTGTAATTCTCTCTTCGCGCAAAATAGTTAAGATCCATGAGGGCAAAAGAACTACTGGCCCGAATTCCTCATTCCAACTGGAGCGGACTGGGTAGCAACCCACCTGGCTCGAGTGGCAAGCCGTCGCGCCCGCTGACGACAAAACTGCTATATTCCCCCCCGTAAAGCCGCGCAATGCATGGTTCGTGAATAAGGTCTCTGGCCCGTAATACATTCCTCGGTAAAGGTTTAAGCTTCTGGCTTATGTCCTTGACCGGCGCACGGATTTCAACTGTACCATCGATGCCCTTGGCAGACGATGCATCCACTATGCTGTTTGGGTCGGCCAGAAAAGTGCCGGCAACGATTCGTATGTTTCCACCCCTGCCCTCAAAGGCATTAGCGATGATTTTGCTATTATCCAGAATAACGAACTCCGGATCTATGTTGATATTACCTCCAACAGTCTCGGGGCCACCGCCAACAGTAGCGGTTATCTCACTGCCAACAAGATGGACCATGTAGTCTGTATTAATCTTTATATTACCCCCATCAGCTCGTTTGGCCTCAGTAGTTAGGGAGCTGTCTTTCATGTGAAACATATCGGTGGCGGTAAGAGTGATATTGCCGGCGTCGCCCGGGCCAGAGCTTTCGGCCGAGATCAAGGATCCATTGGTCAGTAGCACCTCGCGGGAAGTGATGGTGATATTGCCACCTTCTGCCTGCTCAGCGGAAGTGATGACAGAACTGTCGTCACTGCTGAATGTTTCATTAGCTGTGATCGAGATGTTGCCGGCCTTTCCGGTGAGTGTGGCGAAGGCTACCCTGCTTTCAGACGCAATCGAGGCTCCACCGGAAAGTGTCACATTATCTGCTTCGATCTCTATAAAACCCCCATCTCCCGGAGTTTCGGTCTCGCTGGAAATCAGCGCCCCATCGCTTAATTCAATGTCTTCAGCCTTAATTTTAATATTACCACCTTGTCCCGTTGCTCCGTCACCCAAGTAGAAACTGCCTGAACCGGACAAAATGCTTGCGGCTGCGTACTTAGGATTAGCGTCGTTACTAATCAGTAAGTCTCTGAGATCAGGGTTTACCCCAGATATAAGCACGTTGCCGGCTTCCACTTCGACGCTGCCGCCGTCCCCAGGACCGAATGTTTCGACAGATAGCCTGCCGCCGTCGGAAATTTCCAAACTGTCCGCCACAATCTTCACTCCGCCAGCACTTCCACCATTAAGACCGGTTTGGGAAGCTATACCCGAGGGTGATAGTGATTGGGTCCCAGTTATATCTGTAAAGATTTCAGGACTTACACCAGAGATAAATACTCGGTCTGCGGTCACCGTACAATTTCCTCCATCCCCTGAACCGAATGCACTGGCAATCATGGCTGAGCCTTTTAGCACCTCCACATTGCCTGCATTTATTGTCATGTCACCGCCTCGACCTGGCCCGTAGGCGCTACCATCCAGTGAGGCTCTATTCGTCATTGTCAAATTATCGGTAGTGATGCTCAAATCTCCGCCGTTTCCGGCCGCCCATCCTGATGAGGTGTCCATACCTGTAAAGTCTGTCACAAAGGGGTCGGGCGAACTCTCAGGTCCAGCGATGAGCACGCTATCTGCAATCACTTCCAAGTTGCCGGCATTCCCCCCTTGGCTATTCCATGAAGTGGTGGTAATAACAGATGCATCCCGGATTTCCAGATTGCCGGTTTCTATACGTATATCACCGCTGTCACCTGAAGCCAGTACCTGGCTTCCGATAAAAGAGGAGGAGTAGTACGGCGTCTGAAGAACTCCTAGCATTTTGATGCTCCCGGCCTTGATCCTTATTTCCCCAGCATCTCCAGCTCCGTAACTGTTTGCCCCCAGACCACCGCCATTGACGATGGTCAAACTGTCCGTTACATCAATGTCGATCCCGGTACTGGAACCATCAACGTCCCCCGTGTGAGCAAGAACAAACGCGTTGTCTATCATCAAACGTCCACCTCGAATAACAATGGTGCCTCCACTGTCACCGCCGGCGTTGATAAGTGCACCCTGGGCCAAAGCAATCTCCCCAAGGTGCTCAAACGACTCAACTTGTATGTCTGGGGCCTCACCCGAAGTGTTTGGAATGACTTCGCCTGGTGATGCAACGCTCGCAATGTTAATCTGTCCACTCAATGCAGTTAGACTTGCACTAGCGAAAGAACTATCACCCTTAATCTCAATATCCCCGCCCACAACCGACAAGGTCTTGCCCTCTGGCACCTCGAGCGCGCTTCCTTGGATGGTAATCCCTGCCGGATTCCCATCGAGAAACCCGAAAGCTGCCGGCGAGGTCACTGTTAGCGTACTGTTACCCCCCGGGTCGGCGTAGAAAATCCCGCCGTCCGAAAGCCTAACGAAATCTGCTGTGCTGGCATGGAACGACCCTTTTACATCCAAAGTGGCGTTAGGTCCAAAAAGGATTCCGGTGGGATTAACTAGAAACAAATTCGCCCCGTCGATCTCTGAGCTAATGCGGCCGTCAATTTCCGAAACCTCCCCCCCCGTAACCCTACTGATAATATTCTCAATTGTCTGAGGGCCGGTGAAAGTCGCACTTTCTTCAGTCGGCACATTGAAACGACCGAGGCTATGGAATTGGTTGCTCCCTTTGATCGTACCATCGCTGATGGTATAGTTTCCTTGATCAAATGTGACCGTAGTATTCATGGTGCCGTCGGAGGTTATCGCGGATTGGGCATGGCCGCGGGCGGGTATGATTATTTGAATCAGAAATGCACTTATGAAAAGTGACTTCTTTAATATGCTAATTGGGTACTGACGAGCTTTTTGGGAGAGCATATCCTTCTCCTTTGACTTCTAGGGCTATTTTTTGTTCACAAACTATAATGAGAGGTCATGGGTATGCCGGCAGACACCTTAATCTCCCTCAAGGTGATCTTGTTATAGAAACCATTCGTTTCAACTAAACCTGCTTCAGACCACAGGAGTCCGATAAGCTAAAATACTCCAGAACAGAATCAGAAAACATAGGATTAAAGTTTGGTAGTTCTATGGGAATTCTCAGTAACATTGAGCCAGCACTCTCGGGCTACCTTCCCACTTTGGGGGTTTTCTAGTTGAGCCTATCAAGGACCAGATTAGAGTTACTGTCAAGGAACATCTCCTTGGGGAAAATCATTTTGGATTTTGGATTGAAACACTAATTGCCAGTGGTAAAAGAGACAGCTAGAGAGAGGCTAAATTAGACAGATGTTTATATCCTACCCTGCTTCAATTAGAGTAAAGTTCAAAGAGATTATCTATTATCCATAGGCTGAGAAGTCTCATCGCGTGTCTCATCCAATCATCTCGAGATTTACTCGCGGCGAGACTGAGGCTTTTATTAAGAGTTGAATAAGAACACCTCAGGGTATTCTCTTACGTTCCGAAATTGCTCAACTATAAAGATATCTGAAAAGATATGGAAAATTATTGAAATAATCTATACTATTTCCGACTCCCTTGTCAATTTATAAGACTACCAGAACTAATTCACCACCTCTGCTCTTTGGGACTTGCCTCATTGACCTGGTGACTATGTGCGATGGCCAGAGTAAGTTCCACAGCAAAGAACCATGGTCGCTACCATCATCAATAGCAGAGCTTAGAGCTGGCACAGATTGTAGGCATTGCAGGCAAAAAAGCCCCACATTGGTTGCACCGAATGCTAGGCAGTTTACCCTGCCCTTGGCAGTGACTTGTTGCTCATTGGGGATGTCTGAGGCACTTCATCCAATCCCAAAAGAGCAAGAGTTGAGGAAACTCCTGCTATTGGCCAGGGATTTTTCCATTTTTCTGCCCGAGTATAGTAGCGGTTAGGGCCAGGGCTTGCATCACAACCCGAAAATTCGACCAAAAGTCTGTAGCCCGCAAAATTCACGAATGGCTTGCTGCGACCTCCGATACAGCCTTACCAAATCAAATTCTAAAATGGGCGCAGAGGTGGAGAGGGGCGGAGCAGCTCTGGGTCCGTGAGCTTAATCTCGTCATCAGAAATAGCGGTCCACTTCACCACTCGTGGAGGATCACCCTCAAAATAGAGGTAGTAGCGCGCCCCCGAGCCGCCCACATAAACGGCCTGCATTGCTGCTCCAGAAACATTTAGCTCGGTAGATTCCTTGCGCATCGCAAGGTTCGCCTCTTCGAGGGTCATACCAACAAAAGGTTGGCGGCTTGCCATCTGCTTTTTCTGCTCATCATCTAAATGATCAGCAGTTTGCAGATATCTCTCCAGATCACCTCTTGGGGGTAAAGCTCTCTTTGACTCTTCAGGGGAGGTAGCGCAACCGTTGGACCCAAATAGGAAACCTGTTAGCGTCATAGCAAGGACAAAATGCGCTATTTTTCTAAGAGCTTGAAAGAGCCTTTTACATTGTATGGAATATTCCTGATAATTGTGGACTGACAAAACTAACCTCTGGGTAACCATTGACATCTGCTTTCCTTTCGGACCAAACGGGCCTACTCCGTCTTCAGTGAAGTCTTTCACAGTGGTAGCAGTCCCAGTATTGCAGGTTAACCAATCATCCCTCTTCGACTACAAGTCAGCAGATCGGATCTTCTAACTAATGTCAATCCGGAAATTTCCTTTCCCCTTTCTTGGCGGCCCGCGACGAGCTCGGCCGAGTCGGAGGGGATTAAGCCTGCCCGCCATCGCGAGCCTGCTCGCTCAGGCCCGCCCTCCAGCCAAGCTAGGCGAGGCGGACGGGCGAGGCGGGCGGGGGGAGGGGGAAAGAATAAGTGATTAAAATACCAATTATTTAATCACCCCCTACTTCATCCTCCCCCGTCAAGGGGGAGCAGATGGTTGTATTTCCGGATGAGTACTAACTATAAATAGAGACTGTTCAATATTTTTTTTAAACAGACAAATCAAATAGTTAAAACACCATGTTTTGGATAGTTACCCCCAAGAAATTATCGGTAAAACTCTGCCAATGCCCTAGATTCCCACTTTCGCGGGAATGACGACAGTATGCGATCGCCCGTCATCCCCGCGTAGGCGGGGATCCAGGTAAGTCAAAGCTTTAAGGCATTCAAAGACTGAATTATTGAACAGTCTCAAATAAGAGAATCATAGATGCATCCCCAAATACACTTTAACGTCGAAAGACATGTCAGGCAATTTATCCGGGAATCTGATTATGCGCCCGTTACCTAGACTCAAGATGATCGCCAGAAGAGGTGATAACGGCTATATTTGCAGCGGTGATTTATCCCTAATGTTGCAGACCCACGTCGAGAAAAAACGCGTCAGAGCGCGCCAGATGTGGTCGCGCGCAGGCTCGGACAGGATGAACAGTACTTGACCGTACGTGAGATCCTGTCTGAGCTGAGCATGGGCGTCCCGCTGAAGCGGGACTATCACGCGAGCGAAGCGATTTTTGCCGGTTTGGGTTTGCAACATTAGGGTTATTTTCCCAGGGTCGATTGGTGTGCCTTCACGACCAAAAAAAATCAGAACAAAAAAAGTGGTATTGCACCCTGATCATAAAGAACCAGTAACAGCCTGACATACCTTAGTATCATATCATTATTGTGTAAAGTAAGTCTAACGGAATCAGTCTATGCATATTGGTATTTGGTTCTTTTCGGTTGTCTCGAGACCGGGAATATCA
>CAVQGX010000014.1:0-86877 GCA_963712115.1 uncultured delta proteobacterium | reverse complement strand
GATGACTCTGATTCTTTTTTGGCAGTCTTGGTGGTTTTGACTTCGGAAGGAGTAGTCGAGGATGACTTTGTTTGCTTTTTTTTCGTTGAAGCGACAACAAAACTTCGAGGCATTGGTTTTCTTGTGTTGAGAATCTTTTTCGGTATACGGATTTTGTCACCAACGTTGATGCGGTCCGGGTCAAGCTTGGGGTTCGCCTTTGTCAGTGCCTGCCAATTTTCCACATCACCGGTGTACCATTTGGCGATTATCGAGAGTGTTTCACCTGAGTACTTTACTCTGTGGTAGTAGTACGCAGGCTTAGGAGGTGCCTTGGCAACCTGGGCTTTCTCGTTTTTGTGCCTTTTGGCAACTGCCTCCACGAACTCCTGGGGCATGGGTTTATTGGTGTGGAGGAGATTTTTGGGTATTAGGACAGTTGTTCCGATGGTAATGTGATCCGGGTCTATTTTTGAATTTGCCTTTGCCAGATAAGGCCAGTTTTCAACGTCTCCCGTATACCATTCGGCAATAACCGAAAGGGATTCGCCGGAATAGCGTACCTTGTGATAGTGATAGGAAGCTTTAGACTCGGAGCTTTTGGCCCAGGAAGGCAGTTTTTGGTTTATTTGCTGTACATATTTGTCCACTGTGGCGCAGCCCGAAAGTGTCAGGGTGAATACCAGCCCTAGCAGTAATAATATTCTGATTTTCCGACTGCTTTGTTTTACTGCCATTTTCTGAAGTGCGCCTAATGCGAAGCAGAAACTTCTTTGCTCTTTTGTTAGCAGGGTTTACCTCCAGAGCTTTCTCCAAATTTCTAATACTCTCCTCGTTTTTACCCTGCAAATTTTGGACCACTGCCAGGTTGAAATAGGCCTCGTCTAAGTAGGAAGGTTGGAGTTCCACAACCCTGCCAAACATTTGTTCAGCCCTGGCGTAAGCCTTGGTTGCGTAATAGAGAAAGCCGAGATTGAAGAACCCATCGGTAAAGTAAGGATCCAGGCCGATAGCTTTATCATAAGCCCGTATAGCCTTGGGCAATATCTTTCGCTGACGTGTACAGCTTTCCCAAATAAAAATGGGCCTCAGCATTTTTAGGATCGAGATCGGCCGCCTTTATCAGCAAAGCCTCCGCCTGCTTCGGTTTAGTATCTAATATACTGGTTGCTCCACCCACTAGTGCCTGGGCGTAAGGGGTGGCGATTGCTTGCTTCTCTCCAGGCTCACTGGCAAGAATTTCTTCAAAAAGTGCTGCTGCTTTGGCAAATTGCTTTTTCTCCAAAGCCTCCAAGGCTTGGTCGCGCTTGGTCGGTTCAGGCGCAACCGAAGGTTTGGTCTTGGCGGGTGGCAATACCTCATTAGTCTTAACTGCTGCAAATGGTTTGTTCTGGCCTGGCGCTGAAGAAGGTTTCTGCTTTATGAGGAGAGCGAGGACAACCGCACCCACCACCATGACTGCTGCCCAGGTACCAAGCCAGAGCCTGTGCGTGCTGCGGGGCACCTCGGTTTTTTTGGTAGGTACTGGTTCGATGTGCTCCAATATCTGCAGAGTCTTTGTTTGCGCCTCAGAAACTGGTTTTCCTTTGAATGCGGAAAGTTGAACTTCAGCGCGCTGGAGAGCGGCAGCCTCGGCAGCAATCTCCTCAGCGAATAGAGCCTTCATGTATTGGGAAAGACCTTCAGCACTGGGCCGGACTGGGAAGGCAGCCAGGCACGCCTCCAGATCAGCAAGCATCTCAATGCAGGACTTGTAACGGCGAGTAACCCCTTTAGCCAGGGCCCGATCGAGTATTTCGCCCACCTCCCGGGGCAGGTCTGGGACGATATTCTCGGCAGGCTCAAAATCTGCTTTGCGCACCCGCTCCAGAACCTGCAAATCGTCCCCCTCAAACATGCGCTTCCCGGTGACCATCTCATAAAGAAGGATACCGGTGGAAAAGATGTCAGAGCGGTTATCTATGGGTTTTCCGGCCGCTTGTTCGGGGGACATGTAAGATACCTTGCCCTTGATCAACCCTTCCTTGGTGTCTGACGATTTCTTGGCAGCTTTGGCGATCCCGAAATCGACGATTTTTACCTCACCTTGGTAGGTGACCAATATGTTCTGCGGGCTGATGTCCCTGTGGATGAGCTCGAGGGGATTTCCCTGAAAGTCCTTGAGATTGTGTGAATAATCAAGGCCCGAACAGATTCGACAGGTGACGTAGAGGGCGTACTCCAGGGGGAGTGGCAGGTTTCTCTCTTTGGCCTTCCTGCCGAGGACCCGCAAATCCTTGCCGTGAATGTACTCCATGGCAATAAAATAGGCGCCTTCCATGCTGCCAAGGTCGTAGATCTGGACAATGTTTTGGTGGAAGAGCATGGCGGCGAGCTTGGCCTCGTCAATGAACATCTTGACCAGATTTTTGTCCTGTGTGAGGTTTGGCAGGATTTTTTTGATGGCAACAAGCTTTTCGAAACCTTCGAGGCTGGTCATCTTGGCCAGATACATTTCAGCCATGCCGCCTGTGGCGATTTTGTCAAGAATGAGATATTTTCCGAAACGAATGGGCTCGAACTCTGCCATAGATCTGCGCCAAGCTATTTTACTAATTGACTAATTGACTAATCAACTATTTGACAAATGAAAGATCAAAGGAAGGTAAGCAATAACTGTGCCCCCTCCGCAAGGCGCAAGGCCCAAGGCAAAGGGCATAGAGCATAGCGCATAGAGTTCAATTTTTTCGCAATCCGCAATCTTCTGGCCCTCCACCTCTTACAATAAATGACAGCGTAGCGTAGTGACCTAATGACGGCGAAGCCAAATGACGCTCAACGCGCCGCGTCTCCGTCTCGCCGTTTCACCGCGTCGCCCTGCTGTGCCTAGTGCCTAGTTTTCATCTCTGCCCGCTGCCAGTTGACAGCTGCCCGCTGTATTTTCCCATGCTCTATGCTATTGGCCTTACTTTACAACCCACGTTTGCTATGCTATAAGCGCGGTCCAAAATGCAGCGGGCAGCTGGCAGTAAAAAGCGGTAAATGAATTTAATGTCTATCCAGGAGAATCTCATGCCAAGAATCAGGAAAAGAGCAATACTTTTAATGAGTATTTGGCTTACCGTTTTGCTCTTGGGTTCATTGAAAGCGGCCTGGGCGCAGGAGATGCCGCACCCCTTTGCGTTGGCGGCGCAATCCGCCGTTCTAATCGATGCCAATTCTGGGGAATTCCTCTACGGCCAAAATCCTGATGAGCGAATAAGTCCTGCAAGTTTTGTCAAATTAATGACTCTTTTATTAATATTCGATGCAGTAGACCACGGCCAGGTTCTTATTGAGGACAAGGTGTGGATCAGCGAAAAAGCCTGGCGCACAGGCGGTTCCAAGATGTTTGTCCGTCAGGGCAATCGTGTTCCTTTAGAAGAATTAATCAAAGGAATTGCGGTCGTCTCCGGCAACGATGCCTGCATTGCAGTGGCCGAATTTCTCCAGGGGAATGAGCAGGCTTTTGTTGTGAAAATGAATGAGAGAGTGCAAGAGCTTCAGCTCGAAAACACCCAGTTTCAGACGGTAAATGGTTGGCCCGCTCCGGACCAATACACCAGCGCCAGAGATATGGCCCTAATAGCAAGAGTCTATGTTCAAGAACATCCACAAGCCATAAAATATCATCAACTCAAGGACTTTACCCATGAGAATATCCGTCAAAAAAATCGCAATGGTCTCCTCCGGCGCGATCCCACAGTTGACGGCTTGAAAACTGGGCACACAGAAAATGCAGGCTATCATCTGCTGGCCACCGCTAAGAGGGGTGATCAACGATTCATCGCAGTGGTGATGGGAGCAAAAAGCGAGGCTATTAGAGAACGAGAAGCCCTGCGGCTGCTCAATTACGGCTTCCGGAATTTTGCGGCGGTGAACCTATTCAAGCAAGGAGATGTGCTTCTTAAACTTCCCGTTTGGAAAGGGACCGTGGGGGAGGTGGAACTGGCTGCCTCCGAACCTGGAATTGTCACCTTGCCCATTGATCTACAGGCTGATATCTCCTGGCAGGCCAGGATCCCCGAGAGATTATTTGCGCCAATTGAGAGTGGTCAAAGTATAGGAGAGGCTGTAATTGCCACTAAGGAAAAAGTATTTAAAACTGTACCGTTAGTGGCTGTCCAAGATGTGCCTCTGGCAGGTTTTTTCAGGCAAGTATTGCACAGCGCGGCCCTTATCACCAAAGATCACGGGTTAGGCATAATATTTGTGATTTTAATGCTTGCGGCAGTGGTCTTCGGGGTGATCTATCTGAAGCGAAGCAAGCCACGACGGAGTCGTGGCACTAGGCACTAAACACTATGCACTGAGCACCACAAACTGTGCACGATAGACGTACTAGAGCGGGCCTCTGTGCTCGCTTTTTATTTCCAGCCGCAGACCAGGACGTCGAAAAGTCCGCGTATGTCAATACTTCTTCAGGTGCGAAAATTCAGTGAATATGGATAATGATCGCTTGAAAGTCCCGCGAGGCGGGATGCCGATGGATTACATCGGCAGGAATGGGGGTGGCGGCAGGCAATAATAAGCTTGCTTATTGATGGCTGCAGGTGCTCCCATTGCGCTTTCAGGCTATCATTGTCTATTCTGCGTAAGAAATTTTTTGTCTGCGGTGGTCTGCGGCCGTCTGCGGTTAGATTTCTCTTGCTGCCAGCTGAAAACAGTCAGCTTGATTTTGACAAATCAGGCAATTAATTAAGTTTGTTATCTCAACTGGTTACCGTTCACCGTTCACCGTTCACCCCTTTACCACTTTTCCTTGACAAATTGTGTTAATTGTCGCTTAATACTGTAGGCTTGTGAAAAAATCTCATAATAACCCGATGGGGGGCACCACCATGGGGCTTAGAAAGTATCTTGGTCTGGAGCGTCGCAGGCATTCGCGATATTCCGCGGCTGTAGACGTGGAATTTCAGGTCTGGGATTCTGTCGAACAAAGACCCCGCACCGATAAGGTGCAAGGACGACTCACCGATATCTCTCCAATTGGAGCCTGTCTTCAAACCAATCACATGTTAATTCAGGGGCACCATCTGCACCTGGACAATGATCCCTCGGGTAATACACCGCTAGTTCTTACACTATCTTCCTCGGGTGAGGGGGACTCGTGGACCATTAAAGCCCAGGTGCTCTGGTACAACAAGTTCGAGAGCGAGAGGAAACATCAGTTCGATGTTGGTCTGAATTTTGTGGACGTCTCTCCCGCTGAGAGAGAAAAACTCATCTCCCTCCTCAGGTCCCTTGCCGAGGCTTGATCCTCCCATCTCACCGCAGACCCACGCAGACAGACGCAGACTATTTTTGGCACGGGTCCCACTCCGCGGGACACGCGGATTGCACGGATTGTTAACCGCAGAGAACACAGAGCACGCAGAGAGTAGAGATCGCTTAAGTGCCCCCCGCGAAGCGGGGTGTCCGATGGCACATCGGGACCAATGGGAAAGCCTGGTAGACGAAAGTGAGCTAGCTGACTTTCGTCTACCAGGCCTTCCCATTCAGCCCTTAAGCGATCCTTCAATAGACTCAGTTCATTCTGCTTCTCTAATCCTGTATATCCTGTTAATCCTGTCTAAAGAATTCAGATTCCTCTATTCGCGTTTTTTGCGTACTTCGTGGATTTAGGAAGGCGAGGGGAATAGGGAGATGATTTCGGATTGCGGAGTTTCAGTTTCAAATTTCGAAATTACTACTGGCTACTGACTACTGGCTTCTCACTCTATGCTTTATAATTTGTGGGACTCGAAAATTTCCCTGACGTAGGGGAGCACTTGAAGATCATCCAGAGGAAAGCGTGAAAGGGCAGAGATAAACACGTCCACTTGCGCATCTTCGGGCAGAGCTCTATCCACAAAAAGAAGATACTGCTCATTTACTCGACAGAGGCCACTGCGGCAGCGGGGCAATCGTTCGTAAACGACCTCGACTCCAAGCTTTTCCGCCAAGGACTCCAATTCTCCCAAAAGTCTGGCAGCACGCATCTACAACCCCTACCGATTAACCGCAGACCCGCCCGCCTCGCCTGAGTCCGCCTCAGGCGGACGATGGCGGGCAGGGAACGCAGAGCACGCAGAGAGTTGAGATCGCTTAAAAGTACCCCGCATAGCGGGTGACCCCGATGGGATCATCGGGATTAATGTGGAACCCTAGAGCTCAAAAATAAGCTGGCTTATTTTTGATGCTCAAGGTTCCCACATGGACCTTTTAAGCGATCCCTTCATCGGCTCAGTTTCTCATGCTGCTCTTATCCGGTATATCCTGTAAATCCTGTCAAATTAATTCAGCTTTCTTTATTCGTGCTCTTCGAGTACTTCGCGGATGTTACTGAGATTATGTCCAGTCAGTAGCCAGCAGGGCGGGCCTCCGTGTCCGACTTATGTTTTCCCTGTCTCGCGCGTCTCGCCACAGATTGTGCCTAGTTTTTACTGACCTCTGACTTCGGACCTCTGCCCTCTGGCTTCTTACGCTTTGCGCTTTGCGAACTTTTGCCCCGCGATTGCTTTTTCGGTCGAGTTCCTCCACGGGATCGCTGGCCGGGTTTTCCCTTACGGGGAGGAGAGCCCCTTCTTTTTTGCCCCATTTTTGGCCGGTCAGCAGCACGGAATCTCCCCGATTTGTCTGGTAATAGCCAATCATCTTCAGGCCAGAATACGGGTATTTTTTCGCCTATATATTCCTCAATGGCCTCCAGTGAGTAAACGTACTCCTCGCAGGCCAGACTAATGGCCTTGCCTGACATACCGGCCCGGGCGGTGCGACCAATCCGATGTATGTAATCTTCCCGATCCTGCGGCAAATCGTAGTTGATAACATGAGAGATTTCTTCCACGTGCAGACCTCTAGAGGCCACATCAGTAGCAACGAGGATCTTGAGATCTCCGGACTTAAAATGGTTAATGATTTTTAGCCTTTGCCGTTGATTAAGATTTCCGCTCAGTCCCTTGACTGGATAACCATTTCCTTTGAGTTTTGCGCTTAGCCACTCCACCGTGGCCTTGGTGTTAGCAAAAATAAGCACCCTTTCCCAAGGTTCTTTTGCAAGCACCCCTAACAGCAAACGTAGTTTCTCGTGTTTAGCAACGTGAAAGACAGACTGCTCCACAGTTTCCACGGTTATCTCGTCCGGCGTGACATAGATTTCCTTGGGCAGGTTCATGTACTCGTAGGTCAGTTCCAGGACGCGTGACGACAAAGTTGCCGAAAAAAGCATTGACTGGCGCTGGTCATAGGAGGGCAAACGTCTTAGAATATAGCGCAGGTCCTTAATGAAGCCCATATCGAACATTCGGTCTGCCTCATCAACCACCAGGATCTTGATCCGTTCAGGAATAAAAGCCTTTTGTTTCATGTAATCGATCAGTCTTCCCGGGGTGGCGATTACTATGTCGACTCCTTCGCGTAGTTGTGAGGCCTGTTTCTGATAGTCAATGCCTCCGAATACAGCGACCATTTTGAGCCCAGTGTATTTACCAAGGACCTGGCCGTCTTGGTAGATTTGCAATGCCAGTTCCCTGGTAGGTGCCAGAATAAGGGCCGAGGGCATACCTGGCTTGCGCTTGTCAATTTTACGCAGATGCTGAAAGAGGGTGATGAGAAAAGCGGCGGTTTTTCCGGTGCCGGTCTGCGCCTGAGCTGCAATATCCTCCCCTGCCAGCGTTATAGGTAGGGCTAGTTCCTGGATGGGGGTGCAACGGAAGAAGCCGGCATTCTCGATACCTTTTAGGATTTCGTCACTAAGGTTAAATTCGGTGAAGGTTTTTCCATCAGGCAGGTGGGGTGAAACCGCTGTGTCACCGGCTTCTGTTTTGCGGCGAAGTGGCGCAACCCATTCAATTATCTGGTTAAATATTCCCTTTTTGTTCTTTAGATGAGAGTCCTGATCTTTAATGAGCATAAACCTCGTAATGTCAGTTGATCCTGGCGTATCCAACTAGCCCTTCGCGGTGAAACAAAAGGGCCATGGATTATTGGAGTGTTACGTGCTCCATGTCTCAATATGTTTGTTGAGATAATAGTGCATCACGAGGGGTATTTCAAGTAATCAGCCTACAGAGCCGATAAGAACCACTCTTTTGCGAATTGACCGCAGACCCACGCAGACCGCCGCAGACAAAAAACTTTCACCACGGAGGGTTATAGATCCTAGAGAAGCGGTTTTTTTGGCACGGGTCCCGCCGAGGGCGGGACACACCCGCCCGCCTCGCCTGAGTCCGCCTCAGGCGGACGATGGCGGGCAGGCGGATTACACGGATAAAAGACAGAACCACGAAGAAGACAAATAGAAGATAGGATCGCCTAAGAGCTGAATGGGAAGCGCTGGTGGACGAAAGCAAGCTAGCTTACTTTCGTCCACCAGATGCTTTCCCATTTGTCCCGATGTGTCCATCGGGACGCCCCGCTCCGCGGGGTTACTTAAGCGATCCTATCATCAACTCTTCTACATTTGCTTGTCACATCCGGTACATCCTGTAAATACTGTCTGAAGAATTCAGATTACTCTATTCGCTTTCTTCGCGTACTTCGCGGATCTAAATTAGATCTACTCTGCGCTCTCGGCGTTCTCTGCGGTTAATACAAGAGGAGACTCTGATAAATGACCAATGAGAAATGCGTCACCAGGGACCCGCTTGCGGGCCTGAGCGGAGCAGGGTGAGCGCGAAGAAATGTTAAATGTTCAATGATTACGGGTTGACAAGTAGGTGGTCTTGACTAATGATACGTGAAATATCCGGGCTAGATCTTTGAATAATGACACAGAAGGAGATAACCATGATCATTTGCCAGCAAAAGTCAATGATCGTCGGTATTGCACTAACCCTCTTTTTGCTATGTTCAGGCTGTACCAAGACGGTTCACACAGAACCCACCGGGGAAGAAGGCCCCACCCCAATCGTGACCATCCGCGAATTCCCCGACGTTCCCATACCTAAAGAACTCGACTTAGATGCGAAAGAGTCCTTTGTTTACATGACTGCTGAATTCGCTACGGGCAACCTGGTGTATAACGGGAATGTAGACTACGAGTCGCTACTCAAGTTCTTTGAGGGGACCATGGCGAAGAACGGCTGGATGTTGCAGGCCAGTCTCAAATATACTCGGACCTTGCTCTTCTACCAAAAGGAGAGCCGAATCTGTCTTATCAACATGCAGGTTACTTCAATTAACATAAGGGTGGAAATCTGGGTTGCCCCTCTTGAAATACCACGTTACGAACCTCTCATGGATCCCGTGGCAGAACCCCTTATGGAACCTGCGGGCGAACGATTTATGCCCTAAATTCGCATAGAGCAGAGCGCATAGCGCATAGAGTAAGTAGTTAGCAGCCAGTAGTCAGAATCCAGTTGGGCAGGCCACCGCGCCTGCCTTTTTATTTCTAACCGCAGACCAATGCACTTATGCGGTACCAATCTGTCTGCGAATGTCAATAATTATTCACTGTAAAAAAGTGGGTGAGTATGTCAAGGTAACATTCGCTTAAGGGTCACTCGCACGGCGGGTGGTCCCGATGGAATCATCGGGACAAAGGGGGAACCCTAAGATAGGAAAACTAGCTCGCTCGTTTTCCCATCTGTGGGTTCACCATTGTGACTTTAAGCGATCCTGGCATCAATCCGACTTCTCTCGTTTATCTTATGCTGTACATCCTGTTAATCCTGTCTAATGAAACGTCTGCGGTGGTCTGCGTTCGTCTGCGGTTAAAAAGCCCGTGACTTTCCGTGCGACTCCGTGGTGAATTCTTTTGTCTGCAGTTGACATTTTCTTCGTTGTGAATACAATAGAATAAAAAAGAATAACAAGGTAGGTGCAAAATGCCTAAGACGGTAACTCTTAGACTGAGTGACGAAACGTACATCACTTTCTTGGAAGCAGCTAAGGCCGAAAATCGGTCACTGTCGAACCTAATTGAGACTGCTGCCTTGGCCAAAGTCCGCGAGCAACAATTCGCCGATGATGTCGAGGTAGCAGAGATCATGGCAAGCAAAGAGCTCATGAAACGTATCGAGAAGGGTTCGCAGGAGGCTCGTCTCCGTAAAGGGAGTTTCGTTGAGTAAGTACCGGATTTTTGAAACCGAACAGTTTCAAGATGACTTACGCCGTATTGGCAGTTCCGGCCAGCCCAAAGTGGCACAGAAACTTCGCGATTATGTCTACCCTCAATTGCGTGAGCATCCACACTTCGGACCAAATATCAAGAAGCTAAAGGGTTTCGATCCAGACACCTGGCGATATCGAATCGGCGCCTACCGCTTCTTCTATGAAATCGATGATGACGAGAAAATAGTGTTCATGCTTGCTGCCTCCCACCGCAGCGTCGCATATTAGGACTCAGTGCCAGCCTTTTTATTTCTAACCGCAGACCAATGCACTTATGCGGTACCAATCTGTCTGCGTCCGTCTGCGGTTAAAAAGCCCGTGACTTTCCGTGTAACTCCGTGGTGAATCTTCTTCTCTGCGCTCCCAGCCCGCCATCGCGAGCCCGCCCGGCATCGCGAGGCTTCAGCCGAGGCGGACGGGCCGCTCAGGCGAGGCGTGCGGGTCAGCGTTCTCTGCGGTTAATTATCTTTTGCTGTCAGCTGTCCGCTGCCCGCTAGCAAATCGTCTGCAGTTAATTCGGATTTGTGTCTAGTAGAGGTTACTAGCCGGAAGGCGTCTTAAGTTGCGTCAAAAACTCATGGAAGGTTCTTGAAGAGAAGTACACCACCTTGGTCTCAGGACCAAAGGATATCTCGTCCCCATCTCTGAGGGGATATGTCTTATTCGGGGTCACCTCATCCCCATTCAGGAGCGTCCCATTCTTGGACCCCACATCCACCAGGGAACAATTCCCACCTTTTTCAGGAATCTCCAGATAAGCGTGATCCTTGGAAACCATCTTGTTGTAAAGGATGATATCATTCTGAGCAGCCCGGCCTATGGTGACATGAGAAGGAGTTGTCGATTCTTTTCTCTCTTTTATCTCTATTACTCTGGCCTCGAGGATGTCTCCCAGTACCACGCCTTGCCTCTGCGCCCTCAGCACTTCCTCATCCTCGAATGACTTGGTGCTGAACTGAAAGATGACCTCTTTATCCATGCTCTTTTGTGTTTTTTCCACCAGGAAACCGTCAGGGTGCATCTCGGCAAATGCTTTCGATGGAATGCTCGAGGTGGCTGAGAGATAGTGGGCCAAGTTCTTGTATCTAATTTTTCCTGGTATATCCATTTCTTCAATTCTTTCGAACTGTTTGAAGTTTTGCAGAAACTGGACTGCTACACCCTCGTCGTCCTCGTCCACCCTGGTTATTCTAGCAGAGCCTTGCAGCCCGATAATCCCATCCTGACCGGAAAAAATAGGTGGGAGGTAAACCGTGATGGTAGTTTTATCATTTGGTTTGAAAGAATGCCAGTCCTTTGTTTTTATGTAAGCTCCGCCCTGGCTCACATTCTCGGTGTTTCCTTCAATAGGTTGCGACATTCCATCTTTGGACAGTTTCGTCCGGAAGAATCTTTTAATTCTGATGTGCTTACGCTTTTCCTCGTTGGTCATATGTTTCTTTTCTACTGCCATGGATAGGCATCCAGGTGTTTCAGACGCATCATTTAGTAGAGTCAGCCCCATGCTAATGCAAATTCCATTCCCATCCGAAAAGCAGGCCGAAAGTATGCCTAAAAAAGATTTTTTACTCCTTCATCTAAATAAAAATAAACAAATACAAACACTTAGATATGAGGGCCAAAGGAGCCTGGAAAAATTGGCAGGTGCACTTTTTCAAACCATAGCTGTAACTGGAAAGAAACGGCATAAGGCTCAGGGCGCAAGGCCCAAGGTTGCTGTTGGAGGTTGGAGGGGCGCTTCGCTTGAGGTTGGAGGCAAGAACCCAGATGTCAGAGGTCGGAAGTCGGAGATCAGAGGATGGCAGAGGCAAAGCTCATGGCTCTAAGCTGAAAGCTCAAAGCGGGAAAACGTTTAACTATTTGAAATAGTCGAAGTAGTTTAGGCCGCCATGTGAGGCACTCGATTTTGATCTTTTTCTCCTGAATTCTGGATTCAAGCTCTTGCCAATTCCTTTAGTCTGCGACTGTCAACAATGTCAATAGTCGGAATTGTGAGAATAAGTAAAGGCAGTGATCGCTTGAAAGCCTGGCGAAGCTGGCGCCGATGGACTACATCGGCGTAAATGGGAAGTCCTCGCTGGCAGCGACAAGCTGGCTTATCGATGGCTGCGAGAGCTTCCCATTTGGGTTTCAAGCGATCGTTGCTTTCAAGTTCATTGAAGCTTTCTCGTCTGCGTTCGTCTGCGGTTAAGTGGTTTTCTCTGCGTGCTCTGTGTTCTCTGCGGTTAATAATCTGTGCAGGTAAACCCGGCGCCTACGTGATTTGGTTGCAATAAATTCACACTGTCATTCTTTCGGGGTTGATTTTTATGTATGTGATAGCGTATATTATTATGTATTAAATAATGTTTTAAAATATCGATCTTAATAGGAGTGTTCAATGAAGAACGTACAGATTAGCTTTGACGAGAACCTTCTCAGCGCCGTAGACCGAATTGCCTCCTCCTCGAATCTCTCCCGTTCTGCGGTGATAAGGGAAGCTTTGAAAGCCTGGATACGAGAACGTGAAGTAAAAAAATTCGAAGACGAATGGATCACAAAACTCAAGGAAAACCCTCCAGATTTAGATGATTCTGACGCATGGATTGAGGTCGAACAGTGGGGTGAATCATGAACCGCGGGGATATATGGATGATTAACCTGGGCGGAAAGATCGGGACTAGACCGATAGTTGTTCTCACAAGGCAAAACGTCCTGCAATACTTGAACAAGGTTACAGTTGCTGAGATAACCACGAAAGGAAAAGGTTATCCAACAGAGGTATTTATTGGACAAAAAGCTAACTTACAGGAACCTTCTTTTGTACAAGCAGATAATCTCCATACTGTTCCTCAAAAAAAATTGGAAAAATATGTGGGGACCTTGGACAAACAAACAATGTTAGAGGTTTCTCGAAAAGTGGTGCTCGCTCTCCAGTTAGAGAGTTGTTTCTATGAGAGTTAAAACCGTTGAAATCTTTGAAATCGTCGAAACCGTTTAAATCGTTTATTTCAGAAATCCCGGTAGGCAGTTTTTAAATCCGAAATCCTATTACCTGTCCTCTGTCCTCTAACCCTATGCCCCATACTCCATGCTCTCCAGCTTTTTAAAACTCCGAGAGTTCCCAATACCTCAGCGAGCTCCAAATCACTTCAATGATGGGAGAATAGGCTAAATAGCTGGATCGCCTAAATGCCAGCAACGCTGGCGCCGATCGGTTAGATCGTTGGGAATGTGGAGTGCCTGATGACAAGAAGGAGTTTACTTATTCTTCGAATCAGGCACTCTCCATTCTGGGCTTAAGTGATCTTTGCCTATTCTCTCAAAGGCTTTTAGGTCTGCGGCGGTCTGCGTCCGTCTGCGGTTAAATTTCTTTTACTGCCAGCTGTCAGCAGGCAGCATTTTGGATTCCGGATCTAGGTAAGTACTAAGTGGCGGGTAGCCGCTAGTAAGATAAAAAGAGGGCAGGGTAGATTATTTTAGATTGACAAAGGGCGAAAACGAAATTTTTGAGCGTCCACGACTGTAAAATGCCCCTGCAATCTAGTCCCATAATCATCGATCAGTTTCTTTAATCGGGACCATTTGATCTGCCGTTCGTGGACATCGATTTTGAGAAGGACAACACCATAAGTAGGCTTCTTAAAACGGTAAATTAACTCACCGAAGTCTTTGTCCTCAGTGATCAGAATGCGCTCTTCTTTATAAGCGTCAGATAAGATTTCGTCATCAATGGCGCCAGCCTTTTTCTCTGTGACATACAGTACATCGTGGCCATCTTTTCTCAAGGATGCGACCAGACCAGTATCACAACATTCGTCGGCAAGGAATTTCAATTCGTCCCCATTTACCCGAAGGCGATCTCCTCGTCAGCTAAGTAGTCAGCTGCAAATTCTTGCGCGGCTAAGATATCCTCTTTCCGCAGGTGTGGATGATCAGTGATGATCTCTTCAGCTGTCATCCCTCCTGCAAGTTTGCGCAATATTTGTTCGACCGTAACCCGTGTGCCCTTGATTACTGGTTTTCCAAACATTATGTTTGGGTTAATCTCAATTTTTTCATATTTTTTCATCACTTACTCCACTATATCTATTGCTCTATGCTTCATATCCGGCTGAATGTCGATTCTAACTGGTACTTCCTCTTTTTCAGATCATTAATTACCAGATATCAGTGTTAATAGCAATGTGAGCAAAGCAAAAGACCTAAGCCTCAAGGTTGATGTTGGAGGTTAGAGGTTAGAGGTTAGAGGCAAGAACCCAGAGGTCGGAAGTCGGAGATCAGAGGACAGCAGAGGTAAAACTCATGGCTCTAAGCTGAAAGCTCAAAGCGGAAGTCGTAAAAACCGTATAAGTCGTAGAAATCGTAGAAGTCGATAGATCAGCCCTTGATCCCTTGCCTTGAACCTAGTGCCTTGCGCCCTTAACGCTCTGCGCTCTGCGATAATTATCTCACATCCCATATCCCAAATCCGCAATCCGAAATCTTCTGGCCCTCTACCTATTACGATAAATGACAGCGTAGCGTAATGACCTAATGACGGCGAAGCCGAACTAGGGACCCGCTTGCGGGACTGAGCGGAGCGAAGCGAGGGCGAAGAAATGACCCAAAGGGCCCCATCCCCTATGCCCCATGCCTAGACTCCGAGAGCTCCTTAAATACCTCAGTGGCTCCCCTTCATTTCAATGGTAGGAGCTTCTTATGTTATCTATCCTGTATATCCTGTCTAATGAGACGTCTGCGCCTGTCAATAGTCTTTGTCTAAAGAGACAGAGTGAATATGCCATCGTAATGGTCGCTTAAGGGCCAGCGAATCTGGCACCGATGTTTTACATCGGCAGCAATGGGCAGTGACTGATGACAAGGATGAGTTCCCGATGCTTTCAATCGGGACGCCACATGGTGGCCTTAAGCGATCGTTGCTTATTCTCCGAGAGAATTCTTGAAGTCTGCGTTCGTCTGCGTGGGTCTGCGGTTAGGTGGTCTTCTCTGCGCTCTCAGCGCTCTCTGCGGTTAAATTTCTTTTGCTGCCAGCTGTCCGTTGAAAGCTCCTAGCGGGCTAAACCGGCTCAACCGGCCAAACTGATCCATTTTTTTTCCACAATTGGCATTTAATTACCCAATGTGACGACTACATTTCGTACTTGCCTGCCAGTGCCTAATCCATCAACTATTTGAAAAGACAAGTAAAAATGGAAAATCTATAAGCCTGCATAATTTTTGCATATTTGCCGAAACAGTGGATTGTAGATCCTGGATTTTACTATTTGCTGGATGAAGCCATGGAAGCACCCGATCGTCGCAAATACCCCAGGCTGAGACAGAGTTTTCGCGTGGAACTTTTCAAACAAGGATCGCGTCATTCCTTGGACGGAACAAGTGTTGATGTGAGCCAGGGAGGGGCCTTTATCAAGACCAGTCAGTGGCGAGCTCTTAAAGTCAAAGATTACGCAGTCATCGCATTCTCTCTCCCGCCTGATTACACAGGTCAAGAAAAGACCATTCTGCTTCGGGGAGAAGCTGTCATTATCAGAGTGGACCAGAAAAACAAGGGAATAGGAGTAAAATTTACCAGGAAATTCAGGAACTTTGAACCAGTACCCCTGGCCGATGCAGTAGGACAGAGTTAAGCATAGCGCATAGAGCATAGCGCATAGCGAAAGGAGTCAAAAAACCAAAGAGTAGAGCAGAATATTTCGAAGTTCTGACCTCTACCTTTTACAATAAATGACAGCGCAGCGTAATGACTTAATGACGGCGAAGCCTAATGACACAAATTGCCCTTCGCCTTGAACCGGGAGTCTAGGTTTTATCATGATAAGCATAGTTGGCTACATACTAATCTTCGCAGTGGCAGTGATTTTGATTTTGCTGGCCCGAGTGATTTTCTTCATCCTGAGAGAAGAGCAGGCTGTTGAAATAGAGCTCCGCGAAATCGAAAAAAACTCCACTCGCTAATCAACCCCTCCCCTCGATACCCATCATTAATGGCTGGCATACCTCTTTTTATTACCCATCTTACTAGGCACTAGGCACTACGCACTAAGCACCAAACGATCAAATCCGCCGAGAACACTAATTCTTTCATGCAAGCCCCGCGGCCTCCGGAGCCCTCCGAGAGCTCCTTAAATACCTCAGTGGACTCCCTTTCATTATCAATGGATAGTAGAAGATTTGTATATTATCTATGCTGGATCGCTTAAAGGGCATTATGGGTAGCCTATTGAGGCCAAAAATAAGCTCGTTTATTTTTGGCCTCAATGGCTGCTCATTGTTCCCGATAGCTTTCTATCGGGACGCGCAGCCATGCGCGGACCTTTAAGCGATCGCTGCACTGTCATAAACAGATTCTTCTCTGTGTTCTCTGTGGGCTCTGTGAGAGCCATGCCTTTTCTTCGTGCCCTTCGCGTTCTTCGTGGTTAGAAAATCCGTGGATTTCCGTGTAACTCCGTGGTGAATTCTCTTCTCCGCGCTCCCAGCCCGCCATCGTCCGCCTGAGGCGGACTCAGGCGAGGCGGGAGGGTCCGTCTGCGTTTTAAATCTTTGCTTTTGCTTTGAGCTTAGAGCTTTCAGCTTCGAGCTATGAGCTTTGTCTTGCTGCCAACTGGTAATGGTCTGGGGTCAACTGAGCAGCGGACCGAATTTATAGTTGACAATTACTCAACGTTTTGAGTAAATTTACTCAATATATTGAGTAAATTGTAAAATCAGGGGAATTCAAATATTTAAAAGACCAATTCATGGCATGCTAATGGAAAGAATGTCTGAGTCCAGACGGTTCATGCAAGTACTCTACGGACCAAGACAATCGGGCAAGACTACCCTCGCACATCAGGTTATGGCTGATCTTGAGATCCCCAGCCACTATGCCTCTGCGGACGAGCCCACCTTGAAGGATCGAACCTGGATTGAGCAGCAGTGGGAAATCGCCAGGCTTAAGGTGGAATCTGAAAAGAACGCATTATTTGTCATGGACGAGGCCCAAAAAATCGACGGCTGGTCAGAAACGGTGAAAAGGTTGTGGGACGAGGATACAGCCAAAGGTCTTCCACTACACGTGATGCTGTTGGGGTCATCCCCACTATTGGTACAGCGGGGCTTGACCGAAAGCCTCGCGGGACGATTCGAAGTAATCCCGGTTACGCACTGGTCATTTGCGGAAATGCGCGAGGCTTTCGATTGGGGTTTAGATGAATATATATTCTTTGGAGGCTATCCCGGTGGCGCCGATCTGATCAATGATCAAAAAAGATGGTCTAACTACATCAAGGACGCCCTTATAGAGACTACAATCTCACGAGATATTTTGCTGATGACCCGGGTTGACAAACCGGCACTTCTCCGTCGCCTATTTGAACTCGGCTGTTCCTACTCGGGCCAAATTCTCTCGTATCAGAAGATGCTTGGCCAGCTCCAGGATGCCGGCAACACCACCACACTTGCTCACTATCTCAATTTACTTGAGGGTGCGGGCCTTCTTGCGGGATTGTCTAAATATGCTGGTCAGCGTGTTCGGCAAAGAGCGTCAAGCCCTAAACTTCTAGTGCTCAATACAGCGTTGATTACAGCTCAATCTCAGCTTAACCTGGGGGAAGCGAAGCAGGATACCGATTTCTGGGGCAGGCTAGTTGAATCAGCCATTGGGGCTGCCTTGATGAACGGTCTCAGAGGTGAGAATATTGAGCTTTTCTATTGGTCCAGCCGTAATCGAGAAGTGGACTTCGTACTCTCCCGACGAAAATCTCTGGTGGCCCTGGAAGTTAAAAGCGGACGCAGAAAAGTTACTTTGCCGGGCATTGAGGTCTTCTCGACCGAATTTCGAGTGACGAAGAAATTGTTGGTAGGAGCTCAAGGGATACCAGTGGAAAAATTCCTCCTCACCTCTCCACCCAAATGGCTCTCCTAATGTTGCAAAACTTCATAGTGAAGCCAAAAAACTCATCAACTAATTCTCTAATTCCCTAGTTCCCTAATTTTCTAATCTTCTAATTATCTAATCAACGCCTTCAACGTTTTCAACGGTTTCAAATATTTCAACAAACTTGACAATGTGATGCCATAATGATATGAATTACTTACTCAGAAAAACGGAGGAAATAAGTATGAAAATTTCTGAAAGAGGGCAAATTACCATCCCGAAAGCCCTTCGTGATCGATTCGGATTTACCAAAGACGTCGAAGTTGAGCTCGTGGCAAAAAAAGAAGGTGTCTTGATCCAGAAACGTAGTCGCAGCAAGCATCCTGTCGATCAAGTGATCGGAATTCTTGATCGTCCATCTGATGATACGGATAGTTACATTGAGGAGGTCCGAGGTCGATGATCACGGCTGTTGATACAAGCATCTTGCTCGATGTCTTCCTGCCTGACAAAACCTTCGCTGCTGACTCCTCTAGGCTACTCAAACAGGCATACGACGAAGGGGCGCTGATCATCTGCGACATCGTATATGCTGAGCTTGTTCCTCAATTTGACGAGAGATCCATGTTAGACAACACCCTGGCGACTATAAACGTAACCTTGTCATCTGTGGATACTGATATCGCTTATTTGGCAGGCAAGAAATGGGGACTATACAGGAAATCCGGCGGAACAAGGAAACGAATTATTACTGACTTCCTCATAGGCGCACACGCAGTGTCGAAAGCGGAACGTTTTTTAACTCGCGATAGGGGATTCTACAAGTCATATTTCCCGGAACTGAAGATCCTTTCCCCCAAGAGAAATAACAGAAAATCAAGTTAAGATTCCTCTTCGTCTACTCAGCATTCCACCATTATCATAATTCCAATATTTCGGTTTGACCCTATGCCTTCCCAAATCCGCAATCCGCAATTCGAAATGACAAGTGCCTTGGCCCTTTCTCGCCGTCTAATCAATTCGCAATTCTCGTCTGTCATCTGAACTCTGGGTTTTTGCCTCCAACTTTGAGGCCCGAAGGGCCAAGCCTTCTGTCTCTGTCTGCGGTGGTCTGCGTCCGTCTGCGGTTAATCTCAGCTTTCGGGATTGACAGAATAAATGTGACTATTATAATGACCACATAACATCTGGGAGGATAGAATGGAAACAATACAAGAGTACATTCCTGTTTCAAAGGCTAAAAGCGCGTTGTTGGACCTAATTAGAAGAATTGAAGATTCCGACGACGCTATTGCTATTACCAAAAACGGTGTGCCTGAGGCTGTACTGATAAGTATGAAGAAATTCAAGGGCTTGATGGACACATTAGAAATACTCTCCGACGAGAAGGCCATGAAATCGATCAGAAAGTCAATCAAAGAGGCTCGCAAAGGTATGTGGGTTGATTCCGACAGAGTGTTTGGCGAATGAAAGAGATCAGGCTCAAATTTACACCTGAGGCAGCAAGATTATTAGCAAAACTTCATCTCGAAGCTAAAAAATTTATCAAAGCAGGCCTCGATGAACTTCGCCAAAGTCCTTATCTGGGGGATGACCTGCAGCAAGAGTTATCAGGTTTCAAATCATACAAGATAAAAAGATATCGGGTTTTATACGCCATTGATGAAGAAGAGGGAGTCATCCAGGTTTACTATGTTGGGCACAGGAGAGATGTCTACGAGCAATTTAGAGATCTATTAAGCGATCTGCACAAAAATTCCAAATAATAACCTTACTGGTTTCACCTTGCATCAATTCCCCATTTGCACTCCGCAATCCGAAATTTCCTTTTGTCTTTCCTGTCAGCTGTGAGCTGTCAGCTATGAGCTTCTAATGCCCTCCGACCTCCGACATCCGACCTCCGTCCTCTACCTGTCACAACAAATGACAGCGTAGCGTAATGACCTAATGACGGCGAAGCCTAATGACGCTCAACGCGCCGCGTCGCCGTCTCTCCCCATCTCCGCTTCGTTCTGCTGCCCTATGCCTTTCCTTTGAGCCTTCAGCTATGAACTGACTGGACGCCTTCAAAGATCTAAGCCCTTGGGAAAGCAGTTGCGTGTTAGACTGTATAGTGTTAGCCTTGTTATTGTGCTGTATTCTTTACAGTAATTGTGATTATATTTCCTTTATGGGAGGCTAAATATTTATGAAGCGAGAGTTTTATGTGGTTATTGAACGTGACGAGGATGGCGTTTTTATCGGAGAGGTTCCTCAGCTACGTGGTTGTTACACACAAGGAAAGACTCTAGATGAACTTATGAAGAATATCCAGGAAGTCATCGATTTATGCCTGGGAGAGCAGCCCGGAACAGAAGATCTGCCTGACTTAATTTGAGATATCCGTCATAGGCATTTTTATACAAGTTCTTTCAGCTGATCGAGTGTCAATCCAGCTTTTTTCAATATACTGTGCAAGGTACCTTTCTTGAGTTCTTTATGTAGAGGCACAACAACTGAAATGTTTTTCTCGAGATTATGTAGGAAAATGTGGCTACCTCGCTGATGATCAACGACAAACCCTGTTCGTCGCAGAGCTTTGACTACCTGTCTTCCAGAGAAAGTTTTGCTCATAAAGTGACTTCTACTTCTCTCAAATTGGCGCCGGGGTGAGCCTTAATCTCATTAACTTTTTCTAGACCCTCGAGATAGCAGAGAATCGCCTCTTTGGCATTCTCTAACGCCTCTTTTTCAGTTTCACCCTGGGTAAAACATCCCTCTAGAGCAGGCACGGAGACATTGTACCCTCCCTCATCTGCCGGTGTTAGCACAACATGAAATTTCATATCCATGTCCTCTGCTTTTGTTGCTATTATTATCCCCTCATTCCGTACTGCCGTTAATATACCATTTCTTGTCCTGAAGTAATACCTCCCAAAAGCCTATTCCGGCTCAATAGCACGCCTTCCACGATTTCTAAGACTTCTCTCTTTGAGCTTTCAGCTTAGAGCTATGAGCTTTGTCTTGCTGCAAGCTGTCCGCTGTCTGCTGCCAGCTGGGCTTCGCCCTACGCCCTGCGCCTTGAGCCGTGCGCCATCTCGCTTGATACTCACCGTTTTGTATACACCGTACCCGACATTACATGGCATAGAGCCATAATTGTATACTTAGACATACTTTTCTGCAAAAACTCCCCCCAAAACCACCCCCAAAGTATAACAAATCCTACCACAATCTGCTCTATATACTCCCGTAATCACAAGAAAATACGCTCCATGCCCCATGCTTCATGCCCTATCCCTTCCGTCTTTGGCACCCCCATTGCTCTTATATAAGGCACAAAATATTAGTCAAACAATAAAAATCTTGATAATTCAATGGCATAGAGGTGATCAAATGGGGGCTAATTTTGGTTATACGTATAGAAAAAGTTACAATATAAAATATATAATTTTTCTTTTAGCTTTTTCTGTCTTTCTTTATATACTCTTTTGCGCCTCCCTGACCTTTGCCGCGGTTGACGTCACCCTGGCTTGGGATCCCAGCAGCGGAGCTGAGGGTTACAGGCTGTTCTACCGTGAAGACGGGCAAAATTACGATTACACCTTACCTGATTGGCAGGGCACTACCACTACATGCATTATCCCCGGACTGGATGAAAGTACTACCTATCATTTCGTTGTTCGAGCGTTTAATGATTATGGCGAAAGTGGGAATTCCAATGAAGAACACCTCTATCCTGCTGGTACAAACGAAGCGCCGACGGCAAGCTTTACGGCAAGTCCCACATCCGGAAATGCACCGCTGACAGTGACTTTTAATGGATCAAGCTCAAATGACCCTGACGGAAGCGTTGTCTCCTATTCCTGGAACTTCGGTGACAGTTCAACTGGCTCGGGTGTGACCGCCAGTCACACGTATAACAACTCCGGTAATTATACCGTTACCCTAACGGTTACAGATGATGACGGTGCAACAGATAATGTCACAACCCTAATCCAGGTCGCGACAACACCCATCCCCAACCAAGCGCCGACGGCAAGCTTTACGGCAAGTCCCACATCCGGAAATGCACCGCTGACAGTGACTTTTAATGGATCAAGCTCAAATGACCCTGACGGAAGCGTTGTCTCCTATTCCTGGAACTTCGGTGACAGTTCAACTGGCTCGGGTGTGACCGCCAGTCACACGTATAACAACTCCGGTAATTATACCGTTACCCTAACGGTTACAGATGATGACGGTGCAACAGATAATGTCACAACCCTAATCCAGGTCGCGACAACACCCATCCCCAACCAAGCGCCGACGGCAAGCTTTACGGCAAGTCCCACATCCGGAAATGCACCGCTGACAGTGACTTTTAATGGATCAAGCTCAAATGACCCTGACGGAAGCGTTGTCTCCTATTCCTGGAACTTCGGTGACAGTTCAACTGGCTCGGGTGTGACCGCCAGTCACACGTATAACAACTCCGGTAATTATACCGTTACCCTAACGGTTACAGATGATGACGGTGCAACAGATAATGTCACAACCCTAATCCAGGTTGCTGAGCCCCCAGCCTCCAATCTGCCTCCTAACCAGCCGGTTATCGCCTCCCCCTACGATGGTGAAGTGGAGACCGATTTACTCCTCACAGTACAGACAGAACCATTCTCTGATCCTAACGGAGATACTCACAAAGAGACCCAGTGGCAGATTGTCAAGGCTGCGGATGCTTCGGTTGTTTTGGAGATAGTAAGTAACCAACACCTGACTGAAATCCCTGTTCCGCACGCTGTCTTAGATCGAAACACGACCTACAATGTGAGCGTCCAGTTTGTCGATGCTTACTCTGAACCATCACCTTGGTCTGACCCGGTGGAATTCACCACCCATAACGGTGTTGTCGATTTTGACAGCGACGGTATTCCCGACGATAATGAGGTGGACGATACTGTTGACCTCAATGAGGATGGCACGGCGGATAACGACCAACCAGACGTCATTAAATCTGCACACTCAGCCGTTGCCGGCAAAAAGCCTCTCGGTGTCAACAAGGCTTCCGCTTCAATTAAAAGCATTGAGCTGCTAGAGCCAATTCATCCTTCCGAGATCTTGGACAAGAAGAATAAGCCGAAAAACTTCTTGTTCGGACTGGCTGCCTACCGGCTCCGTTTGAACCAGGTCGGTGACACCGTAAATGTCACAGTCTACTATTCGGAAGATATTTCAGGGGCCAATAGCTTCTACCTCTATGATACCGTCAATGGTTGGCGGGACTACACTCAGTACGTAACCTTTAATCCGGATGGGAAGTCCGTCACAGTTGAACTTAAGGACGGTGGTCAAGGTGATAGCGATGGCGTAGCGAATGGAGTTATTGTTGATCCAAGTGGAGTTGTGGAGTCTGTCGCAGCTGATTCAGGTGCAGGAGGTGGTTGCTTTATAGCCACCGCGGCTTCTGGTACGTACATAGAACCCCATGTGAAGCTGCACACAGCGAGTTACATTGAAGAGCACGACTGGTTACAACCCATCGTCCGTGTCCTGCTCACGCCACTTGCGGGAGTGAGCTACATCCTGGTTAGGAGTTCTCTCGCGACGTTGATTCTGCTCGGTTTTATGCTGATAATCAGTGTACTGAGTATCTACGCGCTGATTTATAGAAGGAAAAAATATCAGGTTTAAAATTTCACGGTTGGAGGTCTGAGGCAAGAAAAGAAGCAAGCAAGAGCAAGTTTGGTTTTGCCTATAACCTCTAACCCCTTACCTGTGAATGGGGCGGGCCTTCGTGCCCGCCTTATCTTTTTCCCCGTCTCGCTCGTCTCGTCTCGCCAGTCTCGCCAAAGATTGTGCCTAGTGCTTAGTTCCAAGTGCTTAGTTCCAAGTGCCTAGTTAAAACCTGCCAGCTACAATCTCCCGGCTGAACTGTGCCCGCCTTTTTTGTCGACCGCAGACAATCAAATACAACAAATGATCAATCGGCGATTTGACGAATTAACTAATCAACGAATTGACTAATTGACGAAAATCAATCTGCCATCTGCCCTCTGTCCTCCGTCCTCTGACCTCTGGGTTCTTGCCTCCAACCTCACACCTCCAACCTCCAACATATTGGGGCTGTCCGCTGTCATCTGCCTGCTAAACTCGTCTGCGCTTGTCAATAATCTCAATGGGTCGGAACCGGAGGAACATAAGAGTGCACTGATCGCTTAAAAGCTCCCGCACAGCGGGAAGCCGATCGAGTAGATCGGTGAGAAAGGGAGTCCTCGCAGGCGATAATAAGCTTGCTTATTAGTGACTGCGGGACGTCCCCGTTATGCTTTTGAGCGATCGTTAAAGTGTCCACAATGAAGTGTTTAAAGTCTGCGGTGGTCTGCGGCCGTCTGCGGTTAAGAAATTCTTGTTATCCGTGAAATCCGTGTGTCCCGCAGGGCGGGACCCGTGCCAAAAAAAACAATATGTCAGCGTCTGCCCTGTTGAATGAATTATCCTATTCCACTGGAGTGAATCTGCGGTTGATTCAGACTTCAACCGTCTCAGTCATCAATCACAGACTAAAAAAAGTAAGAATTAAGACTTGATTAATTCTTACTTTTAGACTACGTTGATATTAGCTATTAGCGAAAGAGTGCTTTACTCTGAGGACACCTTTCCCCTCCCCTGGCGGGAGGGGATAAAGGGGGGAGGGGGAGTATAAGTTTATCGTACAGCCTCTTAAGGGAGTTTATATGAAAACCGTCGTGTCAAAGGTTACGTCAAAAGGGCAGGTTGTAATCCCCAAATGGTTGCGGGAAAAGTATGGGATACATCCAGCAACCGCCATACGGTGGATCGAAAGTGAGGAAGGAATCTTGATCGTGCCTGAATCTGAGGATCCTATTAAAGCTGCTCGAGGGATGTTGGAGGGTTCTGGGATATTGAAAGCCTATATGAAGGAAAAAGAACTGGAAAAGCTGAGGGAGAAGAAAAAAGGTGCAAAGGCCAAATAGCTTCGTGCTGGATAGTTATGCTGTGATAGGATACCTCGAGAATGAGTCTTTCTCTGGCCGGATTCAAGAGCTCCTTACCAATGCAAAAAAGGGAGACCCTCGGCTATACTTCCATGCAATTCATTTGGGCGAAGTCTTTTATATCACGCTAAGGGAACAAGGTCAGACCTTGGCAGATCTTGCTTATTCTAGAATTAAAGCTCTTCCCCTGAAAATTGTTGAATACATTGATGAAAAACTACTTTTGCAGGCTGCCACCGTGAAGGCAAATCATCCTATTTCTTATGCCGACTGCTTTGCTGCGGCTATGGCTATGATCAACAAATGTCCTCTGCTGACTGGAGACCCTGAGTTCAAGTCACTTGAAAAAGAGGGTCTAATAACCGTCGAATGGCTCACGTAGCGAGAAACAATCTGACCGACATTCCAGTCGTTCAAATCGCCTGCCCGCCATCGTCCTCCTAACGTTTTGACCAATCAACTAATTTTCTAATCAACTCTCTCCCGCTTTGGGCTATGAGCTTTGTCTTGCGGGAAGCTGTCCGCCGCTAGGCCCTGAGCCCGTCGAAGGGCTGCCAGCTGAAGTCTGTCCTCTGATCTCCGACCTCTGCATTCTTGCCTCCAACCGCGTCAGCGGGAGTGCCTAGTGCCTAGTGAAACTGTCCTCTGCCCACCGACCTCTGCCCTCGCTTGACACTTCAGTTCAGTATGTATATTATTGATGTGCAGATAATATGTATTATGGAGATGGCTATGAGTAAGACCACTGTCGTAATCGACGAGAAATTGTTGAAAGACGCCATAGAAGCCATAGGGGCCAGATCTAAGAAAGAGGCCATTGAGGCTGGGCTCAGAGCTCTGGTCAGAGAATACAACAGGGAGGCTCTTCGGAGAGAGCTCGGTACCTTTGATATCGAGCTTACCCTGGACGAATTGGAGCGGCTGAGAAATGTCGAATAACTCTTTTCTGGTGGATACCTCTGCCTGGATTCTTGCTTTGAGAAAGGATTTTGTCCCGTCAGTCAAAGAGCGAATAGACTATTTGCTCAAAGAGAACGCCATCATTACAACTGGCATGGTCAAACTGGAAATTCTGGGGGGAACAAAAACTGAAACTGAATTCCAACGCCTTAAGCGCAGGCTCGATGCCCTGGACAGTGTTGAACTGGATGCTCCTCTTTGGGAAAAGTCATATGATCTGGCATTCAAGTTACGACGAAATGGGATAACATTGCCCTATACTGACATTTTGATTGCTGCATGCGCTTTGAAAAAAGGATCCACAGTTGTTCATGCCGATGCCCACTTCGACCTCATGGCCGCCCATATCAGTTTGAAGGTGGAAAGCTTTCTGCCCACTCTAAAAAGTGTCGATACCTAGCCCGTATATTTCATGAATTCCTGTCCCGAGCCTGCTTGCCCTGAGCCTGTCGAATGGATCGAAGGGCTGACTACTGACTCCTGCCTTTAAAATTCGCAATCCCTGCCCGCCATCGCGAGCCTGCTCGCTCAGGCGAGGCGGGCGGGCGCAATCCGAAATTCGAAATCCTCGTCTGTCCTCTGCTATCATTGCTATTATTGGGTTTATCTGATAGTAAAGTTGTGCTGAGGAGGTTAGATGCGAATCCAAATTGACCAGCATACTCTAGAAAGAGCAGAAGAGCGTGGAACGAGTGAGGAGGAAATTACTGATGTAATTGAGACGGGCTTTGAGATACCCGCAAAGCGCGGCAGAATTGGGAAAGCTAAAGTGTATAAATTCAGAAAAGAACGCCATGGTAGAAATTATGAACAGAAAATGGTAGAGGTCTTTTATGTAAAGGAAGAAGATTTGATAGTAACTGTTACGGGTTATGTGTTTTACGGAAAGTGGGAGGCATAAAATGCACGTTTCATATAATGATAAAACCGACCTTCTTTATATCCGATTGGATGACAGAAAGCAGGAAGTTATTAACAGGCGCCTGTCTGAGGATGTGGTGTTAGACATCGGTGACGGAGATAAAATCATAGGCATCGAAATACTTGACGCCTCCAAGCATGTCAATCTAGACCGACTGTTGCCTGTTAACTACAAGCTTTCCAGAGATGCCATTTAGCCAGTCTACGACCTTAACGATTTCAACGACTTCAACGGTTTAAACGACCAACCTCTGTCTCCTGGCTCCTGACTACTTATCCCATGCTCATTGCCCAACATTCCATCATTCCAGCCTTCGGCTTTGCCTCCAACCTCAAGGCCTCAGCTTGTCGAAGGCCGCTCCTCCAACCTCCAACTCTCTGCCTTCTGCCTCCTGACACCCGACACCTGACACCTTCCTTCAATTCGCAATCTTCTGACCCTCTACCTCTTACAATAAATGACAGCGTAGCGTAGTGACCTAATGACGGCGAAGCCTAATGACTCCCAACGCCGCGTCTCCGTTTCTCCCCATCTCCGCGTCTCTTAAGACTGGCTCCACCCTCCAACATAATGGGGCTGTCCGCTGCCTGCCTCCCGCTGTCTTTCCCCATGCTCCATTCATTTGCAACGGGCAACTGATCAGCCTAAGGTGGAACTACGGACAATAGCAAAGCGATAACTTCGCAATCTGAATTCCAAATCCGCAATTATCTACCCTCCTACCTCCCTCTCCCCGCCGATCCCTGTTCCCTTAATCTCAACACTGTAACTCGGACCGACGATAGCGTTGCTATTGGGATATATATACAAAATATGTTGCTTTTTTGTACAAAAAAAGTAAAATGACAGCATGGAATTCGAGTGGGATGAAGACAAGAGTCGCACAAACAAGACAAAGCATGGTATCGATTTTGATACCGCCAAACAATTGTGGAAAGATGATAGTCGAGTGGAAATCCACCCGCCGTATCCACTTGAGAACAGAGGCATCGTCATAGGAAAGGTCCAAAATAAGCTCTGGACAGCGGTATTTACTTGGCGTGGCAAGGCAATCCGAATCATTTCGGTGAGACGCGCCAGGAAGAAGGAGGCGACGCTATATGGCCAGAAAGAGATCGGCTAAAAGCACTGAGGAGTTTGATCAACGTTTCGATGACGGTGAGGATATTCATGACCTTATTGACACGTCCAAGTCCAGGGTCATCAGACATGGCAAGAAGGTCCGTATTACAGTTGATATTGCTGAAGAACTAGTCAATGATATCGATCGCATCAGAGCTACAATCGGGGTAGATCGAGGAGCTTTGATCAAAGTATGGCTACACGAAAGAGTACAGCGAGAAAAGGGGCTAATAGATAAAACAAGCTAACCGGTATTATCAACTGGTAGGGCGGGCCTCGACTCGCCTGAGCGACTCGACCTGAGCTCGGCGACAGGTCCTGTCGAAGGGCTGACTCCTGTCTCCTTGCTTTTAAATTGTCCTTCGGACTCCCACCCTTCGGGCGGGTTCCCAGTTTCGCAATCCGAAATCCTCATCTGGCCTCTGCCTTTCTCCCCCGCGTCTCCGTCTCTCCCCTTCACCGCGTCATCCTGCTGCCCGCTGTCTGCTGCCAGCTGAAGTCTGACCTCCGACCTCCGACGTCTGACCTCTGAACTCCGACTTCTGACCTCTGGCTTTTCCTCTCCGCGTCTCCATCTCTCCCCGTCCCCGATTCGCCTTGCTGTGCCTAGTGCCTACTGCTTAGTGCCTAGTGAAACCGACCTCCATCCTCTGACCTCTAACCCTACGCCCTATGCTCCATGCCCCATGCCGCGCCGTAGCTTTAGCGAAGGCGGGTGTCTCCGACCTCTGGGCTCTTCGCCCAACATTACACCATTCCATCATTCCAAAATTCCTTACTCTCTCCTGACTCCTGTCTTCTTTAATATGTAATGCACACTTCCTGTAAACTGGTCCTGACTTTAGGTTCTATGGGTAGGGAGGAAAAGCGGGGCCAGTGACTCCGAATTGATTCTTGAGGAATAGAATATAGGTATAAATTCTCTTAAGCGTGGCACTATGCAGTGCATTTTATACTTTAATCTTTAGACTTCGTAAAACAGAAAAAACACCATCCACTCCTGAAATCCGATAGGCCTGAAATCCGAGATCTCTTGCTGTAGTAACATGTTCTTGATTATCATCAAGAAACAGAATATCTTCGGCGAGATAGCCGGTAATGTGACTGACGTGTTCAAATGCCTCCTTTGCAGGTTTCATGAGCCCCATTTCAAAAGAGAGAAAAATATGATCGAACTTTTCGGCTAGATCCGTTTTTTCAGTCAATGACTTCCAATGTAGTTTATTATTATTGCTAAGACAAGCCAAGATAAACCTATTTTTTAGTCTGTCCAAAAGCTTGGATATCCCGGGAAATATACTGCCGTGCCATGTTAGGAATTGCTCCAAGAATTCCTCCGGCGAAGTCTCTAATTTCAACTCATCGACAACTCCAGATGCAAAATCATTCTTGGAACAGAGGCCCATATCAAACTTCTTTACCCATGGAGATTCTAGGTAAAAACGCCTAGCTTGCTCCTCACTTAAAGTTCCCTTAGCAAGAACAATCAACGGACTTATTCCGTCCCAATCCACCAGGACACCATTCAAGTCAAAAAGAATCACTTTGGGAAAACAGGGATTAGTCATTTTATTGTTTAGTTTGTCGTTATAAGGAATTTCATTCTTGTAATCACAAGGATCTTGATGAATAGTCTAAACTCAACACGACTGATGTAAAAGTTTAGATCTCTATATCTGAACATCCCCCCCAAGACCAAAACATGTCATGGAAGGGTAGGTCAAAGGAGGGGAACGACTTCCATGTGTGATATGTAAACTTCCAGAAGACCGGTGCGCACTTTAGATACTAATGATGAAGGCACAGTTTTTGCTCCAAAGCCAAATAGATTGAATGATCATTTAGGATGGAAAAAATCTGCGTTTTTAGTTCGTATCTTGACGGAAATCTTTGTAAAGGAACCCGTGATGAAACAGAAAGCTCTGTTGTCGATATTGGCTAGCTTGCCTAGACTCGTGGGCATGTTTCTTATTATGGTTGCATTTTCTGCCTGTGGCACTGATTCTTCGGGCACCGGAGACTCGAATGATTCGGGCAGTGAAAACCCAACCATTTTAATCGAACCCAGTCAATATCACCATTTGTTTATTCCACGTATTGTACCGGATGATGGAAGCAATGAGATCTGGAGATATATGCAACGTAGCACTATTTTCTGGTTTGGAAGAGTCGATTCACAAAATAACTACACCGATGTCCGGGTCGGCTACAACGATCAGTTTCTGATGATCCGCTGTGCGGTCTTTGACCAAAAAATCTACGATGAGTCGGAAGAGGACCAACTCTCTCAATGGGACTCCATAAGTTTGTACATCGATCTCGATGGAGATGAGGAAAAGTATACTATTGACGAGCGTTCTTTTCGAATCGATGCTCAGGCTCACCGTCACGGCACGGAACAAACCTATATTTATCAGGGTAATGGGGGAGTATGGGTTCCGTCAGATATTCAGCTTGGCAGTTCAGTGAAACTTGAACCGGTCGCTATCAACCTTGAAAACGGCTATCGCGGCGAGGGAAGGGACGAAAGCCGTGGTTGGTCAATTACGTTTTATCTTGGCTTTGATGCTCTTGGGTTAACCGGGCCGCCTATTGGTGATTCCCACAATACATGGCGGGTGGCGCTTGTTTCTCACGATCGTGATAACATGGATGGAAGCGTTGGCGGAGATCCTCAATATTGGCCTTCGCCCTCTCTTGATGACACAGACCCATTAACCTGGGGTAGATGGCAATTTTTGGACGCCCATTTTTTAACCTGGAACGAGAGTGGCAGTACGGAAGGAAACGGACAGCCATCGTACACCATTCAACATACTTCAGGGCCTTATATTGAAGGCACCGAGCAGATCATAACCATTCGGCGCGGCTTAGACGGTGACGAGGTGGAAAATGCCACGGTAGGGTCCTCGGAGGTACTCTGTTCTGGAGACGACCTATACAATTTTGGTGATGGTCCCGATAGCTGGGGGGGCAATACCGAACGCAACTATTTCCACATCCAAAATCAGGCAGATTACGCTGACTGGCCCTGCTTTGCGAAGATTTATGTCAAATTTCCTTTATGGAAGCTACCGCTGGACAAGGTTGTTGTATCGGCCCGTCTGATTCTCCACCACAAGTTACCTACTAGTGGTGGTGATGAGGGGGAGCGATCTCTCATTCAGGTATTTCCAGTTGCTAACACGCTAGTCGACGGCCAGACACCTTGGACAGCGGCCAACATTAACTGGAACAACGCACCCTTTCCCTTTGAGAATATCGCTGGAACCTGGGTAGATCGAACTGGCGCAACCGAAACTGGATGGGACAACTTGCCGGAGGCTGTTTGGGATGTTACAAGAGCTGTGGCGATGGCCAGTTCCGATACCCACATTAGCTTCGCTCTCAGTTCGGCAGACACTGAATACCATACGGGAAAGTCATTCGTGGAATCCGCGGACTTCGAGGATTGGGGTGACGAGACACAACGTCCAACGCTTGAGATTACCATTGCTGATTCGCAATGAAGCATTCTAAGTGGTCCTATTTTTGCGTATCAGAAATACTTTTCATTAGTTAGTTTCCATCCGGAAGCCCCTCCATGTCATTCTGAGCGAAGCGAAGAATCTCGGCGGGGATCCAGTAACTATGAGATTCTTCGTTGCTTTGCTCCTCAGAATGACACCCATAGACGCGGTTTCCGGATGGGCACTCGTTATAAGCCCCTCGACCTCCCCCTCACCGTGCTGGGGAGGGTTTGGGCGGGTGTGAGTTCAGCTTTTTATGAATGTTATTTGTGAGACACGACACTAGCGCTCGGTAGAAAGTAAGACCAGTCGGACAAGGATAACAGCCTTATCATCAAATTACGACGGCAAGCCCCTAACTGTTTGTATTTAATGACGAGACATAGAAACGCACCTCGATCTCTGAAAGATCCTGAATATTACCCATCTAACGTCAGCTTCTAAAAAGGCTAGCACAAAGTCTTGGGATAGGTCAAAAGCGGGACATCTTTCTCTAAAATACGATGTGGAGACTTCCAGAAGTACGGAAAGCATTTTGTCATGCCGCCTGATGCTAGTATCTAGTTGCATAAATCAGAGTAATTTTTACTGAGCCTTTTCGGATAAACTTCTCGCTTTCGCCACTCGAAAGGGGCAGCCTCTCTGTTATAGGTGGCAACGAAAAGGTCGATAGCATTACGAACCTGTTGTGGTGAGGTGAAACTAGCACCTTTGAGCGTTCTGCGGCTGAGGATGCTGAACCAAATCTCAATCTGGTTTAGCCAGGAGGCGTGGGTTGGCGTGTAGTGAAAGCACACTTTTTTGTGGCGAGCCAACCAGACATCGTGCTTTGGTTTATGGGTGTTGAGATTATCCAAGATCACGTGAATCTCCTGGTCGGGATAGTCAGCAATGACTTCGTTCATAAAATCGAGAAACTCCCGACGTCGCCGCCGTTTGTAGTGGCCGGCTTTGACCTGTCCTGTGGCCACATTCAAGGCGGCGAACAGGGTGGTGGTTCCGTGTCGCTTATAGCCGTGGCTGAAACCGGTAAGGGCTTTGCCATTGGGAAGCCTAAGCCACCCCTGGGCTCGCTCCAGTGCCTGGATGTGAGGCTTTTCATCCACACAGATCACAACCGCACTGTCAGGGGGCTCCAGGTAAAGACCAACGATGTCTGCCGCCTTCGGCGCAAATTCAGGGTCTGTACTGATACACCACGATCGTCGACGCTGCAAATGGATGCCATGCCGCCTGAGCACCCGCCACACCTGGTGTTTGGAGACATCTCCCAACGTCTTAGCCAATAAGCTCCCACTCCAGGTGGCATGCCCGGCGGGAGGTTCACCGTCAACTGCCTCCAAGATCCTTCTGTCGGTGGTATCGTCATAGACCTTGCGAGCACCACAACGCGGTGCATCTTGCAGAGCTGCCATACCGTCTTTGGCAAAGCGAGTTCGCCATTTGCTCACGGTAGCCGGCCGCACTTTAAGGTTCTCGGCAATCACCTTGGTAGCTTCTCCTTTCGCAGCCGAGAGAATAATCTGCGCTCGCAATACCAACCGCTGTTCGGTCTTGCTTGAGCGAACCCACTGCTCCAGGGTTCGCTTGTCCTCTGCTGTCAATTTAATGGGGATTGCTTTTCTACTCATGCAACCCCATATACTATATAGCGCTAAATTGTGCAACTAAATACTAGTCTCACTATGCATCGGGTAAATGCTCATACAAAACGGGCAAAAACTCCTGGATAAAGCTCACTAAATGTCGCCATGCGCTAATCTCATCTGGATCAACTGAACAATATACTCTAACCAGGGCGCCATCGGAGCGTTTCTTGGTGATCGAATCCCAAATAAGATAGAGCCTTGCTAAGTATTCATTCGCTAACACTCGACCCCTAGACTGATACCAATAAACAACGATGTCTTTCTCCACGCCCTTTTGCACTAGATACCTCTTAACTCCTGCCATTCTAATTGGGCCCTTTGGGAAATGAATCCTTTCCATGCTGCTAGATATAGGTATCCAGCCGGAGGCAGGGAGACAATTCTTGGGAGTATGAATTATGTCGTCCTTAGTCTGACTTTCGTAGTACCCTACGTAGACCCAGATATCAGGATCCCGTCCATTAGAATATCTGCGCAGCATGTAGTCTTCCATCCCAAGCACTCGGAGTTCCTCGGCACTTAGGGCAGTATCCGATCCTTGCCATTCACCCAAGCGGTCGGGAAAGAGAGCCAGTTTCTTTCTAATAGGTGTCCTGTTTACCCCCTCAATATACTGAAGAAGCATAAAGGTTGAAATGAGTAATGCGAGAGAGACTGTCAGATGTGTGAAAAAACGTCTTTTCATACCGCTATTGCCTAAATCGTTTCAGGATAGTCCCGCACAACATTAGAAGAACCAAAGCAATAACAAACATTATTATACCCGTAAGAATATGGAAAAATCCCTCTGTAGCTTGAGGGCCGATGTGATCTACGAGGATTGCTGTCACCGTTAGCCTACATGAGTTTGAGAATATTGTTATGGGTATCGTTAGAAGGACTAAAGAAAGTCTTTTCCAAATTGACTTCTGGGTGAAGTATGCAAAAAGCACTGCAAGAGCCAACAGGGAAATAAGAGAGCGTAGGCCACTGCAAGCATCGATAACCTGCAAGGACGTTTCATTAAGATGGATGATATTGCCCTCCCGAAAGACTGCCATTCCGATAAGCGCTAGAAGTTTAGTGGCAATTATGCTGGCTAGGAGTTTTAGGCGGAAGGTAAGGTCGTTGTAAAAGACAGAAGGCAAAGGTATCATGAAAATCAGGTAACTTAGCGGGAAAAGCACGGATTTAGTGATGTTTGTACCTAGTAAAAATACTATCAGTCCCAAGAGCACCATAAGAAAGGAGAAAAGCATCGCAAAGTCTATAGTGCCGGCTTTTCCCAAAACCATTAGGAACAAGCCTAAGACGAGTATGGGCAAGCCCTTGAGCTCTGGGTTAATAGCTGACAGGCTGAAAGCATCCTTCTTCCTCCATAAAAGATATCCAGATAGGAGAGGTATAAGGAATCCATGAGAGTAATTGGGATCAACAGTCCATCGTTTGGCCATTTCGAAGAGGATTTGGCCGTAGCACAGGAAGATCGTGGCGAGCAGAGCTAGGCCTCCCACGAGTAGGTGCTTCTTTCTTAAATCAGATATGCTTAACACTCTTTTCATTTTCGTCGATTTTCGGTGTCGCTATGGAGAAGGAGATCATGACCATCGGACAATCTGCAAGAAGAAAGCCAATGAAGCAGCGAAAAGTGTAATGGGTTACGAATAGCAGTGAGTGATAAAAAAAGCGGAGTCGATGCTCCGCCAGATTGGTTATGACAAGCGCTCACTTGCTATTATAAATGCTTCACTTTTTGAACTTCTTTCTGAGGAGAATCAAACCACCAGCGCCTGTTCCAATGAGGAGCCAGGTAGCCGGTTCGGGACTAGATGGAATACCCTTGTCTTTATCCTTATCTTTATCCTTATCCTTATCTTTTTTGACCATTGGCTCCAGTTGATTAGATGAATTTAGTACATCGGCAAAAAAGTCCCAGACAAGGTTAGCGAAGCTACTAATCTCTGAATCAATATTAAGATTCAAATCAGCATTTATCACTGGGAGATCAGTGATTGTCATTGCCGAGCTTGTGTTTGTAATACCGAACAACAAAACACCGAAAACCACGAAGGTTAACCACCAACGCCTCATGAGTATCCTCCTCAGACACTAGTAAGCGAAAACTTCTAGGATCAATTCGACCAGATCAGAACAAAGTTATTGTCTCTCGTGGAGAATGGTTGCAGGAACGTGAGTTGGTCTTAGTTTACAATAACCTGACTGATTTTGTAAATAGGAAGGATGCATGATTTTGGCTTTAGTACCCCTATAATACCAATGGGAAACTGAGGTGGGCAGCATGGAGCGGTGGGAGCTGACTTTGTATTCCCTTAATCTATAATTTCCCTTCAGAAAACTCAATACAAAATGTGGGAGGCGGGTCTTAAAGGGCAAACTGTAGATTAAAGTAATCTAAATTTTCAGTAGACTGATAAAGGCTTTAGATAAATCACTTAAATGAAGTCAGTCATCTATTGTTCGGCTACGAAAAAGAAAGGCGGGAAATCAGTCCCGCCTTTTGTTACTAATGATCTGATACTGTTCACATTTGAACTTGGAATTACCTGACCCTTCGGAACCCGTAGGCTGCTGTGTCGATGAAACACCCACCACCACTCTAAGCACTGCTAATGGTTTGGCAATTTATACAAACCTCATTTGAGTATCCGGATTCCTTGCCATCAGTATCGTAAGCTGTCAATGCGAAGTAGTAGGTCTCATTGTCTTCAAGATTTGCAATTGTCGCGCTTGTCCAGTTCCCAACATCCATCGAAGCATCGTAATCTCTGCTGGAAGTACCTTAATAGATAATATAGCCAGCAAGGTCTTGCTCCGCATTGGCATCCCACTCAAGAGTCAACTGTGTCGCATAAGAAGACGTTGTATATATGAGTATGCCCAGAAATATTAGAAGCACAGAGTTTAGCGGAGGTGGTAGAGGGATATGGAATATTTTGGGCTCTCTCAGGCATTTGAAAGTTAACAATCTCATTGCGTTAATCCAAGTATCTTAGTCATTTTCGCCACTGCCCTTTTTGTTGCATTGCTGAGATATTTCAAGATATTACCATTGCAATTGGAATGCCCAGCTGAAAGACTGAGAAGCATTTGCAATTCATTCGTTAGGTGTGATTAAAAATTTGCTATGAATTAACCGAGATAAAACCATGACCTGCCCCCAATTAATGTACCACCTTTAGAGTTAGAGTGTTATCCGTTTTAATCTGCAACCAAGTTGAATCTAGGAGTCGCGGTTTTATTGCTTCAGGTGCCGGTGGTTTGTACTGCAAAGCACTGTGTGGCCTTAAGGTGTTGTATTCTTGCCGCCACTTTTCTATCAGCACCTGGGCTTCTTTTAGGGTGTAGAAGACCTCCCCATTGAGTAACTCATCTCTAAGTTTACCGTTAAAGCTTTCATTATAGCCATTCTCCCACGGACTACCAGGCTCAATGAAAAGAGTCTTTACACCTATTCGAGCAAGCCAATCGCGTACCGCTTTGGCCGTGAACTCAGGACCGTTATCTGAGCGTATGTGCTCCGGTACTCCATGCTCTATAAAAAGATCCGTCAGGCAATGGAGTACATCATCGGCTCTTATGTTTCGGTCAGCCAAAATAGCCAAACACTCACGGCTGAACTCATCGATCACAGTCAGTATCTTAATGGAGCGCCCATCATGGGTACGATCCATAAGAAAATCATATGACCAGACGTGGTTTCTGTGTGTAGGCCGAAGCCTCATGCAGGACCCATCATGAAGCCACAACCTGCCCCGTTTAGGTTGTTTTTGTGGAACCTTAAGCCCCTCCTGCCGCCAGATGCGTTGTACCCGCTTGTGATTGACCCTCCAGCCCTCCCGTCTCAACAGGGCCGTGATCCGACGATAACCGTAGCGACCATATCGACTGGCCAGCCTGATAATGTCGGCTGTTAGAGCCTCCTCGTCACCTTTGACAACCGGATTGTGTCTCTGGGTTGACCGCGGCTGCCCGATAACCCGGCATGCTCGCCTTTCCGATATGCCAAGTTTTCCCTGAACATATGCAACGCATCGCCGGCGCCGGGCGGGGCTTAGTAGTTTCCCTCAAGCGCCTCCTTGAGAATCAACTTGTCTAAGGTTAACTCGGCAACAGCTTTCTTCAAACGTGAATTTTCTTTCTCAAGTTCCTTAAACCGTTTGACTTGCGATACTTTCAAGCCACCGTATTCTCTGCGCCAGCGATAGTAAGTCTGCTCAGATATCCCAAGACCTCTGCAGATATCTCTGATCTTCATCCCTTGAGAAAGACCAACCTCAGCCTCTCGCAGCATTCTGATGATCTGCTCAGTTTTAAATCGTTTCCGGCTCATTCTGACCTCCTTATGCATTTCTCCAGGCTGCACTATGATTCTCTCACAAAACCTGGACCGGTGTAAGGGGGTCAGGTCAGTCTTGTTTCCCCAGATTAGAATCCCAGACCGGCGGGAGAGACAAAAACTATAAGCTTAAGTATAAAAAATAAGGTAATTATAAAAGATCTGCCACGGGTGTAGTCAGGTAGTTAACGATGGTTTGGATAATATTTTCATCTTTGCGGTGATTGTACCTGAACTCGAGTTCTTTGAGATAGAGGGGGAAGTTGTGTTTGGATACGCCGTGAAATTTGATCAACCGCTCTTTAGCATAGCTCCAAAACCCCTCTAGGCCATTGATGTAGACCTTGCCTCTGGCAAACCGTTTTCCATGATCGACTTTGAGATGTCTAAATCCACAAAACATAAGACTATCGTACCCTTTGAATTTGTCAGTGTAAACGATAGAGCCCCGGCGCACCTTCTTCACCGTCAACTCCAGCAGCGTCTCTGCTTTGACGTCAGGAACAACCTCAACGGTAACCTTGCCTGCCCTCTCCAGAATACCAAAGACGGGGACCTTCCCTGCAGCACCACGACCTCGTTTTCCTTTTCGACGACCGCCGAAATAGGCCTCATCAGCTTCCACTTCCCCTTTGAGCAAGTGAGAGTCCTTGTCTTGGGCCAGGATCGCTGTGCGGATGGTATGAAACCCTTTAAGTGCAGTGGGATAGGAAATCCCCACTTCGCGAGCTGCTCTTCTGGCAGAGGCCTCCAGCTCGAACACTTTGATAAGCAGGAGCCATTTCCTGAACCCGATCCGAAGCGAGCCGAGGTATGTTCCGGTGAAGTGACCAAACTCGTAACGACAGCCAAGACAAAGAAGACGTTTTCTGCGTACGTTAACTACATTTCTGCCATGGCATCGTGGGCAGATTTTTCGGTAGTTTTTCCACCGAAACTTGAGAAAAAATCTCCTGGATTTTTCTTCTGTTATAACAAGCTTTTGAATGGCTACCAAGTCCATACCACTAGCTTAATCTAGTGGCAAAACTTTTACAATTACCAAAAATAATGTGCTTTCGGGCAAGAAATAACCGGTATGGGATCACAGTGACGTGGATAAAAAGGAAGAGAGAAATTAGCAAAAAAGCAAACAGTGATGACACATTTAAACTCCCAGAGTTTCAATATAAGAGTTCATATCCTTCACACTTGGCTCAAATTTAATTTGCCACAAGATATTGAGACTATAAACAAGCGGAACCGAAGCTCCATAGTATTCTTTGAAAAATGCATAGCTCCACAACCAAGGTGTTATGGTAGATTTTGAACAGCAAAAGTGTAAAATATGTAACGTACACTCCCCTAAATAGGGTGAGAGAGTTTATTTACTAATGAGTGATCTTCATTTTGAGGTGCAGTACTACTCAGAATACTTTTTCTTCAAGGTAATTAGTGCGATCTCACCCTGAGTATTAAACCTAATTGGGATGGCCGAAGCTCCACACCCCTGACTGGTGTACCCTTTCATATCAGCATAACACCATAAACCCCGATAGAATCTTCTTCTACTGTAAAGATGAGTAAAGATTGGAATCCCCCCGGGAAGACAAATTTGTCCTCCATGGGTATGTCCGCATAGGTATAGTTTGTATCCATTATCAGCTGCTAAATCGTACAGCTCAGGAGAGTGAGCCAAGACGATTTTGAATTCATTAATCTCCTCCTCAAGAGAACTGACCGCTTGATCGGTGTAGTAATAATGAGGATCGTCTATGCCAGTCACAGCTAGCTTTTCTCTACTTCTGCGAATCACGATCGTTTCATTCGCAAGTATTCTAACATCCATTTCTTCCAGATGCTGTATCATTAAATAAGTATCATGATTACCTAAGGTGGCCAGAATTCCGTCCTTAGCTCTTATTTTTGATGTAATTTTCTTCATGGGATTTAAGATATGTTTAAAACCACCATCTATTCTGTCCCGGTAATCTCCGGTCATCACGCAGAGATCATATTCCAATTTTTTTATTTTATTACAGATAATATCTTCAATCCCTTCAATAGAATTGAGGTGCAAGTCAGTAAGATGAAGAATTCTATATGAATCAAAAGATTTAGGAAGATCAGTAAAGTTGATAACAATATTTTTAACTATAATATTCTTAGCATTATCACATCCTCTTTTATACAATTTAAATGTTTTTAGAATAAAGCCAAAAACAAGGGCTAGACGCACAAATAAAGGCCAATGACTTTTCCTTTTTCCTCCGAACCTTTTATACTTATAGATGTTATTTTCTAAAAGTGAGCGAGTAATGGCCCATATCCGTCTCTTGTCTAGCTCCCAATTTATTGACGCTAAGTTTATGTTTGGCTTAGATATCTTTCTCACAAAAGTCTGCCACATGACTATTCCTTTAGGAGAGTATTACCAGGTTTTATCTGCTGCATGTTGATGATTTAAAAAAACGCCTGGTTAGATGGGCCGTACCCAAATAAACTCGAGTGGAACCTGGCATCACAGGGCTGCAGCAAAGCCTATGCCAGATTTGTCAATGAGGCAATTTTTTGATCTCTCCAATGCGGAAATAAAATTTAAAAACAGCAGAGCCGGAGAGGATTCTTTCTAGTACTCTTGCTTGATATGCTCCGAGACCATATCGGCAAGGAATTGGCGATCTTTTTTAGAGATAGTAGTGAAACGAACTCCCATGCCAATTTGGGCTGGCCTCAAATCAGGGGTGAAGGTGACTTCTGTCCGGACTACTTCCGCCCCCATCCACAAAGGCTTTCGTTCTAAACCCGAAATACCCATGAGAAAAAGGGCATTTTGAAATAGCTGCGTCTCACAGCGAATATAAGCACCGTCAGCACTGATGTTCTCTATTTTGCCATCAAAAGGCCTACGCTTAGCTGCTTTTAAATCTAAACGGCTCGGACTTTTTATATTGCCCTCCGTGGTCATCATTGTAACGGGCCATCCCACTTCGATTCTTGGATGCTTTCGTTTCTCTTTTTGCATAATCTAACTTCCCACCCGGAATGAAACACTGGAAGCGACCCAGAGCAATAATGCCTAACTTCAAGTTGGTTTTGGGAATGAAGAGAGGTGAATCAGTTGGGGCAATCTTGACCAAATTGACATACCAATTGAAAGGATTAATAAACAGCGCAAGCGTCTTATTTCATATAAGGCTATACTTTGTCAATCGAACGGAGAATCATCATTTAGAATATCAGGCGGAAAGCATGTAAGGGGAAAAAGAAAGCCCCCACCGACCCAATGCCGATGGGGGCATCCGCACACCAACGGGATGAACCCTGCGCTCACCCCACGGAATCACCAACGCAAACCCAATGCCAACAAAAAAAGCAGAGCTAAAACTCCCTAGCTTTTTTTGAAAAATGTCCGACTAGACAGAAGGAGAACTCTGGCTATCAGCTATATGATCTTCAAAGAAGTCCTGTTGGCAGTAGTGGCAGTAATAGTCAGACCATTCTCTCTCACACCACCCCCTTGATACATCTGAAGTCAATAAGCCCTTGCAATGCGGGCAGTGTGGAAGTTGTTTGTCTTCTTTCATGTCGCCCCTTTACTAGATTATGGTCATAATGGGTACAAGCTCATGAGCTTTCTAGTTCTGCAAAAACTGTACCTTCGAAGATAGCGAGTTGAGACAAAAGAAAAGCCCCATCGATCGAGGCCATAATCGATGGGGACTAAGGAGAGGTGGCGAGGAACAATATGCAGAAAGGAGGTCGGTGACTAGGAGAGCAAACGCTATGCCAAAGTGATTAAAGAGTATATATTCTGATATCTCAAGTGCTTAACAAAAACAACGGGAAATTGAATTTAGGATGGTGAGTAGAAATTTACCGTGAAACTGGAAAAAATTTCATTTTTTCTATTAGATGGAAAGCATGGAGGGGTGGGAGCGGAATGGAGATCCCTTAATGCTCACTTGTCTAAAATTTACCCTAATGTTGCAGACCCACGTCGAGAAAAAACGCGTCAGAGCTATCCAGATGTGATCGCGCGCAGGCTCGGACAAGATGAACAGTACTTGACCGTACGTGAGATCGTGTCTGAGCCGAGCACGGGCGTCCCGCTGAAGCGGGACTATCACGCGAGCGAAGCGATTTTTGCTGGTGTGGGTTTGCAACATTAGGGATTACCTATTTACTTCCTGAGTGCTCATTAAGAAGCCAGTCGATTACTTCTGTGGGATCTGGTGATTCTGCTTCTTTTTCCGGATTTTCCTGTCGCGAATCTCGAGAGCTGTCCTTGTTGGCCTCAATTGCTTTTTCATCTCCACTGGCCAAATTAGTGCTTTCCCCCCCTGCTATTCCTTTTTCTATTTCATGGAATCTGCTTTCCTTTCGCAAAAATTCTATAAAGTCCTTTTTAAGAGAGGCCGGCGACTTTCCAGTGCTATTGTCATTCATAGTTTCAGATTTCATCCTGGTAACATTTACCACATTGGGATTACTAATTTGCTGTAGCGTGCTCGAATCTTTTTTTTCCAACGAGGAATCTAAATCCTTAAGCTGACTTTCTAAATGCTCCAGTTTTTCAATAGCAAGCGACGACTTGGTCACTGGTGTGGCTGCTGCACCGTCATATTTGAAAACATTGTTGTTACCCAGATCCCTGCTGCTTTCCTCCTTCGCCTGTTCGCTAAATTCCTTAAGTGTAGTTGAGTTCTGAGGCACACGATTTTCATACAAAAAGTAAACATACCCAAAGACAATTAAAATGAGAGCAAGAAGCGCAACTGAGATTATTTTAGTGCGCAAAGGTTTCGTCCTGCTTTCACTGACAAACTTTGATGCGATTTTCTCTTCTGTATCCTCTATGTTTTCCTTTTCAATTTCAGGTAAAGACTCTCGCTTTTCCCAACCCAATTTAGTTTTCTCATTAGGTAGACGAAGTTGTTCTGCACATTCTTTAATAATCTCTTCTTCTACTGTATCTGCATTATCCAAATACCCACTTAAGAGAGCTAGGTCACAAATCACATTGATTAAACGGGGGATACCGTCAGAGAAGAGAAAGATTTCGTGAATTGCGTCTGAGCAAAAAATATTTTTTTCTAATCCAGCTAGCTTGAGGCGATGCGAAATATAATCTCTGGTCTCATCCTCTGTCAGGGGTGCAATGTCGTAATTAATAGTTATTCTTTGCCTTAGAGCTCTGTTTGCATCCTCCAACAAAATATCATTAAATTCATTCTGCCCAACAAAAACGAGATTCAGAATCCTTGTGCCATTCTCTTCAATGTTCGATAGGTGCCGTAATTCTTCTAAAAGTTCAGGACTTATTCTCTGAGCTTCATCGATGATAAGTACTACTCTTTTTCCTTCAGAAAAAGAATTACGGAGAAAAGAATTGAAATGTTTAAGGAAGGAGCCTTTGCTATCAAAATCTTTGTCTATACCGTAAGCGTCACTGATGAATCTAAAAAAGTCGAGAATTTCAACACCAGGATCGGCAACCTTTGCGTAAACTGTTTGATTAGAAAGGCTATCAATTAGGGCGTTCGCCAGCGTGGTTTTTCCTGTGCCAACGTCCCCTGTTACAAGTATGTAACCGTCATTATACAAAATTCCGTATTTCAGAGCCGCCAAGGCCTCTCTGTGTTTCTCTCCGAGCCACAGAAATCTCGGGTCTGTACTTATTTGAAAAGGTTTCTCTTTTAAATTATAGTGAGAAAGATACATTTATGCCCATCTCTGTAAAGGATGACAGTGGACATATTCTAACACTGAGAGACCGACGTCACAGAAATGACGGATTTGTAGGCTTAAAGATTATTACCGCTTATCTGGGAAGCGGAAAGAATTCTACTCACCGAACATTTCTTTTATCGCCTCCAAAACCGGGTTGATTAGTTGGTTTTTTTCCCCGCTAGCCCGCTGGGATGGCTTAAGATGTTTTTTCACACAATCGTATTGCTCCCACCCTTTGAGAGGGTAATCTAGCTCGACGAATTTCCATTTTGGATGTCCATTCTCTCTAAGCCAGTCCAGATTATCGTCAAGAATTCGAGCAAGTTTCCCCACATTTTCACAATGATTTCTCCTAAAATCGAACGAAACAAGTACGGCTTTAACTGCAACGGTACTTACCGATTCATTTTGCCAGGTGTATGTATTCGCCGGAATCTCGGTTCTGGGGTAAAATTCCAAAATGCTTTTGTTCATAATTGGGATTAGGCCAAGCCCGTCTCCCTCTGAAACGTTTTCTGCAAATAATTTGACAGGCAAACCAGCCACATAGAACATTGCGTCGATCTTTCCTTCCTTCAGTTGCACCAAGGCGTCGTCAGTTCCAATGGCGACCATTTCCCGCGGAGTTACATCTGAAATTTCGAATAAGAGTCTCACTGTAAGATAGGTGCCGCTTCCTTCTTTCCCAATGGCCACCCTCTTATCAGCCAAATCATCAAAGTCCGTTATTTCTCTTCGGCCAAGCAGATGTATCTCTTCATTGTAAAGTGGAAAAACCATTTTGATTTTTTTCGCGATTCTTTTCAAAACCGGATCGGTCTGAACCTTTGCGACAAAGGCCAGTACATCCGCCTGTACAATTCCTAACTGGGTGCGGGGTTTCCTGTAAACCGCATAAACGTTTTCTACCGAACCGCTTGAATTGTAGACATTAAGGCTAATTCCATTTCTTTTGACCAGTTCTGCCAAATTTAAACCAAACTGATAATAAGTTCCTTTCTGGCCTCCTGTAATGATACCCATATCTTGTGCAAAACCGACACTTGCTATGGTAATGACGAGAAAAATAACAACAATAAATCCTACAAGTCCCTTCTTCATGGCATCCTGCCTCCTTTCACAGATTACAACCTAGAGTTTATTGAACACATCGAAAAGAATGAGAATATATGCAAGAAAACTCCTATTTTGAACTGAACCAGCGAGCCCTGTTGAATTTCCCGAAGGGAACCTTATTCAACAGGGCTCGCGCAGCGGGTTTTGCCGGTCTGGATTTGCAATATTAGGGTAAAGTATCTGAACTTCAAGCTCGGCGATGCCAACCTCAGGGATTAAGAACTAATGCGCATCGCATCATGGGAGGAGAGATTCGATCGAGGTAATGGGATTATTAGATACTAGTAAATCGTTTGCAGACTAAAATTTGAGGTACCCCGATGACAGAGAGGAGATGAACTCTCGGTCCGCATCAGCAACTCTAGTAAATTGAACGCCCATCCCACAAGGGCTATTGTCAACAGTAGATCCGTAGGGATAGGACCAAATCACCTTGGCGAGTATCTCAACGTAGCGGCCGTTGGAAAACATAATGAAAAGTCTCAATTCTGTTTTCGAGGGCAGCGGCTTTTCACAAGCGATATAGGCCCCTTGAGGGCTAATATTGGATGTCTCTGCTACTAGAGCACCGTGAGCGGTCAGGACAACAACAGGCCAATTACCATTGAATCTGTTGCATTGTCGCTTAAAGGTTACCATAGATGTATCCATAAGCTTACCACTAAGCTTGCAATTGTTAGCTCCCAGCTCTGTCCTCAAGCAGGCTCAAGCGACCTTACTGAGCCAAAAAACTACTGAAATTGAACTGGATGTTTTCGGTTTTGAAAAGGAGAGTGAGTATCCGGATAAATCGAGTCAGCAAGTTTTGTGCCGGTTTTCTGCCTTTGCATGAGATGGGAGTAAGAGAACTAGTGCTTAGGTCGGACATTCCTGTTTCGAGGTCCTAAGTTCCTCCCACTTTTCTTTGCACCCCTTGCTACAGAACAAGTGAAAGCGGTCATTTTCGAAGGCTATCTCACAAGAATCGCCCACAACTAGGTTCTTTTCACACTGTGAACAATGCAGTTTCATTGTCTCGGATGCTGGATTGTTAGGGCAACCTTCGCACAAAAGAGGCCCTTCATACCACCAGACACAATCTCCACATTTGTCACTCAGGCGTTGATTCATAATTTCGCCTAACCCGGCTGTTTCATGAATTGCCGTCGCGAGACCCTGGAGAAGACTGTGCCACCGGGAAACCGCAGGGGGTTGGACCCGAGGCGTACTTGAACAGTACGTCGCAGGGTGAGCTTGTCCTCCTTCGCTACGCTCAGGACAAGTTCCCTTATCGAAGGAACACCCGAGGACTCCAGGCTTCCGGCTCGTAGAGCCTACAGCTCGGAGAGAAGGACGGTCGTATCCACGGTCGCAGCAGGCCATTCATGAAACATCCGGGTTAAGAGACAACCACGGTGAATCACGAAAAATCCCGTTGAATATCAGACTGATTCTGCTCCAAATTCAATCTTGAATCACTGGGGTACACCCATTTGTCTCGGCATCGAATGCAACAGAAAAAATAAATTGCTTTACCAGCGGCGATAAACATCGGGGGTTTATCCTCTGAGAACTTTCTATTGCAGCGAGGGCATGTATGGGTCATCGCAGGTAAACCTCCCAGGATTGGGTGTGAGAGCCATTGGTAATTATCTCAAGTAGAGCAGGTTTTATGGGAATGCCCACATTGCCTGACAATGCAGAGGCCAATAGGGCCAGCCACGGCATAGAATCATAGTACGTTACTGGTAAGTGAAAACTTGTGTGAGAAATCCGACCGGATCAGCGCAGAACCAAAAGATTGTCTCTCGTGGAGAATGGTTGCAGGAACGTGAACTGTTCTTAGTTTAGAACAATCTGACTGACTTCGTAAATCGGAAGGATGCATGAATTTGGTTTTAGTACCCCACTCTCGCCTGTCTGCGGTTAATATGCTTTTTGCTGCCAGCTGAAGTCTGTCATCTGACCTCTGACTTCTGACCTCTGATCTCTACCTCCGCTTCTACTCTCCTATTGGCTCTCCGCCCCGCTGCCGTAGTGTTGGACTCCAAGGGACTCTCCTCCCCCATACCTACAGTCTTGATTCGCTTGGGGCTTATCCCTTGGCCGACAAGATAACTTTTCACAATGTTTGCGCGAAATTCTGAAAGCTTATTATTGTAAGCATAAGGGCCGGCGCCATCACTGTAGCCCTTGATAATCATGGCAATTGATGGGTTCTGCAACATCATCGAAGCGCATTTGTCCAATGGACCATAAGCAGTTTCTGGTACTTCATTTGAATTGTATCCAAATGGGATTGTCAGCTGGCAATCAGTTAGATTAAAGCTATGTTCACCTAGATTTGATGATTCGTCACCAGGAGATTTATCTATTTTAACAATATCATCGGAAGATGGTTTGCTGTCTGTATTACTTAATTGATTCAGCGACGGAGTGGTAGTTTGACTTGCTCTCTCATACTCCTTTACTCCTACCTCCTGGGCATTATAGCTGTGTGCCAGACCGGCAAGCTGCTGAAATAACTCGTCGTAGAAATTGATCACATTGGTGAGATAACCTTTTAGTGTAGTTGACACAGGAGGGTAAAAAAGAGGGATCAGAAGGAAGAGCAAGCAAGAATAAAGAATAGCTCTTTTCCCGAATATTTTCCCTTCTCTCTGTTTGGGTCTTACTTTTTGTGCCTTACTGGATTTGATTTCACCAGGAAGTCTGAGTTCCTTGGTACATTCCTTAATTGTTTTAGGTGTGATTGTCGTAAGATCCTTAACATAACCAGTCAGCAAGGCATGATCACACATAATGTTGATCAGACGTGGGTAACCTTTGGAGAAGGAGTATACTTTTCCAATTGCCCCTTTAGTGAATATTTCACTGGTGGCCCCGGCAACTTTTAATCGATGTGTAATGTATTCTCCTGTTTCGGTCTCAGTCAGAGGTTCAATATTATAGGTTACTGTAATTCTCTGTCTTAGAGGCCTGCATTCTTGTTTCGCATTAAGATATTATTGAATTCATTCTGCCCTACGAAAAATATATTCAAGAGCTTTCTCTCTGGAATCTCTATATTTGATAGTAATCGAATCTCTTCCAGCAAATCCAAAGAAATGTTCTGTGCTTCGTCTATAATCAGCAGCACTTTTTTGTTTGCTCTGTATGCAGCTTTCAAAAACTGGCTGAAATAGATGGTGAAATCCAACTTGTCTTTGAATGATTTTTTGAATCTGAAAGCCTTGGCAATGAGGTTAAAGAACTCGAGCCTGTCTAGTTTCGGGTCAGACACAACCGCAACAATGGTGTCTTTGTCCAGGCTGTTTACCAGGGCATTGATCAGGGTGGTCTTGCCGGTACCCACGTCACCGGTGAGCAGGACAAAGCCCTGGTTGTTGATAATGCCGTACTTCAGCACCGCCAAAGCCTCCCTGTGCTTCTCCCCCAGCCAGAGAAACTTCGGATCAGTACTTATCTGAAACGGCTTCTCAGCTAAATTGTAATGTGACAAATACATAGGCCATACTTCAGACGCGCGAGGTGTTGGATGTAGTAGTCAGTAGGTGAGGCATAGGGCAGAGGGCATAGAGCATAGGGAAAGACTGATAGGTCAAAGCGAATTCTGGAAACTAGTAATTTGTCGGCACAGGCTGTCGAGCCGATCTAGAAGAGAATCCAAAGTATTACTGGTTATAAGCTTTCTCATCTCCAATAGAATGACAATATTAGCGTTCTCGAAAGTTGACCTTCGTGCGATGCTAAGGAAACGTCTGAATTCCTTCTTTGATGAAGATCCTGAACCTTTTTAGCCTGTGAAATATCCTTTCAGCCGGTTTCGCAGGTATCTTCTTCCATAAGTAGTTTTTAAATACTTCTCTCTGCGAAAGGCATCGCTCCGGTCCAGGCACGCTTCATAGTAAACCAACTCAATGGGGAGTCTGTTCTGCGTCGACTTCACCCTTCCTGCTTTATGGTTCTCAACCCTTTGCCTCAGGTCTTTTGAACAACCGATGTAAAAACCACCATCGCGCTCTGATTTTAGAACGTAAACATAATACATTTCTTTATTTCACAGGCCGCGTATTGTTAGACATAGACATTCCGGAGCCTCTGAGCTGGTCAGCAAACCGGTATAATTTTTTCCTTTCGAGCTCATCTGCAATATCAAATAGTTCATTAGCTATTTCAATTGCCAACTGCCAGATTCGTAGATCTTGAAATCTGAATTTTGCCATTGTTTTGTGCCCCCTTCATCCACCAAAAAGTTTGAATTATGCGCCTGTAATGTTTTTAACCCCATGCTCTATGCTCCATTCCCCATGCGCGTTGACTCGTCAACGCACCTCTCAAACTGCTTAAAACTCTTCACAAACTCCACAGCCACACACTTATTCACTGGATCAAGCCTCCGAATTGTCGCCTCCCCTTGCAAGGCTATGAATTCATCCTGTCCGCTAAAATCTGGTGGGAGAAAACAGGTGACGATTGCCTCGTCGTTAACCTGGAAAGAGCTCCAGTCTTCTGTCCTGATAAAGGCCCCCATCTGGCTCATATTCACACTCGTGCCCTCAAACCACAGGTTCAATCGATCCCTGCAGAGTCTCACCGGAAACCGCATGGTAAACCTTGGTTCCCTACGACGATTAGTCATTAGCATGGGCCTCCGTGTGGGCTCTCCAAAATTCTTCTAACCCAAATCAACCAAATTAGGCATAGGGCATGGGTAAAAAGAAGACAACAGCGGGGACTTAACAGCAGGAGTTAGCAGACAAACATACACTACACTCCAATCTGCAATGAACGAAAAGGCCATAATGAGACAGGATTAACAGGATATGCAGGATGAGAGAAACAAGAGAAATTGAGTGAATGCACGGATCGCTTAAAGGACCCCGCTAGGTGGGCGTGATGGCAGGTTTGACGAATTACACGGATAAGCATCTCTCGCCCACTCCCCCGCTCTGCGGTCTCGCTCGAGCCCTCCGAGAGCTCAAATGAAAACAAATGAGGAGATGTGTTCGGATCGCTCAAGGGTTTCCGCCGACAGGCGGGTGTCACGATGGGGAGCCATCGAGACACTAGGGGGTCCCTACAGAGAGGAAAACAAGCTCGCTTATTTTCCCTCTCTGTAGGGTCACCGTTGGACTCTTGGCGATCCTCTTGTATCTACTGAGGGGTTATCCTCTGAGATCTCTGCGCTCTCTGTGAGAGATAAAAGCCTTTAGATCCGTGGAATTCTGTAAGGCGACCCGTGCCTAAAAAACTCGGTCACTTCGAGTTTTTCAACTGCTCCAGTCGGTGATTTAGCTTCTCCTCCACCTCCGGTATCAATTCCACCAACGATTTCAAGTAAACCAAATTCTTCACACAGTGCCTCTTACGCGGCAAGTCTAAATCTACATTGTCGAGCAGCTGTATGTATTCCCTGAGCATTACATTATTTCTTCCATTCAGCTCCCGGTAAGCCAACTCAACCCATTTCTCCTTTAATTCTTCGGGGATAGCGTCAATTTTATCTCTAAGTTCCTTGTCCAGCCCCAGATGAAACGACTTTCTTAAATCTTCCAGGAGTTCCTCGACTTGGCTTTTCACATCCGAGTTTAAGTCGGTCTTGGAAAGAATCACCTGCCATAAGGGCCTTATCTTGTTACGCAACCACGACTCATTTTGATGAGGCAAAAGACAAGATTCCATCAATTGCTTTTGATAGCGTGATAATCTACCAATTTCATTTAATAAGTTTGAATCATCATGGTCTTTCTTCCAAATCAAGCAAAATGCTATACTAATTGACCCAAAATCACCTTTTTGCTTGACTGCTCAGGGCAGTGCTCATGAAGCAAGTTCTCCCACATTTCACGCAAGTAAGAGATCTCATTATTAATAGCACGGTAGGCAAATCCCATCCTTGGCACCAGGTTCCTGAATTCATGGGCAAGTATGTCGCAGGTTTCCTTTCTTTCTTCTATAAGTCTCTCTCCTTTTTCCAGAGCAACTTCCCTGGCGTGCAGGGAAAGCATCTGGGTTCCCAATGAATGAGACAATTCTTTTATAACTCTCGTGGACCTGTCACCCTGTTTTATTGTTCCCGGCAGGAAATGTATTTTAATAACTGCCACGGTTGCGTAAGGGCTATCCACCCAGAGCGGTTTTCCTGAGCTGTCCACAGGAAACGAGCCGGAGGGTGGCATTTCATCCCAAAGATCTGCTTTCTTAACTAGCACAGGTTCCATGTGGTGGTAGTCTTCGCTGGCCTTGCCCTCCAGTTGTTTTCGCACGCATCTGATGTTGTTCTCCGGGTCGTCCGCCGTCCAGCTTTTCTGTGTTTCCACACACCAGGCCATCGCTTCCAAAATACCACCTGGACGATCGCGGTAGTCTTCCCATCCTTTACCGGGGTAATCATAATCTGACGGATTTGCGAAACCCCAGATGATCTCGTCTGTTTGTCCATTTCTGCGTCCACTCGCAATACGGATCGTTCGGAGGTCGGGAATAGGTCCTACAGAGTAAATCGTCCCTCTGAACGTATCTGGGAGACAGAAGAGGATCATCCTGATCATCTTCTTACAGACATCCTCGAGAACATGGGCCGAAAGCCGCATGCTGGTTCCGTTGTTTTCAAACCGCTTGTCCATGAACTACCCGTCTAAATTAAAGTTGCTCAGGTCGCTTCTTATCCGGCAAAAGGCACAAGGCGCACGGCCCAAGACAAATTCATAGAATCCGGTAGCCAGTAGTTGAGAAAAACTCTATTTTGATTGCTTTTCTCCTGACTCATTCCCTTTCGCCTTACGCCGTAAGCCTTAAGTCTTAAGGCAAATTCGCAATCCCTGCCCGCCATCGCGAGCCTGCTCGCTCAGGCGAGGCGGGCGGGCGAAATTCGAAATTCTCTTCTGTCCTCTGCTATCATTGCTATTATTGGGTTTATCTGATAGTAAAGTTGTGCTGAGGAGGTTAGATGCGAATCCAAATTGACCAGCATACTCTAGAAACAGCAGAAGAGCGTGGAACGAGTGAGGAGGAAATTACTGATGTAATTGAGACGGGCTTTGAGATACCCGCAAAGCGCGGCAGAATTGGGAAAGCTAAAGTGTATAAATTCAGAAAAGAACGCCATGGTAGAAATTATGAACAGAAAATGGTAGAGGTCTTTTATGTAAAGGAAGAAGATTTGATAGTAACTGTTACGGTTTATGTGTTTTACGGAAAGTGGGAGGCATAAAATGCACGTTTCATATAATGATAAAACCGACCTTCTTTATATCCGATTGGATGACAGAAAGCAGGAAGTTATTAACAGGCGCCTGTCTGAGGATGTGGTGTTAGACATCGGTGACGGAGATAAAATCATAGGCATCGAAATACTTGACGCCTCCAAGCATGTCAATCTAGACCGACTGTTGCCTGTTAACTACAAGCTTTCCAGAGATGCCATTTAGCCAGTCTACGACCTTAACGATTTCAACGACTTCAACGGTTTAAACGACCAACCTCTGTCTCCTGACTCCTTGCTTTTAAATCCGCAATCCGCAATCCGCATTCCGAAATTCTTCGGCCGCTCCTCCAACCTCCAACTCTCTGCCTTCTGCCTCCTGACACCCGACACCTGACACCTTCCTTCAATTCGCAATCTTCTGACCCTCTACCTCTTACAATAAATGACAGCGTAGCGTAGTGACCTAATGACGGCGAAGCCTAATGACTCCCAACGCCGCGTCTCCGTCTCTCCCCTTCACCGCGTCATCCTGCTGCCCGCTGCCGGCTGAAGTCTGTCCTCCGACCTCCGACCTCTGCCCTCAGACCTCTGAATTCTTGCCTCCAACCACGTCAGCGGGAGCGCCTAGTGCTTACTGCTTAGTGCCTGGTGAAACTGACCTCCGACTTCCCTCTCCCCGCCGATCCCTGTTCCCTTAATCTCAACACTGTAACTCGGACCGACGAAAGCGTTGTTTTTTGAACATATATACAAAATATGTTGCTTTTTTGTACAAATAAAGTAAAGTGACATCATGGAATTCGAGTGGGACGAAGACAAGAGTCGCACAAACAAGATAAAGCATGGTATCGATTTTGATACCGCCAAACAATTGTGGAAGGATGATAGTCGAGTGGAAATCCACCCGCCGTATCCACTTGAGAACAGAGGCATTCTCATAGGAAAGATCCAAAAGAAGCTCTGGACAGCGGTATTTACTTGGCGTGGCAAGGCAATCCGAATCATTTCCGTGAGACGCGCCAGGAAAAAGGAGGCTACGCTATATGGCGAGAAAGAGATCGGCTAAAAGTACTGAGGAGTTTGATCAACGTTTCGATGACGGTGAGGATATTCATGACCTTATTGACACGTCCAAGGCCAGGGTCATCAGGCATGGCAAGAAGGTCCGTATTACAGTTGATATTGCTGAAGAACTAGTCAATGATATCGATCGCATCAGAGCTACAATCGGGGTAGATCGAGGAGCTTTGATCAAAATATGGCTACACGAGAGAGTACAGCGAGAAAAGGGGCTAATAGATAAAACAAGCTAACCGGTATTATCAACTGGTAGGGCGGGCCTCGACTCGCCTGAGCGACTCGACCTGAGCTCGTCGACAGGTCCTGTCGAAGGGCTGACTCCTGTCTCCTTGCTTTTAAATTGTCCTTCGGACTCCCACCCTTCGGGCGAGTTCCCAGTTTCGCAATCCGAAATCCTCATCTGGCCTCTGCCTTTTTCCCCCGCGTCTCCGTCTCTCCCCGTCCCCGATTCGCCTTGCTGTGCCTAGTGCTTACTGCTTAGTGCCTAGTGAAACTGACCTCCGTCTTCCGACCTCTGTCCTCCGACCTCTGACCTCTACCTCTTACAATAAATGACAGCGTAGCGTAGTGACCTAATGACGGCGAAGCCTAATGACCCAAATCGCCTTGCGCCCTACGCCTTGCGCCTTTCCTCAATTCGCACTTCGCAATCTGACTTCTTTCCTCTGACCTCCGACCTCCGACCTCTAACTCCATGCCCTATGCTCCATGCTCTATGCCCTTCGCCTTACGCCTTTGGATAACATATATCCAGTGCAGAATTTTCCAGCTCTTTTTTGTGATCTTCATTCTCGCGTAAAAGCTTCTCGACAGCTTTTTCCGTCAAGCATTTACTATAAATAACTAGACAATTTTCCTTCAGACATCTTGAATGAATATGACCGTCTATTTCTAACGTAGAATGATGTTCGCAATGTTTGCAGTATGACAAAATCATTATATTTCTCCACTACTAATATTATTGATCTATGACAATTATCTTTCTACCATTTTATTTTGATTGTGACGCTAAACGACGACCAGTTAACGTAAATTCCTAAGTTAATTTGACAGGATTAACAGGATCTACCGGATGAAAGAGACAAGATTAACCGAATCCATTTTTGAATCGCTTAAGGGCTGCTGAAAACTCCTTCCCATTAGTCCCGATGTGCCCATCGGGACGCCCCGCTTAGCGGGGGCACCTAAGCGATCCTGTTTTCTCTTCGTTCTCATCCTGTACATCTTGTTAATCCTGTCTAATAAAACGTCTGTGTTCGTCTGCGGTTAGGTTTTTCTCTGCGCTCTCAGCGCCCTCTGCGGTTAATTATCTTTTGCTGCTTGCTGAACCACGCCTGCCTGACCTCCGACCTCTGAGTTCTTGCCTCCAATCGCGTCAACGGGAGTGCCTAGTGCCTACTGCTTAGTGCCTAGTGAAACTGTCCTCCGACCTCCGTCCTCCGACCTCTGATCTCACTTCCCAACCAGCTTGACCTTTGTCTCCCCACTCATCCGCAGCAACATCTCCTCCCTCTCCGCCCGCACCTGATCCTTAATCCTCTTCACGTGACCACGCCCCAAGCCTTTAACTTCACAGCCCAGCTCGAAGTAGCGCTTAATCTTCGCATCATCCAGGATCCCGAAACAGTCAATTACAGCCATGGGCCCACCAGCAATTTCCACAACCTCATCAGGATCAAGGTCCAGGTAATGCTTGTGCCTTACTGCAAAAATAACACAATCAGTTCCTCGCAAAGCTTTGGCCAGATCCTGCTCCACAAGCAGATCCTGTAATTTCTCCTGGCCGCGGAAGAATCTTTTTAGACTGTGGGTCGGTGATGGGTACACATCCTGTTTCTCGAATTCCCACCAATGCTTGACATAAGGGTCGTGGACTCGCAGCTCAGCCCCCATCTCGGTGAGCCGACGTACGATTAACTCGGAACCGCTATACCTGGTATCTCCCACATCTTCCCGATAGGAGGCTCCCAAGACCAGTATTTCTGCTGCCGCGAGTGGGCGGCCCATATTGCGAAGAGCGTCCCGGGTGAGCTGAGCAACATGCAAGGCCCTGGTGTCATTTATGTCAATGGCCAGAGGTGTGATCTTAAAAATGTCGTCCTCAAATCCATGGATGTGCCGATAAGCCCAAAAGCCAAGACCACCATCTTTCGGCAGACAATAGCCGCCAATGCCTGGGCCCGGAAAGATGATGTTGCTGTGCGTGGGCCGAACTTTGATGGCCTCGATTACCTTGATAAGATCTACGCCATTTCGCTCTGCGAAAATACTCCACTCGTCAAGAAAGGCCAGAATGGTCGCGCGAAAACTGTTTTCCACGATTTTTGCCGTTTCCGATTCAATGGGCCGGTCCAATACTGTCAATGGATACTCTTCAGTATTGATAACGTCTTCAAGAAACTTAACCGTCCTCCGTGTAGCTTCATCATTTATACCGCTGCAAACCCTCCAGAAATCACGAATACTGGCAACGTATTTCTTCCCAGGCATCACCCTCTCAAAGCTGTGGGCTAACAGTGGGTCAGTATGAATGCCTCGCTTACGAAACACTTTTCTCATGATGGGGTAGGCCACCTGTTCGGTTGTGCCAGGAGCAACTGTTGTCTCGATCAAAACTAGCGTTTCAGGAGAAATGTGTTCTGCAATAATTCCCAGGGACTCTTCGAGAGCAGCCATATTTGCTTGCCCGTCCCGTACATTTCCAAATGACTCCTTCAGGTAGTCACACTGAACGTCCACCACTACAACATCAGCCAGCTTCAGAGCATCGTAGGTGAATGTCGCTGTGAGGGTCTTTTTCTCCTTCACACACCGGTGTATCATTGGGGCAACTTCAGGATCCTCAGCCTCAACTGGTGGCAACCCCCGGTTGAGCAGAGGAATCTTCCAGAAACTGCGAACGCTGGGACGCTGCATGCCGATGACGAACTTATTGGGATTACCCTTCTTGTCTTCAGTGTCAGCCACAACAGCAGCCATCACCGCGCCCACAAATCCCACGCCCATGACCACCACAATCTCACGCCCCAGAGCGCGCTGTTCTTCGACTAATTGTTGGAGTCGCTCGTATTCCTTCGCATAGTCACTCGGAGCCGGCAGTCGAAATTTCTCACCATCAGGACTCACAGAATAAAGTTCACTCACTTTCATATTCCTCCTTCACGGTAACCGTAAGGTAGTTGAAATTATAATGCAGACTCACGGTTCGGTGAGGCACAGGATGCACAAGCCGGGTTTCTGAACCGGAGAGGCAAGTATAACTTTAAACTTTGAACTTGAGACTTTGAACTTCTTTCTGCCCTATGCTCCGTTTCCAACATTCCACTACGCGACCCAGTAGTGGTTCCAAATCCGCATCCGAAATTGCTTTTGCTCTCCTCGTCCGTGTCACTGCCTCCTGCCTCTGTCCTCTACCTTGCCCCGCTCCCGTCTCTCCCCGTCCCCGATTCGCCTTGCTGTGCCTAGTGCTTACTGCTTAGTGCCTAGTGAAACTGACCTCCGACCTCTGACCTCCGTCCTCTGAATTCTTGCCTCCAACCTCGTCAGCGGGAGTGCCTAGTGCTTACTGCTTAGTGCCTAGTGAAACTGTCCTCCGACCTCCGACTTCTGACCTCTGACCTGCCAGGGCCTCAATTTCCTCCAGTAGCTTTGAGGCTTTTTGTTTCTCCGGGAAGTCGACTTTTAATTTCAATGCTTTGTTTAGTGCCTCGAGCGCTCTTTCTTCATCTCCGCTTTTCCAGTGTGCCAGACCGAGATGGTATAGCACAGTGGGCTCCTGAGGTATTTTCCTTGTTGCCTCTGTCAACTCGATAATTGCACTCTGGTAAAGGCCATTTTCTAGGAGAGCAAGAGCATAGGTGTCAGCGACCCGCGGATCTTCCGGAAGTTCCTTTTTTGCGATCCTGGCCAGGGCCAGGGCTTTCTGAGGCTCCTCACCATTCTGGAGCATAATCCAAGCAAGGTTATTGGCGGCGGGGGCAAAGTCCGGATTGATTTCCAAGGCCTTTTCGTACAGTGCGCAAGCCTCCTGGCCTCTCCCACCGGCTTCGTACATAGCACCCAAACCCATGTAAGCCTGAACATACTGCGGTTGTTTTTTTAGGATTGTCTGATATTGAGAAATAGCTCTCCCGCTTTCGCCTCTTACTCTGTAGAGTCCGGCCAGTAAGAGGTGGGAAGTCATTAGATTAGGATTCAAACTCAATGCTTTCTGAAATGCCGCCTCACTCTGTTCGAAACTTTCTGTGGCAAATAAAATGCGACCTGTCATTTCGTGGAGAACCGCCGACAATTCCGGGTTTTGATCATGCAATTGAATTTCTTTCTGCAAAAAAGATAATGCTTGTTCAGGTAGCTGCTGAGCAAGAAAAATTGAGACCTTTGTCTCAATGGCAGGCAAATGATCGTTTTTTAAAGCCAGGGCCCTGTCTATATACACATGTGCACCTTCGTAGTTGCCTTGGACCTGGGCTAACTGAGACAGTCGATAATAAGCAGCAAGATTGTTCGGGTCGATTTCAGCTGCACGCTGGTAAGCTTCTCGCGCGCGCTTTGCATCTCTTTTCAGAATATAGGCATCTCCTTTGAGTACGTATGCAGCATAGTTTTCGGGATTTCTGGCAAGCACTGCTTCTGCCTGCTCGAGGGCAAGATCTGCTGCGCTCTCCGCCAGGTGAATCTGAGCCAGAGCCAATCTCGCTTTCAAGTTGTGGGGGTTAGATTCAATTGCTTTGAGCAAATATTGCTTCGCTAAAGAATTGTTTTTTTCTGCTTGGTGAACCAACCCACGGTAGTAAAGGGCAGCGGCATGGTGTGGCTCGTCCTGTAAGATCGTGTCGAGTAGTCCTGCAGCTTCTCTCAACTGTTCTTCTCGGAGAAGAATACGGGCCTTGAGGAAACGGCCGTTTACGTTACGATTGTCTTTTTCCAGTATGCGATCGACCAGCTCTTCGGACTTTTCAACTTTTCCCATTTCCAAATAGAGGGATGCAAGGGCATTCTGAACTTCAGTATTCTCAGGCTGCAATTCTCGCGCCTTCTCTATCCAATGTATAGCCTTATCCCATTTCTTTTGGGACACATACAACGCCGCCAGGGTCATCTTCGGGCGGATTTGCTCGGGCTCGAGTTCGGTTGTGCTGAGATATATATCCTCGGCTGCCTCTAAATTACCTCGCCGGACATAGAAATTTCCCAGTGCGTCGAGAAGTGCTGCATTTCCGCTATTCCTGGAAATGGCTTCCTTAATTTGGCTTTCTGCCACCTTGTATTCGCCATGCTGTTCTTGAAACCGCGCAAGCTCCAACCTTGCGGAGGGATCTTCGGGGTTGACATCCACTGCTTTACCAAGAACAGCTTTGGCCTTATCAAAATCCTTGGAGGTCGCAGCAATTCGCGCAAGCATCAGGTAAGCCCTAATATTCTGTTCATCGATGGCTATTACCCTCTCGAGTGTGTGGTTTGCTTCATCTGGTTTGCCTTCCTGGATCAAGACTCCTGCTTGCAGAAGCAGGGCTTGGATGTTCTGTGGGTTTTTCTCGAGGATTAATTTTGCCTTTTCTCGCGCTTTTTCCGTGTCTTTACCAAGAAAATATAATTGGCCCAGCTTGAGCTGCGCTTCCACATTGTCAGGTTCGAGTTCCACTGTTTTTGACAATTCTCGATGAGCCTCAAAGGGTCGGGAGGTTCTGAGATAAGCCAGCGCAAGCTGGTAGTGCGCCCGAGCAAAATCAGGCTCCGCCTGGATTGCATTCTTATATTCAAGAATGGCTTTCTCAAACTCTTGCTTTTCAAAATAGCCATCTCCCCGTTTCATGTGCTTCACGCGATTCTCGGTTGGGCTGTGGCAGGAAAAGCTTACAAAAAGCAAAAACACAAGAAAAAATACTCTAAAAGAAAAGATTTTCATCAGGCTCTCCATATATTTAATAGAAGTGAAGTAAACTGAGTAATAATGAAGAAATTATGAGGCGAGAGATTACAATCTTAATTTGTGAACCGAGCTTTCCTAGCTTCCTAATATACGTGGTGTGATAAATAAGTGCGCATCCCTTTCCCAGTTGTTCAGGGCTTCAGTTGGAAATGTGCACTGATTTCTGACGTCACATATAGTGATTAACGGGGTTTACGAGGCCGTCCGACAACGTCATTCTGAGGCGTGAGCCGAAGAATCTCGGACGTGTAAGTACCAAAATCCATGAGATTCTTCGCGGAGTTTATCCTGAACTTGCCGAAGGGCTCAGAATGACAGCAGCAGGCATTCGGTGGGTTGTCGGAAAGCCTCTTACTGGTTTTTGCAGGGGAAGGGTCTAGCCCGGACAATTCATGAATTGTCCGGACGATACAAAAGATGGGGTGAACTTGTTGAATGTTTACGAGTTTTCCTTGATAATTTTACTACTGGCCAATTATTTTCGCCTGATATCTCTTTCTTCCATAAAGGCCGATCAAGATCATGGCTGAACCCATTAAGACCAGGGAAGACGGCTCCGGTGTCGCCGTTATCGGTTTCACTATGGAATCAGGACCGCACAGCATTTCCGTACTCAGCTATCTCCCAAGACCTGATCTCAAGACCTCCTGTCCAGGACTCATAATTTCACCCGCTGGTCCAGTCATAATGTACTTCCTGCCAGTCCAAGTAGAGCGGACTTTCTCTTGTTGGCCGTGGATCCCACCACCACTGGGTCCATATGAAATTACTCAGGCCAGAATCTCCGGTCGTGTAGAGCTGGGCAAAACTCCCATCTGCGGACTGATGATAATTCCAGCCAGACGGCAGCCCTTCCGCAAACTCAAAATAGGGTGAGGTGGTGTACAGATTAATAACGTTTGGTCGTATAGTCGGTTCAAAAAGCCTGTCCCCAACTATTCCCATCCATGTCCTCACCAATCGTCAGCAAAGAGTGACCTGGGGTCGCAAGAGCTAGAATTGCCAGGCACATTACCACTCCGAAAAGAACTTTTCTCATAGTTTCATCTCCGCTCAGTTAATTTTCGACGCCATTCTCTACGTGCTTTATGGAAGGCAATTAATGTACCAAAATGAGACAACACGTGTGATTCTTCTTTTTATTTTTTGTAACCGCTTGTATTTAATACATTATCCTTTTTTTAGATGCTCACATCTTACATCAAAAAATGGCCTTCAGCAGCCTTACGAGATGCGACGTATCGTAAAGAATACCGACAGTCTACTCGGTCCGATAACGGTTTTCTCAAAAAAATGCAGAATTCACAGCTACTTAGTTGGTTCTTCAACATCTAGCGATTTTTGTAAGGGTTTCCGACACTATCCCTTCCTAAATTGAGCGATTCTCCGTTTACTGTCATTCTGAGGAGTCCCGCCAGCGGCGGGACGACGAAGAATCTCGAAGGCGGCTCCACCCATAAGATTATTCGCGGAGTTTATCCTGCCTGTCCCGCCTGTCCCGAGCTTGTCTCGGGGAGCCCGTCGCATGGCTCAGAATGACATGTATGGTGTTGCCTGTATTTTGCCGTCCACTAGAATCGCTCAATTAAGGTCCTTGATACGGTAAAAGCCAGACTAACTGTCTCGAATTTCTATAACCAATCCTTCATGGCAATCATGGCATTCCCAAACGAAAGGTTGTCCCTTCTTGATGTCGAAAACCCTCTCGAAACGCAAAATTCTACGTCGTTGCAACTAAGACCCAATATTCCAACATTCCATTAGCGGAGCTAAGTTCTCGATTTGGTAATGCTCAGCTTCTTCATCAATTCATAAAGTGCAGGCCGGCTGATATCCAACTCGGCTGCGGCTCTGGTAATGTTGCCCGTATTTCTCGTCAGTGCGCGCTGGATGAGATCTCTCTCGAGTGATTCACGGGCCTCTTTGAGTGTCTGTCCGCTGTATTTGCTAAAAGACGTGTCGAGTTCAAGATCTATTGGTGTAAGTTTTTTCCCTTCCGCCATGATAACCGCACGATTGATACGGTTTTGGAGTTCCCGAACATTTCCAGGCCAGTTGTAAGTTGCGAGACTGTCAAGGGCTTGAGGTGTGAAGTCATTGATATTCCTATTGGTTGCTTCCACGTACCTTTTCAGAAAAGCCCTGGCCAGGAGGAGGATGTCGTCTCCCCGTTCTCTTAGAGGAGGCATAGGAATAGTGACAACTGCAAGCCGAAAATAAAGGTCTCTGCGAAATCTTGCCTGCTCCACTGCGGTCTGAAGATCCCTATTAGTAGCAGAGATTATCCGAACATCCAGCGAAATATTGTCTCTGCCTCCTATTCTCACTAACTTGCGTTCTTCCAAAAACCGGAGTAACTTGACTTGCAGAGAAGTTGACAGATCCCCGATTTCGTCCAAAAAAAGCGTGCCTCCTTGAGCTAATTCAATCCGCCCTTTTTTCTGTTTCTCCGCTCCAGTGAAAGCTCCTTTCTCGAATCCGAAAAGCTCGCTCTCCAAAAGCGTATCGGGAATAGCGCTACAATTAATAGCTACGAAAGGACCTTCTGATCTCGAGCTCAACCTGTGAAGAGCGAGCCCGGTAAGTTCCTTGCCTGTTCCGCTTTCTCCAGTAATCAAAACAGAAACATCAGTAGAGGCTACCTTACGGATGGTCTTGAAGACCTTCTTCATTGGTTGACTTGCACCTAACATACTTTCAAAGGATACATCGGATCCGCGTTCCAGTAACTTTCTGCTTTCTTCCTCCAGATGGAAAACATGTTCGGCTCGTTTTAGGACGACTTTGAGGTCACCGATCTGTATCGGTTTGGAGAAATAGTCACATGCGCCCTGAGCAATGCCCCGAACGGCGTGCTCCTCTTCCTGCTGTCCGGTCATGATGATTATTTTCGTGAAGGGATTCGCTGCAAGTAGACCAGCCAGGGTGCTAAAGCCCTCGTCGACACTGTTAGGCTTTGGTGGAAGTCCTAAGTCCAGGAGAGCTAAACCTGGCCGCCTTGTCCTCATGATTTCAAGAGCATCTGGTCGGTTCTCGGCAATAAGAACTTCGTAGTCCAGCGCCAGGGACCATTTCAATTGACTCCGGATGTTTTCATCGTCTTCAATAATAAGAAGCTTCACTTTGTCCATCAGTCTCAGGCAATCTTCAAAAGGATAATAGTGCGTGTCCGATAACCACTAAATTCCTCCCCCTCGACGGGGGAGGATAAAGGTGGGGGTGCTGAAATAATAAAAATCCTAACCACTTATTGCTTCCCCCTCCCCTTTATCCCCTTCCGCCAGGGGAGGGGGAAAAACAATTAGTGGCGAGCTGCCGCGCTGTCTTTCACGGGCAGGAGTAGCCTGAACGTGCTGCCTGCACCTTCCTGACTTTCCACTTCTATTCTGCCATTATGCCTCTCAACTATGATTTTACTCTGGAAAAGGCCTATACCTATTCCCTGCTTCTTGGTAGTTTTGAAGGGTTTGAAGAGGCATTCCTTGATGAACTCTGGAGATATGCCGCAGCCGTTGTCGCTGACTGTCAGTTCGACCCAGCCGTCCCGCCTTTCAGTGGTGACCTTTATTTTCCCACTTTCACCTGCAGCGTCATGTGCATTTAGAAGCAAGTTGGTCAGTACCTTCTGCATCTGTTCCGGGTCCAGGCGCATCTTGGGTAGGGGATTCAAGTTCTTGACCACAGAACCACCTAATACACCGTCAAGCTGTGCAAGCACATTGGCGACAATTCCGTTAAAATCTGTCTCGACAGGTTGGATTTCGAGTCGATCCTGCAATGAGGAAATGGAGCCACAGAGGGCGTTGATCCTATCAATACCCTGTGACAACAGTCGCACTGCGTCCTCTCTAAATGCCGGATTGTCGAAGTGAGCCGGCAGATTCTGTAACAGCAGTGAAAGTGTCGAAGTCAGGTTCTTCAGGTCGTGCACAAAAAAGGCCCCGACTGTCTGAAAAGCTTCCATCTCTTTGGCCTGGCGCATGCGCTCGAGAAGTCTCAGGTTCAGCAAGCCTCCAGCCGTCTGTTTGGCTAAGATCTTAAGTAGCTCCTCATCTTCGAGGGAGAAAGATGCTCCTCCAATTCGATCGCCGAAGGCCATTAACCCGACGGGTCTATCTAATGCCACCAACAAGACGCAGTGTTGCGCCTGAATGTGCTGAAAGAAGTTTGTATTGGATTTCCTGAGCCCTTCCGGGAGAACACTTTCAGCCGTGCTGACATTATAAAGAACCTGCACATCCCCGGTCCTTCCGGCTGAAGCCAGGTCACTTTCTCGCACCCCTGATATGTCTGTGATTTCAGAGCTCGGCAGGGAGGAGGATCCTGTGAGCTTCAACCGCTTCTGATCCTCGTCTAAAAGCCAGATGCTAACTGACGGGATACCGAGTATCTCAGACACCAGTTTGCAAACTGAATCACAAAAACCTCGAACCTCGGCATGGGAGATCGTATTCCTCACGAAGGACGTCCACACCTCGCGGTAGTCGTAGTAAGGTCTTCGGAAGTGTCGCGAAATGATAAGCTTTAAATCATGGCGCAGTCTATGTGAGAGGATTACAGCCGAGCCCGCCAGGAGCGCTGTGAAAATAAGGAAGACATGGAGTTGAAATTTGATCATATTGTCTACGGGCTGTAAGAGTACAGATAGAATCCCAACCGCCAAAAAAAGTACGCCCGCAAAAATAAAGACAATGGAATTGGTAAGGACTCTGTTTGAAAAGTAGATATCAAACTGTAAAGTGTTGGCTCTGAAAAGAGATGACAAGATCAGAAGGCCTCCCATAAGCAGCGCTGCAGCGTTAATGGCTTCAAGTTTTAAATTCACTAGTCCGAAAAGTAACTCTTGGCTCGCTGTGTAGACACCAGAAGCAATAATGCACCCCACTCCCAAAATAAGGGGTTTAATCTTCCAACGCTTTAATCCACTGGAACTACGAAGTGTTCTTTCGAGAAGCATAAGGGTGATAACAAAGCCTAGTAAGAAGGAAATTTGGAACGCTCTACCGGACCAACCAAGCAGGAGAAGCCATCCCATTGGTGTGGTAAACTGCGGAAGCCCCTGGAAGAAATGGGAGGCAAAAAGACTCACGAAGGTTACCGGTATGAGAAAAGTAAGCAAAATGATCCATTTCCATTTTGCTAATACCGCCTTGTAATTGAGATGTGGCAGGCTGAGGCTGAATACGAGCCAAATCGCAGGTAACAAGGCTGCGGCTGCAAACCTCCACCTCTGCCAATGTATTAACTCTTCGGGTGAAGTGGCCAGGGTGCTGAGTCCCAAGAAAAAAGACTCCGTGGCGAATACAGCCATTCCAACACCCAAAGCCCAGTGTGGAGAAATGGCGCGAGCCTCGGTAAATTGAGAAAACGCCGAGACCGAGAGAGAAAAGGGCTGCACTAAAATGTAAAAAGACGGGTAGCGTCATGTCTCAGAGCACCAGGTTTACCTCATTTACCCTCTCCCCCGGAGGGCATAAGACCTAACTTAATTAGTAGGAAAGCTTTACTAGACTTTCCCCCCTCCCTCGACGGGAGGGGGTTCAGGGTGAGGGTGAAAGATCACCATTCTCCGGGTCTGCAAGGAGGTTCATTGTGATCTACTCACCATTGGTCAATGCTCACTTGATCATGTTTCTTCCCCCTGCTGGAGGGGACCTTCATAAGGGGAGGGATTTGGAATTCCGGGTAAACACTAATCATAAGATCTTGCCTGAAAGTAAGGCACTAATTCTTTGAGAAAATTTGCCATAATAGCTGTGGTACTATCGGTCCCAAGCTCAGCATCACTGTGGAGTTGGATTTGCGCGCATCCTGGCCTTTGGAAGGCCATTCTTTGCTTCAGCAGGTGCAGCCTGAATTTCAAATAATCGTGGGTCAAGTAATTACCAGCCACATAAAAATAGAGGATCACTTTGTCAGTTTTTGTCCCTCCCATGACGAGTCTGTTGACGGGAAAAACTTCAGAGTTGCTGAGAGACCTTTCGAGAGGCAAATCCAGCACGTCTCTACTGACAACATATGAGCCTAATCCGGTGTTACATGACTCCGGGTTATGGAAGCCTATCTTGTTGTCAACATAATATACAACTGAGAGAAAGATATGCTTTCCTTCACCGTTGATGTAGTCTCGGAACAGCAGGTGATTTGTGTTCAGTATGCGTTCAATCCTTTCCTCCACAGGCATATCTCTACCCCGCCATTCACCGACAATTGCTGGGATCTTGGCCATCCGGTCCTGCGGTGCACTTTGGGAAGCACGATCATCCACAAAACACGAACCCCGAGGTGATAACAAATAATAGAAAGACGGTCAGGTACCGTTTCAGGTCTCCTCTCATTCCAGTATCCTCATAGCTGCGAGGAGCAGGATTGTACTGATGACAAAGACTGTCATCCCTGAAGCAAGGTGAAACAGGTGTTCTGGTGAGGCCCACTGGCCCCCCAACCGGTTAGCCGCCAGAATTAGAGCGCAGACCCTGAGGGTGTTTGCAAAAATAGCAACAGGAATGGCAAACAGCACGAGGATCACCCTTCTCAATGTGGTGGTTTTGGAGAAGTAGGCGATTAAAGCCCCGACTGCTAAAAGGGAAATCAGTGAGCGAATTCCGGTACAGGGATCACCAATGGCAAGGCTGGTCTTTGCCAGGTGGATTATTGCCCCCTCGCGGAAAAGAGGAACGCCAAGCGCTCCTACGATATCTGCAGCAACATTTGCTACCATGAGCTTCAGTGGTAATGACACGGCGGAGATTGCCCCAAGGGGTAGGGGGAACATGAAAACGAGAAATCCCAGGGGGAAGGCTATTTTTCGACTAAACTCTGGACCAAATAGGTAAAGGCTGAGTCCTACCGCAAGGATCAAAATAGAAAATCCAGAAGTAAAAAAAATGTGAGTCCATACACTGAAAATATGCACAACAAGAGCCAGGGCAACAAGGAACAAGCCGACTCCTGAGCTCGCAGGGCCAACCTCTTGTAGCTCGTCTTTCTTTCTCCAGACCAGATAACCGCTGATGAGAGGAATGAGAAAACCGTGGGAATAATAAGAAGCTGGGCTGGTATAGCGTTCGTAAAGCCAGAGGAGTGTTTTCTGGTAAGTATAGATAAAACATAAGAATGAAAGGAGTATTAATGTAAGGGTTGCTCCGCTCAATCGTTCATTTTTCCCTTCTACGTATTCCACCGGTTTCAATCTCAAAAATACTCCTTCCTACTTCGCTTGGAACAAAATCCTTTTGGTTACCGTGCAAGAATCATTCAACACAGACCGTTTCACTCTCTTTATGAGTTTGCAAGGCTGAATTTGTTAATGGAATCCAAATTTACCATCTCCCCCGGCGGGAGGGGGTTAGCCTGCCCGCCACCACGCCCGCCATGCGAGCAAGGCGAGGCGGGCGGGTCGCGAGCCTGCTCGCTCAGGCGAGGCGGGCGGGGGCGAGGGGGGAATAAAAAGGCTTAATCAATACCGATACCGCGCAGCGACTCGACCTGAGCTCGTCGACAGGTCTTGTCTTAGCGAAGCGGAGATCTCGTCTCTGGGGCTGCAGGGAGTTTCATTCAATCTAACAATTGGGAATCGTAAATGGAATCTAAAAGGCGAATGTAGTTGACATGGTCACCGATAGGAAAAACAATGTTATATCGGCTTACTAATTCCGATATTGATCAAGCTCACTGAATGAGTCTTCGAAAAAAGACCTCCAAGATTTTCCATCATTATAGGCCTGAGACCATCCAGTTAGGAGAACCTCGCATTGGTGTATCTGAGAAGTCTCATTCGCTCAATGAGCGACCAGGGTAAGAGTAGGCTGGGTAGCGCAACAAATAAGAGCGAAATGACGAAATTAATGGCTCCTTAGTGTTCTCTCTTCGAACTGACCGGTGAGCGGATTCCTCGCAGCTTGCACAGTGTGATCGCATGACCTGAAATAATGTCCTCATTGACATACTAAACGTCTCATAAGACTTGGCTTAGCGCGTTCGAGCTTATAGCATACAAAAATGCCGGCAAGCACTCCGAGTAAATTGTAACCTATATCCATTGAGGAGGCACTGCGCCCTGGAATTGCCATCTGAATGAGTTCATATACAGTACTAATAAAAATTGAAAAAAGCAGAGCTGACGATATCTTCTTCCATGCTGACAGACTATAAGCTCTCACTATCTGTAGCCAGATTATGGCAAGTACCATAAATAGTGGGATGTGGATTAGATTGAAAAGATGAGTTCTCATCTCGAAAAGAAACTCAAAACCGATAATGTCTAGATCAACCGAGATCAGAGAAGTGGAAAATATAACTAGTATGCATACTATAAGGGTAAATATCTTCGGTTTACTTTGTACGCACTCTAGCATGTCAGTACCACTCCAGGTACAGGTAATATAATAAGGGTAATTAACTACTCATATCCCATGATTATCTAAAAATTTCTATTTACACTTGGTGCCGATCATCAGCTGGGAATGATAGACATTTATTCATTTCTTTAATTTTATTGCACTGAACACGTTCTATTGAATTATCTTTTCTATTTTGTAATCAGGTACCTCTTTGGCATGACTGAAAATAATCAGTTCTCCAACTAGGCCTAAAGAGAAAATCTGAATACCGAACACAACTAGCAAGATAGCGAGAATCAATAAAGGTCTGTTACTCAATGCCATTTCAAAGAAAAGCTTCAGAATGGCCAGATACGCCGTAATTACCGCTCCAACAATAAACAGAAAACTTCCGATAAGTCCAAAGAATCTGAGGGGTTTTTTCGTAAATTTGGTCAGGAAGAGTAGGGTTAAAATATCCAATACTCTCCGCAAATAAACACCAGGCTTCATGAGCCTGACCTGGGTGTCTTCTTTCCTCTGGGTTACGTTCACCTCTTTTACCTTTATCCCCCTTTGCATGGCAAATATCGGGATAAAGCGATGAAGGTCTCCGTAAAGGACAAATTCAGAGAGAACTCTACTGTTGATTAACCTCATTCCTGAAGTAATATCCTTGAAAGGCGCCTTGGTCAGTATCCTTACTATAAAATGATATATGAAAGATTGGAATCTATTCACCCAGGGATCCTTTCGTGGATGACGCCTTGTAATAACGAGATCATTTCCTTCATCATAGGCGGAAAAGACCTTGGTCAAATCAGCTGGCTCTATTTGGATATAAGAAGCCAGAGTCAGAATCTTAGCACCCTTTGCCTGTCGAAATCCTTCCATAAGTGCTGCGGACTCCCCAAAATGTTTGGTAAATTTAATAATTCTTACAGGATGACCCGCATTACTCAGTTCCTTCAGGTCACTGTACGCTTGAGAGAAATGCCCATCAACAATAAAAATGAATTCGAACTGTTTACCAATCTTTAGTAGTTCGTCGGCATAGAGTTTGTACAGTCTTCCTATTCTGCCATGCCGTTCGCTAATGGGCACAACCACTGTAACTTCTGGCGCCATGGTTTCTTGGTCATGATTGGATGAGGAATTTTCCAAAATTTTTCCTCCGTCATCAGACTTCTCTAATGTGCAGTTTATGAAGATTAAGGGGGCATTAGACGGTATCGTTTATTTAACCCTAATGTTGCATACCTGTGTCGAGGGAAAAGGCGCAAGAGTGGGTGGATGCGGCTGCGCACAGGCTTGGAAAGGTTTTACCCTACTTGACGTCCTGTCCCAGGAGCGTGCAGCCGCAGATTGCGTACTATCGGGCGAGCGCTGCGGTTTTTACCGGTGTAGGTATGCAACATTAAGGTAAGCTAACAGGAGTGCAGAATGCTTGCTCGGTGAAAGGTTTATGGCGTTTTGGATATAGGCCAGATTACAAGGCTTATTCGGTTGAATGTAAGATAGCTTAGGACTGTAGCTTACTTTTCTCAATGCGAATAAAAAATTCCGCCAAAAAGCCCCAGGTCACAAGGCTGCCAAAGAGATAAAAACACAGAAAGCATGATGCTGGATAAACGATTGATCGGTCTCCATGTAATATATGAAGAATAGATAGTATTCCCAATCCAAGGCCTAGGACAAAAAAGATAGAGGCAAGAAGTGAAAACCACAAAATCGGTCTGTAGTGAAAATGGATGAGCATTTTGATTGTGATTATGTCAAATAGAACTTTCCAGATCCTAGAAATACCGTATTTCGATATCCCGTGTTCCCTGGCTCTGTGGTTAACGACGATTTCGGTGATTCTACTTCCTTCGAGGGTAGTGATCGCCGGAATGAATCGGTGCATATCAGAGTACAATCTCACCTTCCTAATCATAGATCCTCTGTAAGCTTTTAAAGAACATCCATTGTCATGAATCGGTACGCCAGTAATCTTCGCAATAAGCCAGTTGGCAATTTTCGAGGGAATAATTCGAGTCAAGGTTTTGTCTTTCCTATCTTTCCTCCACCCACAGACGAGGTCATAACCTTCTCCCAGCATGTTCAATAACTTCGGGATATCCCCCGGGTCATTTTGTAAATCTCCATCCAGGGAAACAATAATCTCTCCGCGAGAGTGGTCAAAGCCCGCCTGCATAGCTGCACTTTGTCCGAAATTTCGTGATAATTTTATTATTCGTAGAGATGCGAGTCCGTCGATTTCTTGTTGGTTTTTCATTTTGATCTTTGTTAAAATGTTAAAAGTTTCATCTACACTTCCATCATCAATAAAAACAACCTCATAGTATATTTTTAATGGCTCAATGGATTTTGCAATCTCATTGTAGAGAAGCTCTACATTATCTTCTTCGTTATAAACAGGAATAATGATTGAGATGGAAGGTATTTTTTTACTATTAGGCTTCATTGAATATTGTATTGTGACTATATATAGAATAAATAGTTAAAAAATGGACAAAGTTGTTTAACTAAATATAAAATATTGTGTCTAGTAACGAATAAACTTAGAGACCTATGGAGTCAATTTGGAGTTGAAATGGATTCATATAATTGTAACAGAGAAAAGAGTTCGAAAGAAGTCTAGAGGTATATATTACTTATTATGTTATTTCAAAGTTGCATATTATATTATTTTCAGTGTTATTCATGTTGTAAAAGAATGAGCGGCCTTGTGTTTTCTTGTAGGCCTTCTTAGTTGTCACGGCGAATGAGGTAAAGTATGAGAAATGAGATGGAATAAGTGAAGGGGCTGGCAATGACATGAAAAAGTCATACTATGTCTCTTTTTTACTTAAGGTAATTGTAAAAGTTTTGCCACTAAATTAAGCTAGTGGTATGGATTTAGTAGTTCTTCAACAGCTTATTAGCACTGTGGAAAAATTCAGAAGGTTTTTTTCAAGTTTCGGTGGAAAGACTACCGAAAAATCTGCCGACGATGTCATGCTAGAAGTGTAGTTAACTTAGTGGGAAAACGTCTTCTTTGTGTTGGCTGTCGTTACGAGGTTGTTCATTTCACCCGAACATACCTCGGCTCGCTTCGGATCGGGTTCAGGAAATGGCTCCTTCTTATCAAGGTGTTCGAGTTGGTGGCGTCTGCGAGAAAAACAGCTAGGGAAATGGGGATTTCCCATCCCACTGCAGTGAAAGGGTTCCATATCAACCGCAGAGCGATCCTGGCCCAAGACAGGGACTCTCACTTGCTCGAAGGGGAAGTGGAAAAGCCGATGAGGTTTATTTCGGCGGCCGTCGAAAAGGCAAACGAGGTCGTGGTGCTGGAGGGAAAGTTCCCGTCTTTGGTATTCTGTCGAGAGCAGGCAAGGTTACCGTTGAAGTTGTCCCTGACGTCAAGGCAGAGACGCTGCTGGTGTAGGCGGTGAAAAAGGTGGGCAGGGGCTCTATCGTCTACACTGACAAATTCAAAGGAGACGATAGCCTTATATTTTGTGAATTTAGACATCTCAAAATGGATCATGGAAAACGGTTTGCCAGAGGCAAGGTCAACATCAATGGTCTTGAGGGGTTTTGGAGCTATGCTAAAAAGGGGTTGATTAAATTTCACAGCGGATCCAAACAGAACCTCCCCCTCTATCTCAAAGCGCTCGAGTTCAGGTGCAATCACCGCAAAGATGAAAATATTATCCAAACCATCGTTAATTACCTGACCATACCCGTGGCAGATTTTTTATAATTACCTTACATAAAAAAAGTTTGCATCATTCCACTATACTGAGTTAAGGGTTCACTAATTTGTGGAGCGCCTATCGAATGGTTATAGGTCAAGTAGACGACGCGCTTTTTAGATTTTGGAAGGGTTTTTACAGGGGAGCCTATTATTATATGAGATGCGCTTTCACTCAATGCTACTTTACCTCTAAGATGGTGAGGCCAGTGGGGGCAGCAGGGGGTGTGGGATCTGTCCCTGCTTGTGGGACGATAATGATTGAATACATACTCTCGTTAGCGGTACCACCATTGCCGCCTAGCACTATAGTACCAGGAGAAAAATTCTTTGAAAACAGACTCATTGTGGTATTGTTCAGCTGCGAGGTGACAATATCTTCACCAATATCGACAAATGATTGCAACCAATTGGGCTTCGTTAAAATACGATCATCGTGAGCAATGTAGACTGTTACATTTTGATTTACATTAAAGGTAATAAAGGACGTGCCACTTGAAGATTTGTCATCATTGGCGGTCTTGATATATGTTGTACCTTGAAGCCACGTTGGGAGACTACTGAATGTGTAGCTGCGGTCTGTGTAGACGATTGCTCCGTTTTGAAGCTCGCTTTCAATGACTTCATAGGCTCTGCCACTTCCCACACTCAGGTTGCTGATGATCAATTTAGCTACAAAGGTGTAGTTCGCTTTAGTATTGGGAGCGATTGTATTGGGAGTGGTCGCCCGGTCCCGGACGTTGTTGACGGTCAGAGTGTAGGTGACGCCCTCCGAGTGAGGACTCGTAGTAAGTGAGACGGTTTTTAGATTTGTATCCAAAGACGCTCCCGAGATTGTCATGCCGTTGTTGATGTTGTAATTTGATGTACTGGTAGCGCTCGTTTGCTCAACCGGTTCGCTGAAGACAACCGTCACCAAGGTGGGATCGCCAGTTGCGCTAACAGAAATAACAGTTGGAGGAGTAGTATCAGCAAGGGTTGTAGCTGAAACTGGAATGCTTTTGTTTGACTCTAAGTTCACGCCGTTTACAGCAGAAACTTCATAGGTATACAAGGCTCCTTCGGTCAAGCCAATATTAGAGAATGAGGTTGAGGTGGACTGTCCAATGAAAGATCCGTTTCGATAGATTTTGTAGCTGCCAATACCGGATTCTGAATCAGTAGAAGCCTGCCAGGAGATGTTAATTTGTGAATTGCTTATGGCAGTAGCAGAAAGGCTTTGTGGAATCGTGGGAGGTGTTGAATCTGTAACAGAAATGGGAGCCGTTCGCAAACGAATGTAATGATCCGCATCCGTATAGTACATTCGCAATAGATTGTCATCACTGTCTTGCAACACACACACTGTAGCATAAAATCCAGCCGAAGGAGCAGGAAAGGTCATCACCGGTGATGAATATGTATCCAGATTATTCACAGTTGTTTCTAAAACATCAAGTTTGGTTGGAGACCATCCGCCAGATGCATCAAATAGGCTTACTGTTCCGTCCGAATGCAACACTGGCCATTCAGCTCTCGATATTCTATTTATTATTGGGCCAGTGGCTTGTCTGGTTAGGTTGCCAGGAGTGTTACCTGTCGCAAGGTGGACACTGTACGGTCCAAACTGGTCAGACATAAACCAGAGATGCCATGTACCAGTTAAAGAAGATGTCCCTCCCTGAGCATGTAAGACCCCAACGGGCCAGTTCTCGCTCGCTGTTAAACCCGGTACCCCTCCTTGGTCTGTAAAGTGAAAGCCATCACTTGAAGTTGAGTAGTGAACATCACCATCAACAGAAGTTGGCCCCGTGGCTGAAATTGCTTCCCAAAACATTACGAAATCGCCATTATCATCTAAGGCCACAACTGGAAAACCTGCGCCCTCTTCACATGGATTTGTAGCATGATTAGGTGATTCCCATGTTATGATAGGGTTACCAGAATACTTAGTGAAGTTGATACCATCTGTGCTTGTGGCTACACCGATAGCCCTATAATCAACACCACCATCGCTACATCCTGAGCCTGATGAGCCAGCATAGTACAGGAAATATGTTCCATTCTTCTTAACCACCGAGCCCACACGTACATAATTACCATTGTCATCCCAGGCTCCGGGGGGGCCTTTATCGAGTACAATGCCCTGTTCGGTCCAGTCTTGTGGAGGTGGAATCTCGGATGCAAGGATAGATTCGCTTAAGGCAAAAATCAAAATATAGCAAAGGAATATGTTGAGTATAATCCGACTCTTGATGGTGCAGCGGACCATCTTGACTCTCCTATCTCCAATCCGTTCTGTCTACCATTGCCACTAATGTGAATAAGAGTCCCATTAGAGGTTGAGTCATAATGCAAAGCATGTGCCCTTGATCAGCACACCATAAGTAACCGTAATTACAAGACTTATTTCCAACTTAAATAAGTGAATTCCAAAAAGTGTATCATTTTGTTAACTATTTAAGCGCTTAGTGTACACGATACGGCTAAAAAAAAGTCTCGGTCACCAACCAAAAAAGTATGAATTGCCCAAAGCAAAGAGAACGTGGACGTGAAAAATCCATTTCCAATCTAGATATCTGTGAGAAAAGAATAATAGAAAGATCCGGCTCTGGAAGTATGGAACGAAAGGTAGTAAAGGTCTGAGTCAGCATTGGGATTTAGGCCTCAATTTCCTCGAGTAGAGCCCCCTCATAACAAAAATAATTCCGCCTGGCAAGAGAATAGTACCTAAGGTTAATACACGCAGCAATAAGCAAACGGCAAAAGCTTCATAAGACAACATACCAACTCGAGAAAAGAAGTACATGTACGCTCCTTCAGCTACGCCCAATCCCCCAATCGTTAAGGGGAGCATCAAAATCAGACTAATGGTGGGAATGAAAACGAAAAAGTAAAGAACGTTAATGTAGACACCTAGAGCAAGAGCACTAACATAAGCAATTAGGCAGCGGAGAACCTGGGTAAACAAAGATAGAGCAAAGGCCTTGAAAACTACCGATTTTTTGTTATTGTAGGCATACATCGATTCATAAAATTCGACAATTTTCTCGATTAGTTTATATCTATTTATTAATCCGTAATTGGTGAGCAATCTTAGTATTATTGGATTAGCAAAAATAACCAGCGTGGAAAGAAATAAAACTGACATAAACATCGCAAAAAGAAAAAAAATTAATCTACTTTCACCAATTTCTTGTATTTTAAGAGAATAAGAAGCCCCGAACAATGCCACAATTAATAAAGACAAAAAACTTATAAACCTGTCAACAAAGACAGAAGAAACTGACTCCGTTGTATTTAAGGTCTCTTTTGAAAGACCATATGCTCTAACTGCGTCCGGAGCGAGAGATGAGGGTAAGAATTTACCAATGAACTGTCCAACAAGAGATATTTCAACCATTATATACAATGGTACAGAAACATCTTTTGATTTCAGCAAACAATTCCATCTATAGTCTGCTACCAACCTATCTAAGATGTATAGAAAAGCAGCGATTGCGATGTATTTTAGATTAACTGAGTTGTATAAATTAACAATGCCATTTATCTCGATAGTTCTGATCAAATAGAAGACAATAAGGAAGCCTATTGAAAATCTTAGGAAAGAGAATATTTTATGCCGCGTATTATATTTCTTTGTAAATCGTTTCATCACTGTTTGATCTCGAGATCACTGTGAGGCGTGGAAGACAAAGAGATTAAATTTGTAAATCGACCTTCCTTCGGGGCTTCTTGATGGGAATAGGCGTGTGAAGTCCAAAAGCTTAATTGGCAGTACAAGCGTCTTGAGGGGATGTCGTACCAAGTGGAGAACGTCGGCTGAGAATGTGCGGATAGGGACGACCTGACTCTCATCCCAGCCGCCGTCCTTGGGGATAAAAGAGTGTTTGATTAGAGAATACTCTGCAAATAAATCCAAAATGTCCTTTTTCGACAACTGATGAGGATGAAATTTGTCAATGTAGCGGTTAAAAGCTTTGAAATAATACTCAAAAATCCTTGTCGTGTGGCACCACACGGAGATTACTAAATAACCGTCTTTTGATAGGAGTCTTTTAATTGATTGTACTGCCTTATGTAGGTCATCAACGTGATCTAAGCTGTTCCATACGAATATTATGTCAAACTTTTCGTCATCTTGATAATCTTCTATTTTGGAGGATATCCATTGACAATCGCTTGGTAGTGAGAAGTTTGATTGGTATTCCTCCATGAGAGGGTCAATGCCTCGTTTTATTCCATGTTTAATAGCTTGAAGAATTCCTGCCGGACCGCAGCCAATGTCTAGTATTCGATTGTCAGGCTTTATTTTGAATGGCATCATATCAAGGACATTTGACCAATATTCTATAATTCGTCTTTGTCCCTCAATGTTGGAAACAACATGACAAGCTCTTTTCCACATGCATTCTTCTTCATTTATGGCCAGTTCCCATCTGTCGGCGTTCATTTGTCTGTCTCCTTTAGGACTCACTAAGAGTACTAGAGTAAAAAGTTTGGTGTTATAAAAAGGGGAGATCTGTTGAGATTGTAATTCACAGACAAGAAGGTGGATTTGGGTCACTTCTCTTCTGCGCGATGAGGATATAAGTTATTGTGTCTGTCTCCGAACTGTCATGGTTAGTGATGGAGTCGATTAGTAAAAAGAATAGCTGTACTAATGCACAGAAGGGTAAGATCAGTGGCGTAAGCCAAATCCTAGGCCTTTGATTTCTGCTGCTTACCATGAATGTTCCGTATATGTAGCGTGACAAGTACAAACCAATGGTTGCGGGGAGGCCGCATATTGGCTTTACACAGTTTACGTGTAGGCCGTTAGACTCTGCAAGGAATCTTAGGCCCTCATGAGTAAATCTAAAGTACTCTGATCCAGAACGATGGTTAGGATATGACTTGTCAGCTGATACTATGAGATATGCTCCTTTCTTAAGAACGCGGCTCAATTCCTTAAAGACCTGTGAAGGTTCTTTTATATACATTAGAACCTGTGTACATAGAATTGTATTGAATGATTCAGTTTTAAAAGGAAGATGATGAGCATCGCCGAATACCTCTACCTGGATATCGTTAAAATAGCATGCTGGATGTTCTAGACCTATGTAGGAATCTGTTTTTGATTTAACTAAATCATAATACTGTTTTTCACCGCAACCAACATCAAGTAAGCGCCCACTAATATAAGATAATGTAGTTCGCAAGTTTTTTCGGAGAAAGTGCCTGCTTATATATTTTTGGTTCAAGGGTGTGTCTAGAAAAACTCTGTGCAGTCTTTTGGAGATGGAGTTTAACAAAAGAATTGTCCTCTAGTGATTTTTCTGTTTTTTAGCTTCATAAAACTATTTGTGGTAATGAAAGTCTAGATTTGCAGATGGAGTTTTGTCTTACAAGTCACTTCCAGTCATATCGGAACATTTTTCTTAGAAAGCCCCTGTGAAATCGGTGAAATATCTCAGATAGTACATTTGTAAGTGGTTTCTTTCCTTCACCTGGAAGTCGATGTATATATTCCTCACGTAATCGAACAACTCTGTATGGATCTTCACCTAGTCTGTTAGTCCGTTTGTCCGGTAATGTTCCCCAGAAATTAGTCTTGTATCCTGTGTTTTTGGATAATTCAACAGATAGATCACTACCGACGAACCAGGGATAACAAAGGTGTGTCACGATTTTTCCTGAGAGTCTTTTTTCTATTAGATACCTACTGGTATAGAGATCATTGTGGACCTTATCCCTTAACTCTTGATCTGTCTCATAATGATCGTTGAGTCCGTTTTGAGCAATATAGTTCTGAACGAAATTACTGAGTTCTATACGCCAGCGATTATTTTTGAAGAATGTCTCGGCGTTATTCCGCCGAACGTAATCTAAACATGTTCTTCGCAGCGTTTCATCGTCGAAATATCTTTTGTTCCCCGCCATTCTTGGCTCGAAGGCATATATAGGTGTGCCCAACTCTGCTGTTCTTTCCACATTATCACGACCATTTACGCTGAGCATCGGAACACGGAAATTATGATGCCAGGTAGAGAAATTAGGATGGATGTAATCCACAATAGTTGAGGAGGTGAATTCTAGATTGTGGTAGAGAGTGTGAGATTGAAAATCAATGACCCCGGACTGATGCATCGTTCCTATTTCTTGCCAGGTGCAGAAAGGCACTGAAGTAGACTCTCTCGAAAGAACGTCTTGTAGTGATGCTTTTTTTTGCCAATAGTCGTCTAGATTGGGGAAATAATCAGGAGAGTCCTCAACGCAGCCCGGAACTATGAATGTTGTGGCGACAAAGCCGTACTTTTTCAACAGAGGGTATGCAATTGACCATAAACTTCCCAGACCGTCATCAAATGTCAGTAATATCGTTTTCTTTGGGATAACGGTTTCCTTGGTAAGAAATTGATAAAAATCATCTGCTGTTATGGTCTGATATTTATTGAGTGCCAGGAATTTGAGTTGCTCTTCAAATCGAAAAAGATCCACATCATGGAATGTGAATACAGGAATTTCACCTCTGAGACCGGTCATGTGGTCATCAAACACAAAAGCCGGGTAGAGTCGCTTTCGAAGGGCAGTAAATTCCGGTAAATTTCTTTCGTAACTCTTTTTTAATCTTAAGAGAAGTGAGCTTATATTGATCATGCGGTAGCTTTCCTAAAACTGGTGTCCTTATGCCTTGCTATTTGAGGATCTTGTTCCTCTTGCGACGTCTACGTACACGTTTTCTAAATTCTTGACATAGGTGTCGAGAGAGTATTTTCGACTCTCCTTGCGAGCCTTCATGGCAAGTCGTTCCCTTACCTCCTTACACTGGAGTAAATAAATAATCCTTTCACTCATCGCGTGAGGGTCTTGAGGAGGGACAAGAAGTCCTGTTTCCCCGTCTCTCAGGATGTCACTTATCCCACCGACATCCGTTGCAACAATGGGTTTACCCGCCGCCAGGGCTTCAAGGAGTACGTTTGGAGAGCCTTCGCTCAGCGATGGTATAACCTTCACATCGAATATGGACAGAAGTTGGGGAATATCATTACGAAAGCCTGTAAAGATAACACTCTTGTCGATTCCTAATCTTTGACAAAGCTGCTTAAGTTCAGAGAATAAAGGCCCTTCGCCCACAACCAAGAAGTAAGCGTTCGGAAAAACGTGCAAAACCCTTTTCGCGGCTTCTAGGAAATATTTATTGCCTTTGATTTCAATGAACCTTGTTACCGTCCCAACGATCAGGTGATCAGGTTTTAGTCCGAGCTGTTTTCTTAATTCTTTACCTTTTTCTACAGGCAAAGGCTTAAATCGTTCTAAAGCAATCGCGTTTGGCATTACAATTACTTTTTTCGGGTCGATTTTTCGTTGCTGCACATATATTTCTTTGACTTCGTCTGATACAGCAATCACTAGGTCTGTAAATCTAGCGAGGAACCGATCAATGACCTTCTGATACCATGAGTAACGGTTATTCTTTTTCCATCCGTAGAAATCGCTCGCACCCCGGGCGTGCATGATTGTTGGGACCCCTGTGACGATCCTTGCTAACCGACCAAAGATTGACGATCTATAGCCGTTGAGATGAACGACGTGAATTCTCTCATTCTTGATAAGCTTAATTAAATAAAAGAAAACAAAGGGATCAAACTCTCCTCTCCCCAGGTAATTTATCTTAATACCTCTTCTCTCAAATATCGGTTTTAGAGAATCCTCTTTTCTCAAAATGCAGGGAACAACTCTCGATCGTTCTCGATCGATACTAGAAACGATATTAAGAAATGAACGACCCGGACCATGAATCTTTCCTTCGTAACCTACTTTATCAGTCGTAATTAAGACATTGAGCTTAGAATCAATATGATTTTCAGACACAGTAAATTCCCTCTTCTTGAAATCTTCGTGTTGTCCGAAGCCTGGAACCCTCTCAATAAGAACGTGCTAAAAAAGCCTTAGTTAGCAGCAGCGAATCCGCTCCCCCAAGCAGAGGTTATAAGACTAACTCACAAATATCCGGAAGGTGTCGATGAGCCTCATTGCAGTCTAGGCCATAGCCAACTAAGAAACCTTTCGGGACTTTTAGGACAACATAGTCCAATCGCACCGCTATACTGCGACGTTCCGCTTTGTCCAACAGCGCGCAAATTTTCAAAGAGCGAGGTTGGTGTGACAAAAGGTGGTCGCGTAAAAACGCCATGCTAAGGCCGGAATCAACGATGTCCTCGACAATGAGTAGATCTCGGTCGCGCAGACCTAGCTTGAGGTCGCTGATGATCTGGACTTGTCCACTGGAGGATGTGCTGGCACCATAGCTGGCAAGACGGACGAATTCTATTTCTACGGGAATGGTGAGCTGGCGAGCAAGGTCAGCGAGAAAGATGAAAGCCCCTTTGAGAACGCCGATAAGGACCAAATCGCGTCCCTTGTAGTCTGCAGAAATTTGCCGGGCGAGATCGCTCACTTTGCTTGCTATCTCCTGGGCAGAAAAAATGAGACGCGTTTCTGGCTTCATGGCTGTGACTTTAATTGCTGTGGTCACTGATTCAACCTCTTTGCGGGTGATTCATGTTTTATTTTCTTGACTTTTGCCAGCCTGATGCCTGTTTCTGATAGAGGTGGCAAGCCCCAGTTTTCCGGAAGTCGCGCTTGCAGCGGAAGCATGCCCATAGAACAGCCTTCATGTTCTGTAATACTGACCTCTGGATCAAGTTCATTCAAATACGCGTAGCAGTAGGTCTGGCAGGATTTCTCCTCTCGTGCTTCCATGAACTAGCCTTCTTTGGAACGATAATCTCGTTTTGTGAGAAGATCAAAAAATTCGTTGTTAGAATTCATACTTCTGTTGAAAGAAAGACCGTATCTCATAAAAGAGAAGGTCTTCTTTAACTGTTCATACCGTGATGAGCGCGGGTCAAGACTATCGATAAACTGTTTTATCACTATAATGAAAAATGGTAATTTGAAAAACTTGACAAGATTCTTTCTCACAATCCATTTAATTACGAACTTGGGGATTATTCTAACAGATATCAGATTGAGCAATAAGAAGTATGGGTAGGCGATCTTATAAGAACCTTTATCTCTTAGTTTATAAGATATCTGGCCCATTCCTTCTTCAACGAGTTCAATTTCCTTCTTATCAATGAGATTCCGTTCCAAAGCATGGTTAATAATTTCTGTCTTGGGGTAATATACGAGCCAGTAGAGAAGTATATTGCTGGGTCTTATGTCTGAATACAATAATGCAGCATTCTTATGATCTTCCTCAGATTCATCAGGCAAACCCAAAATGTGATCGACTGAGAAATATATCTTGGACCTCTTAAGGGATTCCATACTCGACTTAATTTGATTAAAAGAAGTTTTCCTATGTAATACGTCACGAAGAATACTGCCGTTAACTGTCTGAACACCCATTGTAATGGTATAGGCTCCGGCGTATTTCAATAACTCAACGATCTCATCATCCAAAACGGCAGGATGCACTGAACAGCGAAAAGGCAAGTCAATCTTGGCTTTATATTCCTCACAAAATGGTCTCAACCATTTCTTATTGAAAGCAAACAAATCATCAAAAAATTTCACGGATCTTATGTTCCACTTGTCCTTTGCCACGACCAATTCGTAAATTACATTCTCTACGGATCTTCTCTGGAAGGGTTTTGCCCCACAGCTGCGGTATAGGTTGTGATACATGCTCGACATACAGTACGAGCATTTGAACGGGCAACCCCTTGAGGTGACAATGGTGTAGGGATTCTTGTAAAAAGGTAGCTGGGAGAAGAATAGTTCTTTGTCTGGTAAAGGGAGGTTGTCCAAGTCATCAACCGAATACACTTGTTCAGAAGGTTTGATCTGTCTGCCATTCTTATACCAAATTCCAGGTATTTCGAAATCCTTTTCAGCGGCTTGAAGTGAACGGCATAGATCTAATAATGCATGTTCTCCCGGCCCAACACAGACGAAATCAACAACGTTTTTGTTAATCACCCGTTCGGGAACCGCGGTGGCATGAGGACCGCCGAAAATAATGGGTATAGTGCTTTCTTTTTCTTTAATTCTGGAAGCTATTTGCACTCCCCATTGAAAGGTATTGGTAGTACATGTAATTCCTACCAGCTGTGGATTTGTGTCAAAAATCCTTTCAACGATTGAGCTGGTGTCAGTTATGAATTTTTTTGCAAGAAATGTCTTCTCCAAGAGGCTGTCTTGAAAAAGTCGTGGATCGAAAACAAGTTCTGTATCTATCCCGTGTTCTTTCAGAACGGAACTCATGTACTGAATGCCAAGAACTTCATCGCCCGGACAAACAAACGTTACTTTCATCTTTCACCTCAAACTATTCACTACTGGGTGGTTAACATTGCTGCGAGGATAGTCTGGCAAGCGAGATATCCAACAATAGGCTAGATGCCGACGGTCTGTGATGAATGGGAAATGCCACAACCTTGGGATTCTCTGGCGGGGAGTGCTTTGACAGGAACACCCTCGGCGATTGCAGGGGGAAGAAGATCTTTATCGACGACCCCTGAGGCACCCATGATTTTGTAAATCTATGACTATTTAAAGGCGGAAATAATCATATACCAACCGAAAGGCCGTATAATGGCTTTCGGTAACAAGGTTGACAGGGGAACGAACACATAATTGTAGAGATTGGAAAGAGCGCCTGTTCTCCTATTGGTCTTGTATGGGAACCTGTCGAAAAATATTCTTAATTCCAAAAATCTCTCAAACAGTTTTCTCGCTTCTTTCTGCGAGTGAAGTTTGTTGACCGGGGGGTCTTTTGTTTCGGCAATCATGTTGGTTCCGGTGAGTTTAGCGAAAAGGGCATACCAGGAGTGTCTATTGTGGAGAAGAACTAGGACTTTGCCTCCCGGTTTGAGTACGCGATAGATTTCATGAACCGCTCTCTCGGTGTCTGGAGTGAACATGAGAATCTGCCGAGCGACGACTACATCAAATTGGTTGTCGGAATAAGGCAGCTCTTCAGCATTGGCAATTTCAACTCTGCCAGGTAAATGATGATACGCGAAATATCGCATTGCAAGATCAATACAAACTGGGGAAATATCAATGGCAGTGACATTGGCGCCGTTTTTCACATACTCCAACGCATCCAGTCCTATTCCACATCCAATCTCGAGTACGTCTTTGGACTTAAGATTTGGCAGGTCTAGTAGGTCATTGCACAGAGCATAGGCTTTGTCATGATGCACTTTTATTTCTTGAAAATACTCCGGGGTTCCCAACTGTTTATCCGTGAATTGGGTCTGGATCTCGTTGGTGTACTGACTCCAGTACTGTTCGACTTCCTTTAATTTATCCACTGCTGAGGTCATGCTGATTTAAATGAACGATAAGTTAGCAACTGTTTGGAAACATGAAACCCCTCTTATGAACCAGAGGAAGCCACGGAAGGTATGTGATCTACACTGACGGAAAGCCCCGCCTTTTCCCTTAGCTCATCCACCTTGTCGATGAGTTCCCAGGTGAAATCAAGATCATTACGGCCAAAGTGCCCGTAACATGCGGTCTTTTTGAAAATGGGCCGCAGGAGCTTGAGCTGACTGATCATGTTAGCCGGCTTGAAACTAAATGTTTCCCGCACGATCTCGGCAATGCGATCCGGGGGAATCTTACCGGTACCAAAGGTATCGATCATCAGGCTCACAGGTTCGGCCACACCGATACAGTAGGCGACCTGCACCTCACATTTATCTGCCAATCCTGCCGCCACAATGTTTTTGGCCACGTAGCGAGCCATGTATGAACCGCTGCGGTCAACCTTGGAGGGGTCCTTGCCGGAAAAATAACCGCCACCGTGGCTACCCTGACCGCCGTAAGTGTCCACGATAATCTTGCGACCCGTCAACCCGCAGTCCCACATGGGACCCCCGATTACAAAATGGCCAGTGGCATTGATGAAGTACTCAGGTCTGATCGTCCAGCATATCTCCAGGGATAACCTTGCGGATAACCTCCTCGATGATCCCCTCGCGGATGATATCATACTTGACCTGGGGGACATGCTGTGCCGCCACTACCACGGTGTGTACTCTGCGAGGTGTGCCATTTTCATACTCCACCGTAACCTGCGACTTGCCGTCCGGACGCAGAAAATCCAAGACACCGCTCTTTCGCACCTCGGCAAGCCGCTTGGTGACCCGGTGCGCGTAGTAGATGGGTGTCGGCATAAGAACCGGGGTCTCATTGCAGGCGTAGCCGAACATGAGTCCTTGGTCTCCGGCGCCCTGCTCTTCAAACAGACCCTCACCCGCCGTGACGCCCTGGAAGATGTCTGGGGATTGTTTGTCTATGGAGGTCATCACTGCACAGGTCTCCCAATCGAATCCCATTAATGAGTCGTTGTAGCCAATTTCCTTAATGGTATTTCTTACGATTTCTGGCATATCAACCCAACAGCTTGTGGTAATCTCACCTGCAATGATGGCCATACCGGTGGTTACCAGGGTCTCGCAGGCAACACGGCCTGGCTTGTCCTCTGCGATAATTGCGTCGAGAATGGCGTCAGAAATGCGGTCGGCCACCTTGTCTGGATGGCCTTCGGTAACTGACTCGGAGGTAAAGAGGTAATTGGTCATTGACATGGGTGTCATCTTCTTTGTTAAGAATAGTTTTCAAAGTTCAACAAAATCGGAGAACTCACTCGATAACCAGAACGAACCAAACGCTTCAACTAAACTGTCCGTAGCAATCTTATTTGCCAGTGGACCTGGATGGGAATCAAACCTATTGACCCAGAGTCTATTCCTTTCAGGAAAGCGGGAAAAGATTATACGAAGGTCAAGGCACTTTACCCCCTCCTGTTCGCATAGTTGGACCACTCGTTTGTGAAGATAATCAAAGGGATACCCTATACCCAGATCGTAGCCAAGGGCAGGAAAGAGTGCGATACCAACCTTAATTCCCCTAGCCTTACATTCATGAATGAATTCTCTCAATGTACCAATAGCATTTAACGAATATGGGCTTGTTCGGTTACCGAATCGCTCATTTATATAGGTGACATAAGTACGACGAGGTTCAAGCCGAGCTCGCAAAGATAGCCACTTGCGATTAGTCAGGTAGTACAAGGCAGAAAGGCGGTGAAGTACATAGTGCACGGTGGGGGATGGCGCAAGGGGCGAATATTGTGGGCGACCCTTCTTGTCATTTCCTTCAAAATCGTTAACAAACCACTGAAGGAGCACAAAATCAGGTTCTATTTTGAAGATGAATTCTTTCAGTAGTTGTAAATGGTCAATCGTTTCTGTTCCAGCTTTTCCAAAATTGAGGACCTCGTAGTTCCCGTATTTGTTAAGATAGTTGCCTAACAAATTGGTGAACCGCTTATTTTCAGCGATACCTTGACCGAAAGTAAATGAGTCGCCTATGACTACGATGCGAAAAGTACCATTCGGTTTGACCAAATCAAATTCTCTTTCGCGAAATCCAAAGGAATTCATGCGAACATGCCTGTTCCTCCATTTCCTCGCGAAGTAGCTTGTGTTATCTGCGGTGGTAGAAATGTCTCTAAAAACAAAACGAACCGTAAACTCACAAACTATTACTAAGACGCCTATCGTTGTCAGAAAAACGCATACATTTGTGAGCAGAGTGTCTGTACGATCTTTACCAAGTAACCGTTGGCAAACACCAAGCGCAACTGCGCTAATCCCACCCACGAAGACACCTACTTCACCCAAGAACGAGACAATTATCGATGATTCATAAACTCGAGACAGTGCAAGGACAATTATTGACAGGAGGGTCAAGAAAATACTGAACTTCAGAAGTCTATGGCTCATGTCTTTAGGTACAGGAGTACTATCTTGGATAATAAATTTTTTAGAGTTTTACTTAATTTGAAAATAAGAGTGGATTATTCAGATTAAATATATGAGTATTTTCCTGGTGTCTCACAGGTATTGATTGCGCTTAAAGTCTAAAATTACAAGTAATCGATAGAAAAAATTATATTATATCCAATCAATAACTATATCTGAGAGATGTTTCTGTTAAAACAAAGCATATATGAAAGGTGCGACAACGCTCGTCTCTGTGAACACAATGAGAGCTCCTAATAATATCATTACAAGAACGATGGGAAGCAGCCAATAGCGTTTTCTGTCCCTCAGGAATTCCCAAAAATTCAGCTATGATGGATTGATTGGCCATGTTTTTCTCCTCAGAAGCGTCTCAGGAACCTTTCTTTCGGCTGTGTCGGTTCAGTGCGAGTCACCCAGTATGTCGCAACCTCTCCGTCAGGTTTGAGGGGAAGAGGAGCGCCAGTGAACAAACGCTTGATAAGAGCCGTTGGGGTGAGCACCAGGTAATAGGCCAGGGCGAGGACCAGGGTAGTTATGATGCGCCCCACAAAGTGGGCAATCTTAAGCCAGCCACTGTAGAGAGGACTCAAAGTCTTGGGGATCAAAATGAAACCAAGGCCCAAAGCGGAGAGAAAACCGAAAAGATAGATGGGCACGACCTTGTGCTTCCAGATCCCCAAACCGCACAAGCACCCGAAGAAAATAAGAGCAACGAAGCCAAATTTGCGTATTTCTTTGTTTTCAGTCGAGCTCCAACCCATCACGCCACTCCTCGCCTTCTTGCCAGGCTGGTTGTTTGTCTTTGAAAAGGATGTAATCTTCCATGACCAGCACATCAATCTCGGTGCGCATAAAACACCGGTAGGCATCTTCCGGGGGTGCAGATGATAGGCTCACCCCGGACATTGAAGCTGGTATTGACGATCACAGCACAACCCGTGAGGTTCTCAAACTCTGAGATCACCTCGTGGTAGTCGGGCTTATCTTTTCGGTTTACCGTCTGCAGCCGGGCCGAATAGTCCAGATGAGTTACCGCAGGGATGTCACTGCGCTTCACCTTGAGCCGCTCCAGCATGGGCATCCCGTCTGCTGAAGGTTGAGGGAGACACCTTTCCTTTTGTACATCGGCAACCAGAAGCATGTATGGGCTCGGCCTATCCATTTCAAAGTATTCAGAGGCCTTTTCCTCTAATACCGAGGGGGCAAACGGCCTGAACGATTCCCGGTACTTTATCTTGAGGTTCATAACGGTTTGGGTATCTCTCCGCCTGGCGTCGCCAAGAATACTCCTGGCCCCCAGAGCCCTCGGGCCAAACTCCATACGCCCAGCCATATAACCCACGATCTTTCCTTCTGCAATATGCTCGGCAATAAGCCCGGATCTTCTGTCTTTTTCCAGTTCCTCGTAGGGATAGCCATTGCTCTTCAAAAACCGTTTTCACCGCTTCGTTGGAAAAAGAAGGGCCAAGATATGAGCCTTGCTGGCTGTCGTATCCCTTGGGATCTGGATCTCTCGTTTCCAAGATAACGGTGCCAGACACGACAGGGCCGCCCCTAAAGCCCCACCGGCATCGCCTGCAGCAGGCTGTATCCAGATATCTTCAAACGGACCTTCCCGCAAGATGCGGCCATTGGCCACACAATTAAGAGCCACGCCACCTGCCAGACACAGGTTTTTCTGTTTCGTTTCTTGGTAAACATGATTGATCATCCTAAGAATGATTTCTTCGGTAACGACCTGGATACTTGCAGCAATGTCCATCTCTCTCTGGGTAATTTCTGTCTCAGGCTCCCGGTGAGGCCACCAAAAAGTTCAGCAAAACGTTTGTTAGTCATGCGAAGACCGCCCAAGAAATCAAAGTAAGAGAGATTCAAGCCGGATCGAACCGTCTTCTTTAAGATCTACCAGCTCTGAAAGGATGAGATCTTTATACCTGGGAACACCAGTATGGGGCCAACCCCATGAGCTTGTACTCACCGGAGTTCACCCGAAAACCGGTAAAATAGGTAAAAGCCGAATAGAGCAAACCCACAGAATCGGGGAAATGAAGTTCCTTCAAAAGAGTAATTCGTTACCCTCACCATAACCATAGCTTGCGGTGGCCCATTCACCTACACCGTCCATGGTCAAAATGGCCGCCTCGTTGAAGGGCGAGGGATAAAATGCAGAAGCAGCGTGGGCTTCATGATGCTCTGTGTAGAGAACATCCCCCTCATAGCCGGTCTCTTTTTCAATGACTTCGGTACGTAGAGCTTCTGTCCCAGCCACAGCGGCATGGCCTCTAACCAGGATCTCAGTCCTCTAGGAGCGACTGTCAGATAACTCATCAGCAGTCGTTCAAATGTAAGGAGGGGTTTGTCGTAATAGACCACAAAATCGAGATCTTTGAATCGTGATGCCCGCTTCGTTCAGGCAGTACTCCATGGCGTTTCTGGGAAAGCGGGGATCATGTTTCTGCCTTGTGAATCGCTCTTCTTCTTGGGCAGCAGCCAAAATCTGCCATCCCGAACAAGACAGGCAGCACTATCACTGATAAAAGCAGGAAATTCCTAGGATATGCATATTTTGACTTCACTATAGTGAATTTCTCATA
>CAVQGX010000013.1:0-27691 GCA_963712115.1 uncultured delta proteobacterium | reverse complement strand
TAGTCACTAGCAGGCTGTTGAAATAATCAATTGTCGATTTTCCCACCTCTTTCGCCTCACTTGACTTCTATTGACAACGATGCGTGGAACACCTAAAATAGTGTTGTCACTTCAAATCTCCGCCAACTTACTATCTCGCTATGGGGGCGAAACGGGTTCGACGGGGATCATGAAGCTTAAGTGGCATGCCGAGGTTCCTACCTGCTCGTAAAACAGGTGGGGTATAAAGCAAACGCAGACAACTACGCGTACGCCGTAGCCGCTTAAGACGGCTACCGTCCTGCCAGTCTTGGTCCGCGGGGCTGGTAAAGGGCGTCGACTAGCGGAACCGCCCGTTGCAGGTGCCTATGGGTAGCGGGTCAAACAAAGTAGGCTGGCTTGAAGGGAATCCCTCCCGAGGGGAGTCCCTGAAGGTGAGATTACAAAACCCGGGATAAGCATGTAGAAGCTTAAGTGGAAGGTTTCCGGACGCGGGTTCGACTCCCGCCGCCTCCACCAACTTTATACAATATTATCAGCAAGATAAGCGTAAAACAGTGACCCAATCGGTGGGTCACTGGTGGGTCACCCTGCATAACCCGTCACCCATCCAAAATCATCTGGCCACACTCTTCTAAATCACCCTTCCTTGACACCCTCCAACATATTGTGCCAAATTAAATTCAAGCTGAGTGTAAATTAAGGGATGTAATACAAACTTTGATAATGACCGAAATACCTTTACTTATCTCATCACCATGACAAGTCACATCTCCTTCTCATATCTTTAGTTCTGGTCAAGTTCACATGTTGGCAAGAGACATGAACTTTCCCCTACGGTTGATCAACAACCATACTGGATGATACTATCTTCCCAACCGATACCATGTTGCCTGAGGTTATCTACAACAATCCACAGGCTGCGTAGGTCTTTAGCCATCTAGAGTTAATGTCTATCTCGCACTAAGTTAAGGTCTAAACTCAAGTAGTGTGTTCGGGAAAAGGAGAAAAGAATCAATGGCGTGGATTTATCTCTTTGTTGCGGGTTTATTCGAAGTAGTTTGGGCAATAGCTATGAAATATTCTGAAGGTTTCACTAAACCCTTGTCGAGTGGGATCACGCTGGTGGCCATGTTTATAAGCGTATTTTTCTTGTCTCAAGCATTGAAAATCCTGCCAGTAGGTACAGGATATGCCGTTTGGACTGGAATTGGAGCAGTTGGCACAGCACTGATGGGTATTTTACTCTTTGGCGAGTCTCGCGAAATAGCTAGAGTTTTATTTATTTTCCTAATTATTACAGGAATTGCGGGCCTCAAGCTAACTTCATCTTAGTGAAGAAATTGCGGCCTTAGATATGTCCTTACACGGTCAGATAGGGCAAACAACCTCCCTGTTGTGATGCCGCTGACGAGATTTAGTAATGGGGCTATTGATCACAATCGTGGAGCGAGAAGTTTGAGATAGTATGGAAGTTTTAAACAACATAATAAAGGAAAGGTAGATGGATTCCATTGTCGATCCCAAAGATTTTCCTGCTAGCGACAAATGTACATATTTGAATGCCGCCAATGTGGCCTTAATGTACCAAGGCGCTGAAAAAGCCATCATCGAATGGCAACAAGATCTTGCTGAAAATGGCAGCATAAACTTTGATGAAACTGCCGAAGCAACCGTATTCGGTGACTTACATAGTGCCGCCGCACGTCTTTTTAACGCCCGGCCCGAGGACATTGCAGTAGGCTCGAGCGCAACAGAACTTATCAGTTCATTGGCCTGGGCGGTCGCCCCTGAGTCTGAGACCAATGTGGTCAGTACGGATATCGTATTTCCTAGTACAGTTTATCCTTGGCTTCGTGTAGCAAGGCATACGAACTGTGAGGTTAGGTTGGCTAAGGGTCAAAACAGTTATGCCAACCCAGATGATGTGATCCAACTAGTCGATAATCGTACTGCTGTAGTGTGCGTTTCGCACGTTGAATACAGTGGTGGACAGCGCTATGATCTGCAAGAGATGGCGGATGTAGCGCATGACCACAACGCTCTCCTGGTGGTAGATGCAACTCAATCTGCCGGTGCCGTTCCAATAGATGCACCAGCATGTGCTGTGGATGCCTTAGTCTCCGGCGGCTACAAGTGGCTTTGCGGACCATTTGGTGCAGCGGTGATGTATCTTGCGCCTGCTTTGCAGAATCAGTTAGACCCGGGACTAGTAGGATTTCGAAGTCATAGAGAAATGTGGAATCTTCAGGCGGACCGAGTTGAGTTCCCGACAACGGCACAGCGTTTTGAGTACAGTACCATGGCTTATGGCTGTGCTATAGGTTTGGCGCGTTCAATAGAATACTTGGTGGATGTCGGTGTGGCGCGCATTTTTTCGTACAACAAACATTTGGCTAATTTGTTGATTGAAGGCTTGGAAGAGCGCAACGTGGAAATTATCTCGCCTCGCAATGAGGCAGAGCAGACCTCCATTGTGGCTGCACGGTTTCCGGGGAAAGATCCGGCGGAAGTGGCTCGAAAGCTTAAGGCGGCTCAAGTTATGGTTTCATCGAGAAAGGATTTTGTCAGGTTTTCTCCTCACCTTTACAACCAGCCAGCTGATATTCAACAAGCTTTGGACAGGGTTGAAGAAATTCTATAAAGGTACAATGTGCTATTCTTCTGTGAGCAGTGCGGACGAAGCGGAGAACTTTATCTTAAAAATGCCGAGAATCAGTACAGATTCTTAATCCATCTCATAGCTTCCACGTAACTGACCGCCCCCAAGGTACCTCTGGGTCGTTCATAGATTCCCATCACACAGTATGACTTTGCAGACTACTAAAAAGGGGCGTCCGGATCGAGATGTATACCTGACCGAGTCTTTACCTTGGTCATGTGATCTCAGGTTGACTCCCGCCACACGGCTTTTCTGGTTGACAAGATTTGCAGCATGGTTTTATCGTGATTTTAACGATTCCTATAAATGCCATAAAAAATTCTTCTGAGCTTCGCAGAAACTGAAGGTAAGGAAAACCAACTCATCGTTTTCTTTAGTCATCTTTACATGATTGATGGTTTGGAGAGGCAAACCTAACCGTTCGCCGTGTATCGACGATTACTATGCAAAGTTCTGATCACAGAGAAATTAGAAAAGGTTAGATCTTGACTCTGTCAAGACAGAGAGGAGGGGATCAAATGACATCATCGGGTGAAGATATAGTCAATGTAAGTCAATTTGTTGATCTAGTAGGTCCAGAGACTGACATGCTTGGCCCTGTTAAAGATGGTGGTCTAATTGTAACGGGCACGGAACCGGCTTGTTATGGTCCTATGATTACGCCAGAGGTTGAGAGTGGTCACACGGTCAGCCGTCCCGTAGCTGTTTCTGGCGCCGAAGTTGGAGACGGTGTGGCACTAAAGATTAGAAAGATCAATATTACTTCCAAAGCTTCATCGTCTGGAACTGAAACTCCTCGTGAAGGAAGTTTTGTTGGGGATCCATTTGTTGCAAAAAAATGTCCAGGGTGTCGCAAGGTCAATCCTAATACAGTTGTAAAGGAAATCGGCAGGGATGCAATCCGCTGTGCCGATTGCGACACTTCTATATCTGCATTTGATGTAACCAATGGATATACGATGGTTTTTGATGATAATCGCAGAGTGGGGGTAACAGTTCCCAAACACGTAGCAGAAGAAATAGCCAGAAATGCAGGAGACTATTCAGGAGCACCTGTGGGATCTTCGTGCCATTCCGTATTGGTTTTTGCTCTGGCAGACATGCCTGCTGGCATTGTATCGAAGATTCGGCCGATGATAGGGAATTTTGGAACCTTGCCCGAGGTTACCATGCCCTCGTCCCATAATGCCGGAGACTTTGGGGTGTTTCTTATTGGTGCCCCACATGACCATGCCATCAACGAAGAAGATCTGGTGAAAAGAAGTGATGCCCACATGGACATCGATAGTGTCGGTGAAGGTGCTATCGTTATCGCGCCTGTTAGGGTTGAGCAAGCTGGCATAATCGTAGGTGATGTTCATGCGATGCAGGGTGATGGAGAGATTGCTGGTCATACGACGGACGTTTCTGCGGAGGTCACTGTTGAGGTCGAGGTCATAAAAAAACTGGCAAATGATGGACCGATCTTATTACCCCTAATGGAGGACCTGCCGCCTCTGGCGAGACTACCTTCCAGCGAAGAGTTAGAGATCGCCCGATCATTAGCCAAAAGGAACGGCTTTAATCTCCAAACTGAAGTGGCTCCCATTCAGGTGGTGGGCTCGGGTGCCGATTTGAACCAGGCTACAGTGAACGGTCTCGAACGAATGGCGAAGTTAGCAGGTATGGATATTGATGAGGTGAGAAACCGCGTAACCATCACAGGAGGCGTTGAAATCGGTCGTCTTCCTGGCATCGTTCACATCTCGATGCTCACCCCCATGAGCCGCCTGGAACAGATAGGTATTGCGCATCTCGTAAAAGAACAATACGGTTTATAAGTCATAACCACTGTTCCTATGACGCCCTCTTTTGAGTTCAAAGAGAGCATCATCGCGACAGAGCGTGTGGCGCATTTTGGGTATAGAGTAATCCCATGAGTAGTCTAAGATTTGGGTAAGATTTGAATTCCAAGACCTACGATGATATATGGCGGGGGACAAAGGTGCTAAGTAGATATTCTTTGGTAGTCCCCTAAGTTGCGGCTTTTTAATCAACTATTAGGCCAAGAAGGAGGTAAGTCATGCCTATCTATGCCGTGCAACGAAACCTGCCGGGTATAACTATGGAACAGTTGGGAGAAGCTCAGAAAGCAGCGATAGATACCAGCAACAAGTACTCGAAGGAGGGAACGCCAGTTAAATACATACGAAGTAACTTTTATCCTGGAGATTCGCGGTGTACTTGTTTGTTTGAGGCTCCAGATGCAGAGTCAGTGAAGAAGGTAAATGAAGCGGCATCCCTTCCGTTTGAGAAAATAGAGGAAGTTCTTGATTTAAATCCGTAATTTGCCCAATAAGCCATTCCAACCGCCGTGGTAACCCGCGCCGTTAATCTCGGACGTTATGCATCGCTTTCATGAGGAGTGATGACATGGAATACATCTCGCTCCGATTGATTTCCGCAATCGTCTTAGTCTTAATACCCGCACTCTTTTTGACTCCACTTGCGCCAGCCAAGCCAGCTGCCAAAGCAAGTTTGACCCGTGTTTTTAACTCCCCTCATAAGATTATCCTTGCGGAGGCCACACCAAAGACCAATCAGCCTCGCGCAGAGCGATAAGACAGTACCTTGCAGTCATCTTTGGTGTCACAGGTTTTAAGACATCATGGTACGACAACATCATCGATGTTGAAGTTACAGGCGACACTGCAACAATAAAAACCAACCTATCCGGTGGAGACGAGAAAATCATTAATGTTTGTGGTGTCGTTTCAGGATTCATCTATTCACACCTTAACGTCCAGCTCGGCATCAGAAAAGTTAAGATTCTAGGGATTTCAGGAGAGGTTCTCGTCTTTCGCAGGAGTGTACTGGAAGATTGTCCCTATAAATTTTCGCGAAATCCGGGGTTGCAACCGCCAGCGCGACAGCTTCGCTAAATTGTGCAACTCACCTTTCGGTTAAGCACGGCCTGCGCTTTCTCAGCGCAGCGGTCTCTTGGTAACTTTCAAGATCTAGCGCCAAAAGAAATTCCAGTGGAGTTTAGATAGAGGGATGTAATATTAGCTTCGATAGTGATCGAAGTGCGTTTCCGTATCTCATCACCACGTAAAGTCACATCTCCCTTTCATACCTTCAATCCTGGCCAAGTTCATATATTGGCAAGAGTACCAGAAAAAGATCAACTCTTTTTTTGCCCTTCTTTCGAGACAACACTTCCCCTGTGCCGGTTTAGCCCGGTTTTTTTGAGCTTTTGTGAAACCGAGGTGAAAGCTCACAGTCATGGATATCTGCAGTTCGGCGTAGCCGGTGGTTACCCCCCGCCCATGGTGTCCGACTTTGGCAAACTGGTATGACAAGATCTTCTGTTCTGTCCAGGATCAGAGTACCTTGGAGCCATAAGGGTTCGGACGGACAGGGTGAGGCATTCTTGCCATAGCCGTCGATGATCTCGCTCGCATTGTCGAGCACCGCGGCAGTTATGTTGAAAGCCATCCTGTCCGCCGAAACTACAAAGTTCTCTCGCTGTTGCTGCCATCTGCGTTTTCAGGCTGGGGTTATAGCTTGAGTTTTATCCCATAGATCTCCTGTACAATATGTCGCCATTGACCTAAGGGGTTGTGCTTTGCAAAGGCTACTTTGAGTGCATCGGCTTTATTCCATTTTTCGCGCAACTGAGGCCACACAGCCAGGTAGTAGCCAGCCCGCTCTTGTGCTCTGACTTGATCATTTCGAAGATGAGGTGGCAGATAGATTTGTGAGGTTCGCATCAGAGACATGGCCATGCGCAAGAATCGACGGCCCATGCCGAAGTCGGCGTGCTGTCCGGCTCCCTTACGACGCTTGTAATCTACTACCAGCTCCTTTGGGCCAAAGCGGCCGATGTGGAAAGCCGACTGGACCACAGAGTCTTTGAGAAGATGGTTGCTCCTTTTGCTGACTCGACCCGTATGGGCTGCTCCATTGGGTCCCCCAGATTGTTTAACCCTGGGGATAATACCGGAGTATGAAGTCAGATTGTTCAGCGGCTTTTGTTCAAAGGGACTGCCGATTTCAGCCGTAATCCCGGCCGCCAAAACAATGCCGATGCCTTTAATGCTGGTTAGAAATGCACCCTGGCTTTGAGCAAGCGGCAAGGCGATTTCTTTCTCAAGTTGCTCAGTATTCTCTAACAAGCAGCGGTAGAGTTTGATGTGATGGGCTAGGGAGATCTGTAAGGTAGCTGCGTATTGGTTCTGGATGGTAAGCACCTGAGCAGCATAGGTTTGCACTTTGGCGGCTGTAGCTTCTGGATCAGCTGTTCCGTAACGTTTGAGTATGTTGCAAAGCGTAGAGCGCTTGCGCCTGCGGATTTGCTGGGCACTGAAGCTATTTTCCATCAAGTACAGTGAACTGTTTGAAAAAGGGGTGATCCCGCTTTTTTTCTCGTTCAGAAACCCTGGAAAAAGCCGATCGACCACAGCGTGGACTCGGTTACGAACTTCAGTTTTCATGACAACTAGCTTTTTTCTGTGCCGCACAAGAGTCCGAAGGTTACGATAAATCCCAGTTTGGGCAGGAGAGCAATTTGCTCGCCGGTTGAGCAGCATGGTGGCAATGCCCATCAAGTCCAGACGATCTGTGCTGGCTTGAAGATTCTGTCGTTGCTTTTTTGCATCGTGGGCATTTACATGGGCCACCAGCCATCCCTTAGAGCGCAGAGTGTTGGCAAAATTCTCTGCATATGAATTGGCATCTTCACCGCCAAAGAAGACATGCTCTTTTCTTATTCGGCGGTGACGGCAAGAGCGGGTTACCTGATCGACAAGATACTCGAGACCCTCCGGAGAGTTCTTCACCGAAAACGGCTTTCTGACAATATCACCATAGCCGTTACAGAACATGACCACATGGTCCTTCTTCGCATAATCGATGGGTACGCACATCACTTTGGCACTGTTTGCTGCTTGCTCAAAGAGACGAAGAAGCCCTTGACTTTGATTCGTATAAATGGTTCGCTTTTTCATGGTGAAGCTCCTTTGAGTTGTGCAGCTGCTTCATTGCAGACTGCCCCTAAATCATGTCACCGGCTAAACCGGATGGCTACTAACCAAGGGAGCTTCACTTTTTTTTCGAGATGCTTAACTGAGAATCTGGCTGAGAACAACATATGCAGTTACGCCCCGAGTTATAGAGTTGAGGAGCCTCGGCGAGCTCGCCAAAGGCTCCCTCGCCTCCCCAAAATCTATACCTCAGAAACGTACCAGATATGTGAACTCTTAGATCACAACTCCGACACCCACTATTTTGGAGTCCTTTCGTTTATCCTCATATAGATAAGAGCCATCAACTGATCTTGGCGCCTTGCCACCCAATAACAGAGAAAAAGAACATTTATCCCCCAAATGGGGGATTCTATCATTTCAGATAATGGTAAACATATGATAACTTGTTGGCGTTTCAAAAGATTCAAAAAGGAGAGCTAATTATGGATTACTTTCAAATGACCGCACCCTGCGGGCTGGATTGCTTCAACTGTACCCTCTTTTTGGCCCATGAGGATCCGGAGGCAATGAACCAAGCTGAACAATGGTCTGAGGAATTTAACATTCCTATAGAAACAATGCTCTGTCGTGGATGTCGGAACCACAATGGACAAATACCGGTTCACAATCATCTGTTTGGTGAATCGCATCGCTGTGCTGCCTATGAATGCTCACAGAGTAAAGGGGTTAGCTTTTGCGGGGATTGCGACGAGTTTCCCTGTGATAACCTCCATCCCTGCGCCGACAAGGCTGGTGAACTACCACATAATATCAAGGTCTTTAATCTGTGCTTAATCAATAAAATGGGTGTGGAGAAATGGGCCGAGTCCAAGGCGTCGGAAGTTCGTAGAGTCTACTTCACAAAACCGTGGACTCTGACGTAATCAACTGTGCCAATCAGGATACAATGGATATATGGTTAATTCAACCGACACAAAACCCGCATGGCTGATTAGATATGTTAGGCATGTGATTCGCAGTCGAGGCCAAATAAACGGAGGGTGTCATCACCATGATAGACGTCGATCACCTTGACCCATACCTGCTTCAGCCAGTTGGAATCGTGCGCTCAAAACTGAAGCGGCTGGAAGATTGCCCACTTCAGGGCTGGAAAGGAGCGCCCGATGCTTGGGTGGAAATTGATCCCGCTTTTTCGGACGGCCTTGATGGCATCACTCCAGGCTGCGAGGTGATCTTACTAACTTGGTTCCATAAGGCGCGACGCAACATCCTGAAGCTCCATCCTCGCGACAACCCGGAGAACCCTCTTCGCGGAGTTTTTGCAACGCGTTCGTCTAACCGCCCAAACCCTGTAGGCTTGCATCGCGTTGAGGTTCTAGAGATTGACATTCAGGGGCGGCTCAGAGTGCGTCCACTGGAGGCGCTGGACGGCACACCGATCATTGACATCAAACCGATTCTTCAGAAGTCTCTCGACGTGTAGCGAGGAATCCAGTAGACAAATGCAGCGGTCGCCTACCACTCGCTGCAGTCGGATCGGGAAGACAGCTCGAATGATTATTCAGTGGTGAGTGAACATTACATACTTTAATCCACACTTTTGCTATTTAGAAGTCACCACCACATCTAGTGTTGAATAAGTGTGGGGTAATTGGACACGCCTGCCCACGGTGAGGCTATTCACTTCCTAAAGAACACTTGCGGAGCTTTGGCTCCGCTTTTTCTTTTGCCAACTCTCCATTCGAATTAGAGTCTCTTAGCAATTTTCAACCTAGACCAATCAATTCTAGCCCGGATGTTTCACCCCTCCGTGCTGCCTCAGCTGAGTAAATTTCTTGATGCACCTGTAACCTTTTTCGCCCTCCATTCGATTAATAAGTATGAAAGGAGAATAAAAATGAAAAACATCGGTAAGATTATAATAGCCGCTCTTTTGGCAATGTCTCTGGTGGTTTGGGCGTCTCCATCGGAGGCAGGGAATGGCCAGTATCGCTCTGGTCACAGAAACTACTACAAAAATGGTCCCAGGAACCAGAGGTTTAACGGATACCAGAATAATTATCCGAGCCAGCGTTATTACAATTACGGATATGACTATAAACCACGCGATTTCCGTAACAGTCACTACTCTAATTTTGGGCTTTACCTCTCGCCCAACAGAACAAGAATCCAGATTAGATTCGGCTTTTGATGCTGCCCAAGCGGTGAGGATAATGCCTGCTCCAGATTTTTCATTTTGCAGGCAGGAGGTTAAACATGACTCTCTGAGGTTATGATTCTTGCAAGAACACTGCGGAACTTCGGCTCCGCTTTTTTGTTGGCTAAAATGGTGGTTTTTCGGATTGACAGGGACAACCTCACCAGTGGAATAAGATTAAGGGGTAATAATGTCTTTGTTGGCTTCAAGTGTATTGCCCCTAGCCCCCATTGGCCGCAACTGGACTGGTCATTGGGGGCTTTTCTTTTTTTCTTGTATGAACTTATCTCTTCTGTTATATATCATATCAATGGGGTGGGAATTTTCGCCTGCTTATCCCACCTCGAATATCCCTTTGTTAGCCCCCATCGGATATCCTGGCTTCGGTGGGGGTTCTTTTTTCACCCCTCCTATTCCAAAAACAGCGGTTTTGCACCCTCGTGGCCCTCAAACTCTCTATCGAGTCGTTCCAATGAGTCGAGCAAAAATATGATACCTGCGTTCACTATGCCTAAAGCGGTAATGCATCTTTGAGCCTCATTAATTGCGTTATTGGTCGGGAAGGCTTTTGCATCTAGAGAATGGTTAATTTCATCTACTATTGCATCTATATCCTCACCCAATTCAACGAAAGCATTCACCATCTGTTCACCAATCGTTATCCTTGGCATTCTAACACCTCACTTTTTACCTAGTTGCCCTCAATACCGCATCTCATTTGACACAGGCCACTTCGTTGTCGTGTAAACTTCGCCTTCTCTATGATTGTCCATTTGCAAAAGTCAGAATTTCTACGTAAGTACTTTAGCACGTATAAATGTATTAACGCTTTTTTTTGTTGAAATGCAGTCTATTCTTCTATAAGTTAAGAGCCTGCATTTCTTTACCTTACATCCTCACCTAATTCTTACAACTTGCTTGTTGCTTGACTTCTGCTGTGAACTGCTTACCTGGATAAGTGCTATGCGAGAGCAGGAGAACAGACGAAACGCCCCTAGAGTGCTTATTTCTCTAATTGCACGCTGCTGTCAAGAAGACCTCAATGAAGTGGGGATAATAGTCTGCAATTTGAGCACTGGAGGGATGAGTATTAAGACCAATTACCCCCTCTCCGTGAATGAAGAATTGGAGGTGGCATTTCAGCTGCCAGACCGCTTCAAGACAGTACTATGTGTAAGTGGTGAAGTAGCTTGGTTGCAAAACCACGGCATTATCCCGGGACAAGAAACAACCTGCTTCACCGGAGGAATCAAGTTTCTGAATCTCCAAGAATCTTCTCTAGCTATCCTTCACGAGTATGTTCAGAGCGTACTTGACTAATGCTCAGTTTGCGGGCCTTCGGCTTTGCTTCATTTTGGGATGATTAGAAGGTGGTGTCGTTAGCCAAAAGCAAGAGCTGTCCAATATGCCAGTGTGTCGAATTAAGGCGGATAAGAAGAAAGCTCTGGATGCGTCTGATAGCAACAAGTGAGCACTATCTCTGTAGACACTGTAGTAACCTTTTTATCCACTGCTCTCGCCATTCCTTAATGGTTGCGGCTTGTCTAGGATTATTCAAAATGTTCAGAGTAGTAAGGTAGGGTTTTAGTCCGCCCATTAACGAGTGCAAAACAGCATTCACCTTTTAAAGTTACTTTTTAAACTCCACCGGCGTAGCTTCGGCTCTGCTTTTTTGTACTCTCAATATCTTGTGCCAGATTAAATTCTAGGAGAGTGTGAATTAAGGGATGTAATACAAACTTTGCCCCTTCTCGTTTGAGCCAGCCATTTAATCTCCAAAAATAGTGAGTTTTTCTTTTGACACAGAGAAGATGGAATCTTTTTTCCAATACTATTACTCAAAATACCACTTTCTCACGAGCTCTGCATGGCTAATTCTGAGATAACTAACCGTCAACACAGCAAAAGTTTAAAAATAATTTCTTTGGCATGGTGATTGCCTATCCAATAAATCATCTTTGGTCTATTGGAACCTGGTTATTCGACTCTTTATAGATATTTCAATAGGCGGCAGCAGCTCAATCGTGGAGGGAGAGAAGAAATGGTCCTACAATATTGCATGAAATGTAGCTATCATGAACTGACAGAAATAAATGCCAAGGAATATTCTAAGTGCGGCAAAGAGAACTGCCTGTCTATTTATGCAAAATGCATAAATGAGGAAGCTGTCAGACAATTCATTCACAGAAATGAGCTGAACAGAATTGAACCACCTACTTCTGCACTAGATATTTGTTACTCATCAATATAGGGAGATAGGAAGTCTAGAAATAGGCTTTAACTATTTTTCAGAGACCATGCGGAGCTTCGGCTCCGCTTTTCTATGACTCTCAATATCTTGTGGTAAATTAAATTTCAGCAGAATGTGAATTAAAGGATGTGATTTAAAGTATCATGGGGTTTGGGTAGATTTCACATAACTCGACTTTCCCTAACGCCTTCTATCAGAATTTGCTTTCCTTTTTTGACCTTTCGAGATATACACAAAACCTTTGATGATTGAGAGCACTTTTTAGCGCTGAGGAGCCGAGACCAGACGGTGAAAAAAAATATACTAACTCATTCAGATACTATCCTATTAGTCGTGGGACTCAGTATTATGTTTCTTGGGGTTGCTGCGGGCTCTCTTCATATTGGGAGTCCTGGCATTGGCCTGATACAGCTTTCAATTGTTGTAGTTGGTGGAATCGTCATGCTCTCCAGACTGCGCAGGCTACTTTTTCCAAATCAGACAAAGATGGATGGGGTCTTACTGGCTGTTTATTTCTTAGGTCTTTTATTTATGGGACTTGTGCCCCACAGCTTTGGAATATTTACCAAGAAACATTTCCTGACTGTGGGAGCTGTTTCTTTAAACACAGACTCTGTTATAAATGTTTTCGGATTCTTACCATTTGGCTATCTTTTGGTGTCCTATCTTCTGGATAATAAACGTTTGCAAAAGATAAGTGCCGTTGCTGTGACAGTGCTAGTCGGAATTAGCATCAGCCTGAGCTTGGAGATGATCCAATATCTCATACCAGGGAGGACCTCTTCTTTATCCGACTGGATCCTAAACAGCATAGGCACATTTTTGGGCGTTTGCTTCTACTTACTTACCGCCCGGTGAAATGCTGCTATTACCCTCCTTTTCAGCATGAGTAAAGAACATCGTCGTTACAAGCCTGCACATCAAAACTCGGCCTAAAGACTCAAAATCCGTATTGGTCCCCCGGAAGTAGTCATCTCATACTTTAATCTAAACTCTGCCTCCTCATCGGCATCTACCACATTCTGTATTTGGTTCACTAGGAGCAAAAGTTTAAATTAAGGGATGTAATATCTACTTTCGCAGCATCGAGGTGAGTTTACTATTCACAGAACCATCCACACCGGAATCCTCTATTTCATTGGCATTAGGTTTGCGTTTATGAAGCAGTTGAATTGAGGTTGTCGCTCGCTCAACTGATCCATTTTAGCCCCATCGGCCGAGCACTGAAGTTGAGGAGGCCAGTCATCGATAAGGGTTTTTCTTTTCAAGCTATCCACTCTGCCTGCAATTGGCCAAAAGACCAACTTGGCTTTTGGCATTTCGCCAAATTTGGCGATTTGACAAAACTGCCGAGATTTAAAGCGTGGCAGTCAAATCATTGAAATGATATATTTAAACGCTTTTTTGTCATTTTGGCACTCTTCCTGCCTATACAAGTAAAAATAGAGTTGAGATCTACTGATCTCACTCTCCTATAGTTGTGCCCCCATCAGCCATCCGTGCCCGGTTCGATGGGGGCTTTTTTACTTTTCTACTGCGGTTTCTTCTCTCAAATTAGACCTAAAACCTATGGCATATTTCCTGCACATTTAAGTAAACCAATAAAGGCAATTTTAGACACGGAGTAACACTATGGTTGAAAAGGAAAAACGCACACATCATAGGGCCAAGTTTAAATGGCCTGTTCTAGCGAAAGTCGATGGCAAAGTAATAGAAGGAGTAACGAAAGACATTAGCGCAAGTGGGGCTTATGTGTGTTGTGCCAATCCTCTAAAATTAAACACAGTATTTGATATGGTCATCAAAGCACCAGAAAAGAGACTGAAGGTCAAAGCTGAAGTAGTCTGGTCTAATATCTACGGACCTGATGACGAGACTAATCCTCGTGGTATGGGGATTCGTTTCCTGAATATCTCCAGCGATGACAGAAGAGTCATAGCCAAGGAAATATTGCAGCATCTAGAGCCGGACGAGGAGATAGATAGCAAACAGTTGAAGGCCCTTAAGACCCTAACCATAAACCCTAAAGACATCGGTCCAAAACCACAGTGAAGATAAAACAGTGACTATCTTTTCAGAAGACTCTACGCATCTCACTGGAGCGCTGCAGAATGAACGTCTTTCTTGAATGGAACAAGTGTGAAGCAGGCACATGGTGTGCTCTTTTAGATTTGGACTTAGACCACGAGCATTTTGAAGAAATAGAAGGGGTCTTCATCATCTGGTACGGCGAGCAGAACCCAGTAGCCCTGCTAGCTGGAGAAGGCTGCATTAGAGATTGCCTGGCCAAGGAACGCAATAATGAAGCCATAAGCGCCATTGGAGAGCAACGCCAGCTCTATGTAACCTGGGCGAAGACTGGCAGCAATTTCCGTAGTGGTGTAGTTAGATTTGTTGCAGAAGCAGTAAAACCAAAACTTGCAAGTCATTATCCAGATGTTACGCCAATCGAGGTGAATTTGCCTGCACCCTGGTACAAAGAAGAATTTCCTTGGGAATAATATAGTCAGCAGTATTAGTTTTTCAAAGAACACCGCCTAGTTCGCCCCGCTTTTTTCTTTCCAACATCTTGTGTCAGAGTTAAGACCAGCCAAAATTTAGATTAAGGGATGTGAAGTTTTACAGTAAGTCTAACTGGCATGAACGATGCAATAGTTCATACATGAGCTAATTGGGATCAACTGAGGGAAAGATGGTCGTACTAGAATTGCGGTTTAAAGAACTTGTGCTAAAAGATTACACTCTCAAAGAAGGGGATAGACTAACAATTGGTCGGCATCCCGACAATGACATCGTACCCAAAGATGCAGCTGTCTCTATGCACCATGCTATAATTCAAAAAATAGGAGAAAAACTAATTGTCCTAGATAAAGAAATCAGAAACGGCACCTTTGTGAACGGGATAAAAGTGCAATCAGCTGAGTTAGCTGACGAGGACATTGTCAAGTTTGGCAATGAACTCAACGTCAGAGTATTCACCTTCTCTCTGAAGAAAAGGGCATCAGCTTTAACCAAAGAACATGACGGTAAATCTGATGTCTTCGGCACAATTGAACGAACATTAGTTAAACTCTAAGAGCGAAACCAGGGTTAAGAAGAGACTCTCCCCTTTCCTTCATTGTCACATCTATGCACTAGTAAATAACCACAGCGGAGTCACTGACTCCACCTTTTTTATTGGCATCGGGATTGCGTTGGTGAAAGTTTTATTACCAATTATATTGAGAGCGGCGGGGTAGCAATGAATCAAAGGGACAAAATAGACACTCTCGAAGCAGACTTTGAGGTAGATTTTTCTGGAGAAGAGGGATATTCAGCCCGGAGGAAGAATAAGGGAAATGGGTTCACAGGGAAACCACCGGGCAAGAGAGGATTTTCTCTTTTAATAGGGGCGTTCATCGTGGGACTGTTTGTCCTGGTTACATTGCTTTTCCAACGCTATAGTAATGTTGACTCAGGAAGTAAGATGAGATCACTGGAAAAGAGAATCAAACAGCTCGAAGAGAGACTTTATAGACTTGATAGGATCGAAGCAGACCTAGAGCAGATCAAGGAGAAGAATAAACAGTTTAATACGTTAATAGATACTTTTGGGACGCTAGAAACGCCCTCGAAAAGCAGTCCTGCTCAAACTGCAAAAAAACAAACAAAGGCTGTTTACCACGAAGTGGTTGCTGGTGAGACACTTTATAGCATAAGTCGTCGCTATGGTTTAACAGTAGATGAATTGCGACGTCTCAATAAGCTTGAACCTGAAGCAATTATCCATCCGGCACAGAGACTTCTGATAAGTCCAGCAGACAATCAGTGATGCGCAGAAATCTTGTAGAGTTATCAATATATTGTATCGATTGAATAGGGACCAGACATAGCCAAGGCATGCCTTTTCTGGTAAACCGTGCCTAGTCTAATCACACCTGTCCTTGCAATCGACTTTGGCACAACTCTTGTATGGTTTTCTTGTCGCGCGGATAACGTAACCAGGTCTAATGAACTTCACTCCTCATTCTTCCGAGAAAGGGCGAGGGGCACCCAAATGGCAAAATTTACCATCGGCGAAGCCTGTCCTCGATGCAAGAGCATACCAGAAACTCATATTAGAAGAAGTTTATGGATGCGCATCATACCACTGAGTAGGCACTATTTCTGTAGTTGCTGCAATTCAAATTTTGTTTCTGTGGAAAATACATTTTCATTTTCTTTGCGAACTCCATCCCGGCCTGAGCAACAACCTGTAAACACCCCTTCACGGCGACCAAAGATAGATCGTTTTAAATCTTAGCGGATTGGCAGGGCCAAGGTTGAAAATATATCCCATTCAATACAGCTTGCTCGTCAGTGGCTCCTTTTATAGGTAAACAATTCAACTCAAATTGACCCCCCGTCAGGTATACCCTTGGTACATTGCTGAGGGTGGTAGAGGGGATGATTCATTTTCAGTACTAGTAATGCCTCGCCACATTTCCATATATTGTGTCAGAATTAGTTCCGCTGGAAGTTTATATTAAGAGGTATGTAGTGCTAAGCCAGACTAAAATCCCGGGGAATTACTGATTTCTTAATCTTAAAGAGAGGTTATATTTGAGGAATATCTTTTGGAATAGTTCGCTTCATAGTACCTGGATGGTGCTAAAAGAGATTTAAAACCGCCTTGCGCAACTTGTGTGACAGGGGATTAGATAAGAGTCTTGCCGAAGATGGAGTTATTGAGCTTCTTGCTGTCACTGTCTGTCATACCGACGAACTTAATGCCTACGAGTGTCATCCCTCCTTCCATCTGATGGAGCATGGCCCGACGCACAATGCCTGCAGTCCGAACCTTTCCCAGGTCTGCTCCGAGATCAATTTCCAAAAGGACTTGGTCATTCGGCTGAAATTCTTCTGGCTCGGCCTTTGGGACTCTTACTAGAATTCCACTTTTTGAGATGTCAACCGAATCAGCCTTCCAAGATCTGCTCTTTACTTCGTCAGTTGGCGTGGTGTTGGGCAACATAAAAATGAATACGGGAAGCTGCTCATTAACGCGAGGATCACGCCTTCGTTCCTCCATTCCGGTCTCGGACCGTTTCTTTTTAATCTTTTTCAGCCTATCATAGTAATACTCTGACAAGAGTTTCTTAACGGCAGGATTCTCCTGGACAAGCTCCCTCATGGAGTCGTAACTGAGTTCCATGACCATAGTGGAGTCTATTGCCGCAACGGAGGCTATACGAGGTTTACCAGTCAAAAGAGATATCTCTCCGAAAAACTCACTCTTTCCAAGGATATAAAGCTCTAGCTCACTGCCATGATAGTTTGTGAGAAAAAGCTTAACCCGTCCATTTAAAACAACATATATTGATCTCCCTGGGTCACCTTCCCGTATGATCATTTCTCCGGCTTTAAATCCATGAAGCGTGGCAGTATCCGTCAGCTTATTACGTTCCACCGTATCTAAAGAAGAAAAAAAAGGTATAGCGGACAGTACATCCTGAAGTCGTTCAGTCCAGAATACTTCTTTTTCTTTCTCGGCAAGAATATCCAAGTCCGCAGCTGATGCTGATAAGATTTCCACTGTATTGGTTAATTGGTCACTATCCACGGGAGTTTCTTTCTCGATGAAGCTAAACTCAACTTCTCCCAGTTTGAAAGTGTCGTTAGACCTAAGAGTAAATTTATCAACTCGCTTGCCGTCGATCATAATGCCATTTGCACTTTTTAGGTCCTCAACTACCCAGGTGTCTCCCTTGAGAGTGACTTTGGCATGATTACGTGACACACTCGGAACCTGAACAGTAATAGTATTGTCTGAACCCCGCCCAATCGTCGTCGGTCCTTGTAATCGATAGACGGTCTTTTTCTCAAATCCAATTTGAAAAGAGAGATAGCAATTTGTCATGCAGACTTCTCCTAGGCCACTTTCAGCAAGATATGTAGCTACGCTACAAATTCGATTGCCGTTCCCATTTAGATGGCAGCCGGATAGCTTCCTAAGAAGTTTCTACTCCAGCCAAAGTAGAAGGTATTCCATGCTTTTTTTGATTTGTCGCATGATCCTCTCCAGCATTATCCCCAAACAGCAATAAAGATGCCAATGTATAAATAATTAACGTCCAGCGCACGGAATCAGGTAGAAAAACTTGGTTCTTCTCCAAATTAGTTGAGTCAAATAGAGGAAGATGAGAGGTTTAATAAAACAGAATGGACATCCGGTAACTCCTAACGGTATATGGTTTAGCGACCAAGAAAAACCGTATACAAAGGAGGCCGGCGATGTCCGTACCCACTATAGCACCCTATTTTCCCTTTCGTCGAATCAGAATTGTCAATCAGACGGTTACATCAGAGGCCACTGGAGCTCACATCCAGGTGCAGCCCGACAAGCGCTTTCAACCTATCTGCCATGGATGCGGCCAGAGGGCTGGCGGTGTTCACAGCTGGACTCGGCGCAAAGTTCGGGACCTGCACCTTGCCACTGCGCGGCTGTGGATCACCTGCCAGTATCGCAAGGTGTTTTGTGCTCACTGTCAAGGCATCCATATCGAGGATTTAGAGTTGTTTCACCCTTATCTGCGGGTGGACGACTCGATTGGCCCTTTATATCTATCAGCTGTGCCAGTTTATGACCGTATCCGAAGTGGCTCGACACCTGGGTCTGGATTGGAAAACGGTCAAAGCCATCGACAAGTTTTATTTGGAACGCGATCATGGTCAACTCGACTACCAGGGGCTACGTATTTTAGCCGTGGACGAAATCTCCATTCGAAAAGGTCACCGCTACTTGACCATTGTACTGGACTATCTCAGTGGCCGCGTGGTCTTTGTCGGCAAAGACCGCAAGGCCAAAACCCTGGAGAGGTTTTTCACTCAGTTCAATGCCAAGCAGCGCAACGCCATTGAGGCAATCGTCATGGATATGTGGGACCCGTTTATCAAAGCCGTTAAAAAAACTGCCTCAGGCCAAAATCGTCTTCGATCTGTTTCACGTAGTGGCCAATTTTAACCGCGTTATCGATAAAGTTCGAAACAGCGAGTATCGCAAGGCCTCCGAACAGGACAAGGCCGTCTACAGAGGTACCAAGTACCTGCTGCTTAGAAACCGCAGGAACGTGCGGCACAAAAGCCATCGGCAACAACTCAAAGAGTTGCTGGCGTTAAATGAAGTCATCAATACGGTGATGATTCTTAAGGAAAAGCTCAAACACATATGGACCTACCGCTCAAGGACATGGGCCGGCAAGGCTCTTGATCAATGGTGCGAACTGGCCCGGTCCATAAAACATCCATCGGTGACAGGCTTCGTCCGGATGTTGGAACGATACCAATACGGTATCCTCAATCACTGCGATTATCCTATCCACACTGGAAAGTTGGAAGGTGTGAATAACAAAATCAAAGTCATCAAACGTAAAGCATACGGATTTCACGATCTGCGCTACTTTACGTTGAAAATATACCAGGCCTTCTACAACTAATTTGGAGAAGAACCTTTATTATTTATAACCGCATCTAAGAAAGCCCACCCTGCCTTTTGGTAGCGAGTGGGTTTTTTTATTGGGAAATTATGACTAAGAAAATTCACATAATCAAAGCGGTATCCCAGATCGAACCGGCCTATATGCAGTTGAAAAACTTAGCTGTATGGTCTGGTGTGGGACTGACTAGATTACGTGAAGCGGTGAAAAGCGGCGACCTTCCATCTTTCAAGTATGGCGGCACTTTCCTAGTGAGACTCGATGAGTTTAATCAATGGATGGAGGGGCATCGATACAAACCTGATTTAGACAAGATAGTTGACGAGGTGGTGAGTGATTTCAAATGAGACGGATCAAGTACAAGCTGACGGTGTGGATTTTAGAGTTATTCGTTGCAGGGGTGCTTACAGCTAACATGGCTCGTTGGATGGGGCGCAGACTTCAGTTGAAGGGGTTTTAGTTATGGAAGACGAAAAGCTAAGTGTGGCTAAGTTTGAAGCGTTGGTAAATGAAATCAAGGGCGACTGCGACAAATGTAAGATGGACTGCAGGTACCGGCTGCAATGGCTGGACAGCTTAGCTGAATCGCTGCGCCATCAACTGGCTAAAGCACTGGCCATGAATCGAGTCTTATTGAAAGCGGCTAATCTCGTTGCCGATGATGATTACTTGGACAGAGAAATTAAGCGGCTGACAGCTAGGATTCTCAAAGAAGAAGCAAAAAACAGGGACCACAAAATGACAGCGAAGAAAAAGACATCAGCGAAAAACTCACCAGTTGGAATTGATGAAATCCTCAAGGCTGAGATTAAAGAAGGTCCACCAATACTTATCAACGGCATATTGCCTGCTGGTGGGGGCATGATCCTTGGTGGTGAGTCTGAGGTGGGAAAATCGCTTATGAGGGTCGAGTGGTCTGTACTGCTGGCCGGGGGACTGCCTGTCTACGGCATGAAAACTCCCCACGCAGAGACCGTCCTTGTGTTTCAAACAGAGAACACCTTAAAGGTAGAGCAATTTCGCACCAAGAAAATCATGCAGGGCTATGGCATCGAGTCCTGCCACAATCGTATTTTCTATGCAAGGTCATACCGCAAGCCTTCCTTACTGAGTGGGGAGTTCCTTGACCATGCCGAGCAGCAGATAAGGGATTCAGGGGCCACCGTGGTCTGGTGGGACCCGCTGGTCTCTTTCCACAACCGGAAAGAAAATGACAATGTGGCCATGCGAAACGTCCTAGATGCCATCACCTACCTCAACCGCAAAACAGGGGCTGCATCAATCATCATCCATCATTTCGGCCAACCAGCAACTAATCGAAAAGATGAAATTCCACTGCGCTACAGGCTCAGAGGTGCTTCAGCCATAAGAGATTGGGCTGACACCATTGTGACCCTGAGACATACAGGTAAGCCCGACAATCCGGGACCAGGAAGGATGGTGGACTATATCAAGATCCGCAACGGGCCGCAGCGCAGACCGGTTTACCTCGAGCGTGATTCTAATTTCGTTCACCATGTTACCAGTGACCAGAGAAAGGCATCACCGCTGTTTATTGCCGACCTGATTAAGAGACATGGCGACAGGAATGGATACCTAGGCTCACAGAACGAGCTGTGTAGGCTTATACAGGATGAAGCCGACTGTATCAGAAAACTAGCCCAGGACGGCATCAAAGAGGCTCTAACTGTGGGATACATCAATGAAAAACTGGTTGATGGCGTCAAGTATTGGAATGCCAGAATGCAGGGTGGCTAATTCATAAACTAGGAGTGTGTCGGACTAGCTAGCTCTCAATGGAAAAATAGGGACGCAAGGTTCAGTCGCACTGGCATTCTGACTAACGTTGACCACTCCATTCGCCGTTTTAGGGTCCCATTAGGGCCACGATGACCACCAAGTGTCCAATAAAGAGGTACTCCGACAGACTCCTAGCCAGGTTAAAATCGCATGGTTGACACAAATTTACTCAGGCAGTTAGCGCAAAATGGCCAGGTGGCTAGTGGGAAACCGATTTTAGGCAAAGTGGCTAGTCGGTGTGTAGCCGCATGGTTAAAACGAAAACAGCGAATTTCGTAACAAAGTGGCTAGTCGGTAAGGTAGCCACCAATAACTAACTGATAACGCAAGGGAAACTCGTTTTTAGGAACCTACATATAATATATAGTCCTTTTATTTATTAACTAAAGGAACACTCATTGGTTGCCTCTCGCTTGGTGGTCCCTCGGGAGGTGGGTAAGGGGAAGGGTAAAGGCAAAGGTAGACTTGAAGGTCGTTGGTGAACATAAAATCCAAGGCTGGTTGAAACCTTCTGAGGCCGCACGATACAGCGGGGTCAGTTTGAAGGTCTTTCGATCCTGGCTCAAGGGTGGTTTGCGGCATTCACGTCTGCCCAGTGGGAGAATCCTTATCTCGATTTTTGCGATAGATGAGTTTCTCAATTCCTTTGAAGTTCAGAGTACGACCAGTCAAGCAGCTACGGAGCTACTGGAGGGATTGGCCGAATAAAAAGGGGACGTAAACAAAATGATAGTTTGTTTCCATGGCAGAATTAATACTGAAATAACAATTACTTAGAATCACTTTAATAGCTTAGGGAGCGCATAGGGTGTAGAAACCAGGCTTACTTTCACCCTCTGGAAACTGTTTCCACGCAAAGTTTCCAGCGTTTCCATTAAAGGATTTTAGATGCCAGCACCTTCGATAGACCTCATTAAAGTAAGGGAACTTTATGATGACGGCTTAGGCGTGACTGCGATTGCCGAGAAGCTCGGCTATACCAAGGGGGGTGTCAGCAAAGCGCTCAAAAGAATGAACCTTTCTGCAACGAGATCCGCCATCATAGAAGCCCCCAAGTATGAGGCAGCCCAAGACCAAGCAACAACGCACTTGTTGTATCTCGCTGAAAAGGCAAAGGCGGAGGTGGAATGGATCGAAACCTCAATCCCACCAAAGGACGATGCCGAGTACAGGGAGTGGCAGAACCAGAAACTAAAGTTCTGCGCAGAGTTACGCAAGCTAATCAGCGCAGTGGGTGATATTGGCTACAAGCTGTTTCAAGTCAAGGAAGTGCAAGGGATCATCAAGGAGATAACAGAAGAAATAGGCAAAGAAACCCCAGAGTGCCAGAGGCGTATTTATGAAAGGCTTAAAAAGCGAAGAGATATACGATTCCCTATTGAGCTCGATTAGCCGGGAGTTTGACCAAAGCTCTAGCGAGGATTCGTCCTTGTCTGATTGGGCAGTAAATACGCCTATCATTCTTGACGGTAGGTCTTTCAGTTTCACCCGGCACGAGTATCTAAGGGGGCCGTATGAAGACGATCATCCCCACCAAATTGAACTGAAGGCCACGCAAATGGGCTGCACTACCAGGGCCATGCTGAAAGCCCTCTATGGTGCCAGGTACCGGGGCTATAAAGGCATTTTATATCTTTTCCCCAGTAGGACAGACGTTCTTGACTTCTCTCGAAGTCGTATATCTCCGTTGATTGATGAAAACTCTGACTCCATAGCTCAGTGGATCCGGGACACCGACAGCGCTGGCTTGAAGCAGGTGTGGAATAGCTTTCTTTATTTAAGGGGTATGCAGTCGAGGGTTGGTCTGAAGTCTATTCCGGTTGACTTTCTGATCCTCGATGAGCTCGATGAGGCCCCACAGAACGCTATGGATATGGCTATGGAACGTATGAGTCACTCTGAATTTAGGGAGGTCTTAAAGCTCTCTAACCCGACCTTGCCAGACTATGGGATCGATAAAGCTTTTCAGGAGACAGATCAGCGGTACTGGCTTTTGAAATGCTCCAAATGCGGCCATTTTACGTGTCTGGAGGACACCTTCCCCGATTGCTTACTCGAGGTGGGGGGTAGGGTGATACGTGCCTGTGAGCGCTGTAAATCCGAGCTAGACCCTAGCCAGGGGGAGTGGGTAGCGAAACGGCCTTCCATCAGAGAGAGGCGAGGTTACCACTACAGCCAGCTCTTTTCTCAGTACGTGGATCCGGGTGAGATCCTTCACCAGTTCAGAACGACCAACAATCTCCAAGATTTTTACAATTTGAAGATCGGAGTCGCTTATGTCGAAGCTGAGAACCGGCTAAGCGTGGAGGAAGTGTTGGCACTGTGCGGCAACGATGGCATAGCTAGCAGTGACCCTGGGCCCTGTTATATGGGTGTGGATCAAGGCAAGGATCTGCACGTGGTTATTGGCAAGAAACACCCAGGCAAGGCCGGTAGACTGCTTCATATTGCTGTCTACAAGGATTGGGAAGAGCTAGACCGGCTCATGAAGGCTTTCAAGGTTTCTCGCTGCGTGGTGGATGCCCTCCCAGAGACTAGGAATGCACGAGCTTTTGCGGAAAGGCACCCGAGTAAGGTCTACCTTTGTTTTTATCAGGAACACAGAAAAGGCCAATACGCCTGGAATGAGAAAGATCTCACTGTTTCCTGCAACCGGACGGAAAGCCTGGACGCCTCTCACAACGAGGTTATGAAGGGGGAGCTCATCTTACCCAAAGAGTGTGAGATCACCAGGGAGTTCGCAAAGCACCTGCACAACGTGGCCAAAAAACTGGAGGAGGACGAGGAGACAGGATCCAAGAGATACGTCTACGTCCGCCTGGGCCCAGACCACTTCAGACACGCTTCCAACTATGAGGCCATGGCGAGGCAGAATAGCCCGAATCTGCTGTTCCCCGGTTTTGATCCATCAAAACACACGAGGTAAAGATGAAGATTGTCAGCGCATTCAGAAACAAGCAGCTTGGGTCGGTGGCTGGCATCGAATTAACGAAGATCTCCTATGAGGATGGCAAAGTTGAAACCTATGGCCTCATTCGTGGCGCCATTGTTTTCCCCCACCAAGACTATCCGGGAGTTGTTTTGCTAGCCTTAAAGCTACTGGGATCCGAAGTGGTGGACATTGTCGAGGAAAAGCTCTTTACAGATATCGCTGGCGCCATTGCGGTACTTGACGAACTCTCGGCTTACCTTCCATCGCTTTACTATTTCGATGAGAACGCTCAAAGTGAGGGGTTCATCAGTTATCTTCGCAGAGCCCCGGAATTGCAGGGCAAGATCCCCCTTGTACCTGCCAGCCACGCAGATGCAGTCGATTACGGCCTTCGCCTCATTCAAGATTTCCTTGCAGCCGAGCGATTAAAACTTCCTACAGACGGTGTCCTTGCGAGTCAACTGCAGGCGGGTCGGCATGAATCTCCAGTTGAGGAGGTCTACGGTATAACCGCCCTTCGGTACTTATTGTCTGGCATAAAGGAGATGCCATGGGAAAAAGAACTCGAAGACTTTAGCCTGGAGAGCTGCCTCGCCTAACCCTGATACCTTACTGTGTTTATGCGGAAGTATAAGGATTGAGGCTATAAGGATGGGCAATTTATAAACGGATTTATAAAGTCCTTTTATAAGGGGCAACTTATAAGGAAAGAGGGTTTTATAATCCACACCTTTATAGATTAAAAGTCTGAGCGAATCTATGGGGGTTAGGGAGTAATAATTATGAAGCGACCAAGAAAAGCGGTTTTCGACAGAAATCGAGAAACCTCCATCCTATTTTTCCGTGACCACGATGATTCGGCTGAGTTTTATCTCAGGGGTGGGGTTTACTGGCCAACTGCCGAGTCCAACGGCTTTGTCGTATTGGCAGGGCAAGAAGTAAAGACAAACAAAATTTTTGTTTTTGACGAAGCTGAATTTCAAACCGTTGACGACATCATTCAAGACGGCCAGATTCGGTTCCATGGTGTTAGCCATTTCTTCAATAAGGCCTGGTCGAAGTATTTCTGCCGTTTATTTTTCTGGGCTCAAAGCGATGCCACTCATAAAAGGTTTTCTCTGCAAGTCTTTAGAGGCCAAACAATTAAACCATCACCTGGCTTTTTGGAGGTCAGCCTGGCGGACAAGGATGAAGCCCGACATATCGTTTTCGAGCACATCCGAACAGGCAGGCTTGTTTTGGATAAAGATTCTGAACTTGCCAGGCAGCTGGAAGCTGCGAGGCTCGATGGCGATGCTCTTTTCCCAGCGGTTGAAGCCTTGGGCCGGGCGCTAGCTGGTTTGGCCAAGTTTCCATTCGCGCGGCACAATGTGGAGGAAGATATTTATTAGGAAAGGAGTAGGTCATGAAGGAAAAGAGATGTGAAGTTATGAAATGCAAGTGCGGGAGCGACGAGTATTTTGGGCTGCGAACATCTAGGTGTAGATTTAACTCTGTTCCCCGGTTTTATGCCTGGCCGTCAAATACATTTAATACCAGCGTATGTGATCTGCGGACATTGTGAAGCACAGTTAATCTGTACCGACCCTGGCTCTGCGGGTCCAGATTTCTTCACTCCAATATGTAGAGAGTGCCTAGTTTCAATTCTGTATGATTACGTGGATTACATGGCAACTGACCAGGGCGCTGCTTTCAAAAGGGCTGATATCTTCCGGCAGTGGGATGAGCGACAAGAAGCCATCATCGAGGCGAAGGATTAAGTGAAGCATTAGTTTTAACGGGACAAGGAGACAAGTGATGAAGTCTATCGAGCTTGATGAACTACCTTAAGGCGAGGTGATCATAGGCGACACCTCGTCCGGGTACAGGGCCTCAGGCCCCCTTCGAAATGACCGTTCTCTCCCCACGCCCCCAGGCTTGTCGGTTGACGAGGATTTCCTTATTCGTCCTTTTCCTCTCTCCAGTCGATGCCATGCTCCTGGAGGTATTTTTCGATGGCTTGTTTAATGGCTGCCGACATTGAAATAAAATGTTTGCGAGCTACCTTCTGGATGGCATTTTTCATGCGGGGGTCAACTTTGACGGTTAGCAATGTCCACATCCTCCTTTACTTACAAGGATTAGTTATCGGTGTCAATAAAATAGCTTGACAAAGACATACTGAGTAATAGCATGGTATTACCAAATTAATACCTTGTCAACCAATTTCCCGAAAGGCACGACATGAACAGCCCATACAAAAAGAGATTCCCGGCTTCCTGGTACCGCAAGGGCCAGGGCCTCCGTGCTGAGGTGGGAAAAGCCGGGTTTTTCTTTTTAAAGAAGGGAGCGTGATCCAAATGGCAGTCATAGTAAGAGAGAAAAAGAAGGGCTCCGGCGAATGGTGGGTATTCATCAACCACAAAGGCAATCGTAGGAGTAAGAAGGTAGGCGACAAGCGGGCTGCTAATACCGTTAAACGAGAAGTGGAAGCACGGCTTGCCAGGGGTGATCTTGGGATGATCAGAGAGAAGTGCCCGACTATGGCACAATACGGTAAGCATTGGTTGCAAGCACCTTTCCACGAATGGAGAGACTCGACCAGGAGCGAGTACCAGAAGGCTTTTGAGCTTTATGTTAAAACCGCATTTGGTAGTAAACGCCTGGATGAAGTCAAAAGGGTGGGCATAAAGACTCTCATGGCCCAACTAAAGCAGCAAGGGCTTTCGCCATCGAGAAGAAAAACAGTTAACAGCGTTATCAGTGGCATTTTAAACAGCGCAATAGAAGATGAGTTGATCGAAGTGAACCCGTGCCGAAGGATGGGCAAGTACACTGGCAGTGGCACTGTGAAAGACATTGACCCGCTGACGGCTGATGAGGTAAGCACCCTTCTTGAAAACGCAAAGGAGCGACTCTCTGACGTATTATACACGCTATTTCTGGTTGCATTACGGACAGGGTTAAGAATTGGCGAGATACTTGCTATTGAGTGGTCTGACATTGATTTCGAGGAGCGCACTGCAGAGATCAGCAAGAGTTGGTGTTATACCAGGAAAACGTTAGGGCCACCGAAAAATGGTAAGTCACGTAAGGTTGACCTTACTCCGATGGTGATTGAAGCATTGCGTAAACTGAGAAGCGCCACAAAGGTTGTTAGTCTCGATGGAGTTATATTTAAAGATGCGAAAGGCAGGCGTCCAAACTACTGGACTCTATACAATGCCACGAAAGATGTCGCACCTAGAACTATCCGCATTCATGATCTCCGACATACTTACGCTACGCTACGAGTGGCCAAAGGTGACAACATAGTGGACATTAGCAACCAACTAGGTCACCACGACCCTGGTTTCACCCTCAAGACTTATGCCCACTGGTTGCCTGGTAAGCATAAAAGTCAGGTGGACGAGTTAGACGAGATTGCACCTATCCGTACCCTATCCGCACCCTAAAGGCGTAGACTCGCT
>CAVQGX010000012.1:0-74838 GCA_963712115.1 uncultured delta proteobacterium | reverse complement strand
CCTCAAAGCTCTTGAGAGAAAAATTCTCGAAACAAAGAAAGAGACTCGACAGGAGATTTTTTATGAAGCGATTAATTTATTTGGTTGTTCCCCTCTCTTTCTTGGCCCTGGTCGCAGGGCCCGCCCTGGCGCAGGAATTTATTGTCTATCCGGCCAAGGGCCAAAGTCAGGAGCAAATGGAAAAGGACAAATTCGAGTGTTACTCGTGGGCTAAAGGGCAGACCGGATTCGATCCCATGGAGATGCCCACGGCAACGAGCGCGCCACCACCCCAAAAAGCTACGAGCAGTACGGCAGGTGGCGTAGTTAAAGGCGGCGTGGGCGGCGGACTGCTGGGAACTGGTGTGGGCGCCATCGCCGGGGGCAAGAAGGGTGCTAAAAAGGGGGCAGCCATCGGAGCTGTATCTGGCGGTGCCATCGGCGGCATGCGAAGTTCCTCACAGCAAAAACAAGACGAGCAGGCGCGGAAGCGTTGGGAGCAGGAGCAGGTGGCCGCATATGCCCAGAAGCGTAACGCCTACAATCGCGCTTACACTGCTTGCCTCGAAGGTAAAGGCTACACGGTGAAATGACAAGTTGGAGGGAGCTATGAGCAGGCTGAGACTGATTGGTTTGGCCCTTTTGTGCATTTTGGTGTTACCCTTTCCAGTGATTGCGGGTGATTTTGATGGTTCCAAGCCGTTGCTCTTTGCGGCGATCGATGTTATCGAGTGCGGGGCTAATGGCGAATGTAGCAGGGTAAGCCCGGAGAGCATTGCGCTCTCACAATTTTTCAAGATTGACTTCAAGAAGAAAAAGATCTTTCCCGTGGGAGTGAGTCAAGAGAAGAAGTCTACCACTATAGAAAACATGGAACTGATTGATGGCAAGCTGATCCTCCAAGGAGCTGAGGACGGTGTGGAGGGCGTTAGAGACGGCGTGGGTTGGACCATGGCCATCGCGCAAGAGACAGGCAAGACGGTTCTGACCGCCTCCGGCGACCAGGTGGGATTTGTTGTTTTCGGCGCCTGCACTCCCCTTTAGACCTTATCGTTCACAAATCCCCTCAGACGGGCATATGGATCCGTGTAAGTAGGAAAGAAACTCTTCCCTGCGAACTTGGCTGAATTGAGTTCTTCCTACCATGGTTGAAAGTTTTCACTCATGTTCCTCCAGGGAGTTCTCGTATCTAGACCACCATGGGGGTTAAGTTTTTACCATCAACCTTGAGTGACGTCCGTCTACTATGATCTCGGTTTGTACTGTATATTAGCTGGCCAGGAGGATTTAGATCAGGCCAATGGATGAAGCCCTCATCCATTTCAACGAAGGAGACAACATGACTGAGTTAAGCAAAATGGTCGTTCTGCCTGTGGATGGTTCTGAAAATGCTCTGCGATCTCTGGACTACCTTCATCTAATGTATGGTAAAGACCACAATCTGGAAGTGACTCTCAAATATGTGCTTCCGAGCCTCCCTCCCGTTCTGGCAGACAATCGTTCCATGGACCGTGAGACTGCGACCAAGTTAAAAACCATTGAAAATAAGAGCATTCGTCTGGCCGAAAAAATCCTCACCCAGGCTAAGAATCATCTGATTCACAAAGGTTTCGATTCGGAGCGGCTGCAGACTGTCTATAAAAAGAAGGAGTCAGGTATTGCCCAGGATATTTGCAAGTGGGTGGAAAGCAAACGAGCGGATGCCGTGCTCATTTCCAGTCGTGGCCGAAGTCGGCTGGAGGCCTTTTTCATGGGCGAGGTCTCGAGCAAACTCTTGGAGTACTGCCGGGTGTGTCCGGTTTGGATAGTGCAGGGTCAGGTGAAATCGAATCGGGTACTAATCGCTATTGACAATTCAGAAAATGCCCTCAGGGCAGTGGACCATACTGGATTTATGCTTTCCGGAACCGACTGCCCGGTAACGATTTTTCACTCCATGAGGCACTTGAGACGCTTTGTTCCTCAAGAGGTGTTGGATGAGGCCCCAGAACTGGAGGAACTCTGGAAGACAAAGGCCGGCCAGGAAATAGAACCGTTTATGACAAAAGCCAAGGAAATGCTTGTAAAAGCAGGAGTCAGTGAGTCACAAATCAGCAAAAAGGTTGTAGATGGAAGCAGAAGCGCGGCCAGCGATATATTGGAGGAAGCCCGGAATAACGAATACGGTACCATCGTGATGGGACGGAGAGGTATCTCCGGGGTGCAAGAATTCTTCATGGGCAGTGTCTCCAGCAAAGTCTTGCAGACCTCCACCGGTATGGCTGTCTGGATAGTGCTTTAACCAATCGGTTCGTGTTGGTTAATGAATTAAAGATTGTAAATGTTGGTTAGGGAGAGGGAGAGGTTATGGGTGAGACCATAAAACCATCAACGGACTTATCTGGTTTTCCCCGAGAACCAATTGACGACATAGTTGATCCACTCAAACGTTTCATGCACATTGAGGCCTCCAGCGGGATCGTGCTAATAGTGGCTACCTTCACGGCCCTGGTTCTTGCCAATTCTCCCCTGTCAGAAAGCTTCCTTGCCTTTTGGAAAGCACCAGTTGGTTTCAGGATTGGCTCCTTCCAGATGTTTCACTCACTGCAACATTGGATAAACGACGGTTTGATGGCGGTCTTTTTTTTCGTCATTGGACTGGAGGTTAAACGTGAGCTGGTCATGGGCGAACTCCAGGACCTGAGACAGGCGGCACTCCCTATCGCCGCAGCCATTGGGGGGATGGTAGTTCCAGCCTGTATCTATTTCTCGCTCCTCCATGGAGCTCCCGGCGAGAGAGGCTGGGGTATTCCCATGGCAACGGATATCGCTTTCGTGGTAGGTTGTCTCACGGTTTTGGGGTCACGGATCCCCGGCAGTCTCCGGATTATGCTGCTCTCGCTGGCCATAGCCGACGACATCGGAGCCATTGTGGTTATTGCCATCGGCTACACGGATAGCCTCAATCTGACGGCCTTGGTTCTTGGAGTTGTTGGTATAGGAATAGTAATTGGACTGATGGAGGTAGGGGTACGCAATCTGGCTGTCTACCTATTATTTATGGTTTTAGTTTGGTTCGCCTTTCATGAGTCCGGTATCCATGCGACCATTGCCGGAGTCATATTTGGACTTCTCACACCGACTCGGGCCTGGATAAGTGAGGGACGCTTGGGAATGATCGCAAACAATACATGTAATTTCCTCCTCGGCGAGGGTTGGAGTGGTTCGTCGGACCGTTATGACAAAATGCGGGAAATGGAAGTCGCCGCGAGAAAAAGTATTTCTCCTCTGGAACGATTCGAAACCGAACTCCATCCCTGGGTCGGCTTCCTCATCATGCCGCTCTTTGCCCTTGCCAATGCTGGTGTTAAGGTGCAGTTGTCAGACTTCACCAATCCTGTGGCGACAGCAGTTCTATTGGGGCTCTTGATCGGAAAACCAGCTGGGATTACTATCTTCAGCTGGCTGGCGGTGAGATTGGGTTTTGCCAGGCTACCCAAGGGGGTCAGCTGGGGAGTAATTGCGGGAGGCGGTTTCTTGGCTGGGATCGGATTTACCATGGCGATTTTTATTGCCAGTCTCGCTCTCCAAGGCAACCTATTGGACGCAGCCAAGGTCGGAATCATTGTGGGCTCTTTTCTAAGCGCCATAATCGGCCTGGCAGCCTTGGTCCTACTTCTGCCAAAATCCTCACCCGATCTCGGGTCACAGCACTCATAAGAAGACAAAGGATACGGAGATCAAAGCTTTCTGAAAAGGCGAACCCTCAGTCTTAATACAGGCCCATATCTGGGCCGTAAGTGATCTTCTTGATCCGGGGCGATCCAATATCCGGTATGGTTACAATACAGATAAGACCGTACTTTGTCGGCGGATCGCCCGTTCCGTCAACCAGCTTGTAGAACTCCTCCAGGTTCCTCAGATTGCCAATCCAGACCACCACACCATCGGCGTGTTTGTTAATGAACTCATCCAGCAGCTCTCTCGCCAGTTTCTTGGGGTTGAACAAGCGTCGATTGGAAATGGTATTTATCTTCAGACCTAGTTGGTCTGCCAGCGGTTGAGCAGTTTGTATGTTTCTCTGCAGGTTCGGACAATAGATAACTGTCACCCCGATGTTGCCGATAGCTGCCGGCAGCTCAGCCGCCCGCTTTCTGCCTCGCCATGTCAGCGGCGGATCTGTTCCCTCGACGTTTGGGTCCCTTCCGCCGTGTCGCAGTAGGACTATCGTTGTTTTAGTCCCAGGCGCCGACTGTATGTTTGGAATCGGCTCATCATCCGGGGTGGTAACGCAGGAGACAAGCAAACCGAAAACAAAACAGAATAAAGTGATCTTTGGGACCACTCCAAAACGCCTGGCTGGCTCCATCGTGCTGAACTCCTCGTCTGTAATGGTTGAAATTGTTTACAGTGGCTTATTCATGAATCCTCGGGTTTCATGAATAATGCAGGCTAGCACAAAATAGTGAGATCGGTCAAAATGGATTAATTGCTTTTCAGAGAGGGATTGATCTGGAGAAAAATCTATTTCATCGACTTGAAGATCTTATTGATCTTCTCCATGATTACCCGTTCGGCGATTTCAGCTAACCGCTCTTCCACCAGTCGGTTTACCAGTACTTCAATCTTCTTGCTCAGCAAATTGGCCAGTTCTTCGTCGGAGCTCGAAGTTGAGATGACACCCTCAGCGCCACTCTCGCCTTTTTCCTCCACAGCCATCTTCTGCTCGGTCGTCTCAAACAGGTCTTTCGAAATTCCCGCCTCGATAGCCGCCTCTTTTGTAGCCGACTCATCGGCCTTTTCCGCTGCAAAATCCATCTCCAGATCGCCCAAAAGATCCTCTTCGAGTTCGCTTTCTGAAACTGCCTGGTTTTCGGTTGCGGCGTCTTCTAATACGAGTTCAAGGTCCTTGTCCAAATCATCGAAGAGATCCTCCGGCAGCTGATCTTCGACAGTCTGAACCTTCTGAGGCTCAGGTTTTTTACTTTGCTCGACCTTTTGTTCTTTCGTCTTCTCGAGAAGTTTGGATGCATCCACTTCACGGGTGGCAAGGAGTTCGTTCAGTGCTTTGGCCAAGTCCGGATCCACCTTGTTGTTGTCAATCTCAGTCCCAGAATCAACAACAGGTTCGCCAGAAATGTCCTCCATTGACAAGATGGCTTCGACTTCGCCTTCGGCGTCACTCATGGCGTCGAGTGCAGCTTGAGCCCCGTTGCCCACAGATTCTTCCTCTGCTGGAGGCTTCTCTGGCTCTTTAAAAAAATCCATATCCAGCTCGAGGCTGTCCAGCCCTACGCCCCCGTCGCTGAGGCTAACTGCCCCTCCATCCCCCTTGGATGTCTTATCATCTAAAATGGGCCCCTCTACATTTACAACATCCGCCAGGTTAGCTACCTCGGTATCAATGGTATCCAGCAGAAAGTCGAGCTTCTTTGTAGCCACCTTCTGTGGTTTGCTGACCTTAAGGTCTTTACTCGAGGCAGTTTTCGCCATCTTTATCGTTCCAGACTCAATAGGGCCGCCAGGTTAGCCCATGGCTAACACCTGTTGAGACCCTTCCAGGGGACCGCCGCTCGGTGCGATCGACAATAATCCTCTGTTGGACTTTTCCATTCAAAACAGATTAAGCAAAAGCAATGCCAAACACACTTTGCTTTGATCATAGTCAATGGTTTTCAACCACTTAGCTACCTATGAAAGGAGTATTACACCCACCTGTATTATTACTCTCAGTGTTGGTTCTGATGTACAAGAGGCATTACTGGCTTGGTTGGCTCTCAAAAAACAAAAAGGCAGAGTCATTTCAAACTCTGCCTTGGTTAATCCCAAATTTTGTCAGTTAGTTGCCTTTTGTCTCCTTGGCCAACTCCTTCGCACTCATGGTCCAGTAGGGGGTTCCGTCTTTTGTCAACCGCACTTTGTATTCATAATCGTCGCCCTTTTTAACTTTGGAAGCCATAAATACCTCTTGGCCATTGATCTCCGCCCATACTCCCTTGACATTCACCTTATCCCCCTTCCTGATCGAGATCCTGTTGGGGTTGACAAATGAGCTGGGGCCGAGGTGAACCGTGACAACCTCATCGCTTTCTAGATCCTTGACAAGTAGTGCTACTCCCGGAGACATCCCTGGAAGAGGAGTGATCTTTTGAAAACCCACTGCATTTCCCTTAAAACTGTCCCACTCATCAAGGTTGTAATGCTTGTTGTAGGCGCTGTCTATTTCCCAACCCTCTATGCCGCTTTTTTCTTGGCCATAACTAACCCCTGGGCTTAAAACACACAATATCAAAATCATGGCCATGCCGATTGCCAGGCTCTTACCATAAGTCCTCATGGCAAACTCCTTCCTCCTGCCAATTTTTTCTCCAAATTTAGCACAACTTGGCAAATCCGGTCAAAAATGATCAACGACTCTATGATAAGGTGGGATACTTAGGTTTGCAAGGACCCAATGACCTAAAAAACGCATAGCGCATGGCGCCAAGCGCATAGCGTCAAGTTCAAAGTTTAAAGTTTAAAATGGTCCTTAAATTAGTCAATAAACTTTGAACCTTGAACATGGAACTTTGAACTTAATCGAGTTGATCTCTGAGGGCTGAAAGCTTGTCCTGAGCGGAGTCTAAGGTCTACCAGCTGCCAGCTAGATAGCCATGGGCTGCTGTGGAGATAAAACAGAAATTGTCGCTCCCACCGCCGCCATCATCATCCACGCGGAGTTCGAACTGGAGTGCCCCCTGCAAGAAACCGTATGCCGCAAGGGCGTCGATTCGCCCGTGCACCGTAGGTGGTGGCAGCTCCGAGACCCACGGCGGTCTGCCTCAAGGCAGTTGTTACAGCCGCTGCCGTTCTTCCTCCGCTCATCAACAGGGCTGCAACCCCGGCAATATGGGGGGCTGAAGCCGAAGTGCCATAAAAGGGGCTCGGAAACCCGCCTGCCCCGGTGACTGTTACACCATCAGTTGCAGTCAGGTCAGGCTTCTGGCGGATTTCTGTGGCAGGAAATAGAATGGTTACAGGTCCACGTGAGCTAAAAGATTCAATAGTGTTTGGCGTAGCCTGGTCCACAGCAGCGGCAGCAATTGCACCGGCAACCGCAGGATGGCCAAAGATGGAGTCCGCGCCAACTCGGTCGGCAGCGTCCAGGGCTGCAATATCCAAGACATAAAATTCTAGTGTCTGAGGGTTTCCGCTTACTAGACGCACTTGGAAGCTGCAACCACCAGTGCAATCTTCAAATCTCCACTCCCAGGGCCAATCATCACCCCCCGCTCCATCTTGAGTGAGATTCGAAGCCTTACAGGTCACGGCGTCTTCCCCCTGTAGACAGAGATCGTAGTCGTCACTGGCAGTTCCGTCGAATCTATTGGACCACTGCAAGAAAATGCGGACATTACCGAGGCTGTTGACATTGAACACATTGTCGACGCCACTTATCAGATGGCTGCCAAGGCCGTCCCCACTGTCAACATAGTCTCCCTGATAGTGGGTCTCGGCGGAGTTTCCCGCCGCTGAAGTGTAGAACACACCGTTTGACACAACATTAGCCACTGCCTGGGCTATAAAATCGTCCTCAAAAAATGCTTGATCAAAAAAACCGAGATCGTCCACGATGATGTCCGCGCCATATATATTGGCCAGATCATTCACACATGTGACCATTTCCAAGCTGGTTGAGGGTCCACAAAATCCCAGCTCGGCCCCGGGCGCCAGATCGTGAACGATTTCCAACATGGCGGTGCCTTCGTCACCGCTGCCGGCATGAGTCTGGATGATAACAGTTGGCGGAAGATCACCTGACCCCTGGGCAGCAGCCATGCTGTCCACCCCATCGGAAATAACACCCACTCTCACCCCGGTGCCGTCGTACCCAAGACCCCTCACCTGATCCGCCTTCAGAACAACGTCGCCCTCCGTGGTTACGCTGCCAATTCGGGTGACTCTGTAGCCGGGAGTGGTGATCAGCTTGACAAAGGGAAGCTGGGCCACTTCGTCGACCATGTCAAAGGGGATCCAGGACTGAATAATGCCATGTTCCTCATTGACTATCTCTATGTCGGCGTTGTAGGCCTCGAGCTGAGCTCTTTCTGCACTGCCAAAAGTGAGGACACGAATGTAGGTATGAACATTCCCATCCTCATCAACCTTAACCAGGGGGTTCGACAGGGCGGAAGCACCAAAGGCTCTCGCACTTTTTGCTGTAATGCCCCGAGCTTCCATGTTCTCCTTCACCGCTCTAACGAGGGGACTGACCTTGCTGGAACTGAAAATGCTACGGAGGTATTTCTCTTCACCCCATCTGTAGACTCTACCCTTTTCTCTATTTTGTCCAGCTGTGGCCGCCGTCACTGTCACCAGGACAAAAACCGGTATTAGTAAAGTGAGTAGCTTTGTTATCGCAAAGCGGACTTTGAACATTAAACCCTCGCTTGCCTCTCCAGCGTGAGCGCGGTTGCTCTAAAACCTGTAAGAAAACCCGAGGAGAAAATAATGAACCTTGTTCTTGATCTCTATATCCACATTAGTTTCCGTACCACCGCTTTCAATTTTGTCACTGTAGTCAGCTTCATAGTAAGTGAAGCGATACTCGCCGAATATGGCGAAACGTCTAAATAGCCTCCATGCCAGACCGGCACGGGTATCCAGTCCGAAATCGACTGCAGTGTCAGAAAAATTCTTGTTCTCGCCACTCAACTGGATATCAACCTCGGTGTCGGTGAAAAAAACGCCAGCGCCGATGCCGATATAAGGCTGCAGCCTATCCCCGGGGTAGCGCAACATTACAAGTGCCGATACTGGCAAGACTTTTGTCTCTGTCCCCTCTGCATCCAATTCGAAATACGAAACATCCAGAGCAAGTCCCAGCCAGCGGGTGGACGGGGACCAGAATCCCGCCCTGCCGCCAACAACATAGGTGTTGTCGTAATCGGCCTTGGCAGAGTCATTGATGCTTACACCGAATGGGGATGCTTCCCCATTAACATTGCCGTCCTCCGGCACAACTCCACCCAAGTAGAGGTCCGCGAACCAGGTTTCTTTGCTGGGAGCAGTAGCTGCCATTCTTGCCGCCTCTGTCTTCTCAATAGCACCAACTTCCTCCAGCGCTGCCGCCATATCCGCAGGTTTGGCAAGGAAGAATCCCCCCCCGAGCTCATCCGGCAACTCAACAAGAAAATAGTGTTTAAATAATTTCTCTGGAGCAGTTTTGAGGTAATAAATAGTGGGCTGTCGTTTCAACAGCTCGACCTGCCGCTTATTTAGTTGGACCACCTTACCGCCGTGAACAGTCACCGGCACGGCCAGAGCTGGCCTGGTTAACAGGCTGAGGAGCAAAAAGACTGCCATTGCAACGACTTTGATGGTTTGCAACCTCTCGAACATCCTTCGGTTTCTCCAGAATAAGTTTTGTTAAAGTAATCAGTGCCAAAGGGCTGCGGGAATGATTCTTAGGAGATGCAATGTCTGTACCAGGGCAGGGATGGATTGAGTGAAATAAATTCAGTAGTGATTGTAAATGCTTGAACCAATTTGGCAGGATAAGCCTAAAAAAATTTTAAGATGCAGCGAAGGGCAAACTGTTTTGACTGGGGGGAAATTTTCTTTGTGACAGCGGCAGGTTAAGCGCTAATCTATGCCCAACTCAATTTCCAGGGTATCCAGAAAATCACTTGCCTCTTTTCCTAATTCATACTGGCCGAGTTCTTTCTCAATGAGTTTGCGGTCTTCATGGGAGATTTTCACAAACCTAACACCCATTCCCCGGGGTGTAATGTTATCATCAGGGCCGTAAATGTTAGACCACACCACCTCAGCTTGAATATTCAGAGACTTATCTGGAGTATCAACGACCATGTCAAAGATTTCATTCAGGCTAAGCGGCTTCCTGCAGCGGATAAAAGCCCCGAAAGGACTGATGTCTTTGGCTTCTCCGTGGATTACTCTACCGCCAACTTGTGCGGAAATCGGCCATTTCGGCTTTGGTTTAGTGAATATGCGGACATGTTTTTTGAACATCCTTTGCCTCCCCCTCACAAGGTTGCCACCACCCTAAGGCAGGGGCAATCTAGCCCGGATGTTTCATGAATCGCTTACTACGACCACGGATATGGCCATCCTTCCGTGCGTCCTCGGGTGTCGGACCCTGCGACGTACCATTCAGGTACGCCTCGGGACCCACACCCTGCGGTTGCCCGGTGGCACGCCCATCTTCGTGGTCTCGTGACACCAATTCATGAAACATCCTGGCTACACCTCGATTGTCATAACATTGCAGGATTTATGCCATAATAAAGAAACCCCCCTGACCACAAATGGGGCTCGCCCTGTGGCCAAGGGGCTCAGCTTAAGATTTCTGCTTTTTAAGAGATCCTATATTTCGGCTGGTCAAGGTGGGAATTTTTACAACGTGGGCAGCGGCCTGGGGGGGTGAAACGCTTTCGGTCCTTAAAAATGTATCCACATGCCAGACACCTGACAGGTTGAATTGTGAGCTTCTTCTTCTGCGCTGCTACAGAGCGGGCAATATGAGGTAGGTGTTCATAAACCTCTTTCTCACGGATCCCCATGGTCTGGGAGAGTTCCCTGGCATCCATCTCTTTGTCGACTAATAGAGCAATCATCTGCTGTCGAATCGTTTCCATCTGACTCTGACTCTCTTCATTACTCACTCCACCAACAAGCGCCGCAATACCTTCCCCACAAAGGACTTTGGCAGTTCCTCGCGGAACTCTATATCCCACGGTACAGAGTATTCCTCGAGGCGCTTTCGGCAAAGGTCCAACAACTCCTCCTTGGAAAGATCAGTACCGGGGCGCGGCACCACAAATGCTTTGACTTTTTGTCCTTTCGCCCCCCTGGGAACACCAACCACGGCAACCTCCATGACTTTGCTGTTCTCGTAGAGCACCTCTTCCACGTCCCGTGGATAGACGCTGTAATCACCGGCCAGGATGGTATCTCGCTTTCGGCTGATGATTTGGGCAAAACCGTCAGGGTCCATCACGGCCACGTCGCCGGTGAACAGCCAGCCATCTTGTACAACTGACTCACCATCTTCCTCGTCGGTGGGGTTCCAGTAACCCTGCATGACCTGAGGCCCTTTGACCACCAACTCGCCGATCTTCCCGGCGGGGAGATCCTCCCTAGTCACCAGGTCCACGATTTTGGCGTCCGTGTTAGGGATGGGAACGCCTATGGAGCCCACCTTTCTTAGTCCCTCAAGGGGATTGACGTGTGTTACCGGGGAGGCTTCTGTCAAGCCATAACCTTCAACCAAACGGCCCTTGGTGAGCTTCTCAAATGCCTCTTGCACCTCCACAGGTAGGGGAGCCGCACCGCTGACGCATGCCTTTATGGATGACAGGCCATAACCGTAGACATCCGGTGCTTGATTGATGGCCATATATATGGAAGGGACACCGGGAAGAATAGTCGGCTTATATTGCTTGATGTGCTCCAGTACCTGCTCCAGTTCGAAAACTGGGAGCAACAGAATGGTCGCGCCCATAGCAATGGGGATATTCATCGCGGTGCTCATCCCGTAGCTGTGCGTCAGTGGAATAACCGAAAGAAAGGTCTCCTGGCCGTAATGTAGATCGGGAATCCAGTGGCGGGTCTGGAGTGCATTGGCCACCAGATTTCCGTGGCTCAGGCAAACTCCCTTGGGCTCGTCAGTGGTTCCACTGGTATAGAGAATGGCGGCCAGATCCTCGGTGGAAACTTCTATCTCTGGCGGCGTCCGCGGGGCATCCATTGTCAGTTCACCCATTAGGTGTCCACCGTAATCCCCGTCGACCATCTCCTGTTCACCCAGCCCAGCAGCTTTCCACCGGGCCAGTAGTTGCTTGTGGATACCTGTCGAAACAGCGCTGCTCAAGTCGGCGAAAACAACAGTGATTGGGATCTGCTCTTGCACTCTCCTCGCCAAACTGCCGAACTCTCTCAGGGTAACCAGTACCTTCGCACCGGTCTCTTTGATCTGCCTGACGATACCCGGCCCGTCAGCGTCAGGGTTGGGCAGCACCACCACACCGCCGACCTTGAGCGTTGCGTAGTAGGCGACAATCATCTGCGGCATGTTGGGTAACACCACCATGACCCTATCTTTAGGCTGAACACCGAGCCCATGCAGGGCATGACCGAACTGGTTGACTTGCCATTCGAGTTGCTGGTAGGTCAGCTTGCCCCCGTAGAATATAGTCGCTGCTCTCCTCGGTACATTGTCCGCCGCTGCTTCGAGGAATCTGGGCAACGGCTGGCGGGGGATAGGAATTGTATGAGGCGTGTATGTACCGTAACTATTGAGCCAGGGGCGACTCTCCTCCAGCTTCGGTTGACCGGATTGCTCGCGCCAGGATATGCGACGTCCCTCAATACCTTTAGAAATGAAGCGCTCAATGGCACGGTTGACCGCCCTGTGGCGCTCGAGTTGGACCTTGTGCTTTGAGACGCCAACGTCAATGACTTCAGCTGCCGGCATCATCTTGCTCACCTCATCAAAAACTCGGCGAGGAAAGTAGCGGTCACGCTCGCCCGTAATAATCAGAGTGTCCGTTTGGATATTCTTTAGCAGCGACCAACCCTGCCACTTGCGCATATTGTTTAACATCATGCGTTTCATCACGTGGATCTCGGCATTCCAGCGCGGGCGGTACTTCCACCACGGCCGAAAAACAGCTGTCGGCACGTGAGACAGAAGGGAGGCTCCACGCGGCAGGGGGTATTCGCCGGCAGTAGCAATGAGAACCAATTTTTCCAAACTTTGCGGGTGTGCATGGGCGTATTCAACGCAGATGGAGCCGCCGAAGGAATGACCGACCAGAACGAACTTCTTCGGTAGCTCGAGCACTGCCGCAATGTTGTTGATGTCATCGACAAACTCAGACATAGTGTATTCGCTGAAAGGGGCATCACTCTGACCGTGGCCTCGGAGGTCGGGTGCAATAACACGATAATCACGGGCAAAATGGTTAATCTGATATTCCCATGTCTCGGCGCAGCCGGCGTAGCCGTGTACGAACACAATAGTCTTCTCGGCCCGCTCCGGCCAGAGATCCACGACGCTCAGTTTCATGCCGGACAATCCCCCAATGGGCACGTCAACCCGGTAAAGGCTGAGGTCCAGTTGAGTTTCCCTACGCTTGAGTCCTCGCAGTTTTCTTTTCATGCTTTATTCTCCGACAGTCTCACTCAAGCAAATCAGTAGGTGCTCAACTCCCTTTTTTTCTATGCCTTGTTTTACAGGTAATATAGGCGTGGGATTTTTCCGGTTGGAACGATGGAGGTATGCTTATGCTTCTAAGATCTTTGCATTTAGCACAGTTTTTTCCCAACGGGCATCCCTCAACCCATAATTCATTGACAACTCGAGTCTTTGATGACGCCCCATATTGACAGAGCAATTCTTTGAGATCCACACTGTCATAACCCAAATGATTACAAATCGAGTTGACTCCCTCTTCAATGCGAACGCAACTTGTCCTAATTGGACAATCATCTGCTATGAGCAGCTCAATTTTGAATTGATCGTTGGCTAAATTAGGGGTGACCCTCATCTCATCCACACGGGATTCTCCATCGATTATTACATGTCGGTCTCCTCCCTGGTCCACTGTCTTATACATCACTGACATCACCCCCGATTTTCAAATCAACGCCCTGAAGACTCCTTGCCCTCTGCCTGTTTAACGGGTCTTATCAGCAGGCAGCAGACAGCTCGCAGCAAGCAGCTCGATTAAGCTTTGAGTCAATTCGAAATTCGAAATCCGACATCTCACATCCAAAATCCTACAAAATCTTTCCCAATTACGCAACAAAACAACAACGTACCCCTTTCATCATCTTCACAAAGTTGCTAGAATTAATTTATGATCGAGTCACAGGTTGATAGATCGAGGAAACTCACTACTTTCACCGTAAGTGGAAAAGTAACCGCCCGTGAGTTCGCTACTGCCATCCGCACCTTCTATGCAGGTGAGATCACACTCCATGCTTTATGGGACTTCCGCAAGGGAAATGTACGGTTGACCGATGAAGAGATATGGAATCTTGCACGCTCCGTAAGCTCCCTCAACCTCTCTACCCGGAGAGGTGGCAAGACAGCTTTTGTGGCTCAAAAGGGCAAGTCCTTCGGACTGGCCAAGATGTACCAACTAATCACAGATACGATGTCTCTTCCTTTTGAGATAAAGGTTTTCACCAACCTGGAGGAAGCAAACAACTGGCTTGGCAGTGAGGATGGACCCGCCTCGTAGCTCCGCGATCCAAAACCGGGAACCCGCCCGAAGGGTGGCAGTCCGAAGGACAAATCCAAAGCAACAAATCTCAGGGTGTCAGGTGTCAATGTTGAGGACGCAGGTGTCAGGTTTCAGGTGTCAGTAAGAAGAAACAAAGGCTGAAACCTGAATTCTGGATTCTAACTTCTGTCTTCTGGCTGCCTGCCCTCTGAATCCCGACACCTACCTCTTACAACAAATGACAGCGAAGCGTACTGACCTAATGACGCCGAAGGCGAATGACAGCGCAACGCTAGCTGCCAGCTTGCCATGAGCCCGTCGAAGGGTCGAAGGGCTCTAGCTGGTTTCCCCCGGATGCTGGATAAGAAGATTTTTGGGTAGAGTTACTGTGAAGACTATGCAGTCCTTAGCCTGTGAAAAAGAAAGAAGACCGCCCATGTCTTTGAGCAAGCGATAAGAGAGCGGCAGTCCGATACTTTCACCTTCGTCAGCAAAAGGCATAAAGAGCTGTTCGGGATGTTTGACCCGAAGTCCTGGCGCTTGGTTACCAAACTCTATGAGAATATCTTGCTCCGTTTCCCAGGTCTTTATAACTATATTGCCCCCCTTGTCCATGGACTCCGCCGCGTTACGAATCAAGTTGATAAAGACCTGCTTCAATATATCCGGGTCCGCGCGAGCCTCTGAAAGTTCTGGATCAAGATCTAATCGGCAGATCACTTTCCTTCTTTCTAATTCAGTAGACAGAAGATCTTTACACTCGCCGACAATACTATTAATTGAACACTCCTGAAAGCGCACTTCCACCGGTTTTAAGTAATCCCCTATGCGGGACAGAATCCTCTCCAACCGTTCCGCTTCGCGAAGGATAATCTCGCATTCATTTAGATCCGGGAATTTTAGTATCAGACGCCTGGCAAAACCGCCGATAGAGACTAGGGGATTGCGAATCTCGTGGGCCACCTCAGCTGCAATGGCTCCCAGAGTCTCGAGTTTCTCTTTCTGGGTAAGGATCTTCTCTAGCCTCCTGCGCTCTTCTATCTCGTATTTGAGCCTCTCGTTGGCCTCCACAAGTTCCCGTGTACGCTCTTTAACTCTCCTTTCCAACTCCCTATGGGCCCTTCGCAGAGCCGCCTCCGCTCTTTCTTGCTCGACCCGCGCTCTTAGGGCATTTATTCCAAAAGACAGATCGCCGGCCAGTTCTCGGAGAAGATTGACCTCTTCCGTATCAAAGGCATCTGCCTCCGAACCGTATATGTTCAAGGCCCCAAATGTTTCCCCCCGGATCGCCAGAGGGAGGGCAACGGATGAGGCATAGCCACGTTTTAGTGCTTCAGCTCTCCAGGGAGCAAAACTGGGATCATTCAGAATATCCTTGGCAATGGTCGGTTCACCACTACGTATAGCCCTACCCGTAGGACCGCGACCCCGTTCACGATTAGCCCAGGTTATGTGCAGGCTCTCGAGATAGCCCTCCTCATATCCTGCCTGCGCCACCGGACGCACGGTTTTCTTTTTGTCTTTTTCTTTGAATCCAACCCATGCCAGCTTGTATCCACCTTCCTCCACGATGATCTGGCATACACTATTTAGTAGGCTCGCCTCGTTCTCGGCATGAATCAGAGCATGGTTGCAGGCACTCAGCATCTTCAGGGATCTATTAGCCCTCCTTAACTCCTCTTCCAGCTGTTTGCGCCTGGTGATGTCGCGGTTGCTGGCCCGTCTTCCCAGATAGCGCTCATCCTTGCCGTAAACCGGCTGGCAAATGTGACTGATCCAACGCTCTTCACCGCTCCGGTTAATTATGCGAAAGTCAATATGTAGCACCTTGTCACTTTCCAAACTGTCTTCCATGTGTCTACAAACTGTGTCGCGGTCTTCTGGATGTATTATTGTGCTTAGAAATTTTGGATCCCTGTGGAATTCATTGACCGAGTAACCGGTAATGCGCTGGCAAGCCGGCGATACATAAACGTATTTGCCATCCGGAGAGAGCCAATACTCCCAGTCATAGGTAAAATCAGCCACCATGCGAAACAGTTCTTCACTCTCTCTCAGTGCTTTCTCAGCCTGCTTACGGTGTTCTTGCGAGACCTCTAATTCGGCAATCCTCTGCCGCAATTTCTCTATCTCCTGAATCAGCTGCTCTTTAGTCTTATCGGTGTTTTGCATCTTTTTCGGGATTACTGCTCTTCTTTCCGGTATCGAATCGGAGCCTGTATGGGAAGACCTCAGCGCTTAGGGAGCATCGAACAACAAGAAAGCGCGGACGGTACTATGACAGAACATATAAGTTATAGAATAGGAAATGTAGATCAAGCTGGCAAGATAAAAGATGATGTACAGCGGGACCCTTGGGGAGATTCAAATCTCGTTCCGCTCTGGAAGAGGTTAAGAAAACATCACAGGTTTTTAAAGGACTTCACCTTTCATAAGAGCTCGGGAAATGGCAGGTTGTCCAGAGAATAGTCAAGTCGGGTGCGCCTAATGTCGATTTCCAGATGATTTATCATAAGCTTCATCATACCACTGCACAGCTTCTTATAGCTGACACCGTCTCGATCCAACTCTATTCCTTTTTCTTTCAGCAAGCGATCGACAGCACCGGCCCCCCGGCTATAGTTGCCTATGGCCAGTTCCCTGCGACAGTCATGTTGTAAATAGGCCATAGCATCAACATGCTCACCCAACTCTACCTTCCCTTTCCAACTTTTTCGCTCCAGAGCCCTCTCTCTTTCATCCTGTTCCAAGATTTGTTCGAGATAGCTCTGAAGCAGGGCTTCAATCTGAGTGTTGCTCAATTCCGCCATCTTATCCTTTATTTCAACAGCCCAACCGAGAAGGCCAGGATACCTACCCCCACGAGGAGCAAGAACCCTGAGCTTTTCACCTTAAGCCCTACTTTCTTTCAAGGTAATATAACGGATAATATCTTATATCATACACACGGTCACCCTGGATCGTGTACTGCAAGTTGTAGCCGTAGTCGTAAATTCGTCCCTTCTCAGCATCATAAATGTACTTGGGCTGATATTTATAGTCGTACACACGGTTGTCCTCGACTATGTACTGCAGCTGATACCTTGTGTCGTATACCCGCCCTTTCTCCACATCATAGATATACTTGAGCTGATATTTGTTGTCATACACCCGCACCGTCTCTCCAGCAAAAGCTGACAAAGACAGCATTGATACGAATAAGATTACGGTGATTACCTTCATCATCTTTCATTTCCTTTCTACCCGTCTACTTGGAACCACCACTCCATTACTCCAAAAGTGGTTTCGACTAGAGTTGCCGTGCAAGCTCTAAAATCACCTATCTTTGCTAACTGATGTCAACCTACCATGGAAGTTTGACAAATTAGGTCAATTGGATGGATTTTTCTTGCAGTTGGCTGGATTTATTTCAGGATTTGACAGGATTAAGCTAGTTAGTCAGTTGAGCCCGTTAGCCTGTTGAGCCGGTGGAGATTAGCTTTCAGCAATCGACGATCAGCCAAAAAATCCCAAATCTCAAGCATCAAATTACAAATAAATACCAAATTCCAATACTTAATGACCCAAACATGTTTGGATTTTTTTTCTTAAGAAGGATGTAAAGGTTTGGAATTTTGAATTTGGGTGATTGTGATTTGTTTGTTATTTGTGATTTGTAATTTGAAATTCCCATCTACGTCGGTCTGTCAACTAGGAGAACAAGGAGGAGTCAAATCCGCCCTCTGACCTCCGACCTCTGTCTTCTAGCTGTCTGCTGCCTTTTAACCCCTACCCTCTCATGGCATCAGATAAAATCCAAGACACTTTTGTTGGTGCTCATCCATCCCCATGAAATCAACACCTATCTGATTACCATTAACTCGTCTGACCAGAGCACTTGATCTAATCCAGATCTTATCGTGGTTTTTGAGCAAAAAGTTTAAGCGGATAGTTTCGCCGGAGTTTATAGAAAGATTTAGCCGTCCTGCTTCGAACCCCGCACCGGTAAAAGATAGCGTTGTCACAGTCATCAGATACTTCTCGCCAAAGGTGTTCCAGTACTCCCCAGGTAACCGCACCTCTTTGCGGTAATATTTGCGACTGTCGAAAAGAACAGAAAAAGACTCCCCACAGTTACATTTTCCCCGAACCGGTTTGTTGTGAAAATGTTTAGGGACATTGGTGTGATGGCACTTTGCGCAGAAAGGGCACTTTACTGTAGTTTTTCCGCTGTCACTTAAGAATACCTTCAATGATTCCTTGCTTTCAGTCTGAGCTAGGCTAATCATAAGCCTGCCGTCCTTTGTCCTATTGCTATTGCTCTCTGCCAAACTTGAGTTTTCGTTGCACGGTGCAGTGTCCAACAGTGCACTGCTGTAAAAACATTCTTGCTCTAAATCAAAATTTCGCCTCGGTTGACTCTCACGACATACTGGAGTCTCCCCTATCAATGATAGTTTTGACCTTTTTTCTGCTAGAAATTCAGAGATAATGCTCAACAGCGAACTTCTGGTAGATTCACTGTGATCGAGGAAACGAACCGCCAGGCCGAAGGGATCTTTACGAACTACCAATCCGGTGACGGAAAAGCAGATTAAGGGCGACTTAATCGACAGAGTGACCCTTGACTCAGGCTCATATTGTTCTTTAGTTATGAGGTAAGCCCCGTCCGCGCTAACGTTGCTAATTTTCGCTGTGGTTTTTTCCAATCTTTCATTCGATATGCAAGCTTCCCATCCTATGGCCGGAACACGCACTGAAAGCCTTCTTGCTTTGTTTGTTTTCATAAGCCTCTCTAGCACTATTCCTCTGCGGCTAAAACAATAGTGGAAATGACTGATGAGGCCTTGTTAAACAAAGATCATGCCAAAGGGCAATAATAAAAATTTATATATAATTTCGAATATTTATTGAATTTAAAGCTGAAAACCGCAATTTAGTAATTGGGAAATAAAGGTAACATATTGGAAGGGAATTACCACCTTACATGGTGCTTACCGGGAAGGGATTTTAGATTTTAGATTGCAGATTTCAGATTGGGGATGTGTCAACCATTCGCATAGCGCATAGCGTTTTGTTGATTGGTTGATTAGAGAATTAGAGAATTCGTTAAAGTCGTTGAAATGGTTCACACGGCTTACCGCTTACGGTTTACCGTTTACCACTGACTACTGGATTCTGACTCCTAACTACTTCTTTTCTGATATATTGATATTGACCTGGTCACAGGGATTAATTAAAAAGGGCTATGAAAAGAAGAAGAGGCTTTAGAGCATGGAAAGAAAAGGCTGGTCAGCTAGAGTTGTGCTGCGCTACGCGCTGCTGCAGGTGCCCTTCACAGCCTTGGTAATTGTTGTCTTGATCTGGGTGCGAAAATGGGTGGATCTCCCTATCTGGTTCATCTGTGGTCTGGTCGCATTCCTGGTAATAAAAGACATAGTTCTGTTCCCCTTTGTCTGGCGGGCCTATGACCCGGATAGTCCGGCACTGACAAACACGATGGAGGGAGCGCGGGGCATTGCAATTAACGACTTGCACCCTTCGGGTTATGTCGAGATTGGGGCCGAAAGATGGCAGGCAGAGGTGATTGAAGGTAACCCCCCAATCAGGCGTGGACAACGTGTTAGGGTACATGGAATCCGAGGGCTCACCCTCCTGGTTCAACTCGACCCCAAGAAATAGATTAGCCTTACGAGGGAACCAGTGCCCTTTTTTGATTTTACCCTTGATTCAGGCACAAAGGTTCAAATTCGGCCTCACATTTAGTCTTACAAAATTGTTATGGTCTCAAAAAATTGATCTCTTGCTTCAGGAATGTCCGCCTCGGTGAAGCGAAAAGTAAAATCACCTATCTGGAAGGTATCCTCGGAGGCTAGAACCACTTTACTCACTCGCTCTCCCTTGAAGATAATGCCACTGGCGCTGCCCAGATCCTCCACAGTCCAGCCTCCTTCCTGGAAGCTAACCCTGGCGTGGTTAGGCGATACATTTTCCTCAGGAAGACAGATTGTGTTTTCTGGACTGCTACCAATGGTTATTTCGTCCAGCAAAGGATAGCCTGTGCTGGGGCTCGAACCCTTGGTTAAGAACAGGAAGCAGTCTTTCATGGGTAGGTTTCCTGTCTGATCATTGTGTTTCTTTTCCATATCAGAGCCAGAACCTCTCTCCACGGACAGAACGAAATAATCAGTTTCTTATTTACTTTTGAACTTCTTTAATTCTTCGCCATATCTCGCCCTTAATTAACTAAGCAATAAAAATGCCATATTGACAAAAATGGGGAATGTCTTATCAGTGGGAGAGGGATATTAGCTTCGTCCAACCGCGGATCAGACAAAAAGGAGGGTTTAGTAGATGCGAACCTTGACCCTTGCAGCTCTCATCCCAATTATTGCGCTAACTATTGGTTGCGCCATGGGAAATGGGAGCACCAATGAACAGCTAGCAACCAAGATTTCGACTAATGCAGAGTTGTCGAAAACAATTGAGCCGCCTGTCTCCTTTGCCGGTACCATCCCCTGTGCTTCTTGTCCTGGCATCCGTATGACACTGACCTTGATGCCAGACCACACCTTCAGGCTAAGACAGACCTATGTTGGCGCTAAAGACGGTGAGGACGATACGTTCCACGATCTTGGACGCTGGGCGCTAACGAACGAGGGGCGGATGCTAGTACTTTTTGGCGGCACCGAAGCGCCCCAGCGTTTCGCCTTGAAGTCCCCTGAAGCCCTGAATATGCTAACCAGCGAGGGCGAGCCCATTGGCTCGGAGCTCAACTACGAACTGAACCGCACCAGGCAAATTGATCTAATATCGGAGCCCATGCGACTGCGCGGTATTTACAGGTACATGGCCGACGCGGGCCTTTTTGTCGAATGCCATACTAGGAAAAGTTTCTTCGTAGCCCAGGAAGGCGACAACGCCACCTTGGAAAGCGCCTACCTTGCTGCCCGACCGGAGCCCGGCGCGGAGGTTTTGGTAACGATCACCGGACACACAGCCATGCGTCCAAAAATGGAGGGCGATGGTGAAGCAGAGATGGTGGTTGTCGATAAGTTCGGAAAGGTCTGGCCAGGTGATACTTGTCTATCAAAATCGGAAGCTAGCCTGACCGACACTTATTGGAAGGTTTTAGAGCTGCAGGGCCGGCCCCTGAAGCCCGTGGAGCAAGAGCGGGAGGTACATATGGTATTGGCGTCTGAAGGCAGCCGCGCACATGGTTTTGCCGGATGCAATCGCTTTTTCGGCGGCTTTCAAAGTGACAGAAATACACTCCGGTTCTCGGCGCTGGGCTCAACGCGCATGGCCTGCCCATCGGGCATGGACCAGGAACAGATATTTCTTAATGCGCTCGAAGGCGCTGGCCGCTACGAAATTCATGGCCAAGTTCTCGAACTCTATGCAGGTGAGCTGCTCCTGGCAAGGTTCGAAGCCGGCATCTTTAAAACTTCCCCACAGCGTCCCTAATGGTTTCCTTGGCCAGTGGAGGATCAACAGCAAGCCAGATTACCTTGGCCCCTTTTTGAAAAAAATAGTGTACCTGACCCATCCCGACGGCGAAATACACTGTCCGCTCCTCGATTACCATTTGGCGAAAATGCCAGAAACTCTGTTGCTTCCCTTGCGTCATGCTGCCTGCCATCTTCTCCACCGCCTCGGCTGCCTCCCTATCAGAGCTATGCTCCGAAAGCCAAAGCTGGGCACTGCCGTTTTCAGCCACATAAAAACCTATATAACCACGCTCGAAGCCGATCTGTTTTCCGTGCAGCCGATCAATTTCTCGCCTTGCCTCTCCGCCGGCTTGAAGTTTCTCCAGCCGTAGTACTCCAATTGACTGAGGCAGTGGAACCTCCCCGGAACCACAGGCTGTCATTAGGAGTAAGGCTACAGCAAACCTTAGAACGCCTAGCCCATCCACCATCCTTTTTTTGCTGTATCGGTGAAGATGCATTTGGTCCTCATTCAAGTTAAGTAAAACTCAAAACAGCAGAGCTATAGGGGTGAACCCTTTTCACTTTTTGTTTGCAGCCCGGGAAAGCAGAGAAATTTTGACTTTGCCATATCTAAACTGTAAAGTGAAGAGCCTTAACCAAATCGTCTGAGGTAGTAAAAGTGAATACTCAGGAGACCCAACCAAGAAAAAACACTCAACTCTTATTGACAATACTCTTTGTTTTTATTGCCTGTGTATTTTTGATAGTTTTTTTACGGGAGGAGCGAGATTCAACCTTAAAAACCACAGAACCGATTCAACCGGGACTCGAAATGCCCAACTTTACCTTTCCCGATATCAATGGCAGAGAGGTTAGTCTTTCTGACCACAGAGGCAAGGTGGTTCTTGTCAATGTGTGGGCCACTTGGTGCCCCCCGTGTAGGCAAGAAATGCCTTCCATGCAGAGCCTTTATGAAAAATTCAAAGGTGAGAACTTCGAAATCCTGGCGGTTAGTATTGACTCTGAGGGGCGTGCAGCAGTGGCCCCTTTTATGCGAAAAATGAATTTGACCTTCCCCGCACTTCTGGATCCAGGAGAAACCATCAGGTCTCTCTATGGGATAACCGGAGTTCCAGAAAGCTTTATCATCGACAAACAAGGGATTCTTGTCGAGAAAATCATTGGCCCAATAAATTGGGCTACTCCAGAAGTTTTCTTTTTTTTCAAAGATCTGATTCAAAAGCCAGGGTCCTAAGGTCCGACCTCCGGGTGGGTTCCCGGTTTCGCAATCCTAAATTCGAAATCTCATGTTCCTCATCGCACATCTCAAAGTAGAAATCCCAAATCCTCCTGTGCTACCGCTCGAAATCCCTTCCCAGCTGAAACTCATCAAGAACAACTTCTATGGGGATTGCGAACCCAATACCTTCTGTATCGGCGAGTATCATGGTGTTTACACCTACTACTTCTCCATTGAGGTCAATTAATGGACCCCCGCTATTACCCGGATTGATGGGTGCATCAGTCTGAATGTATCGCACACCTGCGTGTTCTCGAAAACCAGAGATAATGCCAGATGTTACGCTATGTCTCAGTCCAACTGGATGACCAACGGTATACACAGGATCACCTTGCCTTAAACGGTTTGTTTTGCCAGGCTCAATGAACTGACAATTCGACTCGGGCAGGACCAGCAAAGCAAGATCGTAACGTTCACTCAGCTGGGCAATACTGGCAGTGTACTGGCTCCCATCGATTAAGATTACGTTTAACTCAGATAGCCCTGATCCGTATTTAATGCTCTCCAAAGTCGAAGTAAAAGCTTGATGTCTCATCTTCAATTCTTCGAGCCGCTCCTTTTTAATCCTTATGAACTTTTCGACTTCTTCTCGATTGCCCCTGTCGGAGATATGTCTCACTCCATCTTCTGCTCTGGCAATTTCCTGCTCTTCATAGTCAATGATCTGCTTCAAGCGGTTTTGTTGTGCCTCCATAGATTCAACACTTCGAGGGTCAAGATGAACTACATGACGATTGGTGACAACTTGACAACCATCATCAACAAAGAATCCCGAGCCGGATCCCCATGCGGTTTCAACAAAGACGGTAGCATTGGCAGCTCTTGCGATATAGTCACTGGTAGATCTCGAGGTATAGGGAGCTAATTTGACTACCTCAATATTCTTCTCCCCTTTGATGGTTTCTTCCTGCGCAGGTCTTCGCTTTGCTAGTTCTTCATTCTTGGTTTGTTTATTATCTGAGTATAAAAAAAGTCGGTAGAGAACCAAGCAGGCAATAATTCCGAATGCCACACCCAGCAAGCCGTAATACGGACTCTTGCTTTTAGGAGACCCCATCCGTCTGCTGATCTCAATCGGTTTGGAAGTTTCTTGAACTCTGAGTCTCGCTTGAATCTGCTCATATTTCTCAAAGACGATTCCGCAAGATTCGCATTCGAAGGTATTGTCCTGCTCGTGACCGCATTTAGGACACTCCATGGGACCTTCCTTGGAAGCCCCCGTCCCCCTCGGAGACAAGGACGGTGATTTCTGCTGCTAAAGTAGACTCTCACTCAACAATACGGGCTAGAATACAAATGCAATGGACGTGCCAGGAAGATCTTGTGGCCGGCAAACAGTCAAGAGGGATTGTGCAGAACCTAAATTTGAAGGACAGTAACCTTCAAAATCTCAATCCACTGGAGAAACTGCTCAGAGCTTGGAGACTTTTTCTGAACCCTGCCGCCGGGCTAGGACAACCAAGTAGAAAATTAGGGTGTGATAGGGACACAAAAAAAACGGAGCCAAAGCTCCGCTTGCGATTTGAACGACTTCAACGATTTCAACGACCTTAAAGAATTTTCTAATTCTCTAATCAATCAATCAACAAAACGCTATGCGCTTTGCGAACTCGGTGCCTAGTGCCTAGTGACGCTCTGTCCTCTGATCTCCGATCTTACCCTCTTACTGACACTGTCGGTTGCACTGAATCCATCTTTGGGTGCATTCGTTGACACAGGAATCTATGGCAGACCACCCCGCACGTAGTTTCTGACAATCAGATACGCAATCAGCGTATGCATTTCTGCACCGTGACTCACACGTTGTTGACTGTGATGAGGAATCCTTGGGGATTTGGATTACAAAAGCTATCAAAAGCACATTTAGCAGTATCACGAGTTTTCTCATAATTATCACTCTGCCATATTCAGAAGCTATCTCTGAAAGGATTTTTTCTCGTAATTCTCAGCAGGGTATCAAACTTGTACAAGATTACCGAAAGCAAGACGGAAATGGCAAGCAGAAAAGCTCAATTAGAACTTAGCATGGAGCCTAAACATTTCGAAACTCGAAATTACTATACCTGGCTTCTGACCTCTGAATTCTGACTCCTGACTCATTACTCTCCGCCCTCTGCCTCTCTTCAATCCGCAATCCCCAGAGACCTGCCTCCAACCTCAAGCGTAGCGCTCCTCTAAACTCCAACTCTATGCCCTATGCTCTATGCCCCATGCTCTATGCCCTGTGCCCCATACTTGGCTTATTTCCTGCATAAGAGCGAGTTCTGTGTGGTGCCTGCCAAAGACCTCTAGCAGTCTCCCAGCGGTGATAGGGTTGGAGGTACATTCTCGGATTGTTACAAGACGGCACCACCGACCCTGACCGCGAGAGATCCTTGGACAGGTGGGACATGAATTTTTACGACAGAAGGAGGAAGCCTCATGTGGAGCCTGATAGAAAATTCCGCCCGTTTTCTGGCAGAATTGGCCTTAGGGATCTTGGTGATATTGGGGTTTGTTTGCTGGGTGTGGTTTATTATCGGACTTCTTTATTACAGGAACAACAAAGACCTACCCGAGTATCACGTGCAAGCCGAAGAGCACCAGGGGCTGAAGTGGTGGAATGCCTGGAGATGGAGTCTTGCGGACAGTTATCGACCCCTTAAAGATTATGTCATAGTCGAGTCAGCGATCTTTGGTGTTACTTCGCTGTTAGCGTTAATTTGGGTTCTTCACATAATTTTCCCGTAGGAGGCGGAATCGAGCTTACTGAGAGATTGTCCGTCATGCCACAGAAAGCAGGGCTTAATTACAAAAAAGAATCCCCATCGGCTAGATTTGGTCTGCACCTGAAGCCGATGGGGCTAGGGCAATGTGTAGGGTCAAGACAAGGAGGATTCTGAACATCTAGTTAGGAATTAACCCTACATACCATTAGACGATTAGCTTGGGTTTTTGTTTCACTAGCTGATTATATTCCGGCGCCACTCCCAAAATCCCTCTGATCTCCGACTTCTGACCTCTGATCTCTAGACTGGACGACTTCAACGACTTCATTAACGACTTCAGTCGAAGAAGAGATGTTTCTACTGTTCACCGTTTACCGTTCACGACAATAACGACTTCAACCACTTGAACGGTTTCTACGATTTCAACGAATTAACTAATTATCTAATCAACTTATTAGCGTCCAGATATTTCTCATCCGCTGAATTTGTTGAAAAAGGTCACCTCATGGAAAGATTTCTTGTTGGGCGATGCTTTTTCATTTGAATATCCAGCTGCAATTAGGGCAATAAGTGTATAAGGTTCTGGAACATTCAGAAGTTTTCTGATGGAATCCACATAGGCTTTCTTGTGACCCGCCACCCAGCAACTGCCAATTCCGTATGCAGTGCAAGCCAACAAGATGTTCTCTGTGGCGGCACAGCCATCTTCCAGAAAATACTTCTGGCTGGAGTCGGCAAATACTGCAAAACACACCGCGCAATCTTTGATGAATTTTCCATGGTCGGTCATATCCGCAATCTGCCGTTTTAGATCATTATCGGTCACCGCACCGAAGACCCAAGGTTGAATATTTATTGCAGTAGGCGCAAGCCGCGCACAATCCAAAATCTCCTTGATCACTTCTTTGTCCACCAACTTGGGCTCAAATCTGCGGACACTCCTTCGTTTCTTGATAACTTCGATCACTCCATTCATCGCATTCCTCCCCACAGGAACATACAGAAGGTTATTTTTATGACTCTATCACAGCTCTATGCTATAAAAAATCCAGAGAAACAACACCCTTCCACTTTATGGAGAATTGACTTGCCACCAAAAGACTTTGTCTGTAAACAATGCGGAAATTGTTGCCTGAATCTCCTTGACGCCTATAGTACCTACGGTCATCCCCAGGACATAGAACTTTGGACAAAATTAGGCAGAGATGACATATTGGCCTGGGTCGATATTATTCCTACAGCCGGTTCGCCAGTATATGACCCCTGGACTAGCCCAATCACCGGAGAGGAGGTCGAAAGATGTCCCTGGTTGAGAAAGCTACCAAATAAGAAAAGTACGTATGCAGAATTCACCAGGTGAAACCCAACCATTGCAGACAGTATCCGCGGTCCAAAAAACGTGGCAAGGATACAGGGTGCAAGGGTTTTGATAAATAGGAAAAAAAGTAATTGATCATAGGTTATGGGTTATGGGCAATAGATTATGGGAGATGGGTATGGATAAGTTTTTCATGTTGCCTTGACTTCAATTATTATCGAGTAATAATATAGTTTGTAACAAAGTAACTCAACACTGCGTTAGTTAACCCGTCTTTGCAATTTGTTCATGTAAAATATTTGATTTTCCCACTAGCATTTAGTTTTTCAACAAAAGGACAGTCAAGATATGAAACCAACAATATCCGCAGAACAAGTGGAATCCGTCATACGGAATCTTCATCATGATCCATTCCAAATTTTGGGACCCCATGAAATTGAAGTCAATGGTAGCAAAAACTGGGTGGTCCGTGCCTTTGTGCCGGACTCTACTGAAGTATACCTATTCAATCCCGGGACTGGCGAAGAATACCCCATGCGGTCTACACATAACCAGCATTTTTTCGAAGTGGTTTTGCCTGGGCATAAAGAAATTTTCATGTATCAGTATCGAATCGTGGCCATGAATGGTCATGAGCGCTTTGTGCACGATCCTTATTTCTTTTTGCCACAGATGGGCGAGTTGGACCTTTATCTTTTCGGACAGGGCAATCATCATAAGATTTACGAAAAGCTTGGTGCGCACCCCATGGAGGTCAACGGTGTAAAAGGGGTATATTTTGCAGTTTGGGCGCCTAATGCGCGCAATGTGAGTGTGATTGGCAACTTTAATGTCTGGCACGGTGGCAAACACCAGATGCGAGTCCTGGGTTCCTCCGGGGTTTGGGAACTTTTTGTACCCGACATCGGCGTGGGAGAAGTTTACAAATACGAGGTTAAGGATAAATCTGGGAATATCTTTGAAAAGTCGGATCCCTATGGTTACCAGTTCGAGGTTCGTCCCAACACGGGTTCAATTGTCGCTGACATAAACAAACACCAATGGGCTGATCAGGAATGGATGGACAGACGTCGGAGTACGGACCCTTTAAGACAGCCAATCTCAGTCTATGAAGTGCATCTCGGTTCGTGGATGCGGGTGCCAGCAGAGGGCAATCGCTTCCTAACCTACCGCGAACTGGCCCATCAACTGGTGGCACATGTGAAAAAGATGGGCTACACCCATATTCAACTTTTACCTGTGGCAGAGCACCCATTTGATGCTTCGTGGGGCTATCAAGTTTTGGGCTACTTTGCTCCCACGTCGCGTTTTGGGACGCCGGAGGATTTTCAGTACTTTGTCGATTACTTTCACCAGAACGATATCGGTGTCATCGTCGATTGGGTGCCGGCACATTTTCCCCGTGATGCCCACGGATTGGCATATTTCGATGGCACGCACCTTTACGAGCACGCTGATCCACGTAAGGGAGCACATCAAGACTGGGGTACAATGGTCTATAATTTCGAGCGCAACGAAGTGCGCAACTTCCTCATCGCCAACGCTCTGTTTTGGTTCGAAAACTACCACATTGACGGAATCCGGGTGGACGCAGTGGCCTCCATGATTTACCTGGATTATTCGAGAAAGGAAGGGGAGTGGATTCCCAACCAATTTGGTGGGCGCGAGAATTTAGGAGCCATAGACTTCCTGAAGCGGCTGAATGAAATAATCTTCAGTTACCACCCTGGCGTACTCTCTGTCGCTGAAGAGTCCACAGCCTGGCCGGGTGTTTCGCGGCCAACCTATCTTGGTGGTCTCGGTTTTAACCTGAAGTGGAATATGGGGTGGATGAACGATTTCTTGACCTATTTTTCCAAAGACCCGGTCCATCGGAAGTACCATCACAACATGATTACCTTTGCCCTGTTGTACGCATTTCACGAAAATTTTATGCTGGTCCTTTCCCATGACGAAGTGGTGCATGGCAAACGTGCTCTATTGAACAAGATGCCTGGCGATATGTGGCAAAAGTTTGCAAACCTTAGGGCCTTACTTGGTTTCATGTTTGGTCATCCAGGCAAGAAATTGTTGTTCATGGGCACAGAAATTGGCCAGTGGGATGAATGGGAAGAGGCCCACAGTTTGGATTGGCATTTGCTGCAATACGAACCACATCAAAAGCTGCAGCGTTTCTTAGCAGACTTGAATAGATTGTATAGAAACGAACCAGCCTTATACGAAGTTGATTTCGATTACACTGGCTTTGAGTGGATAGATTTCATGGATTCTGATAACAGCATCATTACCTTCATGCGCAGAGCGAGCGATTACAAAGACGTGTTGGTCTTCCTCTGTAATTTCACGCCGGTGTACCGCGAGGACTATCGCGTGGGAGTGCCTTTTCACTGCGAATATGAAGAGCTTTTAAATAGCGATTCTGAAATTTATTGGGGCAGCAATAAAGGCAATTATGGCGGCTTGTGGAGCGATAAAATTGCCTGGCATAATCAACCGTATTCGCTCAAGTTGAAAATTCCGCCACTTTCTACAATGATTTTCAAACCGAAATTTGAGTCAGTTGAGTGATAATGGGTGATTCGCTACTTGTTATTTCCTGCGGTCGGACCCAATTTTTTAACTCTTCCACTCAATCACCTATTTGCCTGACACCCCGCCTGAAACGATGAACGCCATCGCATCTGAACTTCCTATTTCCAGCGGTTTGACTTGTTTTGCAGGGAATATGAGAACCGCTCCGGCAAAGTTATAAGACTGAGGCAAATAAACCGCGACACAATCAGTAAGCCCTAGAAACCCAAGACTCTCCTTCGTCATAAAACCCATTGCCATGGGCCCGCCCATGACAAGCTCGACGAGTACCGGTTTGTCAAAACTTTTCTTTTCTCCGGCAAATGCCCCGATCATATCTTTGCTGGCAGAATAGAGCAGCTTCATCAAAGGCACCTTGGTAAAAATGCTTTCAAACCAGTCGAAGATCTTTTTTCCTAATATATTTGATGCCAAGAAACCTATACCCGTAATAAGGGATATAGTTATGACCACACCTACCCCAGGTATCTTTACCCCAAGTAGATTTCTAAAAAGGCCATCCAACATGGTAAAGGCCCAAACAACGGCAAAAATCGTCAGCGCCCCAGGCACAAAGATGAGAAGACCTCTGAGAAAATAGTCTCGCAATAACTTCATAATTATTTCCTCTCAACAAACCCGCAGGTATGTATTGCTTTAGAAATGTCTAAGTTATGTGAAGTCCTTCCCAGCCTTTGGGAACCCTCACATAAAACCTCTACATTTAAACTTGTTTAAAATTTACCCTGGCACAAGATACTCAGAGGTGTCAATCTGTTTAGCCGGTTATGCCAGTTTGGCCGTTCTTATAAGCAGGCAGCGGTCAGCTCGCAGCAAGCAGCAATAATTCTGCAGACAGGCTATCTTTTTGCTGCCTGCTGTAAGCTTGTCCTGAGCGGAGTTGAAGGGCTGCGAGCCGAAAAGTGCTCCACTTTTCAGCACCAAGGGGTGGAGTTAAAACTAGCCTAGCCGACTTGCAGTTCCATTATTGAGAACTGATAAAGGGCGAGAAGTTTGTACTTGTTGATTTCCATTATACTGCTGAGTTGACCAAAATGGGCTACTAAAAGCTCACTAGCCTCATCCCAAGAGCCTCTCAACAGATTAGGATCAAGTCTCTTTTCCTGAATCTTCTTCCTGAATACCTCAATCATCATTCTGTCTTTCATCTCATGGTCACTGCTGATTGAGCCATCTTGCTTCATGATTGTCCCTCCTACTTACTGGGGATGGGGGGAAGGAACGCTGGCTTTATTTTTGTGGATGACAAACAAAAAAATTCCTCCCCGGCTCGGGCCATTGACCCGGTGAGGAAAGGGGTAAAGAGTTTCAAGACAAGAGGTGAATTCACAATTCGTTCCACTGTATAGATGATATGGACAACCGGGCAGCTTATGCAATAAGGTAAAGGCAGTATTTTCTCGAGAAAAACTACCTAGGTATTTTTCTTATTCACCTTGATGAACAATAAGAAAACGGAGCCAAAGCTCCGCATGCGATTTGAAGGCTCCTTCCTATTACAACAAATGACAGCGCAGCGCAGTGACGCCGAAGGCATATGACGGCGCAGCCAAGTGACATAAATAGCCTTGCGCCCTGAGCCTTGTGCCTTTCCGCAATCCAAAATTTCTCCAAGTTTGTAACCTTTTCGCCAGGCCCAGCGATAATAATAAGTAAAGGCGTAATTCGTCAGATGACCTATAATTAATCTTGCAATGGCAGGAGGGCAAAATGAAATTCAACAAAGCTTTGGTCGGCGTACTGTTCTTAACAATTTTTTTTGCAGGTGCTGTTGCGGTGGAAGCCGGCCGTTTTGGGCGGCATCATAGGCCTCCCGGCATCATGGGGCCCGGATTTCATGGCCTGCAAACCATGATTCAACTTGACCTCTCGGATTCTCAGCAATCTAAGATATTGAGCATCACAGAAAAATATGAGAATGAAAGGGAAAGCCTTAAAGAGAGCCTTAGAGAGGCAAGAAGAGACCTCGCCAGAGTTTTGGAGACCGAACACCCTGATGAAGATGCAATCAGAAATGCTCTTCGCCGGGCGGCACCAATCAGAGAAGAACTCTTGGTTATGAGAGTGAAAATGATGGCCGAATTGAAAACAGTGCTCACTCCCGAACAACTGCAATTATTACAAGAAGGTAAAGCCCATAGAATCGAAAGGCTGAAAGCTCGGAGCGGTCCAGTGCCAGAAGATACCAGTAACTAGAATTCGTCCGGGCAGAGGTGAGGAAACAGATGTAGTTTCCTCACCTCTGTGACCAATAGTGTTCGGTCGCTGAGTGAGATTCTCTAAAAACTAAAATCCCGCTGATAGGTCTAATGGATACTGATTCTCACAGTTCTGCTGATACTGAAATAGTTAATCAGGTTGTCTCAGGCGACGTGAACGCCTTTGAACGCCTATTGAAGAGATATCAGGCTCATGTTGTGAGAATAGTTAGAAAGCATATTCCATTTGATAAGGTAGAAGAGGTCGCGCAGGACGTGTTTGTCAGGACCTATCAATCTTTACCGACATTTAAGGGAGATGATGGCTTTAAACAGTGGCTGTCAACCATAACTATAAGAACTTGTTATGACTTCTGGAGAAAGCATTATAGATATCGCGAGATACCACTGAGTTCTCTCTCTGAGAAACATCAGGTTTGGCTCGAAGAGGCCACATCCAACAGCTCAAGTCAATCTTTTTACGAGAGAGATTCACAAAAAGAAGCAAGAGAAATATTGGATTGGGCTTTGGACAAGTTATCTCCTGAGGACAGGATGGTGCTGGAGCTGGTCTACCTGGAAGGTTATTCGATAAAGGAGGCCGCCAATCTTTTAGGCTGGAGCACTGTCAACGTGAAGGTGAGGTCATTTCGCGCACGCAAAAAACTTCATAAGCTAATAAAGGAAATGTCTTAAGGGCGGAGGGAGTGAAGGATGAGTCCAAACAAACATGAACATGAAGCGCTGAGAGCAATACTTCGGCGAGCCTATCAGGAGAGGGAAAACGTCGAAGTAGGCGACCAGTGGCAGGAAGAGGTCATGCGTCGCATTCGCGAGCTCGGTGAAATCGAGGCGAGACCAAGCTCTCTTGTGATGTTCGAGCAACTTGTATGGCGGCTTGCCCCGGTTACCTGTCTATTGATACTTGGGTTGACCTTGCTATTGTCTTCCTTCGATTTCATTTCGGCCGACGACGTTATTCAGTTACTTGTGAACAGTACAGAGGAAATTACTCTTAACCAGTTCTTTGGACTCTAGGGTGAAACAATGAGTGCAAAAGTTATTAGATGGAAGCTAATTTCGGGCTTATTACTGGTGTTTGTCCTTGGGATTCTGGCTGGTTCACTGGGCACAGGATTCTACTTAAAGCATAGGCTTGCCCCGCTAATAAAGGAGCCCAGAGCCAGGAAGACTTTCATTATGAAAAATCTTTCAAAAGAGTTAAATTTGACCTCGGATCAAAAGACCAAAATAGATCCGATCGTTGAACAAATGCTTGAAAAACGACGCGAGTATTATCTTAAAAACCGTCCAGAAATTAAGGCAATAATGGATCAAGGTTTCGCCCAGATTAGAGAGGAACTTAACGAAGATCAAAAGAAAAAACTGGATGGTTTAAGAGAGAAGTTTCACAGGCGCAGAGGAGAGAGAGACCCAAAACGCTTCCGCAAATAATCATTGGGTCTCCTCTCTTAAACCGCTGTTGGAGTACGGCCCATTTGAATTTTGGAAGGGAGGGAAAAAAATGAAGAAATTATCAGCTATAGCGATGGCACTTGCTTTATTCCTCATGTCGTCGCCCGCAGCTTACCCGCAAGCAAGGCAGACAACCAATACCCCTCCCCCAGTGGCACCTGATCTTGTCCGTGAAGGCGATTTTGCCGTTAGGCTGGTTAGCGGTCTTGAGATAGGCACAGCTGAAAATGAGACAGAAGCAGAAACCATGCTGGCCTCAGCCGGAATCGCCCCGAAAAACGGCTGGATCTCCGATTATCCGGTGACACCGGACATTCTCGGGGAGTTAGAGGATGCTGTGGCTGCCGCAGCTGATTCGAACAGACTGTCCATGGACAAGAATGAAGCTTTGGAGGCATTAGCAAGCGTTGCAGCCGACCTTGGTTTATCTGTGGTGGCCCGTACGTCTGGAGGGTACGCCGAAGCTCCACCGCCGGCAACTCCTCAGTACACCCAACCGACGGTGATTAACAATTATTACTACAGGGAAGGCCCACCGGTGGTTACTTACTATCCTCCGCCCCCAGATTACCTCTACCTCTATGCCTGGGTTCCTTATCCTTTCTGGTGCTCTAGGTTTTTCTTCTCTGGATTCTTCATCCTCCATGACTTCCATAAAGTGTCCATTATTCACAAGCGGGTAGTCGTTGTCAGCAATCACTTCTTTCACCGTGGTCATCGCAGGTTTTTTAGGGTTGATCCTGTAAAACGACGAGGGGGAAGGTCATTGAGAGCGGTGGCGAGGAGGACTAATGGAAGACCGGTTTTTACAGCTGAGGCTCGAAAAGGAGCTCGGTCCATCTTACAACGCAGCCATGACCGGATGAGGTTTTCGGCAGGACCAGGAGATAGAAATTCGGCCGTTTTAAAGTCGCCCATCGGCTCTGCGGGAATTTCCAGAACTGAAACTGCTCGACAGATGCCACCTTTCAATGGTCGTACTTCAGTAAGGGCTAAGACTTCTCCTCGACAGAACATTCAAAGAGCTCACAGAGACTCTGCAAACCCTTTTACCGCTCTCGGGAAAAACCAAGGGAGATCCCTAGGCCCTCCTACTTCGCGCGGGAGAGATTCCTCTGAAACAGCTCGACAGCTACCGACTTTTAATGGTCGTACCGGGGTAAGGGCTAAGACTTCTCCTGGTCAGGAAGTTCAGAGAGCCCGTAGAGACTCCACAAGGGTCTTCAGAGCTCCTGGGATAAGCGAAGGGAGGTCTTCCAGCCAACCTTCTACAGGCGGGCGAAATTTTTCTGGTGGCCTCCCCGGAGGCAGTAAGGGCTTTTCCGGAAAATTCTCCAGAAAGCTCCCAGGTGCTGGCTCTGCCCTCAAAGGTATCCTTAGAGTCCCTTTCTAATAGTTAGTATAAAGCTACATGGTGGAGCGGGCGACTGAATCTGCATCTAAAATCCGCAGTCTTTGTCTGACTTCAGAACCGCCACAAAGGCTTGCTGCGGAATCATTACGGCGCCCACCATCTTCATGCGCTTCTTGCCCTTCTTCTGCTTCTCCAGAAGTTTGCGCTTGCGGGTGACGTCGCCGCCGTAGAGCTTGGCAGTCACGTCCTTACGGAAGGCGTTGACGGTCGAGCGGGCGATGATCTTGCCGCCGACGGCCCCCTGTATGGCGATTTTGAACTGGTGTCTGGGGATCTCCTCCTTGAGCCGATCGCACAGCTGCACCGCCAACTTCCGGGCACGTTCATGGTAGACTATACCGGCGAGTGCGTCCACCTTCTCGCCGTTCACCAGGATGTCCAGCTTCACCAACTGGCTCTCCCGGTAGCCGATGAGCTCGTAGTCAAAAGATCCGTACCCCCGGGTGACGGTCTTCAGTCGATCGTAAAAGTCGTAGATCACCTCGGCAAGAGGTACCTCAAAGGTGATCTCCATTTTCCCCGGTGCGGGGTAACTGAACCGGGGATTCAGGCCCCTCCGCTCCGTGCAGAGTTGCATCACCGCGCCCATGTATTGCTCGGGGGTAAAGATGCTCGCCTTGATGTAGGGTTCCTCGGCCCGTTCGATCATGGACGGATCCGGGTAGTACTGCGGGTTGTCCACAGTGACCGTCGCGCCTCCCCTGAGGGTGAAACGGTACTCCACACTGGGCACGGTCATGATAATGGCCTGATCGTACTCCCGTTCAAGCCTTTGCTGGACGATCTCCAGGTGGAGCAATCCCAGGAAGCCGCAGCGGAAACCCTGCCCCATGGCCGCTGAGGAGTCCTTCTGGTAGACCAGGGCGGCATCGTTGAGCACGTATTTCTCCAGCGCCTCGGCGAGCCCATGGTAGTCGTCCGAGGAGATGGGGTACAGGGAGGAAAAGACCACCGGCTTCACCCGCCTGAACCCGGGCAGGGGTTCAGGAGCCGGGTCGGCGTCGAGGGTGATGGTGTCGCCAATGCGGGTGGCGCTCACCGTCTTGATTCCGCAGATGATGTAGCCCGCCGTGCCTGCTGGAAGTTCGCGCCGCGGCTCCCGCCGCAGGCGAAAGATACCCACCTCTTCAACCCTGTACGTTGCCTTGTTGGACATGAGCCGGATGGTGTCTCCCACCCTCACCGTGCCGTCAAAGACGCGGCAGCTGATGACCGCTCCCCGGAAGGGGTCGTAGCTGGCGTCAAAGATGATTGCAGAGAGCGGCTTGTCCACGCTGCCCTTCGGGGGCGGGATCCGGTTCACGATGGCCTCGAGGATCTCCTCGATGCCCAACCCTTCCTTGGCGGAGCAGAGGACGGCCTCTTCCGGGTCAAGGCCGAGTTCCCTGTCTATCTCTAGCTTGGCTCGCTCTACGTCAGCGGAGGGTAAATCGATCTTGTTGATCACCGGGATGATGGTGAGGTCTTGTTCCATGGCCAGGTAGGCGTTGGCCACGGTCTGGGCCTCCACCCCCTGGGATGCGTCCACCAGCAAGAGCACTCCCTCGCAGGAGGTCAGGGCCCGGGACACTTCATAGGAGAAGTCCACGTGTCCGGGGGTGTCGATCAGGTTGAGCTCGAAGTCTTGCCCGGCCCGGCTGGTGTATGGCAGGGTGATAGTGTGGCTCTTGATGGTAATGCCCCGTTCACGCTCTAGATCCATAGTGTCCAGGACCTGGTCCCGGAAGTCCCTGTCGCTTACCAGGCCGGCGTACTGGATGAAGCGATCGGCCAGGGTGGACTTGCCGTGATCGATGTGGGCGATGATGCTGAAGTTGCGGGTCTGGATCATAGTTCTCCATCTTCCACCCCCGAAGATCGGACGGCATCGATCGCGGGGGAATCTGATCATCTATCTTATTCAGGCGAGGAAGTCAATCAGGATGAAACCAGGAGTTTTCCCAAAAATATTCTTGTGACATAGGCCACGGGAAAGCTACTCCACAATGATCATATTCGCGCCATTTATTGGCAGAGTTCCTGTTGAGCAAGCACCACATCTTCATGCAAACCCTTTCGAGGCTGAGATTCGTAAGGATAGGTTGCTCAGATGCTCATTGTTTCGCAGCCTCCCCTTTTGGCCTTTGCTGATGTCTCTTCTGAGTGACCTGCCCTGTTGAATCCCACCTTCGGTGGGTCCGCGGAGCGGAATTCAACAGGGCTAGCGGAAGATCTGTCCCACGCCTAGGCGCCGGGAGCTTGCCGAATGGCCTGCCCTGAGCGATCAGCTAAAAAATCCGAAATCCAAAATCAAAAAATCTCTAACCCGGATGTTTCATGAATTGCTGTTGCGAGACCGTGAAGATGGGCGTGCCACCGGGGAACCACAGGGTGTTGGTTCCGAGGCGTACCTGAACGGTACGTCGCAGGAGTCGACACCCGAGGACGCCTGGAAGGACGGCCATATCCAGGGTCGCAGCGAGCGATTCATGAAACATCCGGGTTAAAGCCAGTCGTTCAGCATCACACCAACACCGATACGATTTATGCTGTGATCGTAGTCGACCAGACTCTCTCCATAGCCGTTAAAGTACTGGCCGTATAGCCTCAGGTTAGACGTAATTGGATAGCTCCATCCGACCTCCACAGCTCCCCTATTATTTTGCCGCAGATTGTTTCGCAGCATGAACGAAAAAACGTGCCCTTTCAGCCGATATGCGCCAAAGAGTTCACCGTATCCCATATACTTTTCAATATTTGGATTGTCATCGTCATCATCATCCTCAGGAATCCGGTACCAGGGTTTTAGTGCGATGGCAAAGTTTCCTCGGTCGGCGGCAATGACGGCAAATATGCGGTTCCAGCTTCGTGAAAGATCTCCACTCTTTCCGTTTGATTCGTGGTTAAGTCCGACGGTAATGAACCGGTTTGTGAGTCCAAAAACATTGAAATCCGTATCAAATTTGAAAAATACCTCCGGTTCGTAGTTGGTCTCTCTAAAAGGTGAAGACAATTTCTTATCGTAAAGCTGCCAGAAAGAAAGCTGCGTATAACCGAAAAATAGGTCACCTTTGTCCCAGAATATTTTCTCCCACAGCAGCACCTTGAAGCTGAGCTGAAATTTCACCTCAATATTACCTGGCTTATTTTCACCAGCAGCATCATAGGTGTCCCTGTTCGGATTGCTGTTATAGGTAAGAGGAAGAAAATAATTTTGCCGATGGCTGCTCAATGAAAAGACGCCATCTCCTATCCTTTTCTCCTTTCTTTCCCCCCGTCTAATGGCAGACTCTTTCTCCTCTCCTGAGGTGTCTTCCTGTGTCGAAACTGCCTCACTAGGTTCATCCCCTGCAGTGTCTGATTCTTCGGCTCCACATGGTGAACAAAGAGAAATAAAAGTAACGGCTATGGCGCAGAAGGTAGCGAAAAAGGACAGCATAATTTTCGGCCGTGGCATAAATTTGTTCTTCATACTAACCCTTTGCTGAATCGAGTTTGCTGCTCCTACTCCCCTTGGAGTCGTTGAGAAATCCCTTCCAACGCCTCAGCGCCACCCAAAGGAAGCGAGACGTGTGTTTTGTCTGAAACCTGGTAATCCCGTGGATTGATTCGTATGAGCCGAGCCTTATATTTTCTTACCACCTGCTCCGCCTGGTTACGAACAGTGGCAACTGCCTCGCCCGCACCGACTTCCACCACTGCCAATGGATGGTTGTTGAAAGATGTGGTTCCCAGCCAGGTAGACAGGCTCTTCCTCTGCAACAAGGTCCGTGCTGCAACCCATGCCCAATCACCGAACATCAGAATATTGGGGCGAGCCACATTACCGCAGTTTTCGCATCTAGGCAGCGGTTCCAAAGCTTCGAAACGATCTTCATCTACGAAAACATCGATGTCGCGGGCGTCCCAAATGTTGTCGCTGCATGGCCGCACACATTGAAAGTAGTTAATAGACCCATGGCATTCCTCAATTTGACTCGTACTGTATCCTCCTTTTTGAAACTGACCGTCCACGTTTGAAGTGAAGACGAAGTATCCCCCTGGCTTCTGTTCGCCGATTTGCAGTAATTGCCGAAAACCTTTGTGAGGTGTGGTCCTTCGATAGAGATTCAACCGGTGCCCATAGAATGCCCATGCCAACTTCGGGTTGTGCTGGAACCACACCGGATTCGCCATTTCAACAAAAGATTTCCCCAACCTCGCTATAGGCGGGTATGCCCTCCAAAACCCCTCATTTCCCCTAAAGTCGGGCAGACCCGAGTCAACGCCCATGCCTGCACCGGCACAGATGAGTAGGGCACCGGCACTGCCGATAATTTCAGCCGCTCTTCTTAGATCTTCTTCTAAACTCATTTCTTCAGTTGCAGAAATTGCACTGTAGTGCCTTAGCCTGGATATTTCATGAATTGCCCAGCGGAAAAGCCTGCCACTAACGATTAGGTCTCTACCCACGAAACTCTCCTTTTATTGAAGAAAAAAGCCCCCACCGAACCGCCGTTCACCCTGCTGAACGTCCACAAATGTTTTTGGGAGCTTGGTTGACAAAGGTATTTGTTTGATTAAGTTATCTGAAGTAGAGGATAAACCAAAAAGACTACAGGGGCCTGTCATGTCAATGTACTTTTATGATGATACTGATGATTGGCCGGAATATAAAATCATCAAAGATTACATTCATCGCCTGGAAGTGGTGCATCTCGAGTTCCGCAAAGAATTACAGGAAGCTGAGTCTGCCCGTATATCTGATCCTGAAAACGAGAATTTAAAAGCCAAGGTAGATGTGCTCAAGAAGAAACTGAAAGAGATTGAAAAAAGACTCAATGAATCTCTTAGCATGTACCGATAACTGTGCATGGGGCATAGGGCAGAGGGTAAAAGACAGCCGGCAGCTGACAGCTGACAGCGAGCAGCCCTTCGACTCCGCTCAGGACAAGCAAGCAGTCAGCAGTAAGCGGTAAACGGTGAGCGGTGACTCGTATGAACGATTTGAACGACTTCAACGATTTTAACGACTTTAACGAATTAACTAATTCTCTAATCAACCAATCAACTAATTGACAAAACCCCATGCTCTATGCTCCATGCTCTATGCCCCTAGATTTATCACCCAATGATGCATCGTATGCTGTCCTCTTGTTTCTATCGATTAAAGTATTGTAGGCATCCTCCATCCTTCTAAGAATATCGATCCTCTCCTCCTCACTGAAGAGAGAATATGTTAGCAAGGACTCCTTACCGTAGACCTCGAGAGCATTTTTGTATGCCCTCTTGATTTTGAATGGAGATGCGTCCATGGTTATTTCTAAAATTTCGTAAAAGTTCAACTCTTCAAAATTTCTCATGACACTAAAGGCAAAGACAATTCAGGTTCGTCAGTTTCATCGACTATTGCTCTGGCGATATTGAATATTTCTTTGGCTGTCTTGGCATAACCATACTCATTGACGAATACTCTATCCTTCATGGTTGCATCACCAATCTTGTGATCTGAGGATACATTTCCCAAGAAGTGGTAGTTAAAATACAGGTGTTTATTACAGATCTTTGTAAGCTCATGCCCGAAATTCTTATTTACTTGCCATCTGAACTGGTTCAGGATTAATCCAATCTTTTGATCTTTAATACAGTTTTCTATATCTGCACTATTTTCTGCATCATATTGTCTTATAAAATTCATTATGTCTGAGAATGATTTTATTTGTGAATCGTTAACGCTATTGAGGTACTCTCGACAAATTATATTTAGGCCATTATTTTTAAGAACTGCTTTAATTTTCCTTAGATAAATAGATTTCATAAAGCGAAACATATTTTCGACTGATATCGGCTCCGGTGTTGTAATAATTATTCCTTCATTAGATATTAGATAAAAATCTAACGTATTATAATGAGTCCCTGATCCTAAATCGATGAAAAGATAATCATAAGATAATTTTTTTATTGCCCTTATCAGTTTTGCTTTTTGGGCATAATACAGATTAGCAATCTCCAGTGAACATCCAGACGAACTTATAACTGACAGATTTGCTTGAGTTGTCTGCATCACAATATCGTTAATATCATGAACTTCCTTATTTAAATATTGCTTTAGGCTCATCTGAGGCTTGCCAAGGGCCAAAAAAGTATGAAGGTTCGAAGCCCCCAAATCTAAATCTACCAGCAGCACCTTTTTACCCTGTTGCGCCAGGACCGTGCCAAGACTTGCCGTTATGAAACTCTTGCCAGTTCCCCCCTTTCCTCCACCGACGGCATATATACGGCTATTATTGTTCATCTGGTTTTCACAAGTTGGTCTGTGCATTGTAGGATTCGATAGAGTTCTTACTGTTGGCCATTTAACCACGGAAATCTAACGCTTCAGATTTGACCCTATTTTCATTGAAATCATCCAAGGAACGCCAAAATAAATGCAAAAATCGAACCAGAGTCCAAGGGATGAATATTGAGAGATGATTATCTCAGGTGGGAGCCTGTTATAAAAATCGATGCTTTTTTGAGAACGATTTTGCCCGGAAATGAGACACCAAAAGATCATCGGCTAAGGACGGTAAAAATGGTCTTTTTAAGGTTTTTTAGGCGTTTATGAGATACTTCCAGGATTGACCCAGATTGAAGGTAGGATTATCTTTGCCGATAAATCTGCGCCTATGAGCACTGGCCAAAGAGGAAAAGTGATCCCATGAGAAGCAGAAGCTTATTCCAACATCCTTTGAAGTGTCCCCAGGGACATCGACAGATATCCTGGTTCGCTGCCGAGAACGTGGCCCACTGTTGGCTATGTGACAAGGATTATCCCTTGTCCGACTGCTTCGGCACACCAACCACTTCTTCTCACTCCGAGCAAGAACTTGAACTCCCTGAAAGCTTAAAGATCGAACCAGGTGAAATGGAAAAAGCCAGCCTTGATAGGCAGGAAAACTGGGCGAAACAGTCAACTGAGAAATAGTTGCTTTAGTCTATGACCTGCAACGTGGTCAAACTTAACAAGATCAAATCAGTCGGACCTGAATTAAAGGAGTACAGAAGCAAATGGGCTCAAAACAAAAACAGACTAAGGAGCGACAGCAGCAGGAATTCAAAGAGCAACTGGCTGCCAGAAAGACATTATTGCTAGAGAAGGGCCTGGAGCAAAAAAGCATTGAAAATGACAAGGTCATTCAACATTTGCGGGCTGAACTGAAAAGGACGAGAAGGGCAATTGCTACGATAAATACCACCCTAAAATTGAGGGAGAAAGCAAAGCATCAGAAACTGGAGCGCGAGAGAAAAATGGCCTCTGAAGAATCCGATTCAAAAAAACGAAAACAAGCATCAGCGGATCCAGAAAAAGCTAAAAAGAAGAAAAAACAAAAAAGTCTGCCAGCAGATGATGCAGAAGTGTAGTGGTGCAGGCTTATGTGGTGGAATGCTTGGAGCTAACTTTCTAATTCTCTAATCCCCTGTTCGAAGAACTGCCTGCTGAAAGCCCTTCCCTCGTTAATACCAAATAAAAATGGTAACAAGGAAATGTAGGAGAAAAATGGCCAACTGAAGCCAAAGATAACTAGTTTTTTTAAGGCGAATAGTAAAATATATCGGTATGGTAATGAGATAATAATATATGATCAGCGTTAGCGAGATATAATAATGTGAATAAATAGGACGACCATGAATGATATTTGAAAGATAAAAATAAGAAAACCTAGGTAGATCTAAAAAATAAATCGTAAAAAATCTACCTAGTTTACCGATTGAAAAATATGTAAAAACATATAATGCAATGGCGAAAGTATATACAGAGAAAAAATGTATAAGAAATGCTTTCGTTCGACTCATAATTTGCTGTCCGGCATCTATGTTCCAACTGTTTATTTGCAACTTATCACAACCCTATCTTAGCAGAATGCATGCGGATTAGTAGACAAAAAACCCCCACCGTCCGGGGCACCACCATCGGCGAGGGCTTACTGGCAAAGTTATGGTGGGCCCCATGCCCTTTAACTGTTTAGCCGGTTAGCCAGTTGAGCCGGTTTTGCCTGTTTCATTCAGCCGTCTGCGATCAGCTGTCGCTAACAATTCCACAATCCGACCTCTGATTTCTGACTTCTGACCTCTGACCCTATGCCCCATGCTCCATGTTCTTTCGCTCTGCCCTACTTGTCCTGAGCCTGTCGAAGGATGCGCCATGCGCTATGCGGACTCGGTGCCCAGTGCCTACTGGCCGCTGCGGCGGCCTCTCCTTCTGCTAGAAAATCTCTGCATCCTCGCAGTGTAGCGCTCTACACTGCTCCCATTGCACCTGGCAAAAACGGAAAGGTGAAGAATTTGCTCCTCGTGTGCCAGGGCAAAGCCTGTGAGTGTCCTGGACTCCAGCCTTATATCGGTTCCTAGGCCGACGGATCGGTGGCTTTCCACTGTGGCATTGCTCGCCGCCCACAGGAACTTGGTAACGTTGCTCTTGAGAGTTCTCCCCGAACTTTCCCGCTCTGACCAATCAATAGCATCCAGAGCGTAACTCTCGATCAGTTTCCTGAATACTTTGCCGAAAGTCTCAGTTCTCCCAAAAGTGTCCAACCCCACCACTCTTCCGTTAATCATAAAAAGAGCCCCAACCTGCATCTCCACTAGCCGGAAGTGCTCGACGTAATCTGCAAGTAACGACCTTTTTTTTCTATATATTTCCGACATTGCCATGGTGGGCGAGTCAGCCTCCATCCTTGCCGCCTTGCTGGAGATCTCATTCCAAATTGCCGACTGATCCGATCTAAATCCATCAGATCTCCGAATGGATCTGTGCACCTGCTCGGACTTTTTAGCCCTGAGCTGTGCCGCCATTAGCCGTTCCTCGCTCTTGAATGCCCGGCTCTCATACGCCCACCTACCCTGCTCCACACAGCTCACCGGAATCACCGTGCTGGTCTTGCCCTGGATCAAAATGGTGGTGTTTACGATCCGGTTCTGCTTTGCCCCTACCAACTCCTCTCCATCCAGGATCAGGATCATGCAGGGAGATTTGTTAACCACCTTCAGTTCAGGTACGGAGCCCGCCTCATCTCTCTCCATCACCTCGATGAGACCTTCCGAGAGAGCCTCGTCCAGGGTGATGTACTCCAACCCCACTGCGTAGCTGGACAAGAGCGGAAATATAGCCAGATTTCGGTGCGACTGCTTCCGCCCAATCTTGGCCTCATTCAGATAGTTTTGTATGACTGTTTGCACAGATATCACACCCCTTTCTATTGTCTTTGATTACACAATAGCACTGTGGTTTGACACATCCGGTCAATTGGAAGGATTTTTTTGCGAGGTAGGTTAAAATGGTTTATTGCTGCCTGTGGCCTGTTTGACCGGTTGGCCTGTTGAGCCGTTTTTGCCGGTGGAGATTAGCTTTTTTTTTGGCTTTTACCAGTACGGTTTCAGCCCTTCGACTCCGCTCAGGACAGGCTTTCAGCCATCAGCGATCAGTTAAAAAATCCCAAATTCGAAATTCCAAATCAGCAATCTGACCTCTGAAACCTACTTTTCACACTTGCCGCATCTTTCGAGACACCAAGGTACCGAGCCCGGTAGATACTATCCAGCAGTGGATCATCCGAAAATTTAGGTTCTGCTGAAACAGTGTAAGAATCCCTGGTATCCCCACCCGAAAAACCCTGGTGGTCCTCCCTCCACTCCTTTTGCCCTGTAACGCACCAAATAACCGTTAGCGTAATTAAAACGAGGCAGATTTTTTCATCTTTACCCCCTCAAAGGAAACGAAATAGAGTAATAAGATTAATGCAATTATCAATCTCATTTCCCGCCTTCCGAAATAGAGTAATAAGATTAATGCAATTATCAATCTCATTTCCGCCTCCCTTTCCCTCATTCCATTACTCCAGCATTCCATTACTCCAGTACTCCAAAAGTGGTTACCCGCAGAAAAATCGGTCAAACTTTAAAACCACCTTCGCTTGGAACTTACCATTGGGCTGTGACAGATTAGGTCATTCGGATGGATTTTTTACTAGGTAGGTTGAATTTGCTGTCTGCTGGATTCTGGCTACTGACTACCGACTACTGACTCCTCACTCTATGCTAGTGGGAAAAAAACAAGAACTTGCCTCTTTTACACTATTTCTTGAGAGCGTCGGCGAATGGGTTATTGAAAGGCCCAGGACCCTTCCCCTGTTTTGTCCGTTTCACCTTGCTCTTGCTTTCATGCTTTGGCTCTCCTTTTACCCCTTTTGCTGATTTAGCAGGATTCGTTTTCATCGACAGAGAAATCCTTTTTCTTTCAAGGTCCACTTCCAAAACCGTGACCGTCACTTGTTGCTGAGCCTTGACTATATCGCGGGGGTCTTTGACAAAACGGTCAGCAAGTTGGCTCACGTGAACCAGGCCATCCTGATGCACTCCGACGTCGACAAATGCCCCAAAGGCAGTGACATTGGTAATGATCCCGGGCAACCTCATGCCCGGCTGCAAGTCATCTATCTTCTGCACTTCCCCGGAAAAGGTAAAAACCTCGAATCGCTGGCGCGGGTCACGGCCAGGCTTGGCAAGTTCTGCAACAATGTCAGTGAGAGTAGGTATGCCCGCCGTTTCAGTCACGTATTTGGACAGATCGATTCGGTCTCTAAGTTCCTCGTCACTAAGAAGCTCCTTTATTGAACAGCCTAGATCACTGGCCATGGCTTCCACAACTTGGTAGGATTCAGGGTGAACAGCTGTGGCATCTAGAGGATTTCTCCCATCTCTGATACGCAGGAAACCCGCTGCCTGTTCAAATGCCTTGGGGCCCAGGCGGGATACTTTCTTCAAATCCTCTCTGGACAGAAACGGGCCGTGTTCATTTCGATACTTGATAATGCTTTTTGCCAATTGCGGCCCCAGTCCGGAGACATAGGTGAGCAACTGCTCGCTGGCTGTGTTGACCTCCACGCCCACACCATTCACACAGCTGATGACCACGTCATCCAGACTGCTCTTCAAGGCTTGCTGATCCACATCGTGCTGATATTGGCCCACTCCAATGGATTTGGGGTCAATTTTCACCAGTTCCGCCAAGGGATCCACAAGTCGTCTACCAATGGAAACCGCACCACGAACCGACACATTAAGGTCTGGAAACTCCTCTCTAGCCACTTGGGAAGCAGAATAAACCGAGGCGCCGCTCTCGTTGACCATCACCACCAGTATGTTGCCCGGAAGGTCCATACCCCTCACCAAAGCCTCTGTTTCCCTTCCGCCGGTGCCGTTGCCCACTGCTATGGCCTCAACATGGTAGCTCTCGCACAATTTTCCGAGTATTGCCACTGACTCCAACTTGCTCTTTTCGGAGGTGAAGGGATAGATCGTATCTGTTTGGAGCAGTTTTCCCTGCCGATCCAAACAAACTACTTTGCAGCCAGTGCGGAGTCCCGGATCTATGGCCAGGACGTTTTTCCTCCCAAGGGGCGGCGCTAAAAGTAGCTGACGGAGATTGTCCGCAAAAACACGGATAGCCTCTGCATCGGCTCGCTCTTTGGTGGCTTTGCGGATCTCCGTTTCCATTGACTGAGCCAGGAGCCGCTTGTAGCTGTCTTGCACGGCGGTCTTTACCTGCTGGGCAGCAGCCCCATCTCCCTTGACAAAAAGGGTTTCCAGAAGGGTCAGGGCTTCAGCCTCCGGGGGATGGACACGGAGTGTCAGTACACCTTCTTTTTCGCCTCGCCGCATGGCCAGAATTCTATGAGAAGGTGCCTTTGATGCGGGCTCCTGCCAGTCGAAATAGTCCCTGTACTTGTTCCCCTCGTCCTCCTTGCCCGGAACCACCCTGGCCTGGAATATTCCCTTTTCAGCGTAGAGAGCCCTCATTTTCGCGCGGGCTGCCTGATCCTCGTTCACCAGCTCGGCGATAATGTCCCGCGCGCCGGCCAGGGCATCTTCGATCGTCTCCACTCCTTTCTCAGGTTCGACAAAGGCTTCAGCCTCACCATGAGGGTCTGTGGTCTGTTCCTGGGCAAAAAGTTTCAAGGCAAGCGGTTCCAACCCTCGCTCCCTAGCAACGGTTGCACGGGTGCGCCGTTTCGGTCGGTAAGGCAGATAAATGTCCTCCAGGAAGGCAAGGGTCTCTGCGGCCAGGACTTTATCTTTCAGCTCATCGGTGAGAAGCTCCCGCTCTTGGAGAGACTTCAGTATGGCCTCTCTCCTTTTGTCAAGCTCCCGCAGTTGATGGAGTCGGTCGCGGATTGTTGTTATAGCCACCTCATCCAGGGAATCAGTCACCTCTTTACGATAGCGGGCAACAAATGGGACAGTGGCCCCTTCATCGAGCAGCGCCGCAGTAGCCAGAACCTGTTGCGGCTTAATCTCGAGTTCCTCAGCGATCTTAACGATATGTTTTTCTTTCATCTATTCCCCTGTTTTTGCTTACCAGATTGCCAATGCCAACCCGCAAGACCGGTTGATTTCCAAGTTATCACACCTCTTATTCTGTTTCATCAAATGAATCGCAAAAAAGCCCCTACCGACCAGGGTACCACCATCGGCGAGGGCTTACTGGTAAAATTATGGTAGGTCGTCTGGGCAGGTGTGTAGCAAGCTATCTGTTTGACGCAATGAGCTAGGCGAATGGTTGGCACATCCCAAATCCGCAATCTACCCTATGCCCTATGCCAAAATTGAAGGGCGTATCCCATCCGGATTTATGCCATCGTTGGTTACCAAAACCTCTTTGTTTCCAAATATTTCGAGATATCCCTTAAGATTATATAATTTAAGACAAATGACGATATCGTCCGGTTCGTTGTCGCTGACGAATTCACTGGAGACAGCTATAGTATGTTTTGTTTCACCAGTGGGTGCATCAACACTAAACACATGTCGGTGAGATTTTGAATTCCACATGTTCTCAATAACAAATCCGGGAAACAACTCTTTGAGGTAGTTTTCGATTTCTGACAGTTTGTCTTTTTCGTCCATCCAGCCGCCTCCTAGTTTTCTAGCCCGTATGTTTCACGAATTATTGTCGCGAGATAAGCGAGACAAGTGGTCTGAGCATACAATTGCTATTGTATACTCATTTGACAAAGGTAGTCCAGGGGTGATTACCCGGAAGGTAATGCCGGTTTGCCGTTTATGCCAGTTTGGCCGGTTTTGCCTGACTCCTATCCCAAATCCGAAATCCGAAATCCCAAATTGCACCATGCCCTTCCCTATTACAACAAATGACAGAGTAGCGTAGTGACCTAATGACGGCGAAGCCGAATGACCCAAATGGCCTTGGGCCCTGAGCATTGTGCCTCTCTTCAATCCGCAATCCAGAATGACCTGCCTCCAACCTCAAGCGCAGCGCTCCTCTAACCTCCAACCCTCTGCTCCATGCCTCCCCAAATACAAGACCCTTGCATTCCCTTTAAAAAAGACTATACTCCACAATCCACTTGCTTGCTGCCTTTAGGAGGGATATTGAGGAATGAGTGCTCTTGTGAGAAACACCCGGATGCGTAACATCGCCATTATTGCCCACGTGGACCACGGAAAGACCACGCTTGTCGACGCCATGTTCAGACAAAGCGGTCTTATCCGGGCGGGACAGGAAATCGATGACAGGATCATGGACAGCCTGGAGCTGGAACGTGAGAGAGGCATAACCATCGCGGCGAAGAATTGTGCGGTTAACTGGAAAGGCACGAAGATAAACATCATCGATACGCCCGGCCATGCCGATTTCGGCGGCGAGGTGGAACGGGCCCTCGCCATGGTTGACGGTGCCTTGCTCCTGGTAGATGCCTCGGAGGGGCCCCTGCCTCAAACCCGCTTCGTGCTCAAAAAAACCCTGGAGGCTGGGCTGAAGGTCATCGTGGTGATCAACAAAATTGACCGCCAAGATGCCCGCCCTAATGAGGTCCTAAACGAGATATACGATCTCTTCATAGATCTGGACGCTACCGAGGAGCAGCTCGAGTTTCCTCTCCTCTATGCCATAGGGCGTGAGGGCATTGCTCAGAAGGGACTGGAGCAGAGGGGTGAGGATTTGCAGCCGCTCTTCGACACCATCGTGGAGCAGATACCCCCGCCCTCCTATGACCCAGACGAACCCTTTCAGATGTTGGTGGCCGACCTTGGTTACTCCGACTATCTGGGCAGGCTGGCCATAGGCAGGGTGGTCAACGGTTGGGCGAGAAGCAATGATTCCCTGGTCTGCCTCGACGCGCTGGACCGGCAGGTTTCCCTCAAGGTCTCAAAACTTCAGGTCTACGAGGGGTTGAAGCTCCAGGAGACGGAGTGTGCGGAGCCCGGTGATATCGTCGTGCTCGCTGGGGTCGCGGCAGTCAAAATAGGCGACACCATTTGCACCCATGACTCGCCGAAGCCCCTGAAGCGGATCAATGTAGAGGAGCCCACCGTCTCCATGCGCTTCACCATCAACACCTCGCCCTTTGCTGGCAAAGAGGGGAAATACGTTCAGGCGAGTAAGGTTGGAGAGCGGCTTTTCAAGGAAACGCTGAGAAACGTCGCCATACAGGTGGAGGACGGCGAAGACAGAGAAAGCTTCGTGGTCAAGGGCAGAGGCGAGTTCCAAATGGCCATTCTCATCGAAACCATGAGACGCGAGGGCTTCGAATTCTGCGTTGGTCGTCCCGAGGTCATCTACAGGCACCGGAAGGGCGAGACATACGAGCCCATGGAGCACCTGTTCGTGGACTGCAAGGAGAATTTTATTGGGATCGTGACAGAGAAGCTATCCTCCCGTAAAGGACAGATGATCAACCTAGTAAACAAGGGCAGCGGCAGGGTGCGCGTTGAATTCAGCATCCCGGCCCGGGCCCTCATCGGCTATCGGGAGGAGTTCCTCACCGACACCAAGGGCACGGGTATCATGAATCGCTCCTATGCGGGGTATGATCTGTACAGAGGTGGTTTTCCAACACGGTACACCGGCTCCATAGTGGCCGACAGGCAGGGAAAGGCTGTTGCCTACGCCCTTTTCAACCTCGAGCCGCGAGGGCAGCTTTTCATCGTCCCGGGCACACCCGTGTACGAAGGCATGATTGTCGGCGAGCACAACCGGGAGAGCGATATCAATGTAAACCCCTGCAAGGAGAAGAAGCTCACCAATATGCGCGCCGCCGGCAGGGACGATAACGTCATTCTGACACCACCCAGGATCATGACCCTGGAGCGGGCGATCCATTTCATAAAGGAAGGCGAGATAATCGAGGTGACGCCCAAATCCCTAAGGTTACGAAAGGCGGTCCTTTCGGCGAAACAGCGGCACCTAAATGCGGCAGCGGAGAGAAAGGCGGTCGCCTGAGCCAACCTGCTCGGGAGGCCATTTCTTACCTTTGTGCTCTGAAATCTTGTGGCAAAAAAATTGACCGGGTCGGCCGGGTGGCTTAACGTTCTTAAATACATTCAGTGTGATTCCACAGATAGTAGGGCATTCTCGCCCTTGGGAAAACACAATGCCCAGCAAAAACCACAACTGGTCCCGAAGGGATTTTTTGCGAGCCGCCGGTGCTGCCGGTTTGGGGTCAATAATTGCTCCCATCGACCGTCTGGCCCAATCTTCTAATGAATCGGTGGCCATGCCTACCCGCCCATTTGGTGGAACCGGTGTAAGGGTGCCCATCCTTGGTTTTGGAGGAAGTTTGGACTTAGAGCAGCTGATGCTCAGACAGGCCGCCAAATGGGGAGTAACCTATTGGGATACAGCCAGTTCCTACATGGGCGGCAATAGCGAGAAGCGCATTGGCAAATACCTGGGCAAATATCCTGAAGATCGCAAGAACATCTTTATAGTCACGAAGTCTCATGCCTGGACTGTTGCCGGCCTGACAGGGGATCTCAACAAATCTTTAGAGAGAATGAAAACCGACTATGTTGATCTGTTCTTCGTTCATTCTGTCAGGAGTATCAATGAATTGGATGGCGATATAAAGGCATGGAGTGAAAGGACCAAAGCTGGGGGTAAAATCAGGTTTTTCGGCTTCAGTACTCACAGTAACATGGAAGAATGCATGCTTGGGGCGGCGAAACTTGGCTGGATTGACGGCATTATGATGTCATACAATTTCCGACTGATGAATAGCGATCGGATGAAAAGAGCGGTGGATGCATGTGCAAAAGCGGGCATCGGCCTTACTGCCATGAAAACCCAGGGTGGAGGCTCGGTGAGAACCAGCAGTGAAACCGAGCTAGAGCTCGCCGGACGATTCTTGCAGAAGGGATTTACCGACGGGCAAGCCAAGCTCAAGGCGGTTTGGGAAAATCCGCATATTGCCTGCATCTGCACTGAGATGCCGAACATTACCATCCTCATGTCTAATGTGGCCGCCGCCATTAATCGAACCAAACTTTCCTCACATGATAAAAAAATGTTGCATAAATACGCCCAAGAAACCCGTTCAGATTACTGCGCCGGCTGTACTGACCTATGCGAGTCGGCTACCAACTCCATTGCTCCCATTGGTGACGTAATGCGCTATCTGATGTACGCTCACAGTCACGGCGACCGCGATCGTGCTGCCGGGTTCTTTAATAGAATCCCCCAGAGGATTCGGGTTGAGATGGCTAATCTGGACTACACCATAGCGGAGCAAAAGTGTCCCCAAAAAATGGCCATTGGCAAACTCATGCGAGAGGCAGTAAGGACGCTCTAGTATAAAGACAGAGGGCTATATATGGTGGCGGGATCTCGAGAGGGAAAGTGGAGATTAAAGTATGAGATGTGAAGTCCCAGATAATATAATAAATGCGAAGCCTGCTTAACTTCCAGATATAGCACGGGTCGCAGAAATCAGTTCGTGCACCATTGCACTTTGGTCGACACGTGGAAACTTCTCAAAGCCAAGGTGTTTCGCGAGCCTGCTCAGCAAGTCAGACACAAAACTATCGGAGTCAATCTCAATAGCTTGAAAAGATGAGATTTGCGGCGGCAGGTCATCCATCTTCAGCCCTGAATGACAAATAGGGATAACCGGAAGCCCCTTGATCCACCCCCATCCAGTTTGAAAATTGATCCATGGTCTCATTAGCGAAGCTGGACTGCAAAGGACTAGAAATGCCACTGCTGAGTCCAAAGTTTGGTCAATTTCACCAATCCAATTGTTTCCTGCAGGCAGGTTTTCTCTATCGCTACTGGCGAATACCTCGCATTGACCCAGGAAAGTGGATTCAATCCAGTCTTTTAGTACCTCTGCAATGGGGGTCTCTTCTGAAACATGGCTGATGAAGACATTCAACTCTGGATTCCCTCAGTCTATTTAAAAAGGATGCCAATGTGCAACATGCAAAAAGCTATGTGTCGTCAACTCCCACCACTCACATTCTCGTTGAATGCAGACAAAAATCTCTCAATATGCAGTTTCAAATCTTCTGCAACTATACGCAGAGTATCTGGAGAATCCAATCCAATTAACGCTTCCGTGACACCCATGTTTAAAGCGCAGATTTTCTCCATCAAGAGATGTGTGGCCTGCTGCAGCGGTGACAGAGAATTGAACCAAGTTTCATATTTTTCAGAAGCACGTACTCCCTCTTCTGGTCTCGACGGCGCTTGCTGTGGCATTGATTTACCTTGCAGTTCAGGCATAAATACACTATCTCCTGAAAATAATTATTGTTGAAAGACGATATTGACAAATAGCTAACCAGAACGATTCGTCCTCAAACATCTCAGTATTCAAGCAGTAATCATGCCAGATTCTATTTTTATCAATAAAATAAACAAGTTCAGGCTTTTAGCGCCATGACTCTTCCTAAATATTCCCCGAAAGAAATACTCAGAGACTGGAGAGATATGGTAATTCGAATAGATGGTTTCGATTATATCAAAATGCTTGGTGGCGTACTGGCTGACATGCCAAGTGGCACGGTGCATGGAAATTGTGTGCTAATCGAACAAATAAGACAAGGGATGCCTTAAATATCAATCTCTCATTTGTGATTCATGAGGGATAGCCAAGATCTGCAAAGCTAAATCCAGAGGCGGATTGTCTTTTGCGTTAATGATGTAGTCAGATGGATCCACAACTTTACCGTTGACCTCAATCTGGTAGTGTAAGTGGGGACCGGTCGATCGACCTGTGCTGCCCATGAAAGCGATCAACTCACCCCGCTCTACTTCTTGATCCAAAGTCACAACATCACTGACAAGATGTGCAAATGTGGTTACACATCCCCAACCGTGGTCGATTCGCAAATAGTGTCCTTGGAGGGGGTCGTATCCCTTCGCAATTATCCTGCCCTTGGCAGGCGCGATGATGGGCCTGCCCTTCTTACCACTTATATCCAGACCACCATGGAACTCCTTATTATCTGCGAATGGGCTTCGTCTCCACCCAAATCTCGATGAAAACCAGTATTTTTCCGCATCCACTGGCAAGATGGTAGGAACTCTATCTATGAACTCCCGTTTTTCGCGGATGATTTCGACTAGTTCCATCATCCTTTCTTGAAGAGACTTGGCTTCGTCCAAGGTGGAACCAGAGTCTTGTTGGGTGGAGGATGGAATCGGGTTGTTTGTGTGATCTGGGTAGGTTACGGGGATAGGGTAAGAGAAAGAGTTACCTCCTTTACCTTGATTATGCTCCATTAGGCTAGGAGTCTGTCGGAGTACCTCTTTATTGGACACTTGGTGGTCATCGTGGCCCTAATGGGACCCCAAAACGGCGAATGGAGTGGTCAACGTTAGTCAGAATGCCAGTGCGACTGAACCTTGCGTCCCTATTTTTCCATTGAGAGCTAGCTAGTCCGACACACTCCTAGGCCCGTCTAATGCAAGAAAATTTCGGATTGCATCTTCGTCCTTTCCGATGCTCTCGAGGGTCAGTTGCAGTTCATCTAATTCCATCTTTTTCTGGTGCAAATAAGCGTTCTCGGCCTTCAACCGCATATAGTCCCGCTAGTGTATAACTCCAAAACACCCTGAAAATCCCACCACCCCCAAGAACAAGAAAAGTGCGCCAGGCACAATATAGGTTAATATAGGCTTAGTTGATGAGGGCAGGAACCAGGAGTAAGTCGATTGCTTTAGAAGCAATGTTAGTCTCTTCAGCAGCATATGAGATTCCTCACTTAGAAGTCTATCCTTTCAATTGTTAGAAAACTTTCTCCATTATTTCAGACAAAACTTTGCGATCTTGAGGTCTTCTCAGCCTTCTGAAAGGCGAGGATATAAATTGCGCTCAGAAAGGCCAAAGGTCGGGAGAAACTACCTGACGACCTCATCCTCTGTCAAGACTGATTATCTTTCGAGCAAAAAAACTTCCCCCAATACTGCAGGCGAGTATCCACTCAATGAACCGATTTTCAATTCAATCAAAGTAGTTGGCTTTCCTATGGCTGGGATAGATCCCAAAAGGCGGGTAGCTTCCCATCCTTGGTTTAAGCCTAGATATGGTAGCTGGATCTTAAGAGCTAAAGTGGGGATTAAAGTATGTAATCCACAGTCCAGGGGACCAGTTTGGACTTCAGATCAGCACGCCTAAGTTTTCACTCGGATCATTCAAGTATGTTGAGCATATGTTAAATATTTGAAACTAACCGAGATTCAACATAAATAGCAGAACTGTGAACTCCTGAGCCAAACGTCTCTAATACAACATAAGGAAAAGTAATTGGACGAAAGTCTAAGCGTTTGTGGAATGAAAGTCTTAGCTGCGGTTGCGACTTAAGGAGGGCCTGAGGATGGATGCTCTGCTCAAGACTGCTCGCCCCATTGCTCTCACCGTAGAAAGCGAACACACATCGTTTACAATCTCTTCTCATCAATTGCATTATTCCTATAGGATCACACAACTTCAGAAGGCACTTCCAGAGAGAACCCATCAGAAATTTCGATTGTTAAATTAAAGGCTTTCCTTGGGTTTAGTGGCTGCTGGCAATAGATTAGAGCACCATCTCCACTCAGGTTTCTTGCTTGTACTGACTATGGTGCCTTGAGATGTTGCCACTGTAACAGGACATTCAAGATGGTGTCTAACGAATCTCCTTCTGTTCAATTGCATTAATTTTTTATCCTACTAGGAAGCAGTGACATGGTTTCTTGATGATATAAACTTGCAAAGGCCAAGGAAATAATCAGAACACAATCAGAGTTAGACTTCTCCCCTATAAAACGCATCAATCATTTCTCTTCTCTCTTTATTGGGATATCTGTTCAGCTCTGAGACTAAGAGCGCTTCATGTAATGGCATTTTCTCATCGGGGTATCGACACAGAAACATCGTATCAACTTCTTCAAAATCACATTCACCTTTGGGGCTTCTGGCTAAAGCAGCCCTGACTTTTGCCTTTGAATAAGGACAGCGGTCATCGCTAGCGGGAAATGAACCGGCAAGGCAGTACTTCCGGACGTATTCTAAGTCTTTCCCAAAGATCTTTTCTGTTTTTCGCATGTGAATTACCTCCTTGCCCTATTCACGACCAACATCGTCGTCTGCGTTGTTCGTCGAACAGGATCAAGTGAGTCTTTGTTACGGAGACATTTCTAGTGAAGCTTTCCGATTTGTAATGCACATGGCGTCCACGATTTGAGGGGTCTTTGGCAGCCCTTACAGCTATTTTGGCCTTGTCTTAGCTTGCAGTAGCTATCAACGACGTAGTCGAAGAGCCTCGCATTCTTAACTGCAAGAGCAACCTCATCCGCGATTGCCGAAAGGATCTGTTCATCTTCTTTGGTAAAACCCCTATCGCCTATTTTGTTTACGGCTTCAATGACCCCAACAACCTCGTTGCCTGATGCAAGAGGGGCTGCAAGAAGTGACGTGGTTTTGAAGTCGTGTTGCTCATCGATTGAACCGTAAAAGTCCGGGGAACTCTGCACATCATTAACTATAAATGTCTTCCTTTCTCTTAGGGCCCTCCCTGCTATTCCTTTATCAGCCGGAAAGCGCAGCGTTGTAAGCTCATCACCCGTCTCGCCAACGGCAATGAAGAATTCGAATTCATTGGTCTCCTCATCGTACAGCAGAACGGAGCCTTCTTCACATGAGAGTTCCGTGGTAACAATGATCATGATCGTGGTCAACAGCTCATGCAAGTCTTCCACGTGTGTTAGTGATGAGCTAACTGTTTGGTAAAAGTTGAGCATGCGTATTTTTCGATCTTTTTTTTCGTGGCAGATCGCATTATCCAACAAGTTGGATATAAAGGGACCAAACCAGCATGAGGTGGGGCTTTCACTTAGTAAAGCCTGGATTTTTTCTTCTTCTGCAACCAGTGCCATACCTCCAATGTGGTGTTCCCCAGCGGTCAAGGGAGCGGCAAGAATCCTGAGCTCTGGGGACCCAAAGCGTCTCGTATCATCCACTGTAATCAAATTACATTCTTTACAACCATGAACCGTCGACCCATTTCCTACTTTTCTTGCCGGAGAGCGCTCTGACGAGGTTTTCAGCATGTGTCGAAGCGCATTTTCAAGAGAAGCCTCGCCATAAAAAAGCGTGCGATCTAATCTTATGTCCTGGATCAAGAAGGCAATTTCTTTCAGCCGATATAATTGCTTAAACCAGTTTGCTATTATTTCACATTGATTTTTCACGTTGCGCTCAGTTATCATTTCCGATAAATTCATCAATAACTGCGCCTGTTCTAAAATAGATACATTTAGATCCGTCAGTTCAGTTCTAGAAGCATTTTTTGCTGATATAAATTCCATGTCATTCTTTGCCAGGTTCTTGAGTAGTCGTTATTTGCTATAAGTATTAGTGATTTTAAATTGAGTCCGAAAAAATGCTGTCATATCCATTATAGAAAATCCTAGATGCCTTCTACGCGTAGACCTTCAACCACAGGGCCCTCACCTTTTGCAACCTTGGTTAAGCTGGTGTTTTGATTAGTGGAGGTAACTACCAGAGTAATATCACCCTCTATGGTCTTGAATTGTTGGCCGGCCCTGACCCCTACTACTAGTCCAATATTGAGCTCGATGTTTTCACCGTTCACTTTTGAGATTTTTCCACGAAGGGGATAGAGTTGTTTCAGTTTTTCCAGGAGCTTCTCTGAGAGCGCGTCCGCCAGATCTGATGGGGGGACAGCGCTCCCAAAGGATTCGTTCACTGCTGCGGTAATACGGCCAGTTTCTGTTTCTATCAAGCGCATGGAGATCTGAGTTAGCGGTTCGGAATAGACTAATTGGCCTGAGAGTATTAGCCTCGCAGCGACGAGCTTTCCGACGGCCAGCGCAGTGTTGCGATCAATCAGTTTGGAACTTCCCAACTCCAATTCCTTGAGCAATCTATCCAGGAGTTCACGCTCGACCACCTGAAGCCGGTCGTACCCGAGCAAATGATCTACAATGCCGGAGACAAGGAGACGGTCTTCCGCTTCGCGCAAAGAATACCCCCGCGCCTGAAAATCCATAACCCACATAGTCAAAGGAAGTGATGTCCAGCCGTCCCACGGTAAAGCCCAGGAAGGTGATTTCATTGAATCCAAAAGTTCTTTGACCATTTGATCTATACGTTCCTGCTTTTCCTTGTCTTGGGCAAAAGCCACCTTCTTTTGGACGTCATTAATTAGAGCCGCAAGCGCCCGGTCATCTGGAGTAAGCTCCTGAGCTTTTTTGAGAAGATCCAGAGCTTCGCCGTAATTGCCTCTATCCTCAAGCATGAGAGCCTGAGACAAGTATCCCGTCCTGCTCTGCGGGGCTAATTCGGTAGCCTGTTGATAATAACTAAGGCCCTCTAAGGGTTGTTTTCTAAGAGAGGCAATGCGGCCCAAACCCACCAGTGCTTCCGCTTTCTGCAGATTAGTCCCCTTAGTGGCTTGTAGGGCATTGCGATAGGCAGCTTCAGCTTTGTCCAGGTTTCCTTTTCTAAAATGGATGTTTCCCTGGATAAGATAGGTCAAACAAGCATCAGGGCTTTTTGCTTCAAGCTTGCCACAGGCATCCAAAGCCTCCTCGAAGTTCCCGTTCTGGTAGTGGGCTAGAGCCCTCTTTTCATAACGGGCGATCTGCTTGTTTGAAAGGAGCGGGTAGCCCCAGAGCGCTATTCCCAGAGCAGCAATAATTCCGGCAACCAGGGCCCACAAAATCCGTCTTTTTTTCCGGATCCCCCGGTCAGCAAAGTCAATGACCTCTTCACGAGCCCTGACTTCCGGGCTTTCGAGCGTTTCATAGGCATGCTCAGACTCTACCCGTACTTCTGCCCCCTCGGCTTGATCAATGTAATTAAAAGTGGGATCTCCATAAAGTATGTAGCTCGCCCAGACTATGTTCTCCTCACCGTATTTTTTGATCAGCTCCAACCGTGCCAACCTTATGGCTTCACCGATATCTCTATCAGACAAGAGATTTCTGTAAAACTCCAGAGCGAAACGACTGCTTGGTTCATCCAATACCTCCCAGAAGGTGCCCACATAGTGTCTTACTCCCGCGAGAAGAAAACCATTTGCAAGTCCAAAAATCTTATCCTGGAATTGATCTCTTAGCGTCCATTCTTCGGTTCGCGCTGACTGGCAAGCATTGGCAAAGATGAGGGCAGGCATGTTTCCTGTACCTGACATTTTTCTAATGTCTCGGGCTCGGAGGCTGCCTTCGGTTAGCCGCCATCCACTTTCTGCCGGATTGTGGGAATCGTATTCTGCATGACCGGCAAAGTGAACAAAATCAAAATTCCTTATTTTTTCTTTAATGGAATCGAGGGTAATATTCCCGGAGCGCAAGGAAACATTGATCAGATCTTCATCCCGATCCATAAAGTCCCTGATCTGAATACCTTCGGCGTAGGCACCCTTCAAATTACCCTCTGGATCAGCCAAAATCAGCATCCTTAGGGGCCGGGCTAATGGTCGCGGCTTTGTGACTGAAATAGTTTGACGAGTCTTGACGAGTCGGCCCATATTGAAACGCTGGCAAAGAAACTGTTGGCCATCATTTAAAAGTTCCCATGGAATGTGGACCAATTGATCATCAATGGTAAGGCTGAGGTATTTAATGGTGGTTTTTCTTAATTTCTCTTTTACGCTCAGCGGGAACAATTCATCGTACAGGACCTGGCCGACTTCTTTGAGTTTTATTAGGACCTCACGATCAATGCGGCCTCTACGATTGACTTTGTTTAACGTTTCCACCATCTCATGGCACCGGGTCTTAATCCATTCCATGGAAACCCGTATGTCCTCGTAGTGACGAATGGTGTCCTCTTCACCCGTGGTGTATTCGCGAGCACTGATCTTCAGGCGGTCCCTCTCCCTGTTTATATCAAGCTGGAAAAGCCGCACAGGTTTTCTGGCTCTTTTCTCTGCGGGATGCTCACAGAGTTGAACCTGCGGTTCCATGCTCACAAAAGCATCCTCGTCCCGCCAGACTACCCTGTAGATTTTGAGGGATAACGCTTTCCCCTTTACCTGCACTTCTCCGTGAAATCTGCAGAGAATATCCTCACAGTCACTAACCTGGTGATAGACATTTTTGGAAATAAGAATCTGATTCGGCCTGGCTTGAGCTTGTACGCGTGAGGCCACATTGGCCACGTCCCCACTAAAGCCCTGATAGACTGCAGCCTCGTCCACCAGAGCCTCACCAAGGTTGATTCCGATCTTGACTCGAATACTGTCTATCTCTTTCGTGTTAAGGTTATACTCAGCCAGAGCTTTCTGAATAGCTATAGATGCCTTGACCGCAGGTAAGGGAGCTGCAAAAGCCGCCATAACTGCATCTCCAACGATCTCAATAACTCTGCCTTCGTGATTTTCGATTATGGGCAAGACAATACTGTTGTGCTTCATGAGCAAAGCTCGCCCATTAATATCCCCCCTGCTATCTATATACTCGGTAAATCCGCATATATCGGTGAAGAGGATGGTCACCTCTTTTTTGTACTTTTCTCGAAGTATCTGATCGAGACGTTCACGCTGCCGCAAGATTTCTTCGATATTGCTTGACGTGGGTTCTGCTCTTCTTGTCTTGTCTTCAGCCATTATGAGTTTCCTTGATCTTAAAATGGTATGTTCCAAGCCCCACACCGTTTTCGGCCAAAGAAATACCGTAGTGACCGAAAGGTATGGCTTCAAATATTACAGAGTTATCATCCAAGAGATATGAGGCAATCTCTCGTTTGTCCGTTTTTAGGGTAACTCTCACAGCTTTCATGGATTTGCGAGCTTGGGACAGCTTGACACGAATAGTGGCCATGCCGGGTCCTGTTTTTTCCATCTCAATTTCAGTTTCAATGTCTTTGAATGGCACTTTCAAAGAAACCAGATTATCTATCAGTGTGACCCGCTCGGAACTTCGGACCGTCCCATAATCCCATCTTCGCCATGGCGTCAACCCCAATGAATCCGATATCTTCGAACCCAAGGCTTCGACTGATTGCTTGAGTTTTTCTATCCAAGAATAATGTGAAAAGAGATAGCGTTTGGTTATCAGATCTATAGCTGATTCTGTAACCCTTACTGGCACCGACTCCAGCTCTAACTTGTCTTCGCCTCGAACCAGAGTGCTCGTCACCACAAGTGCGTCCAAACACACTGGACAGTCCGACAGGTGTTCTTCCATCTCCAACCGGTCTTCCTCCGCGAGATGACCTTCATGATAGTCAGCAAGCTTTTCTTCTACAGGGCATGTCGTCGTCATCGTGAGCTCCATCTCATTACGTCCATTGCTGCAGGGACTGGTTCAAAAAGTTTTTCCTTCCTATACACATAGACGAAAAAATCTGGAAAACCTTGCACCGAACTTCGACAAGCCTGAACCATATTGAGAAACCCATAAATGTTGTGTAACAAAATCAGTTAAGACAACAACGACTTAAGAGTATTAGACATCCAGTTAGTATCTTATCATCGCTCAGAATAGATCAGAAAAAGTCACAGAAAAATCACTGCTTCGACAATAGCTGTAACGAGAGTAAAACTGATAGTAATAGTTCAAATAAGAGGAATTAAATTCATCTTACGCTAGCGGTTAATACCCTGAGAGGAAGCCACATGAAATTTCAGTCTCTGAATTGCCCGGTGTTTGATGGTATAGGCATTTTCTACAGTAATCTGCATGGCATTGGCAACTTCTGCAATGGAAAGCCCCTGATCAAAATGGAGTCTCAAAAACAGTCGATCGCGCGGTGGTAGTCTTCTCATGCCAAGCTGAAGTAACCGTTCACATTCCACTTGCTCCTTGAGGTTTACGAAATCGACCCCTTCAGCCTTAAGTTCGGGCAACTTATCAAGAGGTATACGGTCTTTCTGGAAGGCAATTGCATCTATGCCCTTTTTTCGGAGATGATCAAGCACAGTTCGGACCGCAATCATCCTGATCCACGAGGCTAGACTGCAGCCGTTTTTCCCGCGATATTGCCTGAGTTTCTTGCATTTCTTTTCAAAGAGCCTTAGAAAAACTGTATTGTGAAGATCTTCCAGATCGTATCTATTGAAAGAAACGTTTTTGACTATCAGGGCATGCTGGACAGACCAGTAGACCAGATCTGAAAATCGGCGAACCAGGGTTTCTGCTGCTTTTCTATTTCCTGATAAACAACTCGACAGGAGCTTTCGGTCCCTCTTCAAAGAACGCTTCATTCGGTGATAACCCTATCAAACGATTTGACTTTCTCAGTCTTGACATCCGTCAGTTTCGCTTTAGACATGTTGAGCATAACTTGATTTACGCGGGCATGTCCCATGATTATGTTATCTGCGCCGAGCACCTTACCACTGATCGGGTGTTTTATCGGTTCTTCGCGGTAGACTATGAGCCTCCGACGCAACTTAATCACATCCTCACCGAGATCGGTGAATATGTCCTCGCCCTTGCACTCGAGAATAAAGCCGTCCACCAATGGGAAGTCTCGATGGAACTTTATGGCCATTCCTTCGGCCAGAGACCTTAAAGCAGGAAGATCTTTCAGTTCATCGTAGACGTCCTGAGCAGCCAAAATCTCTGATGTTTCCGTATCGATCATTCGGGCCACAACTTCAATGCCGATACGGCTCTCGATAATACTGCCCATGATGATTGACTTGGCGGCCACTAGACCTCCCAGCTTCAAAGCCGTCCCTTTGTCAAACAACTTGGTCCGGCTCAGTTTTTGTTCCCGAAGGACCAAATTCAATTTGTCCCTTTCGATTACCTGAAAGCGGTTCTGATTTACCAGGGCATCAATAAGGTTGTCTTGAAAAGCAAGACTTGCTTCTGTAACCTCTCCCTTCTGCTCAAACGGAAATGCTGTAAGGCTCAACCTTTCACCTAACTGAAGGGCTTTAGGGATCCTACGCACGATGGCGATGGTTTTCCTCGAACTATTGCCCTCCTCATCGATGGCTTCTACAGTTAGAGTGTTTTCTCCTTCGCTAAGCTCAGCCAGGTGACTAAAGAAAATGTAAAGACTCTGGCGACGCAGGATGGGAATGCCATTGATGGTGAGACTCTCAATTTTGCTCTCGTCGCTTACCTGGCCTTCGATATATACCTTTTCCAGGAAAACGGTCTGGCTGTCAGACCAACCCTTGAGCCGAATTCTGGGAGGGTTGGTGTCCTTGGCGCCAAAAAGACCGGCTGATTCGAAAGAAGGCCCAACGTTGGTATCCACCCATGCCACCAGCACGGGCGTCTCGCTGAGCAAACCGGCAGATAGTGGAATTTGCGCAGAGGTTTGGTTACCTAGAGTGTCGACCGTTACAATTTCTAGACTGGCTGTGTCTAGAGAGAGTTTAGCGGTAAAGAGAACTTCCGCGCCTTTCTTAATAGAGATGTTTTGGCCGTTGATAATCAATTCAGATACACCGGCTTCATCGTAAATCGAGCCGGAAACTCTAACCTCCCTAGGTGTGGCAGCGTCATCAACTTGCAGTTCGTCCAAAGTAGTGATGGGGCCTTCTCGATCAACATTGATGATCACGCTCCGCTGAGCCGTTTTGCCGAGAAGGTTCTTTGCCTCCACATCAATAACATGCCGGCCTTGGGAAAGAGCCAGAGGCTTATCGAAAGGGATGCGTTTCTCTGATCCCTCAAGAAAGAGGGGTGTCCCACGGATAGTAATTGCAGCCACATAATTTTCGTCTTCCGCAACGCCAGAGACTCGCACAGGGTGTTCTCGTGTCCAGATCTCTTCAGCTCTAAAACTCAGAGTAAGCCTTGGGGGAGACACTTCTTGGACAACTTCTTCGATCAAGGCTTTACGAACGCGGTCCAAATAATAGCGAGCCTTGGCGGAAGGGTATTGACTTAGAGAAATCTCCAATTCTTTTCCGGCTTCCTGGAAATTTCCCATGTGATAATGGATGATGCCTAACTCTCTGTGGGGAAAGTAATCAATAAAGTGCATCCCGTAGGTGCGGGCCATGCGCTGATCTTCCTCTCGCTGCCCTAAAGCTTCTTTGAAGTCTGAAAGAGCCTCCTGATAAAACTCCCCTTCTGCATAAGAAATCCCCCGCTCGTAGTAGTTCCACCACCGGTGCCTGAAGAAAGCCGCCTGGGTCTTGCCATATTCCTTACCATTTTTTGCATAAACGGGTCCTGAAGGTTTCTGGACACAACTCCAAACCGCTAGCACCAGTCCAATGGTGATTAAGTACGTGATTGCATGCGTCGCTTTTTTCATGAGGGCATTATCGCAAACCTAAAAATGGGTGATTACTGAAGCAAGGATTTTGTGCTGATAAACATCAGCCTCGGAGGTGGCAATCAAGTTCCCTGTATCTACATCGTTTCCCCATCTGAACTGGTATGCCACATCAAAAATGAACCACTTGTACACTATGCCTGATCCTACGGAAAAACCGAAGAAGTCTTTCACACCGTCCTCTGCTGGCTCTGGATCGTAAAAGACTCCAGCCCTAACGGGCACGACAATCTCTTTTGCTTCCAAAATAAAAAGATATTCTCCGCCAAGCCGGACCTGGGTTGTAGCCTCCACGTGGGACTTACTGGCCGGGCGTCCGTCGATAGGACTGAATTTGTTACCCTGACTGTCAGTTATAGTGAAGTCGCTCCAGTCGGTTCTATAAACATCTAAATCGAAGGTAAGTGTATCTGAAGCTCTGTAGGCAAGTCCGAAACCGTAAGAGAGCGGTATGTCGATATCTACGTTTTCCGTAACTTTCTGCTGGCTTGTGATCGTCGTGTTAAGAGGTGGGCCAAAGGTCTGAACTTGTATGAAGTTGAATGTGTGGTCAGCCTTTGCGGTAAAAGGTGTCTTTACAACGGCTCCGAAGGTAAAGTGTTTGCTTATATCCCACAGCAGGCCGATGTTTGCATTGAATCCAGTGAAATCAGAGTATTTATCGGTAACTTTGGTGTCAATTGTTACAGGATTTCCTGCCAGAGTCCCAACGCCGCGTTCCGTGAATTTTTCGTCCCAGCCATTGTCCCATATCAAATCACCCGGCCAAATATTAAAAGTTACACCAAAAGAGAGTTTAGGTGTGATCTCAACTGCGCATGCTATTCCAAAAGCGCCTAGGTAACCATCCTGATCAAAGCTCCTTTTTTGTACAAGATCCAAGCCAACTGAGGAAAAATCAAGGCGGTGACTAAAATCACGCTTGAAGTCGTAAAGTTTTTGGTAGTTCATGGACACCACGATATTTTTGTAGAAATGGAAGGGATACGTGGCACTTAGGTAGTTGAGGTCAGAGCCATCAACCGTGCCAGTGTTTTTTATCTCTGGACGGTCGTCAGAGGAAAACTCCTCTTTTCGGTAGAAATACTCACCCACTACAGACATCTCTGGTCTTTCTAGTTGGATGAGCCCGGCTGGATTCCAAGAGGCTGCGGTGGCGTCGTCTGCCACCCCAATAAAGGCACCTCCCATGCCCACCGCTCTTGCTCCCGAACCTCCAGGATTGGGCGATGAGGCAATCCCTACCTGCTGGAAGAGCGTTTGTGCTTTGAGCTGATTGGTTGAAAAAACGAATAGAAAAAGCAGACCGGATAAGATGAAGATTTTATGTCTCGCAACCATTCTTCACCCTGGCTCTTTAGTGTTCCCTTTTCGCTGTAGTTTTTAGAGCTGCAATTAGACAGCTTGTCATGGCAAGCACAAAAAAGAACACCTTGGTAATGATACCCGTCAAGACAATCAGACATACCACATCAACTGCCGGATAAAGTGCAATCCCTAATGGTCGCTTTAACCAAGGATGAACCTCAATGTATCCAGCGATGGGTTCTCCATTTCTGTAATAAAATGAGTTTATATGTTGGCCGAAGGTGAAGGAGAGCAGATAATCGTCCCTTAACGTGCTCAGGAGCTCTACCTCTTCGGCCAAACGAGACCGCAAGCCGCTGTGTCAATGAAACATCCTCCTCCACCGCTACTTGAACCATTCGAACGGACATCCGATGTGGAGCCGGCTGCCTGAGCACCCGAGAAGCGATAGACTTGGATTTCTATTGTTGACGGACTCCCATTGTTATGATTGACCCGTGAGCCGGGCACCATCCATCCATCACCGCCCGACAATACCTGGCCGTCAGAATCGCAGCCTAATGCCCAGTTGTCTTCTTTGAAGACGTAGACGTTGAGACTGCTTACATCTGACCAGCCCGGACAGGGAATGAAAATCTTTACTGGTGTCTCAAACACCGTGTGGGGTTGTAGATTGAGGGGCACGCCAACGGCTTCTGATCCTTCCATGTCCATTGCCGGTAATTCATTCAGTGGCCCAAACCTGGGCAGCACCGGCTCGCTGCTGTTGTAGACAATCTTGGCACCCTGCAGATCACCACTGCTCACCTGAGTACCTGCATTGTGCAGCCCAACAAGAGCAGGATCAGTAGGATCTACAGGTTCTGTATCTGGGAGACTTGCGAGTTCATCATCATGCTCTTCTTGTGTTTCAGTTTTGAAACTAGCCCGCTTGCTTGTTTGCATGCCTGCTTTATCAGTGGCCTCCACTTGCATATCTACTTTACTGTCGAATGCGTACTCATTGTCATAAGGGGCATCTTTGGCTCTGTCGTAAACCGCCCAGAGCTTGGTTACTTTGGTGTCTTCCTCATCGGGGTTCACCTTGATGGTCCTCACTGACGAGTGACCCAAATTTCTCGTGTATGGCTCATTTACACCATCATCAATAGAGAACTTGATACTATTTTGATCTGTGATGTCCACTCCGTCAGGAGATGTGATCAAAACCGCAAATGAGCTATCACTGGAGACGCGAGTATTGTCTTCGATGCCGGCTTTGTCGTGTGGAAGGACTTCCGTTACACGAAAAACTGGCTGCATCGGGATGTTAGTCCATGTCACATCTCCCCCTAGGACAGTCACACCACTTATTGTTGAGTCGAAATACTTCTCTGCATCAGCGAAAACATCAAAGATGCCTGTAGGATGGGACATCATGTACTCACCCATGACACTGATGGTTTTGACCCCAAAGTCACTCCATACTTTCGCTTGATCAATACCAGTGCCAGTAAGGGCGTTCGCGACCTTGCCTGCAATGATACCGCTACCCGTGCACTGGAACAAGCCTGCATCTGTCGCGGCGTAGAGAGATGAGGTCGATATCGCGTGTACATTATATTCTGGTTTTCCCAGATTCGCCCATTTTCCAGCCTGGTTGGGTGAAACATATACTCCCTGAGCGGTGGTGCCGGCATAGATGATATCCTTGTTCTGTCGGTGAAATTCCATGTCAGTCACCGAATTATAGTTCGCTCCTCCTAGTTTCGTGATGGCCCAATCGCTCCCATTGTAATGAAGGATTGTGCCATAACCGCTCACGGCAAAGACATCCACCTCCGAACTACCCCAGACACTCATAATATAATCAGTAATGCCACTGTCCATGCTAGTCCAGCTGCTGCCGTCATAATGAAGAATAGTACCCTTAGCACCTACAGCGAAGACATCTGTCGCAGAACTCCCCCAAATATATTCCAGGTCCTCTGTTGCACCGCTGCTCATAGCAGACCAGATGTTACCGTCATAATGAACGATCGCACCCGAGGCCCCCACGGCAAAGACATCTGTGGCAGAACTCCCCCACACCCCCCAAAGGTCTTCAGTAGTGCCACTGTCCATTCTGGTCCAGCTGTTGCCTTCATAATGAAGAATAGTACCCTTATCACCTACAGCGAAGACATCTGTGGCAGAATTCCCCCATATACCTTCCAGCTTCTCTGTGGCACCGCTGCTCATGGCAGACCAGGTGTTACCGTCATAATGAACGATCGCACCCGAGGCCCCCACGGCAAAGACGTCTGTCGCAGAACTCCCCCAGACATCGTAGAGAAGTTCTCCAGTGTCGCTGCTCATTGTAGTCCAACCGCTACCGTTATAATGTAAAATGGTGCCGTTATTACCTACGGCAAAAAAATTGTCCGAAGTACTCCCCCAAACCCCATAAAGCCCCTCTGCTGTGCCACTGTCCATTCTGGTCCAGGCGCTTCCATCGTATTGCCAGATGGAGGAGGCAACTGCTTGCACTGCTGTTAGCCCGACAACAAAAACATTCGTTGCGGAAGTCCCCCATATACCTCTCAAAGGATCCACCAAGCCGAGAATTCCTTCGAAGGATTGAGTCCAGGTGAGACCGCCGTCAGAGCTCTTGAACACAGGGTCACTTGTGCCGCCGCTGTATCCACATCCTGCATACATAACCTTTGAGTCACGAGGATCAATCAGCAAGTCATTGACAATTACATCGGTGAGCCCGGTCAGTTGCCACGTACCTTCATCGCCGCCAGCCTTACTCTCATAAAGGTTTCCATTGATAAGGGTATCGAAATAATTTCCGCCCCCGGCAAATAAGTGATTCGGATCATTAGGGTCGATGACTATGACATTGAAATCATGTCCCTCCTCTGACTGGTTTACTCCATCCAAAACCTTCTTAAAAGTAACTCCTCCGTCCGTGCTCTTTAAAATCCGTCCCTTTCCCGCCCCCACATGGTTGAGAGCTAAATACAGTATGTCCGGATCCGTAGGTTTTAGAGCAATATCAAAGACATTGGATACAAGATCCTCAGTGTAGCTCCAAGAGCTTCCGCCGTCTTTTGTCTTGGCCAGCCAACCATCTCCACCGGCGTAAAAGATTCTGCTATCCGTCGGATGGAACTGCACTGACAAGCTTGTTTTTGAGAGAAGGCGAGACCAGGATCCTTCACCCTTTTTCTCGAAGACACCCGACACAGTCCCTGCCAGTAAATGTGTCGAATCGTTGGGGTTGATTCTGAGATCACGAATAATGATGGCATTAATGCCGTTGTTAATGGGTGTCCAGGTTTGGCCGTGATCTTGGCTTTTGTATAGGCCCAAGCTTGTGTCGCCGCCAAAGATCGTTTCACTGCTTACAGGGTGAATGGCAAGGGCCAAAAAGAGGCTGTCGACACTATGAATCTCCCAGTCGGCGTCCTCATAAGGCGGGGTACCCCTTGCAATCTTTGGACTAGTATCAACATTTTCCCATTGGCTAATTGAGTTTTTCCAGGCTGCGTAGAGAATGTCCGGATTTTTGGGGTCAAAGGCCATTGCCTGAACATTTCGAGCGAAGACTGCGCCTGGCGGAGGTGGCTCTTCTTTTAAATTTAAAATCCGCTGGTACTTCCACTCACCTTCTTCAAAATAATGCCTGAAGATCCCCCAGTCGTTGGCAGTAAAGATCGAGTTGGGATCATTTGGTTTAACCTCAACATCGTAGAACTTCCCCCCATCCATCGAAAACACTTCGATCCAGGTCTCAGCCCCGGTTGATCTATTGATCTCACCGCGATAAAGCGTACCTTGACTAACTACATCCTCCGGCCCAGCCTTTTCCACAAAAAGGCCCTGATTCTGTGTAACCGCCCATAAGACAATGACATCGGGAGAACTTGTGTCAAGGGCAAGGTCAACTACATCATAGTCGAAGTTCCCTGGATCATCGGGATCCGTCCAAGGGCCAGGTTCATCTTGCACCGGTCCTTTCAATTTCCTCCAAGTATCGCCGCCATCTTCGGTCATATAGATCGCGCCGTAAGGTGTCCAGTTTGAATAGCGACCGCTCGTCCCCACAAAAACCGTATTCTCTCCGGCATCAGAAGGATCTACTGCCAAAGAACGGCACCATCTATACTGATCCCATTCGGGACAATTGGAGCAGGTGCCATAGTTTGGAGACTGCATCTCGCCGTTCCAGATGTGGGCCCAGGTCTCACCTCCGTCTACGCTTTTTTCGACCCAGTAATTATGTGACGCCCAAATCACACTGCTATTGCTTGGTGCTATCTTCACGGCCCATACCGCATGATTTTTGAAGGTGTCTTCTCCTTCTACTTGCTCTGCAGCTACCACAGCTTGCCATATACTTCCACCGTTCGTGGTTACGAAGAGACCGTCTCCCAGATAGGCGCCGGCAAACATCTTCTCTGGGTTGGCAGGGTCAATGGCTATGTCATACATTTGTCCGCCGTAGAGGCCGAGATTGGTCCACACCTCAAGCTCTTGTGCTGCGGAGGTTAACCCGAAAAGCAGAACTATAGATGTTGCGATAATTGAGAAAAGCAAGGCTCTAACTGAGCCGTTCATGATTACCCCTCCTCTTTGCTGCCGTAGCAAAGGTTACGTGTTCTAGCGTTCAATAGGGCAGGGCAAATGATCTCCTAAACCTTCAATTTTCTTTTATTATCAGAGTTATACCCAGGTATTTGGGAAGATCTGATGCCGAATTTACAGAGCCACTCTTCATTTGGCACTCAGGGATGCCGTAGAGTCCAGTAGTAAGAAAATGAGGCAGCAGTAAATTCGATGTGAAAGCTCGAATAATAGAGAAATTAAATTATACTCCAAGATGAAAATAGAGATTTGTTACTGGAGTGTGTTTGCGTTAAAGGAATTGAATCCTTGAGACTTAATTCATCCAATCAATATTTGGGAAGTTAAATCCGGAAGTTGCAAATCTGTGAGAATAGTATCATTAGGCCCAAAGTTGTGTCAATGCAAAATATCACTGCTGTCCGGTTATAAGTAGTTAAAATTCAATGATAATTGATCACAGTTTGGCAACATGTGTTTTGTTGGTCCTGGGTCAAAGAGTTGCCATATATTTCGCCGACTAAAAAGGTTCAACTGCAGTAATTTAAGGATCTGAGAGAGGCCATAAGTCAGTTTTGCCCGGAATTTGTAGTAGGCAAGCAGAAGCAGCGTGACGATGGCAATCCAAATTTGTGTCATCACGGCATTCTTACTGGTGCCAAGGAAGCTCTTTATCTTCAAGTTTTGCTTGATCCACTTGAAAAAGAGCTCCACCTGCCACCTCTCTCGGTAGATATCGGCAATGGTCCGAGCTGAAAGATGAAAGATATTGGTGAGAAACACATAGTGCTGTCCGGTTTCTGGATCTCGATAGCCGACCCTCCTGAGTTGGAGGGGGCAATCCTTAGCTTTGGCACCCGTAAGCTCGATGGTCTGATCCGAGGTCAGGCCCTTTGCCTTGATGACCTTGCGACGCTTAACAACCCTGTAGTTGATCCCTTTTTTTAGCCGGGTGACGAACAAGACCTTTTTGCCGGTAAGCTTATGCAACCAAGCAAAGTCCAGAAAAGCTCTATCCATAACCACCATGGACAAGGCAGGAAGCCTCAGCAGTTTGGCCACTGTATTGTCAGCTACTTTGGCAGTGGTGACTTTGATAAATGCGGGGATGTAGCCGTCATGGTCCAAGAGGGTATGCACTTTGATGCCGCCTTTGGTGGTGCGAAAGGCGGCCCACGGGAAAAGCGAAAGACAGAGATCTATCACGGTAGCATCAAATGAGTACAGCTTGTTTTTAAACCGAAACTTCTTTCTCGGCGCATGGGCCGCACATTTGGCGTACTGGTGGGAAAAGAGAGCTTCAAAGAACTCGGCTGGCCTTTTGTTATTGGCATCGGCAAGAGTGGTCCGCTTCACACTATTCACTCCCAGATGGTAAAGCTTGGCCCCATTGAATTTGAAATGCTGAACAATATCACGCAAGCTGGCTCTACCAGTGATCTGAGCAAACATCATGACCACAAACTGGCTCCAGCGGTCCAGGGTGCGATACTTACGCTTGGGTCGAAAGCCGTTTTTCTCGATCTGTCGAAAATCATGTCTGTTAAGAAGATCAAGCAACTGATGGAAGATTGTGTTAGAATGTGCCATGGCCTGAATCTCCTTTCGCGTCAGTGGGTTAGCGGTAACCGCACTATAACACGAAAGCCTGGATTCGGGCCTATTCTACTTTCTTAACCGGACAGCAGTGGCAAAATATAATCAATTGGCAAGCTTGCCATTGAGTTGGACGAAAAAGCTATTTCACAAGAAACGATTACTTACGGTGGAGCACTACATGGTTTTAATGTATTTGGTTCCAAGCGGTATAAAGAAGAGGCTGATAAAAATCATGGAAACGTTCTGCGGCATTTCTTACTGAGACGCTTAACTGGTCCACCATCCAAGTGCGCCTCACAATTACTAAAATTGGCTTTGTTCAAAACTATTCGCTCATTAAAATTCTTATATACCACTTGTGGAGGCAGGTTTTCAGAGAGGTAGGGTAATTTGACTCTACTGGCCATCAACAAAAGTGATATGGACATTTGCCTTGTTTCAGGATTTTGGTGTTAATCCTTCCGGTGCTAGACTAAACATAGCTTGCCAAGATGTGAACTTCTGCAGTTTTTGCTATATGAAAAGCATATGTAAACTACACGCCACATCCTTTCCCCGATGAATCATTGTACATGACTCACGGATGCTGCCTCCGCTAATCATCTCCAAGGTGCTAGAATATTATCGTTCTTTTCTGCCTGCACCAGGATTGCACCTATTTCAACAGAAATGAATTTTGTCTCCGACAGATAGAATTCAGGGGATCGGAGATTCAAATTCTCTCAGCCCCGCCAAGTCTGATGAAAAAATACAGATTAGTGTGGATCAAGATAGTGTAGCGGTTTACCCGTGGGAGCGCGCCTGCAGGCTATTAATTGCTAAGGCCCTGCAATTCAAAATGTCCTTGGCCCACTACTGAGACTCTAAACTTGGGTGGTTTACGCTTCACCCAGGGTGCCAATTGATGCTTGATGAGCCATTGACCGATCTCTTTACTGATGAGTTCGCGACAAGTCTTATCCCAAAAGGAAGGCTTATCGACGTTGACCATAATGGTATCGCTACCGGAGCCTGAGGGAAGATCCAGCTTTATATATTTCCAAGAGCGGTCAAAGTATCTGTTGCGGTCGTGGACCGTGACCTTGAAACCGTAGCCTGCTCCTGATCTATGGTGCCCACCATTGTTCCAGGCAGTCCATATCATTTTCTTTGAATCCCTCGTTTTACAAATAAGGCACAAGATAACAAGATAAGCTGAAGGTGAAACAATAAGTTGCCCCGATCTGCCATATTAGCTACTTGTTGGGTTTTTTCTTCAAATGCCCCTGCTCCTTGAGCCACTCAATAATGGCCATCTCTGCCTGCTGCGAAAGAGTCCTGTAGCCTTCCTCAGCCAGCCGCTCAAGTATCTTTCTGACTTCCTGTGTGGTCCGGACACCTATATACGCATCTTTTGCCATATTTTGCACTTTTCCCATAAAAGTATCTGCGTTGCAATGGTAAATATTATTGATAATATTTATTATAGTTGCTATACTAATGTCAATATATAAAGCAGGTTGTAACGCTCCAAAGTAGGGCCATGAAGAGGCAGTTTATACATATTTCCCGGATTCCTGATACCCGCAAGGCCCAGGGCGCGGTGGCCCCGCGTGGAGAGATCCGGGATTTTTTGTTGTTCCGCTTATCAGCTTTGTATTAAATGACGAGTCCTTTTTTTTGAGTGAAAGGAGTGACGGATAAATGGATCAGAATGTCAAGAGTGCAATCATTAATTCCCTTTCATACATCAGGGAACTTTGTGAGGGGGCAACACCAGAAAATTGGACCAATGCAACTTTGGCGGCAATGACAGTCCTGGACAGTACGATTGATGTGGTGAAAGATAATTACTAATTCAACCCTGCTCCTGCTCATCTGCGCGGATCCGGTAGGTGGGCAGCATGGAAGGCTGAAACGATTCCAACAGAAAGGGGGTGATACTATGAATCTCTTCGATCCAACTGAAATCTTCCAAAACAGTACCAGTAATTACGTCAAAACAGCCACCAGAAAGACGATTCACAGCCACAGGTGGTATCGTGGCATCTTCAAGGAGATGTCCAAACACATCCCCGGTAAGTTTGCACTGATGCCATTTCAGCACGTAGGAATAGTGAATCCCCTCTACCACATGGTCTGCAATGATAAAGGGCTCCCCCTCAGCATTGTTACAAAATCCTATGCGCTCATCGATCACTGTGACGTGGTTAATTCTCTGACCGAAGCCTTAAAACAAACGGGGAGAGACATTAGCATCTATCCGGTAGAGATTTACATCGGCGATGGCGGCTCCAAGTTCAGTCTCCGTATCGTCCTATCTGATATTGTCTGTGATCCCGGTGACGGTCATCCCGTGGCTGGCCGACTGCAAATTTTAAATTCAGTGGACCGGACGATACCTTTTAGGCTCAATATGGACCATTTCCGATTGGTCTGCAGCAATGGCCTCAGAATGTGGGAAAGCAGTGTCGATTTACTCGAAGTCCACCTCAAGGGTAGGCTGGATCAACTGATGATTGACCAGGCCGTGAGGGAAGGGTTGAAGCATCTCCAGGGTAGCGGCAAATCATTTGAGGCTATGGTTGCGACGGAAATACCTAAAGGTTTCACCAGGGATCTGCTCAATCAGATCAGTAAAACCTGGGGCAGACGTGAGGCCGAGGAAATCAATCAAGCCTGGACGCAAGGTATCTACCGAAAGGTTCAGGTGCCCGGAGTAAATACTCCTGCAGCAACCGTGTGGGACCTCTACTCTACCCTTACGTGGGTTTCAGGACGGTCAAGAGATCTCGCCGGTCAACTGAAAACAAGCGAGACTGCTCACAGAATCCTGTCTGAGGTGTTGAGGAAGCATGGGATTTCCCTCAATTGATAAAAGGGGGAATGGGTAAGTCGAGGCGAGATCGTCGATTATGGAGGTAATTTGAAGGTCGTTTTTTCAAGAATACCCTCACGGGCTAGGCAGCCGGCGCTGAAAAGGAATGACCCTGATTCCCTGCCCGTGGCTAGCTTACTAGGGAGAAAGTGGGGTTTTCGATGGGTATGATCTACAGACCCAAGTACAAGGACAAGGACGGCAATGTCCGGGCGAGCAAGGTTTACTGGATCAAGTATTACAGGAACGGCAAACCTTACCGGGAGTCTGCCAAGAGTGAAAAACTTTCGGATGCTAGAAACCTGCTGAAGAGAAGGGAAGGGAATATAGCTCACGGCAAGCCGCCGGGCATCCACCTGGACCGGGTAACCTTTGAGGATTTGAAAAAAGACCTTCTCACCGACTACGAGTTGAATAACAGAAAATCCAAGTGGAGAGTGGAAATCAGCATAGCTCACCTGGAGCGGTTTTTTGAAGGCTGGAGGGTGGTAAACATCACGCCTTCAGAGATTCAGCAGTTTGTAAACGAGCGAAAAAAAGAGGGCGCCTCCGCTGCCACCATCAACCGCGACCTTTCTGCTCTAAAGCGAATGTTTTCTTTGGGGGCAAAGTACGGCAAGGTGGGCAGCATTCCCCATGCAGAAAAATTCAAAGAGAACAACGTCAGAAAGGGATTTCTGGAGCACGAGAGCTACAAGAAGCTGCATGATGCCTTGCCCTCTTACTTGCAGCCTGTCTTGACCTTTGCTTACCATACCGGATGGCGAAGAGGGGAAATCCTCAACCTTACCTGGGACCGGGTGAACCTGAAGGTGGGAACGGTAAGGCTGGAGACAGGGGAGACAAAGAACGACAGAGCGAGAAACCTTGTATTGATCGATGAGCTAAAGGCATTACTACGCCAACTGTGGAACAAGCGAAAGAACCTGGATTGCAACTATGTGTTTACCCGGAACGGCAAACGGATAAAGGACTTCAGAGGGGCCTGGAAAAAGGCTTGCACAGATACCGGCTTGCAGGGTAAACTATTTCACGATTTGCGCCGTACAGGGGTTAGGAACAGCGTCAGGGCGGGTATTTCAGAGCAGGTTGCCATGAAGATATCAGGTCACAAAACACGGTCTGTCTTTGACCGCTACAACATTACGGACGATCGAGACCTGGAGGACGCTGCGCGCAAGCAGCAAGCGTACTTTGAAACCGTCGCGGGCAAAGTTTCGGGCAAAGTCGGCCAAAATCAGGAAGAAAATGAGGTTGACGAAGCGGCGCAAGTTATTAAAATAATGAAATAAGCCGGAGTGGTGAAACTGGTAGACGCGCTGGACTCAAAATCCAGTGGGCCTTGCGCCCGTGCGAGTTCGACTCTCGCCTCCGGCAC
>CAVQGX010000011.1:0-86047 GCA_963712115.1 uncultured delta proteobacterium | reverse complement strand
CAAGTAAAAACGATAGGTTAGCTCAGGTAGGGTTAACCTTTTTTTATGCCGAATTTGCGTCTTGGGTAACCAAATGGGTAACATTGGCAATTTCCTCTGTAAGCCAGCTATGATATTTCACCATTGCTGCCCGGAGGTCTTTCTCGAAATCCGGGTGTAAGTAGTGCCTGTCCATATCCTGTGACTCGTGACCGAGAATAGCGTCGCGGTATGCCTTGTCCACACCGGCCCTTGCCATCAAGGTTTTAGCTGTCCTTCTCAGATCACCAAAGACAAACCCACCTTCAACCTTTTTACCTTAGGTTATCCCCGCCGATTTACAAGCCTCTTTCAGTCCGGTTCTAATGTTACTAAATGGCTTTCCCCTATAAGTAAGCACGTTATCTGTGCCAATTGTTCGGGGAATTGCCTTTAGGATGGACTCTAATTGCCCTGTAATGGGAATATCTCGCGGTATGCCTGTCTTGGTGTCTGTGAGAGTGATTTTACCGCTCTGAGAGTCGATTTGCTTCCAGGTTAGCCCAGTTGTGGGATCTCCGTTAGTCCTATCCGGTACGAGTTCTGATTTTCTCATGCCAGTGAAAAGGTTCAGGTCAACCAGTGCCTTCAAGTGGCGGGGTAGGTCAGCTATCAGCCTGCAATATTCTTCGATCCCTAACACCCGTGACCTAGCATACTGTTTTCTTGCTTTCTTTCCGCTAATCAACTTTTTGAAATTCTGCCAGCTTTTCCACGTTTCAGCAGAAACCTCGTTGTCATACCATGCAGCCTTGATCGCTGCCTTGGCTGCGCTGTGAGTTTCATGGTCTGTAGTACTTTTCGCCTGGCCCTCTTGAAGCCTTTGAATCTGGTAGTTTCTCAACTCGCTCAGTTTCACCTCCCGAATAAGCCTATCTCCAAAAACCTCATTGAATTTATTGAAGGCTATCTTCAACCTGCTGTAATCAGAACGGACTTTAACGCTATCCTGTTGAAACCACCACCCAGCTAACTGGCTGAACGTCCAAGTGGACTCTTTCTTGTACTTGAACATTTCCTCAATTCGACCTTCGGTTTTCTGCACAGTACGTTGTGCTTCTGCTTTCCTGACATCATCTATGCTGTATTCATTCAGATCTTTGAATTTTGCCAAGGATTCTTTTTTCTGTTTGCCATTGGGTAAACGGTACTGAATCCAATACCTTACCCTCCTGGAGCTCTTAGCCTTATCCAAGTTTTCACCACACTTGCAGACCTTGTTTCTAGTCGCCTGTTTATTGTGGCAGATAGGGCATTCTGCTAAGATTGCCATCTAATTCACCTCCTTTCACTGTTTCAATGAATATTTGCCCTCACCTAGGAAACTCAAAAAATCCTTTGTTCCAGACAGGTGCTTGTAAGAAGGATGATCTGGGGCCGCTGCCATTACGCGGTTACTGAAGGTGCTTCTCTTAATATGGGGATATTTATCTCTGGCTAAGTGGTAAAGGTTTGCGGCAGTGAAAACCTCCTTACCGGTCTTACTAATAAACTCTTTAGCTACCTCTGCAATAATCTGATGGTAAGTTTTCTTCTTTTCGATGGACTCAAGTTGTCCAGCACTTACTTTTACTGGAAGGGCAATCATGGCAGGTTTTAGATCCACATGTTTAACCGATACTGTGGCTGATTCCCCTTCGAGGCTCAGCGTCAGGTTTATTGTTATTGCGAAATCGATTTCTCTCATCAATCTTACCTCCTTTCATACTTTTTTCACTAAAAATACTACAGGGAATATTACATGTCAAACATAAGGTATTAATAGGTAACTATTTATTTCTATATAGTCAAGATTTCTTAGTCCTAACTCACTTCCTGCTTAGCTGCCCTCAACACTGCCCCTCATTTGACACAGCCCTCTTTGTTGTCGTATCTTGAAAAAAGTTCAAGTTCCTCCTATTACTCATCCACGAGAGACAATCTTTTCGTTCTGCGCTGGTCTGCCACGATAAGTCCACCCAAAAGATGGGGGGTTAATCATGGTCTATGCTGGTTCTCCTGAAAACTCTATTATCACATATATAAAAGGCGTAAATCGAAGAAATCCTGGTTTATTCGGTAAGCATAGACAGAAACTGATTAGAAATTGCAAAAGCGGTGAAGTCTTGAAATTAATGAGAGAGCCAAGTAACCCAGTTGACGGAAATGCCATAAAGGTCTGTAACCGGAAAAAACAACCGCTGGGTTACTTATCCAGACATGTTGCCTCAAAAGTTGCACCCCTTCTAGACTCCGGCAAAACTGTTGAAGTAGAAGTCCGAGAAATTCGTGACATTGGAACACATTACGACTGCCTAGTTGAGATTACAGCAGAGAATATAGTCTGGGGCAAAAATGGAAATCCTATTGACGTGGCAAGACCGAGTGACCTCGGATTGAAAGAGATCGGCTTCGTTGATGCGGTCTGTCCTTATTGCTCCTCCGCTCTTGAAAAGAAGCCAGGTCGCAAAAAGAAATGCCCTGATTGTGCGAATTTCATTTATGTGCGCACCCGCCCAATAGATGGAGAAAGAGTCTTAGTGACAGAAGCGCAGGCTGCTGAAATTGAAAGGCAGTGGGAAATTATGAGCGGTAGGTAAGCTGGATATACTTATCCCTGATTGCTACGCTACTATTCATTTTTCAAAGAACATTAGCGGGGCTTCGGCTTCGCTTGTTTATACTCTCAGCATCTTGTGCCAGATTGAATTTCAGAAAAGTGTGAATTAAGGGATGTAATCTATACTTGACCCTTTCCCTTTGTGGCTGAGCACACCATTTTGGTATTGCGGTTTTTCTTGACACAACCCCCCATGTAACCTAATCTGAAATTAGCTCGATATCCTTTTCCAACGAATCCTCAAGAGACCATACCTTTAGTTCTATCCTCTTCTGCCCAGACTATCAACGCACCCATCGCAGGCACTGTCTTCTGACTTCTGGAGAAAGTCATGTGGAGGGCGTTACAGAAGATGCCGATATGAGATCTCCAACGGGTTCTCATGCTCTTTGGAGGCTTTCGTATTTTGGTTTGCGTCTGAAAAGCCAAACCACCTTGGCTAGAAAAAGCTACTCCGTAACGTGGATCATTAACTGTGAAACTAGGGGAGGGAACAGTCATGACTACAATCAAAAGGAATTGGGGAATCATAGGCATTCTGCTCATCGCAGCTTTGCTTTTGTTGCCTGCCACACAGGCCGAGGCAGACACTGTGAAGTATAAAATCTGCGCCCCCCTGACTAGGGTGGAATGGATTGCTGTTCCGGACGTGGAAAACCACGTGCTCGTCCTGTATGAGAGGAGAGGTGTGATTATCTTTGAAAATGGCGAAACCGCAGCCTATCTCACCCGGGGTACGCCTGATAATATCAAAGATCAAGGCTCGTTTCATGGGTACAGTGACATTCTCTATGAGGACGGTTCCACATCGATACTTGAGTATACAGGCACTTTGACGTTGGCTCCCGGTGAAAAGATGCGCACAATAAAGGGCGAGGGTAAATACATAAAAGGGACTGGTCGCTTTGAGGGAATTACGGGCAAGTCCTCCTTCATTGGCAAGTACGTCACGCCCTACACCAAGGATGAAACCAAAGGCGACGCCGTCATTGATGGCACTGCAACCTATACCGTTCCTTCCAAGTGATTCTTGCTGTAGTGAGGCGGTTTTGAGACAAACTCTCCGCGAAGGTAGAGTCATAGCTGACTCTACTTTTTTCTTTGCCTATGCCGTAACATTTTGATCTAAAGTCCTCAACGGCCTGCTGAAAGTTTGATTACATAATTTAATCCACACTTTTCATCTTGAGACCAAACTACAATATCTTGGTTTAAACTAAGAAGATGCGGAGTTCTTGGCTCCGCTTTTTTGTTGTCAACATCTTGTGCCTGAGCAAATCTCAGCAGAGTGTGAATTAAGGGATGTAATCTAAACTTTTGCCTTGGTCGAGGCGAGTTTAGATTACTTGATCTTATATCCAATCACCCCCCCGTACTGCCTGCCTCACTCTCTCCGTGGTTGTAAGGAATCAAAGGTAGTATTGTACTGTGAAGACTTCTTTATTATTTTTACTAATGATAAATATTATTGGGTCATGACTAGAACAGCGGGTACTTTCTGCACATCTTAAGTAGGATTGCCGAGAGATTTTCACCTCTATGGTTGAATCTATATATAGCGTCATAACTAATTGCGCATAATACTGCCTTCTGGTATAGTAGATACCGGAAGGAGGGGGCCATGCGCAAGCTTGAGATCAAAGATGCAGAGATCATTCGACTGGCAGTACAAGATGAAATTCTGCGATCCGAGGAGTCGCGATATGACCATCGCCTGCATGGCATACTTTTGGTCTGCAGCGGCTTCAGTTGTTCCGAGGTGGCAGAGCTCTTCGGGCGCAGTCGACGCACGATTCAGTACTGGGTGCGCCGTTTTGAGCAGAGCGGTTTTGCAGGACTTGAGGAGGTTCCCCGTTGTGGACGTCCACCAGTGCTGAGCGAAGCTCTGTTTCAAGACGTTGGCAAAGATCTTCGCCGTTCGCCTTTTGAGTTTGGTTATACTCAGAACCTGTGGGACGGAAAGCTTCTCAGTCATCACTTAGCTCAGATCTACGGGGTGGAGCTCAAGCTACGTCAATGCCAGCGCATGTTCCACCAGTTGGGATTCCGCCGGCGCAAGCCGCGCCCCCTCATTGCCAAAGCCGATCCGCATGCGCAACGAAATTATAAAAAAACTCAGCCGCCTGGCCAGAAGAGACGACGTTGACCTGTGGTTCGAAGACGAATGCCATTTCCAGCAACACGGTTCGCGCTGTACAATGTGGGTACCTCCAGAGGATGTAGATCCTGTGGTTTTGCATGCACCTACACGGAAAAACGTTGGAGTATTTGGTGCAGTTTGTACGGCAGACGGACGTCTGACCACCGGTCGCGCTGAGAAGTTCAATGCGGAGACATTCCTTTCTTTCTTACAACAACTGGTGCGCCGTCGCCGCAAGGGCCGCAAGATGGTTGTCGTTTTGGATAATGCCCGCTGGCATCGTGCCAAACTTCTGCAGCCGTGGCTGAAGAAACATCGTAAACATCTCCGACTGGACTTTCTGCCTCCCTATAGCCCGGAACTGAACGCCATTGAACGAGTGTGGAAGCTGACGCGCCGGCTCCGCACCCATAATCGTTACTTCCCCCTCTTGGATGATCTGGTGCAGACCGTATTCGATCAGTTCGAGTCCTGGCGCGAACCCAACGAAACCTTGCGTCGATTATGCGCAATTATTTAAGACGCTATATATAAACTCGCACTCCTTTAAGTGCAGATAAAAGGTGGATTTACTCATACCCCTGAACTTAGAGAGTCTAGTTTTTGCATAACCCCAAAAGCTTTCGATTCCGTTGATATGAGATTTGCCCTGAACGAACTGATCAGTGGCATGTTGAACCCGAAAATGTTTTTTGTAACCCAAGTCAACGAGGCCGTTGTAGCCACGCCAGTAATCGGAATGGATAACGCTATCAGCACTCACACGGCCTCTGATAACTGCCTGAAGGGTCTTGCTTCTACAGTCAGGAACAATTTCCGTGTAGACTTTACCATTTCGTTGGAAAATGCCAAATACAATCGTTTTACCACCCGCCCCGCGGCCTCTTCGGCCTTTGAAGCGGCGGGCACCGAAATAGGACTCGTCAACCTCAACTTCGCCAGAAAAGGGTGATTGTTCTTCACAGTGCTGAGCGATCCTCTTTCGAATTTCCTTGAGGTAACGGTTGACTGTATTGCGGTTGAGTCCGGTGACTTTAGCAATCTGAGAGGCGTCCAAATCGACAGAGAAGAGCTTGATAAGCTCTCGAAATTTCCTCTCAGAAAGTTTCGCACCTTTTGCATACTTGTTTTTCCGCGTCATGACTACTTTTAGCACGATTTACCATTGCTGTTCTAGTCATGACCCATATTATTTATTAGCATCACTTTAGCATGATTTTTGCTATTCCTAGTGTTGTGTTAGGATATCGTGGTCAGAGCTGTTAACCTTATTTCGCATTTTTAGAAATAAGGGCAAGGGGTGCAAAAATGGCAAACTTTACTATCGGGGAAGCCTGTCCTCAATGCAAAAGCATACCAGATGTTCGTATGAGGCGAAATTTATGGATGCGCATGATACCACTAAGTAGACATTATTTCTGTAGCAGCTGCAATTCCAACTTTGTTTCTGTGGAAAATACATTTTCATTTTCTTCGCGAACTGCACCGCCGTCTGGGCAACAAATTATTTTCACACCTCGATGGCGATCTAAGAAGGGTCCTTTCCGATTCTAGCGGATTGGCGCAGCCAAAGTTGAAATGGTATCGTGTTTGTGGTCCCTGATGGCTTCTGTTGGGCGTACCGAGGGGCTTTGTTTTCCTGTCCTACAGTTTACTTCCTGCCGGAGCAGACTGGAATACCCCTCGCAAGTTCAATGGGTCAAATCTATGGGGGGTGCCGTATGTATCGCTTAGAAGTGAAGTTCCAAAACCTCACAATGAAGGAGTACATTCCACAGGATGAGCGCACGCTGGCGGTTGGTCGTGATCGTGAAAATGACATTGTGCTCAGAGATAGTAGCGTCTCCCGCCACCATTCATGCTTCACTAAAGAAGGGAAAAAATTAGTTGTCACCGACAAGGGAAGCAAGAACGGAACAATTGTCAACGGACTAAGAGTGGAATCAGTTCGGCTGGAAGATGGTGACGTTATCAGAATTGGTGACAACCTGGTTATCGTAGTATCTGTTGTCTCAAGCATTGAGACAGACTCAACCATAACAGGCGAACACGTCAGAACGACTAGCATGCCAAATACTTCTGTCTGAATAACTACTAGGTGCAGTTTACCAGGAGCGGGCTAGACGCAATGAAATGAGAAGAGTCAATAGGTTGAATCGGTACTATCAAATTCTACTCCACCCTTCCTAAATAGTAATTCTTTTGCTTCTTCGACAGATAAGTCACCATCAATTACTGCAGTAGTCAATTTGTGCAGCACACGTGTATCTATGAATATAAGGTCATCAAGTTGCTCTGCGTCTTCATCAGCATAGGGTAAGCGTGATTATCTGAAGTTCAGAATGGCCCCTGGAGTGTGAATTACATACTTTAATCCCCACTTTTCCTCTTAAGACCAAGCTACAATATCTTGGTTTAAACTTAGAAAATGCGGAGTCCTTGGCTCCGCTTTTTTCTTCTCAACATCTTGTGCCTGAGCAAATCTTAGGGAAGTGTAAATTAAGGGTTCTTCTCCCAATTAGTTGTATATAAAGTAGGTAAAAGTGGGCTGGTTCATCAAAACAGAATGGACATCCGGTAACTCCTAGAAGTATATGGTTTAACGACCAAGACAAACCCTATACAAAGGAGGCCTGCGATGTCCTTGCCCACTATAGCAGCTTATTTTCCTTTTCGTCGAATCAAAATTGTCAATCAGGCGGTTACACCCGAGGCTACCGAGGCTCACATCCAGGTACAGCCGGACAAGCGCTTTCAGCCCATCTGCCATGGATGCGGCAAGCGGGCTTGCGGTGTTCACAGCTGGAGTCGGCGCAAAGTTCGGGATCTGCACCTTGCCAGTGCTCGGCTGTGGCTCACCTGTCAATATCGCAAGGTGTTTTGTGCTCACTGTCAAGGCATCCATATCGAGGATTTAGAGCTGTTTCACCCTTATCTTCGGATGACAAATCGATTGGCCCTTTATGTCTATCAGCTGTGCCAGTTTATGACCGTATCCGAGGTGGCTCGACACCTGGGCCTGAATTGGAAAACGGTTAAAGCCATCGACAAGTTTTATTTGCAACGCGATTATGGTCAACTCGACTACCAGGGGCTTCGCCTTTTGGCTGTGGACGAGATCTCCATCCGAAAAGGTCAGCGCTACTTGACTGTCGTCCTGGACTATCTGAGTGGCCGCGTGGTCTTTGTCGGCAAAGAGCGCAAGGCCAAAACTCTGGAGAGGTTTTTCAATAAGTTGACTGTCAAGCAGCGCAAAGCCATTGAGGCAATCGTCATGGATATGTGGGACCCGTATATCAAAGCCGTTAAAAAAAACTGCCTCAGGCTAAAATCGTCTTCGATCTGTTCCACGTCGTGGCCAATTTTAACCTGATTATCGATAAGGTCAGAATCAGCGAATATCGTAAGGCCTCCGAACAGGACAAGGCTGTCTATAAAGGTGCAAGGTACCTGCTGCTTAAAAACCGCAAAAACGTGCGACGCAGAAATCATCGACAGCAACTCAAAGAGCTGCTGGAGTTAAACGAAGTCATCAATACGGTGATGATTCTTAAGGAAAAACTCAAACACATATGGACCTATCGATCAAAGACATGGGCTAGCAAGGCTCTTGATCACTGGTGCGAACTGGCCCGGTCCTTAAATAACCCATCGGTGACAGGCTTTGCCCGGATGCTAGAACGATATCGATACGGCATCCTCAATCACTGTGATTATCCTATCCACACCGGAAAGCTGGAAGGGGTGAATAACAAAATCAAAGTCATCAAACGTAAAGCCTACGGATATCATGACTTACGCTACTTTACGCTGAAAATCTATCAAGCTTTCTTCAACTAATTGGGAGAAGAACCAAATTAAGTGATGTAATCTACATTCCGCACTTCTCGTTTTGAGCCAGCCGATTAATCTATGAAATGGTGGTTTTTCGTATTGACGGGATCCGAATCGCTACTGTAATCTTATTTATATAAGAGTATAGTTAAGAACAGGGTAAGGTATTCTACTTTCTATTATGATTCGGTTCCCCTGCGGTCTTGATGATTGGTAGATATTTTCTGAATCAACACTTACAAACGGGGACCCTTCCTTGGAACGGTGTGCCGCATCGGTTAACCCGAAGCGCCTAAAGGACCAACAGGGACCTCATCTAGTTACGAAGGGTTCAAGACAGTCTGCCAGCACCACCTCCGCAGGGGTTCTTTTGTCGGAGCTTCGGCTCTGCTTTTTATTTCTTTTCTGTTACGTTGTTCTTGCATCCTCAAAACCTCCTTTCTATGTTCACAAACCCCCTCACCTAAATTACACACACCCATAATTCACCGCACTTGTGCTATAGTAAATTAAGTTCCTGCATTCATTGCCCACCAAGGAGGGTTCTTATGAAAAAACTTATGCCCTTTCTTGCCGTCCTGCCGTTCCTTTTTGTCACCTGTACACGCACACACGTCTATAACGAGTCAACGAATCCCCGCTACTGTAGGCCAGACCCAAGAGCTAGATACCATTGCAAAACCCCCAAAGATTGCGATAGGTACTTTGAAGCACTTTGCTACCATGCCCGCCTCAACAATGAAGCCCAACAAGTCAATGTCATAGACAACCGTGGGTTCATGCTTCAGGGCAAAATGTACGAAAAGCCCGCTGCGGGAAAAATGATGTTTGAAGGCTCCGTCTATGACCCCAACCAACACAAGTGGATGCATAACGTTAGGCTTGAAGTGCCTGCACACTAATGACAAAGAAAAGGGACGGCCAGCGCAGAGGGTGTGGCCCCACACCAGCCGTCCCTAAAACTGCTAAGAGTTGGCCTGACCCCTAGGAGGTATCTAGTTTTCAACTAAATACTGACCCACACCTAGGTCACCACTATGGCTTGGTCTGGCTAAAATGTGAATTACATACTCCACACTTTGATAGAATTTACTCCACCACATGATCTTGTGGGTTGTCAAGACATCGGCAGCGGGGCGGATTTTTACTTTCATAGCAATGCTCCGAGTTCCCACTTTGCCCGTGACTTTGCCCGCGAGGTCAAAAAAATCCTAATTTTACCTAACATTTCCCAACTTATTTGGACATAAGAAAAGCCAGTGAAATCAAATTATTAACTGAAATCACTGGCTTTATCGTTTTACTCTGTTTTGGTTTTTGAGTCCAGCGCGTCTACCAGTTTCACCACTCCGGCCATTTAGGTGGTGTGATTATAGCGAGGCGCGCTCTGAACTGTCAATGTTATTTCGCCTGGCGCAAGGCGCATGGCGTCATTAGGGCTAATCGATCGTCATTTATGGTCATTTGCCTACGGCGTCATTTATGGTTATTCGTTTTCCCCACAGAGGGATCTAATATGACAACTAATGACAGCGAAGCGTAATGACGGCCACCCCTAGTGGCTAAATGACTATGAATGACACCGTAACCGACTGACGGCGAAGCCCTGTGACTATTCCCAGCCCGCTGACAGCTGCTTGCTTTCAGCTTTCTCATAATCCCCGTCTCGCTAGACCTCCCGACGAGTTTACCCTGAGCCTGTCGAAGGGCCCTTCTCGCGCGCAAAGCGCGGAGCGCTCTGCGCTAGCACTAGAGCTCTCCCCGCTCAATCATCTCCATGATCGTCTTGAACCGTTCCTGCCCGGGGTAAACATCCCCCATTTCGTCATATTGGAAGTTCAGTTCAAGAACCTGGAATTGGCTACCATCGAAGATCATCTCCACCCTCACATCGGAGAGACCGCCTTGCCGAGCAATGTTTTTCCCCAGGGTAATTGCCTCCCCGGGCATGTCTTTTGTCTGCCATGCTCCGGCATGGACTGAATTTCCCCTGAAGTCGCCACCGACTATCCTCCGGTAAGATCCGAACACCTTTTCGTAGTTGATAACAACTACCCGCAATTCTATCTCCGGCTGGACGTGCTCTTGAATGTAAGCTGGATTAACTTTCCTATTGTACCGCTCCAATTTATCACTGTCTTTTATGAGAAAAACATCTCTCCCAACCTCTGAACCACGGGGTTTTTTTGCAATGAGTGGAAAAGCAAAGTCCTCAAGGATCTTTTGCTTCTGCTTATAACCATAATAGACACGCGTACGTGGATAAGGCACGTTAAGCATGCGGAACAAGGCTACTTGCTTCAGCCTCTCCCCTCGCAAACGATAGCAGTTAATGGTTGGAAACGTTAACTTTCCGAGGGTAGCAAAAAGATCTACAAATCTGGATGTTGGGAAAAAAATGATGTCTGCAGTGCGGAGCAGTTCGAGTTCCTTCTCTGTGTAATCTCCTATTTGGGAGCGTGCACCGAGGGTAACCACTTGGGGACAGCTTCTTAATTGTTCGCCAATAGCGACCCGTAACCTGCTCACCGACTCTACTCGCTATCATGGAAAAGCGCTAGGCGCTTGGGGTCAGTTTGTTAAACAGTCTATTAGGCAAATCGTTACAACCGTTTAATTTGCGGAAATCGTTAAAGGCGTTGAAATCATTCAAATCGTTGAAGTCGTCCATCGCAGAGGTCAGAAGTCAGAGATCAGAGATCAGCTTTACCCACGACCTCCGACATCTGATCTCTGACCTCTGAGTTCTGCCTGCTGCTAGCCCCTGCATTCTAGTGACAGAATAGCTGGGAAAGAATAGTTTATATGCCATGGATCGGTGGGTGGTTTACCTTGGGGGAGCAGCTCTTGGTAGCCGCAGTCCGTAAGCATAACTGCGCATGCGGAAGAAATTATCAAGGATGCTTATTTTACTGTCTACATAATCGTATACCTTAATCAACGGCTGGCCATCATTGCGCCTCAACATCCCCTGAAACCAACCTATTGTCCGGCCTCTGAAATTGAGGGGAGTAGTAAGAAACAGAGCTTCGAATTTTGTCTCAGAAATCATCTTCTGAAAGAATTGACGGTTGGCCAACACCACCTGGATTTTCTTACTCTTTAGCTGTTCGTCTAACCTTTTTTCTCCTTTACCAACAACTTCAGGGTCTAGTGATACGCTCGAGACCCCCTCCTTGTCCAGCATATCCTTCAAGGTGTTGTCCTGATCTTCATCTTGGGTCAAGACCAGCAGTGGGGCACCAGCGCCCTCGCTCATTTCACGGGAGACGTCATCCACGATGAGCCGGTTGCGCTCCGGGTCCTTGGCCAGGGCCTTAAGCATGGCAGGATAGTCATCACTGCTCTCGTAGGGATACTCGAAGTCGGTTTGGCGAACTACTACATCGGCCTGGAATATTGCTCTTATTTCTGTTGCTTTGCGAGCGTCAATTTGATGAAGAATGTCACCCACATAATAGTAAATGAGCCGGGCGAGTCTGTCTCGCCGCTGATTGGTAGAAGATAACCCCAATAAAAAATGGCAGTCAAAGTTACTAACCACCTGGGTGAAAGTACGTGAAGGCGTACGGTGGCACTCGTCTACCACCAGATGCCCCACTTTGTCGCGCACCTCACGTACCCGGCGGTAAAGAGCGCTTACATGTGCCACCGAAACCCGGGGACCCACCTCAAACTTGCCCTCGCCTATAATACCCACTTCCTCCGGTGACACCTTGAGGAAACGAACAAGCTTTTCCTTCCAGTGGCCCAGCAGAGAAACATTGGGCACAACAATCATTGTTGGCTGTTGACGCTGGGATATAAGATAGAGGGCGATGACTGTCTTCCCGCTCTTGGCACCACCAACCAAGGTGCCGTGATCTCTAGTTATCATCTCCTCATAGGCCAGTTCCTGATAATCTTTCAGCACCCCGTGGAATTGGAACTCAACCGGTTCAAGCTCACGTTGTCGGTCAATCAATCGGTAAGTGACCCCAAAATTCTGGCAGAGATCCAGCAACTGATTAAGGAACCCTCTTGGTATGAAGTAATTGCGTCTTTGTTCATACATACAGTGAATCTGTGGGGGTATGCTACCCAGCCACTCCCCGCGACTCTGGCGAAACTCATATTCTGGATTGATAAAAACAAGCCTTTCGGTGAGCTTCTTTTTAAGCATCGGTGGCAGAGCTGCGGAGGGCACTCTGATCCGCTCTGAGACAACTATGTTTACCGTTTTCTGCATTTCCTCTGTTGACCTTCAGGGGCTAACCCCTATATTGACAAGATAAACTAACTCCCAGTTTGGCAAACTGGTTATATTTGCCGCATCTTGCTGCGCGCCGGGTCGCAGTCGGAGGTTGCTCCGACCATTGCCGTTTTTTGAGCAAAACTGATCGCAAACAGCCGTCCACTTTTCAGTTACCGGCAATGTCCAAACGAGCCACGGGTAAAAGGATAGAAGAAAGCTGAAATCGCGTCCGACAACTACGGTTTAAGGCAAAGATACCCGGAAAGAAAAAATGATATTAATTGTGCAACTTCGCTAATTATGGCATTGCAAAAGGAGAAATTCAAGGGCAAAAAACTACTTGGCCGCCGATCATATACCATTTACAATCTAGCCAACTGTGCCCTCCAGCCCAAGACCACCAGACAGGAGTGCTTTTTATGAATGATCTTCCCCCATTTGCCGAGCATCTCAAAACACTTGCCCATAACTACCGCGAAACCTACCTAGCCTTAGAATCAAGGTATCAAGAAATGCTATTACCAGAGGAGTTCTTGCTCGAGCTAAAGCAGCGAGAGGCAGCGCTGATAGACCGTTTCCGTCTCGTGCAGAAGGAGTTGTTTTCCGTGATAAGAGCAGGCGAATTAGATAAGCTCCTGGAACTTTCAAGAATATTCGACGAGATAAGGGTAATAAACCAGTTCATAATCCAGACTGTGGTTGAGGCAGATAAATTTGCCACCGATCACGGGGAAGAAGAGTAGACATTAGAGCAGGAAGCTGTCAGCGGAAAGAACTCAGAGGTCAGAGATCAGATGTCGGAGGTCGGGGTAAAGCTGATCTCTGATCTCCGACTTCTGACCTCGGTGGTGGACGGCTTCAACGATTTGAACGATTACTACGGTTGTAACGATTTCACTAATCTACTATTTAACCATCTTACTCTATGCGCTATGCCATCTTACTCCTTGAGGAGTAGAAAATACAGGGCACCGGGGTGTTTGAGGTGCCCGGCGGCAATGCGGCTGAAGGGGCCGTTGCCCCAGAACAGGTCCACCCGTCCTGGTCCACGTATGGCGCCCCCGGTATCCTGATTAAGCACATAACGGCCGAAAGGAGCCCATCCCAGAATAACGCCATCCTTGGCAAAAACCGGCTTCTGACATTCAATAAAAGCGAGCGCTCCTTTGGGAAAAATATATGAGTCGGTGGCGATTGATCGCCCGGGCGTTAGCGGCACAGCTATGTTGCCGAAAGGACCCCCCTTTTCGGTTTGAAAAAATACATAGCTCGGATCGTAAGAAAAAATATCAGACATTTCCTCAGGATTTTGCTTCAGATAGCGGCGAATGGCCTGCATGGACATGGCCTCTTTTGGTATGAGCCCTTCTTCGATCATCACTCTTCCGATAGGCCGCCATGGCCATCCATTCTTGGCAGCATATCCCAGTCGAATAGACTCTCCATTCAATAATCGTATGCGCCCGGATCCTTGAATCCGGAGAAAAAAGCGTTCCACTGGATCAGCCACCCACACTAACTCATAACCCTTCCCAGCCAACTTGCCGTAGAAATCGATTTCATCTCTTTTGTAGTAGGGAACCACCCGTTTTCCCTCTGAGCGTCCAACCAGCTTCACCCCCCGGTACTCGTCTTTGAAGAGTCCCAAATCGATATTGACAAGATCATCGGGAACACCATAAATGGGATAACGGTAGTGCTCGTCCGGATTAAGGCTGCCTTGGATGGTGGGCTCGAAGTATCCAGTGAATAGAACCTCCTGCTCAGCGTTCCGGCCGACGGACCGATAAATAACAAAGTTCTCTCTAACTCTGTCTGCCAGTTCCGCCCAGGAGCTAGTTTCACTCAGTAAAGAAAGAAAGGTGCGTAAAGATCTCTTGACGCGCCCCACTTGAACTTCCTCGGAGCCGAACTTGAATGTTGTCTCCTCGGAAAGCCTCTCGTAGTAGCTCAGGCTATTATTAATCGCTTCTTCCAATAGATTTCGCGCCAGGTCGTCTCTTTCCAGCGGTACCGAAAGCGGATCAACTACCCTAAGAGCTTCTTCTTGATCAGCAACCGGTGCGGCCACCCGCGAGGGTGCGCATGCTGCAGCAAGCACCAAGGTTAGAGATAAAAGGAACACCTGTACCAATGTCGCCCGAGTGTTCATGTCCTCACTCCCACCTACCTAATAGCATAGCACTGAGTGCAAGGGCCCATTTCACATCTCTCATTGTGCATTTTTCATTGCACATTGAAAGATCACAATAATGAGAATGGCTTTCTTAATGATAAATTCTGAATGATAAATGCTAAATGTGAGATGTAATAGGCGCTAGGTACCCATATCCCAAGAGGCCAGATACTTTTCCTGCTCTGGGAGAAGTATGTCAATTTCAACTTCCATGGCGGCGAGCTTGAGCCTCCCAATCTCCGAATCGATGTCCTCAGGCACTCCGTAGACTTTCTTCTCTAGGGTGGAACCTTTTTTCGTCACATACTCAGCCGCCAGTGCCTGGTTGGCAAAACTCATGTCCATGACGCTGGGAGGATGTCCCTCGGCGGCAGCCAGATTAACCAACCGTCCCTCCCCAAGCACATTTAGACGCTTGCCATTTGACAATAGATATTCCTCAACGCTTTCCCTGATCTGCCGCTTCCCTTTGCTCATCTCAGCCAGGGACTCCAGGTCGATTTCAACATTGAAATGGCCAGAATTGCAGATTACCGCCCCGTCTTTCATTACTCCAAAATGCTCCTTGCGGAGAACCTTTATATCCCCGGTCACGGTACAGAAGAAGTCGCCTAATTTTGCAGCCTTCAGCATGGGCATCACCTGATAGCCATCCATTACCGCCTCCAGGGCACGCAAGGGATCAATTTCGGTGACGATTACCTTGGCCCCCATGCCGCTGGCTCTCATGGCTACCCCACGGCCGCACCAACCGTAGCCTGCCACCACGAAAGTGGAGCCGGCAAGCAAGCGATTAGTGGCCCTAATGATTCCATCCACTGTACTCTGACCCGTGCCATAACGATTGTCGAAAAGGTGTTTGGTGTTGGCGTCGTTTACCGCAATAATCGGATAGGCCAAAACCCCGTCAGCTGCCATGCTTTTGAGCCGAATGACCCCGGTGGTGGTTTCCTCTGTCCCCGCCAGGATTTCTTCCAGAAGTTCTCGCCTTTCTGCATGGATTGTGCTCACCAGATCCGCCCCGTCATCCATGGTAATGTGAGGTCTGATGTCAAGGGCCTGGTTGATGTGACGGTAGTAAGTATCCCTGTCTTCACCCTTAATGGAAAACACTGGAATATTTTCCTCGGCAACCAGGAAAGCGGCTACATCATCCTGAGTGCTCAGTGGATTGGATGCGCACAGGTGTAACTTTGCTCCGCCAGCCTTGAGGGTCTGCATTAGCACAGCCGTCTCAGTGGTTACGTGCAGGCAGGCGGCGATCCGCACCCCCTTCAGGGGTTTTTCACCAGAGAAGCGGTCCTTGATGGCATTGAGCACCGGCATACCCTGAGCTGCCCATTCCACTCGGTTTCCGCCCTTTTCCGCCAGTGCAAGATCCTTTACATCATATTCCATTGTTATCTAGTCCTCCTGGAAAACACGCAGAGTCTTAGTACTTTCAGATTTTCGGCTTGCGCTATGCTCTATGCCTCAGATCCCCGCCTTCTCCCTAAGATCGTCCACCTTGTCAGTGTACTCCCAGGTAAAATCAGGATCATTGCGGCCAAAGTGCCCGTAGCAGGCCGTCTTTTTAAAGATGGGTCTTAGCAGTCTGAGATGTCTTATCATCTCAGCCGGCTTGAAGCTGAAAGTGTCCCGTACTATTTCCGCAATTCGGTCCGGAGGAATCTTACCGGTACCGAAGGTGTCAATCATCAAACTCACGGGCTCAGCCACACCAATGCAGTAAGCAACCTGAACCTCACACTTTTCTGCCAGTCCGGCGGCAACAATATTCTTGGCCACGTAGCGAGCCATGTAAGAGCCGCTCCGGTCCACCTTGGAAGGATCCTTGCCGGAAAAACAGCCACCGCCGTGGCTCCCCTGGCCACCGTAAGTGTCCACGATTATCTTGCGGCCTGTAAGACCACAGTCTCCCATGGGGCCACCGATTACAAACCGGCCTGTGGCATTGATAAAATACTTGGTCTGATCATCAAGCATATCCTCTGGTATGGCCTTGCGGATAACCTCCTCAAGGATCCCCTCCCGGAGGGTATCGTACTTCACTTGGGGAACATGTTGAGCCGCTACAACTACGGTGTGAACTCGCCTGGGTGTGCCGTTTTCGTATTCCACTGTCACCTGTGATTTACCGTCCGGGCGAAGGAAGTCCAAAACACCGCTCTTACGAGCCTCCGCCAGCCGTCGGGTTACCCGGTGGGCATAGTAGATTGGCATGGGCATGAGAACCGGGGTCTCGCTGCAGGCATAGCCGAACATGAGCCCCTGGTCTCCAGCCCCCTGCTCTTCATAGAGACCCTCACCCGCAGTTACTCCCTGGGAGATATCCGGCGATTGCTTGTCAATGGAAGTCATCACCGCGCAGGTTTCCCAATCGAATCCCATCCCGGAATTGTTGTAACCGATCTCCCTGATTGTGTCCCTGACGATCTGCGGCATGTCAACCCAACAGGTTGTGGTAATTTCGCCAGCAATTATGGCCATCCCTGTGGTCACCAGTGTTTCGCAAGCCACACGGCACTGCTTGTCCTCAGCCATGATGGCGTCCAGGATTCCATCAGAAATTTTGTCGGCTACCTTGTCCGGGTGTCCTTCCGCAACCGACTCAGAAGTGAAAAGGTAGTTGGTTGTAGACATTGAATAAGCCTCCTTATTTTAACTTTAAGCCCTGAGCTCATATTCTTCAGCTGAATCTTTAGTTTAAAGCCTGCTTGTTTGGCTTTTTAGTCAAGCTTAACTTTCCGGCAAATCTGTCTCCCCTTCACTGCTGGCTCCTGTCCTCCTGTTGCCAGCGGGTTGACTGGACTTGTCCGCAGATGGTCGACTCATTTTCTCAGCCTCTTCAGACTGGTCACCACATTGCCCTGAACCTGCGGCAGAGGTTTCAAGCTGTCCGCTTTGCGCCAGCATCTGCTGCATTCTTGCATTGCGTTGCTTCCTGCCGAATAGAAATTGGGGCATATTTCCTCCTGGTTCAACAACGCCACCGGAGATCAGCAGTTTGAAGGCATCTTCAACACTAATATCCAGCGGGATGGTGTCTTCTTCAGGAATAACCAAATAGAACCCTGATGTAGGATTAGGTGTGGTGGGCAAGAAAACGTTAATCGTTTTCTTCTTGGTCTTTTCAACGATTTCCTTATAAGTTTTTCCGGTTACAAAGGCAATAGCCCATACGCCCTTGCGGGGATACTCAACTAGTATAGCCCGCTTAAAAGCATAAGGCGTGTCGCCGAACATTGCCTGGATGACCTGTTTGACCGCCACGTATACCGGTCGCACTAGAGGAATACCGGAGAGGATGTATTCACCGAAGCCCACCACCCGACGCCCAATGTAGTTCTTCACTAAAATTCCGGTGATCATTATAAGAACAATGGCAAGGACAAGCCCGAGACCGGGAATTTTGAAGGTTAAATAGGTATGGGGGTGAAACTTCGGGGGGATTATGATGAGCAACCGATCAATCAGCCTGAGAATAGCTGTGATCACAACCACGGTGACGCCCAGCGGGACGATGACGAGGAGACCGGCCAAAAAGTAGCCACGAATCTGGGCTTTAAACCACTTGAACATGCTCATGTATTATTTAGCCCCACCACCTGGCCGAGGTCGATTTTTTTCATCCACCGAAATGACCTTGGGCTGGTGGGTTGCTAATTCCTCTTCATCCAGCAGAGCGTAGGTAGCAATAATAATTAGATCACCCGGTTGCCCCTTACGGGCAGCCGCACCGTTGAGGCTGACTTCTCCTGATTCCTCTGGAGCGGCAATGGCATAAGTATCAAACCTTTCGCCGTTTGCCAGGTTGTACACTCCCACCTGTTCGTGCGGGGCAATGTCTACTTCGCTCATTAGACTCCGGTCGATACTTAAACTGCCTTCGTAGTCCAATCTGGTGGCCGTAACCCGTGCCCGATGAATCTTGGCTTTCAGGAAAATGCGTTGCATGACCACATCACCTCCGTGCCTTTGAGAATGCAATCTCCATCCACTGAACTTCTACACGGTAGGCAGCCATGCAAAAAGCCTCCAAGACGACCGTCCAGAAGGCTTCACCACTCTCCGGATTGGGCTGCGCTGTTTAACCGCGCGCTTGCGTCGGCCTGATCAACTGGCTCGCTACCGTCTCAGTCCACCAAATGGATCCAAGCGGATTATATTATTACTTGAACTAGTAACTGTTATCATGTCTGTTTTTCTTCGTCAACCAGTTTTGTCCGTTACCCCTTTCAATGCGTCTGCCAGTCGCAAAAATTCCTCGAGAGTGAGACTCTCTGGCCGCCGGCGCGGTTCAATTGAAGCCTCTTCCAAGGCTGTACTGACGAAATCTGGGGTCAGATTGCCAAACTTGCTCGCCAACAAACTATTCCTCAGCGTCTTTCGCCTGTGAGAGAAAGCCGCCTTCACTGTTTGCACCAGCCAGAATGGTTCCACCTGGGGTGCTAGCGGACAGTCCCGAAACCACAGACTTATGACCTGGGAATCCACTTTAGGTGGGGGATAGAACTGGGATGGTTTGACCCGCATAACCCGTCTGCGCTCACTGTGGTAGGCGGCCATGACCGAGAGAATTCCATAATTCTTATTGCCTGGACCTGCAAGAACTCTCTCTGCCACCTCATCTTGCAGCATGAGAACCGCCTCTTTGAGGCAATCTGCAGCTTCCATTAATTTGAACAGAACGGAGCTACTTATGTTATAAGGCAAGTTGCCAATGATTTTCATTTTCCTCTGGAACTGCTCATGTAGACCGATGAGATCCAGCTCCAGTATATCCATACACTCTATTTTCACCCCCTTGCCATTGCTCTTCTCCTCGAACTCGTTGCGTAAAAATTTTACCAGCTCTGCATCGATCTCGACCGCGATCAACAGCGCACCACTCCTGCTCAGCGGCAAAGTCAGAGCCCCCAGTCCCGCCCCGATTTCCACCACCACATCACCTGGCCCCGGACGAATTGCGGCGGCTATTTTTTCCGCAGTTGCCTGATGGATGAGAAAATGCTGTCCCAATCCTTTAGTAGGCCTTCTGCCAAGAATCCTCAGTGCTTGTTTGGGGGAAATCATTTTATAACTGCTCAGGTTTACTGCTCAAATAAAAACCCTGAAGGCAAAATATACCTATTGCTCAAAGGGAATGGAAATATTCCTAACACCCCCAGGCGTGCTGAATTGAGTACTGTTATTTCCCCTGAAAACGAGGGGAACTGGTGAATTTGTAGGTCAGAAAATAAGCCAACAGGCCTGGCAAAATTCCCAGAAGCACACCGCCATGCAACATTGCCACCGTCACATGCTTACCCAGTTTCATCAGTGAAATCAACGAGTAGTCAGCAGGCAGGGGTAGCTGCGGATACCCTAAAACAAATCTTCCCAGGCGATAACTCCCATAGTAGAAAAAAGGGATGGTTAGGGGATTGCTCACCCAGACTCCTAAGGCCGCAGCCAGCTTGCTACCTCGCAGGAGTGCTGCCAGGGATACGGCCAGCACTGTATGAAAAGGAATGGTAGGAGTGATGGCGATAAAAACCCCGATGGCCATGCCCAAGGATATCTCATGGGGCTTACCGCGCAACTCTTTGAGCTGCCGGCAGAACTCCTGCCACCAATAATTGGGACTTAACAGTTCTTTTCCTGACTTTGGCAGTGACATAAGACAGTTACTTGTAACTTAGGTTGACCAGGGAGCAGCCGGTACATTTGTCATTTCACATTTTCCATTTCGCATTTCTCATTTTGACCAAATACCTCATTACCCATGTCCTGCAATGCGCAATAGGAGTTGAGAAATGAGCGTTATGAAATGAAATGGTGCCTAGTGCCTACTGCTTAGTGCCCAGTAATCCTGGCGCTATGCGTCGTCCGCCATTCGTCCAAAAACTGTGTGTTCCAAGGTGGTGGATACATCTTCGAGTTCAAAGACAACAGCGTAAAGCTCCTCAGTGGACTGCCCAGGATTGATGCAGATGCTCTTTCCGATCCGATCCCAGTATCTCCCGCTTATCTCTGATGACTCATGAATATGACCGTGCAGGGTCAAATAGGGCTGGTGGTTTTCGATAAACAACCTTATAGCACGGCTTCCAATCCACCGGCCGTCAAAGAGCCTGTCGAGATTGGTGCTGAATGGCGGACAGTGCATAACATAAACTGCACTGTGAGACTCCCGGACCCCTGGCAGCTCTTCCAGTTCTTCCTCGATGGATTTCATCCGGACAAAGTACTGCCGCGGATCAACTACAATGATTTGCTCTCCCTGGCTGCAGCAAGCAGTGCAACGTTGCTGTTCAGTAGAATCTGTCTGCAAATCTCTCCGTTCACCATCCTTTATGATGAAAGGTGTAGGTGGCACGTGAGCATAACCGATCAAGTCGTAACGATCCCCGAGCGCATGCTTTTGACCATGAATTAGCCGCAGTATACCCTGTCCTTCTAAATTTTTAAGGTGGGTATTACTCGCACCCCAGTCATCGTTGCCAAGCATAGCATAGATGGTGGCTTGCGGAGCTTTGGAGAGAAACCCTCTAAGTTTGGGGCCTAGATAAGAAAAAATGAAATCCTTTTGCTCTAGAAGGGAGTATTGAAAAGAGCCCTGCATGGGAAGCATGTCGCCCCCAATGATAACAGCTTGGGCCCCTCTCTCTTCGGCCAGTTCAAACAGTTCTGAATACAGCTCCTTGTTTCCATGAAGATCGGAGGTGTAGACGACAATCATGTCCCCTTTCCAAAGGTGAGTTCGCTCGTCTGGGGTTTGTTAAGTTTATCTCGGGAACCTATTAAACCTGCCCGCCGCTTGCCGCGCTCTATAGCTCCAGCATCCTTTCCACCGCTGCCAAGGCCCGCTGTCTTATAAGCTCCGGAATCTCTATTTTAGGTTGCATCTCCTCCATGGACCAGAGGACTTTTTCCAAGGTAATGCGCTTCATGTTGGGGCAGACGGAGCGCTCGGTTACCGGGACATACTCAACTGCAGGATTTTCTTTTCTTAATCGGTGGAGAATCCCGGTCTCAGTACCAACAATTAGAGTATTACCCTGGTATGATCTTGCATAGCGAATTATACCACTGGTGCTGAGAGCCTCATCCGCTTCGTCGATCACATCGGGCCGACACTCGGGATGAACCACAACCTTGGACCCAGGGTGGCGGGCCTTTTGTCTTCTCACATCCGCAACCCCTATTTTCACATGGGTGGGACAATATCCGGGCCAGAGATGCATTTGTCTGCCTGTCCTGCCCATGGCGTAGTGACCGAGGTATTGGTCCGGAACGAAAAGAATCGGCCGGTTTTTTTCCACGGTTTTCACAACTTGTACCGCGTTGGCAGAGGTGCAGCAGATGTCTGAGCCCGCCTTTACCGCAGCACTGGAATTCACATAGCAGACTACCTGGACCCCGGGATACTTGGCCTTCTCCTCCTCCAATTGCTCTAGAGTGATCATATCCGCCATGGGACAACCGGCTTCCTCGTCAGGCAGCAGCACAGTCTTCTCCGGTGAAAGAATCTTAGCGGTTTCAGCCATGAAATGGACTCCGCAAAAAACAATCACCTCAGCATCGGTCCCCGCTGCCTTGCGACTCAACTCCAGGGAGTCCCCGGTAAAATCAGCAATATCCTGCACTTCCGGCCGCTGGTAGTTGTGGGCAAGGATGATCGCCTTTAAACTCTTTCTAAGATTACCAATATGCTCTACCAGCTTCTCGCTCATTCTTACTCCAAAACAAAATTTCGCTGGGATTCTAATCGCAAAGTGGTCAACTAGTCAAATAGTTGAGTGAGTCAAAAAAAACCCCCCATCGGCTCAACCACACTAAGGCCGATGGGGGACAGAGAAAAGGGAGGGAACATTATTGGAGCAAAATGCTCGCTTGCTTTTCCATGCAAACAAAGTGCCAAGTACAAAAACAGTCGATCGATAGTCTCTGTCTCCCCGGTTCTTTGCAAAAAATCACCCACTGGCCCGGCATGATACCGAAGGCGGGGAAGAGGAGGCTGAAAGGAGCAAGTAAAATACTTATTGTGTGTGCTCGCTGGTCTCTGATTGGAATGAATCAGTGAGTCCTTGCTTGCCCTCACCCTTCTTCATCTCGGTGGTACTCAGTCGCGGCTTCGTGGAGGACCTTTAAGTCACTTTTGGAGATCTCTGTGAATTGTATACCCACGCCTAACCTTGCTCCACTCTCAGTGGTATCAATAATCGTCGACCAAATAACCTTGCCAGCAACATTCATGGTCGGACGGCCGGGCACTTTAATGACTAGTCTTAAGATGCCCTCCGAAGGCGGCACTTCAGCGCAGGAGACAAATAACCCCTTGGGGGTGAAATTCTCTATCTCTCCTTCAATTTGGGCCTCAGGGGTGATTAAAGTAACTGGCCATTTAACATCAGCCCTGGGGTAGTCACGTCTGTCCGACTGTTTAGACATAGATGAAATCCCTTCTCATCCTGAGTCACCTAGACTTTTGAGAAATCTCTAGAGCCCGGTGTTTACTCTTGTCTCAGTTTATGTGTCGCCTTAACGCTTCGGTTATGACTAAAGCCCGCCAGTGAATAAACCACGAGAGCTCAGTGAAAGTCAACACCTAACCCTTTAAGTCTACTATAAGAAAACCCCACCGACCTATGTTGCTCCCTTGGGCCTAACACAATTGTCGGTGGGAAAAAGAGGAGAAGTTGTCTGATAAGGGGGTTATGGAGCTAGAGAGTCGTCCTATTTGGCAATGTACTGGAACTTCTGACCGCCCACAGTAGCTTCTGCCATTAAGCCGCTCTTGGGCATAGTGAAAACAGCCACTCCATGGTCGTAGCTTGCGTCTTTAGAAGCCCCTGACTTCACCAGGATTACCGATGCCTGAGCGTCGAGTTCCCAATTTCCCCTCTTGAAATCATCTAAGGTTGACTTATCTGCAAAGAAGATTATTTCGCTGAAGGACTGACCGCCAATCTGAGCGCCCACCGTTAGTTCCGTCACGGTGGCACGGCCAATATGTCTTCCTTTTTCATAGACCCATCCATCCCCGTGACCACCACCAACGATAAAGCCACCTTTGCCGATTGATGGGAAGACAACATAACCGTAAGCCTTATCAAAAAACACTTTCATACTGGAGTCGGCTTGCTTGAACTTGACAATGGTTTCCTCGACAAGCTCCTTTTCTTTCTGCTCCCGAGCCGGGTCCCATCCTGCCCATGTCGACATATCCAGCAAGACCATCAGACAAATTGTGACGAGACCATAAATAGCTGTTTTTCGCATAATTAAATCTCCCTCTTTTGCTTTGCAGATTGAGCCTTTTGTTACCAGTAACTCGAAACGGTCTAGACCCATGGATTACAGGCAATTTTAAGGGTGGCAAAACGATTGTCAATAGAGAAACTGCTCAATCTCTGTGTTTAGGAAAGAATCCAAATAAGCATGGAGCATAGAGCTAGGAGTCAGCTTGCAGCTGACAGCAGCCAGCTCGCAAGATCTGGCAATGGTTCTGCGTGTAGGATATCTTTTTCCTGCCAGCTGCCAGTTGCCCGCTGCTGGCTGAAAGTCCCGTGTCGCTTTACTCCCTGCCCAATGCTCCATGCCTTTTCGCTATGCGCCATGCGCTATGCTCTTTGCGATCAGAATGGCATCGCTGTTGCATGTTTGAGGTAATGAAGAGCAAAGATGCGCATTTCGGCCGGGGGCAAGAACTATGGCAGATAATATTACTGCTATAAGTAGTTTTTTTGAGCGGAAAGAAGACCCTCGCTATGCAGATGGCTACGCCTATTTCTGTCAAAAGTGTGGTTTGGAATGCAATGTCGGTGAAGCATCCTTTAACTGCCAGGAAGGAAAGATCTTACCCGTCTACATCACATGTCGCTATGGCTGTGGTAGGTCTTGGCACCTCAAAATCTTTCCTTCAGGCGAGGTGAACCTTCAGTAAGGGACGCTGGATTTGAAAACTATGACGGATTTGAAGCCCATAACTATTGACACTGTGTCCATTAAAATCAGGATGACAAAAAACACCATAGAGCTGTTTTCCGTTCCTGTGCCTGCACGACAGCTTGAGTTTTCCTTTCGAGAGCCGGCTGAGGTTCGCGTCCTCGACAACCCGCTGGAGGACAATTTAAGGAACTACGTTGCCTGGGGCAGGCTCTAGAGCCATCGAGATCCCGAGAGCCTTTACCTAAGCCGCATTTACCTGTTAAGGTTCGCTCTCACCCCCCCTTTCCTTCTTGCTGCGCAATCACCTTGCCTATGAACTGAACGTCTGCTTCCGATATGTATTCAAATTCTGCACCCACTATGAAAAGACTGTAATTCTCTAGAGGCACTTGTTCCATCGCCCATATCGATTTAGCTGATACCAGGATGGGCTGATGGCTGGGAGGTTGGATTTCCAAGCGAAATTCTTGCCCTATGGGTGGCAACTCCCGACAGTAAAAAGATGCTCCAACCTGACTGAGACTCTTGGTTTCTCCTGTAAATTCACCGTCGGAGGTGATAACAGTTGTAGGCCATTTGACCTCTATTCGCTCAAATCTGCGTCTATCTCTCTCGTAAATCATGATTCATACCCTGATTCGGTGAAGCGTTCGGAGGCCATCAAAAAGGGTGCCGAAAATAGGCTAACCCGGATGTTTGATGAATTGCCGTGGCGCGACCACGAAGATGGTTGTGCCTGCCCGCCATGCAAGCAAGGCGAGGCGGGCGGGCCACCGGGCAACCGTCCCGCGGTAACGCGGGATTGGATTCGAGGCGCACCTGAACGGTACGTCGCAGGGTCCGACGCCCGAGGACGCCCGGAAGGACGGCCATATCCGTGGTCGCTGTAGGCCATTAATGAAACATCCGGGTTAAACATCAAGCGCCAATTTTTGTTGGCTCCGCTTTGGGGACGAGTCTGGATGCCTTCCGAGGAAGAACATGCAGACCAAACATAGTAGCGGAACAACCAGATACTCGTTAGGTACATCGTATACTACTGCGTATCCAGCAAACAGGGCTAAGAAGAGCTGAAACAGAAGTAAGGTTATGCGTCTCATTAGACTTCCTCCTTTGACTATTTGTTGAAAGACGGTTTTGCAAATAATGGAAAAAACATGCCACATCTATAAAATTGACATTTTTTAATGTTTTATCAGACAGTTAAATAAATAATACCATCCAGATAGAGTGGTTCAATTGGTCAATTGAAGCTAGTGCCGTATCCAAAAATGCATGTTTGGGTAATTTTTAAATACAGGTCGAGACAGGCTCAGGAAAAACGAAAAGACAAAGCCCTTGCAACGAAGTCGCTGTGCCGCCGAGGTGGGTATGTTTAGGATTGATTAATCTCCTGGTACAGGGGGAGCACTGTGGTGTCTTTTGATTTGGACCTGGTAAGGTTGCCAGCCAATTGTCCCCCTGATTCTATGGATAGCCTCCCATAAGCTATCTCGCCTATTACTGTTCCTGTGCTCAAAATGTTTAACCTGCCATTGCAGATCATTTCTCCTTGGAATTTTCCTGCCACGCTCACGTTTTCGGCTTCCACATTCGCATCCACATCGCCTTCTTGCAGAATTTCCAGGGAGCCGCACCTTATCATTCCTGTCACCGAACCATGCACAATGAGGGTACCCTCTGTTTCGATATTACCCTGGAAATTACTGCTGTCAGAAATGATAGTAGTCTCTACCATTTTGAATGGACTTCTGAAAATTTTGCCTTTGGCCCGCTTATTATTTTGTTCCACCGTTTTTTCCTTTGCTGTCTGCAACATTGTTGATCCTTGTTTGGGTTAAGATTATTTATTGGGTTGCAAACAGTTTAAAATGCAATGTTTATGCCCATCACTACAGATATATGGCGAAGCAGTCCTGGCAAAGCAATAATTTAGCGCTTCGCCAACCTCGGATCGATCCCCAGTCTATTCCCAACCAGTTGCTTAGGTAGTCTATTACGACGTGTATTTTTTCTCGAAATCCTGGGTTTATTAGCGTGAGTAAAACAAACAAGATCGCAAATGCTAGCAATATAGGTATGATTTTCTTTTTCATTCCGCAATCCGCAATCATCAATCTACGATGTTAAATCTGCAATCTGTAGAGATGATTTTGATTCCTGCTAGTTTTGCTGGTTGTAAGTGTGTACTCGAACCATGTAGTCCATATTTTCAATGAAATCATCGGGCGACCTTCTGTCGGCGACTTGTATTATTGTTTCTCCGCTATAATCAAGAAAAAATACTGATGGTACATATTTGACTTCATATGCGTTGATTAATTGTCTGTTAGCTTTATCTACATCCACATATATGTTAACTAGCTGCTTTGATGCATATGCTACATCGTCATGGGAAAATACATTTTTGATCATTTGTTTACATGAACCACACCAAGAAGCAGAAAAAACAAGCATAACAGGTTTGCCGGATTCGAAGGCTTGATCAAGTCCTTGATCATAATCTGTGTAAAAGGATATTTTGCCAATGGTTTTTTCTCCAGTCATACTGTTGTAAGCATATAATGCGGCTCCAGCCAAAGCCAGGATAATTAAAACTGTTGAAAAGCTAACAGCCAGCCGATTTACTCCTCCATTAAGAGCCAAACTTGCGGATAGATCTGAGGACGGCTTTGACCTCCTCAACTCTTTGATCTTACTCTTACAGTGTTTGTAGTAGATGTAATTGCCCGTTAAAGCAAAAGTAATTTTAGCAATACCATCGACGACAGGGATCAAATCCAAAACAAGCGCAAGCCAAGCCCATCTATTAAGTTTTCTGTACCACAGCCACACAGGTCCGAAGAAGAAGGCAGGCCAGTGCCAGGTGAAGGCGAAACTATCGGCACCACCCTGATTAAACTTCATGAATTTTGAAATATATTTATGGGCATTATCGCCTATGAAAGCAACGAGGTCTGCCTCAGGACCACCTGACTCTGCCTCAGCCTCCAGTGCATGAGGTCTTTGATAAAACTTACTCACAATGATACCGCAGCGAACACACTCCTCAGATTCCTCCTGTTCAAACTGGCATTTAGGACAGATCATAAGGTCCTGCTGCCTCGGCTCTTCTTTCTCTTTTTCCATCATGAGGGGCTGTTCCAGGCCAGCATGAGTCCCCAATGCTTCCACCCTACATACGGCTCCTGCCCTCTCAAAGGCTTTCAAGTATTTCATTGCTGTCTCATAATCCACATCCTTTTTTACCGCTAAGCGCTTGCCTGAAAAAAACCGCTCGATTTTAGCCTCACTGGCTTTAAAAAGAGTGGACAGGCCTCTTTTCACCTCCTCAACTTGCAGTCCGTCGAGGATTTCTCCCTCAAATATCACTCTGTAACGCTGCGCCGTCATGATCTTCTTCTATCTCGTGAGATGGGGCACCATAATTGCGATGCCCAATTAATAGTCCGCAAAGCAGGACGGCCATATCCCTGGTCCGCCTTAGGCGGACTCATGAAGTATTCGGCTTAAATATGCAAAATCCGTCCCACAAGTGGGAGGATTTATGCATTTTCCCTCCTTTCAGGGAATTTCAGATAGGCATAAAATTATAACTTGTTCCTGGAAATTCTGAGGTGGGTAACCCTGGGGTTGAATAATTGGTGGGGACCGCGGGTGATATTAAATTCTTAACCCGGATATTTCATGAATTGCTCTCGCGAGACCGCGAAGATGGGCGTGCCACCGGATCGACGATTGCGGATTTGAGATTGCCCAAAACCGAGTAAGACAAAGCAGGCGGTGGAAGTTAAACTTGCATTCTTGTTTTACTCAAATAATCAGTTTGTACCAGACACCCTTCAATCTGAAATCTAAAATCTGAAATCTGAGATCCTGAAGTGGTCGCAGTCACGCCAGGGCGTGAATTCACGAGATATCCGGGTTAGGCCTTGACCACATTAGCCTCACCACTTCTGTACACTCCTCGGGTGTCCACGATTAGGTCGGCATGAGCACCGATGAGGTCGTAGGGGAAGCCGTCATGGTCGGTAACCAAAAGAACACAGTCAACCTTTTTGAGCAATGCAGGGGTTAATTCTTCGGATTTCAAATCGAATCTGTGTCTTCGCATGGAGGGGAACACCGGGACATGGGGATCGCTGTAGCTCAATTCAGCACCTTTGCTCCTGAGGATTTCCATGATCTCCATGGCCGGAGACTCCCGGGGATCGTCGACATTCTTCTTGTAGGCAAGACCCAGCACCAGGATCTTTGCTCCCTTGACCGATCTACCCTTTTCATTCAAGGCGTCCGTCACCTTGCCCACCACCCATTGGGGCATGGCAGCGTTGACCTCCCCGGCCAGTTCGATGAAGCGAGTGTTGATTCCGTACTCCCTTGCCTTCCAGGTTAGGTAAAAAGGGTCAATGGGAATACAGTGTCCTCCCAATCCCGGCCCCGGATAAAATGGGGTGAAGCCGAAAGGCTTTGTGGCAGCAGCGTCAATAACCTCGCGGATGTCAATTCCCATGCGGTCCGCTACGACTTTGAGTTCATTTACCAGCCCAATGTTCACTGCGCGATAGATGTTTTCCAGGAGCTTGGTCAACTCCGCTGCCCGGGTGGAGGACAACGGCACCACCTGAGTCACCACCTCGCCGTACAGGGCCCGGCCGACTTCTGAGCAATCAGTTGTCGATCCCCCACATACCTTTGGGATGTTCTGGGTATTGTATAAGGGGTTTCCTGGATCCTCCCGTTCTGGGGAATAGACCAGAAAAATGTCCTTGCCGACAACAAAACCGCACTCTTCAATTCTGGATCGGACTTCCTCCTCAGTTGTGCCAGGATAAGTGGTACTCTCGAGGCTTATTATCTGGCCACGACGCAACTGGGGCAGAAGTGAATTTACCGTGTTGCGCACATAAGATAAATCGGGTTCGCGGTTTCTGTTGAGCGGGGTAGGAACGCAGAGAATCAGAACATCCGTTTCTGAAGCACGGCTGTAGTCATTTGTGGCATCGAAAAGAGGCACGGTTTTCCCCTCTGCAATTTGAACCTCCTCCATACTCCTCTGGACAATGGTTGCCGAGGGGATGTGGCCGATATAGCTTTCACCCTTTTTGAGCTTTTCCACTTTAGTTTTATCTATGTCGAAGCCCAGCGTGGGAAACCCCACTTCGGCAAAACGCAGCATCAGGGGAAGCCCCACATAACCGAGTCCCACGATCCCAACAACCGCTCTATGATCTCTGATTTTCTGTATTAGCTGCTCTTTCATAAGATTCCTCTTAAGTGTCGAAGCTCAAAGAAGCAAAGTGCATGCCGTATTGTCAATAATACCGAGTCTTTTAACAACTGCAAACAATTAAGCACTCTGGTAATTGCGGATTGCGGTAGGCATAGAGCCTAGGGCATGGGGCCTAGCTCCAAGTTCAAAATTTCAAGTATGATCTGTCTTCTGTCCTCTTTCCTCTGCCCGCTGTCAGCTGCAATCTTCCTGCTGCCCTCTGGCCTCTAATCTGTGGCCCTTCATAATATCTCAGTCCGCTGCTCATTGAAAGCCGCAGATTGAGTGGTCAATCTACAGTTCAAACAATAGCTGAAAATAGGCGGTTGCATTCTACATCACCAGTGGTTATAGTTCCTTTACATTTTTCATATTCCAATTAGGAGGATAGTATGAGGGAACAAATCGAACAGGCCTTAGATAAGATTCGGCCTGCTCTTCAACGTGACGGTGGCGACATCGAGCTAGTAGAAGTGGAAGAAAACGGCATAGTGAAAGTGAGGCTGACCGGCGCCTGTGGTGGTTGTCCTATGTCTCAAATGACTCTAAAGCAAGGGGTGGAGCGCATCGTTAAGCAATTAGTGCCTGAAGTAAAGGCGGTTGAGTCCGTATAAACAGGCTACTTGTGGTACTTCTCCCCTCGCATGATCGTGCAGGCCCGGTAAAGTTGTTCCAAGAGAATTAGCCTGCTCATTTCATGGGTGAAGGTCATTTTTGAAAGGGAAAGCAGGGTCTGGGCCTGACTCCTCAGCTCATCGGTAAATCCAAGAACCCCCCCTACAGCAAAACACAGTTTACGGCAGCCCTCGCTCTCTAATCTTTTCCACCACTGAGCCAGGGATACCGAGCTCAACTGTCTCCCCAACCGATCCAGAACTACCAGATGGGACTGGCTGGGGACGGCAGCCGCCACCCTCTCGCTCTCCAGGGAGACTACTCGTGCTGCCTGACTTTCTCGAGCCAGCCTCTCGGAACGTACAGTTTTAACCTCCACCGGTAGATACCGACGCAAGCGGGCTAGGAAGTCGTCTACACCTTGTCTCAGGTAAGGCTCGCGGGTTTTGCCCACGAAAATTAATTGGATTTTCATCTCTCGGATTTCACCGCGAAAATGAAGAATTCACGATTTCCTTTGGGGCCAAGCAAGCTCGATTCCTTCACCCCTCGAACCTCCATCCCCTGACCCTGACAGAATTGCTCTATCTTTCTAACGACCTGTCGATGTAGCTCCAGATCCCGCACTACGCCACCTTTACCCACCTGGCCACGTCCCACCTCGAATTGAGGCTTGATGAGAGCCAGCAGCTGCCCGCCCCCTTTGACAAACTCGAGAACTCTTGGAATGACTTTTGTAAGGGAAATGAAAGAGGTGTCAATAACTGCCAGATCTACGAGCTCTGAAACTTGCTTACTGGTCAGGTAGCGCACATTGCACCGCTCCACTGTAACCACCCGCGGATCCTGGCGAAGCTGCCATGCCAGCTGGCCGTAGCCTACATCGATTGCATAGACTTTTTTCGCCCCCCGCTGCAAGAGGCAATCGGTGAACCCACCAGTGGACGCGCCCACGTCCATGACCACCAAATGGGCCACTTCCATTGAAAAACTGTCCAAGGCTGAGGCTAACTTGAAACCACCGCGGCTAACGTAGGTCTCGTCCTGATCGAGAAGCTCAACTTTTGCGTCTGCCGCCACACGTTGACCCGCCTTTGAAGCCTGGTAGCCGTCAACTTGCACCTTGCCTGCAAGAATCAATGCTACAGCACGGTGGCGGCTTTCAGCCAACCCTCTTTCCACCAGCAAGACGTCTAGACGTGAGCGACCAGCCATCAGCTATTGGTCCCCAGCTTAAAATGAATCAAACCCTTTAAGCCGTCTTTGCCAAAGTGCCACTCGGGGCGGATAGCTCCTCCTAGCCAATCCAACTCTCTTTTTTTGCTTCCAAGCAAATTTCTGAAGAACCCAAAATCTCTCCGTGCTGAAGGCTGGAAGCTGAAAGCTGACTGCTAAACTTAAGACGCCACTTTTTGGACGCTATCCCCTGCAACCATAACACGGGCCGCCTTGACAATTGCCCGAGTATCAATGGAGCAGATGGACCGCTGTACCTCTTGAGAAGCGTGCTCGATGAACTGATCACCAATGCCCAGACGAACAACCCTGATTCCAGTCAAGCCCTCTTCGGCCAAAAGTTCGAGCACTGCACTGCCGAAGCCTCCCTGCAGAACGTTTTCCTCCACGGTGAGAACACGATTGCTCTGTTGAGCCGTCTCCAGAATGAGCTCCTTGTCCAGCGGTTTCACAAAACGACAGTTGACAACCGCTGCCCGCACACCCTCTTTCTCCAGTTCCTTGGCCGCCTCAACCGCTGGCCACACCCTGTTACCTATGGCCAGGATGGCCAGTTCATCGCCTTCACGCAAGAGCTTCCCTTTGCCGATGTCCATAGACCGAATTTCAGAATCCAGGGGCACGCCCTGAGCCTCGCCGCGCGGGTAACGTAGAGCTGCTGGGCCATCATGTTCCAGAGCCGTTTTCAACATTCTCTGCAGCTCATTCTCATCAGCAGGAGCCATTAACACCATGTTTGGGACTTGGCGAAGATAGGAGAGGTCGAAAACGCCGTGATGAGTGGGACCGTCCTCGCCCACCAATCCTCCTCGATCCATAACAATGGTGACAGGCAGATTTTGCAGACATATATCATGAACCACCTGGTCATAGGCCCGCTGCAAAAAGGTGCTGTAGATGGCTGCCACAGGTTTAAACCCCTCCAGAGCTAATCCGGCAGCAAAGGTCAACGCATGCTGCTCGCAAATTCCCACATCAAAAAAACGTTCCGGATAGAGAGCGGCGAATTGACTCAAACCGGTGCCCTCGGGCATGGCAGCTGTGATGGCAACTATTTTCTCGTCCTCCTCGGCCAACCTCACCATGGTCTGTCCAAATATCTTCGTATATGAAGGCGCCTCCGGCTTGTTTATGGGTTCGCCCGTACTCACTTCAAATCTTCCCAGACCGTGAAATTTGGAAGGATCACATTCCGCAGGCCTGTAGCCCTTACCCTTGGTGGTCAAGGCGTGCACCAGTACCGGCCCTCTGAGGTTCTTGGCGTTGGTGAAGGCTTCGATGAGACGTTCCAACCGATGCCCTCTTATTGGGCCGATATACTCGAATTTCAGGGCCTCAAAAAGCATGCCTGGAGTAAAAAAACTCATTAGTGAGTCCTCGCCCCTTTTTGCCAGCTGCACAATGTCGTCACCAATTCCAGGGATACTGGTGAGCACACTCCTCACATCCTTCCTAATACGCACCGCCAGCTTGCTGGTCTTCTTGCGGCTCAAGAAGGATGAAAGAGCGCCAACATTGGGAGCGATAGACATCTCATTGTCGTTCAAGACCACTATGAGGTCGCGCTCCAAATGGCCAGCCTGGTTCAGTCCCTCGAAGGCCATACCCCCGGTCATGGAACCGTCGCCAATAACGGCGATTACCCTGTTTTTGTCTCCTTTAATATGTTTGCCTGAGGCAAAACCCAGGGCCGCTGAAATAGAGGTACTGGCATGGCCAACACCAAAGGCATCGTATGGGCTCTCGCTTCGCTTGGGAAAACCGCTGATTCCTCCATGTGTTCTAATGGTGTGGAACTGCTCTCTTCTACCGGTAATCAGTTTATGGGCATAAGCCTGGTGCCCCACATCCCAGATAATCACATCATCGGGTGCATCAAAGACGTAATGTAGGGCCAGAGTCAGTTCCACCGCCCCGAGGTTCGGAGCCAAGTGCCCTCCGGTTTGAGAGACAGTGCATACGATCTCGTCCCTGATCTCCTCGGCCAGCTGATAGAGCTCTTCGATTGATAAAGACTTGAGATTTTGCGGGCCGTCAATACCAGACAGGAGCGATTCTTTCTGCTCCTCCGAGTTAGAAATTTCTTTGCTCGTTTCCTTACTCAAGCTAACACTCCTTCCTCTCAGCTCAGGGCGCAAAGAGTCGTCTGTCATTTCTTCCTCGTAATTATATACCTTGCCAGTGCGCGCAAAGGCTCAGCCCTGTGATCAAATCTCTCCAGGGCAGCCAAGGCATAGTTTACCAGCTCTCGAGCCGCTTCTCGCGAGCCTTCCAAGCCCACCGCCGCAGGGTAGGTTACCTTGCCCCTGGCCACATCGGAACCTGCTGTCTTGCCGAGAACCTCAGTATGGCCCTCAATATCCAGAATATCATCTGCTATCTGAAAGGCTAGCCCAATAGCTCTGCCATATCTAGCCAGTGCCTCCACCTGGTCATCGGTGCCTCCACCAGCCAGCGCTCCCGATTCAGCCGCTGCTGAAATGAGGGCGGCAGTTTTGCGACTGTGCATCTGCTGCACAGTTTCGAGATCGGCCGGCTTGTTCTGTGAGAGCATATCCACCACTTGACCACCCACCATTCCACGGTAGCTTGCCGCCCTGGCAATGACGCCAATCAGCTGTAGAGCCTTTTCCGGCAGCAAGGTGGGATAATCACTGAGAAGCACAAAAGCCTCGGTGAGTAAACCGTCTCCGGCAAGAATAGCTATGGCTTCTCCAAAAACCACGTGGCTTGTGGGTTTACCACGCCGCAGGTCGTCGTCATCCATGGCAGGCAGATCGTCGTGAATAAGCGAATAGGTATGTATCATTTCCAGGGCGCAGGCTGCAGGCATGGCAGCCTCAATTTCATCACCCACTGCTTCGGCCGCGGCCAGACAAAGGATAGGACGGAGCCGTTTGCCGCCGGCAAAAAGGCTATAGCGCATAGCTTCGACAACTCTGGCTTCTGGCCCCTCATTCTCTGGCAGGGCAGTCTCTAAAGCCTTTTCAACTATTAAGCGATACCTCTCCAGATATTGCTTTAGGTCGAAGTCAGGAGTCATCTCCCTCCTCACTGAATGGAGTGGTTTGTATTTTGCCAGCTTGGTCACGAATGAGTTTCTCCACCTTGCGCTCTGCCTCGTCCAGTTTGCCGGTGCAGAATTTTGCCAGCCTCACCCCTTCCTCAAATTCTTTAAGTGCTTCCTCCAGAGGAAGATCTCCCTCCTCCATCTTAGCGACAATCGCCTCGAGCTTTTGCAGAGCCTCTTCAAATTTCTCTTTCTTCCTTGCCACGTTTTCCTCTCACTCGGTTGTCACCCGCATAAGGGCGAAGGGATCTACCCTTGCTCCTCCCAACCGGACGCCCCAGTGTAAATGGGGGCCAGTGGCTCGTCCGGTGGAGCCAGCAAGACCAATGACATAACTTTTCCCCACCAAATCACCTTTAGAAACATTTGCCTTGGAAAGGTGAAAATACATAGTGTACAAACCCCAACCGTGATCGATGACCACCGCCTTCCCGTGGAAGAAAAAATCTCCCACCAAGACGATTCGGCCGTGATTGGCTGCCCTCACCGGTTCACTCAAATTAGCGCGCAAGTCTACGCCTGAGTGAGGGCTTCTTGGTTCTCCGTTGAGGATTCTCCCGAGTCCGAAAGGTGTAGAGAGTTTCCCCGGCACCGGCCGGACAAAATTGCCATGCCAGTAACGCTTGGGCGTATGTATGTCCCATAGTTTCTTAAACTCAGCGGATTCTTTTCTAACCCGTTTGAGCGTGTCCGGATCCAGGGTTACCATTTTCTCCGGTAGGTTTAAGCTTTGTTCACCAAATTCTTTTTTCTCAACTTCTATGCTAGTGCGATAAGTGGACTGACTATTACCCGGGGTGGAGACTTGCACCTCCAAGGGATAGGTCCCGGGAGTCAGCCTAAAATCTATACCCAACAAAGATCTGTACTCTTCCTCTTCTACCTCAAAAAACTCAAGGGGCTGTCCCTGCCACGAGCCCTTCACCTTGGAGCCGTCCTTCAGCCCAGTTAGGTGAATCTGCACCACTTCACCCTGGGCAACGGGTCCAGTGCGAAGGATCAGTTCAGTGGCCCCCGGGACAGGCGTTGCTGCTACTATTAAGATCAGGGAAATAGACATACTCAAGAGTGTTCTTCTCAATATTACCGCTCCTGGTTGAACAGCAAAACCCACAAAGAAGATTCTTTGATTGCTGAATGACTTTCTGACCTTTTTGGCCTCTGTGGTTACTTGCTCACTCCTCTACCCGCACAACATTGCAACGCAATGAGCCCTCGTGCAAGCGGACTTTAACAGTGTCATCCTCCCTCACCTGCCTAGTCGAGCGAATCACCGCCCCCTTCGGCCAGGTAGTAGTAATGGAGTAGCCACGGGCTAGTATCCCCAGTGGACTCAGGCCATCCAATTGGGTCAAGTTCCGCTCCAACATCTGATGTTTTTTCTGCAAAATCTGTCCGACGAAAAGCTCAAGGCGGTGCCAATACTGGTCCAACAATCCCTGCGCCTCAACGATCCTTCGGCTTGGGCTGAGGTGGAGCAAATTGTCTTTCACCCTCAAAAATATTTGACTTTCTGAGCGCACTCTCTGGCGCACGGCAAACTCCAACCGTTGGGCCTGCTCGTCCAGGCGCAACCTAAGATCAGCCAACCGCGCGGCGGGATGGCGCAGCCGTTTTTTCCTGCTGTCCAAACGTTCGCCGGCTAGGTTCACTATCTGACGAAGGCGCCCTGCCAACCGCTGATATAAGTTAGCCACGAGCGTTTCCAGAGCTTCCTTATGTTGGGCCACCATTTCCGCTGCAGCCGAGGGTGTCGGTGCGCGCACGTCTGCCACTAAATCCGCCAGGGTTACATCAATTTCGTGACCCACTGCGGAAATGACCGGGATGTGCGAGCGAAAAATAGCGCGGACTACAACTTCCTCATTGAAAGCCCATAGGTCCTCCCAAGATCCACCGCCCCGGCCTACTATCAAAACGTCTACGGGAAACTCATTATTAAATGTATCTATTCCCTTAGCGATCTCAGTTGCAGCACCTTCACCCTGAACCTTGGCAGGATAGAGGTAAATTTCCAGGTTGCTGTATCTCTCCCTGACCACCCTGATTATGTCTCGGATGGCAGCACCCGTGGCGGAGGTAACCACACCTAGACGTTGGGTGAGAAAGGGAATTGGTTTCTTGTGCTCAGGGTCGAATAACCCTTCTGCTTCCAATCGACCCTTCAGCTGCTCATAGGCAAGTTGCAGCGCCCCCACACCCCGGGGCTCCATAGCATCCACCAATAGTTGGTATTCACCCCGCGGCTCGTAGACACTAACCCTGGCCTGACATAGTACATTTAGGCCGTCCTCGGGCAGAAAGCGAAGCCACCGGTGCTGGGAGCGGAACATGACACACCGTATTTGACTTTCTCCGTCTTTAACTACGAAATAGTAGTGCCCCGATGAAGGCACCCTGAAGTTGGAGATCTCTCCCTCTACCCAGAGGAAGGGGAAGTGATCCTCCAGTAGCATTCGTATCTCCCTGGTTAGCTCACTGACCGAGTAGATCCGGCGCTGGGGGGGTTCCTCCGGTGTATATGGGGTGCTCTCGCTTGTATTCATATGTCAAATGCCTAAAATGCCTAAAATTTAGAGGAAAAATTCCTCGCAACCTACTTGGTTCTCGGTTGAAGACCGCAATTATGCGGGTGAGCCCCTAGGTAGCATATTTCGCTGCCAAGATCAAATGAGCAAAGCGCCAAGAGCAGTCCTCTGCGAGACGCGAGGTCGGGCGAGACGAGTTGGAGAGTTTATTCCCCCGTCTCGCCAGACCTCCCGACTTGCCCGTCTCGTGCGCAAAGCGCTTCGCGCTTTGCGGTTAGCGGGCTAGCACCTTCCAACAGCGAACAAAATGGTTGTCGCTGCCATCTACCTCATATAACTCAATCTCCTCTCTCTTGCAGCGATCCTCGACCAGGGGGCAGCGATTTTGGAATTTGCACCCCGGTGGGGGATTGAAGGGACTTGGTACGTCACCGGCCAGCGGTGTCCAAGAAAGCTTGGCCGACGGCTCTGGCACCGGCGCCGCTTCCAACAGGGCTGAGGAGTAGGGATGGAGATGCTGACTATAAACTTGCTCTGCAGGACCATACTCCATGACATGACCCAGATACATGATGGCAACGGTGTCGCTGACATACTCCACCACATTCAAGTCATGGGCGATGAAGAGGTAACTAAGACCCAATCTTTTCCTTAAATCCTGGAGGAGATTTAAAATCTGGGCCTGAATCGAGACATCCAGAGCTGAGACCGGTTCGTCGCAAATGATCAACTCTGGCTCCACGCTCAGTGCCCTGGCGATTCCGATGCGTTGTCTTTGACCGCCGCTGAATTCGTGCGGATAGCGCTGGGCTGCCCAGGCTGGGATTCCCACCATCTCCAGCAGTTCAGCTACACGGGCTTGGCGCTGCCCGCGTCCTCCCTTGTTGGTGCTGCGCAGACCTTCCTCAATTGATTGACCCACTGTCATTCTGGGATTGAGAGAGCCAAAGGGATCCTGGAAGATGATCTGCATCATGCCACGATAGGGTTTCATCTCAGCCCGAGAAAGCTCACTAATATCTTCACCCTTGAAGAGAATCTTTCCTTTATCCGGCTCGATCAGCTTGAGAATAAGTCTGGCCAGAGTAGACTTGCCGCAGCCGCTCTCACCCACCAGGCCTAGTGTTTTGCCCGCAAGCATTTCCAAATCCACCCCGTCAACGGCCTTAATCCAGCCAACCACTCGCTGCAAAAAACCCCGCTGCACAGGGAAATACTTTTTCAGCCCCTGAACTTTCAAAATCACGTTGTTATTTGCTGTGCTCTCTCTGCTCATCTAACTAGAGTCTCGCTGATGTGGGATGTGAGATCTCAGTCGAGACGATCTTAAATCCCACATCTCATATCTCATTACGCTATGCGCTATGCGCTCTGCGCTCTGCATGAATAATTGGACATCTGGCCAAATGATTGTCGCCAAAATTATACATCTCCGGGAATTGGCTTCGGCAGTCTTCTTGGACATAGGTACAGCGAGGATGGAATGGGCAACCCGCAGGTTTTCTAGTGGGATCAGGAACTGCCCCCGGAATAGTGGCCAGTTCTTGGCCCTTTTCCCTCCGACCTGGCAATGATTCCAGCAATCCCATAGTATAAGGATGAGAAGGGTCGCGGAATATTTGCCACACTGAGCCCTCTTCCACCACAATCCCCGCATACATCACATAGATCCGATCGGCCATGCCGGCAACCACGCTGAGGTCATGGGTTATCTGCAAGATGGCCATCCCCTTTTTTTCTTGGAGTTCACGGAAGAGGTTGAGTATCTGGGCCTGAATGGTCACATCCAGGGCCGTGGTGGGCTCGTCTGCAATGATTAAATCGGGACCACAGGCCAGAGCCATAGCGATCATCACCCTCTGCCGCTGCCCGCCGCTGAGATTATGAGGGTAGTCGTGGATGCGTTCTTCGGGAGAGGGAATGCCCACATCGTGGAGTAATTTGAGGATCCTTTTCTCGGCCTCTTTGTGGCTCGCACCCTCGTGGGTGGTAATCACTTCCTCAATCTGGTGCCCAACGGTAAACACCGGGTTAAGTGAAGTCATCGGTTCCTGGAAGACCATGGATATCTCCCGACCCCGGACCCTTTGTAAATCCTCTTCACCCAATTCCAGGAGATTTCTTCCCTTAAACAACACTTCCCCTCCAGCGATCCGCGCAGGTGGCTGGGGAAGCAGGCCAAGTATGCTGAGGGCTGAAACCGTTTTGCCGCAGCCTGACTCTCCCACCAGGCAAACTGTCTCCCCTCGCCGCACCTGGTAACTCACCCCGTCCACCGCCTTTGCCACACCCAGGTCGGTGTCGAAATAAACCTTTAGATCATCAACGATTAATAGAGGCTCAGATGTCATTGTCTTTGCTCGTTTGGGTGGGCAGTACCCACTTATCACAAGGCACTAGGAACTACTCACTAGGCACCACGCAGAAGTAGTCAGCAGTCAGTAGTTGAGAGGAATTCAATCTTGATTGCTTTTCTCCTGAATTATGGATTCTGACTCCTGACTCCTCACTCTGTGCTCCATGCCTTCTCAATCCGCAATCCACAATCCACAATCCACAATCCGAAATCCTAGTGTCTTTCCCTCAACTTGGGATTGAGAATATCCCGCATCCCTTCACCAAATAGATTAAAGGACAGCACCACCACCAGAATAGCCACACCTGGTATTATGGTGAGCCAGGGTGCGTCAAAAAGGTAGTACCTGCCATCGGAGAGAATGTTGCCCCAGGTGGCATCCGGCGGTGGCACTCCAAAGCCGAGGAAGCTCAGACCAGCTTCGGTCAGGATTGCCATGGCGATGCCGATTGTGGCTGAAACCAGTACTGGAGCAATGGCATTGGGCATCATGTGGCGAAAAATGATCCGCCAGTCCGAAACCCCCAGAGCCCTGGCTGCAGTGACGAAATCCTGCTCTCGCAGAGAAAGAAACTCGGCCCTGACAAAACGCGCCGCTCCCATCCAGCTGGTAAGGCCGATCACTATCATAATGTTGATCGTGCTTGCTGGTAGCAATGCCACAACGGTCAGGATCAGGAAGAAACTGGGGAAACAGAGCATAATGTCTATGAGACTGGTAATTAGCATATCCACTGACAAGAGTTGGGCATGTAACAGAGGCAGCGGCCCTCGCGACTTCTTGTGGCGCAGCAGCACCGAGGCGGCTGCGATGGCAATGACGGCAAGGGCGAGGGTTATAAGAAAGCCTCCAAGCGACTTACCCCACTTCACCAGCGCCAAAACCGCTAAGATTACAATGAGCACTTGCCCCACTCTAATGGGACTATCGCCATAGTAGCCAGATAGGCCGCCCAGGATCACCCCGATAAGCACGGCGATTCCCACTGCCACGAACCCCACCTCAAGAGATACCTTGGCTCCCTGTAGCATGCGGGCGAACACATCCCGTCCGAGTTCATCGGTACCCAGCAAATAGACACCCAAAGGTGGTACCTCCTCAGGGAGCAATGACTCCAGGTTCGGTGCAGATAGGGGTGGTCGCAGCTTTTCCTGGAGTCTTACCAGGCTAGGATCCAGTTTCGGAGATGTGCCGTAGGTAAGAAGCGAGCCGGCTACTGCAACCACAAAGAAGAGAAGGAAGATGGCCAGCCCTATCAAGGCGAGTCGGTTCTTGCTAAGCTGAGCCCAGAATTCCTGCAGTCTGGTCCGCTGCGGCGGTAGCTCCAGTGTTTCAACTGCGAAGGTATGTTCAGAAGCCGAATACTGCACGTTTCACCTAGCCTTGCACGTTATACGTTATTTGTTACTAGTTATTAGTTAGTAGCCAGTAGAATAAAGTATTATTTTCTTTGTTTTTTTCTCCTGAATTCTGGCTCCTGGCTCCTTACTCTACGCCCCATGCTCTATGCCCTATGCCTCTCACAGCTTAATCCTCGGATCCACCACCATATAGAGCAGGTCGGAAAAGAAAGTGCCCGCGAGCACCAAGATCGCCGAAATGAAGTTCACCGTGATAATCAATGGATAATCCCGGGCAAGAATAGCCTCATAGGCCATGCGCCCAATTCCAGGCCAGGAAAATATTGACTCGATGATTACCGATCCACCGATGAGTCCAGGCAAAACCAACCCGAACATGGTGACAAAAGGCAGCAGAGCGTTTCGCAGAGCGTGCTTGTAATGAACTTGTTCCTCGGGAAGCCCTTTGGCCCTGGCTGTTCGAACGTAATCCTCGCCCTCCACTTCGAGCATCTGGTTGCGCACGTAACGGGAGAGCACGGCTATGCCTCCGGTCGCCCCCAAAATGGAAGGGAGGAGCAGATGCCAGACTCTGTCCATCATCCTGGTGGCAAGTCCGGCCCCACTGAGGCCAAAGGTGCGCATGCCAATGACCGGGACATGGAAGGTATTTACCACAAAAATTATAAGTATATAGGCGAAGAAAAATCCCGGTATGGATATGAGCAGGTAGGCCAAAAAGGTTGTCATACGATCGTATTTGCCCCCTCGCTTTATGGCTGCTTGAATTCCCACCGGAAACGATAGTGTCCAGGTAATCAAGGTGCCGACAATAAAAAGGGGCAGGCTGTTAAGGAAACGCTCGTAGATCTTGGCCAGTACGGAACGACCGTCTTTCCACGAGGTGCTTTTGCCGGTGAACAGATCGCGGTAAAACAGGAGGTACTGCTGGTAAAGAGGCTTGTCCAGGTGGAACTGCTGGCGAAACCGCTCTACCACCTCCTTGGTGAACTTGGGATTCAAAGGATCCACCTGACTGGGTTCACCTGGGGCTAAATGTACGACTGCAAAGGAAATTACCGAGACAAAGAAAAGAGTGACGGTCTTCTGCACCAGGCTGCGGCCCAAAAATGCTAACATCAATCAACCCTCCGCTGCAAAGTTTGGGACTTCGGGCAGTTTGATCCATTTGTTGAAATAGAAAGTGTAATTACCCGTCTTGGTAGGCTTGATCTTCTCGTAACCTACCTGCCCTTCCTTGTCCCTCACCATGATAACGATTCGTTTGTCCAGAAGGGCCGTCCACTTTCCCACGTAGAGAAAGGTGTAGGGCTGCTCTTCCGCGATAATTTCATGCAGCCTCTGACAGTAGACAATCTGCCGCTCACGGTCGTACTCCTGCCTGATCTTGATGATCAACTCATCCGCCTCCCTGTTGGAAAACCCAACGAAGTTGAGCTGATAAGGGCCGATCTGGCTCGAGTGCCAGATCTGGTAGAGGTCCGGCTCGATCCCCATTGACCATCCCAGAACCAGGGCATCAAAGTCCAACTTGTTCACCCGCTCTTGGATGAATACAGCCCATTCAAGCAAATCGGTTCGCACATCTACTCCGATCTTGCGCCAGGAGTCCTGTACAATTGAGAGGATGGCTTTGCGTATGTTGTTGCCCTGGTTGGTGATCAAGGTAAACTCCAAGCGCTTACCGTTTTTCTCCAACCATCCTTGTTTGTTTGGCTTCCAGCCAGCTTCGGCCAACAACCGCAAGGCGCTCTCAGGATTGTAGGGAAGAGGCTGGATGCCATGGTTATAGAAGTCAGTCTGTTTTGGAAATGGGCCGGTGATCCGCTCCCCTTGTCCATAGAGAACATAACGGATTATTTTATCCACATCTACGGCCATGCCCAGCGCCTTTCGGACCCTAACATCATCGAAGGGTTCTCGGCGCAGATTGTAACCGATGTAGGTGTAACCAAAGCTCAAGCCGGAAAAACTCTGATACCTTGGATCATCTTTGAGGCGGTGAACCTGATGAGGCTGCACTCCATAGCTATCAACTGTGCCCGCGTAGAATTCCATCTCTTGAGTCAACATGTCAGGCACAATGCGATAGGTATATTTATGGTAGTTTGGCGGACCTTCCCAGTATTCTTCAAAACGATCCAGCAGGATGTATTGATCGGATTTCCACTCACGGAAGGCAAAAGGCCCGCAGCCTAGCGGGATTACGGTTAAAATGACTCTGCCTAATTGACATGCTTTCGCCATCCATACCCCGTCGCCGGGCCTCCTCACGTAGGGTTTTTTCATTTAACAAGTGTTCCGGCAAAATCCCCATCATCCAGGTACCCAAAGCGGGTGAGTACAAACGTTTATAAATGACGCGAAGGGTAAGGGGATCCAAGACTTCCAGCGTTTTAATTGGCTCATAATCTGGCAGACGCGGTGAGATATTGGCCGGGTCCATGATGGTGTCATAGGTGAACTTCACATCTTCGGCATTAAAGGGGTGTCCGTCTTGAAACTTGACTCCGGGTCGAAGATGGAAAATTATGACAGGATTGTGTTCCGTGGCGGGCAGGTAGGATCTGGTGTATTCCTTCTTTTTGGCATTGAATTCCGCCGGCTCAACCTCAATATAGCGCTCGGCCCGAAAGGATGGAAAGTACCCTGGTCCTAAGAGTTTTGCCAGGTTATTAAACAGATCCTGATCAACACGTTGCAGGGTCAGCTTGATTCTCGCTGGCGCCGATATGCCTAATCGCACCTTGACTTTATTACCATCCCGTCCGGTTTCCAAAACCTGACTCTGAAACTGCTGCGGCGACAGAATTTCAACTTTTTCTATATTGGACAAAGATTGTGAAAACGAATCCTGGCTCTGAGAGCGCACTCTCCTGGCCTGATTGATCAGCCGCGCAATACCCTTAGCATCTGTCCTCTCGAGACCAGGAACTGCTGCCTCCTCATTCAGGTAGAAGTAAGCCTCTTCGTATATTTCCCAGCTGGTTGCCAGACGGGGTCGAAAGTTCAGATTTTCATCATAGTCAAGCAACCCCTCAAAGACCAGTCCATTGATCTCGCTGCTGGCACTGTCTGCTGATAGGGTGGGATTAAGCAACTGAGCGTCACCGATCGAGGCAGCCACATATTCTTCCAGACGCTCCGGGTTACCCCGGGTCTGCTCTTCATAGGTTGGCACCCAGAAGTAGGACTGCAGAAGGAAGAGGACGACGATGATAGGAAGGCCTATAAGTAATCGTTTGGTGGTCAAAGACTCGCCTCTATGTCAACAATTTCAAGATAGGGGATAGGATGTGTTTTTTGCTAACTATAAATTTTAATCCTTTTCTGCAGCAATAGTCCAGCCCCCCTGCGTGTTGCCATAGACGCGGTGACGGGATGATGCAGCACACAGCCATGTAAGAGCAAAATCACCAAGGTTTGTTGCTCCGCTGCCGCTTCTGCGCTTAGGAATTCCGCATCGCCCGTTTTGAACTTACTTTGATGAACCAGAATCCCAGGATTAACAGAACTATAAAAACAATGCTGAGGATATTGAAATAGCGGAGGATAAACTGTTTTATGGTGGGACCAAAGAAGTAAAAAAGCCCAGCCACCAGGAAAAATCTGGCACTGCGACTCAAAAGTGATGCAATGATGAAACGGATTATATTAAGGAAAAACGCGCCGGCACTTATAGTAAATACCTTGTAAGGAATGGGGGTGAACCCTGCCACAGCTACAGCCCATACATCCCAACGCTGATAGTAACGTTGTACTAATTGAACACGCTCGGCTGAAACCCAGCGCTCGAGTAAGGGGCGACCACCGAAACGGCCCAGGCCGTAGCCTAAGATGCCCCCGAGAACAGACCCTAGGCTGCAGATCGCCGCGTACCAAAAGGACCCAGGCGGATTGGCCATACACAGGGCAATAAGAAGAGCGTCCGGAGGAATAGGGAAAAAAGACGACTCGCAAAAAGCTAACACAAAAAGGGCCAGTCCCCCATAGGGGGTTTGGGACCAGTGAATTACCCAGACGGTCAAGTCTTTAATCCAACCTGCCAGTTCCATTTAAAGAACCTCTTGGTTCTGGGGCTCAAGGCATGAGCTGTATGATTAAGTAGTCAGCCGTGAGCGGTAAACGGTAAGCAGTAAAGGGTAAATCGTCATCGAGCATCGAGTGTCGAATATCTCAAATCCCTTTATCCCAAATCTCATTTCCCACATCTCTTATCCGCAATCTGCCCTCTGACCCTTGATCCCTACCTCTTACAACAAATGACAGCGGAGCGTAATGACCTAATGACGCCGAAGGCAAATGACGCGCAGCTCAACGAAAGCGAAGCGCTGGTGCCGAGTGATTAGTCCCTAGTGCCTAGTGGCCCAGCCTCCAGGGCCTTGATCTTACTCAAGCAAGTGTCGATGAGTAGAGCCGAAGAAAAGCCCCCGGCAAACCTCTCATCCAGCGATTTCGGCATTTCTTTCAACAGCCGCACCACGTTTGCATATTCAACTCTTGCCTCATCAAATTGTCCCACCTGGCTGTAGAGCTCTCCCAGGTTGAACCGGGCCAGGGCATGCTCCGGTTCAAGGTACAATACCTTTCTGAACTCCTCTATGGCTCTGGCTTCATCTTCCCATGTTCGATAAATGATCCCCAGCAGGTAGTGGCCGGCAATAGATAGCGGCTCTCTCTGAACCAGCCTTTCACACAGCTGCACCGCTTTGTCCAATTCGCCCCGGTTGAGGGCAATTTCTGCCTGAAGCAGAACAACACTTTCGGGAGCGGTTGCCTCGCTCAGATAAGGATTCAACATTTCACTGGCTCGTTCAGGTTGTCCCATCTCTAGGAGTTCCTTTGCCTTGGCGCAGATCTGCTCTATCTCATCCGAGTTTAAACCTGCGCCAGCCTTCGGCTTTTTTCCCCTGGTAATGCCGGCTGTACTTGCCCGCCGACCTCTGATTTTTCTGGCTTTTTTCCTGACCGTTTTCTGCGGTACCCCTTTCTGATAAAAAAAAGCCCCTTCCATCTGCACTGTATTAAACTCATCGGTGATATAGCGCAAGCTCTCTGAGTAGCCGGCAAAAAGGTAGCCACCCTCGCGCAAACTCAGATAGAAATTGTGTATCACTTTCCTGGTGGCCTCAGTTTGGAAATATATAGTTACATTGCGGCAAAAAATTATGTCCCAGCCAGACATCTCCCTTAGTGGATAGGGCTCGCTTACCAGATTAAAGTAACGAAACTCCACCATTTGCTTGATGGATTCATCCAGTAAGTACTGATCCCCTTTTTTAGTGAAAAAGCGGTTTAGATACTCTTGCGGTATGTCGCGGACAGAACGGTCAGTATAGACTCCTTCACGAGCCGCCTTCAGGGCATGCTGACTCACATCGGTGGCTAGAATCTGGATTGGCCTACCCACCGTTCCTGCCGCCAAAATCATGGCAATGGTGTAAGGCTCCTCGCCGGTGGAACAGCCAGCGCTCCAGATTCGCAGTGATGTTCCCGGATAAGTTTTCTTTTTAACTATCTCTGGAATCACAAAGCGTTCAAGAGCTCTGAACTGTCCTCGGTCACGGAAGAAATAAGTTTCCGGGATTGTTATCAAGTTGAGCAAATGATCGAATTCTTTGGTCCCGTCCGGGGACGACAGGAGATTGAAATAGTCGGCAAAAGTACTGAGGCCACAATCTGCCATTCTCTGCAGCAGATTATCCTTCAGCGATTCCTGCTTGCCGGGATCAAAATAAATTCCGGATCTCCCTGCAATTAGATCGCGAAAGCTGCGGAACTCATTCTCACTCAGTTTTAATTCCGCAATTTTATTTGATGATCTGCCTTGATCCATGAATTGGACACCTAAAATGCAAACCCCGGTGAAATGAGCCCGCCCTATGGAATCCCGCCTTAGGCGGGCCAGCAAAGCTGAATTCCCCAGGGCAAGAATGTCACCGGGTAGGTTTCGTCACTGTTTATGCCAACCTTCACAGGGGCAATTTAGTACAGTTTTTTCTATCTTCCTGCTCAGAAATCCACTTCATAATCTGAGATCCAATCTCATCCAGCGGGAGAACGATCTCAGCTGCATCTAGTTCAATTGCCGCCCTGGGCATCCCGAAGATTATACTGGTCTGTTCATCTTGGGCTATTGTGTGTCCACCACAAAGTCGGAGACTTTTCAGCCCCTCCGCCCCGTCGGACCCCATGCCGGTGAGGATGACGCCAGCCCCTCGCTTCCCATAATTGCTGGCTACTGAATCAAAGAGCACCTCAGCCGACGGTCGGTGGCCATTAATCGGCAGGGATCTGTTAAGGCGCACAGTATCCACCTCGGTGACCATCATATGTTGATCCCCAGGGGCTACCAGAACTACTCCAGCCTCAAGCGCATCTCCTTCCTGGGCCTTCTTCACCTCAAGTTCCACTTCGTTATCTAGCCAGCGGACCAACCCTTCCAGAAATCCTCTGCTCATATGCTGAACAACAAGGAAGGCGGCACTTACCTGAGGGGAAATGCCCCTCAAAACCTTTACAAGTGCGGTTGGCCCTCCTGTGGAAGCTGCGATTGCCACCACCAGAGGAGACTCTGCTGGTCTTCTCTGGGGGCGGCGGAAAGTAAGAAGTGGTTCACACTCAGTAGAAATGAATCCCGGCACCCGCTTTACCCTGGTGGAAGCCAGGATGCGCAATCTTCTTAGGAAGCTATTCCTAATCTCCGGCCGAGTACGCCATAAGTAGAGCTCCTGCTTGTCGAGGACGTCCAGTGCACCGGCCGTAATGGCGCGAAAGAGCTTCTCCTCCTGCTTACCCATAGAGGCGGTGATCATTACAATGGGAACCGGGAATACAGCCAAAATCCGCTCCACTGCCTGAAAACCGTCAATCCCGGGAAGTCGGATGTCCATGGTAACTAGATCGGGCCTCATTTTCAAAGCAGTGGCCACGGCCTCCAATCCATCCCCTACTGCTCCCACCACCTGAAATCGTGGGTCAGTGGTCAGGATTTCTTCGAGCAGATCCCGGGCGCTTTTCACATCATCTACAATAAGTACCCGAATCGGCTCGCGGCCCTCGGTATCCTTCATATTTCGATTGTCCCGTTCAGCTGTCATGTTGTCGTTTGGCTAAGGGGTTAGCGGTATTTTTGACTAGGCACCAAGGATGAGAACGCGGAATTCGGAACGCAGAATTCGGAATGTTTCGACAAAGCGAGTCCCAGTAAGTTTTGTCTTTGTTTCTGCGATTCCACGTTCCCCGTTCCGAGTTGTAGTGCTTAGTCCCTAGTGCCTAATCTAGATAACTGCTTACTGCCTTTCCCCAGCAAGGTCTCTATGGTTTCAATCAAATGTTTCTGATCAAAGCTGCTTTTGATTAGATAGGCGTTGGCACCAGCCTCCAGACCCCGTCTCTTGTCCTCCTCACTCTCCATTGAGGTCACAACCACCACTGGTAAATCCTTGGTTTTTTCATTGGAGCGAATTTTCCTGGTGAGAGTAAAACCGTCCATTTTCGGCATTAGGACATCTGTAAGCACCAGGTCAAAGTCCTGTTGCCCCAATCTGTTCAGTGCATCCAGACCGTTCTCCGCAGTGACCACTTGATAGCCGGCCGCTTCCAAGATGCTTTTTTCCATCTGCCGGGTCACCACCTGATCTTCTACCACCAAGATCAACTGGCCAAGTGTCGAGCTGACCTCCTCTGCCGCTACCCCCTCCTTCGTTCTTACTTCAGCATGCCCGCCCCACAACAGCTGGGGTACATCTAAAATAATAGCCACCTCACCAGAACCAAGAATGGTGGCACCTGCCACATAGTCTACTTTCCTGAGATGGGTCCCCAGGTCTTTGCTGACAATCTCGAGCTCCCCCAATATATCCTCGACAAGGAAGCCTACCTTGCGCTCTCCAGCTTGAAGGATTACGATCAGAGCCTTGCCTTCCTTCAACGGACCGCCATTCCTTTCTTTCCAGCCCAAAGTGGCGGCAAGACTTCGCACCGGCAGAATCTCTTCCTGATGCACCACTGCCTGCCGTCCCTGGATAGACTTGATCTCCTGCAAAGGGACTTGAAAGGTCTTGGCCACAGAGAAAGCGGGAACGGCCAGGACTTCACCCGCGCACTTAACCATGAGTGCATGGACTGTTGCCAGGGTAAGGGGTAAGGATATGGTAAAAGTAGTCCCTTTGCCCAGTTCCGAAGCGACCTCCACCTGACCTTTTAGCCGTTCCACATTGGCACGTACCACATCCATCCCCACTCCACGCCCAGAGATATCAGTGACCAGGCCACTTGTGCTCAGGCCTGGGAAAAAGACAAGCTCAAGAAGCTGAGCCTCGGTCCAACCTGCAACCTCCTTTTCATCCACCAGACCCTTGTCTAAGGCCGCTTTTTTCAGGAGTTGGGAATCAATGCCCCGACCGTCGTCTTCCAGGATGACAAGTACTTTGGCTCCTTCTTGCTTTGCCTCCAGTCTGATTGTTCCGATCTCTGGCTTACCAGCGTTTCGTCTGGCACTGGGCGTCTCCAGCCCGTGGTCCAGGGCGTTGCGCAGCAGATGAATCAGAGGATCGCCTATTTGCTCGAGGATGCGTTTGTCGATAGTTGTCTGTTCTCCCTTTACGGTAAATGCAACCTTTTTGCCGAATTGCCGGCTCAGATCACGCACTGCCCTGGGTAAAGTATTCAAAACCAAGGCCAGAGGCAACATGCGAATCTCCATGCTGCGATGCTGCAAGGTTTCAATGTGACGACCGGCATTTTCTGCGGCATCCTGCAACCGACGGCCCATTTCCTCCAGGGAGTCTCCAAGTTTAAAGAGTTTTTTTACTAAACCCGTTTCTCTAGCTGGCTCAGCCAGTTGAAGAGCACCGTATTCGTGAAGTCGCAGCTGTTGCCACCTATCTCGGATTTGCATTAGCTTGTCAATTTCGCTTGAAAGGTGTAGGTGAGCCACAGCCGCCTCGGCTGCCAGGTTCACAAGTTCATCCAATTTTGCTGTCGTCACCCTAACAGTATCCATGGTCGAGACGCTGGTCTCACTGACTGGTGTCGGGTCAGTAATGGGTCTAACCACCTCTGCCACCCTGGCGCCTTCTGCAGGCTGAAGCTCAGGCAGTAAATTGGCAAGCCGCGCCATGGTGCTCTCCGCGTCAACTCTGATCCTTTTGCTGGCCGCAAGGGTATCGAACATTACCGTAAGGGCATCATTGGTCTCGTACAGGGCGTCGCACGCTTCTGTTGTTACTGGCAATTGGTTCTTTTGCAGGGCCCGAAGCACGTCCTCCATGTGGTGAGCCAGCTTTCCCATCCGCTCAAATCCCATAGTCATGGCCGAACCTTTGAGACTATGGGCGTTTCTGTAGACTTCTTGCAAGATCTCACTGTTTGCTGGCTCTTTCTCCAGAACTGCCAGGCCAAGGTTAATGGCCTCCACATTGTCGCGAGCAGCGGCAATAAAATCTGGTAGGAGCGCTTCCATGTCCTCGGGGGCAGTTTCCTCTTCGATTTCTTTGATGGCAGTGAAGAGCAGAGGCTCCACTTCCTCAACCAGCTCGGCCACCTTGCCGGGATCCACTTCTCTGCTTCTTAGGTAGTGAACAAACAGATCTATTCCATCAAAGAAAAGGTTGGCGAGAGATTCATCGAAGGGTAAGCGGCCCGCATCTATTGCCACCAAGACGTCTTCAAATATGTGGGCCAGTTGGCCAAGCGTGGGCGCCCTCAGCCGATTGGCGAATCCTTTAATGTTGTGCAGCTGACGGCTTGCTCTTTCCAGCGAATCATGATCTTCTGGATTTGTCTCCAACCGCAGCAAAGCATCATTGAACTGCTCGAGTGCTTCCCGATAATCATCTTTTAAGGTCAAAAACAGATCGTTATCTTCATTCATGGACCCAATGCCGTCCGTTGTCGGTTGACGCCGAACTTATCGGGCGGGGGGCAACCCCGCCCTACTGACTAGCTCATTGTTCCGTTGTAGTCAGAAAAAATATAATCTCTAATTATTTGAACAGTTTTAGACATTTTAGCGCATTTTTGTACATTTTAACCATTTACTCAATCTTAAACTCACTTACCCTTGATCGGAGTTCCTCTGCAAGCCGGTTGAGATCGCTAGCCGAGGAGATAGTGTTCTTTGAGGCTGCCGCGGTTTGCTGTGCCACCTTAGAGATTTCCCTCATGGTGTTTACCACCTGTTCGCTCGCCTCTTTCTGTTGGTTTGTGGCCACAGAGATCTGCCTCGCCGACTCCGCAGTTTGTTCAGCCATGGCAATAATGTTTTCCAATGCGTCCCGCACCTTGTTCAACCGTACTTCCCCTTCCTCAACTCCCTTGACGTTCTCCTCAGCTGCAAGCACCGAAGCATTTGCGGCCGATTGGATCTCCAGGAGCACATCCCGGATGGTACCCGTAGATTTCACCACATCTTCGGCTAGGCGGCGGATCTCTCCGGCCACCACTGAGAAACCTTTCCCCGCCTCCCCTGCTTTTGCCGCTTCAATGGCCGCATTGAGGGAGAGCATTTTGGTTTCTATAGCTATTTCATTAATGATATCAATAATTTCACCAATTTGCTGGCTTTTTTGACCAAGTCTGAGAATTTTCTCGGCACTTTCTTCGGTTTTACTCCGCATCAGGACCATGCTTTTGGTACTCTCTTCCATGAAATCCTGTCCTTCTTCGGCGCTCTTCAGGGTCTCTTCAGCCACTGCGGTTACGGCGTTGCTGTTTTCGGCAATCTGCCGGGCAGTTGTGCTGAGTTCCTCCATGGTTGCGGTGGTTTCACTCACCGAAGCTGCTTGTTGAGCCGCTCCACTCGCCTGCTGCTGAGCTGCCGAGACAATCTCGCTGGAGGAGCTGCCAATGCGCGAAGCTGCCGCCTGACTCTGCCCGGTCATCTCCCGAAGATTGTTCACCATGGCGTTGATTGCCTTGCCGAAGGGGCCTGGGAAGATCACCCGTTGGCTAAAATCTCCGTCGGCGATTTTCTGTGCCTGTCCGGCCAGCAAGGTGAAGTTCTGGTGCATCGAGTCGAAGGCATCAGCTAGCATTCCCACTTCATCGCCGGATGCGAGGGCGACTTTCTCGGAGATCTCTCCCTCTGAAATCTTTCTGGCATACCTCCCCAATTTGCTTAGAGGCTTGGTAAAATTACCGGAAAGAATATAGGCAAGGTAAAATCCAATAATGAGTATGATCAAGGAGGCGAGGCTGGTCATCCAGAAAACATTTCGCAAGGGAGAGAAGAATCCACTGCTGTCTGCTTCGCTTACCAAAAAACCGTTCAAGCCTTCTACCCTCTGGAAGGCGTAGATCCTGCCCTGAAGTTTTTCCACATAGGTGCCGAAAGGCGTCCGCGCCAATTCGCTTATTAGCCCCTCCGGCAGTACCGGATTCGATCCCCGCGGGTGGCTGGCAATTAAGGATCCATTGCCAGCAAGCAAATAGGCCGAAGTGGAACCACCAAGTTTCAACTTTTCCAGTACCTCCTCAAGCCTCTCTATTTTTTTGTGGTCTGCTAAATTTTTCCAGTCTTGGGTGCTGGAAACCAGGTCAAGCTTGACACGCTGAGCTTCCATTGCCTGACTTTCCAGGGCTTTTTTGCTTTCCACATAGCTGATTGAACTCACGAAAAGAACGGCGATGAGAACCAGCGAACCACAAGTGACCCAAAGCTTCTGGGAAAGACTCATGCCCCTCAGGGATACCCGTTCTGGCAAGCTGCTCATCATCTCTGCCATCGCCGGGATAGTGATAGCCTCCGCTGTAAAAAGGCTAAAAATAGAGTAAAGCAAACATATAACCAGTCCTGCCAGAAGGCTCTGGAGGCTCTGAGCCAGGTTGAAATGAGCCATCAACCTCATGGCCAGAGTTCCCAGCAAAAAAATTCCACATCCTGCCGCAAAGAGGGCCAAGGCCAACCTTCCTGGCAATCTAGCACCCAACCGTAGGGTTGCGGCCGTCTCCTGGAAATCCAACTCACCACCAGTAGAAATGGCTCTTTCGAGTGAAAGGAGTTGTCGGCCGTACTGCAGTGGCAAAAGCATAAAGAGGCCAAGCAGTAAGACCGCTTCAACAGTGTAAATAGCCAGAAAAGGGCGGACCTGACCATCTGCCAAGTCGACACTGAGCCAGAGGTAGGGCAGTCCAAGGATTAGAACAACATAAACAAACAACATAGCCTGGTTCCAAACGATCTTTTTCTTGAGTCCACTCATGGGAAATAGATCCCTCCTTGACCGTTTTTAGGACTTATACTGAAGATCCACTAGCAGGACCAACTCATCCTTCCATTGGCAGACACCCCAAAGTTGCTGCCATCGCTTCTGAATTTCAAGCAAAGGCGGTAGCTTCCAAACATGTCTGGAGATGTCAACCGATATGAGATCGCCTACCTTATCAACTTTATATCCCACCTGTTCCCCACCCTGATCTATCACCAGGAGTTGCCGCTGATCTTCACTTGGCGCTGGAGGCAGACCGCAGGCTGTCCTTAAATCCAGCATGGGTAGAATATCAGCTAATCCAATTTCTAGAGTCGGTGCTTTTTGCCGGGGGGGACTGGGCAACCTGACTATCTGATCGGCCTCCACACCTAACAGGAAGGGACCAACCCAAAAGGTGAGAATTGCCAGGGTAGAAGCCTCGTCGGTGCCTACCATGGTTTATCCTCGCTGCGAGTACATAGCATCTGATTGAAAAATCCCTTCTAGCTTGATGATGCTTATGAGGATCTCGCCCCAGTGGGCAGCCCCCTCAAAGAATAATCGCTGTGACTCACCCGTGGTAATTGGTTCCTCACTCAAATCCTCTGGAGCCAGACCTATTAGGTCACCAATCTCGTCTACCAGCAAACCCGTTTGCCTCTCACCGTGTTCTACCACGACTATAGCCGGATCCGTGGTTGCTTTGCTTTGGGGCAATCCGAAAAACTTTTTCAAATCAATGGCCGATAGAACTTCCCCCCTAAAATTCATGACCCCGAGGATGTGATTGGGAACACTGGGAACCCTGGTAATCTTGGGCGTCGGCAAGACCTCCACCAGCTGATACACGCTCAAACCGTACCATTCCTCATTGAGGCGGAAAGTGAGATATTCTTGCTGGGGGGAATCTAAACTGTCTGGGGCGAGTTGGTTTTGCTGAGCCCGGCGGACCTGCTCAAGAACTTTTTTCCCTGGTCCGGTTGGGAAATCTGGCATGGAATAAACTCCTCACTCCTACTGTTCCCGACCGTAAATGGCTAGCACCCGGTTGATTCTCGCCAGCAGCAGATTGGCGACAATGGGCTTGGGAATATAATCATCGGCGCCGGCCTCCAGGCCCTCCACCTCATTTTCTACCTCGTCCATAGAGGTGAGAAGAATCACCGGTACTATACTGGTCTGCAGGTGACCTTTAAGCTTTTTAACCAGGGAAAGACCATCAAGTTTGGGCATCACCACATCGGAGATAATCAGATCGGGCCTCTCCCTATAAACCTTTTCCAGGGCTTCCTCCCCATCCGTGGCCAGCACCACATCGTATTGGGCTTCAGTCAGTACCTTTTCCAGCATCTTGCGGATGAAAGGATCGTCGTCCACCGCCAAAATCCGCAGCTTACCCCTCGATGGCTTAACACCTTTATCTACCGTTGGTTCTGCAACTGTCTCCTCCACTATGGCCTCAAAACCTTTTGTCTCGCGCGGCGGCGCCACCCTCATTAACTCTTCAACCGAGGTTACTCCCTTAAGAAGCTTGTCGCGGCAGTCGCCGAACATGTCGTCGATTCCTCGCTCTCTGGCATTCTCTGCAATCTCAGTATCTGAGGCGCCTTTGACAATAAGCTTCCTCAGTTCATCGTCAGACTTGAGGACCTCGTAGATTCCAATTCGCCCCATGTAGCCTGTAAACTGACAGGCTTCACACCCTTGACCTTTCTTGATCTTATTTTCAAAGTTTTTCTTATCGGAGAATCCCAATCTGCTGAGAAGCTGTTTGTCCACCTTGTCAGACACCAGGCAATGGGGACAGTTTTTCCTAACCAGCCGCTGTGCCAGCACGCAAAGAAGCGATGAGGCGATCACATAAGGGTCGACCCCCAAGTCCACCAGGCGAGTCACCGCCGAAGAGGCATCGTTGGTGTGCAAGGTTGTTAAGACCAAGTGACCGGTGTTGGCGGCCTGGAAAGCTATTTTTGCTGTCTCCGCATCGCGGATCTCGCCCACCATGACCACGTTGGGGTCCTGGCGGAGGATGGAGCGCAGTCCTGAGGCAAATGTTATTCCTGCCCTTTCGTTAACCTGGACCTGGCTGATACCTGGCAGCTGATACTCCACCGGGTCTTCTACAGTTACGATGTTTATCACTTCTGATCTCAAGCGGTTAAGAGATCCATAAAGGGTTGTGCTCTTGCCGCTCCCAGTCGGTCCTGTGACCAGGACTATACCTTGCGGTCTCGTGAGCATGGAGGTGTAAACTGACAGGTCGTCAGATTTGAATCCAAGTGCTTCAAGATCAATGAAGGCCTTGGACTGGTCTAGTATACGGATGACCACCTTCTCGCCAAAAATAGTGGGCAGGGTGGATATCCGCATGTCAAATTGATTATTTCCGACTTTAAGCTTGGTACGGCCGTCCTGTGGACGCCGCTTAACCGCAATGTCCATATCACCTATGATTTTGATTCTGGATACGAGGGGGGCCAAAGCTGGTAGGCCGACCTTGAAGATATTTTTCATCATCCCATCGATGCGGTAGCGCACAGACACCTCTTTTTCATGCGGCTCGATGTGGATGTCGCTGGCGCTCAGTTTGATGGCGTCGGCAAGAATCGCATTGGTCAACCTGACTATGGGAGCTATTTCAGACTGACGGATGAGCTCGTCTACGTCGTATTCATTGTCTTCTCGCTCCTCGGCGAGAACTTCCACCTCCTCGGTGGGAACCATGGTGGCGAACATATCAAAGTCAAAATCACCCCCGTATTTTTCGTCTATAGCCTCACGGATATCCTCTTCGGCAGCAACCGCTACTGACACATCAAGTCCCGTTCTGAACTTGACCTCGTTGATAGTGCCGTAATCCAGTGGATTGGCCATGGCAATACGCAGACGTCTTCCTGTCTTTTCATAGGGAATGATGAGCCTTCTGTTCGCCTGCTTTCGGGAAATAGTCTCGAGGACCTCGTCCGGTATATCCAGATCCTTCAGTTTGACATGCGGTATGTTGAGCTGTTTGGACAGGGCCTGGCAAATGTCCTCATTCTTGGCCCACTCATTCTCAACGATGATCTTGCCCAGATGTTTCTTTGTTCCCTTTTTTTGTTCTTCCAGTGCTAAGACCAGCTGATCTTCACTGATCAATCCCGCTTCCACTAGAATCTGACCAAGCTTTTTACGTCGCATAGTCCGAATTTACCGTCTGTCATCCATTGTAGAAAGAAGCTCACCGCCTGGTGGCACTGAAAGCAAAACCTGCTTGGGGGTGTCTTCGCCTTTGGAGTTCATTAGCATATCCTTGATATATTTACAATAGATATGCAGCTGACTCTAAATCTCCCTGGTACCCTACTGGACAGGGTTTAACTGCTCTCGTATAATTATTGTTTAGTCGGAACAATCCAATACTCCACAACAAAGGTGTCCATGCTGCTTAAAAAGGTGCAAAATACTCTGGCAGCCTACAGTATGCTCCAGCCCGGAGACCGCGTGCTTGTGGCCGTATCTGGCGGCCCTGATTCGGTAGCTCTCTGTCACATCCTCCATCAGCTGCGGCAGACCTACCGTATCGAACTGGTGGTAGCTCATGTCCATCATGGTCTTCGTGGCAGTGAAGCTGACCATGACGCCGAATTTGTCCAAGATCTTGCCCGCCAATTGGGGCTGCCGATTGTGGTGCAACGAGTAAATGTCCACAGCTGGCGAAAGGAGCATGGTGGCTCACTGCAAATGGCTGCCCGGGCGCTTCGCTACCAATGTCTGCACCAGATTATGGCCAATGAAGGCGCCAGCAAGCTTGCCCTAGGCCACAATGCTGACGATCAGGCTGAAGAAATCCTGCTCCGAATCTTTCGCGGTGCAGGCCAGCGCGGTCTTACCGGCATGCCGCCCCGCAACCACAACGGAGTAATTCGACCGTTGCTAGAATGCCACCGTTACGAAATTACGTCCTATCTTGAAAACCAGAGCCTTGCCTTCCGGCAAGATGAGTCCAATTTGAAGCCGTGGTGCCAGCGCAACTTATTACGGCTGGAATTGCTGCCACGGCTACAGCAACATTTCAATAGCAATTTAAATGCCACCTTACTGCGGACCAGCAATATCTTTCGTGAGGAAGAGGAATTCTGGGAATCGCTATTATGTCAGTGGTTGGATCAACATTCTGCTGAATGCGAGGAAGGCGGGCTTCGTCTTCCCATTGGACCGCTCCTAGAAACTCACCCTGCCATGCAAAAGCGCTTGCTCCGTCGGGTGGTGGAAAAGGTTAAGGGAGACCTAAGAAACTTTGGTTTTCATCACACGGAAATTCTCTTGCGACTGTGTCGCTCTGCTGCCGCCAACAGCCAGATTGACCTGCCGGGAGAGGTTCGAGCAGAGAAGAATTATAGCTGGTTGACCATTGGCTTGCGCTACCAGACCCCTGAAGATTTCTATTACGAAATGGCTGGACCTGGCTCCTACCCCCTTCCCCGCTTGAATCACAGGATGGTGCTGGAATACGCTGCCACGAATCTGGCTTCTGAGTTTGGTCGCCATCCCAACGAAGCCCTCATGGACCTGGACATGGTCTCTTTTCCCCTGGTGCTCAGGTCTAGCAAGGCCGGAGACCGCTTCCGCCCCCTGGGACTGGGTGGTGGTAAAAAACTCAAAAAATTCTTCATCGATGCCAAAATCCCGAGAAGCCATCGTCGCAGGGTCCCAATTCTTTGCAGCGGAGAACAAATTATCTGGGTTGTTGGCCTGCGGCTGGACGATCGCGTCAAAGTAACGGCAAACACTAACCGGCTGTTACGACTCCTCTATGTGGAGGGAGTGGAGTAAGCAGTTATCAGCTGACAGCAGGCAGCGGGCAGCCGTTTCAACTAGGCACTAGGGACTAAGCACTAGGCACAGCAGGATGACGCGGGGAAGCGGAGAAACGGCGAGACGGCGATGAGAGGTCAGAGAACAGACGACAGACGACAGATTGTTCAAAGTACTGCATATCGAACAGCAGAACAAGGAACCGCAGAATGATGAAGTGATCACTTCGATATTCGAAATTCCTTGTTCGACATTCTGCGGTTCAAAGAGGCGGTAGCTCAGATGAAGTCAATTTTGATAGCTTTTCTCCTGAATTCTGGATTCTGACTCCTGGCTCCTTGCTCTTTGCCATTACTGGTCGGGTGCCCGGTCTGGCACGTCTTTCGCAAGCTGTATTGGCCTAGCCAGGATATTTCATGAATTCACACCCTGGCGTGACTGCGACCACGGATACGGCCGCCCTTCCGTGCGTCCTCGGGTGTCGACCCCTGCGACGTAACGTTAAGGTACGCCTCGGGACCAATCCCGCGATACCGCGGGACGGTTGCCCGGTGGCCCGCCCGCCTCGCCTTGCTCGCATGGCGGGCAGGCACGCCCATCTTCGTGGTCTCCCGACAGCAATTAATGAAATATCCGGGCTAAGGGAGTGAAAATAGAAGTCGAGAGCATTGTCACTATGTTGTCTAAGCCCTTATAGGCCCAACGGTATCGTCGTTGACATTTACTTTGCAATGACTAATTTGGTATGCTAGTAGTACAAACTGGAAATTGGTGGTTTGACCTCCAAGTTTGAGGAGAGAACAATTGAGCCCTTTTTACAAAAATCTAGCCCTCTGGCTGGTTATCAGCTTGATGGTGATCTTGCTCTTCAACATGTTCAACCATCCTGGCCAAAGCAAGCAGGAAACGAGCTATAGCGAGTTCATCGCCGCCGTGTCCGACGGTGAAGTGAATCAGGTAACCATCCAGGGAAATGACATTTACGGCAAGTACAAAGACGGAACCTCATTTAGGACTTTTGTTCCCAATGATCCTAACCTTATTCGGGAGCTAAGAGACAAGGGAGTACAGATTTCCGCCAAAGCTGTGGAAGAGTCTCCTTGGTTCATGACTATCCTCATCAGCTGGTTCCCCATGCTCCTTCTCATTGCCGTATGGATCTTTTTCATGCGCCAAATGCAGGCCGGTGGCGGCAAAGCTATGTCCTTCGGCAAAAGCAGAGCAAGGTTGATTTCAGACTCAGCTCGCAAGGTGACCTTCGAGGATGTGGCCGGCATTGAGGAGGCCAAAGAAGAACTCGAAGAAGTTATTGAATTCCTGCGTGATCCAAAAAAATTCACCAGACTAGGGGGGCGAATACCCAAAGGTGTACTTCTCGTTGGCGCTCCTGGTACTGGAAAAACCCTACTGGCTAGAGCTATTGCCGGTGAGGCGGGAGTGCCGTTTTTCAATATTAGTGGGTCCGATTTTGTTGAGATGTTTGTGGGCGTTGGCGCTTCTCGGGTCCGAGATCTCTTCGTTCAGGGCAAAAAACATGCCCCCTGTATCATCTTCATTGACGAGATTGACGCTGTGGGGAGACACCGTGGGGCCGGCCTTGGAGGTGGCCACGACGAACGCGAACAGACGTTGAATCAGCTGCTGGTGGAAATGGACGGCTTTGAGTCAAACGATGGTGTCATTCTAATTTCTGCGACGAACCGCCCCGATGTCCTCGACCCTGCCCTGCTGCGTCCAGGCCGCTTCGACCGTCAGGTAGTGGTTCCCCTGCCAGATATAAGGGGCAGAGAGGGCATACTTAAAGTTCATGTGCGGCAAACGCCTCTGTCCTCTGATGTAGACCTCAGCGTGGTTGCCCGCGGCACCCCGGGCTTTTCCGGAGCTGATCTGGAAAACCTGGTGAATGAGGCCGCCTTGCTCGCCGCTCGGCTGAACAAAGACCAGGTGGAGATGGTCGACCTGGACCAGGCCAAAGACAAGGTACTCATGGGCACCGAGCGCAAGAGCATGATAATGAGCGAAAAAGAAAAGCGCAACACCGCCTACCACGAGGTGGGCCACGCCCTGGTGGCCAAATTTCTTCCTGGAACAGACCCGGTCCACAAAGTAAGTATCATCCCCCGGGGCCGCGCCCTGGGAGTGACAATGACCCTGCCCATAGAAGATCGGCTCTCTTATGATCAAGAGTACATGAAAAACACCCTGGCCAAACTCATGGGCGGTAGGGTTGCCGAAGAGCTCGCTTTCAATCACCGCACCAGTGGTGCCAGTGATGACATAGACAAGGCCACTAATATAGCCCGCAAAATGGTTACAGTTTATGGCATGAGTGAATCTCTGGGGCCAATCGCTTTCGGTCAGAAAGAGGAGGCTATCTTTCTTGGTCGGGAGATTGCCCAGCATCGAGACTACAGTGAGCAGACTGCCATCAAAATCGATGAGGAAGTGCGCCGCATAGTCGAAGAGGCCTATGATACCGCCAAAAAAATTCTCCAGGAGCACGAGGACCTTCTCCACAAAATCGCCGAGACTCTAATCGACAAGGAAACCTTGGGCGGCAAAGAAATCGATGCCATCATAGTGGCCACCAAGCCCGGCCAAGAGTTCACCCGAACTGTGACCGCTGAGGATGTGGTTGCGGAGGAACGCGGCAAAAGCAAGGTCAGCCAGCCTCAACCGGAACCTGAGAAAAAGAGGGATCCCGTTACCGCCAAAGAAAGAGACCTTCCCAAGGACAAACTCGGAGAGACCCAGGCGTGAACCGGGCGCGCTTCACCATTCGCTGCGGTGATCATACACTGGAGTTGGGCGGACGGACCCTGCTCATGGGGACGATTAACGTTACTCCCGACTCATTTTCTGACGGCGGCCTCTTCTACAAAACAGACCAGGCCATCAAACAAGGGGAGTTGCTTGCCTCTGATGGGGCGGATGTCCTTGATGTGGGCGGCGAATCAACCAGGCCGTTTTCCGATTCGGTGGATATTGAAGAGGAGCTACGGCGGGTCATTCCGGTTGTGAGCGAACTGGCCAAGCGCACTTCTCTGCCCATATCAATTGATACATGTAAGGGTCAAGTTGCCAGAGCAGCCCTGGATGCAGGTGCCACAATGATCAATGACATAAGCGGGCTCCGCTATGACCCTGAACTGGTACAACTGGCTGCAACCTCACAGGTCCCACTCGTTCTCATGCACATGCAGGGATCCCCTCGCACCATGCAGCTCGAGCCTCATTATGGATCGCTGCTCTCCGAAATAATAGGATTTCTTGAAGAACGGATTCAATTTGCCTGTGAGGCGGGTGTGTCTCGAGACCAGATCATCGTTGATCCTGGCATTGGTTTTGGCAAGACTGTACGCCACAACTTACTCCTTGTTAAGCATCTGGACTCCTTGGCGACACTCGGACGGCCTATACTTTTAGGGACTTCGCGCAAATCATTTATTGGTGCCGTGCTGGACAAGGAGGTAACTGAGCGTGAGCCTGGTTCCTGGGCTACGGTCTGCGCCGGCATCATTAAAGGAGCCCACATTGTCCGGGTCCATGAAGTCACTACCTGCCGTCAGATTGCAGACATGATCGACGCCATTATGAACGCCTAGGGCAACGCGCTTGGCATTGGCGATTTCTCCGGCAGATAATTTTCAACATATTGAAATAATTTAATATTTTGCTATGCGCTCTGCGCCATGCGCTTTGCGCTCATGAGGCACACCATGGGTAAGATCTTCGGCACCGACGGGGTGAGGGGCGTAGCCAATGTGTACCCTATGACCACCGAGATGGCTATGCAGTTGGGAAGAGGTGTTGCTTACGCCTTCAAAAATGACAAGCGCCGTCACAAGATTGTTATAGGTAAGGATACCCGACTCTCTGGCTACATGATCGAGAATGCAATCGCCTCCGGTATTTGTTCCATGGGAGTGGATGTGCTCCTGGTGGGCCCACTGCCAACGCCAGGAATCGCCTTTATCACCAGCAGCATGCGAGCCGATGCTGGTGTAGTCATATCTGCCTCCCACAATCCCTTCCAAGACAATGGCATCAAATTTTTCTCCCGTGACGGTTTCAAACTCGACGATGCAATTGAGGAAAAAATCGAGGAGCTTATTTTCTCTAATGATATCGATCATCTTCGTCCCACTGCAGAGGAAGTGGGCAAGGCTTTCCGAGTGGATGATGCCGTGGGCCGTTACGTGGTTTTCCTGAAAAACACCTTTTCCAGGGATCTCACTCTTGACGGCATAAAAATAGCAATGGACTGTGCCAACGGAGCCTCTTACAAAGTTGCGCCGGCTGTCTTCGAGGAATTGGGTGCCAATCTGGTGCTGACAGGAGTAAAACCTAACGGTTACAACATTAATGAAGACTGCGGCAGTGTCTATCCCCAGGTGACGGCTGAGCTGGTAAAGGAATCTGGTGCTCAGCTGGGCATTGCCTTTGACGGAGACGCAGACCGTTTGATCTGTGTTGATGAAAAGGGAACAGTGGTAGACGGTGACCAGTTAATGGCCATATTTGCTTCCCGTATGCTTAAGGAGCAAACCCTTAAACACTCTACTCTGGTCACCACCGTTATGAGCAACATGGGACTTGAAATCACCCTCAAATCCATGGGTGGCAAACTAGTCCGGACCGCGGTTGGCGACCGGTATGTAGTGGAAAGAATGTTAGCTGAAGACTACAATCTAGGTGGTGAACAGTCTGGCCACATTATTTTTCTTGACCACAACACCACTGGCGACGGCATCCTCTCCGCCCTGCAACTCTTGGAGGTAATGCTCGCTGAAGACAAACCCCTTTCTGAGCTGGCCTCTATCATGGAACGCTATCCTCAGCACCTGGTGAACGTCCGGGTTAAGGAGCGCAAGCCATTGGAGGATTTCCCCGAGATCACCCGCACTGTGGAACAGGTCAAAGAGAAACTCGGCGACGAGGGTCGCCTCCTCATTAGGCCCTCTGGAACCGAGCCTGTGATAAGGGTCATGATCGAAGGAAAGGACCAAGATCGCGTGGTCCAACTGGCTGAGGAAACTGCGGCTGTCATTGGGCGGGTTATGTCCTGATGGGTTTTTGCCGAAAGGGGAATTATCTTTCGCCAACGCATACGGCCAAGCTTCCACCACAAGTGGTCTTCGTGGTTTATTTAACCCGTGCGAAACTGGTCAGGATTGGTTTTTAGCAGCAGCCTGTGAAGGAAAGCACTCTCAATGCTACTGGCTATCGACATCGGCAACACCAATACGGTCCTCGGCCTGTACCGCGGCTCTGAGTTAATCACTGATTGGCGCATAAGGACAGAACAGGATATGACTGCCGATGAGTACGGCATTTTGATGAACAACCTGTTTGCCGCCAAGAATGTCCAATTTAGCGACGTAACTCACATGGTGACCTCTTGTGTCGTGCCACCAATGCTCAATACTGTGGTAGAATTTGCCGACAAATACTTTGATCTTGAACCGCTCATTGTGGGACCTGGAATCCGCACTGGCATGCCGATTTATTACGACAATCCTAAAGAGATTGGAGCCGACCGGATCGTCAATGCTGTAGCCGCATACGAGAAGTATAAAACCAGTGTTATTGTTGTGGATTTCGGCACCGCCACAACTTTCGATTATGTCTCTCCAAAGGGTGAATATCTGGGAGGAGTCATTAGCCCAGGAGTCCTGATCTCCTGTGAGGCACTCTTCCAAAAAGCCTCCAAACTGCCAAGAGTAGAGATCTTCGCTAAACCGAAAAGTGTACTCACCAAGGATACAATTAGCGCCATGAACGTGGGTATCGTCTACGGTTACGCTGGTCTGGTTGACGGGATCGTCCGTAGGATCAAGGAAGAGGCTGGAACCGATCCCATGGTGGTGGCCACCGGTGGTTTGGCTCGCCTGATTGCGGCTGAGTCTGAAGAGATTGAAGTAGTGGACGGCGATCTGACCCTGGAAGGACTCAGGATAATTTTTGAGCGGAACCAGGACGTAAAAAATAAAACTTGACTGAGCCTGGATATTTCATGAATTGCTGTCGCGAGACCACGAAGATGGGCGTGCCACCGGGAAACCGCAGGGTGTTGGTTCCGAGACGTACCTGAACGGTACGTCGCAGGAGCCGACACCCGAGGACGCCAGGAAGGACGGCCATATCCGTGGTCGCAGCAGGTGATTCATGAAATATCCAGGCTAGGAGTGTGTCGGACTAGCTAGCTCTCAATGGAAAAATAGGGACGCAAGGTTCAGTCCCACTGGCATTCTGACTAACGTTGACCACTCCATTCGCCGTTTTAGGGTCCCATTAGGGCCACGATGACCACCAAGTGTCCAATAAAGAGGTACTCCGACAGACTCCTAGCAGACATTACTTCATGCTAACTCTCATCAAACCACCCTCGCTCAGACCCGGAGATCGGGTAGGAGTATTATCGCCTGCCAGCCCATGCCCGGCCCACGAGCTCGAGGCAGGCTATGCCATTTTGAACAAGCTGGGTCTGGAGGTTGTTTCTCATGTGGGTGTCGAGTCATTTCAGCCCGACTACCTTGCCGGAAGTGATGAATATCGGGCCTCGCGCTTCAACGAGTTTGTCCAGGATCCAGAGATAAAGGGTATTCTCTGCGCCCGGGGCGGCTATGGCTCTTTGCGCATCCTGCCGGACATCGCCTATGAACAGCTTCGGACTACGCCCAAGTCTTTAGTGGGATTCAGCGACATAACCGCCCTACTTCTCGCCTGTCATGTCAAGGCAGGCTTGGTTTGCTACCATGGTCCCACCGTCTCGACCTTGGCCACATCTGACCGGGAAACCATAGAGTCATTTTGGACCGCCCTCAGCAGCAGTGCAACCGTTGAGTTGCTATTTACCGAGGCAGTCTGCCTTAGGTCAGGGAGATGCGAAGGATCAGTTCTCGGCGGCAATCTCACCACCCTTATTCACCTCCTCGGGACGTCTTTTCTGCCCTCCCTTTCTGGAGCCATTCTTTTTCTCGAGGACAGGGGTGAACGATTGTATAGGGTCGACCGAATGCTCACCCAGTTGATCCATACCGGACTTGCACAAGAGATCTCTGGCCTTATTTTGGGTGACTTCTCCGAAAATGGCCCCCGGGATGCACTCAACGACCTGGTGCAGGAGCGCTTTGCTTCTAGCTCCTTTCCAATTCTTTCAGGGGCTCCCGTTGGCCATGGAAGGCGGAATCTTACCCTGCCTCTAGGCCTCCCTGCCACGCTGGATGCTGGGGCCGGCACCCTAACCTATCATCAATCGGCCACGGCACCATGAGCGCGGAGAAAAGGATCCTAGGTTTATTACTCACTGCTGTCTCTGATGGGGTATTTCCCGGTAGCGTCCTCCTGGTTTCCCACAGCAAGAAAATTGTCTTTTTTGAAGCGGTGGGAAACAGCGGTTTATTCCCCACGCCCCGGCCCATGACCCGTCAAACCTGCTTCGATCTGGCCTCACTCACCAAGCCCCTGGCGACAGCCCTGAGTATACTATGTCTCGTCAGCATGGGCATGGTTCGGCTGGGCGATTCGCTTGCAAAAATTCTATCCTCCACCACTGTACCGGAAGACAAAAAGGGAATCACTCTCAGACAGCTCCTTAGTCACTGTTCTGGTCTGCCCGCCTGGAAGCCGTACTATCTCTCTCTCAGAACTTTGCCCCAGATGGCCCGTAAGGCCCAAATACGTCGGCAGATTCTCGAAGAACCCCTTGCCTACCCCCCGGCAACCAACACCGTCTACAGTGATCTGGGCTTTATTGTTATCGAGTGGCTTCTTGAGGAAATCAGCGGACGAGATCTTTACCACTTCACCCAGGAAAACCTCTTTGATCATCTTGTTTGTGCTTCTCCGGGGTTTATTCCCCTCGGTCAGGAGACAGATTTTGATCATAACCAATTCGCCGACACCGAATACTGTCCTTGGAGGAACCGCATCCTTTCCGGAGAGGTCCACGACGAGAATGCCTATGTTCTCGGCGGCGTGGCTGGCCACGCAGGATTATTCGGCACGGCCCTAGAGGTAAAATGTCTCCTGGATACTATTTTGGACACAATTTCTGCCGAAAACACCTCAGTTCCCTGGTCTAGGGAACACTTGACCGAGTTCTTACAGCCGGCGCGTTTGCATCCTCCCAGCACCTGGGCCTTGGGCTTCGACACCCCAGCTTCTTCGGACTCCAGTGCCGGCCGCTATTTCTCAGCAAACACCGTTGGCCACCTCGGCTTTACTGGCACTTCCTTTTGGCTTGACTTAGAGAAAAAGATGGCAGTAATCCTGCTCAGCAATCGAGTACACCCCAGCCGCGACAATGAAAAAATCAAGGAATTTCGACCTTTGCTCCACGACGCGGTTATGGAAGAATTCGCATAGCGCAAAGCGCATGGCGCAGAGCGTGGTCAATTAGTTAACTGGTCAAACTCTTTGGGGCTGGGGAGCATTTGGATTGTTGATATTGCCCAGCATGAACAAAATGGATAGTCGGAAGTGATCAAATTATTCTAAATTTCGACGATTAAAAAAATAGACGATCTAGACAAGATTTTTACGCTATGCGCTATGCGAAACCTAAGCAAACAGTAAAGAGATGTGCAACACAAAAAACCATACCAAAATCAAAACCATACATCTCATTGGCATCTGCGGCACTGGGATGGGAACCCTGGCGGCAATGCTTCATGAAGCCGGCTACCAGGTGCAGGGCTCTGACGAGAATGTCTACCCGCCCATGAGTACCTTTCTTGCTTCCAGAGGGATTACCATCAAGGAGGGATATGGGAGTGAAAATCTTGAACCTCCTCCTGATCTAGTGGTGGTGGGCAACGTTGTTCGCCGTGACAACCCGGAAGCGGTGGCAACCCTCGAGGGCGGTCTCAGCTACTGTTCCATGCCCCAGGCTCTCCAACGTTTTTTCCTGAATTCGTCTCAGTCGGTGGTTGCCGCAGGAACCCACGGCAAGACGACCACTGCCGCACTACTCGTCTGGCTCCTCACCGTGGCCGGAATCGACCCCGGCTGCCTCGTGGGTGGACTGTTGGCCAATTTCCAGCAGAGCTATCGACTTGGCAAGGGGACTTACTTCGTGGTTGAGGGTGATGAGTACGACACCGCTTTTTTCGACAAGGGACCCAAATTCCTTCACTATCAGCCAAAAATATGCGTACTAACCAGTGTGGAATTCGATCACGCTGACATCTTCCCTGACCTGGCGGCAGTGGAAAGTGTGTTTTCCCAGTTGGTGCAAAGCATCCCGCAGGATGGCCTCCTCATAGCAAACTCGGACGACCCCGGGGCCTCCCGCCTCAGTCACCAAGCCCGTTGTCGGCTTGTTTCTTACGGCTTTCAAGAACCGGCTCATTTTAAGGTGGAAAGGGCGGAATATGGTATTGGTGCTACCCGCTTCGTTGTTTCCGGGCCACAAGGATTCAAGGCCAGCTTCATCTCTCCCCTTGCGGGAGCCCACAATTTGAGCAACACCATGGCCATGGTGGCTCTAGGACACGAGCTGGGTCTGGGAAAAGGGACCATCCAGCAGGCCCTCAGCACTTTCAGAGGTGTTCGCCGCCGCCAAGAGGTAAGGGGCGAGCCAGGTGGCGTCACGGTTATTGATGATTATGCTCACCATCCCACGGCGGTACAGGCTACTCTCGAGGCGCTACGTCCTTTCTATGGCGGTCGCCGTCTCTGGGCCATTTTCGAGCCGCGGACCAATTCCAGCAAAAGGAGGGTTTTCCAGGAGCGTTATGCCACGGTTTTCGATGCGGCCGACCTAGTGCTTATCAAGGAGCCCCCGGGATTGGATCGCATTGCACCAGGGGATCGGTTATCGGCGCAGCAGCTGGTTGCAGACATCGCCGCCCGCGGGATTGAGGCTCACTATTTCCCCGACATTGAAGGCATGCTCCCCTTCATCCTCCCCAGAGTCGAGTCAAAGGATGTGCTCCTAGTGATGTCCACCGGGTCTTTCGATAACCTGATCGACAGAATTTTGGAGGGTCTTAGTAGGTAACATTTCGAATTTGGAATTTCGGATTGCGAATTAAGAGAGGCGCAAGGGCAGTCGTTGAAATCATTCAAATCGCAAGCGGCCTCCGGCTCGGAGGGGCCTACGCCCCGGAGGGAGCTGGCTTCTACAAGATATTGTGAAATTGAAATTGCACGAAGCGAGCTTGCCCTGAGCCTGCCGAAGGGCTGCCGGCTGAACAAAAGTGCTTAGTCCCTAGTCCTTAGTGGTTAGTTTTCCCCGCACTGCCCTTTGAACCGCCAGGTGGGCCTGGCGGATGGGTTCAGGAAGACGGTATTTTAAACAGCATCGCATGACCAGCCTGCGACTGCTTTCCAGGTCAGCCAAATGCCCAGGGGATACGTATAGGGGCTTGACCTTAGTCCTGGTGCGCAGTACCACACCAACCTGCTCATGGCGGTGCTTGAGGGAGCGATATTGGCCTTTCTTAGGTCCAACCTTCCCGTGTGTGCCCACCAATCTCGTTTTGGCACAGCCTACCGTGGACAAATCTAGCCAGAGACCAAGATGGCTGGCAAGACCAAGCATCCTTGGGTGAGCCACTCCCTGGCCGTCGCATAAAACTACATCAGGCTGTTCCTGCAGGAGTTGAAATGTTTTTAGAAGGAGGGGCAGTTCTCTAAAGGATAGAAGCCCGGGCATATACGGGTAAGCAATCTTGTCACTAAATTGGACAAGCTCTCTGAACTCAAGACTTGGGTAGGTGTAAGTGGCCAACGCTGCCACAGCTGTCTTGTAGCGGCTAGAATAACCCACATCGCCGCCGGCGACCAAATTGATTCTCTCAGGCAAGGGCTTTAATACAACTTGAGAAGCCAACCGTTTCTGGAGGGCTATGGCTTCTTTGGGAGTGAGATTCCAGGGATGAAGCATTTTTCAAAAGCAGGCAGCGGGCAGCAAGCAGTCAGGAATTTATAATTTCTCATTTCGCATTTATCATTTCACATTAAAAAACCTGGCAAGGGGTTATGATAGCCCAGATTCGCACAACCATCTCGCCAAAATAAAAAATGATAAATGATCAATGACAAATGTGCAATGAGAGATGGCGCTGTGCGCTTATCCGCACCTCGAGAAACCGCAAGAGCGGCAAACAATGCAGCCACCCTCGTGTTCCACTGAGGCGCCACAGTCAGGGCAAGCGCCCATTTCAGCTACCATGTGGCTAAATCCACTCTGGCAATATTCGCCCAATACCCTGGCAATGGCGTCCGAGCAACTGAGCACCATTTCTCCCTCTTGCCAGACGGGCGATGGGCACCGAATTCCCATGAGCTGTCTTAGGATGGATGCCGGCTTGACCCCTGAACGCAGCGCCAATGAGATTAGCCGGCCGGTGGCTTCAATCTGCGAATTGGCACAGCCGCCGGCCTTGCCCATCTGGGCGAACACCTCACAGGGTCCCAAATCATCACTGTTGAGTGTCACATAAAGCTTACCGCAACCTGTATTCATTCGCTGGGTTACGCCGTAGGTTCGCTCAGGGCGAGGCCGCGGGGCAACCTTCGGTGGCTCGGCGGGCTTCCGCTGAATATTTAGTACCTGCTGGTCTCTGCTGCCGTCGCGATAAATGGTCAATCCTTTGCACCCAAGGTTATAAGCGAGTAGATAAGCCTTGCGCACGTCTTCTCTTGTGGCCGAATAGGGGAAGTTGATGGTCTTGCTCACAGCATTATCAGTGTATTTTTGAAAGGCCCCTTGGATGCGAATGTGCCATTCAGGGTTGATGTCATGGGCGGTGACAAAAAGGCGCTTTACATCCTCGGGGATCCCTTCGATTTCCTGAATTGTGCCTTTCTCAGCGATGACCTTCATCAGTTCTTCGCTGTAAAAGCCTTTTTCTTTAGAGATCTCGCGGAAAATCGGATGTACCTCCAGTAACTCCTGACCGTCCAGCACTTTTCGCAAAAAGGTCACGGCAAAGATGGGCTCAATACCACTGGAAGTACCGGCAATGATACTGATAGTACCCGTTGGGGCAATGGTAGTGGTGGTAGCATTGCGCATGTGGGGTGTATCCTGGCTGTCATATATTGAGCCAGGATAATTGGGAAAATTTCCTCGTTTCCTTGCCAATTCCGCCGAGGCAGCCTTAGATTCCTTCTGAATGAAGGACATTACCTGCCCGGCCATGTCGATGGCTTCCTCGGAATTGTAAGGAATTCCGAGAGAAATCAGCATGTCGGCAAATCCCATTACTCCTAAGCCGATTTTGCGATTGGCCTTGGTATTCTCCTCGATCTGGGGTAAGGGGTAGCGATTTACGTCGATAACATTGTCCAGAAAGTGGACACTTGTCCAAACAATCTCTTTGAGCTTCTCGAAATTAGCCTGGCCATTTTCCACCACTTTGGTCAGGTTAATCGATCCCAGGTTGCAGGACTCATAAGGGAGCAGAGGTTGTTCGCCGCACGGATTAGTGGATTCGATCTCACCTATGTGGGGTGTGGGATTGTCGCGGTTAATGGAGTCGAGAAAGATTATACCGGGCTCTCCGTTTCTCCAGGCGGAATCAACAATCTTTTCAAATACTTCGCGCGCCTGGAGACGTTTGTCTCTCTCTCCGGTGCGGGGGTTGATCAGATCGTATTCCCCGTCCTCCTCCACGGCCTGCATGAACTTATCGGTCACTGCCACAGAGATATTGAAATTATTCAACTTGTCATTGTCGGTTTTCGCAGTGATAAATGCCTCTGCATCGGGGTGATCCACCCGGAGAATTCCCATGTTCGCACCGCGCCGGGTCCCCCCCTGCTTTATGGTCTCGGTGGCCACATCAAAAACCGTCATAAAACTTATAGGTCCGCTAGAGACTCCCTGGGTCGATAGAACTTTGTCATTCTCCGGCCGAACCCGAGAAAAGGAGAAACCAGTCCCGCCTCCGCTCTTGTGTATCATGGCGGTGTGCTTGATAGCCTCAAAGATGGATTCAATGGAGTCATCAACCGGTAGGACAAAACATGCAGAAAGTTGTCCCAGTTCTCTACCTGCATTCATCAACGTAGGTGAGTTGGGCACTAGCTCCAAGCGGGTCAGCAAACCATAGAATCTCGCTGCCACCTCACCCACATGACCATGGGGATCGTAAATCAACTCGGCCTCGGCCACGGTGTTGGCTACCCGGTGAAACATCTCCTCCGGTGTTTCCACCACCTCACCGTACTCGTTCTTCTTGAGATAACGCTTTTTCAATACCACCAATGCGTTTTCAGTGAGTGCCGGTGCTTCTACGCTTTGCTGGAGGGCCATGATGTCTCCTTGCACTGCTTGGCTCCATTATTTTTATCTTAATTGTATCACGTAGGAAGAGGAGGCCCAACTGCAACTTGCCTGTCAGAAATGAACCTACTCCGCTCGAAGGGTGCTCAATAATAATGGAGCCCCTGCTGGATGTCAAACCCATTTTTTGGTCGGTGGTCCGTGGTCCGTGGCTCTTTATATATATTTAAAATAACTACTATTATTTAGCTATACTTCGGGGCTGACTGGTCTGGCGGTTGCGTCAGTTGAGCCGGTCATCTGGCCAAACTGCCGAAACTACAGCACGCTCTGCCCTTTGCCCTATGGACTATGCGAATTAATCTTGCAAAGGGAGGCCAAATGGGATAGATTATCCTGCTAAAAATTAACTCCCTCCCTTCGCGCAACTACCGTTGCTTAAGGGCTGCATCCCCCTCGTTTTGGTTGCCGCCCATCCGCCGAGGAAGCAATCTATGCAGTTCCGCAAAAAAGATTTGCTAGGAATAAAACAGCTCGAGCCAGAAGAGATCGAAATTATCCTTGAAACGGCTGAGACCTTCAAGGAAATCTCAACCCGCCCCATCAAAAAAGTCCCCACCCTAAGGGGCAGGACCGTGGTTCATCTCTTTTATGAGCCCAGCACTAGAACCCGCACCTCATTCGAGATTGCCGCAAAGCGGCTGAGTGCTGACACTTTCAACATCTCCGCCTCCACCAGCAGCATTGTCAAGGGTGAGACCCTCCTCGATACCGCCAAGAACCTGGAAGCAATGAACCCTGACGTCATAGTGCTCCGCCATTCGGCAGCTGGAGCGCCTCACATGTTAGCCAGACGCGTGGAGGCATCGGTCATCAACGCCGGCGACGGCATGCACGAACACCCTACCCAAGCCTTGCTCGATCTCCTCACCATAAGGGACCACAAAGGGACCATATCGGGGCAAACCGTTGCCATCATAGGTGACATTGCCCACAGCAGGGTAGCACGTTCCAATATCTGGGCCCTCACCAAGATGGGCGCCAGGGTCCTGGTGGCTGGCCCCAATACAATGATTCCCCAAGATTTGGACAAGTTGGGTGTGGAGGTTTTCAACCATCCCGAAGACGTCATCCCTGAGGCAGATGTGATCATGATGCTCAGGATCCAGCTGGAGCGGCAGGGCAAGATGCTAATTCCCAGCTTAAGAGAGTATTCCAAGGTCTTTGGCTTGAACGAAGACAAACTGTCCGATGCTAAATCAGACGTACTCATCATGCATCCTGGACCGATTAACCGTGGCGTCGAGATTAGTCCTTCTGTTGCTGACGGACCTTATTCCGTGATCCTGGATCAGGTAACTAACGGCGTCGCCATCCGTATGGCTCTGCTCTATTTACTCATAGGAGGAGAAAAGGATGAGTAAGCTCATCCGCGGCGGCAGGGTCTTGGACCCGGCAAGTGGTTTAGACGAACTCCATGACATCCTTGTTGAGGGAAGCGTAATTAGGGGCTTAGGTCCCCCCGGTTCGCTTGACTCCAAAGCCGATACGTCCACAGAGATTATAAAAGCGGATGGGCTATGGGTGGTGCCGGGACTTATTGATCTCCACACTCACCTGCGGGAGCCCGGGGAGGAGTACAAGGAAACCATTCTCAGCGGGAGTCAAGCCGCAGCTGCCGGCGGTTTTACCTCTATCTGTTGCATGCCCAACACTAAACCGGTCAATGATAACTCAGCGGTCACGGACTTCATCCTCCGTCGTGCTGCTGAGGCTGATCTTGTTCGCGTCTTTCCCGTGGGAGCCATCAGCCAGGGCCAGAGAGGCGAGGTGCTGGCAGAATACGCCGAGTTGAAAGAAGCAGGGGCTGTGGCGGTCAGCGATGATGGCCAAGCGGTGATGAACAGCCAACTCATGCGGAGGGCCCTGGAATACGCCCAGGTGTTCGATCTGCCGGTGATCAGCCACGCCGAAGACCGCGACCTGGCAGCTGATGGTGTAATGAACGAAGGGTTGGCTTCCACCCGCCTTGGCCTAAGGGAAATCCCCAGCGTGGCTGAGGACGTAATGGTATTCCGCGACTGCAGTCTGGCGGAACTCACTGGCGGGCGATTGCACATAGCTCATTTGTCCAGTGGTGGCTCAGTAGCACTTATCAGACAGTTCAAGGCCCGTGGAGTAAAGGTAACTGCAGAGGCCACCCCCCATCATTTCACTCTGACTGACGAAGCACTCGAAAATTTTGATACCAACCTGAAGGTAAACCCACCAATTCGCTCTTCCAAGGACCTAGCCGCAATTCACCAGGGCCTTGCCGACGGCACCATCGACGCCATCGCCACCGATCATGCCCCGCATAGCACCATAGAGAAGGATGTGGAATTCGACTATGCCGCTTTTGGGATGATCGGCTTGGAAACCGCCTTACCATTGACTCTCCGGCTGGTGGAACAGGGAATTCTGAGTCTTCTGGAGGCCCTGAGCAAACTGACTTGCAATCCTGCCAGGATTCTCGGGGTTGAACTGGGCCGACTGTCCTCCGGCCTCCAGGCCGACATCACTCTTATTGATCCTCTGCGGGAGTATACCGTCGACGTTCACCAGTTCCGCTCCAAGAGCAGAAATTCCCCTTTTCACGGCTGGAACCTAAAGGGATCTGCGGTCATGGTCCTTCGTGATGGTAAGGTCATCTTTAGAAGCTAAAGTCTGAGCGGTTAGGTACTATTCTTGCAATGAAGACCAAGGGCAGCGAGGTCGGATCCCTAGATCCCGGAGTCCGCAATCCCAACGTCGATGTGAGACGTGAGATGTTGATTAACCAAAGATTTCCTGTCCTATATTTTACATCCCATATCCCACATCTCACATCCATACCGATAAAATTGTTGCTGATTTCCGTATTCGATACCAGAAATCGCAATGCCATGACAGGAGACTGAACCACCATGGCCAACATCCTTGTCGTCGACGACGAAAACAGCATGAGAGAATTTCTGGAAATCATGCTGAACAAAGAAGGCTACCAGGTGGCCACTGCGGCAGGCGGTGGTGAGGCCATCGATCTTCTCAAGAAAAGTGACTTTGATCTGGTGATCACCGATATCCGGATGAAGGAAATTGACGGTCTTGAGGTATTGAAAAAATGTAAAGAACTGCATCCGAATACAATCGTGATCTTGATCTCTGCCTACGCTAGCACTTCCACAGCCGTTGAGGCCATGAAATGGGGCGCCTATGACTATCTGCCCAAACCCTTTAAAGTGAGGGAAATCAAGGCCGTCATCCGGGATGCATTAGAAACCGCCGAAGCACAAGAATCCCAGGAAATGGAAGTAAGGGATGGGACCGCTCGCATCAACTACCACGGCATTGTGGGTGAAAGCCCGGAAATCAAAAAGATTTTGGAACTCCTTCCCCGCATTGCTGCTGCCACCAGTAACGTTCTTATTACCGGCGAGTCGGGTACAGGCAAGGAGTTGATAGCAAAGGCAATCCATCGCGAGAGCCCTCGAAACGACAGGCCATTCGTTACGGTTAATTGTGGTAGCGTGCCTGAAACCTTGATGGAAAGTGAGCTCTTCGGCCATAAAAAGGGATCTTTTACCGGTGCAACCGCAACCCGAAGTGGCCTTTTTGAGGCAGCCCACGGGGGAACCCTCTTCTTAGACGAAATTGCCGAGCTTTCCCCACCGGTTCAGGTCAAGCTTTTAAGGGCTGTCCAGGAAAAAACTTTCAAGATGGTTGGAGGCAGTGAGGAGATAAGTGTAGATGTGCGAATTATCAGTGCCACTAACCGCGATCTTGAACGTGATGTCATGGAAGGACAATTTCGTGAAGATCTTTACTACCGGTTGAACGTAATAAACATACACATGCCACCCTTGAGGGAGCGGTCCGATGAGATTCCCCTCCTGGCCCATCATTTTCTCGAGAAATACAGCAAGGAAATGGGTAAGGACATCAGAAAAATCTCCTCTTTCGCCCTGGATATTCTCAAGAGTTACAACTTTCCCGGTAATATTCGAGAGCTGGAAAACATCATTGAACGGAGTGTCGCCCTGGAGTCCTCCAACATAGTTCTGCCCGACAGCCTTACCTTGTCAAGCTTCAAGCAAACTCAGGTCAGACCTAAAGTTGAAACCGTATCCCTGACACTGCCTCAGGAGGGGATCGATTTGGATAATGTCCTGGGAAACCTAGAGCAGGATTTGCTCCAACAGGCACTCGACAGAACCCGTGGTGCCAAACAGAAGGCAGCTGAACTGCTTGGTATAAGCTTTAGGTCCTTTCGCTACCGTCTAGCCAAATACGGTTTGGCCGGCGAAGACGATGCATCCGAGGAATGAAGCAGATCGGTTACTCACAGATGAAGAGATCAGACGCCCCCTTTCGCCCCTGCACTGGCAACAGGTCAACAAAATTATCTTCCGCATCAATTCCACACTCACAGACGCGCATCAAAAGTGGCGATCCTTGCCTTTATCTAACCGAGCAAGGGTGTTTTCTCCCTCGCATCCACAGGCCTTACATCTGTACTTGGTTTATGTGTGATTTGCACTATGAGTGCTTCGGGGCGGAACAGCCGAAAATTCAGAGAGAGTTTGTCCACCGCCTTATAAAGATTCGCCATCATCGCCAAAAACTGTCTCTTCTCTGTGATCCGAAGGCAAAATATTAGTTTTCAGATTATACCTCACTCTCTGCCTTCGAAATCCCCCTGCACCGACCCCGTCCGTTGCTGACACCCTGCTTCTTAATCGGGACTTTCCCCAAAAATATTTTTCTGACATAGGCCATGGGAAGGCTACTCCACAACGATCATATTCGCGCCATTTATTGGCAGAGTTCCTGTAGAGTAAGCACCACATCTTCATGCAGGCCCTCTCAAGGCTGAGATCCGTAAAGATAGGTTGCTCAGATGCTCGTTGTTTCGCAGCCTCCCCTTTTGGCCTTTGCTGATGTCTCTTCTGAGTGACTGCGGAAGGTCTGGAACGACCCACAGCTGTCGGTTAGAATGATTAGATTAGAAAAGTATGTCTACTCACTAAATGGAAATCAATTATGGATGGATCTAAGAAACTTTCCAGGCGTGCCTTCTTGGCCAAAGCCGGCGGCTCAGTGGTTAGCATCAGCTTACCAGGGGTATTTGTCAAACTCCTTGCCCGAGAAAATGTTGCCCTCGCAGCCCAGATAAGACCTGATGGCAGACCGCGCATTCCCCCGAGCCAGCAACCGGTGAAAAGACTGTATGATATGGGCGGTATTCAGGGCATTGCTAATCCCCAGGACTGGCAGCTGCGAATTCATGGTGAAGTGGAAGAACCGACTACCCTCACCTTTCGAGAACTAAGCGAACTGAAACAGGTAGAGCTCACCTGCGATGTGCACTGTGTTACCGGCTGGACCCTACTGGATTCCGAGTGGAGTGGTGTCAGGCTCAGCACGATTATGGGTCTGGTCAAGCCTAAAAAAAATGCCCATTTCGTTATCTTCGAAGCAGCGGCTGGTTATACCAGCAACATTCCCATTATTGAGGCTCGAAAAGATAACGTAATCCTGGCTCACAGTTTTTTTGGCAAAAGTTTACCCAGACCCCACGGCGCTCCAGTGCGAGCATTGGTGCCCGACCGCTATTTTTACAAGAGTGCCAAATGGCTTGAAGGAATCAAGTTTACAGCTCAAGATGAGCCCGGCTACTGGGAGAGACGGGGCTACAGCAACTCCGCGGATCCCTGGAAAGAAGAGCGGTTTAAGTAAAGAATCCAGGCACAGACGACCTAACTTTGAGCTACCCCCATGAGGCAAAGCGCTAAGCGCAGAGCGCAAAGCGTTTGGTAAACAGTGAACAGTAAACGGTAAACCGATTATGCACACGCTCCGCAACTGTTCACCTTTTACCCTTTACTGTTTTTTACCCTATGCGCTATGCTCTAGGCGATCCGACCTGGCCCACAGGACCGGGGTTCCTTGAGGAAAATTGACCCGGAGAAGTCTGGGCTAATTTTCTGCTATGATACTATTGATTTTATCTCTGCTTTTGGATATAGTGAAAATCTTCACTATCACCCATGGGGGCAGATCCAGTAAAGGTATTTCAGGCCATGGACAAAGCGTTACAAGTCAAGGCTGACGACATAGTAGGTTCGGTCATGGTCATGGGCGGCGGCATCGCCGGCATGCAAGCAGCCCTAGACCTGGCAGACTCCGGCTACAAGGTCTATTTAGTTGAAAAAGGTCCTGCCATTGGTGGGGTCATGGCACAACTGGACAAGACCTTTCCCACCAACGATTGCTCCATGTGAATCATCTCGCCAAAACTGGTCGAGGTCGGCCGGCATCTCAACATCGAACTCCTTACCCTTGCAGAGGTGCAGAGCATACACGGGGCGAGTGGCCGCTTCCAGGTCACCGTGAAGAAACAGCCTCGCCTCATTCACCTGGATAAGTGCACCGGTTGCGGTGATTGCGCCGAGGTTTGCCCGGTGACTATGCCCAGCGAGTTCGACGAGTCCATTGGCCCCAGGAAGGCCACCTACAAACCCTACGCTCAGGCCATCCCAGGGGGATACATGATAGACAAGCGTGATCGCTCCCCCTGTACCAATGGTTGCCCCAATCATGTAAACGCTCACGCTTATGTGGCCCTCATTGCCCAGGGCAAATACCGGGAGGCCATGGAGGTCATCCTCAGGACCCTGCCCTTCCCTGGAACCATAGGTCGCATCTGCCCCCACCCTTGTGAGGCAGCCTGCAGGCGGGGTGAGGTGGATGAACCCATTTCCATTTGTGCCCTGAAGCGTTTTGTGGCTGATCAGGTGGACATTGAAGATATTCCTCTGCCTGAGATTGAAAGGCGGGATGAGAAGGTGGCCATCATTGGCTCGGGTCCTGCGGGGCTTACTGCTGCCCATTTTCTTGCCCTGGAGGGATATGAGTCAACTGTGTTTGAGGCTCAGTCAGTTGCCGGAGGCATGTTGCGCTTGGGTATTCCTGACTATCGCTTGCCCCCTGAGGTTTTGGACAAGGAGATTAGGGCCATAACCCGTCTGGGCGTGGAGATAAAGCTAAATACTGCCTTGGGTCGGGATGTGACCATAGATGGTCTTTTCAAAGAGGGCTACAAGGCAGTTTACCTCGCCATCGGTGCCCACAAGAGCATGAAGCTCGCCATTTCCGGCGAGGACGCAAAAGGGGTAATTCCGGGTGTAGATTTTCTCCGCCGGGTCAATCTGGGTGAACTGACCAAGCTTGAAGGAAGGGTGGTGATCGTAGGCGGCGGTGATGTGGCCATTGATGCGGCCCGCTCTGCTTTGCGTTTGGGGGCTGACAGGGTAACTGTATTGTATCGCCGCACCCGGGCAGAGATGCCTGCCAGAAAAGAAGAGGTAGAGGCGGCATTGGCCGAATCCATTGACATTCAATATCTCACCGCTCCGGCAAAAATGTTGACCCATGAGGATCGGGTTATTGGTATAGAATGTCTTCGCATGGAACTGGGCGAACCTGATGCCAGCGGCCGGCGCCGCCCGGTACCCGTGGCTGGAAGTGAATTCAATTTGGAGGCCGCTTTAGTGATTCCCGCTATCGGCCAACAGCCCGACATCTCCCCTTTGGATCAGATTGCAGGCTTAGAGCTCACCCGATGGAAAACCATAACTGTTGACCCGGTGACCTGCGCCACCGCCATAGACGGAGTATTTGCCGGAGGCGATGGAGTTATGGGACCCTGGATAGCCATCGGGGCGATTGCCGCTGGCAGGGAGGCAGCGATTTCCATCTCTCGCTATCTTCGGGGCCAAGATCTGCGAGCAGGTAGGGAGCCCATTGAGTTCCCCCAGGAAAATTTCCTTCCCATCCCTGAAGACACTGAGCGAATTCCTCGGGCTGAACAGGGTGCGATCAGTATGGCAGGGAGAACGGCCGGTTTTGCTGAAGTGGAGCTCGGGCTCACGGAAGAACAGGCCAGGGCCGAGGCTGCAAAGTGCCTCAACTGCATGGCCTGCTGCGAGTGCTTCGCATGTGTAGCGGCCTGCCAGGCTCTGGCAGTAGATCACTCAATGGAGGAGGAGGAAATCACCCTGGAGGTAGGCTCGGTGATTCTTGCCCCAGGGTTCGAAACCTTCGACCCCAGTAAGTACGACGAATACTCTTACAGTGAGCTGGACAATGTTGTCACCGGGCTTGAATTCGAACGTATGCTCTCCGCTTCAGGGCCCCTACAAGGCCATCTGCTGCGGCCTTCTGATCACAAAGAGCCCAAGAAGATCGCCTGGCTCCAGTGCGTGGGCTCCAGGGATGTCAATCACTGTGACAACAGCTACTGCTCCTCGGTCTGCTGCATGTATGCAATAAAGCAGGCGGTCATTGCCAAAGAGCATACCAAAAATGGGCTGGAGACCGCCATTTTCTTTATGGACATGCGCACTTTCGGCAAGGATTTCGAGAGGTATTATGACCGCGCCAGGGAGATCCATGGAGTGAGGTTCCTTCGATCCCGTGTCCACTCCATTGATCCTGAACCTCACACAGACAATCTTGTAATTTCTTACGTGGACGAAATTGGTCAGGTTAAAGAAGAAGTCTTCGACCTGGTAGTTCTTTCCGTGGGCATGCAAACACCTGCGGAACTAGTAGAAATGTCCGAGCAACTGGGGGTAGATCTAGACCCTGATCGCTTTTGTTCCTCCAGTTCTTTTCAGCCGGCGGCCACCTCGAGACCGGGAATATTCGTGTGCGGCAGTTTCCGGGGCCCCAAAGACATCCCCCAATCGGTGATGGAGGCAAGTGGAGCCGCAGCGGCAGCCGGGATAATCCTCGCACCAGCACGGCATACCTTGACCGTCTCCACAGAATCGGTGGAAGAGACCAACATCAGGGGGGAACCACCTCGTGTCGGCGTCTTTGTCTGTCATTGCGGGATTAACATCGCCGGGGTGGTAGATGTAATGGCGGTGAGAGACTATGCCCGCACCCTGCCCTACGTAGCTCACGTGGAAAACAATCTCTATACCTGCTCTCAGGATGCTCAGGATCAAATGCTTCAGGTGATAAGGGAACGGAAACTCAACCGCGTGGTGGTGGCGGCCTGTTCCCCTAGAACTCATGAGCCCCTGTTCCAGGAAACTTTAGTCAACAGCGGCCTAAACAAATACCTTTTTGAAATGGCCAACATCCGCAACCACGACTCTTGGGTACATGGCAGCGACTCAGATGCGGCCACCCAGAAGGCCAAGGACCTGGTGCGGATGGCAGTGACCAAAGTGGCCCTGCTTGAGCCCCTCCAAGAGACCACAGTGGAGATCACTCAGTCTGCTCTGGTGGTGGGCGGCGGCGTGGCAGGTATGGTTGCCAGTCTACATCTCGCTGACCAGGGTTACCCCGTCACCCTGGTTGAGGCCAAGTCCGAGCTAGGAGGACATGCCCGCCAGCTTCGAGAAACTTGGCGCGGCGAAGATGTGACTGTTTTCTTGAGAGATCTAATTGCCCGGGTAAATGACAACTCCCTTATCAGAGTCTACCCCAATAGTGAACTCCAAGAAGTGAAAGGTTTTGTCGGTAATTTTCACACTAAGATTCGAATCGGTGGCACTAATGGCGTCAAGTTCACTACACTCCGCCACGGCGTAGCCATTATCGCCACTGGCGGGCGGGCGATAGAAACAGATGAATACCTTTGTGGTCAACACTCCAGGGTGATTCGCTGGCACGAACTGGAAAATGCTTTTGAGGCCGGCAAACTCCACAAGGCTGGTAGCATAGTCTTTATTCAGTGTGTAGGTTCCCGTGAGCCCCAACGGCCCTATTGCAGTAAGATCTGCTGCACCTTTTCTATTCAGCAGGCCACTAAGGTGAAAGAGACCTATCCGGATGTGGATGTCTACATCCTCTACAGAGATATCCGCACCTACGGTCAGCGCGAAGAACTTTACAGAAGAGCCCGGGCAGCAGGGGTTATTTTTATTCGCTACTCCCTAGACGAAAAACCTTTGGTGGAAACTGATTCTGAGGGGGGGCTGCGGGTGGTTGTCAAAGACCACATACTCCAGAGGCCTTTAGTCATCTCACCTGATTTTATTACTTTGGCCACAGCTATAGAAACACAAGGTGCTGAGTCCTTATCCCGGCTCTTTAAGGTGCCCCTCAACCAAGACAAGTTTTTCCTTGAGGCACACGCCAAACTCCGACCGGTAGAGTGTGCCACCGACGGGGTGTTTCTCTGTGGCTTGGCCCATTATCCCAAGCCTTTGGAAGAGAGTATCTCTCAGGCCCAAGCTGCTGCAAGCCGAGCCATCACTCTCCTGGCCCGGAAAACCCTGCAAGTGAGCGGCCAGGTAGCGGGAGTCAACCATGCAAAATGTTCCGCTTGCGGCGTGTGTGTGGAAATATGTCCCTTCGGAGCGCCGGGTTTCAGCGACAGGGGATTTTCTCAAATCAATCAGGCCTTGTGCAAGGGCTGTGGTCTATGTGTGGCCTCCTGCCGTTCGGGCGCCATTGAGCTCAAAGGATTTGAGGATAGACAGATTTTTGCAATGATTGAAGAGTTGTAGATATGAGATGTGAGATGTGAGATATGGGATTAGAAATCACTTCGCCTTACATCCCATATCGCCATTTCGAGGTGTAGACTATGACGAATCTCTGACAGAAAACGACTGGCAGCCCAAAATAGCTGCCTTCCTTTGCAACTGGTGTTCTTACGGCGCAGCGGATCTCGCCGGCGTTAGCCGCCTGCAATATCCTCCAAACATTAGAGCCATCCGGGTGCCTTGCACCGGCCGGATGAACCCCAAGTTTCTCTTGGCAGCTTTTCGACATGGTGCTGATGGAATCTGGGTCTCAGGCTGACATCCGGGAGACTGCCATTACCTGGAAGGTAATTATTACGCCAGAAGAAAATTCGCCCTCTTCAAAAATTTAATCGAATATATGGGTATAGAACCAGGTCGACTCCATTTCTCCTGGATTTCCTCGGCTGAAGCCACCAAGTTTGTTGATGTGGTCAAGGAGATCACGGAGGAGGTAAGACAACTGGGCCCGGCCACCAAGTTGGTCAAGGAGCTTCCTGTATGGGACGAGTATTCCATCAGTAGAGTCCAGATAGAAGCTGGCAGGGGCTGAAGAAACTAGGCACTGGGCAACAATCATCAGCGAGACGAGGGACATGACTCAGAGGTCGGAGGTCAGAAGACTGATTGTCAGTTGTCCGTTGCGAGTAAAGCATAGGGCATGGCGTTTTGTTGATTGGTTAATTGGTCGATTAGAGAATTAGGGAAATCTATAAGATGGTCGAAACCGTTGATGTCATTGAAGTCTTGCTCACGGCTTACCATTTACCGCCTACTGCGTGCCGTTTACTGTTCACGAATTGACTAGCCAACTAATGAACGACTTGAATGATTTGAACGGCTAAAAGACTTATGACCAATGACATCCGTAAGGTGGCGTCAATGGATCAATATACAGAAAGAATAAGAGAGATAGCTCGTCGCTTATTACAGGAAGGCAAGGTGGATGTGGTGTTGGGCTTTCAGCGTGGCACCCTACCCATGATAAACCAACCCATCCTCGTCAATAAGCCCGCCGAGGTAAGGCGGCTGAATTGGGATTCTTTCTGCGCAGGCAATCTGACCACCTACCTTCCCCGCCGCCGGGATAGAATTGCTCTGTTGGTAAAGGGCTGCGACTCAAGAAACGTCGTTTTGCAGATTCTGGAAAACCAGATCAAGCGTGAGCAGCTCTATTTGATCGGCGTGCCCTGCCTTGGCATGGTGGATCGCCGCTTGGTCTTGGCTGCTCTTGAGGGTCGTGAGCCCATGGTGGTGACTGAGACTGATGGGCAACTTCGGGCAAAGGGAAATGATTTCGAGGATGTTTTGCCTCGAGACGCATATCTCCAGGAAAACTGTTCCGTCTGTACCCATCGAAATCCTGTGATCTGCGATGAACTAATCGGGGATCCGGTAGCCGAGCAAGGTCAGGTGGATCGATACGCGGACATCCGTGCTGTCGAGGCCATGAGCGCAGGATGAGCGGTGGAAGCATTTTGATGAACTTCTGGCCCCCTGTATTCGCTGCTATGCCTGTCGCAACGCTTGTCCAATGTGCTATTGCCCAGTCTGCTTCGTCGACGAGTCAATGCCGCAGTGGCTGGGCAAATCCATTGACCCCACCGATACCAAGACATTTCACTTTCTGCGGGCCTATCATCTAGCTGGCCGCTGCACGGATTGCGGCAACTGCGAACAGGTTTGCCCCATGTCCATCAAGGTGCGACAGCTGACCAAGAAATTGGAAAAGGACATAATCGAGCTCTATGACTATGAAGCCGGCTTGAGCCTGGATCAACGTCCACCTTTGGATACATACCGTCCTGATGATCCACAGGAGTTCATACGATGAAAGTTAGCCGGTTAGCCACTTTTGTTGGTTATGCCGCCGAACAGGCTAAATCCCATGTCAAGGACCTAGACAATGGTAGATAGAGTCATCAAAAAGACACAACTCTCCGACTTTGTGGATCGATTAATGGAAAATCACCGGGTTTATGCGCCGGTGCGACAGCAAAACATGACCGCTTTTCAGGAGATCTCCACTGCAGATCAAGTTGATCTTAGTTTTGCCAACACCACCCTGTCGCCAAAATCCATAATACTCCCCCAGTCCGAGGCCATGTTCGAGTTCAACTTGGACAGAACCTCAGAACAGGCCGCAATTCTTCACGAGATTGAAACAGACCACTTCCCGCGGATTATTTTTGGCATCCGTCCTTGTGACGCCAGAGCCTTTCAGCTACTGGACCTAAATTTCGATACCCCTTCGCACCGGGATCCCTGGTGGGTGAGGAGACGGCAAATCACAACTATCGTGGGGCTGGGTTGTAACACCCCCTGCCCCACCTGTTTCTGTACCTCCGTGGGTAGCGGTCCTTTTGCAACAGAGGGGTTGGACCTGCTTCTTATCGACTTGGACGATGAACTTGTCATCCAAGTGATAACGGAAGAAGGCCAAGGGCTGTTAAATGACATAGGAGTTGAAGCCGAAAAGTCTGGAGCGAAAAAAGAAGTCGTTTCGGCTCTAGAGGAGTCTTCACTGCAGTCCATCAAATCGGTGGTTCCCACCGAGGGCTTGAAACAGCATGACGCCAACGCACTATTTAATGCTGAGTTCTGGGAGGAGGTGCAATTTGCCTGTATTAATTGCGGCGTCTGCACCTTTGTTTGTCCCACCTGCTGGTGCTTCGACATCCAAGACGAAGTCCTCAAGGGTAACGGCCTTCGGCTGCGCAATTGGGATTCATGCATGTTCACTCTTTTCACTTTGCATGGATCAGGGCACAACCCTCGCAGCCAGAAATTGCAGCGGGTTAGACAACGTTTCATGCACAAGCTCAAGTACTTCTCGGACAAATACCACAAGGGCGTGGCCTGTGTAGGCTGCGGCCGCTGTGTTCAGCAATGTCCGGTGAACATTGACATTCGTCAGGTTTTTCACCTGATGAACGACTTCAGGGTTTAGCCGGTTTGGCCGCTCTGCCCGGTTTTGTCAGTTGAGCCAGTTTAGCCGGTTCAGCTGCTTGACCGTTTGACTGGCGAAACCGCCTAAACAGGCATAACTGGCATAACCATACAATGAAGCCATGGAAAATCCTTATCTGCCATACCCAGTGAAAATCGACTCGGTGATTACCGAGACCGAAGACCGCAACCTCAAGACCTTCAAGTTGGTATTTTTAAATTCAGCGGATGGGGAGAGGTTTGTCCATCGAGCCGGTCAGTTTGCCGAGCTCTCTATTGCCGGCAGAGGTGAGATTCCCATTGGTATCGCTTCCTCTCCGACGGAACAAGGCCATTTGCTCTTCACCGTGAACAGGGTGGGAGTTGTCACTACTGCACTGCACCAGATGATGGTTGGGGACGTCATTGGGGTGCGCGGACCTTTGGGCAATTGCTATCCTTGGGAAAAGATGGAAGGCAAGAATGTGGTAATTATCGGCGGTGGCTTTGCCTTCACCACCCTGAGGGCTTCCATCGTCTACCTGTTACATCCAGAAAACCGCAGCCGCTTTGGCGATATTACCGTGATCTATGGTGCGCGCACTCCAGGCATGCTCCTATACAAAGATGAGCTGTTAAGGTGGAATGAGCGTGACGACATTCAGATGCATATTACTGTTGATGCGACCAATGATCCCAACTGGAAGTATAACGTTGGCTTCGTGCCCACGGTGACCCAGGAGAAAGCGCCAAGTGCCAAAGATTCATATGCCATCGTCTGTGGTCCCCCGATTATGATCAAGTTTACCCTGCCAATACTGAGAGAATTGGGCTTTCCTGAAGAGCGTATTATCATGAGCTTGGAGATGCGGATGAAATGCGGTATAGGCATGTGTGGCCGCTGTAACATTGGCACGGAATACGTCTGCAAAGACGGCCCCGTGTTT
>CAVQGX010000010.1:0-22367 GCA_963712115.1 uncultured delta proteobacterium | reverse complement strand
TTTTGGAGACGAAGAGGTTCGGCAATTTCTGACTTCCCACGGTCTGGAAAAACAGATCCACACTTTCACTGACAGCACTGAGAACGCTTATCTTGCAGCTGAAGCACTAGGAGTGGAACTGGGCCAGATTGTCAAATCGGTAGTCTTTTTGGCAGATGGAAAGCCGGTTTTGGTTCTAATGTCCGGGGATATGAATGTTGACACTAAAAAACTTAAGAATCTCCTTGGAGTCAGAAAAGCTAGGATAGCCGATGCTGAAACTGTTCAGGCAATAACTGGTTATCCCGTTGGAGCTGTCCCCCCGGTGGCACACAGGCAGAGCATACCCACTTATTTAGATGAAAGCCTTAATCGCTTTCCAAAAATCTATCCGGCAGCTGGTACTACCCAGAACATGTTCAGCACCACTTTTGATGAACTGTTGAGACTCACCGCCGCAGAGATTATCGACGTGGCAGCACCGAAGAAAAAGCAGTAAGCACTAGGAACTATGCACTATGCACCAAGGACAAGAGCTCGGAACTTGCAGGTAAATCCGAGAAGGCGATACCTGCCCGCCATGAGAGCAAGGAGAGGCAGGTGGGTCTAAATCCCAAACACATGCAAACTGGATGTTAGATCTGAGATCTGAGATGCGGGATACTAAGTCCCAAAAATAGGAAAAATACCTACGTAGTGCATCCAGCTAAAATACTGCCTTTGCCTTATTGAAATACCCACTTGATTATCGCTATCATTAAGAGTGTGCTCAGTGGTGTAAAGTCACCACCTGTTTTGAAACTCTTTTCTCCTTACCCCACCTTTCGACCGCGCAGACCAACAAGGGCAACATGAATGGGTGGGGTTTTCTTTGTCCACTCCTTCCATGCCGACAAAACCCCTGCTAAGCTGAGGTTGACTGACCAGTTGGGGTTATTCTTTTTAATAAGGTAATGGTTTTTCTGATTGACGGGATTTCTTGATCGAGTATATCGTGTTTTAAGAAGGTCTGGAAATGGAGTGGGGGATGAACTGCATGGGACTCAACTCTCAAAAAGGAGGGAGATTATGTCTGTGGGTGCCTACAAGATCATTGAACTGGTGGGGACAAGTGATGTCTCTTGGGAAGAAGCAGCCAAAAACGCTGTGGAGACTGCTGGCAAAAGCTTAAGGAATTTAAGAATCGCTGAGGTCAAAGAACTGGATATGAAAATCGAAGGAGGTAAAGTTGTCGCCTACAGAGCAAGATTAAATCTGTCTTTTAAATATGAAGTAAATGAATGACGACGCGGGGATGCAAGAAAACCGCTTAAGTCGACATACAATAATCAATTATCTGGTCCAGCATTTATCCTTCTGAAATCTAAGGGGTTAGTCATGGATCGTTTAGAGATTATCAATCTTTTGGAAAACTGCGAGTTTTTCAAGGGTCTGCAAAAAGATGACCTCGAGGAAGTGGCAAATCTGTGTAGTGTGGAAGCCTATGCAGCCGGAGATCACATTTTTCGGCAAGGCGATTTGGGAGATCGGATCTACATAGTCGCTGAAGGCAACGTTTTTTTAGAGCGATCTGTAGATCTGGGTACGCGGAAAGGAACTGCCTTTATTGGAATGCTCAGCAAAGGAAGGGTTTTTGGCTGCTGGTCTACACTTCTGAATGAAAAACATACCCTCATGTCTTCGGCCCTCTGCCGGAAACCAACAAAAGTCTTGGCCATCAAGGGCCCGGATCTGAGACAGATTATGCTTCATGACAATGAGCTCGGATTTAATGTTTTGCAGAGGTTCTGCTTTTTACTTCGAGACAGGCTAAAGGGTGCATATGAGGCCATGGAAGAACTCTGAGAGTGAAAACTTGAAGCCCTCAATAGCCCGGACTCCTCCATATTTTCTGCCAGTTTTCAAAATCCCGTCTCGACTATTGCCTTGTTGTCTACCCTAATTCATTAGTTTACTGTCAGGTTATCTATCTAATGAATAATTGACAAAATCTAATTCCGGCTCTATCGTTCTACTCACTAGTTTGGATTGTACATGACAGCTCGATTAAATTATCGTGTCTCTGGCATGCAAATTAAGTTGAGTCCTGAAAACTTCTTGCTGCGTTTCTAAGCTTTTAATTTTAAGCCAGAAGAGATGGAGAGGAGTTATGAAGAAAAAATCCACGACATTGAGGCTTGTTAGTTTGACTCTGGTTGTATTTTTTTTGCTAGCAGGGGCTGCGCTGGCGCAGGAGAGGCTGGTACCCAAAGTTGACAACTTCATCCTTCTCATAGATAGATCGGGCTCCATGTTTCTAACCCAACAAGGCGCAGTTCCAACCAAAGCCGAACTGGCCAAGGGAATACTGCTGGAGATGAACAAACTCATTCCCGAACTCGGCTATATAGGAGCGATACAATCATTTCCTCCCAGTAAAATGCTGCTTGGCCCTAAACGATATGATCGTAATTCATTCGCAAAGGGTATAGAAAGCCTGCCGGTAGAGGGAACCATCTTTGGCAACCAGACTCCCTTAGGAACGGGAATCCTCGATCTGGGCGAAGTTCTAAAAGAGATGCCTCGGGGAAAAACGGCGATTATCATGTTCACCGATGGCGAGGAAAACCTGGGTGTTGAAGCGCTGAAGGCACAAGACAGCTTGCGAGCAAACTACAGCAATTTATCATTTCACACCGTTTCCATGTCTGATAAGGAGAAAGAAAGAGCAACTCTCAGAGAAATCAGTGGCCGTACCGATGGTATTTACGTGGAGGGCACTGATCTCTCCTCAGATAAAATGGCGCTGGAGCGTTTTGTCAGAGAGGTATTTTATCTGGTTGAAGCTCCTTTAGACAGCGATGGTGATGGTATCGTGGATGAGTTGGACAAATGTCCCAACACGCCAAAAGGGATGGAAGTGGACGCGCAGGGTTGCCCCTTGGACAGCGATGCTGATGGAGTGATCAATTATGCAGATAAGTGTCCAAACACTCCGCCGGGGGTCGCTGTTGACAGTTCCGGCTGTCCTCCTGACAGTGACGGTGACGGCGTGCCTGATTATTTGGACCAATGCCCCAGTACTCCCGTGGGGGCCACTGTGAACGAAGTGGGATGTTGGTCCCTCAAGGCGACCATGCTGTTCGATACCAACAGCTCCTATATAAAAGTTGAGGCCCATCCACTTTTGGATGAGGTGGTCACCATCTTGGAGAAAAATCCTCAGATAGAGGTAGAAATCCAAGGATATGCAGACAACACCGGGACTGCAGAGTACAATCAGTGGCTATCTGAAAGACGAGCCAAAAGAGTAATGGATTATTTGAGGACAAAGGGTATTGTTCCTGAGCGACTGCAAGCCAAAGGATATGGCTCCACCCGGCCGGTGGCGTCGAATGCCACTGAAGAAGGAAGGGCTCAAAATCGGAGGGTGGAATTGAAACGTATGCCTTAGAGCAGTAAGCATCCGCCCAGATGACGGATCCAATAGCTTGATGGCTGCTTGAGTGGGAAAGGTCTTTTGGGGTAGTCCCTTTTCTGCTTTATGCCAACTTCGTTATCACCACGTTGCACACCTAGTTTACACTTGTTAAGCCTTGGAGATTATTCACTTATTATTCATAGCCCAAAGTAACTGTTAACAAAGTTATTCTTTTCCCTCTAATTTCCCCACAAGTCCCCCCCACCTCGCGAAAGATAATATTATTTAAAATCAGTCACTTATAAAGAGCGTCCTGATAATAATCAGGCTGGCACAAAGGTTGCTTTATAAACGAGGCAGGGGGGGTGATTGTTTTGACGTACAATAAAATAGAATCTTGTCCCGAACTTGAACAGGGAAGATGCCCTTACCAGAAAGATATGGAGAGGGTCTACCTTATACCCCAACTAATACCTTTGGATGAGCTTCAACAATGGGAAAAGATCTGCCTGGCCTGCGCGAAATCACAAGACGATAAAGGGAGTGATCTGCGGGCAACCCCATCAACTGGCCATTCAAGTCTTCCTGCATAGTGTGCCAACCCTAATCCTTGCCAATACGGTTCCAATGATGTTAAGTGTATCTGTCTGCCGGCCCAGCTAGGCTGCATATTATAAAATTTCACATGGCCAGAGATGAAAAACCGAAGTGCCAACAAGGCGGGACGCCCCAGGCCTAGATTCCTACGCGCTTTAGGCAAGGCCGATCCTCCGCTGGAGATCGAACTGGACGGCTACCCCTACCGGCGAGTTGACATCCTCAAGCATGACTCGTGGGCGGCCACGGCCCTGTATGAGGGTGAGAGGGGCAAGATAGTTGCCAAGTTCAACCGCAGGCAATCGATCTTCGGATTACCCATGCACTGGCTGGGAAGACTACTTGCGGCACGTGAAGCGCGCATTTTGCAACTTCTTGCCGACCTTCCCAACGTCCCCCGCTACAGCGGTGAACTCACGGTAGGTGGAGCAGCTCAACCACACGCTGTTGCCCACGACTATGTGGAAGGCCATCCTTTCGAGCGAGGCGAAAGAGTGGATGATATTTTTTTTCCAAAGCTCCAGCAACTTGTTGAGGATATTCACGGTCGCGACCTAGCTTACGTTGACCTTAGCAAGCGAGAAAACATTGTCGTCGGCGATGATGGGCAACCCTATTTGGTGGATTTCCAGATTAGTTTTGTCCTACTCGGCTGGTGGCCCGGCAATTCCTGGCCAATGCGAAAGTTACTAAAGCTAGCCCAGGGTGTAGACGATTATCTAGTTTTGAAACACTTCCATAACAGTCGCCCGGATTTGCTCACTGCTGAGCAGCAAGCAATTGTAAAACATCCGCCGTGGTTGATCCGTACCTTGCGTAGCGTGGGCGACCCAATACGCTCGCTGCGAAGGCGGCTCCTTGTACTTCTGGGGGTGCGCACCGGCAGGGGCCGGGTTGAGAGCGAACATGCCCCCGAGGACGCAGTTCGACGTCGAATCGAACGCTCAAAAAAGAGCATCCCGGAATAACTGACGGTCTTATTGCCCCTGCTCATTTTCCGCTCGAGGTCTGAATAGATGAGTGAAAAGGCTACAGCTTCTAACGCAGGAGCCTTTAAGGAACCCATAACCCCTGCGAAAATCCGAAATATCCTCTTTGTTTGTACCGGCAACACCTGCCGCAGCCCTTTGGCCGCAGGCTTTCTGAAAAAGTTGTTGGAAAGGAATTCCCTTTGCGAAATGGAGATTGGCTCGGCGGGACTTACCGCTTTACCGGGCAGTCCGGCATCTTTCCACTCTTTACGGGTGGCCCTCGAAAACTCAGTTTCTTTGGAAGAGCACCAAGCCCGTCTCGTCACTCCAGAACTCATTGACAATGCAGGCCTGATAGTGGTCATGGAACCCGGACACCAAAAGCAGTTGCTTGACCTCTACCCTCAAGCATCTGGCAAGATTTTGCTCCTCCGGCATTTTGCCCGCTATGGTTCCCGGAAACGGGGAATTCATGATCCATACGGTCTCAACCTGGAAGCCTATCGTTTCTGCTTTGAGGACATCAAGGAGTGCGTGCAGTCACTGCATGAGTGGCTCCTCGAGGCCAGGAAATCCTAGCTTCTCATCGGTAATTAAAGCCTATCCTACATTTTTTGTCATAAGCGCATTTATGGTCATTTGCTCCGCGTCATTTGGCTCCGCCGTCATTAGGGCTTCGCCCGTCATTAAGTCGTAAAGTAGTCATAATAGCAGATAGCTATTAATCTCAATAAGGGGCCATGAAGTGATGACAATAAATGACGCCGAAGGCATATTGACAGCGTAGCGTTATGACAGCCACTTCTAGTGGCTAAATGACTAGTCGGTGCTTGGTTGGTTTTTCGGGGTTTGCCCTTACCACTGTTTATGGTACAGTCGGCACCATGACCAAGCAGAAACAGTCTCAATACCTCTATCGCTTTTTTCATCCTATCCAGGTCCGCTTTATCGAGACGGACCAGCAGGGGCATGTATTTTTTGGCCACTTCCTTACCTACTTCGACGTGGCCCTCACCGAGTACCTAAAAGCAATTGACTACAGTTACGACAAATTCTTGCAGTCTGGGGTTGATTTTTATTACGTGGAGTCACTCTGCCAGTACCGTGACCGGGCTTTTTTTGACGAGATCCTCCATGTCCATGCCCGGGTAGGAAAAATCGGCAATTCCAGCTTTACTTTCGAATTCTCTATCTTCGAGCCCGAATCTCAACGGTTCATTGCCAACGGTCATATTGTCGCGGTGGCCGTTGATCCGTCCACCTCAAAACCCATTCGCGCACCTGAGAGTTTCCGCCAAGCCGTGACTCGCTTCGAGGGCAACGACAGCCACACCAATCTAAATTTGGCCGGTAGTTAATTTTAGAGCTTGATTATGGACAACGAGGAGATTTTTGAAAAACTGGCATTTGAGGTTGCCGAGTGGGAGTACTCACCCTATTATCTGGCGGACGAAGAACTATTCGATCTCGAACGTTTTTTATTAGACCACCATGCCCATGCCTTTAAAGAAGAGCTTGAAGAGACCTACGGTAGACCTCTGAATGAAAAGTTCTGGTCCCGCTCCCTCGCCTACCAAAGACTGAAACGAACGCGGGTGGTGGTGAAAGAAATAGATGCAGATCACGAAAGGAAGCGAGTCGATTATGCCCAGTCCTTAGAGGAAAACAAAAAAACGAGGCAGCAACTATTGAGAGAATTGAGAGCAAGTCAGCGCCGAAGCCAACTTAGAGTTATACCTGGCGGGAAGAGTAAGTCATCGAAATAACTACCCCGATTCAAAACTCTATCCACCACAAGCTTCCAATCCCCACTTAAAAATCCCCCTAAATCCCCCTTTAAAAAAGGGGGACTTTATAGCCTTTTCTCCTCACCACGCCTCCCAGGCCCTTATTAGCAACTATCCCACTTTTTAAAGGGAGACTCTTTTAAATCACGATTTTTCAGCCCCCCTTTCGTAAAGGGGGGTAAGGGGGGATTTTGGGTTCGACAAAGGGGAACATTCCCCTCTATCCCCCTTTTTCAAATGGGCATAGAGGGGAATTGCAAAGAAGTGAGTTTTACTTAATCGCGCTGGGCTTACAAAGGTGATCAGGCTCCATGGCGACCCTGCCGCAACCCGAGCAGGAATATTTCATGGCTGCCAATTTGTCCCTGCACATATGTTTTGTATCTGCCTTGGGCGTGCCGCAAAAGCTGCACTTGGCCGCATCCCCGCAGGGATTGCACAGATGTCCAGGTTCACTTGCAACCGCTCCGCAATTTTTACAGGTGTAAGCCATATTCATTCTCCTTTTAATGACTGTATTAGACAACTAAATACTTTTTCTCCATAACAACTAACCACTATCCGTAAGTACGAAACGCCAGATGTCAACGTCTGGTTCCTTCATTGCTCATTTCGCATTTCACATTTATCATCTATTCAGTGGAGATCAACTTGAGTAAACAGTTGCTTGCTTTAAATGTGCAATGAGAAATGAACGATGTGAAATGACAGATGCTGTGGCTTGATTATTGCAAACCTAAACCCCTAATCTTGCGCGTGTTTTCTTTGCTGCTGCCCAGGAGTGTTACAAAAAAGGAGATAAATTATGCTCACCAAGGAAAAGGTCGCGGCAATCTTCAAGAGTGTTGTTCGTATTTTTCCCGGTATGCCCTCCTACCAGGAACGAGAGGGGTTGAGAACCCAAGATAAGATCATCCGCGAGCAGCTGGCAGCAAGGATCGGTGAGCAGGCAAACTACCTACAAGAAATTCAATCTAAGCTCACTAATAAAGCCATTCTCCAACCCTTGAGTCATCTGGACAGGCACGCTCGCAAAATAATGCGACTGGCTGATACCATTCGCTTTTCCAGCTACGGCTATGCCGGTCTTTTTGCGGGGGTAAAAGTGGATGAGCAAAAACTTGCACAACTATATGATTACGACCTGTCTCTGCACCAAGAGATCGAGAAGTTGGCAGTAGCGGTTGGCAATTTGAAGCAGCGTCAGGATGACGACTGGAAGACAGATTCTTTGGATGATTTCCAGCAGGCAATCAATCGACTCGAAGAAAGGTTAGAAAAACGCAAATCCATATTTAATCAAAATTAGTTTTTCATCCATGGCCTGAAAGGCGCGGGGCGTAGAGCACTGTTTATTACTCTATGCGCTCTGCGCCATGCGCTAGGCGCGATCGAAAGGAGCACCCCCATGGCCGTTTTCCTTGAAGTCATCGAGTGGTTTGACGAAACTGGTCACACCATGATGCATCGCATTCCTGAAAATGGATCAGCAGAAATCAAGCTGGGTGCGCAGTTAATCGTCCGTGAAAGCCAGGCCGCTATTTTTTTTCGGGACGGCAAAGCCTACGACATTCTCGGACCAGGTCGGCATACCCTCTCTACCCTTAATTTACCCCTGATCACCAAAGTGCTCAGCCTTCCTTTTGGTACCAAGAGTCCCTTCAGAGTTGAGATCTATTTTGCCAACACCAAGATTTTCACCCACCTCAAATGGGGTACTAAGGAGCCCGTTGCCTTCAAGGACGCTGAGCTCGGCCTTGTCCGTCTTCGCGGATTCGGCACCTACACCATGCGTATTACTCAGCCATTACTCTTTATCAACACTCTCGTTGGCACACAGGGGATTTTTGGTACCGAAGAGATAGAAGACTTCCTCCGCGATGTAATAGTAAGCAGGGTTAACGACCTCTTGGGTGAAATGTTAGAAACCGTCTTTAATCTGCCCGCCTATTACGACGAACTTGGCGCAGCAATCAAGAGCAGAGTGTATGAGGACTTTGCTCGTTACGGCATCAGCCTTCTTGATTTCTATATCAACAATATTACCCCGCCGGCCGAGGTTCAAAAGATGATCGATGCCAAAGCCGGCATGCAGGCTGTGGGCGACCTTGATAGCTTCATGAAGTTTAAGGCTGCCAAGGCCATGGGAGATGCAGCTACAGCCGAAGGGGCTGGGGATGCCGCAAGTGGTATGGGGCTAGGGTTGGGTGCCGGTTTAGGCATGTTAATTCCCGGCATGCTTCAGAAAACAATGCAAGAGGGTCATTTACCCACGCAAAAGCAGACGAGTTGCCCTGCCTGCCAGGCGCAAATACCTATGGATGCTCGTTTCTGTTCCAACTGCGGCCATCAAATCGTAACTATCAACAAATGCCTTCACTGTAGCCAGGATCTTCCAGCAGGTGCCAACTTCTGCATGAATTGCGGCACCAAGGTCGAGAAAAAATTCAAAAAATGTTCCAATTGCGGCTATGAAGCGCTACCGGAGGCCAACTTCTGTAACGAGTGTGGGGAGAAATTGACCTAACCCAAAGCAGATATCCATGTTCAGTCTTTGATATACCTCTAGTAATGGTTAGTAAAGCCTTCCCTCATGTAGCACTTTGCCGGAGTAATGGAGTAGTGGAGTAATGGAGTACTGCAAAGACATGGTAACGACGTGAGCTTTTGAAACCCATTACTCCATAACTCCAGCACTCCAGTACTCCATTGGCGTTCGTTCAGAGCAAAACCTTGTAGTCGGCACCAATCGTAAAACATGGCTACTTAGATCATGCAAATCAAGGTCGATTGCCCCCAGTGCGGGGGCGACATAGTCTTTGACGAAGAAATCGAGGTGGTTCGCTGTCAGTATTGCGGCTCCACAAATCAGATTTCCGGTAAGTCAGGCATTCCGCGGTTTATGTTTCCGCCACGCTGGACTGAAACACAATTTCACCATCGGATTTCGACCTTACTTATCAGCAAAGAGTCATGGCGCTGGAAAAAGAAGGAACTTTATTTGGTCTATGCTCCATACTGGCGAACTATAGGAATGGTCTTTCATTGGCTGCTGGGCAAGAGGCACACTGTTTCAAAATTGGGTATGAGCACATGGGATGACGCTAAGGAACTTAAAACCAAGATCTTCGATTTCTCTTTTCCAGCCTACAGGGAACCAGATCTTAACTTGCCGTCTATGGGAGTGCGCACCTCTGCCATACCCTTGCAGCTCTTCCACCACACCAGGCTCTCCGGTGCAGAGATTGTTCTTCCTGCTGAGGTAGGCCTCCAGGAGGCAAGGAAATACACTAGCAGCTTCCTAACCTACGGCTTCTCTGATCGAAGCTTGAGGGTGGAATTTGCAGATACAAAATTGGTGGGAGAAGTCTACTCAGTAGTCTATTTTCCATTCTGGGTTCTGGTGGTAGAAGCAAAAGATAGGAGCGGTCTGCTGATTATTGATGGGGTGGCCAATCGCGTCAGGAAAACCGTGTGGAATAAGACTGTAGAGTCTTTTTTCAAGAAACGCCTGCCGAGTGAAACGGTAGTTAACTTCAGCGATCTCCGCCTGATTCCATTTACCTGCCCGGTATGCGGCTGGAATCTCCCTTTCTCTCCCGCCAGCAAGACTCACATTTGTCCCACTTGCACCCGGGCCTGGACCGAAAACGCTGGTAGTTACCAGGAAGTGGAGTATCAGCTAGTGGCTACTCCGAAAAGGTTCGAACATGATGTCCGTTACATGCCCTTCTGGGATATTGAAACCCAGATTCAAATTAGCGGTGGGGTGTTGAGTAGCCGTTCCGACCTCCGCGAATTGTTACCTAACCTTCCGCTAGCAAGGGAAGGAGAAAATGGTTCCAAGTCAATTCGGTTTCTGATTCCAGCTTTCAAAATTAGAAGCCCCAAGTCCCTTTCCAAGTTGGCCAACCTTTTCTGCGTTAGCCCACCCTCCAAACAACTTCGCCCTAAAAAAAGACTGGAAAAAGAAAGGTTCGAGGCAGTGTGCCTAGCTGACCCCGAAGCCGAACAATTAGCCCAAACGGTACTTATCTCCATGGTGCCCAGATATAACCGCCGCGCTCGCAACTCACTGAAAGAGTCAAAAATTAAGGTCGAGAAATCCAGGTTGGTTTACTATCCCTTTTACCGCAAGGGTATTTACTTCAGGGAGGCCAACTCCAACCACGCCATTCAGCGTGACACTGTTGTTTTGAGCGCGTAAGCTTAACCGCTGAGACAAATTAAATTGTTCAAGTCGTTCAAACCGTTCAAATCGTTGAAGTCGTTTAAATCGTAAAGGCTCAAGGAGCCAGAAGTCAGGAGCCAGAATCCAGGAGCCAGCTTGCAGCTGACAGCAGTCAGCTCGAGACATGCAAAAACCATTATCTATACAGGATATCTTTTTCCTGCTAGCTGCATGCTGCCTGCTGAATATCCCCGTCTCGCCGTTTCTCCGCGTCCCCGCGTCGTCCAGCCCCGCATAGTGCCTAGTCCTTAGTGCCTAGTGACCTCCTGTCCTCCGACCTCTGTCTTCTGACCTCTGATCCCGTCTCGCCCGACCTCCCGTCTCGCACGTCTCGCCAAATACTCTATGCCCTATACCCTATGCCCCATGCGCCATGCTTTTTCTGACAACCGACATACAATTTGCGGAATTGGTTGAAATAGTAAAAATGTTGCATAAAATAGAACGCACGACGCTGGATGCTAGATTCTCGATGCTGGATTCTTGATGCTGGATGCTTGATTCTTGATGCTCGATGCTGGATACTGAGTTTTTCCATACGCGACCCGAGTTTGATTATCTGATCTGGGATATGGGATATGAGATGTGAGATGAAAAAGCGTTGCCCAGACAATGTGCTTGATTATTCATTCCACATCGCACATCACACAGCACACATCATAAACCCATCTACTACCCTTGTTTTGGAATAGCTTTTGCCAATTCTCTGGCCCTTGGTGCTACCTTATGGCTTTAGTCAGCAATCGAAGTTCTCGCCCTTTTCGGCTTCCCTTTACTACCTTGCCGTGGGTTGACATCATTAAGTTTTTACTCGTCATAGTTGCCCTTAGTTGGCTGCTCTACAGAGGAACGGAGAGATTGGGCTATAACTGGCAGTGGCACCGAGTGCCCAGATACATCTTCAGCTTCGAAGGCAGCAAGCTCGTACTCGGTCCTTTAATGGACGGCTTGATTGTAACTTTGCGCATCTGCTCCTGGAGTCTGGTGCTAGCCGCTCTTTTTGGTCTGGTGACCGCCTTGTTGAGAATGTCTGACTCATTTGTAGGTAGAGCTGTGGCGCGAGGTTATTTGGAACTGATCAGAAACACCCCCCTTCTGGTTCAGTTGTTTTTCATCTATTTTGTCCTTGCACCAGCATTGGGGATCGGCAGGTTTACCGCAGGGGTGCTCGCATTGAGCCTATTCGAGGGAGCCTACGCCTCGGAAATCTTCCGGGCTGGTATAGTCTCCATAGACAAAGGACAATGGGAGGCGGCCCATAGCCTTGGTCTCAGCGCTATTCACACCTATAGGTATATAATTCTGCCCCAGGCGATCAGGCGGATACTTCCTCCTCTCACCAGTCAGGCAGTCTCGCTGATTAAAGACTCGGCACTAGTATCCACCGTCGCCATATACGATTTGACCATGCAGGCACAAGTGATCATTAGTGAGACTTTCTTAACCTTTGAGGTCTGGTTCACCGTGGCAGCCATCTACCTCGTTCTCACTGTTGTGCTTTCAACCATTGCCGACATCCTGGCATTAACCTAACCCTTGGAAGATTTCGATGCAAAGAAAGACCCTGGGTGATTACATCATTGAAGTAGAGGGGGTTTACAAGACTTTTCCCGGTGGTGTCAGAGCTCTTGATGATTTCTCCACCAAGATCCGGCGCAGAGAGGTTGTGGTAATCATAGGTCCTTCGGGCGCCGGGAAGTCCACATTTCTTAGGTGCCTGAACGGCCTCGAAGATTTTGATAGAGGCACCATTACCATCGACAGTATACTTCTTGATGACAACAAGGAGAATCGTCTAGAAATTCGCAAAGAGGTAGGCATGGTCTTCCAGTCATTTAACCTCTTCCCCCACCTGACTGTCCTGGAAAATGTCAATCTGGCGCAAGTACTGGTGAGGAACAAGAGAAAAGAAGAGGCCACAGAGACTACCATGTCCTTGTTGGAAAAAGTTGGCATTCCTGAGAAAGCCCATGTCTATCCAGGCCAACTCAGCGGCGGTCAACAACAACGAGTTGCCATTGCCAGGGCCCTGGCAATGGTACCCAAAGTAATGCTTTTTGACGAGGCAACTAGTGCTCTTGATCCAGAGATGATCGGTGAAGTCCTGGAGGTCATGAAAACGCTCGCCCGGGAGGGAATGACCATGGTCGTGGTTACCCACGAGATGGGGTTCGCACGCGAAGTTGGCGATCGGGTCATATTTATGGACGAGGGAAGAATTGTGGAAGAAGGATCGGTGGAACAGATATTTTCCAATCCACAGGAAGAGAGAACTAAACAGTTCATTAGCCAGATTCTTTGAGGGCATAGAGCATGGGGAAATACAGCTGGCAGCTAGCAGCAGGCAGGTCATGAGTCATTTGCCTTCGGCGTCATTGGGTCAGTACGCTTCGCTGTCATTTGTTGTAATCGGTAGAGGTCAAAGGGCAGAGGGCAGTAGTTCAAAGTTCAAGGTTCAAAGTTTAAAGTTAGAACGAGTTATAGGCTGATCTTTTGCGTATAACGTATAACGAATAACGGATAACATCTCGTGCGGTTTACCGTTAACGACTTTAACGATTTGACTTAACGCTATGCGCTATGCGCTCTGCGAGTTTAGTAGAAAGGAGTAAAAGATGAAAACACTTCGGGGACTCCTTCAAGCTTTAATCACCACCACTCTGGTGTTTTCCTTGGTGATATCGGCCTCGGCAGGTAAGTTGCAGAAACAATTAATAGCTGAAAGCACCATAGAAACAATAATTAAGCGGGGGGTACTTCGTGTGGGCATGTCCACTTTTGTTCCCTGGGCCATGAAGGATAAGACTGGTAAATTCATTGGTTTCGAAATCGACGTTGCCACTCGACTGGCAAAAGACACCGGGGTGGAGGTCGAGTTTATCCCGACCAAGTGGGATGGGATCATTCCTGCCCTCCTTACCGGCAAGTTCGACGTCATCATAGGAGGCATGACTATTCGAGCAGATCGCAACCTTAAAGTAAACTTCACCATTCCTTACGATTACAGCGGCCAAACGATCTGCGCCCACCAGAAATTGGCTGCCGGTTTCAAGCAACCTGAGGACTTCAATCGTGCCGACGTGATTCTCGGAGCCCGACTCGGATCTACCTCCGTGCCCGCGATAAGGCGAGTTATGCCCAAGGCAGAGCTCCGCCTCTTTCCAGAAGAACCCCAACTCTATCAGGAATTGCTCAATGGCAAGCTCCATGGCGTTGTTGCCTCCCTGCCAACTCCTGCGTACCAAGCCATAAAATATCCAGATACCCTGTTCGCCATCACTGAGCCGTTTTCCCGTGAACTCATAGGATTTGCCGTCCGCAAGGGCGACCTCGACACCCTCAATTACTTCAATAGTTGGATTCGCTCCGTCGAGGCTGAAGGCTGGTTGCTAGAGAGACATAATTACTGGTTTAACACAAAGGACTGGGAGCAGTTCATTAAGTAGGCATTTGGCATGGAGCATTTTGAGATTTCAGATTTCGGATTGTGGATTTCGGATTTGGGAACGGTTAGAGCATGGAGCATAGAGTGTGAGGTAGCAGCTAACAAATGTGAAATACGAAATAACCGATGACAGATTTGAGAAAAAAGAAAGCTAAGCTAACCCCTCTCGATCTTGTGATTTCCGTGATCATTTTGGCTGGAGTGATTTACCTCAGCCACAAGATCAGGAATGGGTTGAACTACAAGTGGAATTGGCAAGCCATACCCCAGTACTTTTTCCGCTACGATCAAGAGAGTGGCAGGTGGGTAGCCAATCTAATCATGCAAGGTCTTTTCACTACCATAAGGCTGAGTGTCTGGGGTACGGTTCTGGCAACTGTTTTGGGTACTATCGTGGGATTCTGCCGCCTAAGCCAGGGATTGTTTTACCGCCTCATGGGCCGAACTTACGTGGAATTAATCCGCAACATGCCCCCTCTGGTGCTGATCTTTATTTTTTACTACTTTGTCAGCAGCCAGATCATGCCTATTTTGGCTATTGATGATTTCATCTTGAGCCAATCTGAGATTGTGCAGCGGGCCTGCGCAATTCTTTTGGCGCCTTCCAATTTTCTCTCCGCTTTTCTCTCCGCCCTGGTTACCCTTGCGGTTTTTGAAGGAGCATATATTGCCGAGATAATTCGGGCTGGTATTCAATCAATCGACAAGGGCCAGTGGGAGGCCTCTCATGCCCTCGGCTTATCCAAATGGCAACAGATGCGCTATGTCATCTTACCCCAAGCAGTACAAAGAATTTTACCGCCGTTGGCTGGACAATTCATTTCTCTCATTAAGGATTCTTCTATTGTTTCGGTCATCTCTATTCAAGAATTGACATTTCAGGGAATGGAATTGATGGCGGCGACCTATCTTACTTTTGAAATTTGGATTACCATTACCATTTTGTACCTTGTTATGACCTTGACCTGCTCGCTCGCTGTACAGAGACTGGAAGTCCGAATGGCGAAGGGTAGGGCTTGATGGGCAGCTGGCAGGATAAAGACAGAGGTCGGAGGACAGGCGAAAGAAGTCGGAGGTCGGAGATCAGAGGTCAGAATTGCGAATTGCGGATTTCGAATTTCGAAATTATCGTATTGCGGCTTGAACGATTTCCTTTGAGCTATGAGCTTTCAGCTGTGAGCTGATTTGACGATTTGAACGGTTGGAACCATTTGAATTGAAATGGAGATTACCATGGTCTTGACTACGCCACTTAGGATTATCCTCCTTTCTTCGTTAGCCATGTGGCTCACGAGCTGTGCCCCAACAAAGAAGGTATGGTACCAAGAAGAAGTTTCAGACGCCATGATCAGGACCGACCTTGAATCGTGCAGTACTGATCCGCAAGATGATAGGAAGTTAGCTTTATGCATGCGGGCTAAAGGCTACCTGCAAATCTCCCAACCACAGGCGGAACTTCTGGCAGTGAGGTCTCTTCAGGAAGAGGGGTTGAATGTCGAAGAAATTGCCCAGCGTCTCCAGTGGAGTAGGGAAAAAGTCTTGCTCTACCTGGACGAGGATTATGATTTACCCCGTACCGCTTCTCTCGGTAGGCAACCCACAGAGCTCTCGATGAAAATAGGTAAACCTGCAGTGAGACCTCTAATATATGAACTGAAAGACCATGATCCTCTAGTGCGAAGTAATGCGGTGAAAGCATTGGGAGCAATCCAGGATCCCAGGGCAGTGGAGCCTCTAATTAAGGTGCTGAACGACAAAGATCCGCTCATTCAAAGACAGGCGGTAAAAGCACTTGGAAGGATCAATGACCCGCGGGCGGTAGAACCCCTGATTGTTGTCCTTGGGGATAAAGAAAGGAGACCACATGTGCGAATGAGTGCGGCACAAGCCCTGGGCTGGCTGGGAGATACTAGAGCAGTGGAATCCCTGGTTGTCGCCCTATCCGACGACCACTGGGATGTGAGAAGCCATGCTGCTGAGGCGTTGGGCAGCATTAAGGATCCCCTGGCAGTGGAACCGCTTATTGAGGCATTGAATGATAGGGATGTCACAGTGAGGGGAAACGCGGTGGACGCTTTGGCCAAGATCAGGGACCCCCGTGCACTAGAACCGCTGTCTGCAGCCCTGACTGATAAGAGCACACTGGTTCGGCAGAAAGCTGCTCGGGCATTGACATTGATTGCGGGGGAAGACTTCAGTGACCGTTAAAAACCGCCGAGGAAGTTGATCAGGCAGGCTCGCTCTCTGCCAAGTACTGCTCTCCCTTTGCGGCGATCTTGTATTCGGGAGGCCTGCCAACTTCAACAGATATGTTTATGTATGCCTGTTCCTTGAGAACATCCAGGTAAGGCTCTAATTTGGGGCCAACTATACCCAGCAAATCAGACAAATCTTCCAAGGGATATCCCGTATCCCCAGCTTCCGAAAGGAGCGTTAGTACTCTCTTTTGTACGCTCTCCGGTTTGGCTGTTTCATCTTTCTTCTTGCCACGTTTTTTCTTCTTCTTAATTACAACTCCCGGGGAACTGCGTGACATAGGTTGCGGCTCAGGGGTCTCCTTTCTTTCCCTAAATCTCTCTTCTATGGTTCCATCTATTTCATCATCCAACCCTTCCTCAACCAGTTGTATCTCTGGGGGAGTCTCAGCAACCTTCTTTGCGGTGTCAGTTTTTACGGGTGCAGTATAAACTTGCCCTCGCGCTGGAGAAGTTTCAGCTTCTGTCCTAACTGCAACTAGCCCCTCAGATACATCAGCGGTCAGAATTGCTCTGTCGCCGGCTTGAGCCGATGATGCAATCGATACCAGAGTAGCGCGCAACTCGGCTTTCATGGTGTCATAGGAGAGCCTTGGGAGTCGCTTGATGCCGAATCGCTTTGCCAGGTCGTTGAAGAGTTGCTCCATGAAATCATCATTTTCAACCTCCAACACATCAAAGGTACGAAGGTGTGGAGGTAGACCAACCTTGTTCAACCCCGAGTGGCAGATACAAGTAATCGCCATACTTTTGGTCCAGGCGCAGCCGAATTCAAAGTGTATCCATGGTTGGCGAATCGATTTCGGGCTACAGAGTACCAAGAGGAGCTCCGCACTGCTAAGAGAAGCATCGACTTCCACCAGCCATTTATCCCCGACTCCCCGCTCACCGGAATTGCTGCTGAGAAACACTTCAAATTGCCCGAGGAAGGTAGATTCAATAAAGTCTTTGAGAAGCAAAGCAAACAGGGCCTCGTCTGAAACGTGACTGATTAATATCTTCAATTCTCCATTCCTCCCTAGCCCGGATATTTCATGAATTGCTGTCGCGAGACCGCGAAGATGGTCGTGCCACCTGGCAACCGCAGGGTGTTGGTTCCGAGGCGTACCTAAACGGTACGTCGCAGGGGCCGACACTCGAGGACGCCAGGAAGGACATCCATATCCGTGGTCGCAGCAGGTGATTCATGAAATATCCGGGCTAAACTTCCAACCCGTTGTAATCAATGTACAGATCATTTTCTCTTCAACCCCGTACACTTAGCACGACCCGTGCCAAAAGGGACCTGCGAGGTAGTCATGGGCTAGCCCATAAAAAAGCCATGCCCAAAGGACATGGCTCTAACACCAAGGCTTAATGCACCATCCGCCTGGATCTAAAGTTTCTGCGATCTCCTAAGCCAATTGTTCACAGATGGACTTTCCATAATCCTGGCAGGCCCGCAAACCTTCTGCACCGTCAACAAGGCGTTCCTTCAAATTAAAAGAACCCAGATTGGTCATTTTCATCTTGAATACGTGCTCCATGGTGTCGAAAATTATAGCGGGAGCATCTCCGCTATGGGTGTATGAACCAAATGCACCGCCTAGTTTGCCTTCTAGGTTTGCCTTTTGGGCCAAGAATAGAAAAGTCTTCATCGTACCGATCATGTCCCTGTGGTAGGTGGGGGAGCCGAAGACATATGCATCATACCCCTGCAATTCTGCCTCGCTTTTGATCTGGGTAATCTTTTTGATTTCCGCCTCGTGACCTGCCATACGGATTCCTTCTGCAATGGACTCAGCCATTTTTTCCGTTTTGCCGGTCCTACTGTCGTAGGCAATCATGATCTTCTTCATGTCGAAACCTCCTTTGCGATTTTAGATTTTAGGATGCAGATTGCAGATTCAAGAGCTAGTATCTGTATTTGAATCTTAAATCTGAAATCTTAAATTTGAAATTTTAATTAACCCAGGGTTTTGAGTTTGTCGTGCCAGGCACACCTGTTGCAGTATGTCTCGGTCTCCTCGTCAAATTCGGGCAAATCGGATTCATTCACTTCCGAGCTGAATACTACCTTCCCATCTGACAAATCAAATTCGTAGACTTCATATGGATCTGTTGGGTCCTTGGTATAGAAACTATTCGAGCCGCAAAGTGGGCATTTTAACTCAGCCATTTTCACCTCCTTGGTCTTCCTTCCTTTATCTAAGTGAATACCAGTTAGTAGCCATCCAGCAATGCTTCAACTGGGTGTCATTCTGAGGAGCCCTTCGACGGGACCTGTCGACGAGGAGTTCGACTGAGGCTCACTCGAAGTCCTCAGGTCGAGTCGCTCAGGGCCGAGGGCAAGGGCCCGATTGTTTGTCTGGTTTTAAAGAACGGCAGCAGCAGGGTCAGTTGAGTTACCCTTGCTAGATCCTCATTTCCCAATAGTGATACCCTCTCTTTTATATAGATCTTTCACTCCGGCTTTTACCAGGGCGGGGTTAAGAAGGAGTTTATATTTCTTAGATCCTCTTGCATCCACAAAGGTATCCTGGAAAGTGAAATCCACTTTCTTCAGTATCTTTATATTACTATCCAGCAAAATAAAGTGATAATTCAAGGCTCCAAAAGCCAGGGCTGCGACAATAGCGACTGCTATGGCAATTTTTTTCATAATGGACCTCCTCTCCTGAAGCCTGAATGCACAACCCCCAAAAAAGCTAACCTCCCCTCCCCCATGGCAAATACCGGTCGCGGGGGCGGGAAAAAGGTGAAATATTATTAGGACAAAACATACGGCCTATTTGTTTCTTGGGAATGGCAGTATCAATGGATCTAATGACTTTCATCTGAAGAAGCCTTCTGCCTCTCGGATGTTTGAGAAAGCAAGTTAACCTTAGATGGTTCTGAAAGGGCGAACTCTTTGACAGTAAGACCCCGGAGTTCATTAGCCACGGCCTGGTCGAGATCGTTGATCACTTGGTCCACGACAAGTTCAGCCGGAAGGTCGTTGAGATTGGCGTTGGGCGCCTCATCGGCTGTGCGAACTGCATGGAGAACTTCCTTTATTTCCGTTGTATCCAGGGGCCGCCCGGGTAAATAGGTTGGGGGATCCGTTGCGGTACTGGCGAGTATTCGTTTGTTTTCAAGGGATTCGATGATGGGTTCTAGAACATCGGCGGGCACATGCAGTTGCTGAGCGAGATCGTCCAGAGTCCACTCCGGGCGGTTGTGGTAGTGGTTTTGCCCCACCATGAACATTACCAAGAGCGAAAGCCTTTCCTTTAGCCGATTACTCAGGCGCAGACTCCGCCGCTCGGGCGTCAGAGACTCAGGATGCTGGTGATAGTAAGCAATGTTCGCCCCCACAAGGAGAATCAGCCAGCTCAAATACACCCAGACCATGAACATAATGAGGATGGCAAAACCCGCATAAATAGCTGTGTATCTAGTAGATGCAGCCACAAATGAAGCAAAACCCCAGCCTGTAACCTCCCAAAGAACCCCTGCTGTGGTTCCACCGATTAAAGCAGAGATGAGTTGAACTTTCTTGTTGGGCACGAAGATATAAAAGAAGGTAAATGCTGTAATGATCAACAGGTAGGGCAGCAAATGACTTCCTATCTGCAAAAAACTCCCGAAGGGCTCAATGGCCACCAACATTTGAACCATGGCCGTGCTCGTCAGAGTGGCTGTGATGCCGAGAGCTGTGAATATCAGGACCGGGCCTACTAAAATGATGCTCAAGTAGTCGCTGAACCTCTGGGCAAGTGGTCTGCTCCGCTTGACCCGCCAGGTGTAATTGAAAGCCGACTCAATTTTCTGAATCAGTGAGATAACCGTGTAGATTAAAAGGGCCAGACCCACAGAACCCAAAACTCCTGCTTTCACATTGTCCACAAACCCTATGATCCTGGAACTGATCTCGACCCCCCTCTCGCCCAGCGGGCTCAGGAAGTTCAGCAACAGCGGTTCTATCTGATTGTGCACTCCAAAGCCTTTGAGCACGGAAAAGCTAACGGCAAGCAAGGGCACCAGGGCAAGCAAGGTGGTATATACCAAACTCATGGCTCGGAGTGTGAGTTGCCCGTCCACAACATCCCGCACCGCAACATAGCAAATCCGGACCGATTTGATGAGCCAAGCCTTCCACCAGGGAAAAGCTGACAACTCTTTGTCCCATATTAGCTTCTTAAGAGAAACACTGATATTAGTCTTGTTTGACATAGTTGAAACTACATCTTTTAGCTTTCAGCCCTGTTTACCCAGTAAATAATATCTAATACTGACCACTTAAGGTTTACTTGTCAAGATGACCTTCCATCCTTGCCAGCCAGTTAAAGTGTTTGAGATGTAGCAGCATTTCCAGCCCTTGCCAACAAAGCAACCAGCATACATCATCTTAACTATTTAAGATTACATGTTTTTTAGTCTTTGATTTGAGAAAGACCCACCATCGGCAAACTTGGCACTCTTATTGCGAGAGCTTGTTGATACACCCCTAGGTAATTAAAGCAAAAATATTAATCCATTTGTTGGGAATTTCATGGACATGGAGCGAGCAAAAATGACAGAGTTCTGTTGGAAGAATTCAAGGGCCGGAATTTTGCCAAGGAAACAAGACAAAATCCGGCTGTGGATTACAATAATTTTGACTGCCACATTTTGGCTCTTCTTAAACCCCTATTTGGTTCAGGCGAAGAATAATTATTATTATATCCATGTCGGCTCATTTAGAGCGAATAGCAATGCAGTTAAGGTGGCAAAGGATTTACAGAAAAAAGGATACAGTGCGGTGGTAAGGGGGGAGGAGGTCCCCAAACTGGGATACTGGTATCGAATTTACCTCGGCCCTTTCTCCACATATAATCAGGCTAAAATAAAAAGCGACGAGTTGAAGAAGAGAGGGTTTGCCAAATACACTGCCATTTACCGAAAGGACTCTCCCATAGGGGAGGACATGGCAAAAGCACCCAGGATTGAAAAAAAGACCGCTCCGGTTTTACCGCCGGCTCGAAAGACGGAACCGCCAGTTACAAAAAAACCAGTTACAGCTCAGCCCCAAAAGGTAATGGTAGCCGAGGCCAAAAAAGCTCCTCCTCCTGTCTCACCTGCCCCTCCCCCTGCCAAGCCACCGGTCAAGGTCAAAGCAGAACCTCGCGAGGAGGAACCGGTGTGGCAGAGGAGGGGATACGGCAGGAATGTTGTTGGGGGCAAGTTTTCCCTTGGTTGGCAGCACACCTACCGGGAAGTTCACACTGAGGTAACCGAGCGTACGGAAATCACAACCAACGGCGGCACGACAAAAACAGACGTTTCCGTTTCAGGCAATGAAAAATATAGATTCGACACTGAGATGAACCTGGATATGTTGCGCCTTGGCTTCGGAATTACAGATTTCTTGGGACTTTTTGCGGATGTCGGTGTCTGTTATGACGTTGACGATATGGACAACTTCAATTTGGCTTACGGCGGCGGGGCCCGGCTAAATCTTTTCGAAGTAAAAAATGGCAGCATGCGAGGCTTTTACTCTGCCCTTCAGGCGGAGTACCATAAAGGCAAGCTGGAAACTGACTATCAGTCAGCAGGGGGAAACAAATTTTCCAAAGAAGCCGATTGGTGGGAATTTGCTGGCAAGGGAGAAGTAGGCCTTGTTCGTGAGCGCTTTGCCCTCTACTTCGGGGCGACTTATTTCATCTACCGTGAAGACACCGACCGTGAACAGCTGGAAAACA
>CAVQGX010000009.1:0-69396 GCA_963712115.1 uncultured delta proteobacterium | reverse complement strand
CATCTACTACCCTTGTTTTGGAATAGCTTTTGCCAATTCTCTGGCCCTTGGTGCTACCTTATGGCTTTAGTCAGCAATCGAAGTTCTCGCCCTTTTCGGCTTCCCTTTACTACCTTGCCGTGGGTTGACATCATTAAGTTTTTACTCGTCATAGTTGCCCTTAGTTGGCTGCTCTACAGAGGAACGGAGAGATTGGGCTATAACTGGCAGTGGCACCGAGTGCCCAGATACATCTTCAGCTTCGAAGGCAGCAAGCTCGTACTCGGTCCTTTAATGGACGGCTTGATTGTAACTTTGCGCATCTGCTCCTGGAGTCTGGTGCTAGCCGCTCTTTTTGGTCTGGTGACCGCCTTGTTGAGAATGTCTGACTCATTTGTAGGTAGAGCTGTGGCGCGAGGTTATTTGGAACTGATCAGAAACACCCCCCTTCTGGTTCAGTTGTTTTTCATCTATTTTGTCCTTGCACCAGCATTGGGGATCGGCAGGTTTACCGCAGGGGTGCTCGCATTGAGCCTATTCAGGGAGCCTACGCCTCGGAAATCTTCCGGGCTGGTATAGTCTCCATAGACAAAGGACAATGGGAGGCGGCCCATAGCCTTGGTCTCAGCGCTATTCACACCTATAGGTATATAATTCTGCCCCAGGCGATCAGGCGGATACTTCCTCCTCTCACCAGTCAGGCAGTCTCGCTGATTAAAGACTCGGCACTAGTATCCACCGTCGCCATATACGATTTGACCATGCAGGCACAAGTGATCATTAGTGAGACTTTCTTAACCTTTGAGGTCTGGTTCACCGTGGCAGCCTACTACCTCGTTCTCACTGTTGTGCTTTCAACCATTGCCGACATCCTGGCATTAACCTAACCCTTGGAAGATTTCGATGCAAAGAGAGACCCTGGGTGATTACATCATTGAAGTAGAGGGGGTTTACAAGACTTTTCCCGGTGGTGTCAGACTCTCGATGATCTTCTCCACCAAGATCCGGCGCAGAGAGGTTGTGGTAATCATAGGTCCTTCGGGCGCCGGGAAGTCCACATTTCTTAGGTGCCTGAACGGCCTCGAAGATTTTGATAGAGGCACCATTACCATCGACAGTATACTTCTTGATGACAACAAGGAGAATCGTCTAGAAATTCGCAAAGAGGTAGGCATGGTCTTCCAGTCAATCCTCTTCCCCCACCTGACTGTCCTGGAAAATGTCAATCTGGCGCAAGTACTGGTGAGGAACAAGAGAAAAGAAGAGGCCACAGAGACTACCATGTCCTTGTTGGAAAAAGTTGGCATTCCTGAGAAAGCCCATGTCTATCCAGGCCAACTCAGCGGCGGTCAACAACAACGAGTCGCCATTGCCAGGGCCCTGGCAATGGTACCCAAAGTAATGCTTTTTGACGAGGCAACTAGTGCTCTTGATCCAGAGATGATCGGTGAAGTCCTGGAGGTCATGAAAACGCTCGCCCGGGAGGGAATGACCATGGTCGTGGTTACCCACGAGATGGGGTTCGCACGCGAAGTTGGCGATCGGGTCATATTTATGGACGAGGGAAGAATTGTGGAAGAAGGATCGGTGGAACAGATATTTTCCAATCCACAGGAAGAGAGAACTAAACAGTTCATTAGCCAGATTCTTTGAGGGCATAGAGCATGGGGAAATACAGCTGGCAGCTAGCAGCAGGCAGGTCATGAGTCATTTGCCTTCGTCATCGGGGTCAACGCCGTCTATTTGTTGTAATCGGTAGAGGTCGGAGGTCAGAGGGCAGTAGTTCAAAGTTCAAGGTTCAAAGTTTAAAGTTAGAACGAGTTATAGGCTGATCTTTTGCGTATAACGTATAACGAATAACGGATAACATCTCCTGCGGTTTACCGTTTACGGTTTACCGTTAACGACTTTAACGATTTGACTTAACGCTATGCGCTATGCGCTCTGCGAGTTTAGTAGAAAGGAGGAAAAGATGGCAAAACACTTCCTCCGGGGACTCCTTCAAGCTTTAATCACCACCACTCTGGTGTTTTCCTTGGTGATATCGGCCTCGGCAGGTAAGTTGCAGAAACAATTAATAGCTGAAAGCACCATAGAAACAATAATTAAGCGGGGGGTATTTTGTGTGGGCATGTCCACTTTTGTTCCCTGGGCCATGAAGGATAAGACTGGTAAATTCATTGGTTTCGAAATCGACGTTGCCACTCGACTGGCAAAAGACACCGGGGTGGAGGTCGAGTTTATCCCGACCAAGTGGGATGGGATCATTCCTGCCCTCCTTACCGGCAAGTTCCGACGTCATCATAGGAGGCATGATATTCGAGCAGATCGCAACCTTAAAGTAAACTTCACCATTCCTTACGATTACAGCGGCCAAACGATCTGCGCCCACCAGAAATTGGCTGCCGGTTTCAAGCAACCTGAGGACTTCAATCGTGCCGACGTGATTCTCGGAGCCCGACTCGGATCTACCTCCGTGCCCGCGATAAGGCGAGTTATGCCCAAGGCAGAGCTCCGCCTCTTTCCAGAAGAACCCCAACTCTATCAGGAATTGCTCAATGGCAAGCTCCATGGCGTTGTTGCCTCCCTGCCAACTCCTGCGTACCAAGCCATAAAATATCCAGATACCCTGTTCGCCATCACTGAGCCGTTTTCCCGTGAACTCATAGGATTTGCCGTCCGCAAGGGCGACCTCGACACCCTCAATTACTTCAATAGTTGGATTCGCTCCGTCGAGGCTGAAGGCTGGTTGCTAGAGAGACATAATTACTGGTTTAACACAAAGGACTGGGAGCAGTACATTAAGTAGGCATTTGGCATGGAGCATTTTGAGATTTCAGATTTCGGATTGTGGATTTCGGATTTGGGAACGGTTAGAGCATGGAGCACAGAGTGTGAGGTAGCAGCTAACAAATGTGAAATACGAAATAACCGATGACAGATTTGAGAAAAAAGAAAGCTAAGAACCCCTCTCGATCTTGTGATTTCCGTGATTATTTTGGCTGGAGTGATTTACCTCAGCCACAAGATCAGGAATGGGTTGAACTACAAGTGGAATTGGCAAGCCATACCCCAGTACTTTTTCCGCTACGATCAAGAGAGTGGCAGGTGGGTAGCCAATCCTAATCATGCAAGGTCTTTTCACTACCATAAGACTGAGTGTCTGGGGTACGGTTCTGGCAACTGTTTTGGGTACTATCGTGGGATTCTGCCGCCTAAGCCAGGGATTGTTTTACCGCCTCATGGGCCGAACTTACGTGGAATTAATCCGCAACATGCCCCCTCTGGTGCTGATCTTTATTTTTTACTACTTTGTCAGCAGCCAGATCATGCCTATTTTGGCTATTGATGATTTCATCTTGAGCCAATCTGAGATTGTGCAGCGGGCCTGCGCAATCCTTTTGGCGCCTTCCAATTTTCTCTCCGCTTTTCTCTCCGCCCTGGTTACCCTAGCGGTTTTTGAAGGAGCATATATTGCCGAGATAATTCGGGCTGGTATTCAATCAATCGACAAGGGCCAGTGGGAGGCCTCTCATGCCCTCGGCTTATCCAAATGGCAACAGATGCGCTATGTCATCTTACCCCAAGCAGTACAAAGAATTTTACCGCCGTTGGCCGGGCAATTCATTTCTCTCATTAAAGATTCTTCTATTGTTTCGGTCATCTCTATTCAAGAATTGACATTTCAGGGAATGGAATTGATGGCGGCGACCTATCTTACTTTTGAAATTTGGATTACCATTACCATTTTGTACCTTGTTATGACCTTGACCTGCTCGCTCGCTGTACAGAGACTGGAAGTCCGAATGGCGAAGGGTAGGGCTTGATGGGCAGCTGGCGGGATAAAGAATCAGAGGTCGGAGGATCAGGCGAAAGGAAAGTCGGAGGTCGGAGATCAGAGGTCACGACGAATTGCGAATTGCGGATTTCGAATTTCGAAATTATCGTATTGCGGCTTGAACGATTTCCTTTGAGCTATGAGCTTTCAGCTGTGAGCTGATTTGACGATTTGAACGGTTGGAACCGTTTGAATTGAAATGGAGATTACCATGGTCTTGACTACGCCACTCAGGATTATCCTCCTTTCTTTGTTAGCCATGTGGCTCACGAGCTGTGCCCCAACAAAGAAGGTATGGTACCAAGAAGAAGTTTCAGACGCCATGATCAGGACCGACCTTGAATCGTGCAGTACTGATCCGCAAGATGATAGGAAGTTAGCTTTATGCATGCGGGCTAAAGGCTACCTGCAAATCTCCCAACCACAGGCGGAACTTCTGGCAGTGAGGTCTCTTCAGGAAGAGGGGTTGAATGTCGAAGAAATTGCCCAGCGTCTCCAGTGGAGTAGGGAAAAAGTCTTGCTCTACCTGGACGAGGATTATGATTTACCCCGTACCGCTTCTCTCGGTAGGCAACCCACAGAGCTCTCGATGAAAATAGGTAAACCTGCAGTGAGACCTCTAATATATGAACTGAAAGACCATGATCCTCTAGTGCGAAGTAATGCGGTGAAAGCATTGGGAGCAATCCAGGATCCCAGGGCAGTGGAGCCTCTAATTAAGGTGCTGAACGACAAAGATCCGCTCATTCAAAGACAGGCGGTAAAAGCACTTGGAAGGATCAATGACCCGCGGGCGGTAGAACCCCTGATTGTTGTCCTTGGGGATAAAGAAAGGAGACCACATGTGCGAATGAGTGCGGCACAAGCCCTGGGCTGGCTGGGAGATACTAGAGCAGTGGAATCCCTGGTTGTCGCCCTATCCGACGACCACTGGGATGTGAGAAGCCATGCTGCTGAGGCGTTGGGCAGCATTAAGGATCCCCTGGCAGTGGAACCGCTTATTGAGGCATTGAATGATAGGGATGTCACAGTGAGGGGAAACGCGGTGGACGCTTTGGCCAAGATCAGGGACCCCCGTGCACTAGAACCGCTGTCTGCAGCCCTGACTGATAAGAGCACACTGGTTCGGCAGAAAGCTGCTCGGGCATTGACATTGATTGCGGGGGAAGACTTCAGTGACCGTTAAAAACCGGCTAGCCCGGATATTTCATGAATTTCTGTCGCGAGACCGCGAAGATGGCCGTGCCACCTGGCAACCGCAGGGGGTTGGTTCCGAGGCGTACCTGAACGGTACGTCGCAGGGGCCGACACCCGAGGACGCCAGGAAGGACGGCCATATATGCTGTCGCAGCAGGTTATTCATGAGATATCCGGGCTAAGAATTTGATCAGGCAGGCTCGCTCTCTGCCAAGTACTGCTCTCCCTTTGCGGCGATCTTGTATTCGGGAGGCCTGCCAACTTCAACAGATATGTTTATGTATGCCTGTTCCTTGAGAACATCCAGGTAAGGCTCTAATTTGGGGCCAACTATACCCAGCAAATCAGACAAATCTTCCAAGGGATATCCCGTATCCCCAGCTTCCGAAAGGAGCGTTAGTACTCTCTTTTGTACGCTCTCCGGTTTGGCTGTTTCATCTTTCTTCTTGCCACGTTTTTTCTTCTTCTTAATTACAACTCCCGGGGAACTGCGTGACATAGGTTGCGGCTCAGGGGTCTCCTTTCTTTCCCTAAATCTCTCTTCTATGGTTCCATCTATTTCATCATCCAACCCTTCCTCAACCAGTTGTATCTCTGGGGGAGTCTCAGCAACCTTCTTTGTGGTGTCAGTTTTTACGGGTGCAGTATAAACTTGCCCTCGCGCTGGAGAAGTTTCAGCTTCTGTCCTAACTGCAACTGGCCCCTCAGATACATCAGCGGTCAGAATTGCTCTGTCGCCGGCTTGAGCCGATGATGCAATCGATACCAGAGTAGCGCGCAACTCGGCTTTCATGGTGTCATAGGAGAGCCTTGGGAGTCGCTTGATGCCGAATCGCTTTGCCAGGTCGTTGAAGAGTTGCTCCATGAAATCATCATTTTCAACCTCCAACACATCAAAGGTACGAAGGTGTGGAGGTAGACCAACCTTGTTCAACCCCGAGTGGCAGATACAAGTAATCGCCATACTTTTGGTCCAGGCGCAGCCGAATTCAAAGTGTATCCATGGTTGGCGAATCGATTTCGGGCTACAGAGTACCAAGAGGAGCTCCGCACTGCTAAGAGAAGCATCGACTTCCACCAGCCATTTATCCCCCACTCCCCGCTCACCGGAATTGCTGCTGAGAAACACTTCAAATTGCCCGAGGAAGGTAGATTCAATAAAGTCTTTGAGAAGCAAAGCAAACAGGGCCTCGTCTGAAACGTGACTGATTAATATCTTCAATTCTCCATTCCTCCCTAGCCCGGATATTTCATGAATTGCTGTCGCGAGACCGCGAAGATGGTCGTGCCACCTGGCAACCGCAGGGTGTTGGTTCCGAGGCGTACCTAAACGGTACGTCGCAGGGGCCGACACTCGAGGACGCCAGGAAGGACATCCATATCCGTGGTCGCAGCAGGTGATTCATGAAATATCCGGGCTAAACTTCCAACCCGTTGTAATCAATGTACAGATCATTTTCTCTTCAACCCCGTACACTTAGCACGACCCGTGCCAAAAAGGACGTAAGTCACGGGATTTAAGGAGTAATGGAGTAGTGGAGTGTTGGAGTGTTGGAATTGAGAAAGAGGAAGTTTCATTTGGTCTTTCACAATACTCCATTACTCCAATCACTCCAATGCTCCAATGAAGTTGAGTCAGTGATTCTGATCCTATCTATGAATCTCTGAGTGCGCCCAGGGGACGGGCCTCGGTCAATCGAAATAATAAAGCCATGCCCAAAGGACATGGCTCTAACACCAAGGCTTAATGCACCATCCGCCTGGATCTAAAGTTTCTGCGATCTCCTAAGCCAATTGTTCACAGATGGACTTTCCATAATCCTGGCAGGCCCGCAAACCTTCTGCACCGTCAACAAGGCCTTCCTTCAAATTAAAAGAACCCAGATTGGTCATTTTCATCTTGAATACGTGCTCCATGGTGTCGAAAATTATAGCGGGAGCATCTCCGCTATGGGTGTATGAACCAAATGCACCGCCTAGTTTGCCTTCTAGGTTTGCCTTTTGGGCCAAGAATAGAAAAGTCTTCATCGTACCGATCATGTCCCTGTGGTAGGTGGGGGAGCCGAAGACATATGCATCATACCCCTGCAATTCTGCCTCGCTTTTGATCTGGGTAATCTTTTTGATTTCCGCCTCGTGACCTGCCATACGGATTCCTTCTGCAATGGACTCAGCCATTTTTTCCGTTTTGCCGGTCCTGCTGTCGTAGGCAATCATGATCTTCTTCATGTCGAAACCTCCTTTGCGATTTTAGATTTTAGGATGCAGATTGCAGATTCAAGAGCTAGTATCTGTATTTGAATCTTAAATCTGAAATCTTAAATTTGAAATTTTAATTAACCCAGGGTTTTGAGTTTGTCGTGCCAGGCACACCTGTTGCAGTATGTCTCGGTCTCCTCGTCAAATTCGGGCAAATCAGATTCATTCACTTCCGAGCTGAATACTACCTTCCCATCTGACAAATCAAATTCGTAGACTTCATATGGATCTGTTGGGTCCTTGGTATAGAAACTATTCGAGCCGCAAAGTGGGCATTTTAACTCAGCCATTTTCACCTCCTTGGTCTTCCTTCCTTTATCTAAGTGAATACCAGTTAGTAGCCATCCAGCAATGCTTCAACTGGGTGTCATTCTGAGGAGCCCTTCGACGGGACCTGTCGACGAGGAGTTCGACTGAGGCTCACTCGAAGTCCTCAGGTCGAGTCGCTCAGGGCCGAGGGCAAGGGCCCGATTGTTTGTCTGGTTTTAAAGAACGGCAGCAGCAGGGTCAGTTGAGTTACCCTTGCTAGATCCTCATTTCCCAATAGTGATACCCTCTCTTTTATACAGATCTTTCACTCCGGCTTTTACCAGGGCGGGGTTAAGAAGGAGTTTATATTTCTTAGATCCTCTTGCATCCACAAAGGTATCCTGGAAAGTGAAATCCACTTTCTTCAGTATCTTTATATTACTATCCAGCAAAATAAAGTGATAATTCAAGGCTCCAAAAGCCAGGGCTGCGACAATAGCGACTGCTATGGCAATTTTTTTCATAATGGACCTCCTCTCCTGAAGCCTGAATGCACAACCCCCAAAAAAGCTAACCTCCCCTCCCCCATGGCAAATACCGGTCGCGGGGGCGGGAAAAAGGTGAAATATTATTAGGACAAAACATACGGCCTATTTGTTTCTTGGGAATGGCAGTATCAATGGATCTAATGACTTTCATCTGAAGAAGCCTTCTGCCTCTCGGATGTTTGAGAAAGCAAGTTAACCTTAGATGGTTCTGAAAGGGCGAACTCTTTGACAGTAAGACCCCGGAGTTCATTAGCCACGGCCTGGTCGAGATCGTTGATCACTTGGTCCACGACAAGTTCAGCCGGAAGGTCGTTGAGATTGGCGTTGGGCGCCTCATCGGCTGTGCGAACTGCATGGAGAACTTCCTTTATTTCCGTTGTATCCAGGGGCCGCCCGGGTAAATAGGTTGGGGGATCCGTTGCGGTACTGGCGAGTATTCGTTTGTTTTCAAGGGATTCGATGATGGGTTCTAGAACATCGGCGGGCACATGCAGTTGCTGAGCGAGATCGTCCAGAGTCCACTCCGGGCGGTTGTGGTAGTGGTTTTGCCCCACCATGAACATTACCAAGAGCGAAAGCCTTTCCTTTAGCCGATTACTCAGGCGCAGACTCCGCCGCTCGGGCGTCAGAGACTCAGGATGCTGGTGATAGTAAGCAATGTTCGCCCCCACAAGGAGAATCAGCCAGCTCAAATACACCCAGACCATGAACATAATGAGGATGGCAAAACCCGCATAAATAGCTGTGTATCTAGTAGATGCAGCCACAAATGAAGCAAAACCCCAGCCTGTAACCTCCCAAAGAACCCCTGCTGTGGTTCCACCGATTAAAGCAGAGATGAGTTGAACTTTCTTGTTGGGCACGAAGATATAAAAGAAGGTAAATGCTGTAATGATCAACAGGTAGGGCAGCAAATGACTTCCTATCTGCAAAAAACTCCCGAAGGGCTCAATGGCCACCAACATTTGAACCATGGCCGTGCTCGTCAGAGTGGCTGTGATGCCGAGAGCTGTGAATATCAGGACCGGGCCTACTAAAATGATGCTCAAGTAGTCGCTGAACCTCTGGGCAAGTGGTCTGCTCCGCTTGACCCGCCAGGTGTAATTGAAAGCCGACTCAATTTTCTGAATCAGTGAGATAACCGTGTAGATTAAAAGGGCCAGACCCACAGAACCCAAAACTCCTGCTTTCACATTGTCCACAAACCCTATGATCCTGGAACTGATCTCGACCCCCCTCTCGCCCAGCGGGCTCAGGAAGTTCAGCAACAGCGGTTCTATCTGATTGTGCACTCCAAAGCCTTTGAGCACGGAAAAGCTAACGGCAAGCAAGGGCACCAGGGCAAGCAAGGTGGTATATACCAAACTCATGGCTCGGAGTGTGAGTTGCCCGTCCACAACATCCCGCACCGCAACATAGCAAATCCGGACCGATTTGATGAGCCAAGCCTTCCACCAGGGAAAAGCTGACAACTCTTTGTCCCATATTAGCTTCTTAAGAGAAACACTGATATTAGTCTTGTTTGACATAGTTGAAACTACATCTTTTAGCTTTCAGCCCTGTTTACCCAGTAAATAATATCTAATACTGACCACTTAAGGTTTACTTGTCAAGATGACCTTCCATCCTTGCCAGCCAGTTAAAGTGTTTGAGATGTAGCAGCATTTCCAGCCCTTGCCAACAAAGCAACCAGCATACATCATCTTAACTATTTAAGATTACATGTTTTTTAGTCTTTGATTTGAGAAAAACCCACCATCGGCAAACTTGGCACTCTTATTGCGAGAGCTTGTTGATACACCCCTAGGTAATTAAAGCAAAAATATTAATCCATTTGTTGGGAATTTCATGGACATGGAGCGAGCAAAAATGACAGAGTTCTGTTGGAAGAATTCAAGGGCCGGAATTTTGCCAAGGAAACAAGACAAAATCCGGCTGTGGATTACAATAATTTTGACTGCCACATTTTGGCTCTTCTTAAACCCCTATTTGGTTCAGGCGAAGAATAATTATTATTATATCCATGTCGGCTCATTTAGAGCGAATAGCAATGCAGTTAAGGTGGCAAAGGATTTACAGAAAAAAGGATACAGTGCGGTGGTAAGGGGGGAGGAGGTCCCCAAACTGGGATACTGGTATCGAATTTACCTCGGCCCTTTCTCCACATATAATCAGGCTAAAATAAAAAGCGACGAGTTGAAGAAGAGAGGGTTTGCCAAATACACTGCCATTTACCGAAAGGACTCTCCCATAGGGGAGGACATGGCAAAAGCACCCAGGATTGAAAAAAAGACCGCTCCGGTTTTACCGCCGGCTCGAAAGACGGAACCGCCAGTTACAAAAAAACCAGTTACAGCTCAGCCCCAAAAGGTAATGGTAGCCGAGGCCAAAAAAGCTCCTCCTCCTGTCTCACCTGCCCCTCCCCCTGCCAAGCCACCGGTCAAGGTCAAAGCAGAACCTCGCGAGGAGGAACCGGTGTGGCAGAGGAGGGGATACGGCAGGAATGTTGTTGGGGGCAAGTTTTCCCTTGGTTGGCAGCACACCTACCGGGAAGTTCACACTGAAGTAACCGAGCGTACGGAAATCACAACCAACGGCGGCACGATAAAAACAGACGTTTCCGTTTCAGGCAATGAAAAATATAGATTCGACACTGAGATGAACCTGGATATGTTGCGCCTTGGCTTCGGAATTACAGATTTCTTGGGACTTTTTGCGGATGTCGGTGTCTGTTATGACGTTGACGATATGGACAACTTCAATTTGGCTTACGGCGGCGGGGCCCGGCTAAATCTTTTCGAAGTAAAAAATGGCAGCATGCGAGGCTTTTACTCTGCCCTTCAGGCGGAGTACCATAAAGGCAAGCTGGAAGCCGACTATCAGTCAGCAGGGGGAAACAAATTTTCCAAAGAAGCCGATTGGTGGGAATTTGCCGGCAAGGGAGAAGTAGGCCTTGTTCGTGAGCGCTTTGCCCTCTACTTCGGGGCGACTTATTTCATCTACCGTGAAGACACCGACCGTGAGCAGCTGGAAAACATACCAGCCCCTTTCACCTCGGTTGAATATAAAGACGACCTGGAAGAGGAAAACAGCTTCGGCGCCTACGGCGGCCTTTCCCTCCATCTTACTGAGGGGCTATTGATAAACCTAGAGGGTCAAATCCTGACTCAGAACTCCATTGCCGCTATGGTCGAATATCGTTTCTAGTCTAAATGGGATTGCTGTGGTTGAGTTGGAAGGTATCCCCCTTTTGTAAATCAGCGGGAAAGACAAAATGTTCGAACTCAGAGGGTCCTAACCCGTTCAATTCTATTTGAACTATATAGCCTTGCTCCGGAACCAGCCAAAAAATGGTAAACAGCCGATTGTCCTTATCCACCAAAACCCTCGTGTACTCTTCGTCAGCCCCGTTCAGGCCACCACTCTGATCCTTGTCTAAAAATACTGTAACAGTCGCTTCTACTGACTGGTGTTCTTCAAAGGTTTCAGCAGCAATTTCTCCTTGAATCGCCGCGGCCTCTTTTGTGGGGTTGATATGCAGTACAGGTTTCAGTTGGTAAGAGGGTGCCAGTTGTGATCCAGATACTGCGAGGGACTGGCTTAAATCGAAATCGATGGTGAGATCCAGCGTTTGCCCCCCTTCCAGCTCGAAGAGAAATTCCCTTTCGATGCTCAAGGTCCCCGGTGGTAAATCAACAGAGTAGAAAACTCCTCCACTTAGCACAGCTGCGCTACTCACTAAGGCTCTAATTCTGTCATATTTACCGACCTCGAGTTTCGCCGTCTTCACCAGTTGTGAGGTTTTGCCTGAATGTAACTCGAGCAGATCTATAGCATAGGGCGAATTTACCAAGGGCAAAGATATCCAACCTCCACCCTCTCTGTGGACAAAGAATTCCTCGAATGTGATAAAAACCGCCTCAGTACCAGAAGGTAGAGCAGGTCTGGCATCTGTTACCCGCACAAATAAGGTGCTGGATTCTCCATTGAAGGCGACAAAAAAGGAGACTTTGCAGCCCCCAAAAAACACCAAGGCCAGTGTTGTTAATAGGAGATATAACCTAGCTTTCCCCATACCTACTCTCTATAAGCCTTTTCCAGAGCCTCTTGCACCGCATTCATAATTACCCGGCTGCTGTTTGTCGCCCCCGACACTGCGTCAACATCGGTTGACTGTTCAGCTACTATCCTCTGCGGAATTATGTCATTGGCCTTATCGCCCTTCCAAGAGGCAAAATGTTTGATCAATTCTATATCCACAACTTTTCCTGCTGAGATTGTCACCCTCACCGTGGCGCTATTGGGCCCATGTCTGTAACTGCCGTCATACACTCCATCCAACAATCTTTTCTGTTCAATTTCTGTCCCCCTGATGGGAGCCATTGTGCAACCAAAAAAGAAGTAAAACAATCCAGCCAAAATTAACAGGGAGAATGTATGCGAATAAAATCGCTTAAACTTATGCCTCCTCGTTTCACTGCCTTGCCCGGATGTTTCATGAATTGGTGTCACGAGACCTCCAAGATGGTCGTGCCACCGGGCAATCGCAGGGTATTGGTCCCGAGGCGCACCTGAATGGTGCGTCGCAGGGGCCGATACCCGAGGACGCACGGAAGGACGGCCATATCGGTGGTCGTAGTAAGCTATTCATGGAACGTCCGGGCTATGATCATCTGCTGTTCTCTGATATGTTAAAAGAATGTCATATCCGCTTTCGGAGCGAATTGGTGAAATATTTTGGCACGGACCAAGGTTAGCACAAAGAGGTTAAATAGGTCAATTTACTGGGAGATACCAATCCAGCCACCGCCGGACATCTAGAAGAATGGTTCGCCCTTTCCTTGTTGCGGGATCTTTTGATGAAAAAAAGTCTTCTCCTTTGCCTCCTTATTCTATATGCCATACCCTCCTTGGCTTACTGCGAAGAGCCAGTGGATGTGTTGGAAAAAACCGTTAACCTGGGTATAGCCCTATTGCAAGATCCCCATTATCAAGTGGCAAGCAAAAAGGGGGAACAACAAGAACTGCTCTGCGACACCGCAGGGCAAGTGTTCGACTTTAGGGAGTTCTCGAGGCGGGTTCTGGCTTCCAAATGGCGAAGCTTTACTCCGGAACAGAGGAAGGAATTCGTAGAGGTTTTCGCCGAGTTCCTCTGCAAGTACTATATCACCAGGCTGCAGGAGAGATACAAAGATGAAAAAGTCACCTATCTGAGCCAGCACCTCGTAGGCAACCGTATAGCTCTGGTCAGGGTTAACGTCCTCTGGAAGGGGGTGGAAGTACCAGTAGAAGTGCGGATGCTGAAACGTAATTCCACTTGGAAGGTTTATGACATTATAGTTTTGGGTATCAGCGGGGTGAAAAATTATCGAGCGCAGTTTCAGGCTCTTTTCCGTAATGACACACCCTCCCAGGTGATAGGACGAATTCGGGACAGAATAAAGGAAGAAGAAAGGAGAGGCTAATCAGTGTCCATCCGGAAACACAATAATCTCCTCCCCCTTGACGGGGGAGGATTAAGGTGGGGGTGATGAAATGATAAGTATTTTGACCTTATATTGTTTCCCCCTCCCCTTTATCCCCTCCCACCAGGGGAGGGGAACGGAGGTTTCCGGCTGGAGCTGTCGGTGTTCAGCACTCAGCATTCAGCTCAATTTATTGGATTCATGTATATTTAGCTGAAAGCTGAAGGCTGATCGCTGATGGCACGAGTCCAAAAAGCGTTGTTTTCGGATGGACACTAATTAATAGAAAAGAACATTTATTATGTTTATTTTGGGGTTCTCTTCTTTGCCTGAAGCTCTCTGAGCCGCTCGCGGTAATATTTATTTAGGATTTCTTTTACGGCCGGCGACTGTCGGACAACCTCTTTCATGCTCCTGTAACTGAGCTCGCAAAGGAGTGTATCTTCTGCAGCTCGTACAGTTGCGAACCTTGGCGCTGCGGTGAGAAAGGAGATTTCACCGAAAAACTCATTTTCGTCCAGGTAAGATACATGAATATCGTTAGCCTGGTCGTCTTGAGTCAGCACCTCGACCTTGCCTTCCAGTACGATGTACATTGACCTGCCCGTATCCCCCTCTCGCACAATAACTGTACCCTGCTTGACAAGCCTCAGATTTGCCGCCTGGCCCACTTCAGCAAGGTCCTCTTCGGGGAAATTGGACAGAAAGGGAACTTTGGCAATCGCTTCCTTAAAGCGCGCCGGCAGTTCACCGCCAGCCAGACCTCGAGAAACATCAGTGTGGGTTAGTTCTTGAGTCTCACTGCCAACGTCTATTCCATCTCGATCATTCTCCTGCAAAAACCGCAGGGCCACATCTCCAACCCAGACAATGTCTCCGTTGGACAGGGCGGCCTTCTCAACCCGCTCACCGTTTAAGTAAGTGCCATTTCTACTTTCCATGTCTTGGACATATGGTTGTCCATCTTCCAGATATACCTGGGTGTGTTGTCTGGATACGGTCGAATGGGTGAGCCGGATGTCGTTTTCCTCACCCCGTCCAATGGTCAACCGGCTTTCCAGAGGAAAGACCATACCCTTAGTAAGCCCTTCCTCGGCAATGAGATATGATTGGATCACGTCGGCCAGATCTCCGTGTTGGCTTAGGCAATCTTTCAGCAGCGTATCAGATTAAGGTTCCTGTCAAGGCAAAGGGGAACTAGGCAACTACATAGACGCCTCTTCGCACCCGCTTGATTGTTCCTTCTTTGGCGGCTCTGTAGACAACGTTCCTAACGGTACTGTCGGCAAAACCGGTTATCTTTATCAAGGTGGCTATATCGATGCCTTTCTTGTGACTCTTTATTGTCTTTAAAACCTCCACTTTGGGTGATTCTTTCTTTATCTTTCGAACAGCGGGCTTCCGAGTCGGATCCTTTTTCCCGGCAGTAACCTTGGGACTTGCTGGCAAAGATTTTGCTGTGGTCGCCCGCTCCAATGTAGAATTAACCCTCTGGACATCAGCCATGAGATCTCTGAAGTTATTGACCAATCTTCTTATTTTCTCCTTGCGCTCTGCAACTCCAAGCTTCTGCTTTTGCCCCAGACTGTGCAAGGTGCGGGTCGCCTGGTGGAGGAACTGCATGGAGGCGGGGGCGGCTGAACCTTTTCTGACCCTCAAATAGTTGCATATCGGCAGGGTTAAGTCGATTAGCTTCTTGCTGTAAGGGTCATCACCTACTTTCTCTTTCAGCACCTCTAATTCCTTCTCAAACTTCCTAATAGTCTGGGAACTGATTTCCCAGTCGAGAGTGAGAAGACTTGCCATCAAAGGTTCCAACATATGCGGTTTACGTGTCATTGTTTGCTCCTTTTACTGAGGAAGGATGTTCCTTATGGGAGCACATATCGTGCCAACTATTTAGATTTTAAATTGTAGATTTCAGATTGTAGATTGGGGAAGCTGCAGGTTATTTAGGAATGACACCACTCGCGATTCAAACCAGTACTCTTTCCTTTTATTGAAGGAAATAAAACCCACATGCCCACCCGATTTCGGCATCTCGAGAAAAAAGTTGAGATTTGCCTCTGCCTCCCGTAAGGGATAGCAAGACTCAGAGAGAAAGGGATCGTTCTTGGCATTCACCAGCAGGGTAGGAGTGGTGATCTTGTGGATAAACTGTTTGCTGCTGGCTCGATTATAATAGTCCTCCGCATCTCTGAAGCCGTTAAGCGGTGCAGTGTAGCGGTCGTCAAACTCCTTGAATGTCTTAATCATATTGTAGCCCTCATCACTAATCCTATCCGGCATGATGCTCATTTTTGCTTTTATCTTTTCATGAAGCATCCGAGTGAATCGTTTCATGTAGATTTTATTTGATGGCTTTGCCATTTCCTCCGCACCTGAGGACAGATCGCAAGGAACTGAGCAGGTCACGGCCCCGGTAATGGCTTTATTTATCTCAGGACCTCGCTCTCCCAAGTATTTCAAGGTCAAATTGCCTCCCAAGCTAAAGCCGACCAATGCTATGGCATGGTATTTTCCCCCATCTATCACGTGTTCCACAACCGCTGCTAAATCCTCGGTGATCCCGCTGTGATAGGACCGAAGTGTCTTGTTGGGCTCGCCACTACATCCTCTCATGTTCCAGGCCAGTGCGTCCCAACCGCTGCGGTTAAGTGCCCTTACCATCCCCAGAACATACCAGCGCTCAGAATTTCCCTCCAAGCCATGGGAAACAATTGCCACCTTGCTTGCGCCGATGGAAGACCAATCAAGATCCAGAAAATCGTCGTCCGGTGTCCAAATTCGCTCCCTTCTATATCTAATCCCCTTCACTTTTCTGAAAAGGTATGGAAAGAATGTCTGAATGTGGCGGTTACTAAAACCAGGGGGAGGAATATAGCTTGACTGAGATATAACCGGCATTTTACCTCTCACAGAGCTCACAGAGTCCTCAGAGAGCCTAAGCTGATTAAGAGGAGCATGCAGTCGCTCACGGATAAGGAGATCGCTCAAAAGCTCAGGGAGGACCCCTTGGAGTACAAAACAAGCAAGCTCATTCGTGTCCTCAAGGGGCCCTCCCCGGTCCCGATCCTCATCGGGACCGCGTCACGCGATAGCTTTTGAGCAGTTCCAATCCCCGCATACTATTTTTGATGGAGCACCCTGGGGAAGCTAGAGCCCACAGGGAACAAAGCCTAAAGTCATGAGTCCCCTCTACTTCCCTTTGTGGCCCCACCGAAACTCCGAGAGCTCAAAAAATACCAAGATTATCTAAAATGATAGATCCCCTAAGTTAAGATGGCCTAGAGGCTAAGTGGGCAGCACTTGATTCGCCGGGATAAGCTTGCTTGTCCAAGCTATCAAGGGCTGTCCACTGACCCCAATAAACATTATTGGGGTCCAGCATCGCTGGAGCCTCTAGGTGATCCCAGACTATCAATAAAACATCTTCTCTGTGCCCTCTGCGTGCCCTAGCGAACCCTGAGCTTGTCGAGGGGGAGCGGGCGAGAGCTAATTGTATCATCAGACGAGATTAAATCGACGTCTTCTCGCCTCGGGCGGCGAGGTAGATAGCCGCCAGGATTAGACTACCTCCGACAAGCTTTGTCCAGGTCAAAGTCTCATCAAAAATTATGTAGGCTAGAATAGTGGCGCCAATGGGCTCTCCAAGCAGACTCACGGCAATTAAACTGGCGCTAAACCACTTGAGCGCCCAGTTGTAACTGGTATGGCCAATGATCTGCGATATAAGGGCCATCCCGGCAAAAGCCGCATAGGTACCCGAGCTGAAACCAACAACCTGAAGTCCCAGCGCAATAACTAGAACCCACAAAATGATTGCAGCACTACCGTAGCAAATAATTACGTAGGCGAGCAAGGAAAGTTTGCGCCTCAAATTACGACCCAGCAATAGATATACAGCAGCGCAAATGCTGCCCAGCAAAGCCAAGAAATCACCCCACAGTGCTTGACCCCCCGTGGCAAAATCCCCGGCACCGATGATGGCACCGCCAATTACACTGATCACTATGCCAATTTTAGTCATAAGGGTAAGTCGGTCCTTGCTGATTACAGGTGTCAATATCCCTACCCAGAGAGGATTTGTGTTCACCAACACCACACTGTTGGCCACAGAGGTATAACTCAGAGATGAAATCCAGGTGGAGAAGTGCAAGGCGAGAAAAAAGCCGGACAACAAGGCTAGCATGTAATCCTTTTTCTCAAGACCGAGAAGCTCATCACGAGCCTGCCACCAGGCTATGGGGGCTAGTATCAATGAAGCCAGACCAACTCTATATGCTGCAATCACCAAGGCTGGAGCTTCAGCTAGTTTTGCAAATATAGCGCCTGTGGAAACCGCTAGAACGCCACTAATGAGGGCCAAAGAGGGATTAAATAGGGGTCTTTCTTTCTCGTTCACAATCACCTGTCCTAGCAGAAAATTGTATCGGTCCTGCCCGCCACAAGCTTACTGAAATTCGAAATCCGAATATCTAAATCCTAAACAAATTCAAATTTTCCAAATCCAAATGTTTAAAACTAGCTCATCTATTTCAGTGAGATTTGTTTTGAACATTGGAGAATTCGGATTTTGGATTTGTTTCGAGCTTCGTGCTTAGGATTTCGAATTTAACCAACACGGTATAGAAGGAAAGGCCAATGGTAGCATAGTTCTGTCATCGACAAAAACTGGAATTCTACTCTTATTAGCTGACTGAGGTTGCCACGATGGTAAAGACGGCAAGGTCTGTCCCCGCATGAGCTAGCCAGGGGGCCAACATGCCTTGAGATCGATAGCGCAGGTAGCCAAGTAACAAACCATAAACAGAAGCCATTGCCACCCCTGCCAAACCCTTGGGGAAACCGATCTCTGAGTAATGCAGCCAGCCAAAAAACACTGCCTGAATCACCAAGGAGCTCGTCCCAGCGCCAACAGCACTATCCAAAGCCTGCAAGAAAATACCCCTAAAGATGGCCTCCTCAACTGCCGAATTAAGCAGGGCAAAAGCCACACCAGCCAGGGGCAGGAACCATAGAGGCATGGATGGTATATTAGCCCGACTGGGACCAAGATCCGGCCTGCATATTAAGTTCCACACCATTAGGGCTGCACTTGAAACTACCACAACAAGTGAAACTAACAACCAAATGTCAACCCCCAATCGACCTGGACGTATCCAGAGGACTGATTTACGAAGATGCTGAATCACCCCAACGACACCCCCGTAAACTACTAGAGGCGCGACTTTGTAAAGAGGCCATTTGCTGAGGGCAGGTGTGATAAGGGGGATAAGCAGCCATAGAGTGCAGAAAAGAGAAAGGTGAAAGGACTGAACCGCCCTGGCAAAAAGGGCTGTAAAAGTTAGCAACAAAAATGTCGCTAGCAGCCAGCCGGGGGTGGCTCTGTGAATGGACAAATAGATTGCAAAAGAGCCAAGCACCCCCAGGGTAATTAGTCTTTCCCCCGGTTTACCCGCCGGCGGAGATTCTATGAGTCCTTGCATGTCAATTTGTCGATTCGTCAAATGGTCAAATCGTTGGAGTCGTCTATCTCAGAAGTCAGAAGTCGGATGTCAGAGATCAGCTTTAATCCTGTCCACTGACCTCTGACTTCCGACCTCCGACCTCTTACTCCCTTTCGCCGTATCCCCGTTTCACCCCATCTCCGTATAGTCCCGCGGTGCCCAGTGCTTACTTGTCCTGAGCTCGTCTAAGCAGTGCTCAGTGCCTAGTTTGGTTAGGGTGATCCTCACCTATCGCTTCAGACCGCCTCACTACAGGGTGAACACCACCTAGTGGCCGGGAATGTAGCGCAAATGAGTGACAAAGTCGAGGAAGAGTGCGAAAAAGGAGGCTACGAAAGGAGTGATAAACCAGGCTAGGAAAATATGCACCAGAGTCCGCCGCTGTATGGTATTGACACCTTTAATGATTCCCACCCCTAGTACCGCTCCGATTACTGCTTGAGATGTAGAAACCGGAACCCCAATCAAAGCATAGATATGGACGGTTATTGCGTGGGCCAGCACTACGACCAGGGCAGAAAAAGGATCAAGTCTCACCAGCTTTTTCCCTACGGTCTCCATTACCCCCCTGCTGAAGGTGAGAATACCTAATCCGATACTCAATCCCCCAATAAGAGTAGCGGATGGAACGTTCAACATTCCAGCACCTACAAAAACTGCAGTTACGTTCGCCACATTGTTGGCCCCGAGAGCGTAGGCACCATAGGACCCAGCAAAAATTAAGCATAGCCTCAGCAGTATGTCGGACTGAAAGATGTTTAGATTCATGCTGTTGGCTATTGCAGCCAACAATTTGTAGACCAATATGCCCAGAACTATGCCTCCAACAGGGGTTCCAACCCAACAAACCACTACCTTTCCCAGCCCCGCGAAATCGAGCTGGCGATTCAACAGCCCAACACCCAAAATTGCCCCGACCACCGCTTGAGATGTGGAAACTGGCAGACCTAGGAGCGTCATGAGGGTTACGGTAATTGCAGCAGCAACAGATGCTACAATGGCTTGATTCGAGGTGAAAACTGTAAGGTTCTGAAGTGTTTCTATACCAGATTGGCCCTCAACCAGAGCACCGACTAGGACGAAGGCAGCGGCTAGAATTGCAGCCGTCCAAAATTTAAGCATTCTGGATGAAACAGCTGAGCCAAAAATATTGGCTGCATCATTGGCACCTAAAGACCAGCCCAGAAATATGCCACCAAGAAGAGAATTCATCACACCCGACGTTTGATATTTATTATGTAGACACTTCTGGAGACACGATCAGCCTGATCCGAAATCTCGCCCATCTGGACCACTAATTCTTTGAGCTGCATCTTTTCAAAAGGGTCAAGATCAGAGGCAAAGATCTTTCTAACTATTTCTCGCTCTATGTGGTCACATCTACTTTCGTGGTTGTCAATAGTGGACACCAGAGGCTTGATATCCTCAGTCTTCTTGAAATAGGCTTCCACTTGCCTGATTACGAGATCGCAGCATTCCAGGGATAACCGCATGAGTTCCCTAAGATCGGGAGTGATGAAATCCGGGACCTTGAGTTTCTGGCCTTGTATCATGAAAAGAACCGTCTCGAAGTGAGTGGGAATTAAGTCTATGGATTCGAGAAGTCTTAATATGTCACCACGAGACTCGGGAATCAGAACTTTGGAATACATCATCTCTATGATTTCATTGCGCAAATCGTCAGCCCTGGATTCGAATTTGTGAGTCTGCTCAATTAGAAAATCGCAATTTTCCCCTAGACCGAAGTCGAAATAGCAATCCATTGCCTTTTCGAAATGCACCTGAGTAGCTTTGAGATTGTCCAGGTATCTTGATATGAGCTCTTGAACCTGCTGCTCTTTTTTGAAAAGGAATTTGAACATGTTGAACCCCTGGAAGTGTCTAAAGTGATCTAAAATGCCAAAAGTTTCATGGTCTACACCTTACTAATTAGTGTAAACTACCTGGCAACTATTGCAATAAACAGAAATCAGCAAGGTTTGTGCCATTTTGAGAGTAATCTTCAAATTATGACTTGGGGTTCAATAGTGGAACTGCAGGTCCAACCCCAGGCTGTCAGTGGACCAAATCTTCAACCTCCAGGGTTGGTGGATAGGAATCGGCGAGGGTCCAGAGGAGAAGTAATGATGAAGCTAAAACGTTATTGTCTGGTGATAGCGATGGCAGTGGTTTTGTTCTTGGCAATGGGATTACCTACATTGGCTGCGGAGTCAGGGCGTTACCAAGCATTAGAGATAAATGTGGGGAAGAAGAGTGAATACAACATTTTCATCCTGGATACGAAAGAGGGCCACATGTGGCTTCTCGAAACCAAAGAGAGCAGAGTGGACGGCAAACTTTCTGGTGGCTTGAAGTATCAGGGCAAACTGCGTCCCGGGAACAAGGCGGGAGAAATCATTTTCGAGTTCGGTAAGACAGAGTAAAGAATCCGGGCCCCGCCTCCGGCCATAGGGCCTACGGCCCGGAAGGACTTAGCAACACCCACCAAATCTTAGGGTTTCAGGTTTCGGGTTTCAGGTTTCAGGAAAAAGAAAAATAAAGGATAAAACCTGACACCTGAACACTGAAAACTTAGAATTGTGATTTTTTGCCTTATAATTCGATCGTCATTCCCTCTCTTGCAAAAAAGGCACTGGGGAAATTCTTCTGCACCTCCAGTTCCACCTCAAAGAGAAACTTATCTGAGTGTTCTGGGTCGTGATGAAATAGAGCAAGCTTTCTCACCCCTGCCCGTTCTGCAACCTCCACCGCTTGCTGCCAACTGCTGTGGCCCCATCCCCTTCTCTCTTTTAATTCCTCAGGCGTGTATTGCGCATCGTGAATGAGGAGATCAGCATTTTTGGAAAGGGCCACTACATTCTTATCTATGCCATCGCGGTGCTCCACGTCTGTGCAATAAACTAGGGTTTTGCCCCCTTCCGTAACCCGATAACCGTAAGCACCCCCTGGATGGTTGTGCTCGGAGGCCACAATTTCAACACCCCTGGGGTGGACAAATTCTGTCAGGTCAGGTTGCCAGAAAGTCAACACCGCCCCCATCTTATCCAAGGGAACAGGGAAGTAGTCAAACTGCATCTGAGTGTCGAAAACGGACTTAAGATCTTTGGAGCCTCTACCTTTTCCACAGATGGCTAAAGTGATGTTCCGTCGCGGATCATTGGCCAGTTTAAAAAAGGGGAAACCCTGTATGTGGTCCCAATGGGTATGGGAGAATCCGATTATCATTTCACTATATTGTTCGTGAGATGCTGCCAGAAGATCGTTTCCCAGCTTTCGAATTCCAGTCCCGGCATCTAAAATGGCGACTCTACCGGTGCTGAAGGTTACCAGGATGCAGGAAGTATTACCGCCAAATTCCACGAAGTCCGGATCGGGCACTGGAATGGATCCTCTCGTGCCGTAGAAGGTAACTCTCATTCTGGTTCCTTATCCTTTTTCAAGATCTAGTCGACATAGAGGTTGAATCATCTAAAGACTTAATAATGGCACTATGGGGAGAGGAATTTCTGGACAACTTTACCACAAAATATGAAAAGATGGCAAAATTATCAAAAGGACTTTAGTTAAAGCTCAAATGGCTGGTAATTAGATGGGTTTGATGACGATTTTCTTGGACGGCTTCCCTATTCCCCATCGCCAATCAGGCGAATGACCTCATCGGCCAAACTGCGGTCTAGCTTTCTAAGCATCCCCCATGCCTCTAGGGCTGATGCTTTATCTCCAAGCTTCAAATAGATCAGCGCCAGGGCATAGTGGGCTTGTGCATATTCAGGTTTGATCTGAACCGCCTTTCTACAAACTTCCAAGGCATCCTTGTTGCGGCCGAGCACTGTATAGGCCACCCCCAGTCCTAGGTAGGATTCGGCGTGATAGGGGCTTAAGGCAACCGCCTTTGCAAATGAGGCAAGAGCTTTTTCCCAGAATTCGAGGCGGGAATAGGTAATGCCTAAACCGAAATAGGCCAGTTCATAATCAGGCTCGGCCAGAGCAGCTTTTTCGAAAGCCTTGATCGCCTCTTGCCATCGCCCCTGATCGTAATAGGTCAAACCTTGAGAGAAACAGGATACAGCAGAGTCATGCAGGCTAGGATCTTTAATTTCTTCACAATTGACATCGCCCTTACCGTGATATTCTCGAGCAGGAGATGGTGAAGCCTTGGACAAGGTTGCTACAGCTAAAATCTGAGAGATGGCAATGACCAGCGACAGTATTAAAACAGCTTTTGTAAAGTCAAAACCTGGTTTCATCTGTTTTCTCTTGCGCATTACTTTACCTATCTCGGTTAGACAAGAACTGTACCAGTTTGCCAATTCAAAATAATATCTTTTATTATCAACCAGTTAAATCTAAGTGCAGCCTTGAGCTTAGTGCAGAATGGTGGCAAATGAATTCATAGATTGGTAAAAGAAATTCCACTTGTGGGCAATTGGGAGGGTGAATAGAAGGGTGCGGTCAAACAAGTTTAAACCCTGGAAAGGGCTTTTCGTTTCTTCTTTGCCTTGCGCTTACGCCGTCGAGCATCCCACTCGGAATAAAGATTAGGGTAGTGCACCTTCCACGGTTTTAGGAGCCAAAACCACTGATCTGGATATTTCCTGACCATCTCTTCAACTACATCGATCATCCGCTGCGTATTGCTTTGGATATCACTGCGCAGGTCGCCTGTTCTCGTCAATTCAAAGGGTGTCTTCACCTGGATGGTGAGCTGACCGTCACTTCGGCGCACGCAAAAAGCGGGTAATACTAGACTGTTGCATCGCAGCGCCAGCAAGGCAGCTGCAGGGGAGGCAGTGGCCTTGCGGCCGAAAAATGTAACCTCAACCCCGTGTTTGCGCCTACTCTGGTCTATCAACATACCGATTGCTTCACCCCTGCGGAGGCCCTCGGTAATTTTCGGCAATGCGCCCTTCTTGTCTATAATGGTATTGCCAAGACGGTTTCGCGAACGACTCAGCAGGATATCCGCCCAGCCATAACGGGTCTTGGCAGCCACACCGAGTATGGGCTTTCCGTAATAATTGGTAATATGAAGGCCAACTTCCCAGTTCCCCATGTGGGCGGAAACGATGACTATGCCCCGGTTACTTTTGAAGGCCTTGTTGAAATTTTCCTCCCCCTCAACGCGCAAGGTGTTAAGCACCTCTTCAGGGGACATGAACGTGCATTGGAGCAATTCCACCAGGGTGATGCCGAAATTCATGAAGATACGTCTGCTGAGCTCTCGGATCTCCTTGTGGGACCACTCGGGATAACAAAACTGCAAATTGCGCCGCACCAGCCGTCTATGAGGTACAGCTAGGGAATAGAGAAGAAGTCCCAGTAGCTTTCCCGAGTTGATAATAAGGTGTCGCGGTATTTTAGTAATACCGGATTTCATTGCCCCATTTATCGTGGCAGAGCAGGGAACGGTTACCAGCGTCTGCCCCTTTCAACAAAGCCGCCCTTAAAGAGGCGGCTCCATTGGTTTCGCTGAATGGTGGGCGGGGAGAGATTCGAACTCTCGACTTCCGCCGTGTGAGGACGGCACTCTCACCACCATCACTAATCATGCGTATCTGCGAGGGTCTGGCAAATTCCTGGCAAAGTTTTACGAACTTTTATTTGGCTGAATACAATAATAAGATTCTTATGTCAACCGCTTTGGGCAGTGTAGTATGACCGAGATTACCTGATTATCCCTTCTTATCATTTCCGCGTGTCATTTGAGACGCTGCCTAACCAGAAAGTTGATTTAACCGCCCTACCCTCTTCACGGAACCCCGAAAAATAGATGACCCAATATAAAATCAGCAAACGGTGTTTGCTTTGTGAATGAAGGGTCTCAAGCCTGGGATTCCTCAGATCCCGAGGCTCTGTATACATACCACACATCCCCCCGCATAACACCCCCACCAACCACTGTTAACTCAACGACAAACTGTTACTTATGTTGTTGTTACAACCTGTTACACTATTGTTGAGCGGTGTTAAGTCACTGTTAGGTGACTTTTCCTGCGCCTTAAACGTAAAAGTCGCGGGGGAAAGACGAAAATTCCCTAAAGTAAACTTTAAAACACAGCTTTTTTATCTCTTTGTAGGTGGAACAGACTTTTGCTGTTAGCCTTTCGCCGTCTGGTGTTCGTTATTATACATATAGTAGTTGATGATCAACGTTGGAGGAATAAATGAGAAGAAATAGACGTCTTACGGTTGTAGTGTTGCTTGCCCTACTATTCCTATTGTGTCCAATATCCTTACGGGCGTGGCATGATGAAACTCACATTGCTATTGCTAAAGTCGCCGGCTATCACAAGTGGTTCAATGCTACAGGAGCAGACATGGCAAAACTTAAAGCGGGAGATATAGAGCGCCACAATCACTACGTGAATAACTCTCCGGACACAGTAGTAACGCCCGAAATGGTTTTGGATCAGATCCCAAAGTACAATCAGATCGATAAAAGTGGACACCTCTACGGGGCAATAATTGCCTCACTAAGAGACTACATCAAGGACAAGAAGGGAGGGAAGTACGCTGAGTACCATCTTGCCTTTTGTGCTCACTACGTAAGTGATCTGTCTCAGCCGCTGCACAATACAGCTTACGACAGCTTCAACTGGAGGCATCACAAGGAGATTGACGGCATCATAAACGACGAGGTGCTTGACAATCTCGACAGGATAAAGATCTATCCCATTAAGATTGAATCAGAAGAGGATTTGGCAAGGGAGATTGCTAAGATTGCTAACGATGCAAAAGAACTGGGCTACAAGTTGGAAAAGGAGAACCGGCTTTTGACCAAAGATGAGGCATACAGGCAGATCAGCAGGAGCGCTTCACTTTTCAGGGCAATTTTGGACTACGTGGGCAAGGTAGAATGATGGCAGAAGCCACTGCAGCAACACCTACTCGAAGTTAGAGTTAAAATTCGAGTATCAAACCGTCAGCATCCTTCGATTGCCACCAACATGTCTCAAAATACTGATGCATTATCTTCTGGATAATAATCAATCTCCTCCCCGGCGTTTGAAATGTCCCAGAATCTGCCTTTATTATTTGACACACCATAGTAGATACCAAACTCCACCTCGGAGAGAATACTCTTTGTGACAAGTTGGATTAAATCTCTATGGCTTATCCAAGTTCTGCGGACTCTTTCATTCCTAGTAGGATTGTCATCGGCCAGAAAACTACCAATCCTGAGACACACTGACTGTACCCCGTAGAGTTCGTAATACTGCCTCGCAACAGCCTCCCCGAAAGCCTTACTGGTACCATAGTCACTATCAGGTCTTATTGGATCATTTATGGTTATCAGTCTCGGGTTATCTTGCTCATGAAGGCTTGGTGGTATGCCTTCATATGCGCCGGTTACATGATTTGAACTAGCAAAAACAACCTTCTTGACCTCATATTCCTTCGCCGCTTCATAGAGGTTTTTGGTTCCTATTATGTTGTTCTTCAGCACGGAATCCCAACCAGCACTGACTCTGGGATCAGCAGCAAGGTGAACGATGCACGTTATTGGCGAAAGCATGCTCAGCACTCTGGAGATTTGCTCATAATCAGCAAGATCCGCCCTGAATGTTCTTTCTCCTGATGTAGCCAGGATATCAACCCCGTCGACCTCGAACGAGTCGGCTAACGCGTCCATGAGGATCTTACCAATTTTACCTTTTGAGCCAGTAATTAATAGTCTGGGTGGTCCCATCTATGAAAAAAGCCTCCTTGTTCATACAATCCGGATTTGTTCGGAGCTTATTATCCGCAAGTATACATGAGAATCCGTCACTCACCATAATATACTGAATCTCTGGAGGTCTTTAATTGTTCAAATGCTTGTTGCAAGGCTGGATAGCATTCTGTCTAAAGGTGGGCAACTTAGAACAGCGGTGCCATTTCTCTCAGTTCTTCCGCCAAGGATTTCGGGCTGAATCCCAATGCAAATGCCTTATTGCTCTCCAACGAGACATCAGGCGGTCTAGGTGCAATCACGTCAATATCATCCTGACTGCATGGTATCAGCTTGGCGTTTAAGTTTAGAACGTCCGCCATCAACCTGCCGAGATCGTATCGAGATATACGTTCTTTTCCACCTAAATGTATAATCCCTTTAACTTTCTCAAGGACTAGAAACACACCAGAAGCGGCAGTATGGGCACTAATAGGAGTCCTGAACTCATCAACAAACAGGTGTAACTGCTGCCTTCGCTCTGTTGCCTGTATCAAGGTCTGAAGAATACTCTTTGCCACTGGACCAGAAGGACCAAACATAAGTGGCATCCGGCAAATCGTTGCGAGAGGATATGATTTCAGTATTGCTTCCTCAGCTAAGGCCTTATGCTCTCCATAGGCATTTACAGGCCGGGGAGAATCAGATTCTCTGTAAGGAGCTTCTAGGCCGTCAAAGACGAGGTCAGTTGAAATAAACACATAAGGAATCCTGCGCTCAGCACAAAGGCCAGCAATATTTACGGATGTCTCAACATTTATCTTCCGCGATTCGAGTTGATTGAGTTGGCAGAAGTTGGTATTCGACGCTGCAGCTGTGTGAATAACCGCATCTGGATTCACATCTTCAAATAATTGCCTTACGCCACCGTAGTTAGTCAGGTTTGTCCTAATTATACTCACACTTGGTATTTGAATGGGGTGGGAGAAGACCGTTCCGTATGTTTTCCACTTTTTTGCAGCTAGCTGGCTAATGTTCCATCCCAGAAAGCCACTTGCCCCAGTGATCAGTAACTTCTTCATACTTCTCGTATGGTGTTGGTACTAAGTGCGATTCTTTCCGTCAGTACGTTTTCTATCAAAAAATGAGGAGGTCTTTAGAAGCTAAAGCTTAGGCTTCAACAATCGGTGCATAAGGAGCCAACCGATTGTACAGCCTATAAGGTAATGGGGAAAATCCCACCAAGAAAAAGTGGTGCCAATTAATGCCGCTCCAAGAAAAGTAGAACGAACTCGCTCAAGAACATAAGGATGCCAAAGTTGTAATGCTTCCAAGAAAACCGTTGCTGTGAAGACGCTTGCTGCAATCTTGGTGATATTTTCCCTCTTGGGCCAGAAAAGGAATAAGCTCAAACACCAGAATATCTCGTAAAGAACCCCAGCACCATAATTGTTAAACCAGTATCGTCCTGGACCAGGATAAAGTTTGGCGAAGAATCCTAATGGAGTAATGAAAGCCAAAGCAACAACGATACTTCTCTTAATTGAGTGTTCTGTAGGTGGCATTGACTAGAGAGTATTGAGGTTTCATGCATGCTATTCGAAGTCCTGAAGGACCAACTCATTTGGCGCGTGTTCACAAATACCTGCCCATATAAGAATGCCGGCAATTGGGGTTATACGTCTGAAGACTGTCTCACCAACCCGCTTGCCGTATACCATTTGGGCAATATAACCCTCCACAGAATTTATGGTTAAATCAGGCTCGCCTAGCCTGGATCCCATAGCGTTACCTCGCTTGGCCCGACCACCGTTTTTTCTAAGTATTGAAACTGCAGCCTGAAAAGCAGCCCAGGCAAGAAAAGGCTGACTGCCGAGATTGTCTACCTCTATCCCACCTCTCACCAACTTCGCCTTGAATGTACCCCCTCTTAGATTTGGAATATCAGTGGGATTACCACTTGCGGCAAATTTGCACCTAATAGCTCCAACCACATTTGAGACATTTAGATCTGTTTCTTCGGCTTCCGATTTTCGTTCCCGCTCTAATTGCCGTCTTGCTTTTATGCATAATTGATCAAAGTGCTGCTCTAGTTTTTCATCGGTTCCTCTAAAGGCGGTGATTACCTCCTCCATCCAAGCTATATATTCTCTCAGTTTGTCGTGAGACCAATCCGTCGGGGGCGAATTAATTATTGTTTCTATATTAGATATCTTCTCTGCAATTATTATCTGACGAGCCGACATGGATATGCTTTCGACCTGCCTTCCCCCTTGGCCTCTTCTTGCTTGCTTCCATAGTCTTTTCTCATCTGTCACCTCTCTGACTATAGATGCTACTACCTTTCCAAATTCGGCCTCCAACTCTTCGGGTGATGTCCTCGTATGCTCAACTGTATCGTGTAGGATTGCTGAGGCGATGGTATTGATGTTATGTATCCCGCCAACTGACCATAATGCGTCTGCGACAGCGATAGGATGGTTTAAATACGGGGATGCGCTCTTATCGGAACGGCGCTGCCTGCGGTGCTTATGCGCTGCAAATCTGGTAGCTTTTAGGATAAGAGATATATTTTCAACGACGACTTGCTCTCGCCTGAATCTTTTAAACGGCCATTTCAATTTTCGTAACCTTCTAGGTCTCGAAAAACTCTATGCTCTTAATGCATGCCAACGAAATTATTTGAACCTAGGACAAATTCAAGCTAGACAATTTGTGGTCAATGAGTCGCTCTTTGAGTTCTTGGTATTCTGTCTCTGTCAACAGACCTTTCTCCAGAAGGCCGGAAAGCTTTTCCAACTCTGAGGCAATACCTGGAGTGCGGGTTTCGTACAAGTCTTCCGAATTATTTACCATAATTTCTTCGGGTTCATTGCTTGAAGTGTTTAGGGGAAGTGCTTTGGGTTGGCCGAGTTTGGAGCCTTCAAGCAGGCGGCCTTCATTATTGCTGCCCCGATAGTCCAGACTAATCAAGCCGCGCATAAAGGAGATGTTGACATTATGACCCTCTCGAGCCGCTGAGCGAATAATTTCCATCACATCCTTCTTTTCGGCTTCGAATTGCTCGAGAATCTGCTTTCTGCGGCGAATCAAAAAAAGTAATGTCACCACACTGATCGCCGTGATGCCAACCAATATCCAAACATGATAGTCCATGACGGTTCGGAAGAATAGGATCAAAGCCAAGACTAAGAAAGGTATGCTAATCAGAGCCAACAGGGTCACATAAAATACTGCGAGGTTTCCCATCCAAGAGAACAACCCGCTACCAGAATTAGTGGAAGAAGAAGGCGATTTTTTCTTTCGTGAACCAAACACAACAGTCTCCCCAAATAGTAGTCTATGATAGAGCAGTAAACGAGCATTTTTCCTAGATCAGCCTCTAGGTAAATCTTTTTTAAACTCTGGAAATCAACTCGCTAATCAATTTGCAGGGCAGTGAAGTCTATCATACAATCACACCTCAGAGAAAAGTGTTATCTAAATTTGTATTCAGAAAAAACAGAATGTTCCACTTTACAATCTGTTGTCTGGCTGGCAGCGATCCCTGACCTCAGATGAGGAGTAAGGCTCTCCTCCCTTGCCAAATTTCAAGGCGATTTTATTGACCTGTATTTCCTTGACAGATCAACACGGTATCAGTAAGTTGCCACGAAAAGAGATTCTGGTAATACGGATGGAGCTATCGGCTTATGGGGCTCACCCCACAGTCCCACTTAACTCGCCATTGGGCAGCAACATACTGGCCAAAAAGCACCAATCAACAGCTTAGATCACTGGCTACTAAGCTTTGACAAGATAATTATTAGACCGACAAAGGATGGCTCCCATGGGGGACAAGGTTCTGGTGGTAGACGATGAGCTGCTAATAAGAGAAGTACTCTCGGAACATCTGTCGGGGCAAGGATACGAGGTGATCCAAGCTTCAAGTGGCGAGGAAGCCATGGATCTTGCTAGAAACACCCAGTTTCATGTCATTCTGTTGGACATGGGCATGTCTGGCATTGATGGAATGGAGACCTGCAGAAGGCTGAAGGCGGAGGAGATAACGCGCCATATTCCTGTGATCATGATGACAGGATTCTCATATGAAAAAGAAGCGGCGGTCGAGGCGGGCGCTGACGATTTTATTAGTAAACCTCCCGATTTTACCGAGCTTGCCTTCCGGCTCAAGTCCATTAGTCGCATAAGGAACCTGACCGACGAATTGGAGAAAGCTGGAGTGGAGTAGATGGGTGAGTAATGATTGGGGGTTAGAAATCAGTCACAACTTCCATTGTAAGAGCAGAAAAGCGGGCCAACTGGTGCCGCTTTATAATTTTGCACCTGCCTTAGTGTATTTAAAGGCTATGCTCAGATGGTGCCACCTCTAGACTGTAGCACCCAAAACAGCCCTTTCGATTATCTCAGTTGCCATTTCACAAAACTCTTTCTCTGTGATTGCTTCGGACTCTACAGACTCGAATAACTTAATGATCTCCTCTTTCGGTATTGAGGAAGATTCTCCGCTCTGATAATTGTGTTTCGACCAATCAGAATAGCGTATATTTAACTCACTCACAGTTTCACCTCTCTGGAAAGTCTCAAGTTCTCAGAGATCAGTACCCTTATTTCTTTGGCAAGCAGGCTCTTGATGCTTCATCTAATGTCTGGTTTTCGCAACGTCAAGGCCCCTTCCTAATAAAATTCGGATGGCCCATAAATTTCGTCCATGAATGGCTCTTATGCACCGGATAGGTCGAGTGTTTTTCCTTGCCCCTCCACTCTTCGTTCCTGTAACTTGATAATTATGTGGATAACAACCAGACGCATCTACTAAAGAGGTAGGAAATGGATATTAAGAAATGTTATGAAATAATTGAGCTCGATCCCGAGGCCTCGCTTGACGATGCAAAACAAGCCTATAAAGATTTAGTCAATGTATGGCATCCAGACCGTATTTCTAACAATCCTCGACTAAAACTAAAGGCCGAGGAGAAATTGAAGGAAGTAAACGTAGCATACAAGAAGATGGAGGCTTTCTTATCCTCGAAGCAAAGGTTGGAGCCAGAGCAAAAAGAAGCAGCACAAGCAGAAGCTCAAGCTAAGCCACAAACTAGTCCGGATTCAAGAGCAAAGGCTGAGGAAGATTACCACGAGAGGTCTCATGCGAACTCTGAAGCAAGAGACAAAACTGAGGCTACTGGTGAGACAGCCACAGGAATAATCCTAGGTTCATGCGCTTACCTCTATAATTCCCTTCGACGCTTTTTGGGGGAGCAGGTTCAGAGGGCCAAGACGGAGCTTCAGACCGATTCAGAGCAAAGAGAGCCGAAGGTGAGCGAATTGCAAGGCAGAGAGTATGGTAGAGGAAAACGCAAAGGTAAAGGCATGGGAAGAGGTAGAGGCATGGGAAGGGGTGGGGGCAAGGGCATGGGAAGACGTCGAGGCCGTCCTTGAGTTCCAGAAGGATCATAATTATTGTCGCCACCGGAAGTTTGATTTGATCTAATACTCAGAATTCTTGTGCGCCAGCGATTGTGCTTAATCGAGCCCAATTTCGTACTGGATAGTCAGACTTGAAATCATAAATTCAAAGAAGGTGAAAATATGGCCGATGACAGAGAGTTGGTTCATAGTTTCGATAAGAGTCCCACAGAACAGGTTCAGGTTAGCTTGAGCACCTTCAAGGGCAAAACCTATGTGGATCTGAGGATCTATTACAAGGCCAGCGACGGGGAATTCAAGCCGACAAAAAAAGGCATCACCCTGTCGCCAGATCTTCTACCGGAGTTGGGAGAAGCCATAAAGAAACTGATAGAGAAGGTGGAAAAAGCCAGCTAAATGGGAGATACAGAGGAAACAGATAAGTCTTTAGCAGTGAACGCTGAAATACCTGAACATTCAACGCTCAAAGCTAACTTTTTAGGAACAAACTTTTCGCTTTCACAATTGACTGATTTTAGGTTCTTTTTACAAGCTGAGCATGGACAGAGTTCCTACCTTTGACTCTGCCTGGTGCCCGATTGCCGCCATCGGCAATCGGGCGTCGAGTGGGGGTTTTTTCTGGTTTTAGACATTCATTATCCTTTTCAGCCTTGCTAATGCAACCTATCAAATTCCTTGACAGAACAAAGGTAGACCGGTACGTTATTCAAAATAATAGGAGATGACCCTTTAGCTGAAATTCGCGCGTTCTGGATTCCTATTCGAAGCTCCATTTCTCCAGCGAGGAGGGGTGGAGTTTTTTAATGTATGGAGGTTTCCAGTTTGAAAATATTATTTGAGGAGAACGGAAAACCTATAGAGTCTAGGGTAATAAAAACGTGCATCAGCGATTTTGGGAATAGTTATAACGAAACGGTTCGCGAGATTATAGTCAAATCCGATAAAGGCTTAGATCGGGAAATATTCTATCAAAATGTGGCAAGACTCATGCCCAATTTCAAAATGACCCGGCAGGGACCTTTCAAGGGAGTTTCTTATTCCAGTGGAGTGGTAAAAGATCCAAAAGGAAAAATTGCAGCTTGTTGGAAGGCTATCAGAGATAGTGCACTCAAGTTAAGACACTTTTTGGATGAAGAAAGAGCAGAATCGCGGGCAAGAGTACTTGTTGAAATTCCTCATTCAGCTCAGAAAGAAGTAGCTACACAGCTGTGGAATATGTTCAAAAAGCTGGTACCTTTGTGTATAGGAAAAAGTACTTTAGGACTGGTAGCTGCAAGCAAGGTTCTTTTTTCCGTATTTCCCGAGGTGGCACTTCCAATTGATAACGCCGAGTGGAGAACTGTTTTCAAAACCATCGATTATGGGGACATTACATCGCTTATGGCCTCCGAAATAATGGAATGGGAAAGAATGGTTGAAGTTCATCTCGATTCATGTGATCCACATCAAATCAAGACATTGCCATCAGTTTATAATGTAATGGCAATGAAGGCCAGATCATAATAGAAAGCAACTGACAGGATGGTAAAAAAATCCCCGCATACGAAAAGGCAGTCAAAGTTCAAATAAGGTAGGGAGAGGAGCAGCTCCTCATTACCCCTGGTAAGGGCTGCTACCTCACTTTCAACTAGGGGGGACCAGGAGAACTCCTAGCGGACAACTTTTTCATATAGGGTGTTTACTCTCTTATTCATCTCTTGAAGCTGTGTCTGATGTTGTTCTTGCATTTGCCCACCATGCGGTACAGACATTTCTTTCATCATCTGAATCATTTGCTCCATGATGTCCATCATCTCCTGCCACTGCTCAGAAGTCGCCTTGCCCTTGTTCATCATTTCGTACATCTTGCCCATCATATCGGCCATCATCCCCATGTTGGCGTGCATCTGGGTCTTCATCTGTTGGCCCATACCACCTCCCTGCATCTGAGCAGCTAAGATTCCAGGAGCTAATAAGAAAGCCACCAATGCAAAAACAACTGTAATTCGCTTCATGATTTCCTCCTACTGGTCTAGTTCTTTACGCTTAGAAGTAAATAGTAACTCGAAGCTTAAAACTTCTTGGTTCTAGATCCCTGATAAATTGTTCTAAGGAGGGTGAGCCAAGGGCAACTATACGCATTTGAAGTTTTGTGTCAACAAGGTAATTCCCCATACTCTCTCACTTGAGCCTGGGGCAAAGGATATTTGACCTCGGTGGCATCCTTTATGGTAGATGTGGTGATAGAGGAGCGAGGAACTCTGCTTTAGCGTGGAATCAAGGCATAAAAAAGTGACCCCAAGTAACCTTCACTTTTGATTCTCTTTTCTCTGTCTTCCTGTTTCCCTTCGCTGGCATTACCCAGATCAGGTTTTAAGGGTTGCTGCTTTCGCAACTCTCAGTCTTTGGGTTGTTTCAATACCAACCCTCGACACCCCTAACAGTTTGACCTGTTGATCTGAATCAACCATGCACCCCGTTTCCTCAAACGGAGAAAGTTTCCTATCTGCAAATCATATCTTAAGGTTTGGGAAACTTAAGATGTTGGCAAGTTATGTGTAACCCACATTCGGAAGTCTCTACTCCAGCATTTTGTGCCAAGTCTCAAGAAACTGAAAGTATGAATTAAGGATGTGATGCGGAGCTCAAGAGTTGTTGTTAGATTCCATATCTCATCGTTTAAGACGTTCGCTAGAGTTTATGGCTTCAGTTTTTTCTTATCTTGCCGCATTGCCCATTCGACTTCCCCCTTCCCCCCCAGTTGGCTAGGTTGACAGCTAGTGTCAAAATTAGTAATTATCTTACTCATACTAGGACCTCTAAGCTGCCATATTTTGGTAGTAACTCAGGCTTGAAAAGTCCCCACATCACATAGTGCGATCAGGAGGGATTTGTGTTGCGAAACGCAAGCGTATTTATTGTCTCATGGCTGATAGTTTTTGCCATCAGCTGTTCTACAGTTCATCATGTCTCTTACGATTATGATAGGGGGGCTGACTTTGCCAGGCTAAAGACTTATAGCTGGCTGCCTTTGAAACCCGAAGACCAAATAAGCGAGTCAATTGAAGAGCTTATTCATAATGTGGTTAATAATCAATTGGGCTCCAAAGGCTACAAGCTGGTGAGCAAAAATCCTGACTTTTCTATTGTTGCAAAAGTCGGAACCAAAGACGAGTACTGGTACGGATCTGGGTATTACGGATACAGATATGCCCATAAAATTGAAGCGGGCTCGCTGCTCTTGGATTTTGTAAACAATAGAGAATACAGGCTGATTTGGCGCAGTGAGGCAGTTGCCGTTTTAGACTTCAGTTATTCTTCTGAGAAACTGGATAAACTGGTGAGCGAGGCTGTAGAGAAGATTTTCAAAGAGTTTCCACCCCCTTCTTCCCAATAATTACCCACTTGTCCTGGCCAAAAATTGGAGCTTCGGCTACACTTTTTTCGTTTTTCTACCGAGTCTAAGAGTTCATCGGATTTTCGCAGTAATGACTTTACAACGAAATACAGTCCGAGTTAAATAGCGCTGCCGAGAATTCATATCCGCCATTGAATCCTTCTTTTCATCCGCCCATTGACCCTTGTGTGTGGTTGAGTCAGTGGGGGTTTTCTGTCCCACCCCTCCATATAAACCACTTAACGGAACGGGTGGGCATAGACTTTGCACTTCCAATCAGTAAAGAATTTGGAGGTTAAAATGTTCTTGTCAGGGTACGTAGTGACCTGCCTCATTGGAGTGGCAGTTGGCATTGTCTTCTCAACTGTTATACTTTTCGGCAGCCCCGAGGAATGGGGTGAGAAAAAAGTCTCCCAGAAATAACTTTAAAGATAAATCGCAACTATGGCACAAGAAAGGCGCCAACATCTGAGAGCCAAAGTCAGTTGGCCTGTAACCATTAAGACTGAAGAAGAAACTCTCGAACGGGTTACATACAACATCAGTCCCATTGGAGCCTTTATTTGTGGTTTGTCTCCACTTGAACTGCATGAAGTCGTTGATATGACCATTAGTGCCCCTGACCTTAAAATAGCAGTTAAATCAAGGGTGGTCTGGACGAGTAGCCAAGTCCCTCCTGAAGAACATATGCCGCGTGGCATGGGTGTTGAGTTCGTCAAAATTTCCGACGAAGACCAAGAAACTATCACCTCGTTTCTTTCAGAGTTCTCAGAAGCTGAGGCCTTGAATGAGGGGGAAGGGGATAAGATTCTGGAAGAAGAGCAATTAGTGCAAGACGAGAAAGAATATAAGGCAGACAGAGAAGACAAGAGCAACCTTACTTTAGCACCACCCAAGCAATGCTCACGCGGTCACAAACATTTATCCTGGTCTCCTGGATCCGATCATGTTTTTTGTTGGGACTGCAACAAGGAGTATGAGATCTCCGAGTGTTTTAACCCTGGGAATCAGGAAATCTCGAACGAGACCAGAGAATAATCTGGCGGGGAATAGAAGTTTCCGGCCGGTCACAATTAATTCACAGTGTCTTTTCTCTTATTTGAAAACGAGACGCCACACTGGTCTCCTAAACCATTAGTTGTCTTAGGGTGTCTATAGAGTCAAGAGCTTTCCCTGAACCCATTACTACTGCGGAGAGGGGATCTTCGGCTACAGTTATGGGCAGGCCTGTTTCCTCATACAGAAGCTTGTCAATATTTTTCAGAAGCGCCCCACCTCCAGTGAGGACAATCCCCTTTTCCACAATATCACCGGCCAGTTCCGGTGGAGTTTGCTCAAGAGCAATCTTAACGGTATCTACGATTGTCTGAAGCTGATCCTTTATAGCACCTCGTACCTCATTCGAGTCTATCTCGATAATCTTGGGAATACCTGCGACAAGATCTCGTCCCTTGATCTCCATCTGTTCCACTTTGTTGTTTCCAAAAGCATTGCCGATTGTGATTTTTACAAGCTCTGCGGTCTGATCGCCAATGAGCAGGTTGTATTTTTGTTTTATGTGCTGCAGGATGGCCTCATCCATGTGATTACCGCCTACCCTTACTGATTTGCTGTAAACAATACCAGCAAGAGATATCACTGCCACCTCGGTTGTACCGCCACCAATATCTACTACCATGCTGCAGGTAGGTTCGGTGACGGGAAGTCCCGCACCGATAGCTGCAGCCATTGGCTCCTCTATGAAAAAAACCTCGCGAGCCCCAGCTGACTGTGCAGCTTCACGCACTGCCCTCTTTTCTACCAAAGTAATCCCCGAAGGCACACATACGATGATTCGCGGTCGGATTAATCTCCGGCCATTATTTACCTTTCCGATGAAATGCCGGAGCATGGCCTGGGTTACATCAAAGTCGGCTATTACCCCGTCTTTCATCGGGCGAACGGCAACGATGGTACCAGGAGTCCGGCCCAGCATCAGTTTGGCTTCATTTCCTACAGCAAGGACGCTGTTTCTGCCCTTTCCATTGTTGCTTACTGCCACAACAGAGGGTTCATTGATTATGACGCCCTTTCCTTTTACATAGACAAGTGTATTTGCTGTACCCAAATCAATTGCAAGGTCAGTGGAAAACCGACCCAAAATAGGATCTAAAATCATATATAAAAGCCTCCCATCTTTTTGGGGAAGAGTGCAGTCAATGCATGTCGAATGGAAGTGCAGGCATAATAAATACCTTTGTGCCCTAAAATGACGTGCAAGATAGATGCCCAATTAGTGCAACACTATATATCCTAGCTAGTGTGCAACGGAGATCACCTTCTTTTTTGGAACCGAACATTGAAGCCTGATGTGATCTTTGTATTGTTTGATTTGCTGCAGGTCTCAAACTGTACTAGTTTCGAGAAACTATTAAGGTAACATTCTACAATCTTGGTACCGATTTGCGAGGGACGAAGTCAAGAGTCAAAAAGATAGGTAAACCTAGGAATCAGTGAAATGCAAAAGGTTTAAGATTTTCAATCGCTATTTGAAACACTGTATTGACATAGTGCGATTTACAGAGTTATGGTCATGATCCAAATGGATCAAGTTGTGTCGTTGGGTAGTGCTATCTGGTATGTCATCGAAATGTGAGAGGATAATGACAACACATAGAAAGAGAAGACTGTTGAGAAGAGCGATTCACCTTGTTGCCCTTGTAATATTATTGACTGTATGGTTGTTCAACGTCAAAACCTGGGCCAAGACACTTTATGTCTCAGATACCACCCTGGAGATTATCCTCCGAAGTGGGCCTGATATCAGTCACCGTATCATTGCCTCAATGCCGATAGGTGCACGAGTAACCATGATTAGAGCACAGAACGGTTGGGCGGAGGTAAGTCTACCAGATGGTCGAACTGGCTGGACCCTTGAGAGGTATCTATCTGACAGGCCTCCCTCGAAATTCACTGCCGAAAAACTAGCAGAGGAAAAAACGCAGCTCGAATCACAAATAAGCGAAATTGAGACTAGCAGTCGAGAACTCGGGCAAGAGAATGACAGGATCGAGAAAGAGTTGGCTTCACTCACACAGAATTTAGACGCAACTAGCAAGGAGTACCAGGCTCTCAAAAAGGGCGCTACAAATTACTTGGGACTGCAGGAAGCCCATGAAAAGCTCTCGTCAGAGCTACCCGAGTTAAAAGCGAAGCTAGCGGAAGCACAGAGATCTCATGACAAACTGCAATCTTCCAGCAACATGCGTTGGTTTCTCTACGGTGCTGGTGTTATGACGCTTGGCTGGATCGTGGGGCTTATCATGGGTGGCAGGCGGCGGCGACGTTCTTCGGACATATACAGATAGAAGATAGCAGACAGGCACTACTTAACTTAGTATCTTTATTAAAATGAGATCCAGGAGTGACGCATCAACAATAACAGCTTTTTTATATAGTGTATTATCTTGGGGTACCCCTCATACTCTTGCCGTTCATCACATCTAGATCCATCATTGCTAGATCTTGTATATGATTCTTGCGATCTATAATGTCAAATATCTGCTATGTTGAATCTCAATTAGTTTCAAATAATTAACATATCCTCAACGTATTTAAATGATCCGAGAGTTAGCGTAGGCGTGATGATCTGAAGGTTAGGTTGGTCCCCTGGACTGTGGATTACATACTTTAATCCACACTTTTGCTCTTGAGCCCAATATACAATATCTTGGTTTAAACTAATAAAATGCGGAGTCCTTTGCTCCGCTTTTTTTCTTCTCAACATCTTGTGCTAGAATGAAATCTGGCCGAGTGTGGATTAAGGGATGTAATATGAAGTCCGCCCCAACCCCTCCTGCTGCTTAATTTTTGATATACATACCCAAAATGGTCGGTTCTGTGACAATTCTTGGTCTCTTTCAGGACAATAACTTTGCAGCTCTTTCAAATCTATAGCTGCTTAACTATTTGAAATAACATAAGATCCTTTTTTATTGCCCCACTTGGCACACTCTTTTCATTTGCTAACAATTAAATACCATCTTGCGGTGTATTATGGCTCCAACATTTACGCAACTAGTAATCATAGTCACGATCATGTTGATGCTAGCAGGGGTACTCTCATACGCAGCATTTCGAATGTTTCCCTTGCTGTTTTAGTTGAGTTTCTCTATCTTCTCGCAATCCTCCATGCCGTGCATCCAACTATTGCAGTAATTTCTTTCTATGTGGTAAGTTGCAGACTGGGTAGGGCATCCGTGGGTTATATCCTAACCGCTCTCTTTTTTTCGCCCCCACTGGCTTTAACTGGCTCTGTCAGTGGGGGCTTTCTCTTTTTTCTTGCATCAACTTATCTCTTCTGTTATATATCATACTGCTTGGGTGGGAATTGTAGCCTGCTTCTCTCACCCTACACTTCTTTCCACCCTCATCGGAGATCCTGGCTTCGGTGGGGGCTTTTTTGTTGCCAGTTCTCCCCTCATTCGTGTAATCTGTTGAGGAACTCATACCTCGCTATAATTCCTCATAAAAAATACTTTATTGTCTCATTACCCAAGCTGTAGAAGGAGGAGCAGTAGTTATGACTCTCACCAAAGCAATTAGCAAAAAGACAAGCTATACGAGAATACAATCCCTCGAGCTAGTTGACTCCCTTTTCGAAATCATGAAGCAAACTTTAGAGAGCGGTGAGAATGTCCTCATTTCAAGCCTCGGAAAATTCTCAGTGAAAGAGAAAATGGAGAGGAAGGGTAGGAATCCACAGAACGGACAGCCGATGATGATAGCGCCCAGGAAAGTTCTTACCTTCAAATGCTCTGGTAAGCTGAGGGACAGGATTAATGGGAAGAAGTGAGGCGTCCCTCAATAATGCCAAGCTTTATCCCCTCTGCATGTCGCCCTCACTGCCCCTTGCTGTCCCTAGTCAGTGGGGGCTTTGTTTTTTCTTGGCATCGGGTTTGCATTATTGAATCAGTGCGGTGAGCATGGTGCTCACCTAATACCATTCTCCCAATGGTTCCCCCCATCGGCTTTTGTCAACGGTTGGTCGATGGGGGTTTTCTTGTTCTCCACATTGACAAGAAACCATATCTTGTGCCAGATTGAAATCCAGCAAAGTGTGAATTAAGGGATGTCATCTCCAGTCTACAACTATTTAGTCGGACCTAGCATACAAACCACCTACGGTTCACATATGCTCTTCAGACCTTGAGCCGACCTCGACTCAAGGTATTGGCAAGTGATCTTGAGTTGTCTGCCTAGAGTATACGGTTCAACATCTTGGGTTAATGTGGCGACAGTCAAACTTGCCTTTAGGGTTTATTCTTCCAATGGCACTTCATACACAAATCAAAGCTCCTTGGGCCATATTTTGTGATGAACATGGGGGAGTCAGATGCATGCGGATCATGGCAGCTTGCACAGGTAAGTTCATGCCCCTTTCTTGAAGGGTCTAGGACCCCGTGGGTTGGATGCTTGCGATGCCTGGTTCCCCAGAAATAAGGTGCAATGACATGCCTGCCGTCACCCTGATCAGGGTGACAGCTTACACACAGAAGCCAGATAGGTTTGTCAAGCCTGCAAGGGTTTTCTGATGCATGCGGGTTGTGACATATACCGCATTTGTCCGTAATATAAGGCGCATGATAGCTCTTTTTGCCGCTCCTTTGTTGTTTTTGCTCTGCATGACATTTGTAGCATAATTCTGGAACCGGGTATTTAAGGGAATACTTCGGCTCTCCTTGAGAATCGTGACATGTGAGGCAACTCCAGACGAAACCAGGCCCGTGAACAAATGAGTAGAAGGTAATCCCTCGGTGACACGAGTAGCAGGTGGACTCGGTGGGAACAACAGCCTTGTTTTCTGAAACTTCGGCAGCGTAGGTCTCGATATTTATCGTCTTGTTGTCAGCTTCCGTCGGTTCCAATACATGATGACAGCTGGCACACTGTGAACGGTCCTTGCTATGAAAATAATCTTTTTTAAAACCAGCCGGGGGCTTCTCATAGTTGCCGACAAGATCGGACCTGCGAAAAACATCTAAAGCAACAACATCTACGACTCTGTCTTCTTTCTTGGCTCTTATATTTAAATTATTTAAGCCAAGCTCCAATGGAACAGACAAACATTCGACTTTTCGGCGTGGAATGATACTCGCCTTAATATGTCTATTTACCTCTACTTCTATTAAATCAGCAGAACCTTGAGGTAGGCTTAAAGAAATACTTAGAAGGTTGAATTCCATAACTGCCATATCGGCAGGATAACTTACTGTGAAAATATTTTGACCGGATTCAGCGGAGCTTTCTTGCTCAATCTCGGAAGCTATGAGGACTGGAGGCTCTGGTGATGGGGTGTCCTCCTGAGAAACGGTCTTTAAGCACCCGTTCAGGTAGAAAAGAAATAGGAGCGAAGCCCCAATGGCCATCGCCCTGCAAAAGGTAAAATATCTCAGGGCTTCCCTTTTACGTTTTTCCTGCCTTTCGACTCCCATGGTGCACCCGCATTAACGAGCAAAATCCGCAAGACTTACTTCATATTTATTTCTTGTGAACCCACTTTCAAGCCCAGAGGCAGTTGCTTGAAGCAGCCTCCACGTATTATTGAATCACCCTTGTAACCAAGAGCCTTGAACTTGAGCCAGTGGGTTGCATGAGCCTAACTTTGATCAGCTTTTCGGGCGATACGTATCAATTTTTCCTCAATGCCTGAGAGGCAAGTTTTTTGGAGTCCATTCCGCGCTCGTTCTGACGGCAGCGTCTACAAGAAAAGTTGTTCCTTTGACTCTCATGGTACTGGACACACAATTCTCCTTCGTACTATACTCTTTGCTATGTAAAACGAGTTCCTTTCAGTTGTTATAAATTCTACAACATGTTGAGATTTAAAGGGTAAGATATTCTTCCTTCCGCCCCTTTTCTAGCTGAATATATCTCGAATCTAAGACTTCTTAACTTTTCATCGATTTAGTTCATTATCAAGTAAAGACTGCAATCTTCGTCCTGCAATTCAAACTTTTGTATGGTCAGTTCTAATATGTTTTGTATAGATAGATTTAATATAAATTCATATGATTGTGGATATTATTCTTGGCAGATCCTTAGACCGCCTAGGTATAAGGTGACCCTTAGCGCCCTGATTCTTTTTCAAAGCGCTAAACGGTTACGAAGACGTTTATCAATGGAGGTGGAAAATGAAAGACTCTAAGGATGGCAAAAGGGGTTGGGTATCTTCAAGGTTTGTTGAGAATTCAAAAATGATCATATTCGCAGGATTTCTTCTCCTGGTTTTTTCTCCTGTGCTAAGTTGTGCCCAGGAATCTCAGGGGACGGTCAGGGGTTCTCTGTCACAACCACAGATGTCATCACCACCCGCAGAGTCCCCCTTAATTTTTGCTCAGAAAAACAGTGTTAAAAAATCCCCCTTCTCCCATGCGACCATTCATGAAGAGGAGTCTTGTGTTTCAGAGAAGTGCCATGCCAAGATGGGTACGGCCTCGTACGTCCACACGCCGATTGCCCAAGGATCTTGTAAGTACTGCCATGATGTGACCGCTTCTAAGGCCCGTTTTGGCCTGATAAAGTCCGATTTGGATCTGTGCCTGAGTTGTCATGAAGACCAAAAGGCTTTCTATAAACAGGAGGTCGTTCATCCTCCTGTGAAGATGGATTGCATCAGCTGTCATAACCCCCACCAATCTCCTTATAAATTCCAGCTTGAGAGTGGACCGTCCTCCGCAAGACTCTGCTTTACCTGCCACGACAAGGATGACAAGATGGAATATAAGTACCTGCACGGCCCGGTAGAGTCAGAAGATTGTTTGGCCTGTCACAACCCCCATGCATCCAGCTATAAACATCTCGTGCGCGAAGGGCCGCAAGAGATTCAGCTTTGTGACAGTTGTCATGAAGAGATCCCCAAAAAGATAGAAAGTGCAGCCTTTAGGCATGGGGTGATCAACGAGGGGATGTGCTCCCCCTGTCACGCGTTTCATGGATCTAATTTAACAAAACACTGGACACGCCTCTTTCCTGATAAATTCTACAACCCCTATGACCCTAAACTTTATGGCCTTTGCTTCCAATGCCACGAAAAGGCCCAGGCATTTCTCGAAAAATCTACCACCTTGACCAATTTCCGCAATGGGAATCTGAACCTCCACTATCTCCATGTCACGAGGAGAAAAGGCCGGACCTGCATTGCCTGCCACGATGTTCATGCCACTGACCAGGAACGACTAATCCGCAGCTCGACGCCCTTTGGTCCATCTAATTTTCATATTCGCATTGTATTTGTTAAGACCCCCACAGGTGGGACCTGTATGATGAGTTGCCATGTTTCCAAGGGATATGACCGGGAAAAACCCTTGGAGCTGCAGGTAGATACAAAGCCCACTATAAAACGAAAGAAGCCGAAATAATGTAGACTGTCCTCGCTGCCCGCTTGCTTGCTTTATGCAGCCGTTGCTTCACATAGGGGCTGGACCACGCTGCCGAAGGCTTGAGATATATTTAAGAGTAAAAATAAGATGAACACGTCGCACGTTCTTTTCATGATTACAATAGGCATTATATTAACCTTCTGCTGGATGCCCGTCAGTGGATATACACAATCAGACGAGATACATGGATTGATTCAAGCCCTGGAAGACAAAAATGTAAATATCCGCAGAAGGGCAATAAGGGCACTGGAAAAGGCTGGCCCTTCTGCTGTTGAACCTTTGATTGCAGCCTTGAAGAGTGAAAAATCGCGTGCCCGGGCAGGGGCAGCCGAGGCCCTGGGTAAGATTAAAGATGCCCGTGCTGTTGAACCTTTAATTGCGGCCCTGCAGGATAAAATCTCAAATGTCCGGGCAGGGGCAGCCGAGGCCCTGGGTAAGATTAAGGATGCCCGCGCTGTTGAACCTTTGATCGCGGCCCTGCAGGATAAAAACCCGGACGTCCGGAGTTGGGCGGCAAACGCCCTAGGCGAGATCAAGGATGCCCTTGCTGTTGAACCTATCATTGCCGCCCTGCAGGATAAAAATGCACATGTCAGAAGCTGGGCAGCCGAGGCCCTGGGTAAGATTAAGGATGCCCGTGCTGTTGAACCTTTGATTGCCGCTCTGGAGGATGAAAACGCAGATGTCAGAAATTCTGCAGCCAAGGCACTTGCGAAGATAAAACCAGCAATTTAACCCCAGCGGTTGGGTAAGGATTTGGCACAAAAACGCTGCACTCGGTCAGCCATTCTCAAGATTGGAAATATTTAGAGTCTTCAGTGGTTTCCTCAGACTTAAGGTGACATGCTTCACACTTCTGGGCTTGCGACCCAGCTACCACATATAGCGGCAATCTCACCAAGCTCAAATATCAATGTCTCTGCTATAGACGTTGAGAGTTTGATAGGCCTGAAATCTTAACATCTTGAAACCATAACTTTACCCCAGAGGCTAAACCCTGCTCATCAAATACTGCCAAGAGATGTATAAGTCATTTATGCGGGAGGGTTTTGCATCGTTGGGGAAAAAAAGAGATGTCCGTCCCTTTATCCCGAAGATTATACCTGTATCTCGTTGTCTACATTGGTGGGTTCATCTGCTTAAAGATTTCCTCCAACTGCTCGCGCGATGCCCGGCTCGCTTCCGCTGCAAAGCCATAGGTTGCCTCGATGCTTCCTTTTTTAAGTTGTTCCACAACAGCATCCGTGAATTCATCAACAGGGGCACCGAATGTGTGCAGCCCTTTGCCCCCGAGATCGGTATCAACAGCGGGCGGAATGATTTCGATAACAGTGATGGGCGTGCCGGTAAGTTGGTGTCGCATCGAAAGCGTAAACGAATGCAGCGCCGCTTTTGTAGCGCAATAGACAGGCACATGAGCCAGTGGTACAAAGGCAAGCCCCGAAGTGACATTGATAATTGCAGACCATTTTTGTTGCAGGAGGTGAGGTATAAAGAGGGTTGAAAGGTGGATCGGGGCTTCGAGGTTGATCGCCAACTCTTGCCCCAGGGTTTCCCAAGCCGGCTTCTCTTTCAGTTGAATGCGTTGTTGAATTCCCGCATTGTTGACAAGTATATTCAACCCCGGGAATGATTCTGATACCCAGGTAAAAAGCGCCCTGCGTTCAGTCGGGTTGGCTACGTCGCAGACGCGGATATGCATTTGCGGATATTTCGATTGGGCCTCTTTTAATTTATCTTCACGACGCCCACAGATGATGACATCGCTTCCCGCTTGAACAAACCGCTCCGCGAGTGCAAATCCAATCCCGGAACCACCGCCCGTTACAAGCACCGTGTTAGTCTGGAATTCCATGTGTGCCTCCTGTGAAATGTTTGAAGTAGAGAAATGTTCAGTTATTTATTTATTCCGTGTTCTTTGTTCCATTCAACAGCTACTATTCTTTGCCCATTGATATTTTCAGCTTCATTAGAAGCGAGATAAACGGCTGCAGGTGCAATAATATCGGGCTTCAACAAATCTTGTTTTTTATCCTCGGGAAAAGTCGGGGGGATCATACCTGTGAGTGTAGCTCCGCCCGGCAATAAGATATTCAGGGTAATTCCGGTTCCGGCCAATTCCTGTGCCCAGATAACACTCATTGATTCCAGTGCGGCTTTGGAAGGGCCATAGGGTGAAAATCCTATACGTTTCATTGTTTCAAGATTAATTGAAATATTAATGATTCGGCCAAACTTCTGTTTCAACATTTGAGGAATTACTGCTTTTGTAACCAGATATGTTCCGTTGACATTTGTATTAATTACCATCTGCCAGTTACTGGCGTCTGCTTCCCAGAATGGCTTTGGCTCCGTCATAAATGATTCATTGACAAATCTCATACCTCTTGCTGCGTTGTTTACTAAAATATCAATTCTTCCGAACTCGACAATAACAGAGCCAACTAACATTTGTACATCACCTGGTTTGGTAATATCGGCTAAGATTGCCTTGCCATTTATTTTTAATGCCGTTTCATCTATTTCATCTTTTTGTATAGCGGCAGTAACAACTACCTTTGCCCCATTGTTAGCATAAGCCTCTGCAATCGCTCTGCCTATGCCTCTCCCTCCACCAGTAACAATTGCAACCTTCCCTTGTAATTTGTTTAACATAGAATCTCCTTTGGTCCTGATGTACATAAGTTAGTAAGTTCCCCTAGGCAAGTTTGTCAAAATGGAGACAAGTTAAAAAATTACCTCACAAAAATCTGACTTGTCAAAACCTTTGATCGCTTGTGGGACTCCCCAAATATCATCCACCTCAAATACCAATAAAACCTACCAATCTAGTGAAAGGTAGATGATGATGCTTATTGTCTCGCACGCAGCTTACTGATTGCGTATACTCACAATTTGTACCCTTTTGAAAAGTTTACTCCTGACAAGTTGTCACGACTTACCGCCCATCAAGAAGTCCAGACTCAGGCCGAGTAGCAATCCGAAATATAAAGTGACGGTTAAACTCGCAAGTTCGTGTTCTAAGATGTCGCTAGGTACCACAATAGGTAGTGGTATTCACTAGTCAGGCCCAAGTTAAGTATACTGCTATTTATCTTGAGTCCAAAGCATCCGTGAAAAGTTAAGATCTTCTCATCATATCTGCACTCGTTGGCCTAACACAAATTCAAGCTTAAGCGATACTTATAAAGGCCTCCTCCAGTGAAGTGTAATATGTGGTTTATCGCCACAAACCACTTACACTCAAAGGAGGAAGCCCTATGAGATTTTACACCAAACAGCACAAGTATTACTGCGGAATCGACCTTCACGCCCGGAGCATGTACATTTGCATTCTGGACCAGGCGGGCAAAACTCTATTCCACGGAAACAGGAAAGCCTCAGCGGAATCATTCTTGAAAGTCATTGCACCGTACCGTGAGGACATCGTTGTTGCGGTTGAGTGCATATTCATGTGGTACTGGCTGGCAGATCTGTGTAGCGAGGAGGCGATTCCCTTTGTTCTGGGCCATGCTCTTTACATGAAAGCCATCCATGGGGGCAAGAGCAAGAACGACAGGATCGATTCCAAGAAGATTGCCATTCTTTTGCGTGGAGGCACACTTCCCGTTTCCTATGTCTATCCTAGACAGATGCGCTCCACCCGGGATCTTCTGCGCCGGCGCAACTACCTCAAGCGCAAACGCGCCGAGCTGCTCACTCACATTCACAACACCAACAGTCAATACAATCTTCCTCCACTACCCAAAGCAATCACCTCCAGATGCAATCGTCAAGGAGTAGCAGAGCATTTTCCAGATCCCAGTGCCAACAAGAGCATCGAGGTGGACCTTCAGTTACTCGATTTCTATGATGGCCTGCTCAGGGATGTTGAACTCTATATTCTCAGAACAGCCAGAGATCATAACCCTGAGGTATTGGATCTTCTGCAAACGATTCCCGGAGTTGGCAAGATTCTCGCTCTGATGCTTCTGTACGAAATCCACCAGATCAGTCGCTTTCCCAAGGTGCAGGACTTTGTCTCCTACTGTCGTCTGGTCAAATGTCCCAGGGAGTCGGCAGGAAAGAAGCAGGGCACCACAAACAAAAAGATCGGCAACGTTCATCTCAAGTGGACATTCTCAGAAGCCGCTGTTTGCTTTTTGATAGATAATCAACGAGCCCAGCACTATCACAAGCGTCTGGTCAGAAAACACGGCAAGGGCAAAGCTCTGAGCATCTTAGCCCACAAGCTCGGCCGTGCTGTCTACTTCATGCTCAAGCGAAGGGAAGCTTTCGATATGGACATCTTTCTCAGTGCAGCCTAAAAGCTTGGGGCGGAGTGTGTGAGCCCTACTTATAACTGGACCATGACAGGGACAGTCTGTCGAGCCCTTCTAAAGCGATTGGACACACACCCTGGCCCCAGTCAGTTTATATAAGTATGATGTCGGTACAGTGGTTTCCGTGTTCTGCTCCGTCCCCGAGCCCACACAGTAACTGGGACTGGTGACTCACCTGAGCCCGCCATATCGAAGGGGCCGGCATACGGGTACGGATAGATTTCTAAGTGCGGGCCTTAATGCAACTGGGCCCGTGCTCCCGCATTGAGCGGGAGATGACCCTCAATAGGCGTTTGGTGCAGACACGGTATCTGCAAACCTGATCGGGAAACAAAATCGGAACGCTGAGCCTTGTTACGGCATCATCAAAGTTGTTTGACGAAAAAAGAACTTTTTCGTTCCTGGGAGACGTTTATCCGTTGACAAGAGGAGGCCTTATAGGCGTTATAGGTTTAAATTTCCCACCAACCCTCCTCGACTGCAAATAACACCATTCTGACATTCTTGTCACCCGCCCTCGATCCTCGAAGATTTTGAGGCGAGCGATTTCGCTTTGCGCCCTTTCCAGATTTTGTGGTAAATTTGCTCCAGCGAATCCTGGCCTTTCGATGTCATATGTACTTTCCTCTTGCTCTCGTCGGATTTCTACAACGATCTGATGTGAAGTTTCAAAGCAAGCCATTCCTCTCACCTCGGAAAACAAAACAGGTGTGACATCACCTGAAGGTCTTTAGGTTTGGATATGCTTTTTCAGACCACAACTTATTCAAGCTTTAACAAGTTGGCAAAATGGCCTGCCATCCTCGATGACCGCGATCTACCCCAACATCGAGACTAAATCAAAGGAGGTTATTTATGAGTAACTTTCATCAAAGATTACTAGATAAAGCGCAAGATATATGGAATGCCATTCTGAATCACCGCTTTCTTAAAATGACAGCCGAGGGGAGTATTTCAGATAAGGCTTTTAGAACTTGGATACAGCAGGACTATGTCTTTGTGCAAGAAGCAATCCCTTTTGTTGCAGTGCTGTTGGCAAAGGCGCCTTCTCATCTGAGGCCGATCTTTATTAAAATCCTCTCTGGTCTGGATCGAGAGTTGGAACTGTTTCGAAAAAATGCCTCTGCTCGCGGGGTTAATTTAGAAGATGTGATGCCCTCTCCAACTTGCTATAGTTATAATCAATTCTTGATGAGTACCGCTTACAATAGTTCATTTGCAGAGGGCTTTACGGTACTTTACGCTGCTGAAAAAGCCTATCTGGATTCCTGGATAGAGGTCAGAAATAATTTGAAAATCCAAAGTCCCTGGCAGGACTTTATTGATAATTGGACGAATGAAGAATTTCAACAATTTGTAAACTGGCTAAGTAGCACTATAAATGAGTTGGCAACAGGCAAACCTGAACGTGAATTACGAAGAATGGAAGAGCTGTTTTTAATAACAGCGCGATATGAATACTTATTCTGGGAAATGGCAACCACGGAAGAAACCTAGCCCATTTGATGGGTCTGCAATTTTTCAGAAATTGTCTATTTAATTTCCGCAAGATAGATATTCTTGTCAGGTGCTTTCCATACAAAAAGACTGATCTGGCAAGAGTCAGAGTAAAAATTCATTGAGCGAGGTGCTGTCGTGAAGTTCACCGATTTTCTGTGGAACTCTATAAGAGGGACATATAATAAAATCTTGGAACACCCATTTATCATGGGCCTTACAGACGGTTCATTGGATGAGGGGGCTTTTCGCTTCTATGTCATTCAGGATGCCCTTTACTTACGTGACTTTGCTCGGGGTCTGACCATTCTAGGAGCCAAAGCACAAAAGGATAACTGGCTTATGATGTTCGCCGGACATGCACGAGATACCATTTTGGTAGAACGCGCACTTCATGAGAGTTTCTTCAAAAATTGGAAACTGACAGAGCAAGAGGTTTACAATACCCCGATGGCGCCAAACAATCTGTTTTACACGTCTTATCTCTTGAGGGTTGCCTATGAGCGGCCTTTTTATGAGGGAATGGGAGCTTTTCTCCCGTGTTACTGGATCTACTGGGAGGTAGGGAAGGAGCTTGGAAAACGGGGATCTCCAAAAGAGCTTTTTCGGCTTTGGATTGAGACCTATGGGAGCGAAGAATATGCTTCCATAGTCAAACAGGTACTTGAGGTCATGGATCAGGTCGCCAAAGAACTAACGGATGACCAGAAGGAAATGGTTCGGAATCACTTTATAATTACTTCAAAACTAGAATATCTCTTCTGGGACATGGGATTCCATCAGGAGACTTGGATAGTATAGAGAGCGATCTTTCAGTTAAGCCATATTTCGATCAGCATTACCGATCTTTAACAGGTGTTAGCAATTCCTCTTGTAACATTTTAAAATTACTATGCCGCTCTTTGAGAATTTGTAGAATGCAGTGCCACAAAATGAGCCGATTTTCCTTGATAAGTCGCCTTTTCACCGGACACGAGCCGAAGTGGATATACTTTTTAATGGGAATGTCAACATACCGGATATGTTCTTTTTTGTTAAAGATTAGATAGCTGCAACATGTATAAAATGATAGATATTATCAAATGTTTTAAATCCGTTCTTCATACGATCCTCATATTCCCGTCAGCGTGGAATAGGGCTGCCATTCCAACCAGAGATTTAACTTCAAGCGTTATACACTGAAATTTTCTACCAGTCTGCTTTGATTTCAAATAACATCATTTCAACATTTTTGTCGTCCGCCCTTGAGGGCTCTAAATCTTGGGCTGGAGGATTTCATTTTGCGCTCTCTCCAGATGTTGTGGTAACTTTAATCCAGTGAATCTCGGACTTCTGATGTTAAATGCAGTTTCCTATTGACCTGATCGGATATTTACTTACTCGATCTGAGTTTCAATCCATTCCTTTAAGGCCACCTATTAACCCTCGTCGAACTTCGTCCAGCTTACTATATGCTTATCTTATTGAAACCTTTGGAAAACTCAAGATGTTGGCAAGGTATCTTCAATCGGTGACTACAAAGAACTACCACAGCGTTTTGAGGCTGACGATTTCCATCCTTGCGGCGCAATATTAATAGTTAACCCTAATGTTGCATAAAAATCTGGTTTACGTCGATTTTGCTTCTAAGCTGCCTTTTGCACTGCCTCCAAGAAGTGCAGAAGATCTTTGCGAACTGCTGGGTTTGCGCTCATGGTGAGTGTCAGTTGGCCCTGGGGTCGTATGAGCCGTCCGGCGCGTTGAATGAAGCGGTGTCTGAGGGTATCTAGAGTTTGGAACTTCCAAGCTGCGGGGCGTTTCGGGCGAGCTCGCAGCAAGGGTGGATTTGCCAGCATTTGTATTTCTCGGGCTAAGTTGTGAGCCATCATCGCGCAAAGGGTATAGACCTGGTTGCCTGCCAAGCGCCGAGTGGGAATGACATTGAGGCCACAGTTGTTTTTGGCCTCGCCGAAGATGGCTTCTTGGGAGCTGCGGCCATTATGAAACAGCACGACGCTTTTGGCTGAGTTGGTTTTGTTGGTAACGATAACCTTATATTGGTAGTTGAAGTCACGTGGTTCAAACAGATCAAGTTGCAAAGGGCCTTTATATTGGCTTTTAACTCTTCTGCGAGTGAAAATGAACCGATATTTCGTCTGCCACGATTTTGGCTTCCACCTGGCCTCAAAGTATGACCACTGCCTATCAACGATCCGCCAGCGTTGTCGCACCTCAATCATTTGTTTGAGCTCTGCAAATCTTTCGAAGGGGACAGAGCCTGTAAACTGCACCTTGTTGGTATCAAAGACATCAAATATCTCCTTGTTGAAGAAAGCTGCATCGATTCGCGATTCAAATCTGGTATTCGCTAGCTCGCTTCGTGCTTTTTCAAAACAGCGCATCATGAAATCAACGGCACCATTGGAGTCATGGACATTGCCAGGGCGGTGATGCACGTCAAAGAATTGGCCTGTTTGCGCGACGCTGCAAAACAGTGGATAGTAACTGCGTGCACCCTTTTTCCTTTTGTTGAAACCGACAGCCGTGCCCTCTGCATGCGCTTTGGTGCTGAGCACGGAGCCATCAAAATCCAAGGTCAGGCGAGCAAACTGTTCTCGCTGTAGTCCTTCGACAACCATTGAACAAGAGAGCGCTCTCAGCTTGTCGACTCCTTCTATTTCCATCTGAGACAGAGCTCGGGAGATGGTGGAAAAATCGGGAAGCTTGCGCAATCCCAACAGGCGAAGAACCAAAGGATCGTCACGGTAATAGTCGATCTCTCGAAGACGGCGAAATCCAAGCAGAAGATGAACGATGAGCAACATGATAACCAGGTGGCGTCCAAAGATCGGTGACATCTTCAAATGAGCGAAACATCGTCTCAGGCGCTCCTTTAGGTTCATTCGCACAAAAAGCACTTGAAATATCACCAACCCTGAAAACGAACTCAGCTTTTGGTCTTCGAAACGAATGGTAGGAATTTTGTGGAACTTTGCCTGAATTTGTGCTTTGCTGGATTTCACTTGCGGTGGCCTCCTGGATCGGGTTGTGTTTTCTTGTCCAAAAACACTTTTACCCAGTATCCATGGGCCTCCGCAAGTCTTTTATTTGTGAAAAACCCGATTTTTATGCAACATTAGGGTTAACTTAGCAGTCAGTAGCGGACTTTAATGTCCGTTCCAAAAAATGGTCGTCTGCTCTCACGCTCCCACGTCCAGATCTAATTTTTCCAGCTTGTAACGAAGGGTTCCCCGTGGAGTACCCAAGAGTTTGGCTGCTTGTGAGATATTGCCGCCAGCTATTTTAATCGCCTTCTCGATAAGATTGCGGGTAAATTGATCCACCACCTTTTCTAGATCAATTCCACCAGAAGGGATGGGCACATCAAAATGTTTCAGTTGTTCTCTAGAGGCTAAATCTGCAGTCAATTCTTTGGGCAGATGTTCTACATCCAGTACTAGGTTATCGTGCATGATACAGATACGTTCGATTATGTTGCGTAGTTCTCGCACATTTCCAGGCCAGTTATAACTGGACAGAATCTTCTCCGCCTCTATACTGATTTCTTGAAATTCTTTGCCAAACCTTTTTCCACACTCCGAGAGGAAATACTTGACTAGAGCAGTGACATCTTCAGGACGTTCCCGAAGCGGAGCCAAATGAATCGGAAAAATGTTTAACCGATAGAAAAGATCCTCACGAAAACGCTTGGCCTCGACACATTTCTGCAGATCCAGATTGGTGGCGGCGATGACCCTCAAGTTCACCTTATGGAACTGCGTCCCTCCCACCCGACGAATTTTCTTATCCTCTAAAACGCGCAATAGTTTAGATTGCAGCGCCAGAGACATCTCACCGACTTCGTCCAGGAAAATGCTGCCCCCATTGGCTGCTTCAAAAAGTCCTATTTTCTTGCCTTTGGCATCCGTAAAAGCCCCGCTGTCATAACCGAAAAGTTCGCTTTCCAGCAGATTCTCGGGTAAAGTAGCGCAATTGATCTCAAGCAAAGGGCGCTGCGAACGAGGGCTCAAATTGTGGATCATGCGAGCGATCAATTCCTTTCCGGTACCGCTTTCGCCAGTAATGAGCACCGTGGTATCCACATGCCTGGCAATCTCTTGAGCCTGGTGCAAACTTTCTCTGAAAAGCTCGCTTTCAGCGATGATCGGCTCGTCTCCACAAAGCTCTTCGTGCCGCTTTTTCAGGTACCTGACTTGTCTTTTTAAACTCTGGGTTTCCAAGGCCAACTTCACAATGAGCTTGATAACATCCGCTTTGAAAGGTTTCTTGATGTAGTCATAAGCTCCCATCTTCAGAGCTTCCACCGCAGATTCAACTGAAGCATAGCCTGTAATGATGATGACCAGGAGGTCCGGATCCTCTTCCTTGATGCGCTTGAGTACCTCCAGTCCCGGCACGTCAGGCAGATTTAGATCCAAGAAGACCAGGTCAATCAGCTCACTTTCTAGAACACTTAGAGCCCTTTCTCCCTCTTGAGCAACCACAGTGTCGTATTGCTCTTCTTGCAAAATTCGCTGAAGATTTTCGCAGATGAAAGGTTCATCGTCCACGATCAGGATTTTTTCCATCGTTTGTCCTCGATATGATCTGTGGTCCCTTTCCCATTTTACCTCATCCCATCAATGGGGAGATCTATTCGGAAAGTCGTGCCATTACCCATCTCACTGGAGACGGTGATCCGCCCCCCATGTTCGTCAATGATACTGTGCACGATGGCCAAGCCCAACCCCACACCATAGGGATTTCGGGTAAAAAAAGGATCGAAAATATATTCTATGTCTTCTGAGGGAATGCCCTTTCCGGTGTCAGCGACGAGGATCCGAACAGCGGGACCTGAAACAAGCGACTGGTCTTCCAACACTCGGTCCACATGTAAAGAAAGGTCTCCTCCCTCTGGCATGGCCTGAATAGCATTCAAAAGCAGGTTCAAAAGGGATTGTCGAAATCGGTCTGGGTCTAGGTGCAGAGGTGGAAGGGGTTCGGCAACCTGAACGGCTATACTAATCTTCTGCTTTTTGCACTGTTCTTGGATGAGGAAAAGGGTATTGTTGATTACCTCCTCAACTGACTGAACTACAAAACGCAACCGTCTGGAGGGCGCAGCAAAATCGAGCAAGCCATTGACCAGGTTTTCCAGTCTCTCCACTTCCGACAAAGCCTTTTGGATCATTTCTCGCTCCTGAGGTCTTTCTGCCAGATGATCATGTAGGTCGTCCAGGAGCAAACAAACGCCCGTCAATGGATTGCGAATTTCATGGGCGACACCAGCAGCCAGAGTACCGAGGCTGATCAGACGGTCAGAACGCCTCAGGTGATTTTCCAGAAGCTTTCGTTCAGTGATGTCCCTCAGAAAGATCAAAAGCACCGGTCGGCTCTGCTCTTCCTGGTGAATGCGAGACAGGTTTACCTCCAGAAATTTCTCCTGAGCGCCATTGGAACTCAATTGATGCTCCAGAAACTGCCTTTCCACATCAGGAGATTGGGCAAAAGATTCAATCAATTCGAGCCATGAAGGGTATTGGTGAAAAACCTGATGGTAGTCTCTACCCACTGCCTCCCTCTGGTCCAGGCTAAACACTCTTTCGCTATAAGGATTCAAAGAGGTGATACTGCCACTCTCATCAAGGGTAATTATCCCACTGGTCATGTGAGTGAAGATAGACTCGATGAAGTTTCTTTCACTGATAACCCGTTGGTAAAGCTGTGACCGCTCAATGGCGCGGGCAGCATCGTTAGTTAAGATTTCTAAGGATTCCACGTCAATGTCTGTGATCTCCCTTTCACTTGTGGCATTGTCGGCACCCAGCACCCCGATCACCTGATCTTGAACCTTAAGGGGAGTGAAAGCATAGAAGTAAGTCTCTCCCACCTCTGAAATCTTGATGTCCAGGGGTGTGGCCAAGTCCTCAGTATAGATATCTTTGACAAAAATGGTCTGCCCATCTCGGAATACTTTGGTGGGAATACAGTCGTGTCTATCGATGTCATAAGAAGCCGATTTGGCACGCCTTTCGTGTTCCGGGGAAAATCCAAACGTTTGGTGACATATTAAACGGCGGTTGATGGGATCATAAAGGTATAAAAGGGCTCGATCGAAATCCAGCCCTTCCACACAGGTCTTCAGAACTGTTTGCAGTACCATTTCCCGTTCAAAAACGACCCCCAAATATTGACTCAAGTAATGGATATTTTTGAGGCTCTTGATCCGCTTTTCCAGCTCAATGGTATATTGCTCTACGGCCCCTTTGGATTCGGCGAGTTCATTGAGGGATTTTTCAAGGCTTTCCTGGTGCTCTTTGATTTCCCTGGCCATACGGGTGAAATTATGGGCAAGGATTTCCAGTTCATCCCCTGTTTTCACCTCTACTTCGACAGGAGTGCCACCTGAGGCGATCTCCTTTGCCCTCTGAGCCAAAAGCAAAATGGGGCGAGTGAAGGTCCTGGCGAGAAGAACAGCGAGGCCGATGGCCACAAGGGCTGCAAGCGCAAGGGTGACAGACGCACTATTCCTCGTTTGCTGAACCATTTCCTTGATCTTGGTACTGGTGAGCAAGGCAGGTTCCTGGAACTTGGCTGTCTGAACACCGATGGTGATTCCTCCAAAAATACGATTCTTTGAGTAAGGCCCCCGATCGTAATAAATGGGAGCGTAAGCCATCACGCGAGGGATTCCCCCCACATTGAAGGTGCTTGTTACCCCGGATTTTTCTGCCCGTACTTGTCTAGCGATGAAAGGGTAATTGGGATGAATAAAATCCGCGCAGTCGAGATTAAAGGGAACTTCACCCGCCACCACTTTCTCCTTGGTGTAAGATGGATCAGTGGCATTGAATTGGCTGCCGTCCGAAAGAATTCCCCTGATATTCCAGAACTTGGGGTGAGAAATGATCCATCCCGCATCATCAAACATGAAAGCGTAATTGCCACTCATATAACTGGGAAAAACAACAAACCGTTCTTCCGTAGGCAAAATGTGTTGGGTCATCTCCATGAGATGTCGATGATCGAGAGAAAGCATTACAATCCCTTCGAAATGACCATCTTTAGCCCAGCAAGGGACCGCAAAACGAAGCACCCCCTCAAATTTCTTCCCCTCTACCGCATCTTCAACCCGCTCGGCACCCTGGAGCTGTTCTTCCCGGGTCACATACCAGCCCGCTACGTGGGAAACATAAATTTCACCCTTTGTTAATTTTTTGGTTTCCTCAAAGTAACGCTCACATTTATAGGTTGTGTTTACAGGCTCGCTCACATCCCGAAGAAATTCAGAGCCCACGATTTGATCATCTCTGACAAGGATTTTTTCCCTGCCATCCGCGCCAATAAAAGTAACCTCCCGATACAAGGGGATCTCTTTGTGAGCTTCAATGGGATTCTCATTGGTCCCCTCTCGTATCCAAATCCTTCCTCGATGTGCAAGGGAAAATTGCTGATAGACCACAGCATCACGCGGCATCATCTGAAGAGTAAGAAGATCGGCCTCACGATTGCGTAGCAACTGACTTACCCGGTTCGCCAGTTCAACCGCCCGAAGTTCAATCGATTCTTTGCCGCGCTTTTCGAGTTCGGTGGAACTGCTGGCAATGGCTCCCTGGCCGATCTGCCGAACGCTGCGAGTGGTATAAAATCCGAATACGCAGAGGGGCAAGATAGAGAGCAAAAGGAAGGCCAGAACGAACTTCTTTAAGATGCTGAAGTGAAGACGCATGTTCTCAACTCCTTCAACCATGGGGCAAGGAGCATGGGAGGTTTGAGATCCCATGTCCTAGGCTTCAATACCGCCCTATAAGTGGCGTATTATTACCGCCCCCGTTTCAGCCTTTCTAAAAGATATGCTTCATTAACTATACCAAAAATTAGCCTGGCACCATCGTCTTTTAGAAAAGACACTGAATTAACCACCAGGATCAGGGTTCTTTTCTTCTAGCAATGATCCGGTCAGCCTGGAAAGGGTGAATCGTGTCGTACAAAGATAATGTGGTGCAAATACGAGCTCTTAGGAGGAAACCTGGTTCGATTATCACAAGGCGAACCCGTTTGATTAAATGGCGGATTTCCGCCATTTGCCGGCGGATATTGGCCGATTTTTGCTGGTCACGATGTGCTCGGATGAAGCTAATATCCCGCTGTTTCGAGGTTTGGAGCGGAGGATCAACTTTGGAACAGTTGTTGCTCTTGCTGTTTATCCACAAGGCTTTGTGAAGCTGCGATGGAGGATACGTTATGAAAGACAGGCAGAAGGTGCTATTTCTTCTTGTTTCACTCTCTTTGTTCATCATTTTCTCAACCGTTCGCAATTCAGCTACAGCGCAAACCGCTGAAACAGCCAAAAGCGTGGCAGAGGGCAAATCGCCGGTCATTATCGGCGTTCCCCTGCCTTTGTCGGGAGATCGTGAAACTCTCGGGCTGATGATGAAGAATTCATGTGAAATGGCCAAGGAAACCATCAACAAGGAGGGGGGCATAAACGGGCGCCAGTTGGAAATCGTCTACGGAGATGATCAGAACAAGACTTCTGTGGCAAAGGAGGTTGTCGAGAAACTGGTTCGCGATTCCAAAGTGGTTATGCTGCTTGGGGGAGCGACCAGCAACCCCACTTACGCCATGGCCAAAGTAGCAGAGGACTTGAATGTCCCTTTGTTGGTCAGCACCGCTTCGGTTGACAAGCTGACTAAGAAGGGCTGGAAGAACATCTTCCGGTTGAACCCCCCGGTGAGCGAGTACACCAGAGGGCTGGAAGATTTCTGGCTCAAGAATTTCAAACCAAAATCCATGGCCATCATCCATGAAAACGGCATGTATGGGACCAATGCCGCTTTCAGAATGTTGGAGTTTTGCAAGGATAATGGCATTGAGTTACGGGGAATGTTTGACTATGACAAATGGTACGGAGCGGACGCAGCCCACTTCCAACCCATGCTTTCCCAGCTGACCGAAGAGCCCCCCGACGTGATCTTTATGGTTTCTTATCTCAAAGATGGTGTTACCTTGGTCAAGGAGATCCAGAAATCTAACCTGAAATCATTGCTTTGTGGAGCCGCCGGAGGTTTTACCCAGGAAGAATTCATCAAGAGAGCCGGAGATGCCGCCAATCAATCTGGTGACTGCAACGCTCTGGTCCGAGCGGGCCTTATATCCAGGCGCAAGGGATTATTTCGATGCATACGTGAAACTCTTTTCTTCGCAGCCCGACTATCATGGCGCAGAGGCCTATTCAGCAGTCCTGGTGGCAGCGGATGCTCTGAGAAGGGCAGAATCCCTTAGTCCCAAAGACATACGGGCGGCGTTGGAAAAGACGGACATGATGACCCCCTTTGGTCCCGTCAATTTTTACTCATATGAAGGTTTCGAAAGGCAGAACACCATCCGCACCCTGGTGTTGCAGATCATTGACGGCAAATTTCAGACCATCTGGCCGCCTGAATTTGCCGCAGCCAAATTCGTTCCACCCAGCAGGTAGCTTCAGTTCTGCAGGGAAACTTTGCTGGCGGCGTCCATACGAGGGTGGTGAGATGGCTCAAGAACAAGTATCCAATACGTCCTAAATACAAAAGGAAGATCAAGATGAGAAGATACCACGTTTTTTTTCTAGTCGTTTTGCTGTCCTTGATAATGGTCGCTCCAGCGGCCGTAGCTAAGGCGATAAAGATCAGTTTCTCCCATGTGGTGGCGGACAACACCCCCAAGGGGTGGGCGGCCAAGGAGTTTGCCGCCCGGGCCAACAAGGAGCTCAAGGGCAAGGTGAAGGTGACGGTCTTCCCCAATGCCCAGCTCTACGACGACAACCAGGCTGTCGAGGCCCTCTCCGCCGGGTTCATCCAGATGGCTGCGCCCGCCAGCGCCAAGTTTGTCGGCTCTGTCCCGCAGCTTCAGCTCTTTGACCAACCCTTCCTTTTTGCCACAACCGAGGCCACCCACAAGACAATCGACGGGCCCATTGGCAAAGAGATTATGAAGTCGTTCGAGAAGCGGGGGCTCAAGGCCCTGGCCGTCTGGGACAACGGCTTCAAAGACTTCACCAATAATAAGCATCCCTTGATCAAACCAGAGGATTTCAAGGGGGTGAAGTTCCGGATCATGAGCTCTGACATCCTGGAAGCCCAGATGCACAAGGTCGATGCCGTGGGGCTGAAGCTTCCCTTTGGCGAGGTGTACAACGCTTTGGAGCAGGGGGTGGTGGACGGCCAGGAGAATACTCCCTCCAACATCTACTCCAAGAAGCTCCATGAGGTCCAGAATTATTACACCATCTCCAACCACGGTTACCTTGGTTACGTGGTGATCACCACGGAGAGCTTCTGGAACAAGCTCCCTGCTGATGTGCGCGCTACCCTGGAGAAGATCATGGCGGAGGTAACCCGTGAGGAGCGCTTGAAGGCAAAGGAGATGAACGAGACTGATCTGGCCAAGATAAAGGAATATGCTCAACAGACCGGAAAACTTAAAATCCATGAGCTCACTCCCCAGGAAAAGGCAGTGATGCAGAAAACCATGGAGCCGGTGCACAAGATGTTTCCCCAGTTTATCCCGGCCTCATGGATTGATGAGATTTATAAGATGCGATAGCAAAACAGAACAAACGCCCCGGGAGAAAAGCTCTTCCGGGGCAGAGGGGAAAACTATCATGCAATTAATTATCCGGATCTGGAACCAGACCGAAACGGTTTTGGTGATCATTCTGCTGGCTCTGGCCTCCTACCTGACCTTCCAGGAGGTGATCCTCAGGTATGTGTTCGGCACCGGCTGGGGCGGCTCGTACGAGATCACCATCATGGCCCTTATCTGGTGCACCTTTATTGGCGCCAGTCTGGGGGTTCGGGAGAACATCCACATCGGGGTGGACGTCCTGGTTAAGAAGTTCCACCCGAACGTCCAGAAAAGTCATCCTCATTCTCTCCATTCTCCTCTGTATCCTTTTCGGGATAATTGTGGCTGTAAAAGGGTTCGAATTCGCCCATTTCATCAGCAGGAGCAAACTCCTGTCCCGAGATTTGCGCATGCCCATGGAGATAGGATACCTGGCCGTGCCGGTTGGCGGGGTTTTACTCAGCCTGCGCTTCATCGAGCAGCTGGTTTACGTGCTTCAGGGGAAGGCTATTGAGATTGACAAGATGCATGAGCTGTCCGAGGAGGATAGGGCGAAGCTGGTCCACCTGGAGAAAGATAAATGACAATGCCACCGGTATGGTCTTCGCCCCAGTAACTAGGCCTCGAAGGAGAAACCAATGGAGAGTGTAGGTGTTACTCTTTTTGTCGTCTTTTTCTTGTTTCTGCTCATGGGGACACCCCTGGCCGTTTGCCTGGGTCTCTCCGTGATCGCCACCTTCTGGTACCACGAGAGCCTGCCCCTGATGGCCGTAGCCCAGAAGCTATACAATGGCCTGGATCATTTTCCCCTCATGGCCATCCCGTTTTTTGTTCTGGCTAGCAATGTCATGGCCACGGGAGGTGTGTCCAAGCGGCTCATAGACGTGTGCAATGCCTTTGTGGGGCATTATAGTGGGGGGCTGGCTGTGGCCTCCATTCTTGCCTGCATGTTCTTTGCGGCGATTTCCGGCTCCAGCCCCTCCACGGTGGTGGCCATCGGCTCTATCATGATCCCCGCCATGATTGCATCGGGCTACGGCGAAAAGTATAGTGTGGGGCTCCTGGGCTCGGCCGGTTCCCTGGGTATCCTTATCCCCCCTAGTATCCCCATGATCGTTTACGGTGTGGCCACCGAAGAATCTGTGGGCAAGCTGTTCATGGCCGGGGTGGGCCCCGGAATCATGATGGGTCTGTTTTTTATTATCACCGCGATTATTGTCGCCAGGGTAAAGGGGTTCAAGGGAGGAGAGAAGGTCACCTGGTCGGAGCGCTGGCGCCTCTTGTGGGTAGCCTTGCCCGGAATTTTTATGCCTGTCCTGGTTCTTGGCGGGATCTACGGCGGGATTTTCACCCCCACCGAAGCTGCGGCAGTGGCCGTGGTGTACGCACTGCTTGTAGGGCTTTTCGTTTACCGGGATCTCACTTTTCGCGACATTCCCAAGGTGTTTGTCCGTTCCGGTGTAACCATGGCCATGGTCCTTTTTATTATTACCACGGCCATGCTTTTTGCCTTCATCCTCACCACCGAAGGGATCCCGGCAGCCATTGCCGCGTTCATTATCGAACACGCTGTGAGTCCCTGGGCATTCCTCCTTTTTGTCAATGTCCTTCTCTACTTTGTAGGAGACTTCATGGAGCCGAGCTCGGCCATCTTGATCCTGGCACCCCTATTCCTCCCCATCGTCAAGAGCCTCGGCATCGATCCCATCCATTTCGGCATAGTCATGACGGTGAATATGGAGATTGGCATGATCACCCCGCCCGTAGGGCTCAACCTCTTCGTGGCCAGTGGAATCTCCGGTTTGTCACTTATGGACGTGTTCAGAGGGGCTGCCCCCTTTATGATCATTATGCTGATTGGCCTGGTTATTGTCACCTATGTTCCCATCATCTCCCTCTGGTTTCCCAAGCTCATCTATGGGCTTCTCTTCTGATCTGAGGGCTGGGATTATGGATACAGAAATGGGGGTGCGAAAATAGCGCCAGCACGCCCATTTTTTCTCCTTTCGTCTATGGTGCTCTGAACTTTTGCAGAAAAATTACCTATTAAATGAAAAGGAGGAAGAAGGAATGGGCGCGTTGACTATTCCAGAGATCAAGAAAATACTTTATGCCACTGACCTTTCCGAAAATGCTCGTCACGCTTTTGTTTATGCGGCGAGTATCGCTCATCGGTATGGGGCAGGGATTACCATTCTCCATGTGTTGGAGGCTCCCCCCATCTCCGTCTATTTCTTGGGAGAACAGTGGGAAGAGATCAAGGAAAAAAACGTCAAGAGGGCTATCACCGAAGTGAACACACGTCTCGATAAGTTTCGGGCAAATATGAGCACTGAGCTCGCCTCCCACCCTTTCACCGTTGACGATATTCGGGTCAAGGTGGGCATTCCCGAAGAAGAGATCCTTCAAGAGGTCGACAAAGGCGACTTCGACGTCCTTGTCATGGGCACCCATGGCCATGGAGCTTTTGCAGACGCTATGATGGGGAGCACTGCCAGGCGGGTTTTGCGACGGTCCAAAAAGCCGGTGTTGGTGATCCGGCTGCCTGAAGGGGACGATTAGCCGGAAATCTTAAACCTCGATCTACCGTAGATTACCAGTGTTTCTAATAGCTGGTTTCCTAGAACGGTTACAAACATGATTCCAGCACACGAACTCAGAAAATATGACATTTTTCTCGATTTGGAACCCAATGAACTCGCTTTATTAGCGAAAGTGGCCGACATGGTCCATGCCAGTGAGGGGGAAACGATAATTAAGGAGGGACAGCCAGCCCGCACCTTCTACGTCATGGATCAGGGAAACCTTATGGTCGCCTTTAATGACGGTCGGGCCCTTACCCTCCACGGACGTGGCGAAGTGGTGGGCTGGTCAGCCATCATCCATCCAACCCATTACACTGGAGATGTCATCTGTCTCACCGACTGCTCTTTTATTTCTTTTCCCGGGAGCGAGCTGTTGCGCCTAATCCAGAGCAACGTGGCCACGGGAACCAAGATCATGCGCGCTGTCTCCGAAAGGGTGGCCAATCGGATACCCTTCCTCGCAGAAGCAATCAGGCGCAGACTGAAAGGCGGGAGGTAGATCAATGGGCGGGTTTTCTGGAATTACTGCAGCCAGTGGCTGGCTCATTGCGGCCTTAGGGATTTCTATCGTCTTTTTCGGGCTGGCCTCCCTGGCTTTTATAATCTCCCTGTTCCCTTATGTAATAGGCCGGTTGAATGGTCAAACCCCAAAGTCCATTGTCATAACTCTTAAAGACCTTTTCTACCCAGTGAAGAAACCATCCGCACCTGCAACTCCAGTCGCAGAGGAGAGACTTGAGGAAGGGGATCTGGATGACGCCGAGGAGTCTTTGCGTCTGCTCACGGCTCACCTGGGTGAACCATTTAAGCTGCCACGGGTACTGATGCTGGCTGAACATAGACTGGCCAAACCTCACTCCACCATCTGTCGTCTGATTTTGAAAGGTAAAATAGTGCGCGAGCCTGATGGGCTGTTTTGCTGGGCTAAAGGGTATGAAGAAGAAAGCTCGCCTTAAAACGGCAACTTTTTATAGTAACAATTAGATTTGTTATAGCAACTGAAAGAGGGATTATATGGAGTTCCTGGCAAATTTTTTCCATAACACCGGCTTTGGCATGGCCGATTACCGCCATCTGATCATGATCGCTGTGGGTCTTTTTTTCCTCTATTTGGGTATTGCCAAACACTACGAGCCACTGCTTCTCGTTCCCATCGGCTTTGGCATCCTTGTTGGCAACATTCCAGTGTTCAAGGGGCTGGGCCTTGGCATCTATGAAGAGGGAAGTGTACTGAACTATCTTTACTTCGGGGTTCGCAAGGGCGTCTATCCGCCCTTGATCTTTCTGGGCATCGGCGCCATGACCGACTTTTCCACCCTCCTAGCCAGACCCAAGCTCATCTTGCTGGGTGCAGCGGCTCAGGTGGGGATTTTCGTCACATTTCTGGGCGCCCTATTCCTAGGATTCCTTCCCAAGGAGGCGGCTTCTATTGGTATCATCGGTGGTGCTGATGGACCCACTGCCATCTTCTTGTCGGCTCAGCTGGCACCCCATTTGGTGGGCCCTATTGCCATTGCCGCCTATTCGTACATGGCCCTGGTGCCGGTAATCCAGCCGCCCATCATGAAACTGCTCACCACCCGCGAGGAACGGCTCATCAAAATGGATGATCCCCGCGAGGTTAGCCAGCCAGAGAAGATCATCTTTCCCATTCTCGGCTTCTTGCTCTGCGGTTTTATCGCACCGGCCGCCCTGCCCCTGTTGGGCATGCTTTTCTTCGGCAACCTTCTCAAGGAATGTCTGGTCACCGAACGCCTTTCGCAGACCGCTCGAACGGCGGTGATTGACGCAGTGACCATCGTCTTGGGCCTTACGGTTGGCGCCAGCACCCAGGCCGATGTCTTTCTCACCACCAAATCAGTAGGAATTTTTGTCCTGGGCGCCTGTTCGTTTATGGTAGCCACCGGCGGCGGCGTCCTATTCGCCAAACTCATGAATGTATTCTCCCGGGAGAAGATTAACCCTCTTCTAGGCGCAGCCGGCGTTTCAGCGGTTCCAGATTCAGCCCGAGTGGTGCAGATGATCGGCAACCATGAAGACCCAACTAACTACTTGCTCATGCACGCCATGGCGCCGAATATTGCTGGCGTTATCGGCTCGGCCATTGCCGCCGGTGTTCTCTGGAGCTTTATTGGGTAACCTATGATGTCAGCAGCTGTCGTGAGCCTATAAGCTGCTCTGCCAAACTTGCTGGGTGAAAGAATGAAAATCATAAGAAAAGAGGCAGCCGGGAGTGCTTGATTAGATGGAATACATCTGTATAAGATGCGGCATAATTTGGATTGTTGGTATAGCTACGGATGAGCCCTCTGGAGGCTTATGCGACCTCTGCATAACAGAGTACGTCAGAAAGAAGCAAAAAAGCCGGGGATTCGATGATTGCTTCAGAAAGGCGACGGAGGATTGTTCGGAAACAGAATGCAGTTACTGGGACTCTTGTATCAAACAATCTGCAAATAATGATCAAGGGAAGAAAGGATAGTTTATTATTTCCGAACACCTCTTTCTGCAAATCCTAGCTTGTGACTGAACATAAAGAAAAAATTATTTGTTTTATACTGCTTGTGGTACTTTAGGCCATATTTCAAGGCTTCAAGCCGAGGGGTAGCATCCAGAATAACGAGTAATGGAGAGTGACCGAGATGCGAAATAATCGTTTCCTGGTAATCACTATTTTCCTTGTTATTTCAGCGGCTTTCTTCGCTTCATACGCTCTAGCAGTCCCAGACCAGATCGTCATCGGCCATCCGGCATGTCTCTCAGGGAGGTATGCCAAGGCTGGAGAACAGGCCGTAGGGGGAATAAAGGCAGTTGTGGATTGGGTCAATAACGTTTATGGCGGGGTCAGAATACGCTGGAGGAAGATTCCCCTTCAGTACAGATACTACGACTGTGAATCCAATAAAGACATAGTGACAACCCTTATTGGACGTTTAATTACAGTTGACAACGCAAATTGTGTTTTTGCTCCCTACAGTTCAGAGCTGACTCTTTGGGGGGCACCACTAGCTGAAAGTCGCAAAATACTCTACATGAATCATGGCGGTGCGAACAATAAGATCCAGTGGCAGGGGTTTCAGTACGTCGTACAGACCATCGGTCCAGCGACCAAGTATCACCAAGGAACCCTTGAAATGATTCACAAGGTTGATCCCAAGGCCAAGAAAGTCGCCCTGGCCTATGAGAACTCTGAATTCGCCAAAATGGTCATGGAAGGGGCGGAACAACATGCCCAGAAGCTTGGATTCGAGATCGTCTTCAAACGAACCTACCCCAAAGGAGTCACCGACCTGACCTCTATGCTTTCTGCCTTGCAAGCGACAAATCCTGACTTCATCTTGGGCGGAGGCCACTTTGAAGACGGCGTGCTCTTTAATCGACAGATGGCTGATCTCGACATAAATGTCAAGGCCCTGTCCTTGATAGCGGCCACCACCCTGCCAGCCTTCTATGAAACGCTAACCAGCATGGCGGAAGGCGTCACGGGCCCTTCGCAGTGGGAATATGGGGTTAAGTACTCTCCTGACGAGGCCAAGAAAGCTGGTCTTCCCTGGATTGGCCCGAGTCAAGATGAATTCGTCAAGCTTTTCAAGAAGGCCGTGGGCAAAGATATGATACCGGATTATCACGCGGCTGAGGCTGGTGCGGCAGTCTTGGCGCTGGTCATGGGGATAGAGAAGGCCGGAAGCGTCGAGTCTGATAAAATTAGGAAAGCCCTGGGCGACCTTGAGTTCATGTCGTTTTACGGAGGCTGGGATATTGACGACAATGGGCTTCAGGTCGGGCACTCCATGGTGAACGTTCAGTGGCAAGGCGGCAAGAGAATTATCGTTATCGTCTGGCCTCCCGAGGCCCAGAGCGGCAAGCTTTACTATCCCATGCCCACCTTTACTGAAAAGGCCATGGGGAAGCTGGCAGTGCCGAGATAGCGAGGTTTGTGCGAAAAATGCATATACATTTGGAAATATTGAAGCATTCCATCAGGCAGCATGAACCCCAAACAACTTAAAGTAATTTCGATCTGTAACACTTTTCTCTTGCTACTTGTTCCGCCTTGTATTAGCCTGAAATTAGCCAAATTTGGTTTCTTCCTACTCTCAGCTTATCTTGATTCTCATTCTGCTCCATTAAAGTTGAAACTCATCCAGCGAAATCGTCGTGGCAACCAGGAAAAACAGTCTGGCATGATTTCGTATTCACTAGCAAGGATCGCAAAATGAAACAAGAACATAAGACAAAAATACAATCCATAAATGAATTGGCGCAATTGCGTCGACGAATTACCGAATTGGAGGCATTAGAAAGCGAGGGCAGACGGGCTGAGGAAGAGCTAAAAAGGACAAAGGAATATCTGGAAAATATTATTGAAAACTCGGTGGAGGCAATCGGCATTGTCGACAACCATGGCAGATTTATCCTTTGGAATAGGCGGGCGGCAGAAATATATGGTTACAACTTTGATGAGCTCGCGGGAAAGTCAGCCTTTGAGCTCTATGAGGATTCTGAAGAACTGGAAGGAATGCTTGCGAGACTTCGCAGAGATGGAGTGGTGAGAGAATATGAGATCCCAATGAGAAAAAAAGACGGGACTATCGTACCAATGGACATATCCATCAGTTTGCTGAAAGATGATTATGGCAGCACCATTGGCAGTGTTTGTGTTGCACGGGATCTCTCAGAACGAAAAAAAGCAGAGATGGAACTCAAGCAAGCCAAAGATGAACTCAGCCGCTACTCCAGAGACTTAGAACGTCAGGTGGCGGAAAGGACTAGGGAGATCACGAACATTCTCAAATATACACCTGCCGTGGTTTATATCAAAGACAGTGATGGGCGCTATGTCCTAGTCAATTCGCGGTATGAAGAGCTGTTTAACATCCAAAATGAGGAAATTCGAGGCAAGACTGACTATGACGTCTTTCCAAAAGAGATTGCTGACCAATTTCGAGCCAATGATCTGCAAGTCTTTGCCGAAAGGCGTCCTTTCCAAATGGAGGAGCGCGTTCCTCACGAAGACGGCATTCACCATTATCTTTCCGTAAAATTTCCCCTTTACGATGAAGAAGGATCTACACACAGCATCTGCGGAATTTCGACTGACATCACTGAACTCAAGAATGCTCAGGATCAATTGCGGCGCCTTTCGGGTAGCATCATGGCCAGCCAAGAAAAAGAGCGCACAGCTATAGCCCGGGAACTACATGATGAACTGGGTCAGGTGCTCACCGCGCTGCGGATTGATTCGGTATGGTTGAGGGAACGTCTGAAGGTAGCAGATACCAAAGCGTCGGAGCGGGCCTTGGCAATGTGCGACTTGATCGATAAAACCATTGATGAGGTTAGAGGAATGGCCACGCGGCTGCGCCCTGGCGTGCTCGACGATTTGGGACTCACGGAAGCATTGGAGTGGTACACGACCGATTTTGAAAAGCGTACCGGGATTGCTTGCATATTTAGGCACCCCAGTGTGCCCAAAGTGGATGACATGGTAGCCACAGCAGCTTATCGTATCGCTCAGGAGGCCTTGACCAACGTGGCACGTCACTCCTTTGCTACCCACGTGGATGTAACCCTGCAGACAGCGGCGGGTCTGCTGACCCTGCAGGTGGTGGACAATGGACGCGGCTTCGATAGGCGAGACTTACCAGAATCTGAGTGCTTAGGTATGGCTGGAATGCGCGAACGCGCTAGCCTGGTTGGCGGCGTCCTGGAAATTCAATCCCAACCTGAAGGGGGAACCCAGGTCTGTTTCAAAGTGTCCATTGATGGCGACAAGGGATTAGTCCAATGATCAAGGTGCTGTTGGCAGACGATCACTCCATTGTTCGAGCTGGGCTTCGCCGCATCGTTGAAGAGAGTGGCGACATGGTGGTGGTGGCAGAAGCCGCCGATGGCCACGAGGCCATTCAACAAGCCCATAAGACAATGCCTGATGTGGCAGTCATCGATATTTCTATGCCAGGTATGGATGGTTTGGAAGTCCTCAGCCAGCTTCGCTCTTACTATGCGAAACTGCCCATCCTCATCCTTACCATGCACGAGGAAGAGCAATACGTGGTTCGGGCCATTGGTGCTGGCGCCATGGGGTATATCACCAAACGATCGGCACCAGAGCAACTGGTAAAGGCCATCCGCAAGGTGCATGCAGGGGGCCGCTATCTCACCGAAGAAGCCGCCGAATCATTGGCGTTGCGGGTGGCCAGTGGAGTGCGGGGTCTCTCACCGTTGGATCCTCTGTCCAATAGAGAGGTTCAAGTGCTAAGGAGCCTGGCCCTAGGTCAGACCACCCGGGAAATTGCCGAGGGTTACAACATCAGCGTAAAGACTGTGGATACCTATCGCTTTAGGTTGCTTCAGAAACTGAACCTCAGAAACAATGCGGAGCTGACTCGCTTTGCCATTCAGAATCGGCTCGTTGAGCTGTGATTCCCTCAAAGACACTCTCACCTGTAAGAAAATCTCTGACAAGAAAATCAGAAATTGTCT
>CAVQGX010000008.1:0-53762 GCA_963712115.1 uncultured delta proteobacterium | reverse complement strand
ACTTTCTGTTCCGTTTTCTAGCACTGTTATCCTCAAAATATAAGGAGGAGATAGCAGAAGTTGGCAGTTTCATCGCCTTAAAGGAATCCGAACTTGATTCTTTGAGATGGAGGCTGGAGAAACTTCGACTTCTGGAGGAGAAGTATCTTCTTGAACAAAGAAAATCTCTTGCTACAGTAGACAAGCCCCTACAACCTGCAAGTTAGCTCATTTCTTGTTCACCTTTTAAAGAGCATTGTGGAGCTTCGGATCCGCTTTTTTTTGCTTCTACCGAGTCGGAGGCTTCATCGGATTATCGCAGTAAAGACTTGACAACCAAACAGTCTCCGAGTTAAATACCGCTGCCGAGAATTAATGCCCGCCATTGAATCCTTGTTTTCATCCCCCATTGACTTTGAGTGTGGTTGAGTCAGTGGGGGCTTTCTTTTCCATCCTTCCTCCGCTTCCTGGCACACGAGATAAGTAGGCATGAACCTTGCTTATTCTGTATGGCTGAAATCCTGAACGCTTCCTAAACAAAAGAGGATTAACAATGTGGAAAAATAAAAAAGAAAAGCCCGAAGAGCAGGGTGGTAAAGAGAAATTCTTCAAAAATCCAATGAAGCCTATGGAGACAACTCTCATCTCAGCCAGTGTTAGACTAGAGGGAAGTATTGAAGCAGAAGGAACCCTTATTATAGAAGGGTCTGTGAGGGGGACTATAAAGTGTTCTTCCTTGGAAATTCTGGAAAATGGCAGGGTCGAAGCGAAAATTGAAGGCGAAAATGTAACTGTGGCAGGAGATTTTGAAGGTGAAATAATTTGCAGCGGCAAGTTGAGCGTCCTCAGAACAGGAAAAGTGCTAGGGGGGATTTCATATGGTGCGCTTTCCATATAATCTGGGGGACGATTGGATGGTACTTTTTCAAAATTTAATGCAAAAGACATCACAATACTCCCCTTTTACAAAGAAGACAATCAATCTCAATAGTATTCATACCCTCTTCCATCCTCCACCCCCTTTGTGGTAAGGTATGCAACGGGTAGGGCTTCCGTGGACTGGACATGCCCTACCTGCTCTCTACTTGTTGCCCCCATCGGCATAGGGTCGGTGGGGGTTTTCTTTTTCATGCCTCCATGTTGCCCACCTACGGAGCCAATCGGCATGGTCGTTGCAGCTCCTTTTATCCCGCCAAACTACATGACAACCTTTTGATTTTCTGTACGAATGCCTCTTGTAAAGTGCGCTGAAAGGACCGACACAATGGCGGACACGGTTCTGGTAGTAGATGATGAAAGCATTATAAGAGATTTGCTCAATGTCTTTCTTCCGACGAAAGGACTTAAAGTAATCTTGGCTGCGAATGGTGAGGAAGCTTTAGAACTAGCGAAGAAGAACGTTCCGAAGGTAATTCTATTGGACATAAAAATGCCCGGCATTGACGGGTTGGAGACATGTAGGAGGTTGAGGGCAGAAGAAAAAACACGATATACACCGATCATTCTGGTAACTGGGTTCGGAGCGGAAAAAGTAGAAGCAGATGATGCTGGAGCTGATGACTTTATCAGTAAACCCTTCGATATAGAGGACCTCGCCTTACGATTAAAGTCTGCTATCCGTATCGGACACCTTACCGATCCAGCAGAAAGGCTGCTGACCTACATGGATGAGCTAGACAAGAATCGACAGAAGTAGAGAGTCGAAAGTTTAGATCGCATACTCCACACTTCACTATTTACGATAAACCTACCATATTTTGTGATGGCTACAGTGGGAGATCATGATTAAATAATCGATATCATGTGAGGCCATTCGAAGCTTTTTGTAGGGCTTCGCCTAACTGGATCCTAAATAGATCTCTTGTCCTACCTCAATATTTCTCTCCATGATTCAATCCTGAAATCTGGTGCGAGTTTTGCAGGTTCTATGGAAATCGCCCATGGGAAAAAGAGTACCTATTGGTAAGATACTTCGCCATTAGGACAGATTAGACTGCAAGATCGGCTAATTGATGGAGTCAGAAAGGAGTCAGGAATGTATTTAAAAGAAATGCTGTTTTCCTCTTTTGTAATTGCAGCAACATTTATGGTGCTTAATGTCAGCAGCTCTTTTGCGGGCGAGATCCCTGTCAATCCGGAGCTTTACGGTTCCTGGAACGCCTTAGACTTAGAGCAAAGTGGAATGAAGGTCAATTTAATCCTCATCATCGAAGAAAACCAGATAATTGCTCGCAACACTTGCTCTTTCAGAGAGTACAGTGTCGTAGCCCAAACCTCCTCTCCAGTAGTGATAACCCCAAATGAGATCCGGATCCTCAAATCAAACATGGCCATGGAAGAGTACAGCCCCGGTTTTCTTCAGTGCAAAGCTTCAATTAAAGCGGCAAACACGCAATACGAATTGCGCGACGGCAAGCTATTTCTCAATGTGCCGGAGCAGGGGGAGACTGTTGAGCTTTCCAGAGCTGGAAGTCAATCGAAGGCAACTGCAAAGTCGAAAGCCCCAAAGCCTGAGTTGGACTACACTAACCGCGGAACAACTTATTCAAAAAAGGGCAACTACAACGAAGCGATCAGAGAGTACGACAAAGCTATTGAGGTAAACCCGAGTTACGCCATAGCTTACTACAATCGTAGCGTTGCTTATACAAAAACAGGACAGTATGATAGAGCCATTAACGATTGCAATAAGGTTCTGCAGCTAGACCCCAAGCATGCAAACAGCTATTACACTCGTGGGGTGTCATACTGGCATCTTGGATCAAAAAACCAAGCTATTAAGGACTTGCAAGCTGCCGCCAAACTAAGACACAAAGGAGCGCAAGACTACCTGACATCAATGGGAATTAAATGGTAGCTAGATTTAGTTGGGAGTTTGAATGTTGTAGTTAAATTGCCATTTTCACTGTTGACATCTGGATAACCTGAAAAGCTTTTCCCGCCTTGCTGACTATTTGAGCACAGCCTATCAACTGGTCTGAAAACATTTGCGTGCGTGGTGACTCAATCGCGTGGTATAAAGACACAATTCTAGCCCGGATATTTCATGAATTCACGCCCTGGCGTGACTGCGACCACGTATATGGCCATGTATCGCACTTTGGATACTTACACCATTCAGCTCTCCAATCTCATCCACTGGCATATGGTGGAGAATTTCAATAAATTGCTGGAAGAGCAAAATTTGCTAGCAGATTTTAGAGAGTGTTTTGACGCCTTAGCAGATGGAAAATTTGAATTTTCTGCAAGCTGTACGTACAGAAATTACAAAAAATTCTTTTTGGCCTTCTACCAAGCCTTCGGTCCTTTTACTGCTGAAGTATCCTTCAATGAAGACTACCATCCAGAGGGATGTGGCTATAACACTACCGTAAATTTCGGGGTGGATGGCGACGGTAATTATGTCTTTGCCCTGGTGAATGTGTTAGCTGCAGGAGAAAGTGAAAAAACATCAGAAGAATATGAAAAAAGAAGAAATAATCCTCAACCCCCTTTTGAACCTAACTGCAAAAAAGAGGGGAAAATCCACGATTGGAATAGATACGATTAAAGAGCAACCTATCTCAGAATACATTGAAGTTAGTTAGAGAAAACCTACTTCTACTTACCATCTGTCTGGGCATTCTCCTTGCGTGGTTCTTTCCTGAGCCAGGGAGGTACTTGAAGCGCTGGGGAATGTCGAATCCCCTAATCCTCGCAATCTTCTTTTACCAGGGACTTGGACTCGAAGGAAAAGAGTTACAGAGGAGATCCCAGTTGGCTAAAGCGATCGGCTGGGGATTTGTGATCTCTCAGATCATTGGGCCGCTACTGGCTTATGCTTCAGTCCATTTGCTCAACTGGCGGGGCGATAACCAAGTAGGCTTCATGGTGATCTGCTGTATGGCCCCCACTCTGGTCTCTGGGGCAATTCTGGCAGGAAGGGCAGGGGGGGACGGTGCCACTGCTCTCATCCTGGCGGTGGGACTTAACCTTATAGGCATTCTGACAATCCCTCTCAACTTACAATGGTCTTTGGGGGCGGTTGTTCGTTTGGACACGGCGGGGCTTCTCATAAAACTGGTGCTTCTGGTATTGATCCCCGCTGTAACAGGCCAGGCCATCAAGAGACTCAAACCTGGTTGGGCCGGTCAACAGGAAAGATTTATCCGCACTGTCCCCCTCGTTGCCTTAGGGATAATCGTTTACCTCTCCTGCTCATCACAAGCCGATCGCCTAAAGGATTTGACACTCAGCCATCTCGGCTCTTTGCTCTTACCATCGGTGGTAGTGCACCTGCTCCTTTTGGTTGCTGGGTACACAGGTGCCAGATACCTCTTCCGCCTACAGGAACCTGCCTGCCGCTCCCTGGCTATTGTTTGCTCTCAGAAGACCCTGCCAATTGCCATTGCAGTTTGGTCCATCGCTTTTGCCGAAGCCTATCCCTTGGCCGTCCTTCCCGCCCTGGTCTTCCACCCAAGCCAGATCTTTTGTGATGGGGTGTTAGCCACTTTCTGGGGTAAAAGGGGCTAAGCATAGTTTTAGTTCAAACTCTGCCTATTGTCTGCATGATTCTTGCACGTGTACCGTGCAGAAAAAAACAAGACAATCGAGATTTAGGACCGTTGATATGAAAGTTGACAAATTTAGAAGACAAGCCACCCTTCGGGTAAGTACCGGCGGCAATTTGGATGTAAACTTCTTTCTCAACTATTCCAGCGAAGAACGGTCTGGCAGGGAACTCATCATCGATGTTCTCAATTCACAAAGGAGCTTTATACCCCTGGAGGATGTACTCAAGGATGAGATTCTCATGATCGGCAAGAACAGATTTATGGAAGTGGAACTAACGGAGCGAGACCTCTTACCCGAAACGCTTGAAGGCCGCGAGATTCCGGTACAGATAGAACTTATCAACGGGGATACACTGGAGGGCAGTTTTTTCACCGAGCTGCCACCAGATAAGTTAAGACTCAGCGATTACTTGAACCACACACCGCAATTCATTTATCTGTGCCGAGAGCAGAGCGATGTAATCCTAAACAAGGATTACATTCTCTCATTGAAGCATAAACGAAATGAGAGTTGATGAAGACAGTGGAAAGTCAGCTCAATCAATGGAGAGGCAGTTACATGAGGAAAGGTTAAGGGCGGACTATTAAAACAGAGGGGATTAGCTATGAACAAAGGGCAACTCATCGAAATGCTGACTAACAATTTGGGTATTACGAAAATTGACTCCAAGGCATGTGTTGAATCAGTCTTTGACGCCATGTCTACTGCCTTGGCCAAGGGGGACCGCATCGAAATCCGTGGATTTGCCACATTTAAGCTCAAAGAGTATTCACCCTATACGGGAAGAAATCCGAAGTCCGGCGAACTTATAGGTGTGGACGGAAAAAAGCTCCCCTATTTTAAAATGTGCAAGGAATTGAAGCAGCGGGTGAATAAATAAGGGGCACAGACCATTCACCGAGGGTTGAAGCAATTTCTGCCGGATTTTAATCGTGGCTAAGGCTTACCGCCCGTCACTCATAGTCATTTGCCTCCGGCGTCATTTATAGTCACTAATTGTGGTAATGCTCTCCTGACAATAAATGACAGCGAAGCTTAATGGCGGCGAAGCCGACTGACGGCTCTAGCCAAATGACATCAGAGCATGATGGCGACTAAGCCAGGCGATGTGAAGAAAATAAATTCACAGCATTCTGGACTCCCCGTCTACTCTAAAGCTGGAGCCAGCCGTGGCTTAATCTTTTCTGCTTAGAACTAATCACTCCTTGAAATCTTGAGATAAGTAACGTAGCATTTCTAAAATTGCAGTAAAATCGTGTCTGCTCAGATGGAATAACTTATGGGCTTAAAGTTTAGGCAAAAGACGGCATTTTTTTTGTTCTGGCCAGCAGTACTAATATACCTGGTAACCTCCTGCGTTTCAGCTGGAAGTTCAAACTTCTCCGCAAAGAATACGAAAAAAATTATTAGTGGTAAGACCACTAAGAAGGAAATTGTTGAGGTACTTGGGGAGCCGGAACAAGTCTTGAAATTAGACAAGGAAGGATTGGAAACCTATTTGAGCAGAGTTGGCGTCAGTGACTCTCCTCCACTTGGTTTTGCGGAAGGTCATTATGAGGTGTGGATCTACAATAGGTGGAGTCACGCGGCCGGGTTGGTTCTTACTCCGAGTTACGAAGAGGCCAAGGTTTGCATTATTGTCATAGATAGCAAGGGCGTCTGTGCTGAAAAGTTTTATGAAAAGGAGGGTAGTTTGAAGTTCTAGCCCGGATATTTGATGAATTGCCGTGGTCGCAGTCACGCCAGGGCGTGAATTCATGAAATATCCGCGCTGGAGAGTCGTTTATTCTATCAGGACAAGGTTGCCCCTCTGATCTAAATCTTCCACATGAGTTACTTTCCCTCTGTTGTCATAATGGACAACTCTTTTGAAGACTCCCAGTTTAGCAGCAGTAGTGTCTTTATTCAGATAATATTCTCTTTTTTCCAATATATTATCTTTGTCAAAGTAAGAGACCATCCGGTGGAATCCGTACTTCTCGGAGTCGCTGTCTGTTGAATAGGCCTCGCTGACCTTTTTTCTTCCCCAGTAGTAGATTACCTTCTTGTACCAGCCCTGTTCTTCTGAGTGACTCTCTGTGGCATAGATTTCCATTTTTTTCTTGCTTCCCTCATTATCGTAGGAAGCAATTATTTTATACATGCCTTTCTTGAAGTCTGGATCTTTTTCTGAGTAAATAATTTGTTTTGTTAGACCTCCATATTCATTATTTTTAGAAATCACCTCTTCCGTTGCAGCAATAGCCGTTACGCTTACATAAACAATAAGTCCAATTGTAATAAGGGCAGTCCTCTTCATCTAACATCCCCCGATTTTACAATTTAGTTTAAACAAACAGTTCCATGACGCTTTGCAGATAAATATGAAGGTTTGCTAGCCCAGGGACAGGCTTTATCGAGCACTGCCAAGCGCTCTTCAGCATTGGCCAGTTGACCGGTCTCCAGATAGAGCTCTCCCAGATACTCATTGGCACCGCGATGTTTGGGGTTGATCCTCAATGCGATACGGTAATGTTCGAAGGCTTTGTCGGTATTACCAAGTTTTCTGTAGCTATAGCCAAGCAAATTGTGAGTATCGGCGCTATTTGGATCTTTTTCCAGGGCTTTAGAAAGGTGGACTAATGCCGAATCGTAATCTCTTGCTTTAACTGCTTTTTGGCCGGCCTTAAACTCTGGATCAACGGAAGGTCTTCGACTTTGCTGGCTGCTCGTGCCGGCTGCCAGCAGATTGCTGCTGGTGAAGGCCAAGATTAGAGCGAAAATAAATATAGTGGGTCTTAAATGAAGCCTCATGACTAGTCTCCTCGTGAAACGTTCTTTCCAAACCAAACAATTATCAAGCCTGGTTACCAGAACTATAAAAGATATATAAACATTCAGAAAGGAGAGTCAACCTAACGGAGGGCAAACCATAATCTGGATCAGATCTTGCAATATCTTTTGTTATGGCGTAGCATCTGGCGGTAACAGCGCTCAGTTGGACTGCTACCGATGGGATGCTGCACAACTTACTCCTACAGTGGAGAGGTGAATAATGTCAAAAGACCGACGCGCATACCCGAGAGCCAAGCTCAAATGGCCTGTTGCTATTAAGACTGAAGAAGGATCCACCGAAGGAGTGACGAGGAACATCACTCCTGACGGGTGCTTTATCACTTGCCGAAGACCGCTCAGGTTAAATGTCGTCTTTGAATTGGCCATTAAGATTCCTAAGTCTAAGGGTTCTATAAAAGCTACGGCGGAGGTGGTATGGTCCAACATCTACGGTCCTGACGATGAGATCTCGCCTCGTGGCATGGGAGTCCGCTTCATAACAATCTCAAGTGAGGCGCGAAAGTTTATTGCTCAAGCCTCTTTGGAGCACTTCAAGTCACTAAACGTCGAGGCCGATCTTTTGCAGACATTGAGTACCCTGGTTATAGATCTGACAGAAGAGAAAAAGAAAGTACCGGGCGGATAACTACAAACATCCGGGTTGCTAATTCGGGCAAATCCAAATAGGTTTAACCCATATTTCATGAATACCTGCTGCGACCACGGATATGGCCGTCCTTCCTGGCGTCCTCGGGGCCCCGCGACGTACCGTTCAGGTACGCCTCGGAACCAACACCCTGCGGGTGCCAGGCGACACGCCCATCTTCGCGTCTCGCGACAGCAATTCATGAAATATGAGGGTTAAATCTGTTTTCTCTCAGTATCAAAAGCTATCCTGCTTGAAGTGGCAAATCAGCTGCATTATCAGGTATTGGCTGATAAAGCGGAAGTTGGATATGGCCCACCCTTGCTATATCAAATCAGGCATTCCCGCAAGCGGGTTCCCAGTTTCCACTATTCCAATATTCCCTAAAATCGCTGGAGAAGGACTGCATGGAAAAAAGAAATTTTGACAGAATCCCCTTCCAGACCAAAGCGATAGTCAGGTCCAAGGATGCCACCGTAATTGGCATTGTGGAAAATTTGAGTTTGGACGGGATATTCCTGAAAACGCCAGAGAAACTAAACCTCAATAGGATCGTCAAGATTGAGTTATTATTTACCGGAACTTCATCTCAACTTTCCATTCTTTTGGACGGGAAAATAATGCGCCATGAAACTATAGGCATGGCAATTCAATTTAAAGATCTTGACATGGACGCGTTTTTTCATCTTAAAAATCTCATTTCTTACAACACAAACCAGGTGGGAAAGTTAAAAGATGAGTTTCAGAGATTTGTAAAGACGAAAGGCAAAAAGAAAACTTGATTGTATCTCATATGCATTAAATCCTCTAAATCCTCCATGGGCCTAACCCGGATCTTTCATGAATTGCTTGCTGCGACCCCGGATATGGTCGTCCTTCCGGGCGTCCTCGGGTGTTGGCTCCTGCGACGTACCGTTTAGGTACGCCTCGGAACCAATCCCGCGGTACCGCGGGACGGTTACCCGGTGGCACGGCCATCTTCATGTTCTCGCGACATCAATTCATGAAACATCCGGGCTAAGTATTTGCTCCCTGTCTGTTCTCTTACCTCCCTTTCTAGGTGATAATGGTAATCAGTCGCTTTTCAATGCGAAGAGGTTTGAAACATAAGATGGCATAGGGCATAGAGCATGGGGCATAGCGTTAAGTTCAAAGTTTAAAGTTCAAAGTTTCAAGTTTGAAAATAAGCCTCAGATCATTCAAAAAACTTTGAACCTTGTCGAACTGCTTGCTGCCTGCTGTCTGCTGCTAGCTAACACAGGCCTTGAGCCGTCAGCATGGAGCAACTTCATGGTTGGTGAAGCAACAATTCCCCTCTTTCCCCTCGAATTAGTGCTGCTGCCGTCGATGCCTTTGCCGCTGCACATCTTTGAGGAAAGATACAAGCTGATGATCGGTGAGTGCCTAGAGCAAAAAAAAGAATTTGGCGTGGTTTATCAAAAAGGCAGCGATATGAAAAAAATCGGCTGTACAGCCAGGATAGTACAAGTGCTAAGACGCTTTGATGATGGGCGTCTGGACATAATGACCCAGGGAGTAAACCGCTTCGTAATAGAGAATATTTACGAAGACAAACCCTATTTGCAGGCAAGGGTAGTTTATTTCGATGACGAAAGGGAAGAAGGGGTTGACAATTTGATCGCTGAGGGCATCAAGCTACTTGAACAGTTAGATGTCATGACTGGCAAGAAAAGGGATTACAGATCACTGTCAAGAATGGATCATAAAACCATATCTTTTGTGATTTCTTATAACGATGTCTTTAGCATGGAGGAAAAACAAAGTTTTCTGGAAATGACGTCAACCAGCGAGCGTATAACAAAGAGTGTGGAATCTCTTAGAATAATGCGTTAAATCTTTAAGGAAAAGTAGTTAGCTCGTGCAGATTACCGAAGAAATAGACGAATTGCTGGCGGCAATGGAAATCTCAAAAGGAGGTGATTAATTAAGCCCTTGCTGCCCCACCAAGGGGGCACAGATGATAAAAAATTATGTAGTTCTATATTTTGGCTATACTTCATAAGTAAAGATTCCTCTTATCTTATTTTTTTGTTGCACAATTCTTCACTCCTTTGCTACTATATCAACAGTTTATTTCCACATTCTCATCTCAATTGCCAAGACGTTGAATCCAGCGGAGGAAGTAAACCGATTCGACAGCGACATCGCCAATGCCCGAAAGGACCAGCTCAATGTTCTGGCACCAACCTCCTTTGCAAGAGCCGAGGAATATCTTAATGATGCCAAGGAGGCGCTGCAGGGTGGAGATGAACTTTCAGAAATTACTGAAAAGATCAGCTCTGGACGTTTCCAACTCGAACGTGCTCAGGAGATGGCACAAGTGGCAAGGACGACATTGCCCGACGCAATCAAAGCTCGAGAGCTGGCCCGGACTGCAGGCGCCACAAGTTTGGGCGGGGATTATGTCGAAGCAGAAGATCAATTTCTCAAATTGACGCGAGCGATAGAAAACAACGACCTGAATTATGCGCAAAATAACAGACATAAAGTTGCCACTATCTTTGATGAACTTGAAGTGCGAGCGATCAAAGAACAGAAACTCAGTGAAGCTCGAAAGTTAATCAAGGAGGCAGAGGGGGAGGGCGCTCGAAAGATTGCCCCTCGGACTTTACTGATTGCGCAGCAGGAACTGAAAAATGCAGATGCATTTATTTCCCAACATCGTTATGAGAGAGAAAAGATACAGGAAAAATCCAGCGAAGCACTGTTTCAAGCTCAGCGTCTTCTTCAAGTTAACGGGCAGAGTAAAAAGGTTCGAGACATGGAACCGGAGCAGATTACGCTCTGGGTGGAAGGCATGCTGGAGAAGATGGCAAGCCAGTTATCCGCGCCTGACATGCGTAACAAGACATTCCAGACACAAGTTGAAAATATTCTTGGCTCGATAGATGCTGCCCAGGAAGATCGTAAATTTATGGCAAGCCAAGAGAAAGCTCGTCTGGCTGAAATAGAAACCATGAGAAAAGAGATTGCCCTCCTGGAAGGAAAGACAAAGGAAGAAGAAGCTGCTAAAAACCGATTGGAGGCTGAAAAACGGTTCAATGAACTGTTCAGTGAGGTCAAAGGCTACTTTGACACGGATGAAGCGGAGGTCTACAAACAAGGCAATAGATTGATAATCCGTTTAAGGGAAATCCAGTTTCCCGTTGGTCAGTCCGTTATCATGCCGAGCAATTACGCACTTCTGAGCAAGGTCCAGAGAGCAATCAAGACTTTTGGCCAACCGGATGTTGTCATTGAAGGGCATACTGACAGTACAGGATCTGACGAGGTAAACGAACACTTGTCCCAGCAAAGGGCAGAATCAGTTCGTCAATACTTTGTGGCCAATGGGACCTTGCCAGAATGGAAGATATCGTCAGTTGGATACGGCTCAAGCCGGCCTCTGGCATCCAATGAGACTTCCGAGGGGCGAGCGATCAACCGTAGGATCGATGTGGCCATTTCGCCCATAGAACAAGGAAAATAGCCGCCTCATAAGAAAAAATAAGCACCTCATCCACGTCAAGAATAATGAAGCAAGGCTCTCATCTGCCTGAGGGCTTTGCTTTTTTTCTTTAAGTCTAATCCCTTATGTTTGTCAAAATTCCGTCCCTGAAATGAAGGTATTGTGTTTTAGGGCCTTGCTTTTCATAGACCCACATTTCCGAGGTTTCGTCGGCAGCGCTTTTCTCTTCTACTCTATCCGGTCTTCCCCAGGCGTAAAACACCATATGGGTATTCATCCCTACGACCACTTTACCCGCCAGAATTAACTCCTGCATCTCTTCCGGCCAACCCGACTCCTTAATGGCGAAATACTTGTCTACCTCATTTAGATCACCCTGAATCACCACACCGAGGCTTCTGTGCACCCATTTGGTGAAAACGACTTTTTCGGCTTTTGTTTTCTTATCGAGTTCAGTTTTGGCATCAATGGCTATCCATTTGGCTTTAAAGTCATTAAAGGTTTCGGGTATTTCAGCTATTGTTTCCTTTGCCAGTTGGCCTATGACTCTGTACTTGGTCCCAGGGCCCGAGCGTATGTTTCCTTTCTTATTAAATACAAAATATGCTGCATTGGACGATGGAGCTACAGAGAACGTCAATAAAATACTTGCAAATATCATGAGCAGCCATTTTTGTATCATTTTCTATCTCCCACCAAATTCCGACACCAACATCCCGAAAACAAGCTTTGTTATTTTTCCTTCTCGGGTCTGCAAACAATCCAGCCTCGTTCAAGCAATTGGCGATAATATTCGTTGATTTTGGCCGCTATCTGCTCTCGATCCCTTTCCTTCCGTTTTTCCTCAAAATCAATAACCTTTGCGGTCATTGTTGTCCCCGTAGTAGCGAGCTCATATATTTGGGCTAAGAACTGGTCACTCTTGCTAAACGCTAACGTCATGTCAAGCGAGCAAGTATTGTGCCAGAGCAAGAGAGCAGGCAGAAGCATTAAGCAGCGCCTAAAAAGGTATGACCCTTGCATCTGAATTTGAGTTCGTTAAATAAAGCAGATCGAGACAAAAGAACCAGGCTGGAATTGAAAGATTAGGCTTGAGGGGAAAAGTGTTGAGGAGAAAGATGATGAACAGATCAATCATTCTTGTTTTGGCCTTAACTTTACTAGCTCTAACCTTACCTTCTAGTGCTCTGGCCGACAGCAGCCGTCGCATACATACTCCCCGTGGTGAGGTGATAACATTGGTAATCGCCAGTAGTGTGCTCAAAAACACAAGGATCCACGATCTTGACTTCTCCGAGAGTGGAGACGTTTTTTCGATCACTGCAGCGCCGCTTCCCTCAGCAGATTCGATACAGACCCTCTCAATTAGTTTTCATCAAGGCTCAACTGTGACGCAGACTGATTACGTTGAAATAGGCCCAGGAAAGACAGTGCAAGAGGTATATTGCCCCGAGAGTTTTGATCAGATTGTTATTGATAGCTCGGGCTATTGAGAATTAATTACAAAGGATCAGTGATGACTCGCAGCAGCGATACCCGCCATTGAGTCACTAAATTACTAAGACCTGCTTTTGCAGGAGGCGAGGATGATTAAATCTTGCTTTATCCTTGAAAGCGGCAGCACTGAAAAAGGAGTCTTTCCCTTCTACCAGAGGCTCACTATCGGCAGGCATTCTACCAACGACGTTACGCTAGCGGACCGCATGGTGTCCAAGCAGCATGCTGTGGTTGGCCGGGTTAAAGGTCGTATTGTGGTGAAAGACCTGGGTAGCAGAAACGGCACTTTTGTTAACGGAGAGAAGGTGGAAAAGGCAATACTTCTCAGTGGAGACAGAGTCAAAATCGGCAGCACGGTGCTGCGCTTTTTTAGGGAAGAAGAGAGTGGCAAGACTGACTTAGATGGGAGTTCCACAACTTCCAGGGGAGTGCAACAGTTAGGGGAGTATTTGATTGAGGCAGGGATTGTTGATGAATTCACCTTGCTGAGGGTGTTAGGAGAGGAAGAAAAGAGCCAAACAATTGACCAGATGCTCCTTGACACAGGAATCCTGGATGATTTGAGCATAGCCAGATCCCTGGCCAAACAGCTGAAGGTTCCACTGATACGCTTGAAAGACCGAGAAATACCCCAAGAGGTCACTTCACTCATACCTGTAAAGGTAGCAAAAACCCACTTACTCGTGCCGGTCAAGAAATCTGAGGGCAAGCTTTTGGTAGCTATGGCCAACCCCCTGGACTCAGATGCGATTCAGGCTCTACGATTGATGACAAGGATGAAGATTGAAGTTGCTGTGGCTCCGCGGGAAGATATTCTTGAGGCCTTTGTGAGGATTTACCCGGTAGAATTTCTGGACCAGGTGCTACAAGGAGCTCCAGATGATGACGAGGTTACCATAGATCTTTAACCCGATTACAGAACACGGTGGTGTAGAAATCTTAAGGTTCTATTGAAACTTTACCTAACCCAGAGGACCACGTTTTCTATGATCAAATAAAGGAGAAGGAAATGAACAGAAGAATATATAGCCTAATACTTCTGCTAGCATTGACTGCCGGGCTGGCTGGGGGCATTCTTGTCAGCCATTTCTTGGTAACAGCTCCTGTCCTGGCGGCAAAGACGTCGGAGCCGCAAAAAATTGTTGAGGCGGAGGAGTTTCGTTTGATCGATAAAGAAGGAAGAATTCTCTCCTCTTGGGGAATGTATGCAGGCGGTCCTGGGATAGTGTTGTTCAGCAAGAATGGACAATTCCGTGCGGTCTTTAGTCTGACATCGCCTGAAGCAGGTCCAGTGCTAACCTTTGCTGACAAAGACGGCGTCCATCGAGCAACTGTTGGATTGGGAGCTGAGAGACAACCCTATCTCGCCCTGCGAGATCAAGCGGGCAAAGAGCGCATCTCTCTATCTCTAAACGATAAGGGTGATCCCTACCTGGTTCTCTATGATCAGGGCGAAAATGAACGTGCAGTCCTCGGCACCATGGACTTAACCAAGATAAAGAGAACAGGCACCATTGAGAAGGGTACCATCTCTTCCTTTGTTCTACTTGGTAAAGACGGTGAAGTTACATGGAAAGCGCCTTAGAGAGACAAAAATTGCGGATCTCGGATTGCGGATTGCGGATTTAAGATTTGGTCTAATCTGATTCTATCGTTTCTACTTCTTTGAAAATCGCCAAATCTACTACCTTGCCATCCCTCAAAACCTTCATCTCAAGATTGTCATGGTTTAATCCCACGACCTTCTGTCGAATCTCGCAGGTGTGTTCAAAATCTGCAGAAACGGTTACACCTTTGACTTCTAGCACTATATCGCCGCCCAGAAGCAGATGTTTTCCACCAATTTCCACTGGTATATTCCCCGGCCTGAGACCGAGCCTGTGGCCTGGCGAATCGTCTGCCACCCTTTGAATCAACAGCCCTGCCTCCTGGGGGACGTTAAGGGCCTTTGCCAAGAGACCTGATACCAGATAAGCCTCAAGACCAGTCCAGACCGATCCTTGCTTGAGAAGCAACTCCCTGGACGTGTTGATACTGACGGCGAAGCCCAGACCCTCCGAACCGCCAGAGTAGGAAAGAATACGGCTTACGATACCAATAACCTTACCGTCCATACTGAACATGGGGCCGCCCGAATTGCCTTTGTTAATGGCAGCATCGGTCTGAAGAAACTCGATGGGAAGCAAGGAATTACAGACAGCTTCGGGGTGCCTTCGACCGCTCATATAGCCAACCGTCAAAGTATGGTCCACGCCGTAAGGCGCCCCAATGACGAAAATCTCATCTCCGATATTCACATCGTCTGAATCTCCCAAATCCGCCACTGCAAGATTGTCAGGCAGATGATTGAGTTGAAGCAGGGCCACGTCAGCTTGGGGAGCAGATCCTACAACTTTGGCCCCCACCATGCTGCCGTCCAGAAACCTGACCACAACCGCGTCTGCCACCTGGACCACATGGGCGGCTGTCATAACTAAGCCATCTTTGGAAATAACTACACCGGACCCGAGTCCACCTTTGTTAAACGATAGCGTTTGTCCGGGCTGCAGGCTCGAATACCCACGTTCTGTGGTGAGAATCACGACCACAGCAGGATTAACCTTTTTAAACACCTTACTCAGAGAACCCGCGCCGGCAAGGGAAATGAGAGCGAAAAAGTTGAGGAGAATAATGGACAGAATAAGCTTAACTCGCATGATGGATCCTCTCTAGCCAGTTGCAGCTCCACAAAGCCTACCACTTAATTAATCAGGCAGGCTTCCAGTTTAAGGAAAGATACTAAAAGCCCCCCTGGGGATAGATCAGGTTCAGGTCCTCCCACAGCAAAGCGGGATCTTCGATGGGCCTGGATTATTTACTCTTAAATCTAAAACAAAGTTTCTTTTAACACCAAAGAATCTCAAAGTTAATACCGCAGCCAATGTTTATCAAGTGGCAACTAGATAGTCGTGTGCTTCGGGTTTTTGTTACAGCGGTATCTACGACAAGCGGGTCCCTAGTCCGGGCTTACGCCCGCTATTTGATCTAAGAGGTAGAGGCTAGAGGTTGGAGGTGGGGCCAAGTTTTGATTTGTAAAGATTCTCTATTAGACTGAGAAGAACCTGACGGTTAGCGGTGGAAACTTCTGTAAATCGCACACCCATTCCCGATGACATGTTATTGGGTTTAGAGTCTTGAGGGTTTGACCACGCAACCTCTGCAGGAAGTTCAAAGGGGCGACGGTTCGGAGCCATGATGAAGATCCTAAGCTTTTCTTTAGGACTCAGCGGCAGGTCGCAGCTAATGAATGCCCCTTCACTGCTTATATCCCTGGTCTCCGCTACAATGACTCCTTTGTCAGCTATTATAACGACGGGCCATTTCACCCTGACCCTGGTAGGCGTTCGCCGGTCAGTTGCCATAGTTGATTCCAAATACAGGTATCACCGTGATTAATTTTGTGGTTAATCGGCTGCAACCTCTATGCCATAACGGGCTGAACGCTTTTTCAATCTTGACTGAAAAAAAACCTCCCTTCGGTCTTCCCGAGAAGAAGTTTGTCCAGGGTCCACCTCAGGCGGATTCATGAAACATCCGGGCTAGATTAACCATGCTTGTGTCTCGCCCCGTGTGCTTCTTCAAATTTGTGCCATTCGTCATGGTCAACCACCTTGTCCTCATTTACATCCAGAATCTCAAACACCCTCGGTTCCGCCTGAGGGAAATGGGCCTTGAGTTTAGATTTTTTCTGAAGTATCGTCTCAAGCACAACAAGACCACATTCAATCAAATGCAGGAAGGAATATTTCTATGGAAACCGTGGCATTTTTCGGATTGGGTCAGATGGGCCAGGGTATGGCGTTACGGTTGCTTGAAGGAGGGTACAAGCTAAAGGTCTACAATCGCACACCGGAGAAAGCAAGACCACTTGTTGAGAAGGGTGCTGAGTTTTTTGAAGATCCGGCAGCCGCGGTCAGCACAACGAAAGTCTTGGTAACCATGCTCTCTGACGACCATGCGGTCACGGCGGTAACAAAGGAAAAGGTGTTGCAAGCTTTAGGGGATGGTGGGATTCATCTGTCCATGAGCACCATAAGTCCCGCTGCAGCCGAAGAGCTTTCTAAGTCCCACGCCAAGCACGGAAATTACTACCTGGCTTGCCCGGTCTTCGGCCGACCAGATGCGGCGCGAGCCGGCAACCTGTGGCTCTGTCTTGCTGGAGACGAGAGCGCTAAGGAACGGGTCCGCCCGTTGTTAGGGGTGATGGGGCAGGGGATCTATGATTTTGGCACCAGTCCCCCTGCTGCGAATGTGGCAAAGCTTGCCGGCAATTTCTTGATTGCATCCGCAATTGAGGCTATGGCCGAGGCTTTTTGCCTGGCGGAAAAAAACGGAGTTGACCCGAACCAGGTCCACGCCGTGTTGAGCCAAACCCTATTTAGCTGTCCCATCTATCAGAATTACGGCAGATCGATTCTGGACCAAAATTATTCACCTCCTGGATTTACCCTTGCCCTCGGAGGTAAGGACATGCGGCTTGTGCGCGATACGGCCCGAAATAGTGAGGTTTCTATGCCACTGGCGTCTTTGCTGGAAGACCGTTTTTTGCGATCTCTTGCCAAGAAGCGTGGGGATATGGACTGGACCGCCATTGCACTGGATCAGAGGGAGTCTGCTGGGTTACCTAACAGTTGAGAAAGTCAGTTACTGTTTTTTAGATGCCGAATCCTCTGGACTTACATTGTTTGCTTATTGACTGATTTTCTCATAGCAGTACGGTTGTTTATCCAATGATACCACTTCGAGACACTATTGATTCCAAGGGATACCCTATAATAAATACTGCGCTAATCGTTTGCAATTTACTGGTGTATTTAGTGCAGTTAGGGCAGGGAGAAGCATTACAGCAATTTATTATAATCTACGGCCTGGTTCCGGCCCGCTACTCAGTGCCAGAGCTTGCTGCCCATTTTAGCCTGGGTCAGCAGGTTTTTGCCCTGCTGTCCTTCATGTTTGTCCACGGCGGCTTCTGGCATCTCCTGGGTAACATGTGGACCCTTTATATATTCGGCGATAATGTCGAAGACCGGCTGGGTCCGGTGAAATATCTTCTGTTCTACCTTCTGTGTGGATTTGCCTCAGGCCTCACTCATCTATTCCTTAACTGGCACTCTCAGCTTCCAACAGTAGGAGCAAGCGGGGCAATTGCTGGAGTAATGGGCGCATACTTCCTCCTCTATCCCCATTCCAAAATACTCACCTTTATTCCCATTTTTTTCATCCCCTATTTCTTAGAGATCCCAGCCTTATTCTTCCTCGGAATTTGGTTCATCCTGCAATTTCTCAGCGCTGCCGGAACCCCTGATCACGGTGGAGGGATTGCATGGTGGGCCCACATCGGCGGTTTCGTCTTCGGAATGGTTTTTTTGAAAATATTCTTGCGGGCTCCGGAAACGGCTATCAGCAGGCAAATACGTCAGAAAACCGGCAAGAAGAAGAGTAACCGAGTACAGTTAATTAAGCCCAAAGGGGTGGCCGATGATCCCCGGGCATACGCTACACTTGTGATTACCCCTTTAGAGGCCCGCTTGGGAACCAAAAAAATCCTGAGTATTCCCGCCGGCTCCAAAAAACGCCTTCTCAAGGTAACCGTGCCACCCGGCTCCCGTGATGGCAGTATAATCCGTCTTACTGGAGCGGGTCGGCAGTTGGGAGATGGCACCAGGCAAGACATATATCTCAGGATAGAAGTCTCCTGAGGATATTGAATTGTTTCCCTAATACAATTCAAAAAACTCATATGATATCCGGCCGGTTTGCTTCTCCCATAAGACAAGAGACCCCTGGTTACTCATTCCCCGTGGATATCCCACCGTGCCTGGATTGACGAAGGATACCAACATGATGGAGCTCTCTTCCAAAAGTTTTACGTAGACATCTGATTCTTGGGTTGGTAGGAGGTGGCGATAATCAAATTTTCCTTCCGTTAGAAGGAACTGAAAGACACTGGGCATATGGGTATGTCCATAGAAAACCAAAGTTGCGGGCAGGTTTTCCAACTCGGCAAAAAAATCCCTTTCTTCAAATAAGTATTTGTCGGCATCACTCCACGCTCCGTGCACAACGCAGCAGTCATCTGTGAGCATGTTCACGGGTAGGTTGGATAGATAGGCGAGGTTGTCTTCCGTAAGAACTGATTTGGTCCAGTCGATCTTTTTCAAGGCAAAGGGGTTCCATCCTTTGGCTTCGATCTGTCCACACACCAGTCTGTCGTGATTCCCTGAAATGGTGCGAATGCTCTTCGCACGAAAAAACTCGACCACCTCATTTGGCTCATGGCCGTAACCCACAAGATCACCACAACAGATTATTTGCTCTACCCCTAGCGACTTTATTTTTTTATATGAGAGTTCAAGGCCCCGGAGATTAGCATGGGGGTCAGAGATGATTGCCACTCTATCTGCCAACTGGATAGAGTGGTCAGTGGTTTCGACAGTCATGCGATAAATTTCAGTGTTAAAGCAAGGAATGGTTATGTGGCTTTGATGTTATGCTTCTTGCTCGGTTGGAAGGAATCTTATCATTTCTGTGGGTGTTTGTGGAGTTTATCTTTATTGATGGTACAATAACGAATCACTCAATTTTATAGCTGAACACTATCTCCACCATGGAGGCACAGTCTTTCTGGCATTGGCAGCCAGTGATGGACAGCAAGGAGTAGACCCTCGACACTGGAAAACTCACAGGAGGTGAAAATGCATAGCCCAGAAGAAAAGACTTCATCGAGAACGGACATCCTCATCCGGTTGCTTTACACTTTGCTCTATCTTTTGATCTTTGAAATTATCAAACTGATTGTCCAGATAGCCGTTGTTTTTCAGTACATCTTTCTTTTTATAACTCTGGACTACAATAAGCCTGTCAGGAATTTCGCGAATAAACTAGCAACTTATACCTACGACGTAATCCGTTATCTTACTTTGAACAAGAACCTGCGTCCTTTTCCACTCAACGACTACCCGGAACCGCTAGAGGAACCGGTGGAGGAGGTCACTTTCCGGTAGGTAACATGGGACAGCATTCCAGGGATATGTCCATCTCACCCCGGGGAGGTAACGGCGTAAGCCCATTCGTCATTTTTTATTGCCCATTTCATATTTGGTCATTAGGGGTGATGATTCCAAGAAGATGGCAAATTCCGAGTATGGGGCAAGAGTTGGGATGACAAAAAATATATGACATAGGAAAAATATCAAATGGCCTGGCACTAGGCCGCGGGGAAAGACCTATAACCGAGTAAGAGAACAGGGGGAGGAAGGAACGGCCAAATGGAAAAACGACAATTAGGTAAAAAGGGGCTTGAAGTATCGGCCATGGGGCTCGGCTGCATGGGGATGTCCGAATTCTATGGTAGCCATAACGACGAGGAATCCATCGGAACTATTCGGCGCGCGGTGGAGTTGGGGATCAATTTTTTCGATACTGCAGACATGTACGGAAGGGGAAAGAACGAAGAACTGTTGGGCAAAGCTATAAAGGGCTATCGGGACAAAGTGATCCTGGCCACTAAATTTGGCATCGTTAGAACAGATGACGTTAGGCAACACAAGATAAACGGCAGCCCAGAATACATTCGCTCAGCTTGCGAAGCAAGTTTGCGCCGTCTGGGAGTTGAGACCATAGACCTGTATTACCAGCACCGGGTGGATCAGGACACGCCTATCGAAGAGACGGTGGGTGGTATGGCCGACCTTGTTAAAGAGGGAAAAGTGAGATACCTAGGTCTCTCCGAAGCCGGCCCTAAAACCATCCGTCGTGCCTGCTCGGTTCACCCTATCGCAGCCTTGCAGACGGAATACTCACTCTGGAGTCGTGATGTAGAGGAGGAAGTTCTCTCCACTTGTCGAGAGCTTTCGGTTGGATTCGTTTCCTACAGTCCCCTGGGGAGGGGGTTTCTCACAGGTGAGATTAGGAAATTGGCTGACCTGGAAGAAGCCGATTGGCGGCGACACTCGCCCCGCTTCCAGGGCGAGAATTTTGAGCGCAATCTTAACCTGGTCAGAAGAATTCAGGAGATGGCGGCTGAGAAAAACTGTACTCCCGCACAGTTAGCCTTGGCCTGGGTGCTGGCGCAGGGAGAGGACATAGTTCCAATCCCCGGCACCAAGCGGATAACTTACCTTGAGGAAAATGTCGCAGCCTTAGGCTTGAAATTGACCCAAGAGGATCTGGAACGTATTGAAGAGATCTCTCCATGGGGGGTTGCCGCAGGCCCGCGCTATCCTGAACCAGGGATGAAGCTGGTCAATGTATAGGACATGGAGTACTGGAATACTGGAGTGTTGAAGGACTAGAAATTCCAGATAACAAATCACAATAGCTAAGGTTTCAGAGTTCTCCGCTGGCTCTTCGATTCAGACGGGATTTCTGCTTCGCTACAACAGGTTTTCAGCTTTTGTGTTTCTTTTTCCTGACACCTGAAACCCAAAACCTGATCCGCCTCCGGCGGAACGCCTGAAACTCTGAGATTTGGTGCAATACACACCTCTTATATCACCCCCAGGAATCTGCAGTCGCCTTCTATGTCGTAAGTCAAAAGCTGATCTCCATACTCCACTGTTATCCTGGCCCCGTCCCATTCACCCCACAGGTAATCGTCGCCAAAATCAATGACAGCATTGCGCTCGTCATAGCGGTTTTCCCAGACAATTATCCTGTATCCATCGGCGCATTCTATTACCGAGATAACGTCACCAATTTCAATCTCATCAACATAGTCAAAATCACCAAGGTTCTGCTTCACCTCGTCTATGGTATTTGCGGTAACGAGTTCATCCATATACATAGTCGCCCCTCCCGGCAAATATCTTGCCAAACTCACAGGTGAGCGTTCATTACGATAGAATTACTTTGCCGCCTATGTTAAACCCCATAAATGTAACCTCTACCCTTTGACAAAAAAACATTCCTGCGGAAAATTTTAAGAATCGGTGAAATAAACCATCCATATTTCTTTCTCCTTGACAAAAGGGCTCGATTTGCTAAGCAGAAGAAGGCTTTATTCTACTAGCCCGGATTCATGAAATATGCGGGCTAGGGAAAAACAGGAGGATTTGATGACTACGAGAAAGGATTGGCCCAAATTACTAGCATTTGTGATTTTTTTTATGCTCCTCGGTGGGTATTACAATCGTTTGACTGTGGAGACCAGGACCTTTATTCTACCTCTGCTGATATTCATTGCTGCAGCTCTTATTTTTGGTCGGATGCTGCAGCTTCAGCATGAAGTACGCTCAGCGAGAGTCACCGCTTTGGAAATCGTAACCCAACAACTGAGCCTTGCTGACATCGAAGGAAATGAGCGGCTATCCATGGTGGCTTCCTCAGACCGCACAGTAATGACGTTCTATGACAACAATCAGGTGTCGCGCCTTGTTCTGCAACTGATAGATAGCGAACCAGCTTTGAAAATCATTGGGGAAAAGGGAAGTGCTAAGGTGGCAATAAACTATGATGGAGCAGCGAATTTTTCAATCCTGAATGATCAAGACGAAGTAATCTGGTCGGCACCCTAGGGGAGACTCGATAAATGACCGCAAGCAAGACTACTATACACCCTACTGCAGTTATAGATCCCAGGGCAGAGATTCATCAAGAGGCAGAGATCGGTCCCTACGTGATTGTTGACGGTCAGGTAAAAATTGGCCGGGGAACCCGGGTAATGGCACATGCCTATCTGGCTGGCTGGACCGAAATCGGTGAAGAAAACTCCATTCACATGGGTGCTGTAATAGGACACGAACCTCAGGACAGGGAATATAAGGGAGGCAAAACATATCTGAGGATAGGTCACCGTAACATAATAAGGGAGCATGTACAGATTCACCGGGGAACCAAACCGGAAAGTTCTACCATCATCGGCAATGAAAATTTCTTCATGAACCACGCCCACATTGCCCATAACTGTGAAGTCGGCGATGGCGTGGTCATAGCTGGGGGCGCCCTCCTCGCGGGCTACGTCCAAGTCGGAGATGGGGCCTTTATTTCTGGCAATTGCGTGGTTCATCAGTTTGTTCGCATAGGCAAACTTGCAATGCTTCGCGGTCTTTCCCGCACCAGTCGCGATGTTCCTCCCTTCTGCATAATGGACGACACCCACACTGTTAAGGCTATAAACCAAGTGGGGCTGGAACGGGCAGGTTACAGCGAGGGTGAAATAAGGGAGATCAAAGAGGCTTTTGCCCAACTTTTTCGCCGCAAAGGCAATCTCGCTCAGGCGGTCCAAGAACTGGAAAGCAGAGACCCGCTGTCCAAAGAAGTGGTTTATCTTCTAAATTTCATCAAAAGCTCTGAAAGGGGCGTCTGTTTCGGTCCCAGGGGTAAATAAAACTTGTTCACTTTTTTATATCAAGACTCTGCAAATACCCAAAACTCGCATCGATTTTATTCACAGTTTGGGCAGTTAGTAGCGCCCTAAAAAACAATCAGTCATCTCATACTGCGGAAAAAAATAATAGCGCGTTCGGAGCGGCCCTTCTTAAATTGTCCGCATCTGCATGATTCTTGCATTGCCACCAAGCCTGAACAGTTCTTGGCAAGAGGCTTGAAAGTAATTTGCATAACCCAGACATTGTACAAATTAGCTTTTATTAAATATCGGCAAAGAGGAGGAATTAAAAGATGAAAAAACGAATTGTGCAAATTATAGCAAAGCAGTTGGGAATTGAAGAAACAGACATTAGCGCGCAGGCCACTGTTGTCGAAGACCTAGGCGCAGATTCCCTGGATGTAGTGGAGCTGATAATGGCTCTAGAAGAAGAATTTGACCTCGAGATTCCAGACACGGAAGCAGAGAAGATCGTAAACGTTCAGAATATCTTCGATTACATGGAAAATGCACTGCAACCTGCATAAGTTAGACAGTAAAGAAACAAACTCTACCATTTCTACAATTTCATTCTTCCTCACTTAAGAGAGCAAAAGAAATGGGAGAAAGGGGGAAGACAATGCTTTTCAAAAAAAATTTTAGAATCATCTTAGTGATCACCATGTTGTCGTTCCTAGGTGTTTGGTCCGTGGGTAAAAGCAAGGCCGAGCCCTTTCAGACCCCGGAGAGTTTAACCCTGCAGATCGACTGGCTGGAGAATGACCTACGCAATTCCAGAAATGTCCAAGTGGACATCTTGTCACCAAATGCCTTTGCCGAGGCGGAGGAATTACTGAGCGACGCCAAAAAAAGACTTGATCGGGGAGATAAGCAATCAAAGATTCTTGAAAAGATAGCCGGTGCACAAGATCAACTCAAGAGGGCAAAGGAAGTATCTCAACGGGCTAGAAAGGAGCTGTCTCAGGTCATTAAGGCCAGAGAACTCGCTCGCGCCGCAGGCGCGACCAGTTATGAAAAAGAATATGCTGCGGTAGAAGAGGAGTTCCTTGAACTCACCGAAGCAATCGAGAAAGACAAGATAGAAAGGGCACAGAAAAACGCCCCTAAGGTCTCAGAGCAATATCGACAGCTTGAGCTGCGAGCAATCAAGGAGCAGACTCTGGGTGAGGCCCGCAAGCTAATAGCACAAGCTGAAAAGGAAGGGGCCAAGAAATTGGCGCCCAATACCTATAGAGAGGCACAAAAAAAATTGCTGGAAGTGGATGAGTTTATAACTAAAAACCCTTACCAAAAATTGAAGATCCACAACATGGCTGATGAAGCCTTGTTGCAGGCGGGTCGTCTTCTTCAAGTAACTCGCCAGAGCGAGACCATTAAGACAATGAAGCCCGAAATGGTCACCCTTTGGGTGGAGGAAATACTTTTTGAGACTTCCAGCAAGCTTGCTACGGTTGATATGCGGGATCAACCCCTGGCCACTCAAAAAGAAAATATTCTCGGCGCCATCGACGCATTGCAGCAAGACCATCGCTTTCTCATGGACAAGGTTAAAAGCCAGCAGACAGAAATGGAGTCTAAAAACAAGCAGATTGCCTATCTGGAAAAGCAAACCCAGAAGGAGCAGGCGGCAAAAAAACGGATAGCGGCTGAAAGGGAGGAAGTTGAAAAAAGATTGGCGGCAGAAAGGCGGTTCAACCAGCTTTTTACCGAGGTCCGATCCTACTTCATGCCAGACGAAGCAGAAGTTTACAAACAAGGATCCGAACTGGTTATTAGGCTAAAGGCTATCACCTTCCCTGTGGGCAAAGACGTTATAATGCCGAGCAACTACTCACTGCTGAGTAAGGCACAGAGAGCAATTCGCACTTTCGGCGAGCCTAGCCTTGTTGTAGAAGGACATACTGACAGCACAGGGTCCGAGGACCGGAATCAGCATCTGTCGCAGAGGAGAGCGGAATCCGTTCGCGCCTACCTGGTGGCCAATGGAACTCTGCCACAGGAGAAAATCATTGCGGTTGGTTATGGATCCAAGCGGCCTTTGGCATCTAATAAGACGGCTGAAGGACGAGCGATCAACCGGCGAATTGATGTTGTCATCAGACCCCAGGCCGAATCTGGATAATAATATTTAACTCGTAACTCGGAACGCGGATTATAGAGAAAGGGCCCTTTTTCTTAATCCGCGTTCCCCGTTCCGAGATCCCACTTCAATTGCCGCTACGTACTGCTTGGTGCCAAGCAGGAAGGCTAGACAATCTCATAGCGCCGACCCGGCGGCGTCGTGCTGGAGCAATGCAAGATATCTAATTTCAAGCATCAAATCTCAGGGTTTCAGGTGTCGGGTCTCAGGTGTCAGGTACTCAAAAACCTTACATCATGACTTCCCTGAGGGTGTCAATATTGTCCAGGGCCATTCCCGAGCCTAGTACCACAGTGGTAAGAGGATCCTCGGTGATAGTAATAGGAAGCCCCGTTTCTTCACGGAGTAGGACATCAAGGCCCTTGAGGAGCGCGCCGCCGCCGGTAATAACAATACCGTTATCTACAATATCGGCAGCCAGCTCTGGTGGAGTCTGCTCAAGTGCACTTTTTACCGTCTCCACAATAGTTTTGACTTGTTCATTTATGGCTTGACGGACTTCATCCGAGTCAATGACGACTATCTTTGGAATCCCCGTGGTCAGATCCCGTCCTTTAATCTCCATCTGTTCAAGTTTATCACTCCGGTGGGCATTACCAATTGTCGTCTTGATCAACTCAGCGGTAGGTTCGCCGATAAGCAGATTGTACTTGTTTTTAGTGTACTGGAGTATTGCTTCATCCATCTTGTCGCCGCCAACTCGCACCGACTTGCTATAGACAATGCCAGCCAAAGAAATCACCGCAACTTCCGTGGTTCCGCCCCCTATATCTACCACCATATTGCTTGTAGGTTCGGTAATGGGCAAGCCAGCTCCAATGGCCGCAGCCATTGGTTCCTCTATTAGAAATACCTCTCTTGCACCGGCTGATTCTGCAGATTCCCGCACTGCGCGTTTCTCCACCTGGGTAATGCCAGAGGGTACACAAGTGATTACCCGTGGTCTTATTAGAGTGCGGGGGTTATTGGCTTTTTTGATAAAGTAGCGGAGCATTGCTTCGGCTACTTCGAAATCCGCGATAACTCCCTCTTTCATGGGCCTGATTGCCTCAATGTGACCGGGAGTCCGACCCAGCATCATCTTGGCCTCCCTGCCCACAGCCAGGACCTTGTTGGTCCCCCGGCCATTTCTCCGCACCGCCACAACCGAAGGCTCGTCCAGTACGATCCCATTGCCTCTTACATAAACCAGAGTATTGGCTGTACCGAGATCTATGGCCAAGTCGTTGGAAAACCATCCCAATATAGGATTTAGAATCATGATCGAACTCCTCCCCTGTTGCAGGGAATGTCTATTTTCTTATAGGTCAGCATTTACAACTTCTCATAGCGGTTTTGATATCCTCTGAGGCATACCCTCCCTTATTTGCATTTCACTCTCGGTCAGTGGGAGACCCATGGCAGAGGATTACAACTGAAGACAGCAAGATACATGCCTAAAAAATTACCAATATAGCTCTGTTCACAAAAATCTTGCTTTTTTTGCCTTTCAGTTTCTTAAGATAGTCTCTGGATCAAATTGCTTGACAATTATTGGTATTTCTTATAAAAAAATCGCTTGTTCCTTTAGTTACATATCAAGGTTGCCTTTGATAAAAAACCACCCCAAACGAGTCGAAATCTACTTTGGGACCTTTTTTTCTTTGGAACCTTTGTGTGTTGTAGCGCTAGTTTCGTTTTTTCGTCCACCCCCTCTTTTTTCGGAACCTCAAACAATTAGGGCAAAGTGAGCAGATGAAGACATTGCACTCCATCAGATACGAAGTTGCCCCTGTGCAGGGCGGATACACAGATCAAATCCTACAGTTGGATCTAACCTCTTTGACTATCTCGACAATCGATGTAGAGCCAGATTACAGGCGCAAATATGTGGGCGGTCGTGGTTATGCCATAAAAATGATCTGGGACGGAACATCCAAAGAAACCCGCTACGATAGTCCGGAAAATATTCTGGTGATGGCTAGCGGACCTCTGGGTAATGAACCAAGATTCCCAGGAACCGGTAAGTTTGTCGTGGGAACCATTTCACCCCTGACGGACACCTTTATCGATTCAAACATTGGCGGTCATTTTGCGCCATTGTTAAAGATGTGCGGCTTCGACGCCCTGGCTGTGCGAGGGATTTCCAAAGAAAATGTGGTACTAATCGTAGATGGTGACGAAGGGACGATTACAATAGCCGAAGCTCCATCATTCGGTGAAGAGATCGATTCAGGAGGACTTACCTATGGGGAAGCCCTCATCAGAGAGTTTAGTGGGGGTGAACTCACAGAAAATGTAGCTGCAGTTACTACCGGCAGTGGGGCCTTGAACGCCAGGTTTGGCATCATAAACAGCCTGTTTTATGACCGGCGCAGAAGGCGAATCCGAAGCAAACAGGCCGGCCGCGGTGGTACTGGCACGGTTATGCGATTTAAGGGTTTAAGAGCGGTGCTAGTCCGCTCAAGCCTCCCCCGAGTGCGGGCAAATTATCCTGTTGACAAAGAATCCGTCCAGGAAGCGGGAGCCAAACTGAAAAAGGTGATTAGCCAACAAGATCCTAAACAGCTTAACCTTGGCGCTTGGGGAACCCCTGTCCTGGTTGAATACATGAACAAGTTCCACCTTCTGCCTGTGAATAATTATCAATATGGCAAGCATCCTGACGCTCCCGCGGTATTTGCCGATGTCTTTTTGGAGCGCTACTTTGAGAGAAAAGTGCCCGACGGCTGCTATATGGGGTGCAATCTAGCTTGCGCTAAAGGGGCTGAAAAGGTGGTGCTGACCAGAGGCCCACGGGCTGGCGAAAAAGTAGGTATTGATGGCCCAGAGTATGAGACTCTTGCAGCCGTTACTTGCCAAGGGATATTCGATCCCCCCTATATAATGGAATATAACTGGTACTGCGATGAGTACGGTCTGGATACGATTTCCATGGGCGTCACAGCAGGCTTCCTTATGGAGTGTTTCCAGCGGGGATATCTATCTGTCCAAGATATTGGCTATGAGTTGTCCTGGGGCAATATTGACTCTGCCGACCGTCTTCTGCATGAAACTGCAAGGGGAGAGGGAATTGGCAAAATATGCGGTCAAGGCGTGCAGAGGGCCAAGCAGTGGGTGGCGGAACGGTTCGCTGTCAGGACAAAAACATCCATAGAAGAAAGCATGGCCGAGTTGAACAAATTCGGGATGGAGGTCAAGGGCTTAGAGTTTTCCATGTACATCTGCAAAGAGTCGCTGGCACAACAGGGTGGTTACGGTTTTTCCCTCAAAGGCCCCCAGCACGACGAGGCGTGGCTTATTTTTATCGACCAGGTTCATAACGAGATACCAACATTTGAAATGAAAGCGCAAGCCCTCAAATGGTTTCCGCTCATTCGTACTTGGTTTAATGCCGTGGGTCTGTGTAAATTGCCCTGGATAGATGTCCGCCACCCAGAGGCGGCCAAGACAGATAATCCTTCACAGAATCAACCAACCCTTGAATATTATGCCCAATACTATGGTGCCACTATAGGTGAGAAAAAGACTGTCCAGGATATTCTTGATGATTCGGAGAGATTGCACCTGCTACAAAAAATGATCAATTTGCGTCAAGGTAAGGGAACCAGAGCCTTCGATCAGATTCCGCTAAGGGCTATGGGCCCGGCTTACTTTAATGAGTACCAATCGCGAAGCGATTATTACGATGAGTGGTTAAAGGAACATCTTGGAAGAGGGCACGACATTCCACCCACGCCCGAGGAAAAGCATCGAGCCCTTCTGGAACTCAGGCAGGATGCCTACCAAAAGCTTTGCGATGAGGTCTACAAGGCCAAGGGATATAATTCAGGCGCGGTGCCCTTGCGGGAGACCCTAGAAAAATTTGATCTCCTCGACGAAAAGGCAGAAACCCTGCTGCAGGCTTATGGTGTTTGAGAGCTTTAGTGAAGCTTTGTGAGGCCATACTCGTGTACGTATCAGTCACATTTCTAGGATTGCAGAGGGCTAAAGCCCAGACCGACCAGATTCAGGTTCCTCTCTCAAAGAAAACTCGTGTTGCTGATCTTTTAGCCTACATAAAGGAACGTTATCCTAATTTGCCATTTCCGGATGATGGCATTCTTGTGGCGGTGAACAACAAGCTTTCATCCATGGAAAGGGTGCTCAAGAACAAAGACAATGTTACCTTTCTTCCCGCTATAGGTGGAGGGTAGCCCGGATGTCTCATGAATGGCTTACTGCGACCACGGATATGGCCGTCCTTCCGTGCGTCCTCGGGCGTCGGCCCTTGCGACGTACCATTCAGGTACGCCTCAGGACCAACACCCTGCGGTTGCCCAGTGGCACGCCCATCTGCGTGATCTCGTGACACCAATTCATGAAACATCCGGGCCAGGTCTATTTTTCTCTTGACATTCGGCGAAGCTGTGTTGTAGATATTCCAGTCCAACTAAGGAGGGTGATCCCCTCCACTGGAATTGGCCCCTAAGCACCAAGCTCTTATACTATCCAAATTGCTAAGGGGCCTTTTTTTATGCAAGCTTTCACCCAGTTCCTTATTCCTCTAGCCGCCTTCCAATCAACCAAGCTCGTCAGGGAGTATTGGAGTACTGGAGCGTTGGAAAAAGCTAAAACCCGAATTTAGACTTGAATAAGTCCTTATCATTACTCCATTATTCCATTACTCCACTACTCCATTACTCCTGGGCGGTTGAATCACTAGAACGCTGACCCGTCAGCAATAAGCTGGAATCTACTCAAACTATCAAAATATTATTATTGTTTGATTTTTGCAGTTGTTGTACAAGGTATAGAAGCAAGAAAGCGTTTTTACGGGAGATCTGGGATTGCACTACTTCAAACTTGCGAGAGGGACACTATCGAGATTTGGGGGTGAGTAGATGGTTCCTGATGAAGATAGACGCACTTACCCAAGAGCCGAAATCAGATGGCCCGTTACCATCGAAAGCGCGCGAGGCACCTTTGAGGCCAAACTTAGAAATCTTGGGATTGGCGGTGCCTATATCCACTGCGATGAGACACCGGATCTGGGAGAGCGAATCTCTTTAACAATCAGGCCTCCAGAGTCTTCGGCATTGAAAGTCATAGCTGAAGTGATATGGGCAGGCAAGGTTTTGGCTCTTGGGATGGGAGTCCGTTTCGTTGAGATGTCTGACGAAGATCGCCAGTTTATTTCAGATGCTGTTTCCCGACTTGTCAATGATACCAATCTGCAATAACGGCGGTGGCTGGGAGGTCGCTATAAATGGCCACGGAGAAGTGCACAGGTTGTTTTATTCCCGCTGAAGCCAAAGCACCACAGCCGACTAGATCTCAAAGAATCCTGGTCTTCCAACAGAATGGCAGCGGTGAAAGCAAGATACGGGGTATCAGAAAATACGGCAAGGATATTTTTATCATTGAGACTTTCTCCATCGACGAATCCTTACCTCCGATCCTTGACAATACCTACGAGTATTTGCCCAAAGATATTCAGGCGGACCTTGTTCTGGACTTTTTGAAGCACCCAGACCTCTCCCATGATCTAGCCGCGGCCTGCGCCAAGCGGAAAATCCCTGTAGTTGCCTCCGGGAAAAAGTTGAAGGGCCAAAGGGTTTTTGTCCCTCCAACTTGATGCGGTCTTTCCAGGCAGGTTGGCCTGGGTGAATACGGGGAGCTATTCGGTTCTCCAGAGCTTGCAGTGAAGACCACTGGGGGTAAGGTCGCCAGCATCGAGGTGATCCGGGGTGCCCCTTGCGGGGCAACTTGGGACGCTGCTAAGCGGATGGAGGGGTTGCCAGTCGAGGAAGCCGTACATCGCATCGGACTTGAGACGCAATACTTCTGCTCAGCAGATCCATCTGGTTGGGATCCCATCCACGGAAAGAGCCCTGTTCATTTCGCCGGTGAAGTCCACATTGCAGCATTCAAAAGAGCCATCCGGAAATAGATAACAGTCCAAATCCGCATACCTAAATCCCACATCCCAAATCAAAGAATCTAGTAGCCAGTAGTCAGTAGCCAGCTATAGTAATTTCAAATTTGGAATTTCGAATTTCTAAATGTTTTGACTCTATGCCCTATGCCTTTTTAAATCTCCAATCTTCAATCTAAAATCTAAAATCTAAAATCTCCAACTCGGGCACATCCCTTGCAATTATCTGATTAGGAAAATCAATTGGCGGCATACGGGGAGTGAGGATATTTATGCTTTTTCTGGTGGTAGCGTTTGAGGTCAGGGGCAGTTTTGGATTGAGGTGATAAAATGTCTCGGTGCGAAATATATGGAGATTGTTGGTTTTATAAGAGCACAATAGACCCACAATCTCAGGCATTTGAGTTGCTGCAAAAATATTGTCACGGAGATTATTCCGCTTGTGCGCGTTATCAATTCTCGCTATCCCTCGGGAATTTCTACGTGCCGAAAGGCCTGCTGCCAAATGATGTCAGAAGGATAAAACCGGTCCTCCGCAGTCTTATCTGACAAAGTCTTCTCCGTATCCTGCCATTCACTTGGGGTGGACAAATCTATACCTTTTCCGCGATGTGAGAATCAGCCCCCCCGCCCGACGAATTTAAGCACTTAATCATTCTGTCCTACAAGAAATGGGATTTTATTTGCCATATGCTGAATTCCCCTATTGACTGAGATTTGTCATTTCACTATTTTATCGAACATAATACGATCTCAATTCTCAAAAGGCTGTTGCTAAAAAAGAAACTCAGACAGTTTTGCGGCGGCTTATATTTGCGGACTTTGTGGTGAAGAACTACCCGCATAGGTCTAAATGGAATTTGGGTAACAACCAGTTCTGGATTGACCTTACTAAAGGGGGAGAGACCATGTTTAACAAACGATCACTTTTGGTTTTGTGTTCCATAGCGCTTTTGCTTTCCGCCTGTGTTTCTAGATCGAAGTACATACAACTTGAATCCGAGCTCGCCCGCACTAATGAGACGCTTAGCTACACTAATAGTAGACTCTCCTATACTGAAGAAAGCAGAGAAAAGTGTGTGGACAGCTTGGCAGATTTTCAGGGCAGAATAAAAGAAAAGGAGGACGAAAAAATTCAACTCTCCGAAAAGATGGAAGACTTGAAATATGACATTAAAAAGAAAGAATCCACTATTGAAGAGCAAACAAGAGTTATCAGAGAGCTTCACTCAACAAAGGAGAAAATAGAGAGTAGTTTGCAAGAGCAGATAGAAGCACAGGAAGTCAAAATTGAGGAAATAGAGGGAAAACTAAAGGTAACTTTTGTGGATAAAATTCTTTTTGATACTGGCAAGGTGGAAATTGGCAAAAGGGGTCAAGAGGCGCTTCTGGGGCTGGCTGACTCGCTGAGGGAGAACAAAAACCAGAACATAGTAGTCGAGGGCCACACGGACGATGTTCCCATCGGGTTGGTCTTAATGGACAAATATCCCACCAATTGGGAATTGTCAGCAGCTAGGGCCACAGGGGTTGCTCGTTTTCTCCAGGAGAAAGGCTGGCTGGAGCCAGAAAGGCTTTCAGTAGCCGCCCATAGCTACTATAAGCCGGTAGCCTCAAACGACACGGCCAAGGGTAGGCGTCAAAATCGCCGCATAGAGATTATCCTGGTGCCGAAAAAGTGAAGCTCAGTCTAATTTTTTACTGCACCTACCACCGACAGAATAATATCTGCTGTTTTTTCGATAGAAATAAGTCCTGTGTTCACTGTTAGGTGAAACAGCAGCGGGCTGTCGTAATTGTCCCCACAGACCGAGCGGTGAAACCACTCGTGATTTCTCTCTCTCCTTTCTATGACGCTTTGGGCCTGGGACGGGGCTATACCGTGCTTCTCCACCGCATACCTGAGGCGGAATTCCATGGGAGCGACTAGCCGGAAACGGAAACAATTCTTCTTGTCTCTCAAGAAATAGTGAGATGCCCGCCCTATTATCACTGCGTTGTCTTCTTCTGCTAAGGTAAGAACAAGCTTCTTTAGACTATTCTGATACTCTTTCTCCTCCACCACTGATTTGTCGTATCCCACAATTCGTTGAATGTAGCTTCTATTGAATAGGTTCGAAAAGATATTGGATATTCGGTATTGTCGGCTCTGTTCAAATGATTCCAAAGTTCCTTCCGATACATGCAGTGCTTCAGCAATTTCTTGAAATAGTGACTTATCAACATATTGATAACCAAGATTTTTCGCCAGAACTCGGCCCACCTCTCTTCCGCCTGTAGCAAAGCTCTTGTAAACTGAGATTATAGCCATTGCCTCACCTCCAACTCTAGCCCGGATATTTCATGAATGACCTGCTACAACCGCGAGTATGGCTGTCCTCCCGGGCGTCCTCGGGTGTCGGCCCCTGCGACGTACCGTTCAGGTACGCCTCGGGTCCAACACCCTGTGGTTTCCCGGTGGCCCACCCATCTTCACGGTTTCGCGACAGCAATTCATAAAACATCCGGCCTATGGGTAACGTATTATTTAAACTTTAGCACAATTTTGCTTTTTGATAGTGATACATGTTGCAGTATCTAGGCTTGCTGGCTCAGTGATTGAATGGAACCTAATAATGGGACTCAAGCACAGATATGAGGGGTGGCGGCAAACCGGTCCAAGTCTCGACTTATATGCCCACTAGCTTGTACAACTGAACACCAACATGTGCAAGTGAAAAGGACGGGTGCAAAGGGAAGCGATGAAAATCCAGTTACATAAGTCTGCACATTTTGCTTGGTAAGTGGGTATAAAAATTGCAGATTTTTCGAGATAAAACAAGAGCTAGCTGTGCTCGCTGAGGTCCTATAACCTAAAAGTGCACCAAGGGAAGACAGGAACCCCATGACCTCTCGGGAACGGAGAAAACACGTTCGCATCGAGCGTCAATTTGAGGCCAGGCTGTTCAACGCTAAAGTTAGATATGAAACGGAGGGCTTAACCGAGAATATCAGCCAGGGCGGCGTTTATGTAAAAACCAGAGACTGGCGTTCCTTCCGAACTGGTGATCAAGCAATTGTTACCCTTTTCCTACCTCCCAGTTTCACTGATAGAGATAAAATTTTCGGTTTGCGGGGCAATGCGATTGTCAGGCGGGTGGATGAACAGAACGAGGGAGTCGCTCTGGAGTTCAGCAGGGATTTCCAAGAATTTGAAAAAGTTGAACACTCCGAGATCGCTGTAAAATATAGGTACAAGGAAATCTCCTATTATCTCCGTTCTATTTCAAATCTAGAGTTCGCGGATCTTATCAGAGCTAATCCTCGTGGCTTTTTGGTAGAGAAATCGGCAAGTGCTGGGGACAACAATGCAGTTTTCCAGTTCAACACACTATCACTGGACGACGATCAGGCCATGCAAGTAATCAAACGGGATTTCTCAATTGCCAATATTCATCAAGCTACAGTCATAGAAGTTAGAAAAAGGAAATTTGACACGGCGAAAAACACTGTTGCCATTGGACGGGCCGCAACTAACGACATAGTCATCTATGACAATTTGGTGTCCAAAACACATGCGTATCTCTACCTCCACCCCTCCTCCAAAGGCTGCTACATCGTGGACTGCGGCTCCAAGAATGGAACATTATTGAATGGAAAGGTTCTGAAGCCTTTTGAACAATACAAGGTTGTGGACTGTGATGAAATCTGCTTCGGACCACAAACGAAAACAGTTTATTTTTCCTCAATATCCTTCGCTAACTTCATCAGTGAACTGAGGACCGCCCATCCTCACGCAGAAAGCTAATGTGATTTCATCCCTTCATATAGCAGCAAGCCGCCCGCCACCGAGCCGGCAGAATTTATTTTAAGATGAAACTCTTATCTTCTCTTGCTTTCACATCCAAGAGCAATTACATTCACTATCTACTGTCCATACGGAAAGTGCTGAATGTCATTCTGAGCCCTTCGAGTCACTCAGGGTAAACTCAGCGAAGAATCTCTGCGAGACGCAGAATCCTCGAGATTCTTCGTCGCTATACTCCTCAGAATGACACCCGGATCAGTAGTTTCTGAATGGACGCTATCCAAAAAACATCTTCCGCAAAAAAAATGGCAATGGTCAAAGATAACTTACACTATTTAACTATTGACGATAAAGAAATCCGCCTCGTGGGCACGGCTCATGTCTCGAGGGAAAGCGTCGATCTAGTCAATCAGGTAATTAATGAGGAAAATCCAGATACAGTCTGTGTGGAACTATGTAAATCCAGATATGAATCTCTAACACAAAAGAAAACCTGGCAAGAGGCAAATGTTTTTAAAGTGATCAGGGAAAAAAAGGCTTTTCTCTTGCTGTCAAATCTTATTCTTGCCTATTTCCAAAAAAAGATTGGTCATAAGCTTGGCACCAAACCCGGTGAAGAAATGATGCGCGCCATCCAGGTAGCCGAGGGGTTGGGTGCCGACATTCATCTCGCAGACAGGGACATACGTACTACTTTAGCGAGAACCTGGCGCCTAATGGGGCTGTGGACCAAGATTAAGCTTTTGGCCCAAATTATCACCTCAGCAGGGGGCTTGGAGTCTATAACTGAAGAACAAATTGAAGAAATGAAAAAGAGGGACGTGCTTGAAAGCTTGCTTTCAGAGATAGGCGAAGAGTTGCCGGAAGTAAAACACATTCTCATAGACGAAAGAGATCAGTACCTTACTTACAAGATTAGAAATGCTCCAGGTAAGAAGATTGTAGCTGTGGTCGGTGCCGGCCACGTTCCTGGAATAAAGCATTATTGGAACCTGCCCATAGATATCGGGCCACTCAACCATATTCCGCCAAGAAGTAAGATTGTCAGTGTATTCAAGTGGATCATTCCGCTTCTAATACTGGCATTGTTCGTCTTCGGTTTTTTCACTGCTGGAACTTCCACAACCACTAATATGCTCAAGTGGTGGATTTTGGCTAACAGCATACTGGCCGGTCTTGGTGCCGCCCTTGCATTCGCTCATCCTTTGACCATTTTCTCCGCTGTTGTCTCGGCCCCGCTCACTTCACTCAATCCTATGATCGCTGCTGGATGGGTTTCCGGCCTTGTCGAGGCTTTTGTGGAAAAGCCAAAAGTCAAGGACTTCGAGAGGCTGCCTGAGGACATCTCCTCACTGAAAGGATTTTGGAAGAATAAGATAACCCGAATCCTACTGGTCGTAGTATTTACCAATATAGGGAGTTCACTGGGAACTTTTGTTGCTATTCCTCTGATGGTCAGGGTCTTCGCTTAGAGCATAGAGCATGGGGCATGGAGGATAGGGCTCACAGATAAATCTGAGATCCCAAATCCGAAATCCTAAATCCGCAATCTCCTAACTATCTTCCTGTGTCACTTCTTTGTGCGTTTGCCAGATCAATCATTATGGCGCCAATAGAAACCGCAGGTTGGCCTTGCCATTCATCAGGCAACTTCTTGGAAGCAATCAAGTCGAAGTTCAACGACAAATCAATCGATTTACTGTGATTCCCTTGTCGATCTCGAACAAAAATTTTTGCGTCGTATTGATTCTGGACCAAACCTGTATCCGCGGGAGTTCTAAGGAAAAGGTAGCCCACGAGTTCAGGGCAGCCGTTCTGCCTTATTGGAGTAAAACTGACCGGGTAGGCGCCAACACCTGCTTGCCACAGATGGGTAACTACGTAAGCCATGTCGCAATCCACATCTCGCAGCTTCAAATAAACCCTCCAGGTTTCACCAGGGCGAATAACCTCCTCAGCCTGAAAGCTTATAATCTCTGGAGATCTACCTTCTTGCCTCGGCGGGGGCCCCTGATCTTTCCAACTTAACCCGCACCCGAAGAACAGAGAAGCTGCTATAAGTGCTACTGGCATTTTCCTGATCATAGCTCGTGCTCCATCCTGGAAAATAACAATGGAAGAGTTTACCCGCAGACACGGGGCAATGCAAGGTTTCCTTTTCCAGGAGTTTGCCCATTTTTCTAGGATTTGCCCAATGACTGGGGTGAATACCTCCTGTGGCTAGGTCAGATCGCAGAGAGCATGGGAAAAAAACCCAAACGGTAAATGGTAAACGGTGAACAGTTGCGCAGCCAGCGCATGATCGGTTTACCGTTCACTGTTTACCAAACGCTTTGCGCTATGGGCTTAGCGCTTTGCTTCATGCGGTTAGCTCAAGGCTGGGTCCTTTGGACCTAGATTTTTATTTAAACTATTTTGCAATCAACTGTTTTTAATTTCACTAATAATTATGTTGCAATGGTATTTTCGTTTCTGTATTCTAGCTGAGAATATAAGTAGCGTCTTTGGCTTCCCGAGCCTCATAGCAGTAATTTCTCAGTGCCAAGTACGGCAAGATCACAATGACCCATTTAGACCAGGGTTGATTCAGGTCTTCTTGGGAGAAAGGTTGCAGGCAGATGCAGCGCGCTCTCTGGGTTTGTCGTAACTGTAATTTCAGTTGGTGGACTGATGGAAAGTCCTTGATCGAAATCATCAACGCTACCCAGTCACAAGGATGTCCCAAACAATGCTCAGGGGTTAGCAGCCGCATCTTTATTGCCGAGTACGAAGTTTACTCAGGTCAGAGAACGAGCTTCCGCCCTGCAGCAGAACCAACCTTCAGAGTCTAATACATACTCTCCTAGGGCTAAAACTCCCACATTACAGGATTATCGTCCAGGTGGTCGGTGACGCTCCTCCCTATGTGGTCTATTTCCTCTAAATCACCAGGAGAGAGGAGGATTTCGCCGGCCTTGGCATTTTGCTGAACTTGCTCGGCATTCCGCGCTCCGGCAATTGCACATGTACTGGGCTGGGCAATGAGCCAGCCTAGAGCCAGTTGTCCCAGGCTAATTCCATTGCGTTCCGCAATGGGGCGCAGTCTTTCCAGTGCCTGCTGAATGCGCTGATAGTTCTCTGGCTTGAAGAGCTTGTTTCTTGAGCGATGATCGCCCTTGGCAAATTTGTGATTGGGCCCAAATTTCCCGGTCAACAGCCCCTGAGCCATGGAAGAATAGGCCAAGATGGTAATGTTGTTTTGCACACAGTATGGCTGCGCATCCTTTTCTACTTGACGCCAGAAAAGAGAGTAGGGCGGCTGCAGACTATCAATCCGACCATACCCGGCTGCTTCTTCAAGCTGCGCTCTGGAGAAATTAGACACACCAATTGCCCTTATTTTGCCTTGTTCTTTGAGGTCATTCAATGCCCCCATGGTTTCCTCTATGGGTACATACTCAGTGTTCCAGGAACCGGCGGGCCAGTGAATCTGGTAGAGATCAATGTAGTCAGTCTTGAGATTTTTGAGGGAGCGGCGGCAGGCTTCCACAACCTGGTCATATTTAAGATGGTTGGCAAAAACCTTGGTTGCGTACACCACCTTATCTCGAACGTCAGCAAGGGCTTCGCCTATAAGTCGTTCGGAATGACCATGGCCATAATACTCGGCGGTATCTATGGTGGTAATACCCGCCTCAAATGCAGTTCGTAAGGCCTTGATGGTCTCAGAGTCATCTATACCTACCCACATGTCTTTGCCTGCCTGCCAGGTGCCCATTATGATCGGAGAAATTTTTACTTGAGAAGTTCCCAGGGAGCGCAATTCCATAGCTACCTCCTAGATTGACGTTAATGATTCTTTCATGATTTATTAAGCACTAAAGGAGAAAAACACAAGAAAGAGTTTAAGGAATGAACCGATTCAGTACGCAGAATCCTTGACTAAAGTAATATAATATCCAGCATCTAGTATCCAGCATCGAATATGAGGAACGGTATATGAATTTAAACCAACCAACGGTTCTAGGCAGGACAGGTCTTAAAGTAGGAAGATTAGGAGTCGCTTCAACCTATGGTGCGCCAGCTCAGGCTTTTGAAGAAGCATTTGATCGGGGATGTAATTATTTCTATTGGGGGTCTCTGCGCAAGAGTGGAATGGCTGAGGCAATCAGGAATATCTGCGGAAGGGGTAAACGGAATGACTTGATTATAGTAATCCAGAGTTATTCGCGCTCTGCTTCTCTGCTGGAACTGTCCTGTCGAAGGGCATTGAAACGTTTAGCTCTAGATTGCGGCGACGTCTTACTGTTGGGTTGGTACGGGCAAAGACCTCCCAGGAGGATATTGGAAAGGGCCAATACTATGAAGAGAAAAGGGATGTTTCGTTTTTTGGCAGTATCCAGCCACAATCGGAGGCTCTTTCCGGAATTAGCCAAAGAAAACTTGTTTGATGTCTTTCACATTCGCTACAGTGCCGCGCACCGCGGAGCGGAATCAGACTCTTTTCCCTACCTGCAGGGAGAGAACGGTGCAGGTGTGGTAAGTTATACTGCTACAAGATGGGGCCAGCTTCTCGAAGAAAAAAGAATGCCCCCCGGCGAACCTCCACCATCGGCGAGTGACTGCTACCGTTTTGTTCTGTCCCATCCAGCAGTAAATATTTGCCTGACGGGACCTAAAAACCTAGAGCAAATGCGAGAAGCCCTGAGGACCCTAGACCGTGGTCCCATGAGCGAGGATGAACTCGTGCAGATGAGAAAAATTGGTGATTATATCAGAGGGGCAGATAGATGATTTGAGGATAGGAGGATTGTCGAATAGTTTTAACCATTATCGGCTACAACCCACAAATCCCCTGATCGGACGACAACGGCAGGCTTAAGGCCATAGGGTTTCGGCAGAATACCACTACCAAAGCTCATAAGTTCAATCCGGAAGGGAATGAACTTGACAAGCACGTAGTCATCTCCGTCTGGGCCTTGCGGAATGAATCCAATCCATTCCTCCCGCCAGTACTTGCGCTTCATGTTAGTATCGTTCTCTATCTGGGCTGACCCCATGAGGGTGACATAGGCGGTACCCTCTTTGTCATGGAAAGCCAAAGTAACCCGGTTGTCCTTTTGAATTTCCCGCACCTTTCGGGACTTTGACCAGGTGCCGACCCAGATTGTCATATCCGGTTCAGGCTCAAATGGTTGCACCAGTCTGGCATTTGCTTCCCCTTTCTCACCTAAGGTGATGAGAATACAATACTCTGCGGACCCTATGCTAGACTTTGCAGTCTCAAGTACGAGTTCTGCGGTTATTGGTCCCATCACTGGTTCCTTTCCTATGTTGCTTGGCTGTATGCAACTGTGACACGAAGCAATGGGGCTGTCAAGGCTGGGAAACCGGGAGTTTCCCCAAAAATATTTTTGTGACATAGGCTACGGGGAAGCTACTCCAAAACGATCATATTCGCGCCATTTATTGGCAGGGTCCCTGTTCAGGGAGCACCACATCTTCATGCAGGCCCTCTCAAGGGGGAGATTGGTAAAGACAGGTTGCTCAGATGCTCGTTGTTTCGCAGCTTCCCCTTCTGGCCTTTGACTGATGTCTCTTCTGAGTGACTGCGGAAGGTCTGTGCCACTTCCTCTGCTGTGGCTGGGGGAGCCCCTGGCCCGCCGAAGCTTGGCGAAGGCGGGAACAGGGAGAGGGCGCCTTCCCCCGGCCACAGCCAGGATAGAAGTGACCAGACCGTTAGCCCTGGCCTCCGGCCCATAGGGGCCTACGCCCCGGTGGGAACGACAGAAGAGACATCAGTAAAAGGTAATTTCATTTACACACTAATGTGAACTGCCTCTTCAAAAAAGGTCAGAAAAATCATCGACTCATCTTTGGGGAAATTCCTGTGGCAAATTAACAGTTAGTCTGTTCACAGATGCATGCCACTCCCTTTCGACCTCGGAGATGGCCTACCAATTCTCACCCAGTATCTCAAAATAACCTTGTGGGCTGATACAAGCAGGGCAGACTTCGGGTGCTTCTTTGTACACGTGTAGATAACCACAGTTTAGGCAGCGCCAGACCACTTCTTGGTCCCGTTTAAAAGCCAGGCTATCTTTGACATTCGCTGCCAGCTCGAGGTACCTTTTTTCATGCTGTCTTTCCGCAACACGCACCGCTTCCAAGACATCCGCCACCCGGATGAATCCTTCTTCCCTGGCAACCTTAGCAAAACCCGGATACATCTCGGTGTGCTCGTACCGTTCACCGGCTGCTGCAGCCAGGAGATTTTCATAGGTGTTGCCTATTACTCCAGCTGGAAAGCTCCAGTTGATTTCCACCTCACCACCATTTAGGAATTTAAAGAACCTCTTCGCATGTTCCTTCTCATGGTTCGCTGTTTCTGCGAAGATGTTTGCTATCTGTATGAAACCATCTTGCCTTGCCTTCTCGGCGAAGTAGGTGTAGCGGTTTCGCGCCTGAGATTCCCCAGCAAAGGCGGTGAGTAGATTTCTTTCCGTTCTACTACCTTTGAACTTGCCCACTTGGTTTTATCCTCCTGTGTAAATAGTCCCTGGACGACCTGTAAGACTTCACCGCACAAGTTCGCCGATCAGGCAGAGGTGATAAACCTATAATGCTTAAGAAAGATACCCCCTGGACAGGGGCACCTTCTGCCCATGAATTCTCTGCGGTCTCTGCGGTGATTGGTGACAAACTATTCCTCTACGATGATCGCCTTGGGTGCGCATTCATCTGCTGCCTTAACAACCATTTTTTCAAGGTGCTCAGGGACCTCATCTACGAGAACTCTGGACACCATCTGATCCTCATCGTACTCAAAAACCTCCGGACAGACCTTGTTGCAATTCCTGTCGCCCATGCACAAGTCATAATCAATTCTTACCTTCATGTGAACCTCCTCGTTTAAGTTGCTTGTTGGGGATGTCTCTGGGCCGTCTGTGATAACCTAAAGCCTGCTGCTCATAATGATAACAATTGTTGAAGCGTTCATCCAGAATCAACTGAGTATTTTCTTAATGGTTTTTAGAAAATTCCTAGTGGAAAAAATTAGTCATGAACTATTGGAAGTTTTTAGCTGCAGATGTTCTTGCAGAAAGAGCGCGATAAATGGAGGTTTCGATCTATTCAGACTCTACTATGGAGAAATTCTACTATCCGGGTAAAAACACGCTGTGAAAGTTCACCTCTGAGGATTCCGTGGCGGTCGGAGTTGAACATGACCAACTCCTTATCCTCGGAACCGAGATTTTCATATACTTCTTTACTTCCTTCGGGGTGAACAACGGGGTCCGCAGATGATTGTATCAAGAGAGTCGGAACCTTGATCCGATCAAGCCGGAGTGAAAGCTGCTCCATTAGCTCCATTAGCTCTTTTACTCCACTTATTGGATTGCGGAAATAGTTGATATGCGGGTTTTCAGGCTCATTGGGCACAAAGTGCCTCCGTCCTTCATCTTTGACTAGTTTGTCCACCAGCTTGTTCCAGAGAACAACAGCTGGGGCAAGCTTGGCCGTTCGTCTTCTCAGTCTCATCGCACAGTTGATGGCAAAAACAGCTTTAACCTTATATAGCATGTTTGTAGCTGCAAGTAGGGCCAAACCAGCTCCCATACTGAACCCTCCCAAAACAACATCCCTGGCACTATTCGCCAGGATCATATAACCACGTTCCACTGACTGCAACCAATCTTCCCAGGATCTGAGTGCCAGATCTTGGGGACTGGTGCCATGTCCGCGGAGGCGCGGCACAAAAACGGTGTAGCCCTGTTGATGGAGATATTCGGCAAGGGGCCTTACCTCTTCTGGAGCAGCCAAATAACCATGAACCAGCAATACTCCAGCCCTGGGACGAAGCTTGCGGTAAAAAGTCGGGGCACCAATATGTTTAGGTTTCGACTCACCATCACGCCAATAGGTTTCATAATCGGAGTCGAATTCCTGACTGGCTATTCTGAGAAACTTGCGCCGCAGGCGCCAGCGTAGCAACCAATTAGAGTGTTCAGCGATTAACCGCACTTTCCTGGTCAGCGGCCGAAGATACTCCACCTCGTTGAGAATAACCTGGTAGGGATTTTCTCTCCGGATGCTGTGAAAATCGAAAAGAGTTTTCATTGCCAGCCTCCTCAAGTGGATGACATCGCCTTCTACTTCCACCGCACCGCTTTGTTTTGCCACCTCGAGGAAGTCGGCCAGGACTGTGTGGTAGTTGCGACAAAGTTGGACGCATTGGTCCTGGAGCAACCCTGCATGCAACCTTATGGACTTGAGCTCGGTGACTGCTTCCGCAGCCAAGTATAGCCGTTGCGCTAGACTGAAGAGACTCAATTTTTGCCCAGGATAATATTTTAAAATATAGGCAATCAGGTGGTCATAATTGACCATTGTATTTTGGTAAATGGAGGCCATCACTTTCCTGGTAAGTTTGCTGGCGATTCGCCTCATTACCGGCCTGGAAGCCAGTAAATCGTCGGGCATTATGCGGTGCAAGGTGCGTATGTCTCTTTGGATAACCCGCTTTCTGAGCAATGGCCTTATGGCCAGAGGTTTGTCGATAGTGATATCAATGTCCACTCCGGAAAGAAGCATTGTCCCTTCGGTTTGCAGTTCCTCCACTATGCGGGCGGGCATGTCTCTTACAAGATATGAAGCAATTTTCTCAATAGCGTTTTGCCTTGAGCGGATAGGATAATAGCTGATGTTAACCGGCACCAGAAAGGTCTCGCCCTTGCTCACCTGTTCCATGGCAGAAAGATTAAAAATCTCCAACTGCTGATTGAGCAAATCGCCATCAGTGGCCTGCAAGTGTTGAAGCCTTAGCCGGTAGAACTCCGTACGTAATGCCAGCGCTGCAGCGCCGGTATGGGGGGGGCGCCGGGTGCCCGTGGTGCTGTATATGAGGAACTTGCCGCTCTCAATAATCTTTTTGTCCTTGATCATTGAGCCTTCTGGAAAAATTAGCCAGGGATTCTCTCCAATTAGTAAAGAGCGAATAATAATTTTGTCGCGGTTGGGATCCTTCGTAGATACTGCACCCACGTTGTCCAAATATGTACCGAGAGCTCCGGTAAACAATCCGTGGTAGGCCAAAGACATAATTGGTTTGCCGGTGAGCCTGTAAAACTCGTACGGGAGAATCAGGGTTTCCAGGCGGGTGAAGTGGTTCACTGCGAAGACGATGACACCATCTGGAACATTTTCGGCGCCGTGGACGCGCACCGATGCTCTAAACCAACGGGCCAGGGCCTGTATCCCCAGCTTGCTGAGCGACAAAGCCAAGCGGCTGATTTCTGCCATCACGTCTCTCGTCTCAAGAAAGCCGCAGTTAGCCCTGACATTTCACCAAACGGTGTGGCGAGACCTTTTGGTGAAACATCTAGGCTAATTAAATTTTCCCACCACAAAGGCTTGTGTGTAAAGTGTTTATACAAGACTTTGATTCTTTGCACTTTGTGTGCCCAACCAGAGTGTTGCAGATCGGAGATTTTAGATGTAGATTTGGGATTGGGGGCCAAGGATTTTAGATTTGAGATTGTAGATTGATGACTCCTTATAGTTGTCTGTTCACACTTCTTCAGTGCTACATCAACAATCTTAAATCTGAAATCTAAAATCTTAAGCCAATTCAAACCCGTTCCACATATTCACCCGTGCGGGTGTCTATCTTTACCCTGTCACCTTCATTAATGAAAAGAGGAACCTGGATAACATACCCGGTTTCAAGAGTGGCTGGCTTGGTGGCACCCGTGGCTGTGTCCCCCCGCAGACCCGGGTCGGTCTGGGCGATTGATAGTTCCACGAAAATTGGGAGGTCGATACCGATAGGCTTGTTGTTGAAAAAAAGCACCTTGACGTCGACGTTCTCGGTGAGGAAATCTTTGCTCTCGCCCAAGTGCTCATCATCGATAAAAATCTGCTCGTAATTGTTGTTGTCCATGAAGCAGTAACCTTCGGCATCCTGGTAAAGATACTGCATCTCCCGCTCCACAAGATCAGGGCGATCGACTTTTTCACCGGATCGAAAGGTTTTTTCCAGAACCTGACCAGTCTCCATATTCTTGAGACGGGTTCGGACAAAAGCTCCACCTTTACCTGGTTTGACGTGGAGGAAATCAACTATGATAAAAGGCTTGCCTTCCAATTCGATCTTTAAACCTTTACGAAAGTTAGTCGTATAATACATGATCTCGTCTTTCTAACCAGTGGCGCTGCTGCCCTGCGGCAAGCTCAGAACGGAAAGAGCCGTTTTCACGGCTCCGGATTCCGAACTACTCCATTCAAGGCGTGATCTTAGTCCTCTTCTATGGCTAGTGTGACCCTTTAATGTATTTCTTCATAAAGGTGGCGATTTTTTCTGGGTCGATCCGTGATGATCCAGAGGAGGCCGATGGTTTTTCTACACCAATTTTATCTTGCATATTCTTTTGCCACAATTCAAGTATTGACAAAAGATTGCTCTTAACTTGACCTTCCCCGACTCGCCTCTCTAAATCCGCCAGTTTATCTCCCACACCCTCGGTTTCAGGAAAAGCGTCGAAGATTTTGCGATACACTTCAGCAGCTTCTTTTAAGTGACCTTGCTCTTCATAAAGTCGAGCCATGGTAATAGTTGACATCTCTTTCTTTTCGGGCGGGACCTCTTCAACCACCGTCTCAGAATCGGTTTCCTCCTTTTCGGTTCCAATCGCCTCTGCTTCAGTTGGGTGAATGGTTTCAAAAAGCCGCCGGTAGCGTTCAGCCGACTCGGAATCACCCTTTTTTTCATAGAGCTCAGCTAAGGCACGGTAAGTAACCGTATTTATCTCGAGCATCTCTTTAGCCTTGAGCAGTTCACTTTCGGCCCGGTCCAACTCTCCTGTACGAAGAAAGGACACCCCGAGTATAACTCTGGCTCGAAGGTCATGGGGCCGGAGGCGTAGGCCATTTACACAAGTCTCAATGGCCTCCTTGTACATCTCATGCTCCAAGAGTGCCTCGGCCAGATAAACGAATACCTGTGAAGAGGGGTCCTTACTCATCATTTGCTGGTAAAGTTCAAGTTCATCCATGGTCAATTTTCCTGGCGTCTAGTTTTCAGGTCAGCCATTATTTGGGCAAGACTATAGATGTTTTACCTAAGAAAAGCAACAGTTACTAGGATCCGGAACCCTCTGTCATTGAAGCCGTGCTTTGAATTCTAGTCACCAGTACACCTAGCCCGGTTGTTTCATGAATTACTGTCGCGAGATCGTGAAGATGGGCGTGCCACCGGTCAATCGCAGGGTGTCGGATCCGAGGCGTACCTGAATGGTACGTTGCAGGATGAGCTTGTCCTGAGCCTGTCGAAGGAACACCCGAGGACGCCCGGGAGGACGGCCATATTGGCGGGCGCAGCAGGTTAATCATGAGACAACCGGGCTAGACGATGATTTGCAGCAGCCTGCCATTCTGAAGGAATTTCAAAAAATGATCCCCACCCCTGCAAAAGTCGAAGCAAGGGTGGGGCGTGGAAGGAGGTTTCAGGCTTTGGCGTAGGGTCGATATGATCAAACCCTATCCGATTTGTAGTATAACCCGGAAATTTTTAACGGGGAAGAAGGGAAGGGGAAAAACAGCTTTATTTCTCTGGTTGAGGTTTGACAAAGTGAAAAATAAGTTCACCTTCTCTAACCAGTCCCAGTTCCTGACGGGCCAGGCTCTCTATGGCATCAGGATCCTTTTGCAGACGGCTAATTTCCTCATAGAGGTGGTGGTTTTCCTTCTCTAGGATATGATTTTCTTGCAGGAGTTCTTGGTGTTCAACATGCAGTTGACGGAGATGAAGTAATCCATTGGGGCTCCAGATAATTAACAGTACAGAGGCCAGAACTAAGACAGGCCAGATGAGAAAATACCATCTATTTTTGGGCGGCTTAAGCTTTCTGTTCATGGCTGGGCCTATTGAATGAGGCCTAATGTATCAGATCATAAGCCAGAGGTACTTCATTTGCTCAATGAAAATCTTGCTGCTTTGCTAGTCTAACTTGTCTAATTCTTTATCACAAATTGAATAGGGTTGTAAATGACTAGTTGTAAAGACAAAACTCATCCGGCCTACCTCCATTATCTGGATAATTTCGGCTTTGAACTAAATCTAACTAAACCCATCAATTTAAGCTGAATGCTGACTGCTGAACACTGACAGCTCCATCCGGAAATCTTTGGTTTCCGGATGGACACTAATTAGAGGGAGACGGTGTTCTTTTGCCAAGGGGCCTGATAAAATAACGCGAAGTTTTTTCCAGCTGCAACCGCTATTATTCGAAGAAGACAGGCAAATTGAGTGACTGTGCCCTCAATATCGGGCTGTGGCTGCCTGATTGATTCGATTTATGTTTCGGAAGCTATCAAATGGTGCAGGGCAAGGAATGGAGATTGACATGAAAAAAGTAACTATTTTCTTGGTATTCCTCTTTACTCTAGTTGGATGTGGCACCAAGGGAAACAGACCATCCGATGATTCTGAGCTAAAACCCGATGTTTTTTGCGAGGTAATTGAGAAGCCGGCCCCCTTATTGATGGGAACATGGGAGTGTAGCTTTACCAGAGCAATTGGAACAGCCAAAGCCGACATAAACTATGTTAAGTATCAATTGATAAAATACGACGATAAATACGGGCTTTATTTTTATCGCACCTGGCGCAGCGGCAAAAAAAAGAAAAAAGGTTGGAAAAACTGGACTATCAATGAGCAGGAAATATTGGGAGAACCCCAATTTGGGGTAAAGATATTCGTACAGGGAGGAAATATTTATTTTACCATTAGAGGACTCGAAGAGCCGGTGAAAATGTCACGGGTTAAAGATTAACAGGGGCTAGTCCGAAATGCTTCGCCGGGGTGAGATTGCAGCTCTACATGTTCGTGCTGGTGTTCGGTTTTTCCTTGAGCTTATTAGAGGTATTGCAGCGCGTCCAAGAAAGCAGTCTAAATGGGTAAACTCCCGGTGGAGAAAAGCCTTGACAAAAGGGGGGGAGGGGATAGAATAACTGGATTTTAAAGGGAATTTCTTATGTATCCTTCCAGGTAAAATATTGGGAAAACAGGAGATAAATATATGGGAATCGTATCAGACAAAATCAAGGAGTTGAAGGAAAAGGAAGCCAAGCTTCTTGAAATGGGTGGCGAAGCAGCAGTAGAGAAGCAACATGAACGTGGCAAGCTTACCGCCAGGGAGAGAATAAATCTGCTTTTCGATCCCGGGACTTTCAGGGAAACTGATATTTTCATGAGGCACCGTGGTACTTTGTTCGGCCTGGAAAAAATGGACATTCCAGCGGATGGAGTAATAACCGGCTACGGCAAGGTAAATGGCCGTCCCGTTTGCGCTTTTTCCCAAGACTTCACAGCGAGAGCTGGTACACTTGGCGAAATGCACTCCAAGAAGATCTGCAAGATCCTTGACCTGTCAATGAAATCGGGGATTCCTGTTGTGGGCTTCAATGATTCCGGAGGTGCGCGCATCCAGGAAGGAGTGGATTCCCTTTCTGGCTATGGGCAGATTTTCTATCGCAATGCCATCTCCTCAGGTGTGGTCCCGCAGATATCAGCAATTATGGGCCCCTGTGCAGGTGGAGCGGTTTATTCTCCGGCCATGACCGATTTTGTCTTTATGGTCAAGAACACCAGTCACATGTTCATTACCGGACCCGATGTGATCAAGGCTGTGTTGGGAGAAGTGATTACCTTTGAAGATCTTGGTGGCGCCATGGCCCATAATACCAAGAGCGGAGTTGCTCACTTTGCCTGTGAAGATGACGCCAACGCCATTGAACAAATCAAAGCTCTTCTTGCCTTTCTCCCCAGCAACAACATGGAGGAACCACCCAGAATAGACACCGGTGACAATCCTTTACGCACTGATCCAGCCCTGGACTCCATCATTCCGGAAAACCCTATGGCCTCTTACGACATGAAAGATGTTATTCGTTCCATTGTCGACAACGGTAATTTCTACGAAATTCATGAGTTCTACGCGCAGAATATCATTGTAGGTTTTGCCCGATTGGATGGCCGGACCATTGGAATTATCGCCAACCAGCCAAAGGTACTTGCCGGCTGTCTGGATGTGAACTCGTCAGATAAGGCAACCCGGTTTATTCGCTTTTGCGACTGTTTCAACATCCCAATGCTTACCATTGCTGACGTGCCAGGATACTTGCCTGGCAGCGACCAGGAATGGCACGGGGTAATTCGCCATGGCGCCAAGCTGCTCTGGTGTTACTCGGAGGCCACCGTGCCCAAAATTACCCTGATTACCAGAAAGGATTACGGTGGCTCCTACCTGGCCATGTGTTCACGAGACCTTGGTTGCGACATGGCTTTGGCCTGGCCAAACGCCGAGATTGCGGTAATGGGGGCCGATGGAGCCGCCAATATTATCTTCCGCCGGGATATCCAGGCTGCAGATGATCCCGAGGCCAAGCGAAAGGAAAAGATAGCAGAATACAAAGAACTGCTCTACAATCCTTACATTGCCGCCTCGCGGGGCTACATCGATGGCGTGATCGTTCCGAGCGAGACCCGACCGCGTCTTATAGACGCACTTGAAGTGCTGAGCACAAAGAGAGAAACCTTGCCCCCGAAAAAGCACGGCAATATACCCATGTAAGTATGTGCTCGGCGCATAGTAAAAAAGCCCCTACCTGGAAATCAGGATAGGGGCTTTTTTTACGAGCTAACAGCGGACAGTAAGCACAAAGCACTATAAATTATTAAGTATAATTATTTATAATTATTAATTAAAAAATAGAGTATCTAAGAAAATACTTTAAATACGAAATATTAAGTTTTGACCTTAGTACAAATCTCTCATAGTATTGCGCAACTCGTCATGGCGAGTTAATCTTCCCTCTCGCTGAGTTCAATAAGTACTCCATGAGTTGATTTCGGATGGAGAAATGCGATTTTGGCGCCGCCAGCTCCTCTGCGTGGCTTTTCGTCTATGAGTCTTATACCTTTGTCTTTAAGTTCAGCTAGAGCCTGATCTAAATTATCGACACGAAAAGCAATATGTTGTATTCCTTCACCTCTTTTCTCCAGGTACTTGGCGATAGGCCCGTCAGGGGCGGTTGACTCCAAGAGTTCCACCTCACTGTCACCTACAGGGAAAAAGGCGGTGGTAACCTTCTGCTCTTGAACTGTCTCAGTACCTTCGAATTCTAGTCCCAGTATGTCCTGAAACAGCTTTTTTGCTTCCTCGATACTGTTAACTGCAATACCCAGGTGATCGATCTTCAGTACCTTCATCTATCTCTCCTCTCTAATCGCCTAGTGAACAGCGTTATTGGTCAGATCGTTAAAGGCGTTGAAATCGTTGAAGTCGTAAATGGTAAACGGTGAACGGTAAACGGGTTAACCCTTTGGTTCTGAGCACATGAAATAATTCCACGTTCCGCGTTCCGACTTCCACGTTTAAATCCTCGTCTCGCCCGACCTCCCGTCTCGCCCGTCTCGCTTCTTCCTCTATGCTCTATGCCTTACTCCTCCGGGAAAATTGTTCGGATAATCTCCTGAACACTGGTATAGGGGTCCTTTTTATGGGCAACGATGTCGTCAATTAGATCGTCAAAGCGCCCATTCCCGAGAACTTTTTCCAAAACATTTCGTGAAATCTCGTCTCGCAACAGAGCCAAGGTCTCCTGTCTAGTTTTCTCCCTGCGATTTTTTGTCAGTTTCCCACTTTGGTGCAGGAAACTTCTGTGTTTTTCTATAGCTTCCACCAGGGAATCTGTTCCTTGATTCTCCACTGCTATGGTCTTGACGACCGGTGGTTTCCAAACCGCTTTTTTGATCTGAGAGTCTTGTTCCACCCGGACGTTCACTTCGCTCACTAATTCATCGGCACCCGAACGGTCTGCCTTGTTCACCACGTAGAGATCGGCAATCTCCATTACTCCCGCTTTCATGCTCTGGATGGTGTCACCCAGGCCCGGGGCTAATACCACTATGGTGGTGTCTGCGGTCTTGGCTATCTCCACTTCATCCTGGCCAACACCCACAGTTTCGACAATCACCCAGTCCTTGCCAAAAGCATCCATAATTTTAACTACATCAGCTGTGGTACGGGCAAGCCCTCCGAGGTTTCCCCGAGTTGCCATTGAACGAATAAAAACTTCTGCATCGCCTGAAGAGCGTTGCATGCGAATTCGGTCTCCCAAGAGGGCACCACCAGTGAAAGGACTGGAAGGGTCAACCGCGATGACGCCAACTGTCTGTTCCCGCTCACGTAAGATTGTAGTGATTTTGTCTGTCAGAGTGCTCTTGCCCGTTCCGGGGGAGCCTGTAATGCCCAAAACGTAAGCATTTCCCGTGTTGGGGTATATGGCTCCCATGAGGTGCAAGGCCCTAGAATCCTCATTTTCTACCAAAGTGATGAGTTTGGCCATGGCCCTCACCGAACCTTGCAACACTTCTGCAACCAGCTCTTCCATACACCCCTCGGAATTAACTCCCAGATATATTATCCCTAATGAATTTGATAATATCGTCCGTTCTGGTGCCCGGTCCAAAGATGGCAGCCACCCCCGCTTTCTTTAACCCCGCAATATCCTCTTCGGGTATAATGCCGCCACCAACGACCAGAACATCATCGAGTCCTTTTTCCTTAAGTAATTCCACCACCCGGGGAAAGAAATAGTTGTGCACCCCGCTCAGACTACTCATTCCCACCACGTCCGCGTCCTCTTGCAGGGCCGCATCAACTATCATCTCTGGAGTTTGGCGCAGCCCGGTATATACCACTTCCATTCCCGCTTCAGCGAAAACGCGTGCCAAGAGCTTGGCCCCCCGGTCATGACCGTCTAGGCCAGGCTTAGCCATGATGACTTTAATTCTCTTCTTAGCTGTCATCCTCAACCTCCTACCGCTATAGGGGTTTTGCCGGTTCGTCAGTTTGCCGGTTTGCCGGTGAGATTAAGAGCAGGTGAAAAGCTGCAGAAACTAACTGGCAAACGGGCTAAACCGGAAAACCGGCGAAACTTAAGTTAGACAAACTCCTTGGGCCGATACTCGCCCCAAATATTCCGCCACACATCGCAGATTTCACCAACGGTAGCCTTGGCCTTAACTGCTTCAATCACTGCAGGCATGACATTCTCATCCGTCCTTGAGACCTCATCCAGCCTGCTCAACGCTGCTTTCCAGACCTTTTGGTCTCTTGCACCCCGAAGCTTCTTCAATTTCTCCGTCTCTATTTCTTGTTGCTTGGGGTCCACTCTGAGCAGATTGGTTGGTGGGGGTTCTTCCATGGTGTACTTGTTGATCCCCACATAGATCCTCTCATTGGCTTCGATTTCTTTCTGGAAACGATAGGCGCTGTCTTGAATCTCCCTTTGGATATAGCCTTCTTCTATAGCCTTCAAAGTGCCGCCCATAGCGTCAATCTTTTTTATGTACTCAGCGATTTCTTTCTCGATTCGGTCAGTCATCGCCTCAACGTAATAGGAGCCCGCCAACGGGTCTATGCTATCCGCTGCCCCGCTTTCCTCGGCAACAATCTGCTGGGTTCTCAGAGCCACAGTTACGGCTTCCTCAGTGGGCAGACATAGGGCCTCGTCAAATGAGTTGGTGTGCAAAGATTGGGCACCACCGTAAGCCGTTGCCAGGGTCTGTAAAGCAACCCTGACTATATTGTTAAGTGGCTGTTGGGCAGTGAGGGTTACCCCCCCGGTCTGTACGTGATAACGCATCATCAACGACCGAGGGTTTTTAGAGCCAAACCGTTCCTTCATAATCTTTGCCCAGAAGCGTCTGCCGGCTCTAAATTTGGCCACCTCTTCCAGCACATTGGTAAAGGCATTATAGAAAAAAGAAAGCCGCGGTCCAAAGGAGTCCACTTCCATACCTGCATCGATGCAGGCTTGCACATAGGAAATTCCGTTGGCGATGGTAAAGGCCATCTCCTGGGCCGCGGTGGAACCCGCCTCTCGAATGTGGTAACCGCTAATGCTGATGGTGTTCCAGGTGGGAACATGCTCATAGCAATACTTTATGAGATCCACAGTGAGACGCATGGATGGAAGGGGTGGATAAATATACTGGCCCCGACAGATAATCTCCTTGAGGATGTCGTTCTGTACGGTGCCGCCCACCTTGTTATAGGGAACGTTTTGTTCTTCTGCCAGAGCCAAATACATGCCCAGCAAAACAGTTGCCGGAGCATTGATAGTCATAGAGGTGGTAACTTTGTCGAGGGGGATCTGGTCGAAAAGAACTCTCATGTCATCAATGGAGTCTATGGCAACCCCCACCTTGCCCACCTCGCCCATGGAGAGTTGATGGTCGGAGTCGTAACCTGACTGGGTTGGCAGGTCGAAGGCAACGCTAAGGCCCGTCTGACCTTGTTTCAACAAATACCGATAGCGTTCATTGGTCTCCCGGGCGGTGCCGAATCCAGCATACTGGCGCATGGTCCACAAGCGGCCCCTGTACATTGTGGGTTGTACTCCCCGGGTAAATGGGTATTCTCCCGGAAATCCTAATTTGGCCTCATAATCAAAGTCAGCAACATCGGCCGGCGTGTAGAGGCGCTCCACCTCTTCACCTGAGATGGTGGTAAATGTGGTTTTTCTTTCCGGGAACTTGGCGCACGTTTTCTGCACCGGCCCACAGT
>CAVQGX010000007.1:0-78977 GCA_963712115.1 uncultured delta proteobacterium | reverse complement strand
ATCAGTTATATTGCTCGAGTGTCCAAGTTTGGGGCTCTCACCGGCAAAACATACTGGTAGGACCAATACACTATTTGGTCGTTGCTTTAGGAGATTATGGTGCAAAGGCAGTTGCATAGCGGCCCTCTACGGATCGTACCAGTGGAAGGTCGACAGGGCTTGCGCAAGTTTATTCGACTGCCCTGGTCGATCTATGGAGACGACCCTGCCTGGGTTCCGCCACTATTGTTGGAGCGTAGTGAGCACTTATCTAAGCGCAATCCCTTCTTCGAGCATGCGAAATGCAGGTTTTGGTTGGCCTATCGCGGTGAGAGACCAGTGGGACGCATCAGTGCTCAGGTGGACCAGCTCCATCTCCAACGTTACGAAGACTCCACAGGTTTTTTCGGGCTCCTGGAAGCTGAGGACGATCCGGAGACCTTCCAGGCTCTTATGGATACCGCTGAGAAATGGTTGAGCAACCAGGGCATGCGCCGAATTCTTGGCCCGTTTAATCTGTCCATAAACCAAGAATGTGGGTTGCTGGTGGAAGGCTTTGACAGTCCTCCCATGGTGATGATGGGGCATGCCCGCCCATACTACGGTGCTAGGGTAGAAGAGAACGGTTACAGAAAAGAGAAAGACCTACTTGCCTACCGTATTGACGTTGATTTCGAACTGACAAGAGCAATGAGGGCTGTGATCAAGAGAGCAGCGAGAAGGGTAAGCATCCGCTCGTTGAGGAGAGAACGTTTTAGTGAAGAGCTTGAAATTTTGCAGGACATCTTTGAGGATGCCTGGTCGGAAAATTGGGGCTTTGTACCTTTTACCAAGGCGGAATTCAAGCATCTGGGGCAGAATTTGAAACATCTAGTGCATGACGAGTACGTCCAAATTGCTGAAGTTGACGGTTCACCGGATGCCATGATCGTAGGGGTACCAAATGTTAATGAGATTATCAAAGATCTAAACGGAAGGCTCCTCCCTTTCGGCTGGCTCAAGCTACTTTGGCGGCTGAAGGTGAGTCGTCCCAAGACAGCCCGTGTGCCTCTAATGGGTGTACGAAAGCGTCACCACAACAGTCTCCTGGGCGCGGCCCTTGCCGTCATGGTAGTAGAGAGAGGGCGTCGGCTCGGAGTCAAATACGGTGCCAAGGAAGTTGAACTGTCCTGGATTCTCGAAGATAATGCGGGAATGCGTAACATCCTCGAGTCTATGGGAGGGGTTGTGTACAAACGCTACCGCATCTTCGCTAAAGACTTAGCAGGTGTTTAACCGTTAGAGAACCTAGCTTCATTTACTTCCGCAATTGGAATAATGGAATGTTGGAATGATGGAATCTATTAAATCCCAAATCACATTACCTGAGGTTTCAGGTTTCAGTGTTCAGGTTTCAGCCTTTGTGTTTCATCTCCTGACACCTGAAACCCGAAACCTGACACCTAAAACCCTGGAATTTGGAATTTCTGATACTCCAATGCTCCAAGACAGCTCGTAATCGTCGCGGCAATCCCGCCACGGGCGGGACTGACCTAGCCCTAAGGACCGGGTTTTGGATGTTAAATAAACTTGTGGGATGTTAGCCAGTTTACTATGTTGCCAGTAGTCCCCCGGCAGGAGTAAACAACTTTATGAGCAGGCTGATAACACCTTTTACTGCGGTGGTCCTAGCCGGAGACCGCAGTTCTGGGGACCCGGTGGCCAGGGCCGCCGGCGTTAGCTCCAAGTCTCTGACTCCGGTGGGGGGAAGGGCAATGGTACTCCGCGTACTTGATGCTCTAGAGGCAGCTCGGGAGATAGAAGGAATAGTACTTTGCGGGCCTGACAAGTCTGCTGTAGAGCAGGACAAAGAACTTTGTGTTCGTATCGGTTCGGGTAAGGTTAGATGGCTGGAAAGTCAGGCAACTCCAAGCTCCAGCACTTACCACGCTATGCAGTCTCTGCCAGATAGCACCCCAGTTTTGGTGACCACAGCAGACCATGCGCTGCTCACTGCCGAGATAGTGGATTATTTCTGCTCCGGGGCTCGCCAAAGCAATAAGGACGTAGTAGTAGGACTGGCTCTGCATGAATTGGTTACGGCTAAATATCCGGAGACGAAGAGAACTGCTATTCCACTGGGAGACGCTTCTTACTGCTCATGTAACCTCTTCGGTTTCCTGACACCTGAGGCGCGGATTGCAGCTCTTTTTTGGCGTAAGGTTGAAAGCCAGCGCAAAAAAACATTGCGGGTTATCGCTGGTTTTGGTTGGCTCAACTTATTGCTCTATTTGCTGAAGCGGCCATCTCTTGAAGAAGGGTTGGAACGAATATCGCAGCGGATTGGGCTAAGAGCCGGTGCCGTTCTCCTGCCCTTTCCGGAAGCAGCAGTGGATGTTGATAGCTTAAGCGACTGGAAGCTAGTTGAATCAATTGTGGCCAGAGACCTACAGCACAAGTAACCGGTCGCACCGCTTAGAATGAAACCGACGTGAGACCTCGAGGATAGCGTGATCCGAAATCTAACTCGAGATCCGAAACAATTTCAAATTACCAAACTCTTAAGTCACATGTTGATTCGCTTTTGTTTTAAAAATTGGAGAATTTGACACTGGGATTTGTTTCGTGCTTAGGATTTAGGATTTCGAATTTAGTGGTGCTATGTGGATTCGTGTTCTCTATGTTTAGACTCCCCCTGACCACCCACTGCGAATAGGGGTAAGAGCTTTGATCATCGACCGCTATCTAATACGAGAAATAAGCAAACCTCTAATTGCTATTTGTGCCTTCTTGGTGGTGATCTTCGCAAGCTACAGAGCAGCACAATACCTGGCTGAGGCCGTAGCTGGCCTGATTGCGGGAAAGATCGTTTTATACCTAGTCCTACTAAAAATAGCCATCGCTATGGAGGTGCTTCTTCCCACCACCCTGTACCTCTCTGTTGTAGTTGTTCTTGGAAGGTTGTACGCCGATTCCGAAATGACGGCTCTCTTTGCATGTGGTGTGGGCATCGGTCGCATTTTCAAAGCCGTTATCTACCTGTCAGTACCTATTGCTCTTTTGGTTGCATGTTTGTCCCTTTATGTCCGTCCCTGGGCTTACCAGCAGGGTTATGTACTGACAGCAATGGCGAAAACCGCACTAGATATTGGTAAATGGAAAGAAGGTAACTTTTATAAGATCCCGGGGATGAACCGTGTCATCTACGCAGACGAGATAAATCAAGAAAAAAAGCGAGCAGAGGGAGTTTTCATCCAAAGCGATCAAGGGGATAAAGTGCAGGTCATATATGCTAAAAAAGTCCAACAATACAGTGATGACAGTAATGGTAAGCCACTGCTAATATTCCAGGACGGGTACATTTATGAATTATCTCGCACTGGCGAGGAAGGCCACTTCATGAAGTTCCAGCAGTCCACAATGTCTATTGATTATGGAAAGACAAAACCAATGGAGTATAAACGCAAAGCTGCCTCAACATTGAAGTTGGCCCGTTCTAGCGACCTCGAAGATATCGCAGAGTATCAATGGAGACTCTCTACGCCCATCTCCACCTTGCTACTAGCTCTGCTTGGTATTCCCCTGAGTCGCACAGCTCCTCGTAAGGGCAAGTACGCCAGATTGGTGGCGGCGGTGATAATCCTGGCCGTCTATTACAACACCAGCGCCATGGCTAAGGACTGGGTTGAACAGGGGGTTGTGGGGCCAGTGGTGGGGATTTGGTGGGTTGTGGTATTGCTTGCAATAGTAGTGCTGGCCCTTTCAATTCAGCCAAAGCTGATGTTTAAATGGGGTCAGATTAGACAACGCTTGTCCTCAAGAAGGTTTTTCCCGTGAAGGCCACCATTGGGGAGAGATCACAGAACATAGCCCATTTGCCATTTTTCATCTCCCATTGCTCATTTCTCATTGCACATTGAGGGATAAGACTGGAAGCTCGATATATGAATTGAAAAATGACAAATGCGAAATGATAAATGATAAATGAGAACACTTGATCGTTACCTAGGCAGTAGTTTTTTCCGGGGCTTTTTCTTGGTGGTCCTCGTTCTGGTCTCTTTGTTTAGTTTTCTGGATTTAGTGACCCAACTCGACGATGTGGGCAAAGGGAATTTCCAGGCAGTTGACGCTTTCATCTTCGTTGGTCTGACACTCCCCAAGAGAATCATTGATATGTTGCCCATCAGTGCTCTGCTGGGTGGGATCATTGGCCTCGGGATGTTGGCCGAAAGAGGCGAACTTATTGCCATGCGAGCTGCTGGATTGTCAGTCCGGAGAATTTGCTTTTCAGTGCTTGCCTCTGCAGGCTTGCTTATGCTAGCCAGTGCCGCCACCGAACAATATATAGTACCGCAACTTGAGCAATATGCCCATGCGCGCCGCTCTTTATCACTCTCGGGTTCAAGTGGCATTATGTTGACGAAACGGGGATTTTGGGCGCGGCATGGCAACTCCTTCATCCGAGTTGGCTTAACCCTGTCGGGTGGAATTGCGGCGGATTTGGATATTTACGAACGTGACGAAGAGGGTTTTTTACGATCCTTTATTCATGCGCGTGAAGCAGATATCCATAAAGATGGACGATGGACACTCAAGGACATTCAAAAAAAGGTCATCGAGGAGCAGGGGATCAGCACCCAGTACTTACCAAGCCTAGAGATTGACTCATTTTTTAGTAAGGACCAGGTTAGTGTCTTGGAACTACCTCCAGAGAGCCTAGCACCGTCAGACTTATACTTGTATATCAAGGCTCTTCGGGAGAGGGGACAGAATGCGGACAACTACAGTCTGGCTCTGTGGCAGAAACTGGTCATGCCTTTAACAACGGGTGCAATGGTTCTACTCTCACTACCCTTCGTATTTGGGCCACCACGGGGCATGACCGTGGGATTGAGGATAACCCTGGGAGCCTCGGTGGGAATTGGTTTTTATCTGGCAAATCAGATAATCGGCTATCTAGGGCTATTGTTAGAGTTCCCTGCACCGCTCACCACCTTAACCCCTGTAGCTCTAATTTTGACGATAGCTCTCTGGCAGCTTCGCCAGGCTCCCTAGCTTAACCCGGATGTTTCATGAATCGCTTGCTGTGGCCAAGGATGTGGCCGTTCTTCTGGGCGTCCTCGGGTGTCGGCTCCTGCGACGTACCGTTCAGGTACGCCTCGGAACCAATCCCGCGGTACGGTTGCCCAGTGGCACGCCCATCTCCAAGGCCTCGCGACATCAATTCATGAAACATCCGGTTTAAAGCAGCTCCCACAATCAATCATTCCTGAAGTAGCTAACAATACTACAATTTAGATCTACAAAACTCATAAAATACATTAAGATTAATCAGGCGATCGCACGGGGAAGGACGAGACGGGTTTCAGTTTCTTCTACAAAACTCTCTGATTGTGGGGAATAACACCTCACTGAGACGACAATTTCCCAGCCTTGAGGATTTTTTTTGAGGCGGTGGATATGGTAGCGAGCCCTCCGCTTGGTTGTGCGACCTGGCGCTGAGGCAGAAGTAACGCCGAATGTTGGAGCCTCACCCATGACAGTGTCGATATGACCCAGCGAACCGCGGTGGGAGTGGCCGTGCAGGACGAGTTCCACACCTTGCCGTGCCAGAATCAAACGTAAGGCTTCGCCATCGGTTAACCGTTTGCGCCAACTTACGATGCCGGGCAGCGGGGGATGGTGGATCAGTAGGACCCGAAAAAGCCGCTGTTGTCCTGTCTCTGCTAAAATCCTTTCCAGTTCTCGCAGTTGTAACTGACCAACACTACCCACAGCAAGAAAGAGTCCACTAGGTCTGGCGGTGGATACGCCAACAAGTGCTACAAACCCACGTATTCGTTGGCTGGGAAAGGTATTTTGGGAGTCAGTCCCCGCTTCACCACGGGGGGAAGGGCCATCAGAGACCATATAGTCTGCCCAAAGGCCGAATGTGCTATTCCAGTCAGTTCTCACATAGGCGTCGTGGTTACCAGGGATTACTGTGACCTCCGGGGGTGAACCTATTGAATGCAGAATATTCCTGGCCTCACGGAATTCAGCAGGCAAACCCAAATGTGTCAAGTCGCCGGTAACCACGATGTGGTCAGGTCGGGTAATCTGTAAATCGCGGAGCAAGGCCTCGAGGACCTCTGGACTGTGCTCACTATGTCTGCGAAGCTGCCATTTGACATAACCGAATATGCGCTTGTTCAGTAGATCTCGTAACTTGACCTTATTCAGAGAAGAAAGATGGAAGTCGGAAAGATGGGCTAGTGTGAAGGTATCGTTCATGTTTTGGGGCTCGACCACAGTGAGCGGTCATAAGGCTAGGAATTAAACTACAGAGACCTAGGAGTAGCGTAGTTGCCACTAAATTCGAAATCCTAAATCCTAAGCACGAAACAAATCCGAATTTCAAATTCTCCAATGTTCAAAACAACATGGAATCAATATATGATTTTAAAGTTTTGGTCATTTGGATTTTGAGAATTTGAATTTGTTTAGGATTTCGATATTAGGATTTCGGATTTATTTTCCCCGTGTTCTCTGTGGTTAAATCCGCCATTGACCAGTTAAAGATCATAGGTGAAGTTGCATCTATAGTCACTGGGCTTTACAGAATTCGTGGGTCTAATATACAATACCAGTTCATTTTTTGCCACGTATGCTTAAGGTTCCCAAGGATAATGGGGTCCTCATTACAGTCACTAATCCACTTGGGACAAGTTTTATTTGAGCGGGGTGAAGTCAAGGCAGAACTCCTATGTGGTTGGATTTTCACTTTTCTTTTGTACTAGGAAGGGCTAAGGGTGGCGGAGAGGAAGCTTAGCGACCATTCACAACGCATTTCGGCACCTGCCAGACCTCTGCGCGTAGGGGTATTAAATAACCCTCTCAGCGGCGCCAACCGGAAAGGGCTAGGGACCGTCCGGGAGGTTTTGGCGGCCTACCCGCAAGTATCGGATCGTGATGTCCAGACTCCAGCCGATGTGGCATCAGCCTTGGCCGATTTTGCTCGCCAAGAGGTGAATGTGGTCGCAATAAACGGTGGCGACGGCACTATTCAGGCGGCGCTAACGGTTCTATACCACCAAAGTCCTTTTGAAAGACTGCCGCTTCTGGCAGTTTTGCGAGCCGGCACAACAAGTATGACCGCTGGGGATGTGGGTCTGAAAGGATCTCGGGCTCAAGGGTTACGAAAGCTATTGACATGGGCCTGTGACGGGAAGGGCGAGGTGGTTCATCTACAACGCCCGGTTTTGCGTGTCCAGGCGGCTCCCAATGTGGAACCCGTTTACGGGATGTTTTTGGGGACGGCCAGTATTTATCAGGGAATCCAGTTTTGCAACAACAAGCTGAACCGGCCTGGTTTTAGGGGAGAGTGGGCTCCAGGGTTGACTATTGCTTTGTTTCTCCTGGCCGTTGCAGTAAGGGGCACTACCCATGTTGCTCCCGTGCCTATCACCGTGGGGTTGGATGACAATCCGCCCGAACAGAGGGACTGGTTTCTGCTAATGATTACTGGACTGGAGCGGCTATTTCTTGGTCTGCGTCCTTATTGGGGCAAAGAAGACGGGCCTTTGCATTACACTGCGGTCGATTCGCAGCCTCGATACCTGTTGCGGGCACTGCCGGCTCTGATACGTGGTCGGACGAACCGTTACGGGACCGCAAAAAATGGCTACGTTAGCCATAATGTAGAGCGAGTCCGGCTAAGCCTAAATAGTGGATTCACCCTCGACGGTGAGCTTTTCGAGGCGAAAGCTCACCTCGGACCAGTTGTTGTCCAAAATGGCGGTAAGGCCTCATTTCTGAGATTGTGACCGTGACAGTGCCATCGAACCTAATCACCTTGATTCGACAAGAATCCTCTCGGGAGGCTCCGGATGGAGTGCGTGCCCTGGCGGAGGTGCTTCTGAACCGCTATGGCGAGGCTACCCAAGCAATCCTTTTCTATGGTTCATGTTTTCGCACGGGTGATGATACCGACGGACTGGTTGACCTGTACGTCATAGTAGATAGCTACCGCGCCGCTTTGCCAAATCGTTTACAGGCCATGGCCAACAAGCTACTACCACCCAATGTGTTCTATCTGGAATTGCCCGTGCAAGATCGCGTGGTGCGCACAAAGTACGCTGTTCTCTCCCTCAAAGACTTACAGAGGGGCACCTCGAAGCAATGGTTCCACTCCTACCTGTGGGGAAGATTTGCCCAACCTGCCGGGCTGCTGTACGCACGTAACAACCAGGTGGAAAAACAGGTGCAAATGGCGCTGGCTCAGGCTGTTATTACTTTTATTACCCGTGTAATGCCAGGTGTAGAGGAGAGGTTTACAGCTCGAGATTTGTGGCACCATGGACTTTTGCTCAGCTATAGGGCGGAACTCAGGTCAGAAAAACCTGATAAACTCGTTTATCTGGTTGACGCTGCTCCAGAATACTATGCACAAGTTACCCGCGCTGCCATGTTTTCCGTTCCCTTTAAGGTGGAGACTTTTGCTGAACCAGATGGCTTCCTTTATCACGCCCACATTCCAAACCAGGTTCGGTACCGCAGCCATTTGGCTTGGACTTTGAGGAGGCTCCAGGGAAAAGTGCTTTCAATTTTGCGCCTCGCCAAAGCGGTTTTTACTTTCGAGGGAGGGGTGGACTACATCCAGTGGAAAATAGAGCGGCACTCTGGGGTCAGGGTTGAGTGGACTCCACGGCTAAAACGCCATCCCCTGCTGGCGGTGTGCATACTTTCTTGGCGATTATACCGCAAGGGAGGATTTCGTTAATTCGCACTGCTCGGCGAGACGGGAGGTCGGGCGAGACGAGCGAATGAAATGATGGTTTAGTCCTGTCCAGCTGCTAGCAGCTCGCTGATCGCTTTTTTCACCTTGTCTGGCTTCAGCGTGGTTATGCAGGGGAAGTCATGACAATCTTTGCGCTTCTCCCTACAGTCTTCACAAGCCTCCTCACCTCTCAAAACGATAGAGTTGGCAGAGAGGGGCCCCCATCTCCTCTCATCAACTGGACCGAACAAACCCACCAGGGGCGTTCCCATGGCTGCAGCCAGGTGCATGGGACCACTGTCATTTCCCAAGAAAAGTGAACTCATGTGAAAAAGGGCCATCAACTCGCCGAGAGACAAGGCCCCCCCGAGATTGTAAGCTTTATGACTCAATCTGGTCATTATTGCCTCAATCTTATCTAAATCTCGATCAGATCCAACCAAGATGACCTGGAAGTCTTTTGAGGCAAGCCAGTCCGCAATCGCCACAAATCCATCTGTGGTCCATTGCTTGTGAATATTGCCGGCGCCGGCGTGTACAGAGATAATCGGTCTATGGGAGGCTATTCTGTGAAGTTCGAGTATCTTGTTTAGTGACTCTGTTCTGCGGTTCGAAGGGTATAGTCGATAGTGTGGTTCGTCTATGGTGGCCCCTAAGGCCTCAGCAATCTTCGTATAACTGCGAACCTTGTGCTCACCTACTGGGAGGTCGATCTTTATATTGTAAATATAAGGTCTTCTGGCACTAGAATTACTCAGGCGGCGTGATGCACCTGACAAGAAGCTTGCAATAGAAGAAGCGTTTCCTCCCTGTAAGTCAATTGCGACATCGCAATCTGTACTTCTAAGACTATTGATAAACCTCAGATATAGTAATATTCGTTTTATCAGCCCACTTTTGTATATTTCTCTTCTGGGAAAAGAGATTATGTTGTTTAAACCATGGACGCTTTCAACAACCTCTCTGTAATTACTGTCAAAGGCGAAATAGCATTTTTTGTTTTGAAAGTATTTTTGGAATGCGACGATAGATGACAAAGAAACTAAGAAATTTCCCAGGTGTCTATCCATCATTAAAACTAAAATCGAGTGTATTTTATCAGGTTCTAGAATCATTTTTTGTTCGCCAAAGAAAGCCTGGCCCTTGGGGCCTGTTCAGAAGCAGAGTTGGGCACAGAGGAAAGAGCAGCTCAAAGCCGGCCGCTTTGGGGTCGATTTCTTTCTTTAACCTGGGCCATGGGTTGGACGATAATGCAAAGTTTACACTGCGCTGTATCTTCAACCTAATTTGATCCGAGAAGTAGCCAGCCCCACAATTCTCTGAACAACGACAATTGGCTTGAATGGGGACTCCCTTGCGGTTTTGATCCACAAAACGACTGCAAGGGTAGAAAAAATGACATTTGGCAACCATAGGCCGATGGCAGGTGGATATGATCCTCCTTCCCCCAGGGCCTTGGCGGCTGAGACGAAAACATAGTAGAGCAAGAAAAGAAGAATACCAAGAACCACTCCGGAGAGTCGGGATCCGGTTCTGGATTGAACGCTCAAAGGCGCAGCAAGAAACCCTAAAACAATACAAGCGAAGGGGAGGGATAAGCGTCTGTGGAATTCATAGGATAGCCTGTTGTGTTCCTTTGAACCGACTATAGCTGCAGCCAGTGCCTGTCTTAATTCAGTAAAGCCAAGGTGCCGTTCCGCCTTGCGAAATTCCTTATCACCTAAAGCAAAAGAGTCCAAATCAAGGTTAAAGTCATAATTTTGGAAGCGGATGGTTTGCAGGCTCTGCCTCTCAGCTGCCACCCGAAAGATCCGCCCCCGAAGGAGCCTCAGGGTCATTCGGTTGCCGCTGGGCGAGTGGATTACAAAACCTTCTTCGGCAATAATCGAGCTATTAGTTTCAGGTGATCGACTGTCTGAAATAAATACCTTTCGTAAATGATTGCCATCAGGAGAGATGCTGTTAATGAAAAAAACCAGGCCTGCGAATTGATCATTAAAGATCCGCTCTTTGAGAATCAACTGGCCTCTGGACCGCGCCATTTCAAGGACGGCGCGCTTGAAGGCGCTGTTGGCATGTGGAAGAACAAAATTGGAGAGAGCCAGGGTGACCAAACAAGCAAGCCCCGTCAGCAAGGCCACTGGAGGAATTGTCTGATAGAAACTGATGCCAGCAGCCTTCATGGCGGTGAGTTCATTGTCATGCGCCAATCTGGCGAAAGCGAGAAGAGTGGCCATGAGGGTGGCCATAGGAATAGTGAAGGCCAACAAGTACGGAATCAAATAAAGCAGGAGTTTGCCGAATTCAGCCAGACCGGACCCAGTAATAAAAAGCAACTTGGTGTAGCGCATGGTCTTGCCCAGAAATAAAACAAGGGTCAGAACCAATAGGCTGACGAAGAATGGAATGGCCTCCTCAACCAAAAAATATCTAAACAAGGTCCGTCGCATAAGGCCAAAGTGTAATTGAAGCACGTTAGTTTGTAAATGACCAAGCACTTACAGGTCCATGGAACGCGTCTCTGTGCGAGATCCCCAGAGGAGGTTTAAGCTCCCACCCACCCGGGCTGGTTTTTGGAGTAATGGAGCAACAAGATCGCGGATTTGGGAATGGGGATTGCGGAATTCTAATTTAGCTCTAGATTTGTATTTTATTATTTTGCATCCGAAATCCGAAGTCTACAATCCGAAATTTGACGAATGGCACAGCCTTTGACTCTTACTAAGCCCTCTGGAGCTAACCTCTTGGACCTAGCAAAAAAGTGCTGGCTTCCTTGCAATGCTGTGCTATATTCAGGTGCAGCCAGCGTAATTTTTACAAGGTAGATTCCACACATGTCACCCGCTTATGATTCCAAGGCTCTCTCCAATGGTATAGACAGGTTCACATCTTGCCGGATAACGGTAGTGGGAGATGTGATTATGGACGAGTTCCTTTGGGGCCGCGTTGATAGAATTTCACCCGAGGCACCTGTGCCGGTTGTAGAAGTAGAGAGACAGTCTCATATGCTAGGGGGGGCAGGTAACGTTGTAAACAACATCCTTGCTCTAGGAGGTCAAGCTTTACTTTGCGGTGTTGTAGGTAATGACTCGATGGGGAAAAAGCTGACGCGTATTGTGGGCAAGCTTAATAATATCACTGACGGACTAGTGGTTGAGAATAGCAGACCCACCACTATGAAAACGCGAGTGGTGGCCCACTCTCAGCAAGTTGTAAGGGTTGATCGCGAGGAGCGGAAGCCTGTGGATGAGAAGAGCATCGGCAGGATTCTCGCCACCCTCAAAGAGGAGATAAATGAGAGCGATGCGATTGTGGTTGCCGACTATGGTAAGGGTGTTGTGACTCGGAGCCTTATGGACGGCATCCGCTCTCTAAGCCAAGATAATCAGTTTATCTTAGCAGTGGATCCCACAGTGCGGAACTTGGCGTTATACAAAGATGTTACTCTTATCACTCCCAACAATTATGAAGCTCAGCAAATGTCCGGAATTCAAATAGAAGACGACCAGAGCCTCAGGCGAACTGGAGCCCGTCTGCTCGAAGAACTCGGCTGTCAGATGGTCCTTATCACCCAGGGAGATAAGGGGATGACGCTATTTGAGGGCAACGGGCAGACAACTCAAATCCCCACGGTGGCCAGAAAGGTCTTTGACGTATCTGGAGCAGGTGACACTGTTATAGCAACCTTCACTTTGGCTTTAGCAGCCGGTCTGACTCCCAGTCAGGCCGCCGTACTAGCAAATCTGGCTGCTGGGATCGTGGTTGGCGAGGTTGGTACGGCTACGGTTGCAGCCTCTAGACTAAAAGAGGTCCTGATTGACACTGCTGTGGAACGAAGATAGATCTGAGGAGCAATACTGATGCATATATGCGTGGTTGGGGTGGGATATGTAGGCCTGGTAACTGGTGCCTGTTTTGCGGAGTTTGGTGTCAATGTTACCTGTGTTGACAAAGATGGAGGCAAAATCGAGCTATTGAAGAAAGGAGAGGTACCATTTTATGAGCCGGGCCTAACGGAACTTGTTTCCAAGAATGTCCAAGAAGGCCGCTTGACTTTTACCACAGAGGCCGGCAGTGCCATCCGGCAAGCCCTAGTAGTCTTCATTGCAGTTGGTACTCCCTCTGCTCCTGATGGCAGGGCCGATCTCAAGTATATAAGGGAGGTGGCTGGGACCATTGGCCAGAATCTGGACGGCTACAAGGTAATTGTCACCAAAAGCACTGTACCTGTCGGCACCAGTCAAGTAATAAGTCAAATCATTGAGGAAGAGCGGAAGTCCGAGGTTGCCTTTGACGTGGTTTCCAATCCCGAATTTCTCAGAGAGGGTTCAGCCATTGAGGATTTTATGCGGCCCAATCGGGTGGTGCTTGGAGCGAAGAGTGACCAGGCAGTAGCCATCTTGAAGGATCTCTACAGCCCCCTTTATCTTATCGAGACCCCTTTTATCATCACCGATGTCCAAACCTCTGAAATGATCAAATACGCTTCGAACGCCTTTCTTGCCACCAAGGTTTCGTTTATCAATGAGATGGCCAATATCTGTGAGCGAGTGGGTGCTGATGTTCACCAGGTGGCCAAAGGCATGGGTTTGGATAGGCGAATAGGGCCGAAGTTTCTCCATCCTGGCCCTGGTTTTGGTGGTTCCTGTTTTCCCAAAGACATTAAGGCAATCGAGAGGATTGGCCGGGATCACGGATACAGCTTTGATATTGTCAAGGCCGTGAGACGGGTTAACAAGCGCCAACGAAAGCTGATGATAGAGAAAATCAGCAGCACCTTAGGCGAGTTGGAAGGGAAGGTACTTGCCATCCTTGGCCTTACTTTTAAGCCTAATACAGACGACATGCGCGAGGCTCCATCCATAACGATTATTAGGGGTTTGCAGAGGCAGGGGGCCAAAATTAGGGTATTTGATCCGGCAGGGATGAAAGCAGCCCGGAAAATATTTAAATCCGTGTATTATGCCAAGGATGCCTACGACGCTGCGCTCGGTGCTCACGGCTTGGTGATTATCACCGAATGGAACCAGTTTCGTAATCTCAATTGGAAGCGGATGGCCGAACTCCTGAAAGAGCCAGTAGTAGTTGATCTCAGAAACATCTACGAGCCAGAAAAAATGCGCGGACTTGGTTTCCGTTATGTCTGTGTCGGCCGGCAGAGTTATGTTTAGAAAAAACCTGGGGCCTTCGCCCCATCATTCCACTTACGACGAAACGAAGCAAGCTTTTTGAAAGCTTTATAATCCAAAAAGACTGTAAAAAGTCTGAGACCAAATACCAAGTCTTCATAGAAATTACATGAGCACTCCACAGGAGCCGAAACCGGCAAAGCTGTTCGTCAGCGTGATTTCTTCTTCTGCGGAACGCATAAACGCAACATTGTCCGAACTCGCCGCTCATTATGGCATACTGGATTTTGTTAGCCCATTGCTGCTATTCAACTACACCGATTATTATTGTGCAGAGATGGGTGAAGTCTTGTTCCGCCGGTTTGCCAGCTTTGATCGCCTGATCCGACAGGAAGATTTAGCCTTGATCAAAGTTCAGACCAATGCGTTCGAAGATGAGCAGACCGAAGAGGGAAACCGACTTGTTAATATTGATCCAGGTTACCTGGTGGCCGAACGATTGGTGCTGGCCAGCGGCAAGAATTATGGACATCGGATCTACCTTAGTAAAGGCATCTACGCGGATTTGACCCTGATTTACCGTGACAAAGACTATCAGCCTCTGGCTTGGACCTATCCGGACTATGGAGAGTCGGAAGTCCGACGTTGGCTTCGGGCCTTGAGAGAGAAGTACTTGCTGCAAGTGCGAAGAGCAGAACAAACCACAGAGAGCACAGAGAAGGCAAAGGATATTTGAGATTGGAGATTGTAGATTGTAGATTGACACAAGTAGTACCTGGAAGATCTCGCAATCTGCAATCTACAATCAACAATTTGAAATTACATTGCTTTGTGACCTTTGTGTTCTCAACTCAAAGATTTTGTTGACAAATAAGGGGTGGAATGGTGCTTCATAGTATGACTGCCTTTGGACGTGGCGAGGCCATGGCTGACGGATATCGATTTACCGTAGAATTACGTACGCTTAACCATCGTTTTTACGATATTCGCATAAAGTTGCCTCGCAGATACACAGACTTCGAGGAGGAGATAAAGCGGAAGCTTAGCGCTCAGTTTTCCAGGGGACGCATTGAGGTAAACGTTGTTGCAGATGAAACCTTGGATAAAGTGCAGCATCTCGCGGTTGATACGGAGTTGGCTGAGACTTACAAAAGGTTACTTTTCGATCTTCGAGATAAATTGGGCCTTGAGGCCGATCTGCGCTTGGATACACTTTTGCATTTTCGGGACATCTTTGTTTTTAAAGAAGATGAGGAGAGTCGCGGACAAGCATGGAAATTAATTGAAGAGGCTCTTGATCAGAGCGTGAAAGAGTGCATTAAGATGAGAAGGGAGGAGGGCTCCGCCATTCAGACCGATTTCAATGAACGGTTGAATCAACTGGAGACCCTTGGCAGTGAGGTTGAAAGCCGGACGCCTATTGTTGTTCTGGATGTGCGCGACCGATTACAGAAGCGGATTGCGGAACTTCTTGGCCAAGGGGAGCTGGATGAGTCCCGCTTGGCTCAGGAGGTTGCCATTTTGGCGGAAAAGAGCGACATCACCGAAGAGTTGATACGCTTTAAAAGCCATGTACAGCAGTTCAGGGCCTTACTCAAGGCCAGCGGGCCCCGCGGGCGCCAGTTGGAGTTTCTCCTGCAGGAGATGCACCGTGAGATCAACACCATAGGCTCCAAGGCTAATGATGTGGAGATTGGGCAAAAAGTGATCCAGATGAAAACGGAGCTTGAAAGGTTTCGAGAACAGTTACAGAACGTCGAATAAGCTGCAGGTCAAGTTAAATTAATTTACTGAGGCAATCGGTTCAGGGAGCCATTTTCCAGAAGGTGGGGTTGAAATGGATGGAAAGCTTTTAAACATCGGCTTTGGCAATACGGTGGTGGCAGATCGGGTGGTTGCAATCGTTTCCCCAGGATCTGCACCAATGAAGCGTTTGAAAGAAGATGCCAAGATGGCCAAGAAACTTATTGATGCCACCATGGGCCGCCGTACTCGGGCAATCATTATTACCGACAGCAATCATGTCATATTGTCCGGGGTGCAGGCTGAGACAATTGCCCAACGGTTTATGGCTGATTCACTCGGCAAGGACGGCGATAGCAAAAAGTGATGGAGTCCAGCGGACAACTCTTCGTGCTATCCGGACCATCAGGGGTGGGAAAATCGAGTTTGCGCGAAAATGTGCGGAAGGAATTCCCTCAACTCGCATACTCGATCTCGTACACCACAAGACCGCCGCGCCATGGAGAGAGTGAGGGCAAGGACTATCACTTTGTATCAGAGGAAAGTTTTTTTGCCATGAGGGAAGCGGGTGCTTTCTTGGAATGGGCTTTCGTTCACGGCAACTATTATGGCACCTCGGTGAATCAGCTAGAGAGGCAACTGAAGGAAAACGGGGATGTGCTTCTGGAAATTGACGTTCAGGGTGCTCGTCAGGTCAAAGCCCATTTTCCCCAAGCTTGCTTCATTTTCGTCTTGCCACCCGACCGTGAGACTCTGGAAAAAAGACTTCTGGAGAGGGGTACCGAACAAGGAGAGGACATAGAGGCCAGGCTGGAGAACGCCATGGGAGAGCTTTTGGAAGCCTCTTGGTATGACTATCTGATAATCAACGACGTTCTCGATGAGGCGGCAGAGGCTCTGAAGGCTGTCGTCTTGGCTGCCCGTTACCGTCGACAGGTTGTTTTGCCGCGGGTCAGAGATCTTTTGCAACCAGAATGAACAACAAACCACCGAGGTTTTGGATTACTAAGACCTAAAGCCCTGAAAGCTGAAACCCGAAATCTGAGGCCAAAACACTCGTTGACTACAAAAATAGCCCCTCCCATGGCAGACGAGATCCTTTACGGTACCAATCCAATCCGGGAAGCACTGGCTAGCCGTGGCCATAAGATTAGAGAGATCTGGGTAAGTCGAAGAGGATCTAGCGCCACGGTCCACAAGATCCTCATCCAGGCGCGGGGGCTTGGCATTAAGGTCCGAACCTCCGATCGTCAACTCTTGGAAGCCAGGGCAGGGACTACCAGTCACCAGGGGATCATAGCATTCCTCTCCCCCTATGATTATGTGGAGGTGGAGACCATTCTGGAAGTCTCCCTGCATGAAGGCCCAGCCCTGGTTGTAGTGCTGGACGGAATCGAAGACCCTCAAAATCTGGGCGCTTTGATTCGCACGGCTTATGTTTGCGGAGCTCACGGAGTGGTGGTGCCCAAAGATCGTGCTGCGCCCCTAACAGCAGCGGTGGCCAAAGCCTCTGCAGGTGCGCTTGAGCATTCTAAGGTTGCCCGGGTCACTAACCTGAGGCGAACATTGGAGCTATTGAAGGAAAAGGGAATATGGGTGGTGGGTTTGACCATGGAAGGGGATCAACCCATCTATAAACTAGATCTCTGCCAGCCCATCGCTTTGGTAATAGGGGGGGAGGCTAAAGGTATCCGACCACTAATAAAACGGACCTGCGATTTGCACGCTTCAATTCCCCAGCGAGGGAGATTGGATTCTTTAAATGCAGCGGCAGCAGGCGCTATGGCTTTGTATGAGACCATGCGTCAGAGGCTTACAGCCGCTCCCCAAAAATAGCAGTTCCCACCCTAATCATGGTTGCCCCTTCCTCGATAGCCGTTTCAAAATCGCCAGACATGCCCATGGACAATTCATTCATTTCAACTCCAACCACTTGGGCCTGGGCTATTTCTTGACTCAATTCTCTCAGCTGGGAAAAATAAGGTCTGGCTCGCTCAGCTTGATCGAAGAATGGGGGCATGGTCATAAGTCCACGGATCTGCAGATTTTCCAGGGCGGAGATTTTTTTGATTAGGGAGAGACATTCTGACGGCTCCACTCCTCCTTTAGTAAATTCGCTGGCTAGATTTACCTGTATGATGATGGGAATTGTCCGGCCCAATGGTTGGGCACGATGGTTCAGTTCCTTTGCCAGCTTAATTGAATCAACGGTTTGAATCAGGTCGAAAAGCTTCACTGCATATTTTGCTTTGTTTGTCTGCAATCGTCCTACGAAATGCCAACTTGCTTCGCTCCCGACCTCCTTGATTTTATTCCGGGCTTCTTGGACGTAGTTTTCCCCTAGTGTCTGTAAACCTGCAGAGACTGCTTGTTTAATCCGGACCACATCTACGGTCTTAGTAACACCTACAAGTTTGACCGAATCCGGCGTGCGGCCCGAACGTATGGCGGCCTCCGCCATTCTCTCCTTCACTCGGGCAAGATTGTCCGCAATTGACCCCATAGAGTCCTCTACTTGCAACGGCCGAAAATTGAAACCACAGAGGAGAGCAAATCCGAAATCCGAATATCGAAATCCTAAACAAATTCAAATTTTCAAAATCCAAATGACAAAAACTAACAAACCACTAATTTATTGGTTTTTGTTTTGAGCATTGGAGAATTCGAAATTAGGATTATGTCTGTCAGGTTCGTGAGCTCTCGAAGGAGAATTTAGGATTTCGAATTTTATGGTAGCTCATCTGCTCAGTGATCTCTGTGATTTTATACACCCCTCGAAGCATTGCCACCTATTTGAAAGGGTTGGCTACCCCATGGCGACGTAACAACTCCAAGGTCTCGCACAGAGGCAGTCCTACCACATTGGAGTAAGAGCCCTCTATCCGCTGGACCAGACAACCACCTATGCCCTGGATGCCATAAGCACCAGCTTTGTCCATGGGTTCACCAGTTCTTATATAACCCTCGATATCCTCCCCACTGAGGCTTCTCATGAAGACCTTGGTTTCAACCCACTCGCTTTCCAAAACTTCCATACTTGCGTGTGCAAGACAAATGGAGGTAATAACGCCATGGCTTTGTCCGCCCAGTCGAGAGAGCATGGAGGAGGCCTCGGTGAAGTCTGCTGGTTTTCCCAAGATTTCTTGGCCAAGTACAACAATGGTGTCTGCCCCCAAAACCCACTGATGCGGGTGGTGGTTAGCCACCTCTTTGGCCTTGGCCTCAGCAAAGTAAGTGGCGTGCACATGTGGCTTCATCCCACTTTGGTTGATCTCTTGGAGCTTGCTGGGAACCACGATAAAAGAGAGTCCAAGTTGTGCCAAAAGTTCTCGGCGCCGCGGCGAAGCCGATGCTAGAATAAAATCTCCTTTCTTGTGTTTTTCAGTCATTTTAACCGGTGGCACGAATTCGCCGGCTCGCAATTGAGAGGAGGAAAAGATTAAACCACAAAAATCATGGGAAAGAATAAATCCGAAATCCGAATATCGAAATGCACAGATTAAGGAATTTAGGGATTCAGGAATTCAGGGATTGAAAAAAGAACGAAGCCTAATCTCTTAATTCCTCAATTCTAACCTTAATTCCCTAATTTGTTTTGTGCTTCGAAACCGGGACCCCGCCCGCAGGGTGGGGACTCCGAAGGAGAATTTAGGATTTCGAATTTAGAGCTAACTCCTATGCTCTGTAATCTCTGTGTCCTCTGTGGTTACAATTTTTCCTACTCTAAATGGTTCCGGAGTTGGCAGCCTGAAGAGCTGTCGGGCGTTTAAACTGGTCTGTCTGGCTACGTCCTCCAAGGGGAGTTTCCTCAAAGATGCGATTTTTTCTGCCGTGTAAACTACAAAAGCGGGTTCGTTCCTTTTGCCACGTTTGGGTACTGGAGCCAGAAAAGGGGCGTCGGTCTCAATAAGTAACCGGTCAAGTGGACAATTTTGGGCCAGCTCCTGCAGAATTTGTGATTTATCGAAGGTAACGGGTCCTGCTATGGAGAGGTACAAGCCGAGATCTAAACATTTTTTCGCAAAGGACCAGTCGCCAGAAAAGCAATGCATGGCTCCACCTATTTCCCAGACCTTATTTTCCTGCAAGATCTGGAAGATCTCTTGGTGAGCCTCGCGATCATGAATGACCACGGGCAATCCTAATTGATGGGCCAAATTAAGTTGCTCCTCCATGCAAGCGACTTGCACAGATTGCGCTTGATAATTGCGGAAGAAATCTAGGCCAATCTCGCCGTAAGCTACAACTTGTGATTTACTTCCTAGGCTGAGCAACTCCTGGATGTCCTCAGGAGAAAGAACCTTGGCATCATGGGGATGGATTCCTACTGTGGCGTAAATCTCTCCATTGTTCTCAGCCAGTGCGATGGCTCGCCTGGAGGAGGGAAGATCGATTCCTATGGTGACCATTTGCTGGACGCCGGCCCGCTTCGCTCGAGCCAGAATATCTCCTCGATCTTTGGCAAAATCATCAAAGTCAAGATGACAATGGGTATCTACAAACATGTTTTTTATCTGGATGTGAGATCTGAGATCTGAGATGCGGGAATCAAATTTAGGAATTTAGGGATTGAGGAATTCAGGGATTTTTCTAGACCAGGCTCAATTCCTTAATCCCTTAATTCGCAATTCCTAAATTTATAGATCGCATATCGCACATCCCACATCTGTTGCCACAATTTGTTTCGTGCTTGGCTTTTCAAATATGAATGCAGCTTTGCCGCACTTTGGATGAACTATAAAATTAAAAAAAGGGGGTGTCAACAAACGACAATGGAGTACTGGAGTATTGGAGCGATGGCGTGATGGTTATTTCAGATTGCGGAATTCCATATTTTTAAGATAGGTCAGTTTGAAATCTAAAATCTGCAATCTAGTATCTGCGATAGTTTGCTGTTTACTCTATCATGTTGTTAAGATAATGAAAGATAAAAAAAGGGTAGGGTTCATGGAATCTTTTTGGATTCTTGGAGCCGGACATTTTGGCTCTTTAGCGGCGAAGCGCATTTTGCAGCGAAAAAGGAGATGCAATTTGCTAGTAGTGGATCACCATGAAGATGCACTGGATGATCTGAGGGATGAGCCCTTGAAGATCATAAAACAGGATGCTGTCGACTTTCTTCTATCCCATACTGGTGCGGGGAATGAGTGGATTATCCCAGCAATTCCCGAACATGTTGCTTTCTCCTGGCTCTGTCAACAGTTGACCAAAGAGGGGGCAGTTACGCCACTTGTCGCCCCTTCAGCTCTCGATCAGCAAATTCCCAACCCCATGAGAGGCAAAGGAGGGGTTCTCTATACGAGTTTTGCAACCTTTCGCTGTCCCAACGACTGTGAGGAGCCTGAAGATATCTGTAGCGTCACCCGAGAACGTCGCGAAGCTAATTTGTATGAGCTTATCCAACAAATAGAGGTCCGTGGCTATAAGACCCTGGTGGTTCGCAGCCATCAACTGACGCCAGGTGTTGGCGGCTACCAATTGTCAACTCTTTGGCGGCTTCTCGAAGCAGCGAGATCCTCGGTGAAGAATATTCTAGTGGCGACCGCCTGCCGTTGCCACGGGGTTATTAACGGACTGCGGTTCAACCGCAGTGCGAACTAGGCACTGAGCACTAGGCACCAGGCACGGGGAAACAGCGAGACGAGCGATACGGGAGAGAGGTGCACAATCAAAATAATCAAATACCCGTTATTCCCGATTTCCCCTCTCGCCCGACATCCAGTCTCGTAAGGCAAAGCTCGTAGAGCTTTGCCTTAATCATTGACGGGTTTGGTGGATACCGATATACTCTCAATAATATCAAGCAACTAAAGGGGTTATGTGACCAGCGAGGTTCAATTCCCTTACCGCGAAGGTCAGGCGCGAGACCACGGGAGAACAAATGAGTAAATCCGGTCAAGCTGTGTTGGAAGCCATATTTGCCAGGAGAAGCATCAGGCAGTATACCGATGATCCGGTAGACCAGCATGATGTGCAAACAATCCTGGAGGCTGGTCGCTGGGCTCCTTCCGGACTCAATAACCAGCCTTGGCGTTTTGCTGTTGTTCAGGATTCTAAAGTTAAAGATGAAGTTGCGAAGCATACCCGTTACCGGGAGATCATTCGTAATGCCCCTGTGATCATTGCAGTATTTATTGATAATGATGCCAGCTATGATCGGACCAAGGACTGTCAGGGGATAGGCGCCTGCCTACAGAATATGTGGCTGGCAACTCATGCTTTGGACCTCGGAGGCGTCTGGCTTGGCGAAATCTTGAAGAACAAAGAGAGGGTGGGGGAGATCCTAGATGCGCCTGAGACCTATGAATTGATGGCGGTTCTAGCTATTGGGCATCCTAAGCATCGGCAGCAGAAGTCCGACCGCAAGTCACTTTCAGACCTTGTGTTCAAGGAAGTATGATTGGGCAATGGGTTCATAACCAGAGTGACTTTAAGCAAGGTTAAAGCGAACGGGGCAAGGAGGGGGAAGTTATGAGAATTGATGGTGGTATTGCAGGTAGAAGTGGTTTGCTAATCTGTTTGGTTTCGCTGCTTTTCCTTGTCGGCTTCGGGTGTGCGGCTTTTCAAAAGTCTGAGGATAACTCTGGAGAAACTGAAGAGAAGAAAAGTGAAGTTAAAGGACCGGCTCCTGTCTACTATGACTTTGCTGACATTTTAATTCCCGCAGAACTTTCCCTTAATAAAAAGAATTCCTTTGTCTACAGTACGCCCTCCTTTTCAGCTGGTGTCCTGGTGTTCGAGGGGTATGTGCAGGGTGAGTCACTGGTAAATTTTTTTACCACTAATATGCCCAAGGACGGTTGGATTCTGAAATCCAGTTTTCGCTATCGCCGGGTAATCCTGAACTTCGAAAAGGATAAGCGTAGCTGCCTAGTAAGTGTGGCCGAGTATCCCCTGAAAACCGGAGTTGAAATCTGGGTGGCACCCCAAGTGAGTGCAACCATGCCTTGAGGCCTGAAGCAGGCTTAACCACGAAGATCTCAAAGTACACAAAGGAACTACTTCTATTTGAAAAAACCTTTGTGCTCTTTGTGCCCTTTGTGGTGAAGAACTACATTTAGATGCTGCAAGAGGGGGATTGATTCATCAGTTAATTCGATTCGCTTAGAATGAGAACCTCAGGATCAACTCGACTTAAGGTTAGAAAGCAAAGAGGAAGGCATGACGACATTAAAAGACCGGAAGATTCTCTTGGGAGTAAGTGGAGGGATCGCAGCGTACAAAGCCTTGGAGCTAACCAGGCTTTTGGCTTTGGCAGCGGCGCAAGTGCGGGTGATCATGACCCAAAGCGCTATGGAGTTCGTGCAACCTCTGTCATTTCAGGTACTCTCTGGCCAGCCTGTGTGCACTCATCTTTTCGATTTAGAGACGGAATCACGAATCGGTCACATCCAAGTTGCCACCGAGGCTGAAGTGGCTGTCATTGCTCCCGCCACAGCCAACATAATTGGCAAACTGGCACACGGGATTGCCGATGATTACTTAACCACGGCCCTGCTGGCTTGCACCGCTCCCAAGATTATTTGTCCTGCCATGAATGTGAATATGTATGAAAGTCAGGCTGTACAGGAAAATCTCGCCAAGCTCAGGGGTTGGGGGTTCCATCAAGTGGGTCCCGAAACCGGTGACCTTGCTTGTGGGGTTCAAGGGTTGGGAAGATTGGCGCCTGTAGATGAAATTTTGGAATGCATCCGACAAGTGTCGACACCGCAATCCCTTCAGGGGAAAAAAGTTTTAGTGACCGCCGGCCCCACCAGAGAATTGTTGGATCCAGTAAGACATTTGACCAACCCCTCATCTGGAAAGATGGGTTATGCTCTGGCGAGTGCAGCTAGGAGGAGGGGAGCTGAGGTCACTCTGGTGAGCGGACCATCTTCTCTGACTCCACCTTATGGAGTTTCGCAGATCCAGGTTATGAGTGCTAAGGAGATGTACGAGGCTGTTGTGGACCAATTCACCCAGATGGATGCCGTGGTGATGGCGGCGGCAGTTTCTGACTATCGGCCAATGAAAAGGGCGGTGGAGAAAATAAAAAAAATAAAAGCCAGCGAATCTCTAGAGCTGGAAAAGACCGAGGATATCCTACTGCGTCTTGGAGAACTGAAGCAGGGGCAAATCCTGGTAGGATTTGCCGCAGAGACCGAAGATTTGCTGGAAAATGCAAAGACAAAGCTCCGCCAGAAGAATCTGGATTTCATTGTGGCAAATGATCTCACCGCAGCTAATGCCGGCTTTGGCAGTGATACCAATGAAGTGACCATTTTGTGGCCGGGAGGCGAGGTGGAAAACCTACCTCTGAAGAGCAAAGAATTGATCGCCATGGAGATATGGGATCGAGTGGAGCGTCTGTGGCGAAAGTAACAACCTGTCAATTCTTAGGGATTGAGAAAACCTGTTATAATGGGGGTCAAAAAGAGGTTCATCCGGGATTTGCTTGGAGATGATCAACCAAGCAAATCCCAGATGAACCCAAAAAGAATAGGATAAGCAAAACATGCGTTTTGGCAATCAGAGTGGAAAAGCCCATGATGACAAAGAGCTAGTGAGATCGACTCGCCGAGACCTCGCTCAACTGGCAGCCTCCCTTCGCCAGCATCTCAGCTACCAGGCCATGATGGGTCTGGAATGGTTGCCCTCAGAGTTGCTACCTATCACCCAAGCTCTGCCGGAGACCCTGGATGAGATAAAGGTCGATTTGGGAGAATGTAACCGCTGCAGACTTCACTCCGATCGAACCCATATTGTCTTTGGGGAAGGAAACCCCTCAGCCAGAGTAGTGCTCGTTGGAGAAGGACCAGGCCGGGAAGAGGACCGATTGGGTCGACCCTTTGTGGGCCCAGCCGGCAAATTACTCGACCACATAATTGCAGCAATGGGGTGGCGGCGCCATGAGGTGTACATTTGCAACGTGATCAAATGCAGACCACCGAGGAACAGAGACCCTCTGCCAGATGAAATCGAATTGTGCGGCCCATTCCTTCGCCGTCAGCTTCGCGCCATTCGTCCTCAGGCCATTTTAGCCGTAGGAAGTTTTGCCGCCCAATTTCTGCTCTCCTCGCAGCAACCAATATCTAGACTGAGGAACCAGGTTTACCAGTTTGAGGGTATTCCCGTGGTGCCCACCTACCATCCTGCATATCTTCTCCGCAATCCTCTGCAGAAGCGCCAGGCTTGGAAGGATGTCCAGTTGCTCCTGTCTCTGGTAAAAAAGGGGGATAGCTGAGGGTGCTGGCCTGGGAGGTTTTTCAGCCTGTCTAGGGGGCACGGCAAAAAAGCCGATTGTGGTCTAGAAGCATAGAAAGGAAATAAAAATGCGGCTTGTAGCGAAATTAACTGAACCAGCCAGACTTAGAAGAGGTTTTTCTTTTCTGGCTGGGTTGCTTTTTATCTTACTGATAACGTCTGGGACTTCCCTCTCGGCGGCAACTGGCGAGCGCATCAAGGTGATTCACATCGAGGAGAGTATAAACCCGGGTACAGCAGCCTTTCTGGCTAGGGGGACACAGCAAGCAGTGGAAGATGAGGCAGTGCTCATTGTGGTCCAATTGGACACCCCTGGTGGTTTGGTTTCCTCCATGAGAACCATGGTGAAGACCATCATGAACTCCCCCGTTCCGGTGGTGGTTTATGTGTCTCCCAGTGGCGCCCAGGCTGCATCTGCAGGTGTATTTGTTGTAATGGCTGCCGATATTGCTGCCATGGCGCCAGGTACCAACATAGGCGCCGCTCATCCGGTTGTGGCTGGGGGCAAGGAGATGGACGAAACCATGGACACAAAGATGGTCAATGATCTGGTGGCTTTCATCAAGTCCATTGCCAGCAAGAGGGACCGCAATGCTGATTGGGCCGAGGAGGCGGTGAGAAAAAGCGTGTCCATTACTGCTGAAGAGGCCTTGAGGCTGAATGTAGTTGATCTGATCGCCAAAGACATGAACGATCTATTGCTCAAACTTGAAGGCTGGCCGGTGCAGACCAAAGAAGGAGAAAAAAAGCTAGCCCTCAAGGGGCTCTCTACCGAAAGCCTCCAAGAGAATCTGCGGGATAAGATTCTCAAAACCATTAGCAACCCAAATATCGCCTACATACTAATGCTCATCGGTTTGGCTGGCCTTTATTTCGAGCTCTCCCATCCCGGCGCCATTTTCCCTGGTGTCATCGGTGGAATTTCCCTGATTCTTGCCTTTTATGCTTTCCAGACCCTATCAGTGAACTATGCCGGGGTGCTGTTGATCCTTTTGGGAGCCATTCTATTTCTTCTGGAAATCAAAGTAACCAGTTACGGTTTGCTCAGCATAGGGGGTGTCATCTGCCTTACCCTCGGTTCCATCATGCTCTTTAACACCGGGACTACCGGGTTGCGGGTTTCCTGGAGTGTGTTGATTCCGGCAGTACTTGTCATCTCAGGCTTCTTCATTACTGTGGCTTTTCTGGCTGTCCGGGCCCACATGGCCAAGCCGCGCACCGGGTATCAGGGGTTGATCGGAGAGATAGCGGTTGCCAAAGAGTCTTTGGCCCCAGAGGGAAAGGTGTTCGTCCACGGCGAACTCTGGAACGCTACCTCCGAGGACATCGTGCCTGTTGGTACCAGGGTGGAGGTAATTGGGGTTGAAAATTTGTTGTTGAAAGTGAGAAAAATAGGTGATACAAAGCAATGATTTGGTCACTTAGAGCGGGAATTTACAGCTTTTTTGCCGCCTTGATAGGAGGACTCCATGTCTTACTCAATTATATTTTTGATAGTACTCGCGGTCCTTTTTTTGGCCAGTGCAATTAGGATCCTAAACGAGTACGAAAGGGGAGTTGTATTTCGTTTGGGCCGAGTAATGTCAAGAGCCAAAGGCCCGGGCCTTATTATCATAATACCGGTAGTAGACAGGCTGGTGAAAATAAGTTTGCGACTGGTGGCCATGGACGTGCCGCCGCAGGACGTAATTACTCGAGACAACGTTTCTGTGAAGGTAAATGCAGTCATCTATTTTCGGGTGATGGATTCCATTAAGGCGGTAGTAGAGGTTGAAAATTATCTCTACGCTACTTCTCAGTTGGCCCAGACCACCCTACGAAGCGTCTGTGGGCAGGCGGAGCTGGATGAACTCCTATCTGACCGAGATAAGATTAACACCGAACTACAAGAGATTTTGGACAAGCACACAGACCCCTGGGGCGTTAAAGTCACCACCGTGGAAGTCAAACACATCGATCTGCCCCAAGACATGCAGCGTGCTATGGCGAGGCAGGCCGAGGCCGAACGGGAAAGACGTGCCAAGGTTATAAATGCTGAGGGTGAGCACCAGGCGGCAGCCCGCTTAGCCCAAGCAGCAGAGATAATCGCTGAACATCCCATGGCCTTACAGTTGCGATACCTCCAGACACTGAGGGAGGTTTCGGCGGAAAATAATTCCACCACCCTTTTCCCCATTCCAATAGACTTGTTCAAACCATTTATTCAGTTATCGGAAGTTCTTGAGAAGCGTAAAAAAGATGACTCTGACAAGTAAGGTGATTGGTGCAAAACACCCGATTGCCCTTGCCCGACTGGTATTAGATGGAGGAGTGGAAGTAAATGGCTAAGAAAGAGAAAAAGGAAAAAAAGGAGAAACCCCTAGATCGGATGACTGCCAAGGAACTGCGAGAGATGGCCCTGGGTATGGAGGGTATCGTCGGCGTTCATGCCATGAATAAAAGTGAGCTGGTTGCCGCCATAAAGGAGGCCAAAGGAATTGCAGATGAGAAAAAACGCGACAAGAGCGGCGACGTTCGCAGCATCAAGAAGAAAATAAGGGAACTCCGGAGCCAGAAAGAGACAATGAGGGAGGCAGGAGAAAAAGATAAGGTGCAGCTGCTTAGAAGGAGAATTAGCCGGCTGAAAAAGAAAACCCGTCGGGCCACCAAAGCAGCATAGTTGTTACTAAATCCGAAATTCGAATTCGGTGGCAGCTATAAGTGCTCTGTGGTTTGTGCTTCCCTTTTGGGGTTGAGGAGGTCGTAAGATTGTCCATGGATCGGCAGCAAGCCCTTGATCTACTCGAAAGTCACATGAGGGCCGACAATTTGAGAAAACACTGCCTTGCCACTGAAGCAGTAATGCGGGCTCTGGCAGAGCGGTTAGATGAACCCATTGACTTGTGGGGTATTACAGGCCTTTTACACGACTTGGATTATGAGGAGACAGCTGATAATCCCTCCGAGCATGGGTTAAAGACGGCTGCCATGCTGGCCGATAGCGACTTGCCAACTGAGGTGATTAGCGCTATCAAGGCGCACAATGCTGAGGTCTTGGGTCTGGAGAGAGAGTCTAAGCTCGATTTCGCCCTCACCTGTGCCGAATCTATTACCGGCATGGTTATCGCCACGGCACTCGTCTACCCAGATAAACGTCTAAAAAGTGTTAAACCGAAATCCATCTTGAAACGGATGAAACAAAAAGATTTTGCCAGGCGGGTCAATCGAGAGCAAATAAGGCTCTGTGAAGAAATCGGGGTGCCCATGGCGGATTTTGCCGAGCTCAGCCTGGTGGCCATGCAAGGGATCAGCGACCAACTCGGCCTTTAGTAGATCAGATCATCCCCTGAGGGCTTCCTGTGCACTTCGCCCGTCCGCCAGCCGAACAGTGGTAGGCGGGAAGGCAGTGGCGAAGAAGATACTAGGACAACCTCAACAAACTAAGTAGAGAGAATGGACGTACCTCAGAAGAAAAGCATTGTTGCGGCAGTTACTGCGGTCTATAGATATCTGAGGAGCCAAGAAGAACAACAACTTGCAATGGCAGCGGTAAGCAGGCCAGTCTCTGCACCGGCTCTAGGGGCGGTAAGTCTGTGGTCCGCCTCGGGGAGGCAGGCTGGGATGGAGATGCGCAGGCTGCTTCAGTTGCGTATGATGCGCTAGTTGTTCATAGCAAGAGACAATCAGCGTTTTCAATCATTCTGCTAGTTGTATTTACTTCTGTTCCTTTTGACTCATATTGAACGCTCACCGAGGAACGACCTTCCTTCGGTTGAGAGTTTCAGAAAACGGGAGGAGAGACTAAGAGGAGAGGATTATGGCAGACAAACACGGGAAACTTACGGCTGGACTGGTAGAAGAGGAAGTAAAAGTGTCCAATCCGGTCAAGGTTCAAGATTTGACCTTTCGTGATGCGCACCAATCAATCTTCGCAACCCGCGGGCGCACCGAAGACATGATACCCATAGCAGAAGAAATGGATAAGGTGGGTTTCTGGGCCTTGGGTGTGTGGGGTGGTGCAACCTTTGACACCATGCACCGCTTCCTCGGGGAAGACCCGTGGGAAAGACCGCGAACATTGAAAAAGTACGTCAAGAAAACTCCACTACAGATGTTGCTTCGCGGGCAAAATCTGGTGGGCTACCGCAACTACGCCGACGACGTGGCCAAGATATTCGTAGAGCGAGCAGCTGAAAACGGCATCGATGTTTTTCGGGTTTTCGATGCGGTGAATGATTTGCGCAATTTTACGACGGTTGTGCCGGTAATCAAGAAGATGGGCAAACATTTTCAGGGAGCTATCTGTTATTCCCTCACAGCTCCACGCATGGGCGGGTCGGTATATAACATCGAATACTATGTGAAGAAGGCCAAACAGCTCGAGGATATGGGGGCAGACACTGTATGTATCAAAGACATGGCAGGTCTTATCTCGCCCTATGATGCCTATATGCTGGTAAAGGCCCTAAAGGAGCAGGTGAAGGTGCCCATTCACCTCCACAGCCACTTCACTTCCGGCCAATCGTGCATGGCCCTGTTGAAGGCCATAGAAGCAGGAGTGGACATTGTTGACACCGTACTCTCACCTTGGGCTTACCGGACCTCGCACCCGGCCATTGAACCTCTGGCAATGACCCTGAAGGGAACAAACAGGGATACGGGTTTTGACATCAAACAGCTGGCAGCCCTCTCTGAACATATAGAAAAGGTGTCTCCCAAATATAGGCATCTCTTGGATGACACCAAGCTTTCCGTCATAGATATTAATGTGCTCCTCCATCAGACTCCGGGTGGCATGCTCTCCAATCTTGTAAACCAGCTCAGGGAAATGGATGCCTTGGATCGTATTGACGAGGTTTTTGCCGAACTTCCCCGAGTCCGAAAAGAACTGGGCCAGGTACCACTGGTAACTCCCACCAGTCAGATTGTTGGAATTCAGACGGTTAACAATGTTCTCTTTGATACCGGAGACGAACGCTACAAAATGATCACCGCACAGGTGAAAGACCTCTGTTACGGCCTCTACGGCGAGACACCTGTGCCCATTGACCCCGAAGTCCGTAAGAAAGCCTTAAAGGGTTACGAGCGCGGGGAAAAACCCATCAAGGTCAGGCCGGCAGATGTTCTGGAACCCGAATTGGACAAAGCCAAGGCTTTGGCAGGTGATCTGGCTAAAGACATAGACGATCAGCTAATTGTTGCTATTTATCCCACCACAGGTGTTCGATTCTTGAAGTGGAAATATGGGCTGGAAGAAATCCCGGCCGAGGTCAAACCTAAGACTTTAGAACAGGTCAAGGAAGTAGAACGGTTGGTGTCTCTGGCCAAAGCGGGCAAGCTAGTTGAAAAAGTGGAAAAGCCAGCACCGGAAAAGGGCCCTGGAGTACGCACCTTTAACGTATTTGTGGACGGTGACTACTTCGAGGTGGAAGTGGATGAAGTGGGTGGAGCACCAGTTGTGACCTCGGTGACCCCTATGATGCCACAACCAGCGGTACCACCGGCTGCGGCAGCAGCCGCTCCAGCCCCTGCGCCAGCGGCAGCTCCTGCAGCGGCCAAGCCCGTTGCAAAACCTGCTGTTGAGGGTACTCGCATTGAGGCGCCCATGCCGGGAATGGTAATTCGCTATGAAGTCAATGAGGGGGACTCGGTAAATGAGGGGGATGTGGTCCTCATCCTAGAGGCTATGAAGATGGAGAATTCCATTACTGCCCCTATTTCCGGGACGGTGCTGTCCATACCCTTCAAAAGTGGTGATTCAGTTCAGAAGGGCAATACCTTGGCAGTGATTGGCTAAAATCTGCTCTACCATCAAAGGGGCGGCTCCAAGAGGTTGTGAGTTCGCCCCTTTGTCAATTTAACTCAAGGGGATTCAACCACAGAGTGCACTAAGGACATTTTAGATTTTAGATTGTAGAGTGACTTGAGTACCAACGAGAAGATTTCTAAATCTGCAATCTACAATCAATAATCTGAAATTCCAACTCTCTGTGGTTCAAACTGCTTTGGAGGATGGTATGACAGCAGGGCCGGTGTTTGAGACCAACTTCCCTAATCTTACCTTGCGCGGACGGGGAAAGGTGCGCGACATTTATGATTTGGGGGAGCAGTTGCTCATAGTTGCCACTGACAGGATCTCTGCCTACGATGTGGTAATGCCTACACCTATTCCTGACAAAGGCAGGATTCTGACCAAGATATCCGCTTTCTGGTTCAGGGCCTTGGCCGAGGTGGTGGACAATCACCTGGTTACCGCAGACATTGATGAATTTCCTGAACAATGCCGACCTTATGCTGAGGAATTGGCGGGTCGCAGCATGCTGGTGACCAAAGCGAAACCCCTGCCGGTGGAGTGTATTGTGCGCGGTTATCTCAGCGGGTCCGGGTGGAAGGACTATGAGAGACAGGGATCGGTGTGCGGCATAACACTCCCACCGGGACTTTTGGAGTCCTCTAGCCTAGAATCGCCAATATTTACCCCGTCGACCAAGGCTGAGAGGGGTCTCCATGACGAGAACATCGATTTTGCCACCCTGGGTGAAAAAGTGGGGACTAGCTTGGCAGAAAAACTTTGTGAACTCAGCATAGCCTTGTACGAGAAGGGGGCAGCCATTGCTAGCCAGAGAGGCATAATCATCGCCGATACCAAGTTTGAGTTCGGCACAGTAGGTGATCAGCTTGCTCTGATAGATGAAGTCCTTACCCCAGACTCTTCCAGGTTCTGGCCGGCAGACAAGTATGAGCCGGGTCGGAGCCAAGAGAGCTTCGATAAGCAGTACTTGCGCGATTACCTTGATCAGAGCGGCTGGAATCACAAACCGCCTGCCCCACAGCTTCCCGACGAGGTAGTGCAGAACACTAGGACCCGCTACTTGGAGGCTCTGGAACGTCTTACCCAAGGTTAGGAGCGGGATTATGGTTGAAACGGAGTCTTGTTCCATCCAGCTTAACAAAATAGATTGGACTGACACCTCCTGCCTGATCACTTATGGTCCTCTTCCCCATAAGCTTCTACTTTCCATCCAAACCGTTGGCTTGATTGAGCCACCCCTGCTGCAGGGCAAAAAAAACGGCCTTTTCAGGATCGTCTGCGGAGGCCGTCGATTGGCTGCCTGCAAGAAAATTGGTTTAGACTCACTAAGCTGTCGAGTGTTGCCCAGCTCTTTTGAACATCAAAGATGCCTTCGGCTGGCAATTTATGACAATGTGGCCCAAAGGACCCTAAATCCGGTAGAGAAGTCCTTGGTTCTTGCTAAGATGGCGGATTATTTGGAGGAGCCGCAACTCATTGATGAGTTCATGCCCCTTCTGGATTTGGAGCCCAGCATTACACTCTTCAACCGGTACTTGGGGTTGCATGATCTGGAAGAGGTCATACTCGATTCTCTGGCTGCGGGCAGACTCAATGAGCGCATTGCTTTTGCCCTGGCAACGCAGGAACAGAAAGACCGGCTCGCTTACTTGCTTTTATTTGAAGAGCTTCCTTTCAGTGTGAGTGTGCAGGAGGAAATAATCGAAACAGTTGAGGAGATCGCCCGGAAGGATAATCTCACGCCTGAGCAGATCTTAAGCAGTAAAGAGGTCAGAGCACTGCAACAGGCTTCCAAAAGGCCAGCACGGCAGTGCGCCCAAGAAATTCGAAAGCATCTGCAGGCCCGGCGCAATCCTCGCCTCACCGCCCGCAGAGAAAGGTTTGCCAGGGAGGCGAGGGATCTCGGCCTGCCTTCTGGAGTGCGGCTGGTACCCCCTCCTTATTTTGAGGGGCCCAAGTGGATTTTGGAATGTACCTTTGAGCGAGCCGAGGAGTTGGCAAGTCGACTGCGACATGTAGCCCAGCTGGCTGATCAGCCTGAACTCCAGGGTATGATGGAAAGCAAGAGTGACATATCATCCCGAGAAGCTAGTAATTGAAGAGGAGGTTGCCGGAAGCCCCTTGGTGAGAAGTATTCTGGCGGGTCTGCCTGGAATCCCGGTGAAATGGGTGGATCGGCTAGGTGAAGAGAGGAAAAGTGAAACAGGTAAAGTTCTGGAAATCGTAAAATTCAAGGGGCGTTTTGTAAAAGCCTGCCCGGGAACGCGCTCCTACAATTGCTGCGGCTACCAGATACTAAATTTTGGCCACCAATGTTCCCTTGGTTGCTCCTACTGCATTCTGCAGGCCTATTTCCCCAATCCCAACCTGAGGCTATTTGCCAATATTGATGAGATGATGCAGGAGTTGAGAGAGCATCTGCGCAATTCCCCCAGGGCAGTGCACCGCATAGGAACTGGCGAGTTCACCGATAGCCTGCTCTTGGATCACTTGACCCGCTTGAGCGCAATCCTGGTGCCGTTTTTCGCCAAGCAGCCCAATGCGGTTCTCGAACTGAAAACCAAGACCGCCCAGGTAGATTTACTCGAAAAGCTGGATCACGGAGGGCGCACTATTGTTGCCTGGTCGCTCAATCCAGCTGAGGTGATTGCCAGGGAGGAAGGGGCTGCCTCTTCCTTGAGAGAAAGGCTCGAGGCAGCTCGCCGGTGCCAAGAGTGGGGCTTTCGCCTGGCTTTTCACTTTGATCCTCTTTTGGCTTACCCTAAGTGGAAGGAGGGCTACGCTGAGGTTGTAGATCGCTTATTTTCAGCCGTAGATCCAGATGGTATCGCCTGGATCAGCCTGGGTACTCTCCGGTTCATGCCTTCACTCAAAGCCACTATTCGATACCACCATCCCCTCTCTACAATTCTGGATGAGGAGTTTGTCCCAGGGCTGGACGGAAAGCTGCGTTACTTTCGCGATCTCCGGGTGGAGATGTACAGTCACCTCAAAGAGTTACTGCTCTCAGTCCATAAAGATCTCTGCCTCTATCTGTGTATGGAGAGTAATGATGTGTGGCGTGAGGCTCTCGGATTCACCCCTGCGGACCGCGGAGGCCTGAGCGCTATGCTGGACAGGCAGGCCCTACTTTAAATCAATCACCCTTAATGTTTGACAGGGGTTTGAGGCTCTGTTAGCTTTTCGCCCAGGAAGATTTATCCCGCGCTGGATGACCTGGTCTGTTGTTCTCAAACATCAGGTGGGATCGCAAAGGCAGCATAGCTAATGGCCAGTAGACGCAGGAAAAATTTTAGAATTCGTGACTTCGCCCATGAAACTCTCATGGCCCGCCTTATACGCAAAGTTGTGGCACCTCTCGCCCGTATATGGTTCAATACCTGCAAAGTGACATTCATTAATGAGCAGGTCTACCGGGAATATGCTTCGAATGACACGCCTGTAGTTGTTGGTACCTGGCACCGAGCCGCCATTTACTTTCTATACTTCTTTGGTCATTTTCACCCTATGATCATGATCAGTCAAAGTAAAGACGGCGAAATTCTTGCCCAGTATACATCTGCAATGGGAGCGATTCCGGCGCGCGGTTCTTCCAGCCGGGGTGGCAAGGAAGCTCTGAAACAGATGCACCACCATTTAACTAGCGGCGGCAAGGCATGTGCGACGGTGCTAGATGGCCCCCGGGGGCCAGCCTATGTGGCCAAGAAAGGAATGATCGTTCTGGCCATGCAAACGGAATCGCCATTTATTCCAGCTATTTGGTCTGCCAACCGCACTATTACCCTGCGAAATAGTTGGGATAAGATGATATTGCCCCTTCCTTGGAGTAGGATTTCCATGGCCTTTGGTGACCCGATCCACATTCCGAGAGAAACCACCGGCGAGGAGTTGGAGCACTACCGGCAACTGGTTCAAGAGCGGTTGAACACTATGATGGCAGAGGTGGATCGTCGCTGCGGCTATCGATGAGGGTCACCATTGATCGATCGGTTATCATTCCTCATTTCAGCATAGAGCATAGTTTAAGTAAAGGAGCTAGGAGATAGGAGCCAGTAGACAGGAGACAAGGACAGATCGCTTAGGTGATTCTCCTGGCTTCTGAATTCTGACTCCTGACTACTTAGTGCCGAGGGCTTACTGCTCACTGCTCACTGCTTATCGCTTACTGATTAAATATGCTCAAACGTTTCATTCTCACACTCCATCCTATTTTAATAGTCTGCACCCTGGCGGCTTTACCCTTGTATGGTGCTGAAAAACGTGGCCGAGTGCGCTGGGTGGCTGACGGTGACACAATTGTCCTCACGGGTGGTGAACGGGTGCGCTACGCTGGTATCAACGCTCCTGAAATAGCTCACGATGGTGAACCCGGGGAGCCCTACGGTGATGAGGCCCGGGCATTCAACCAGAAATTGGTCCTGGGCCGTTGGCTAAACCTCGAGTTGGCTGAGGAGTCCCGTGACCACTATGGGAGGCTGCTGGCTTATGTTTTCCTTGAAGATGGTACTTTTGTCAATGGCGAGCTGGTCCAACAGGGCTATGCTCATTTAATACGTCGCCAGTCCAAGACACTTTACTGGGAAAGACTGCTGAATCTCCAACGTGAAGCCTTAAAGGATAAAAAGGGTATTTGGTCATTACCTGTTGCCAAACCCGAAAAGCATTATTTGGGGAACAAACGGACTTGGGTATTCCACCGGCCTCATTGTCAGTTTGGTCTCAAGACAGCAGGTCATAATCGAGTTTTTTTCGAAAACCGCTACCAAGCCTTATATCAGGGGTTTAGCCCCGGCCGCCGGTGTAAACCGTGATGATTTGTAAGCAGTGAAAAGAAAGCAGTAAGCAGCGGGGTTCACTATGCCACGAGATTACCCAGAGCGTCCAATAATTGGGGTGGCCGCGGTTGTCATAGAAAATGACAAGGTAGCTCTGGTCCGCCGAGGTAGACCGCCGGCATATGGAGAATGGTCGTTACCAGGAGGTGCGGTGGAACTTGGAGAGACTGTGGAGAAGGCTGTTATTCGAGAGGTCAGCGAAGAAATCGGACTCGAGGTTGAGGTGTTGGAGTTGGTTGCTATATTGGATAGGATTTTTTTGGACAAGGAGGGTCAAGTACAGTTCCATTACGTACTCCTGGACTTCCTCTGCCGTCAAACAGGAGGTAAACTACGGGCCAGTAGCGATGCTATTTCTTGTGCTCGGGTACCTTTCTCAGCCTTGGACGGATACAAACTTACCAAGGAAACTAGAGAGGTAATCAATAAGGCTTACCAGCGTTTGAACGGCGACTCCCCCCCCATCTATAAAGTCAAGAAAACCATTTCAATTTATCCTTAGTCAAAGGGCTGTTTCCGGTATCTCCTGTAAAAAGGACTTGACACCTACAATTAATTGGAGATAATGACGGACTGGTCCGTCACAGTATTTTAAGGACTGCGATCATGTCAGGTTATGTAAGAAAAAATTCTCAACTTGATAAAGACGAGCGGGCTGAGCTTCTGGATTTGCTCTCCCAGGGCGCGGCAGCGGATCCATCTGCCTGGCAGCTGTTTTGGCAAAACACCTTGGGTGAGGCAACTAGGGGTAACGGAAAATATATAGAGACCCTGGTTTCGATTTTTGAGGAGGGGGTTTCTGAAATAACTTCCACCAACATGGAAGCTGAAGATTCCATCAGCCTTTGGATAAGAGAGATTATTAGGGTAGCTAAGAATTGGGGAGTAGATCAGGCGGATTTTAGCGAACTATTACTTACCCGGCAGTTCTCTAAGAGACTTGGACAAAGGGATCAGGCCAGGCCACAGACCTCAGGGACCCGGGAGAAAATTTTGGCAGCAGCCCTGGAGGTTTTCTCTGCCAAGGGATTCCACGGCACTGCTGTAGACGAGATTGCAGAGCGTGCTGCACTGGGCAAAGGAACGGTATATCGCCATTTTCACAGTAAGAAAGGGTTGTTTTCTGAGCTTATTCGATTGAAGGTGGCCGAGCTGGAGGAGACGGTGCAGGGTGCCATTGATCCTCATGCTGATGTACTTAATATTATTGAGACTTATCTTAGGACCTATTTCTCCTTCTTTGACCGTAACCGAGATCTTTATAGGGTCCTTATCCAGGAGCAGAGCGATTTTGGTGCCGAAGTCAAAGCCCTCTATATCGGCAACATTCTTAAAAAAGTGCCACTGCTGAAACGAAAGATCTTCCTTGCGGCCCGAAAAGGCCATCTAAAGCAAATGGATTTTCATACAGTTTTCTACGGAGTAATGGGTTTTATCGATGGTGTAATGCAGAAGTGGTTGGCAAGCGAAACCGAATACTCGCTGGTGGATGAAATAGCCACTGTGACCGAGACTATCTTTTACGGGTTCGTAAATCTTGAGCCATCCGAGCTCTCGAGGGAGAATACCTTCGGCTAGCTAGGTTGGTAGAAAGGGTCTCGGGCTGAGGTTGGTGAACACACAGAGAGGAAAGGGGGGATGCTCAGACTGAATGTAGACTGTTCTGAATCATTGAGCTGAAACTATTCGAGGGCGAACAGGATCGGTTGAGGTTTATATTAGCTTTTGCAACTGAGTTTTAACCAGGATGTTTTCATGAATTGCTGTCGCGAGACCATGAAGATGGGCGTGTCACCGGGCAACCGCAGGGTGTTGGTTGCGAGGCGTACCTGAACGGTACGTCGCAGTAGCCGACACCCGAGGACGCCCGGGAGGACGGCCAAATCCAGGGTCGCAGCAAGCGATACATTAAACATCCTGGTTGGGTAAACAACAAAGTGGTTTTGACTTAATTCTTGGAGGATAAGCAATGGATATGGGTGCAATGAAAGAGAAAATCGTAGAGATTATTGCCAATCAACTGGGAATTGATCGAGGAGATGTGACCCCGGAGGCCAGCGTGGTGGATGACTTAGGTGCTGACTCTCTCGACGTGGTTGAGTTGATCATGGCACTGGAAGAAGAGTTCAACCTTGAAATTCCAGATGAGGAAGCAGAAAAAATCAAAAGTGTTAAGGATATCTTTAGCCACATGGAGAATGCTCTCCAGGCTGCATAAAAGAGGATACGATATTTCTTGCTGATAAGACCAAAGAGAGCGGCCCCGGCTACATCTGAAGTCGCGGCCGCTTCTTTTATCTCCACTCCCTGTATAAAGAGATCCCACTGAAGAGCAGGCACGGGGTGGTGGGAGAATGGGCTTGGCGCAATGCTAGTTGCAAGAAAAGCAGTCGCCCCTTATACTAAAAGCATAATTAGTTGCCGCACCGGCGGCAGTCGTTTCCAGGGGCGAGCAAAAACCAGAACTACTCTGACTCATTGAAGCTGACGCTCGATTTGATGGCGCGGAAGACACTTTGAAAGACACCGTCAAACTGCGTGGGGGAAACCCGACCGATTTCAATGAATTTTACTACGACTTCCTTGGCAACCTTCAGTATTTTTTCCTCATCTCTGGTCATTCTTAATCTACCTCCTCGTATAAGAAAGCCCCTGCTGGTCGGAAGAAGGCCAATTTCTTTCTTTACACAGCAGAGGCTTCTGAGGTGAAGGAAAACCGTGGACAGCACTCCAACCCTCGATTTCTATATAACAAACTGTACCTTCAGAGGCAAGCGAACTCCTGTATTTCGGAGTCCAGGACCATTATACCCTCGGCGTGGTGAATTCATAAAGTGAAGGAGAAGTTATGAATTTGGCAGCCTGGCCTTTTGTTCTGCTGGGACTAATTTTTCTTATTGTCTCCTCAGCCTTTTTTTCGGGGTCAGAGACCGCTCTAATGGCCGTTGATCGCTGGCGCATCCGTCACCTTAGCCGGAAAAGAAGACGAGCCCGGCTGGTGGAGAAGACCCTCAGGGAACCTGAGAAATTTATTGGTACGATCCTTCTAGGGAACAACCTAGTCAATGTGGCGGCTTCGGCTATTGCAACCTGGATGGCCATAAGTCTGTGGGGTGAGGGGGGAGTGATCTGGGCCACCCTGATTATGACCCTGATTATCTTGGTGTTTGCGGAAATCACACCTAAAACTATTGCAGCTTACTATCCGGAGCAGATGGCCATTCTCATCGTCCAGCCCATTTATGGACTCATCAAGGTGCTGTATCCCGTTGTCCGGGTGCTTTCGGCAATGAGCAACATGCTCATTGTTCTGGCTCGTCTGGAGAAACCTGGACCTGGAGCTCTTGCAGGTGTCGAGGAAATCGCAGCTATGATCACGGTGGGCGCTGAGGAAGGGATCTTGAAGAAAAGAGAAGAAGAAATGCTTCAGGCAGTTCTAACCCTGGGTAGTATTTCGGTTGAGTCCGTGATGATACCCACCCGGGACATGGTTTCCTTCGAAATGAACACGCCCTACGACGAGGTCCTAGCTGGGATGAAAAGAAGTGAGTTTTCTCGGTATCCCATATATAAAGAGGACAAGGGTGAGGTGGCCGGCTTCGTCCACATAAGGGATCTGCTGAAGTGGTCCGGTTCAGTTGGTGAGTTTTCTCTCAGAAAAATCATGCGCACGGCGAGCTATGTGCCGGAGGTGAAGTCGGTGCGACAACAACTCGTGGATTTTCAGAAGACTAGGAGTCACTTGGCATTTGTGGTTGATGAGTACGGAGAGGTTGTGGGGATCGTAACGCTGGAGGACATCCTTGAAGAGATAGTAGGGGAAATCCAAGATGAACATGATAGGTTTCTTCGAAAGATCCAGCCACAGCAGGATGGATCTTTTCTAATTGACGCCAGCATTTCAATACGTGACCTAAACAAATGGTTAAAATGGAATTTGCCAGAAGACGGATACCAGACCCTTGCCGGGCTCGTCTTGACCCTCTTCGGCCGGTTACCAGAAACAAGTGAAGAGGTAAAATGGGAAACATTTCGCTTTCAGGTGGAGGAAATGTTTGAAAACGCCCTTATCAGGATTCGAGTATTTCGTGCACAAGAGCCAGAATCCTCTTCAGCCTAGTTGGCTGAATTGCCAGGAGTTTCCCCTTTTCTGTCCTTTGGGCTAAGCCGCTTAAAGTATACTCGTGCCGACGCCGACGGTGGTTCTCGCAAGCAACGGAGGTCCCACAGCGGTTGCTCCTGTCCCTCGTAGCTCACCCTTTTCTTGCTGGAGACTGGCTGCTCATTAGTGAGAACTCCTGATTAGATTGCCGGTTGATTATCAAAGAAATTGCTGCTATGTTCACCGTGAATTAGTCCATTCATTACTCCACCACTCCATTACTCCAATAGAGTCCAGCATGAGGGAAAGACCATTGAAATCCCTTCTGGGGTCAGTTCAAAGCTGGGTCCTTTAGGCCCGGATTCTTTACTACTTAGATATTTGGAATTTTATTCAGGAGGTGTTAAATGGCGCAGGCAAAGGTGGGTGACACTGTGAAAGTTCACTATGAAGGACTGTTGGATGATGGCAGTGTTTTCGACTCTTCCATTGGAGGTGAGCCATTTGAATTTGTTATTGGCCAGGAGATGGTAATTCCAGGGTTTGAAAATGCCGTTGTTGGAATGAGTGTGGGAGAGACTAAATCCGTCGAAATACCCCCCGAGGAGGGATTTGGGGACTATAGCGAAGATCTGCAAATTACCCTGGAGAGGTCACAACTACCAACAAATATTGATCCAAAGCCGGGCATGAGATTGGAAATTCGGTTCCAAGAAGGTGACATCAGATATTTTATCGTAAGAGAGCTTACTGAAGACGATGTAACCCTAGACGGAAACCATCCCCTTGCTGGACAAGAAATAGGCCTAAAGATTGAACTGCTAGAAATCCTCTAGCCATTCGTGCAAGTAGAATAAGTATCTCTCGACAAAGAGAAAACAAGCTTCACTAAATATGAAGATTACTTCCATTGCATTTAATATTCAAGAATTCTTTCTTGACTTTAACTAAAAAGAGAGGCGGCTAGACTTGAGTAGTTTTGAGCAACGGTTAAAGCGACTCAAGAAAGACTTTCAGAGAAACGTCGGGCCTTCTATCAAAAGACATCGTTATCATCTAAGTAAGGGTGAGAGAAACAGGCTTAAGCACCAGAAAGCTTTGAGGCGGTTGAATAAACGGCGACGTAGAAGGTCATACTGGTAAGAAGGGTGAAGAGTTTGTCCATGGAAAGCCGGGTTCTATGGGCCCAGATTCTTTACTTTTGCTTTGAAATAGAGTTGCTCAGGGTATTGGTGCCCGCAAAAGGAGAAAGTCATGGAAGGTGGTAAACTCTATGTTGGCAATCTCAATTACTCGGTGACCAGTGAAGAGCTGGAAAAGCTATTTGCCGATTATGGCATGGTTAAGGAAGTCAAGATCATCGAGAGGAGAGGCTTTGGCTTCGTAGAGATGTCTAATGTTAGTGAGGCGGAAAAAGCAATAGAAGCGCTTAACGGTTCCGTTTTCAAGGGACGGGCGATGAAGGTCGATAAAGCTCAACCGCGTCGGGACAAACCCCGACGAGGCTTTCGAAGGTATTGAGAGGTTAACCCGGATGTTTCATGGCCGCCAGGCGCAGGAAAGCTAGAGCGGAAAGGGGAATCTCAAAAAGTAAGCCAATGGGAGTCGCGATAAAATAAGAGAGGAGCTGGAGATGGACCAAACGGCAGACCCGATGACCACTTTGCGTGCCTTTGAACAGATACTTCCTGAGCTTAAGAGAATTAGCCAGCAAGAGTTGAATCCTGAGGAAATAAAGGCTGAACTGGAAAAAGTGAGCAAAGGCGAGTTGGTGGAACACCATATAAAGTTAATTATGCAGCACTTCGATGTGATCAGAGCTTTTGTGGCCCTGGCAGAGGCAACCGAGAAAATCGTCAAATCGGGCGAGCAGGCTGCAGAGTAGTCAGCAGTTTGTTTCCGTGCAAGTTCTTCGAGATAGGGGTAGCCACAATAGTCCCAAAGTTTCGGCATGCAGCCGCCAAACTAGAATTTCACCGTCTTACAAATCTCCTCATACTCTTTGATCTCTTCCGTAGTAAGTTCGCGGCGGAACAGCTTCTTATTTACCAAGATAGGTATCTTCCTGTTTAAGGCGAGTGCCACAGCATCGCTGGGTCGACAGTCCACCGTATGTTCTTGCCCATTGGCACGAAACAACACGTTGGCGTAATAAGTGTTTTCTTTCATGTCATATATTTCTATTCGTAGAAACTCCACCGGGAGGTTATCGCTGATTCGCAAATAGAGGTCATGAGTTAAAGGCCTCTTTGGCTCCACTAACCCTTTTTCTTTGGCAATGGCCGCGAATTCCGAATCGCCCACAAACATGACGAAATGGTTCTGGTCTTCTTCTGTCTCCTTCAATACCACCATGTTGCCAGAACTGCGGTCGCTTTTAAGATAAACTTCACTGATGGTAACCATGTTCTCTCCTGTCATGCGTCACTCTCCTCGATCACTCGAAAATCGCGGAATAGGCAATCCATTTGTCTGAATCATTCCGCTCATAGCCCATTATAATGACCCAGGGTAAATTTTTAAAGGGTTTTAACAGCAGTAATATTGAACTACGAAGACCCAGGTCGGCCTGCTGCCGCCGGAGGCAGACTGCAGGGGTCTTCAATTGCTCGTTGTGGAGTAGCTTTCCCGCGGCCTATGTCACAAAAATATTTTTGGGGAAACTCCTGCCGAGTTTTATCATTGCCAGACCTATAATTCCATGTTAGCTTTTTTCTTCTAAGGAAATAATTTGTTAAAGCTCAGCTATTTGACTTAAATCAAAGCACCGCTGCCCAAGGGGTATTATCATTGCGGACAACAGTAAAAACAAGAGCGGAGGTGCAAGATGGCAGTGAGAAACATCGTAGAGATAGATGAAGAAAAATGTGATGGTTGTGGCTTATGTGTGATTTCCTGCGCTGAAGGGGCGCTTGAAATCCGGGACGGCAAGGCCAAAATTATAAAAGAGATATATTGTGACGGCCTGGGTGCCTGCATAGGTGAATGCCCCCAAGGAGCCTTAGAAATTGTGATAAAGGACTCAGACCCATTCGACGAAGAAGCAACAGAAGAACACGTCAAAAGCCTACGGGACGAGCAACCACCTAAAGAGCTCGAAATCGGCTGTCCCGGGTCAAAACTGATACATTTCCAGCCGCAAGCTCCTGCGGCAGCAGCGCAGAAGGTAGGCGGTCAGACCTCGGAACTGAGAAACTGGCCTGTTCAAATCCACCTGCTGCCGGTGAATGCTCCATTTTTCAATGGGGCAGAGCTGCTGATTGCGGCTGACTGCGTTCCATTTGCCATGGGAGCCTTTCATCAGCGCTTGCTTCACGGCAAGATACTGGCGATTGGGTGCCCCAAGCTGGACGATAGCAAATTTTATGTGGAAAAGTTGGGACAAATATTTGCCAACAATGATATAAAATCAATCACCATAGGCTATATGGAGGTGCCCTGCTGTGCCGGCCTATTGCATGTGGTGCACAAGGCAATAGAAGCCAGCGGCAAAAAGATTCCAGTAGAAACCGTCAAGGTCTCCGTTCGGGGAGAAGAAATACCCCAAGAGGAAGGCTCAAGACTAGAGACCGTGTCTTAAGCTCCTTTATAAGGAGCCCCAATAATGGGAACTCGGGTGGTTGAACTCTGTGAGGTAGCCTCGTGCTATGGTGCTGCGCTACAGCAGAGTTGACCCTAGTGTTGCATAGCAATGTCGAGTAAAAACGCTCAAGAGTGCGTCAGATGTGGCTGCGTGCAGGCTCGGACAGGTCGAGGCGTACTTGACCGTACGTGAAGTCCTGTCCGAGGCGAGCACAGCCGCAGATGGTGTGCAATCGAGCGAGCGCAGCGGTTTTTACCGGTGTAGGTATGCAACATTAGGGTTAACCCCAAGTCCGGGCTGAACCCAGCTGAGAGGGAGAAAGGGATGGCGAAAGTATCATTGAATCCTGTTTACATCGAGGCCACCACACTTCCAGATTCCTGGTTTCAGATTATCTGGAATTTGCTCGATCACGGCCGGGAGTTTCTTATTGATAGAGGTTCCTACGCAGGACAAAAGCGATTAGAGCTGGATTATGTGACAGTTCATATTAAACATCCCGGCGGTAGGCCACTTTTGCCGGATATACCTGCCCATTTAGGCATTCCCAATCCAGTGGCGGACGACTATCTTGACAATTACTTGCCATATCTTATGACGCCTCACAAAGAGCCTGATGAGGATTACACCTATGGCGAACGATTAGCTGGGGGGATGGGGATTGACCAGATCCAGACGGTCATCGATACTTACAAAAGTCACGGATTTCGCAATAATCAGATGGTGATGACCGTAGGAATGCCCACCGACTTGAAGCTGGAAGACCCTCCATGCTTGCGTCAGATTGATACACGCATTCAAGACAACCGACTTCATTTCTTTGTCTATTTCCGTTCCTGGGATGCCTGGAACGGATATCCGGCCAATTTAGGCGGGATTCAGCTTTTGAAAGAATACATGGCAAGTGAGATTGGTGTTGAAGACGGGGAAATGATTGTGGCTTCTAAAGGTCTCCATATTTATGATTATGCCTTCGATTTGGCGCGGATGAGAACATACCGTACATCTGAATGCGAAAAGTCAGCTAGTAAATAAACCTGCCTGCCAAACTACCTGATCAACCAGAGATTATAGGTCTGCAGAATCGGTGGCCCTACCCACACTGGGCATCTCACTCAGTCTAGCCAACTTAATTTGCAGCTCATACCATGATTCATATATTTTTAATAGCTCGTAATAATTAGCTTTTTTATCATAAGGCTAATACTTTGAGTTAACTAATTGACTCTGAACAACGATGGCAAGAAGCGGCACAGTTGGCTGGATCCCTCAAGAGTAAGTCCCAGGCCGGATGTTTCATGAATTGCTGTCGCGAGACCACGAAGATGGGCGTGCCACCGGGCAACCGCAGGGTGTTGAACCCGAGGCGTACCTGAACGGTACGTCGCAGGGTACGACACCTGAGGACGCCCGGAAGGACGTTCATATCCGCGGTCGCAGCAAGTGATTCATGAAACATCCGGGCTAGGCCAGGGAGAATGGTCGTGTCCGAGGGCGCAGCAGGAGTATGGTAAAATATCAGATCTGAGTCTTGAGGCGAAGAAGGAGGAGAAAATCTTTTTGACAGGTTGGAGGTGCAACTTATGGCATAGGAGTTGCTAAATAAATACTGTATAATAAATCAAGTTATTATGCTAGCTTGGCTTATAGAATAAAAAGCAAGGAGTTTGTCAACCATGTTGTCAGACATTATATCCGCCATAAGAGACCTGGATTTCAGCAGGCTCAATGATATCCTTGCCTCGATTGACATGCTGACCCTGATAAAGAATCCCTATTTCATAGGTTTTATGGTGGTCTGCAGTATTGTTTTCATAATCCGGGGGATGGAAAAGGCACTGGTTACCCTTCTATCTGCCCCAGCTTTTCTTCTTCTTTTTCAGCTGACGGTAGAGGGGACTAATGCTTTGGATTTTAATGCCGAAAAACTGCTGATTTTCTGTGGTGGGTTTATTGCCATTGCGGCAGTGAATATCTACGTGTATTTCGTCCGCGGCGACAAATAAAGAGATATTGCCTACTTTTCCGCCAACTGCGACATTCTTCCTCATGCCGCTTAAGCGGGACTCCTGAGAATGACCTGCAAAAGAGCAGGTTCACCTTCACTAACTAGCTAGTGCTCATCCGAAAACAACGTTTTTTTGGACTCGCGCCATGAGCGTTCAGCTTTCAGTAGCTAACTTTTCCAAATTATCAGAATAATTATTGCTAGAACAGCGGCTAATGCAAGGAGCACGAAGCCATAGGTGAAGTTCAAGAACAAAAGGTGGCCTGTGCCAAAACAAAAACAGTAGACGGTGGCAGCACCGAGTACCCAGTTTAGGCATGATCTGGTGAAATGTGGATTCCAATCCAGCTCGGGATTTTTCTTATAGATAGGCCCCCAAAGGGTAGGAAAAGGTTTCACCTTAGCGCAGAATTTTTTCAAATGCTCTTCTGCTGTGGGTTTGGTCAAAAAGCAGACTACCACCCAGGAAACGGTACAGAAAGCCACCACAATCATAAACCTGTACTGCCAGTCCAAATGGGGAATATGGTCCCAGTAACCCACGGCTTTGGCAAATTTCGGCGATAGGAGAGTGCTGCCGACTCCTGAACTCGCCAGTGCTGCAATCTCTGCCCAAGCGTTTACCCGCCACCAAAACCAGCGAACGACTATGACAATACCGTAACCCGCTGTCAGCATAGATATGTAATACCAGGCATCACTTACCGAATCGAGATTATAGGCAATCACCACTGCAAGTAGCAGCATAAGCACTGTGCTAACCTGAGAAGCACGGACGTAATGTTTTTCTGAGGCCTTTTTCATAATAAAACGGCGATAGAGGTCATTGACCATGTAGGCAGCGCCAAAGTTTATGTGGGTATCTACGGTAGACATGAAGGCTGCCATTAGAGAGGCTAGCATGAGTCCTAGGAGCCCAGAGGGGAGGAGCTTCAAGATCAACATGGCATAGCCTGCCTCGGGAACCTCTAAATCTGGATAGACAATAAGTGAAACCATTGCCACCAAGATCATGGGCCAGTAATTGAAGCCAAAGGCAACCACTGCAAAAAACATGGTTGAAAAGGAGGCGTGCTTTTCGTTTTTCGCAGAAATAATTCTTTGAGTGATTGCCGGGGGCGGATTGCCCCACCATTTCAGGGTTATGAAGACCAGGAATGTTACGAAAAAAGGCGTGCCTACAGTTGGGAAAAAGCTAAGTCTCTCTGCAGCTGATCCAGCTCCATATCTACTGACGAAGCCGTCAATGATATTTCCCATTCCACCGATGTGATTCCAGGCAAGCACTGCCAGGGTAATGGAACCTGCGGAGCCGATCACAAACTGAATGAGATCTGTCGCAGCGATGCCCCAAAGCCCTGATGCTGCTGTATAGGTAAGGGTGACCGAAAGTATGACACCCAAGAGAAGATGGCGATCAATTGTGGGGGCTACCACCCCACTAATTGTCCAGACTGCCTTAATGATCCAGCCCAAAGTGACAGCATTGGCAAATATACCGAAGTAGACACCTTTGAAACCTCTCAGAAAAGCGGCAGAGGGGCCATCATAGCGGAGCTCTATAAGTTCAGCCGTAGTAATGATTTCAGAACGTCTCAGCAAAGAGGCAAAGATGAAGGCCCCCAGGGCGCCAGCTCCCCCTAGAACAAAGGACCAGGCATACCACACACCCGGGATACCATCCTTGGCCACCAGGCCGGTAATGCCTAAAGGAGTGTCGATGGCGAAGGCGGAGGCAATCATGGACATGCCGGCCAGCCACCACGGGAGGACACGGCCTGAGACGAAGTAGTCGTCCACGCTCCGCAGGGCTCTCTTGGAGAAGTAAAAGCCGATTATCAGACTAGCAGCAAGGTAGGCTAGAATGATTATCCAATCCAGAGTAGGGAGATTCACCAGAGCTCCGATTTGCTATCTCATTAGCGCTTCAACGATTCTGAAGAATATACCACAAAAATAACTAGGCACCGCGGTCATTTCTCATTTCGCATCTGTCATTTATCATTGTATGTTCAAGCTTGAAAAATAAAACCATTCATGGGGCTCGGCTCTTTGCACAAATGATAAATGCGAAATGTGCAATGGGAGATGATAAATGACGCAAGTAGGTCTACCTCTCGAACTCTGGGGAGTTGGGTGAAGTGATACTAGGGGATTCGCCTCCAAGCACGGAGGCTCAAGCGGCCTGTTTGGAACCCTTCATATATTGTTCCAAGCGGAAAACACCGCCGGGGTGACGGTGAATAAGGTCAAGAATCGCTCCGGGTTTAACACTCTTTTTTTGGCAAAGAAGATAAATTTTGTAAAAGGTGAGGGTGGTCATAGCAACTATGTTTTTGGAAGAAAGTAGGCTTTGAATATTAGCTGGAAAATCGCTGAACTTTGGCTTACCGTCATCTTCCTCTTGAGTACTATTGCTGCTGATAAGAACAAGACGTCTATTCCCACCTTTCCCCATATCAAAGTCAGTAACTTCCTCCCAACTCTCCCAATTCTCGCTAAGCTCTCCAACGTCTCCAAGCACTTTCAGACCAAAGGTTACCTGGTTGCTGTCATCCGTTCTGATCAAGCGGTCAATGAAAGTCTGATCTGGAGAGCGGGAGACTTTTAGGCCTAGCTCATTCAAAAGGTAGTGAATTGCATCGGTCAGGAGTAGCACATTCTTGCTCTTAAGCAGGCAGTCGACTGGCTTGAACGTCGTCTTTTCTTCAGTACCCTTTCTCCTTTTTGCCCTTTCGTCCTTTTTCTTCTTCTCGCTTTCGGTGACAGCAGTCTCTACTTTCCCCACCAAAAACATGGCAACAAGACAGGTAAGAGGGATGATCATACGCTGGTTGCCACTGTATTTGAGAACTGAATAAATGGAGAAAACCGCTAGCAAGAGCTGGAAAAGGAGCAAAGTTTTCTGCTTCATGACAGTCTCCTGGCCTGATAGTTCGCCTTGATAACTATGCAATTACAATGCCAGTTCCCTAAAGAAGGCCGAAAATGCTGGGGTGACAGGGTCTATACAGGGGGAAGACAGATAGATGGTTGTCGGCTAGCCTCTATCCGTAGGGTAGTTATCAGTAGGGATGTTGTTAAGGGTTGTCTAGTTTGGGGGCAGAGAATTAGACTATCACCAAGCTTAGCCCTTGGGGGCAGCTTTCTTCTTGGACTCCTCCACAGGCGGCAATAGACCTTTAGCTCGTAGTTTTAACCTCTTTTTTCGTCTTCTTCGCTGTCTGTCTAGCTCTCTTTTACGCTCGCTTCTCTTTTGTTTCGCCATATGACCACTCCAGATAATATAAATGACCTCGCAAAACGAGCTTATTATTTATAGAAAAAGTAGAGAGGAGTCAAGCCATTCCACCGACAAAATGGCAATAAGTATTTAATTGGGTACATTCGTATAAAAAAGTTAAGGCAGCCAACAGAGAAGGAATAACCATAAAGTTTTTCCTTGACAAAGGTTGCTACTGTTTTTTAAAGTCCTCCGGTAAGGACAAGTTATGAAGAAAAACCTAAATAGACAGAAAAATCTCGTCAACTGGTACTGGTGGTGGTACGTCTGTGTAGGAGTTTATCCACTGCCAGGTGAGTAGAAGCCAATAGTACTTCAAAGCCGTGGGTAAACTCCTTGCCCACGGCTTTTTCTTTTTATTGAAGGCCGTGGGAGCTGAAAATCCTCACGGCCTTTTTTCTGTTGACTCTAAGCTGAAGATTAAATGGAGGTTACCGTGTACCACCCGAGTAAGGACGAATTCCTCAGTTTGGCTCGGCAAGGCAATATCATTCCTGTTTTCCGAGAAGTCACCGCAGACACTGATACGCCTATAAGTCTATTTAAAAAGGTTGCCAAAGGGTCGGAATCATTCTTGTTGGAAAGTGTAGAGGGAGGAGAACGCTGGGGTCGCTACAGCTTCATTGGTCATCGCCCCAGGCTGTTGGTCAAGGCTCGTGGTGATCACATTGAACTAACTCGAAATGGCGAGCAATGCGGAAAATTCAAAGCATCGCCCCTCAACTACCTGAAGAATCTTATGCAAACCTTCCGGGCTGTACCCGTGGAGGGTCTGCCCAGGTTTTTTGGTGGCCTGGTTGGTTACTTGAGCTATGACATCGTTCGTTTCATTGAACACCTGCCCACCTTTAAACCAGATGAGGTTGGCATGCCGGATGCGGCCTTCATGATGCCTGAGCAAGTAATGATCTACGACAACTTGACGCAAACCATCAAGGTGGTGGCAAACATCTATGTGCCCGAATACGTCAACCATGCTGCCGCTTATGATCAGGCCGTCGCTCAAATAGATGAGACTCTAAGATTACTTAGGGAGCCTGTGCCCCCTTCAAAGCCGATAGGAAAGTCCAAGCAGGAGCTGGTGCTGCGAGTGAACATGGAGCGGGATCGGTTCGAGGGAATGGTCAAGAGGGCAAAACAATACATTCAAGACGGCGAGGCTATACAGGTGGTACTCAGTCAGCGTTTTGAAACTGATCTCATTTCTGAACCATTTGACATCTATCGGGCCCTTAGGCGGATAAATCCATCGCCTTATATGTATTACCTTGATTTTGACGGAGATGTAGTTATCGGTGCCTCACCCGAGGTCTTGGTGCGGTTGGAAAACGGAAGAGTGGCTCTGCGACCCATCGCCGGGACTCGACCCAGGGGAAAAAATAGTAGTGAGGATCGCCGGCTGGAGGAAGAATTGCTAGCTGACCCAAAGGAACGGGCTGAACATGTGATGCTTGTGGATCTGGGCCGCAACGATGTTGGCCGAGTGGCGACTGTTGGCACAGTGGAGGTGACCGACCTGATGGTGGTGGAGTACTACTCCCATGTAATGCACTTGGTCTCTCATGTGGAAGGGGATTTAGCGCCTGGGCTAGATATGTTTGATGTCCTTCGCGCCTCTTTTCCAGCTGGTACCGTTTCTGGTGCTCCCAAGGTTCGGGCAATGGAAATAATTGATGAACTAGAGCCCAGCCGCCGTGGACTGTACGCCGGGGCAGTGGGATATTTTTCATTCTCCGGTAATATGGACTTTTGCATCACCATTCGAACAATGCTGGTGCGCAACGGTAAGGTTTACCTTCAGGTGGGCGCAGGAATTGTGGCCGACTCAGTTCCCCAGTCTGAATATGAAGAGACGGTGGCCAAAGGTGAAGCACTGGTTAGAGCTTTGGAGATGGCCAACAATGGCTTAGTGTGATGATGATTTCGGATTGCGGATTTCGGATTGAGGCAGATATGATTGGGCAAATTTTAAGATTATTTAATCTGCAATCTTAAATCTAAAATCTAATATCTGCAATGACTTAAGGAGGACTTCCAGGTGATACTCATGATTGATAACTACGACTCATTCACTTACAACCTGGTCCAGTACCTGGGGGTGTTGGGGTCTGAAGTTCTAGTAAAGCGGAACGATAAAATCACCCTGGATGACATTGAAAAGATGAGACCAGAGCGAATTGTGATCTCACCTGGCCCAGGCACTCCTCAGTCGGCGGGAATAACAATACCGATAATCGAGCGGTTTCATCGAAAGGTGCCCATCCTCGGAGTCTGTTTAGGACACCAGGCCATTGGGGCATCCCTTGGAGGCCGAGTGGTGCACGCCGCCCAACTCATGCATGGGAAAACTTCAGAAATCTCCCATGACGGCAAAACAATTTTTCATGATTTGCCCGACCCTTTCACTGCTACCCGCTATCATTCACTGGCTGTCGAACGTGAGAGTTTGCCTGCTTGTTTGGAGATTTCAGCTGAGTCCGAGGACGGTGAAATTATGGGGTTACGGCACCGGGAATATCCGGTGGAGGGAATTCAATTTCACCCAGAATCGATTTTAACCAGTGAGGGTATGCGAATTCTGAAGAACTTCCTGACCCTTTGAATTTTTACAGCTGGCAAAGGTAGATGGGGTTTAACCACAGAGACCACTGAGAACACAGAGGACATTTTAGATTTTAGATTGTAGATTGCAGAGTGATTTACCTAGAAAGGGAAGATTTCTCAATCTGCAATCTAAGATCAACAATCAGAAATCCCAACCCTCTGTGGGCTCTGTGCTCTCCGTGGTTTAGACTTCCAGAGGATCACCAAAGGAGGAGATCATGCTTAAGATGGCCATCCAGAAAGTGGTAGATGGCAAGGATCTGGGCGAAGAAGAAATGGAAGCTGCTATGGATGTGATCATGAGCGGCGAGGCAACGCCAGCCCAAATCGGCGCCTTCATCACCGCCCTCAGGCTCAAAGGTGAGACCATCGAGGAAATTGCCGGAGCCGCCCGGGTTATGCGACGAAAAGCTACTAGGATCGCTGTGGATAATTCCATGGTGAGCATGGACCGGGACGACATCAACCTGGATTTGGAGACCATCGTCGATACCTGCGGGACGGGGGGTGACGGCACCAACACTTTTAATGTTTCCACCACTGCCGCCTTTGTTGTGGCAGGCTGTGGCTTGCGGGTGGCCAAGCACGGAAATCGCTCGGTATCGAGCCTTTGCGGTAGCGCCGATGTCATTGAGAATCTGGGGGTGAACTTGGATGTGTCCCCCGCAGTGGTGGAGGAGTGTCTCAGTAGGGTGGGTATCGGCTTTCTCTTTGCACCAGCACTGCACGGGGCAATGAAGTACGCCATTGGACCCAGAAAAGAGATCGGCATTAGAAGTATCTTTAACATCCTCGGGCCTCTTACAAATCCGGCAGGAGCCAATGTCCAAATATTAGGTGTCTACGATAAAAAGCTCACACCGGTTCTTGCCGAGGTCTTGAACAGGCTGGGCTCCCGGAGTGCCTTTGTGGTGCACGGCGAGGATAGTCTCGATGAAATCAGCATTACTGGCCGCACCTTTGTCAGCGAGCTGAAAAATGGTCAAGTGTCAACGTACACCATTGAACCCGAAGATTTTGGTCTGCCCCGTGCGTCTATTGATGAGATCAAAGGGGGCAACGCTGATGAAAATGCCCAGATAGTTCTAAGAGTGCTCCAGGGTGAACCGGGAGCTCGAAGAGATATTGTGTTGCTCAATGCTGCTGCTGCCTTGGTTGCTGCCGGGCGGGCCGGAGATTTCAACGAAGGTATTAAGCAGGCCGCGGAGGCCATCGACTCGGGAGCGGCCATGAAAAAGCTGGAAGCGCTCAAAGAGATAACCAACCGATAAGGCATAGAGCATAGAGCCTAGGGCATGGAGCATAGGGTAAAAGATTTTGGATGCCAAATGTGGCATGCGTGGTTCTCCTGAATTCTGACTTCTGGCTCCTGACTACTTAACTTCAGAGCTATATGCTGCGCACTCTGCGCCGTGATCGGTTCCTTTGATGGTCTAGCAAGTGGATGGATTGTTATGATTCTGGACGACATTGTCGCACGCAAGAAAGAACGCTTGGCTGAGCTTAAGAAGAGGTCAGTCCAGAAAGAATTGGAACAGGCTGTGGTTTCGGCCCCAGAGCCGCGAGACTTTTTTGCTGCCCTGAAGTATGGTGAAAAGCCGGCAGTAATAGCCGAGATCAAAAAAGCTTCCCCATCCGCTGGACAAATTCGTTCCGATCTTGAGGTAAGTAAAATTGCCACCAGTTATGAAAGGGCGGGGGCTGCTGCTATATCGGTGATAACAGAAGAAGACTTCTTTGAGGGCCGCTTGGCATACCTGGAGGAGGCGAGGGGGGCGGTTTCTTTGCCGATTCTTTGTAAAGATTTCATCATAGATCCCATACAGATTTTCACTGCCCGTGCTGCTGGGGCCGACGGACTGCTATTAATTGCGGCAATTCTACAGCAAAGTATTCTGAAGGAACTGCTAGCCATGGCGAGTCAGTTGGCTATGGCTTGCCTGGTTGAGGTCCATGACGAAGAGGAATTGTCTCGGGTGCTGGACACGGAGGCCCGTCTCATCGGGATCAACAACCGAGATCTGCGGACCTTTGAGGTATCCCTTGGTACTACCCTCAGGCTGCGTTCCCGCATTCCTTCAGATCGCTTAGTTGTAAGTGAGAGCGGCATTCGGACAAGGAGTGATTTGCAGTCTCTGGCGTCAGCAGGCGTTGACGCAGTACTTGTGGGGACAAGTCTTATGCGAGCCGAAGACCCGGAAGCAAAGCTGAGAGAACTATTGGGGAGGAGTTCTTAGGTTGGATAAGAAGAGCGAGTAAATTATATGACCGTGTGGATAAAGATCTGCGGTATAACTAACGAGGAAGACGGTTTGGCGGCAGCTCGACTTGGCGCTGACGCCCTTGGCTTCGTTTTTGCCCCGAGTCCAAGGCGCATCTCACCCGAGAAGGCTCGACAGATAATAAAAGCTCTGCCACCCCTGGTTCAAACGGTGGGAGTTTTTGTTGATGAAGACCTCGGGGAAGTATCCTCAGTGGCTGAGATGTGTGGTTTGGATATTCTCCAGTTCCATGGCAGTGAGTCTGCTGACTACTGTGACAGCTTCAATCAGAGGGTGATAAAGGCGATACGGTTGAGAAACCGCCAGGACCTCAAAAGTCTGGCAGAATATGATGGTGTTGTTCAGGCCCTGCTGCTGGACACTTACCTGCCGGACAAGCTGGGTGGCACCGGAATGACCTTTAATTGGCAATGGGCTTTAGAGGCCGGGAAATATGGGCGGATCATTCTGGCAGGGGGCCTAAATCAGGAAAATGTAGCCGCTGCCATCAGCATAGTCAAACCATACGGCGTGGATGCCAGCAGCGGTTTGGAGCAGAGTCCTGGGGTTAAGGATCATGAGAAAGTAACTCAGTTTATAGCAGAAGCACGTAAAGCCGCGAACATATAGAGGAGTGATTATGGATAAGCCAGGCTACTATGGACGTTTTGGCGGTGCATTCATTCCGGAAATTCTCAGCACCACCCTCGAACAACTGCGAGTTGCCTTTAAGGGTGCAAAAAATGACCCCGATTTCTGGTCAACCTATCAGAGCCTCATGTCAACCTATTCGTGTCGACCCACCCCCCTAACTTATGCGGAGAATCTGAGCCGCCATTTGGGTGGCCCCCAGATCTACCTGAAGCGGGAGGATCTCAATCACACCGGCGCCCATAAGCTGAATAACGTCATAGGGCAGGGACTGTTAGTAGGTAGAATGGGAAAAAGCCGAGTGATTGCGGAGACCGGGGCGGGCCAACACGGGGTAGCGACAGCAACTATGGCAGCCAAATTCGGTTACTCCTGCACTATCTACATGGGTGAGGTGGACGTGGCACGCCAGCGGCCAAATGTTTTTTGGATGGAACAGCTGGGGGCCAAAGTAGTTCCAGTGAAGGACGGAGCCAGGATATTGAAGGACGCTATAAATGAAGCCCTGCGCGATTGGTCCGCAAACATGGATACCACCCACTATGTTCTGGGTACAGCATGTGGGCCTCATCCATTCCCGGAGATGGTGTCCTATTTTCAATCCATCGTGGGGTTGGAGGTGCGAGACCAGATAATCGAGCAGGCAGGGCGGTCGCCAAGTAGGGTGTATGCCTGCGTGGGCGGGGGTTCCAATGCCTTGGGGATATTCAACGGTTTTATTGACAACTCGGAGGTGGAACTTGTAGGTGTCGAAGCTGGAGGTGAGGGGTTGGAAAGCGACAAGCACGCAACCCGCTTGGCCTCAGGCCGCGGCAGCGTGGGCGTGGCCCAGGGTTACAAGACCTACTTTCTCCAGGACGATGACGGCCAAATGCTGGAAACTCACAGTGTGGCGGCAGGACTGGATTACATCGGGGTGTCACCCATCCTTTCTGCCTATCATGAAGAAGGTAGGATTCGCTTTGAGGCCGCAACCGACAAAGAAGTGATCGAGGCGACCAGGCTGGTAATGAGAAATGAGGGCATAATTCCGGCGCTGGAGTCAGCTCATGCTCTGGCCGGTGCATTTAGGGAAGCAGGGGAGATGAGTCGAGACCATGTGATCATAGTAAATCTCTCAGGAAGAGGGGACAAAGATATTTTTACCATCGCTGACGCTCTTGGAGACGTAGGGTGGAAATCTTTTATTATGACGAAAGCGGAGGAATATCGTGCTTGAGGACTACATTCGGAAGAGGCTGAGGGAAAAAGATATTCTGCTCATGGCCCACATAGTGGTGGGCTATCCTAGCATTGAGGACAGCTTTGAGTTGGTGCGAACAATAGTTGAAGCGGGTGTAGATCTGATGGAGCTGCAGATTCCCTTCTCAGAGCCGATTGCCGATGGCCCGGTGATCCTACAGGCGAATCAGGCTGCCATCGCAGATTCCATTAAGGTGGATGATTGCTTTAGATTCGCCCAAAAGGTTACCTCTGCCTTCGACATACCTTTCCTGTTCATGACTTACTACAATATTCTTTTCAAAAGAGGAGAAGAACGTTTTCTTGCTGAGGCCAGAGAGGCGGGTATTCGTGGTACAATTGTCCCCGACTTGCCGCCTGAGGAGGGGGAGTCGTATATAGCTGCTGCCGCGGCAAACAACATAGATCCGATATTTATTCTTGCACCTACTTCCTCCCCCGAAAGGATCAATCACTTGGCCCGTTTCGGCCGGGGGTTTTTTTACTGTGTTGCTCGAAAAGGGGTAACCGGCTCGGATACTGATTTTTCTAATGAAATGACTGATTTTCTAAACCAATGTAGAAGAGCAACTCAGCTGCCACTGGCTCTCGGCTTTGGGGTAAGCTCGAAAGAGGACGTCGAGTTTCTCCGGGGTAAAGCAGAAGTTGCCGTAGTGGGAAGCCAGGCCTTGAGAATACTCAATGCCCAGGGGATCCAAGCGGTGGGTGGCTTTTTTCGTGGACTGAAATGAAAAGAGCAAAGAGGTACTCAGGTACACCTGCTAATCCTGCGGTCATCTAGGCTTTAACCACCATGTACCCTTCCAGGGCTTTGGATACAATTTGCATTAAAGCTTCCTGTTCACGGGCATGCCATTTTCCTCGCCCCATAGTGGGCGCAAGATGCTCCAATATGGCCGTTTTGAGCTCATCAGCGATATTTTTTTGGTAGGTGTATTCGTGGATCTTCATGGTCACGGCCATCTCTAGTTCTTTGTCAATCTGGTCCAAGATCTCCAGCAGTGTTGCCTCCCTTTCTTTGAGGCCACCAACCTTGGCATACTCAACTTTATTCTCAAGACTTTTTTTGTGTTCGTCTAAGGCTAGAGTGGCGGCGGCGATGGCAAGAATTTCCTCTCTGCGGGTCCGTTCTCTCAGAAGATGTTGAATGGTAACGGCGAATTCCTCTAAGTCTCTGTCCTCGAACACCTCACCAGCTCGGGACATTTCTTCAACTCTCGCTATCACTCTTTTTACAATGTCCTCACTCATTGTAGGTCTCCTCTTCCAATGTACCGGCTGGAAATGGAATGCAAGCTTCATGCCTTGGCTGGAGGTAAGCCTAGAACGTCAAAGCCAGCGGGCGGAATGGGCCATTCATGAAGTATCCGGGCTAGGTATGATAACTTCTCATGACGGATGGGAAAATGTCAAGAACCACTGTGAAAAGGAACTTGACTTTTCTGGCTGTATAGTCTAACTTGCTGAACTCAGCCACAAACATAGCTGAAAGGGAAAAATGAAGCGACGGCCCTCCCCATTTTTTTGCTATTATTATTACGCCATGGTGGCGATAGAGGGAGCTGTGCGCGCATGCTGACCCGATAGTTGCTGAGTATGTTCCGAAAGCCGCGGCAGTCCCGAGCCGCGGCTTTTTTATTTGGGGGAGAAATGGTCCGTTTTTTGAATGTATACCTTAAATGTGGAGGATTACCTTTTTATTAAATTAATAGGCTCATGGATTTTCAACGCACCTTATTGGCACGTTTACCCTTACTAGCAAAAGGAGTTGCACATGATAGGTAAACACATTAGGATGGAACGGATAATTGACCGGAATACCAGCAAAACTGTCATTGTCCCCATGGATCACGGGGTTAGCTCTGGTCCGATCGCTGGCATCATAGATTTGAGAGATGCAATTGATAACGTTGTCAGGGGCGGAGCAAATGCCATTGTGGAACATAAGGGAATGGTCGGTGCAGGTCATCGCCGGAGTGGCAAAGACGTTGGCCTAATCATTCATCTGTCTGCCAGTACTTCCCTTTCCCCCTATCCCAACACCAAGACCATGATTTGCACGGTTGAAGAGGCTCTGTGCTTGGGTGCCGATGCGGTATCCATACATGTGAACATTGGCGATGAAATGGAACGACAGATGCTAAGTGATTTTGGCATGGTTTCTCGCCGGGCCCGGGAATGGGGAATGCCTCTATTGGCAATGATCTATCCTCGTGGTGAGAAGATAGACAATGAGTACGACCCTAAAGTGCTGAAGCATGCTGCTCGGCTCGGAGCAGAGCTTGGTGCTGACCTGGTCAAGATATCTTACAGCGGCAGTGTGGAATCCTTCCGGGAAGTGGTACTTGGGTGTCCGGTTCCGGTGGTCATCGCCGGTGGTGAAAAAATGGAGTCGGACAAAGAGATCCTTCAAGTTGTGAGGGGGGCTATGGATGCCGGCGGCAAAGGCGTTTCTATAGGTCGGAACATATTTCAGCATGCTGACCCCACAAGGATGGTGGGGGCGATTAGCATGATAGTTCATGAGAATGCCACGGTGGAAGAAGCCTTGGCTTTTCTCAAAAGTGATCTTTTGGAATCTGAGAGGAGAAAATTAACGGGATGAAAGTAGCTTGGGTAAAGGTGGATCCCTGGAACAAGTCGCTGGTGACAACTGCTCTTGAGGGAGGAGCTGCAGCCGTCATGGTTCCGGAGGGATACCATCAGAAAGTAAAAGAACTGGGACGGATAGCCACCATTGCCCCTGATGGCGATCTAAAGCTCGACCAAGAAGTTGTATTCTATGAAGTCAAGAACCAGGATGATGAAAAGGAGATCCTCAAGCTGGCCCATAGTGCTACGGTAGTGGTGCGCACTACGGACTGGACGATAATACCCCTTGAGAATCTGGTGGCTCAGGCGGACAATATTTTCACGGTGGTGACCAACAGTGAGGAAGCCAGGAATGCTCTCTCTGTTCTAGAACGAGGGGTTGCCGGAATATTGATTGAGACTCTTGATCCTTTAGAACTAAAGAAAACCCTTGCCGTGGTTCGTGAGCAAGGTGAGCAGATCCAGCTTAGCACTGGGCGAATAATTACCGTGCGTCAGGCAGGTTTAGGAGATCGTGCCTGTGTGGATACCTGCACCCAAATGGATCAGGGTCAGGGTATGCTCGTGGGCAATAGTAGTGGCGGGCTCTTTCTCATCCACGCTGAAAGTGTGGAAAATCCCTATGTAGCTCCACGCCCCTTTAGGGTGAATGCAGGTCCGGTTCATGCCTACATTAGGGTACCCGGAGGTAAGACCCGCTACCTTTCAGAATTGATGGCTGGGGATCCAGTTTTGTGCGTAGATCATCGAGGGCTCGCTTATGAAGTTATAGTAGGTCGAATGAAAATAGAGCGGCGCCCCCTATTGCTGGTTACAGCAGAGACCGAGGCAGGAGAAATCTCCACCTTGGTGCAGAATGCCGAAACTATCCGGCTCACTGCACCGGATGGCGAGCCCCGTTCTGTGGTTTCTTTGGAAAGGGGGAGCGAGGTGCTCGTTGCTCTGGAGTCCGCCGGACGCCACTTTGGTCACAAAGTAGAGGAGACCATTTGGGAAAAATGAATGAGATCAAGAAAGATAGGTCTGATCTACAGCAATTGCGACAGGACATAGATGATTTGGACAATCAAATTCTCCGGTTGCTTAACCAACGCATGCTCTTGGTTGAGGAGATTGCTGCGCTCAAAAACAAGGCGGGCAGGGATGCCATGGACTTAAACAGGGAACAAGCAATATTTCGGAGGCTGGCAAGCCAGAACCAAGGTCCCCTGGCCTGGGGTGCAGTGAAGAAGATTTTCGGCGAAATCCTCGCCGCTTCTCGGGATATTCAGTCACGCCTGGTGACTGGCGAGGGTGAATCTCCTGCAAGGAAAAAAAATTGACGCAAATCTGCGTGTCAGTGATGGTGGAAGCGGCTGATCGAGTGCTCGAAACCATGTGCAGGGCGCGAGATGAGGGTGCTGATTTACTGGAGTGGCGGTTGGATGTTACCCGGGATCCTGAGGTGGAGACCGTTTTGCCGCAATCTCCTTTGCCGGTAATTGCCACGGTGCGCTCGGTGGAGCAAGGGGGTCATTTTTCAGGCACTAGACAGCAGCAACTTAGACTTCTAAGCCGTGCTGCGACCAGTGGAAGTTCATATGTGGACTGGGAATTCCGCCCGAGCGAACCATTGCCAGACGAACTCTCAGCTATGCGGGAGCGGGTCATTCTCAGTTACCATGATTTTGCACAAACTCCAGCAGAGAGGGAGCTCGAATCATTGTTCGACCAAATGGCCGCCTCAAGTACTGGGGTGGTAAAGGTGGTCACTCTGGCTCAAAGGATGGAAGATAATATTTCATCGTTGAATCTCATTGGTCGGGGTAGAAACAGGGGCATAGAGGTGGTGGCCTTCTGTCTTGGGCCTCTAGGTCGAATCAGCAGATTGGCTTGCCTTTTGATGGGGGGAGCTTTCACTTACGCGGCTTTGGAAAGCGGTGCTGAAGCTGCTCCGGGGCAGCTCACTCTGGCAAAAATGCGCCAGCTTCTGGAGCTGTTGAAATGATCGACGCCCAGACCGAATATGTGGCTATTTTCGGCAATCCGGTTGCCCACAGCCTGAGCCCCCAGATGCACAACGCTGCCTTCTCTTACCTGGGTTTGAACCTGGCCTATCTGGCTTTTCGGGTGGATGAGGCAGGGGAAGCCGCCTCCGCCATAAGAAAATTGGGTTTTCGAGGAGCCAGCATTACGGTTCCTCACAAAGAAAAAATTATACCCCATCTGGACGAGGTGGATGAGATAGGCCGCGCTATTGGTGCAGTGAACACAATTCTGTCCCGAGAGGGCAGGTTGTATGGAAGCAATACAGACTGGCTGGGAGTTGTTCAGGCATTGGAGCAGATGACCGAGCTTGGGGGTAAGCGTGGCCTGATTCTGGGGGCCGGTGGTGCGGCTCGATCTGCTATCTATGGCTTGCAAAGCAAGGACACACAAGTTTTTATCATGAACCGAAATGAAGCACGTGGACAGAAGCTTGCAGCTGAAATGAACTGCACTTTTGTGCCAGGGCAAGCCTGGGATCAGTTCAGAACGGATTTTGTCGTGAATGCCACCACCGTGGGTATGTCGGCCACAATGGATCAGAGTCTGGTTCCAGCTCATTGGCTGCGAGACGGAATGGTGGTTTTGGACATGGTATATCGCCCGCTTAAAACAAGACTTCTCCAAGATGCTGAGAGGGCTGGATGCGGCTGCCTTTCCGGACTCGACATGCTTCTTTATCAAGGTGTTGCCCAGTTTGAAATCTGGACTGGCAGAGCGGCGCCTGTTGAAGTTATGCGTAGGGCGCTCGAGGAGGCAGCTGGAGACGAAACCCTATAGTTCACACCCTTGGAGTCAACCACGTGCAACAGGGTGTCAAGACTTGCAATGAAGCAGATAAAGACCATTGATAATCTCGATAAATCTGTAAATATCCCAGGTTCCAAAAGCGTTACCCACCGCTACCTAATTATGGCTGCCCTTGCCGAGGGGAGGAGTTGGCTGCGCAACGGACTTTGGTGCGATGACACCCGCTACACCGCAACGGCGCTCGAAAGGTTCGGGGCACAGATCAGACATTCACCCGAGGCAATAGAAGTAATTGGCACGGGCGGCGTCCTCAATTGTCCGTCAGAACCCATCTATCTGGAAAACGCAGGCACCTCCATGAGGTTACTAACTGCAGTGGCCTGTTTGGGCCGGGGATCGTCTGTACTTGTCGGAAATGAGCGAATGCACACTCGTCCCATTGAAGAACTGCTGGTCGCCTTGCAGCCACTAGGGGGAGTGGTTGAAAGCCTGCAAGAAAGGGGCTATCCTCCTGTACGCATCCACGGCAGTGGTCTCAAAGGTGGCAGCACCAAAGTGAATGCGAGCCGATCAAGTCAGTTCGTTTCTGCCATTCTTTTAGCGGCACCCTATGCTTCACAGCCCGTTGAGGTTGCCGTCCAGGGACTGGTTTCCAAGCCGTACGTAGATGTGACCTTGGAGGGGATGTCCGTGTTTGGCGCAAAGGCGCGTTGGCTGGATGAGGAAAATCTCCGGGTGGAGGCGCCGGGACGCTACCTGGCAGGCAGTTATGATGTGGAGGGAGACTGCTCATCGGCCTCATACTTTTGGGCAGCCGCCGCCATCACCGGGGGAAAAGTGTCAACTAAAAACATCCTCCATAAGAGCCGTCAAGGGGATTTGGCCTTTCTGGACATTCTATGCCAGATGGGATGTCGGGCTGAGTGGCATGACTACGGTGTGACACTGTATGGTGGAGAACTTCGATCTATTGAGGTGGATATGAAGGATATGCCCGACATGGTGCCAACTCTCGCTGTCACGGCTGCCTTTGCCCAAGGTAAAACGGTTATCACTAACGTTGGCCACCTGCGGATAAAAGAAAGCGATCGACTCCGAGCGATTGCAGAAGGACTTGAGAAAATGAATGTCCAGGTGGAGGAGAAGGAAGACTGCCTCACTATCAGAGGTGGAAATCCCCAAGGAGCCTTGATTGATTCCCATAATGATCACCGAATTGCCATGAGTTTCGCCGTTGCTGGGCTGGTGGCGAAGGGAGTCCGTATAGTTGATGAGATGTGTGTAAACAAGTCTTTTCCCCAATTCTGGGAGACTTTTGAGCATCTGTACGGATAGACAACAGACTGCCCGCACATTTCAAATTTCGCATTCTCCATTTCTCATCTATCATTTCCCATTTGGATGAAATGGAGTCTGATTATGCTTCTCATGTGAGATTGATAAATGCCAGATGCAAAATGTGAAATGCCCAATGAGAACTGATCAATGAAAAACGACAAGGACATAGAGATTGGCATAGTTGGCGGCCATGGTAAGATGGGCCGCTGGTTTCATCGATATTTCGAGGAGCTAGGGTATAGGGTATCAGTGGCTGATCTTGATACTGAAATAATGGCAGAAGACTTGGCGCCAAGGTGTGATGTGTTGCTTGTGGCGGTTCCCTTGCAGCACACGGTGGAAGTGGTACGAAATATCGGCCATCTGGTCAGGGATGATGCTTTGCTCATGGATATTGCCTCAATCAAGAGCGAGGTGCTCAGAACAATGCTCGAGGTCTCCTCTTCCTCTGTGATAGGGACCCACCCGCTATTTGGACCAGGTGAGCCTAACATCACCGGGCAGACCGTGGTGCTTTGTCCCGGTCGAGGGCGTAAGTGGCAAGATTGGCTCAACAACCTTTTGTTGGAAAGTGGCGCCCAGGTAGAGGTGGTTGCACCAGAAGTCCATGACTTTTATATGGCAGTAGTACAAGGTCTTACTCATTTCAGTACTCTGGTTCTAGGACTCACCATCGATTCGTTGGGCATGGATCTTAAAAGCCTAAAAAGATTTGCCACCCCCGCATTCCATAGGAGACTCATGGAGATTAGTCATCTCCTTGACCAGGATGCAGATCTCTATGCAGCCATGCCAATGCTCAATTCAACTTACGGAGTATTTTTTCGAGAATTTGAGAGGATAATCTTTGAGCTCAAGAGAGTAATTGCCAAAAAAGACGTTGAGGAGTTCATGCGCCTCTTTGATGAGGCCCGAGACCACTTCTGCTCATCTTGACCGCGATAATGCGGTGCAGTTTTTCTTGCGGTGCATTACCAGTCATGCTATAAGTAATAAGTTAGGCTCCTATATTCTCCATTATAATAAAGTCCAGGCGCACCTCCTTATTTTTTGACATTCGGGCTAAATGAGAACTCTGGACGGCTCTTTGATCGCATAAGGCTTGGTAATCATGGCAATGGAGGATTGAGAGTAGCCTCAGTTTCCGACGATTTCACTCACTTTCTCGCTGGAGAGCACTCCTAGGCAATGGCAGAAGTTATCCAACTGGATTCCTTTAAGCGCAAACAGGCTGCAATAAGGGGGTTTAGGTCCTGGTCGAGACGCTTCAAAGAGAAATTGGACGAGCAAACCAGCCTGTCCGACTTGTCGAACAAGATCTTACTCTTTCTCATCTCTCCAGGCGACCAGAACATTTTTGCCTTGTATGAGCTGGTCATGGGGGTAAAGGACCTGGGCACCACCTCTGATTTTTTCCAACTAGATAAAGCTGAGAAGATGGAAGTCATCGACATCTCGATCTACTTGCTGGATCAGCTTCGCTTCGAATGTATGAGAAGACTCAACTGGTTGGAAAGTAGCGCTAGGCGTCAGGTGCCGATTGTTGAACTAATCGAGCAATATCAGCAGTTAAAGGAACAAGGAACAACTCTGGTTCCGCCGCTTAGCGAATCGCATCCAAAATATCAGATATTTGAGAGACTTTCTGAGCTCGAAAAAGAGACTTTTATACGCAAACAGATCCCTGAGGCTATAGAGAAGTTCGGCAAGAATTTGCCGGAATAGATGCTTCATTTTCCTGAGCTAATTGCTACGGGACTGTCAAAATTTCTTTGCCCCCAGGTAACCCTTATGCACTCTGTTTGGACCGGCCAATTTTCGCTGGGATTTCGATCCAAAATCTGTTAATAAAAAAACTGTCGCTCATTAGGTGGGGATCTTAATGCATTCGGAGAATAGCAGGAATCGGAAGTTAAGGTTTATGGAACTGATGCAGCGCTGTCTACCTTTTAAATGGCAGAAATACTGGAACTGTGGCACAAAGGAATTCGACCTCCTGATGATTCTCCAGGATATCGACAATCTTAAACTGAGTGTCCAAGATCGACTACTGCTCACCCTCCTGGCCCGAATATGGACCGGGAAGGACAACTCCTTTGGGGATATAAAAGAGGCAGTCCATGTTTTGGATGAAGAGCAGCGTGAAATCCTTGCAGATTGGATGGAGGAATATCAACTCTGCGAAGTAGAATTTTCCCATGCCCCTGCTTGCCCGTGCTGTGCAGGGCAGCTTACTCACAACTAGTTATTGACCAAAAAATATCCTGCCGTTATTTCCAGTACGAATTCCCATATCTTTTTCTTGCAACCTTTTGATTTGATTATGTATGATTTTGCTCAATTATCTAACTGACGTCTATGGGGAAACTAACTGAAGGAGAGATTCTTTTGCGTGTGATGACCTTCAACCTCCGCTTTGAGAATGATTTTGACGGTGAAAACCATTGGCTCAATCGCCGGGATTTCCTCGTGAGTACCGTTCAAAAACATCGCCCCCACCTGCTGGGAACCCAGGAGGGTAAACCCTCGATGCTTGCATTCCTCAGTGACAATTTAGAAGGATATCAACTGTCAGCTGACTCACGTACCTGGGACGATCACTGCCAGTATCCAACTCTGTACTATCTCGCGGATTATTTTGCCTTGGTGGAACATAGTGAATTTTGGCTATCAGAAACACCGGAGGTACATATGAGTAAGAGTTGGGATTCGGCCTTTCCCAGGATGATTAGCCATAGTCTATTAGAACTGAAACACAGTGGTAAGCAAATTTGGGTTTCAGTGACACACCTCGATCACATCTCGGAGCAAGCCCGGATTGAAGGGGCCAAGATGATTCGCGCCTGGGCGGTTGAGAGGAAAGAGCCCATAGTATTGTTAGGTGATTTCAATGACTTCCCTGGCTCAGAGGTGCACCAAACCTTGAGGGAGCCTTTTGGGCCCTTCAGCGATAGTTGGCAGATGATGGGCAAAGCTGAAGATCAGCAAAGTTATACACAGCACGGTTTTACTGGAGTCCCAACTAAGGGCAGAATAGACTGGATCTTGCTCACCCCCGAGTTTATAACCCTAGACGTTTTCGTAGTGCGAGATCAAAAAGCTGGTCGCTACCCATCGGATCATTTTCCTTTATTGGTTGATTTGCTGTTGGAATAAAAATGAAGGAGGCTTTCATGCGTCTACGATCCATTACCTTATTGCTGTTTTTTCTTTTCTTGGCCACCCTTGCCAGCCACGCTCAAGCGTTTGAAGATGGCTATTTTCGTTACCCAGAAGGTCGTCTGCTCTTCAAGCTCCCTTTGGGAACCTGGCAGGTGGTAAAGAAGATGCCAGAATCTTTCGACGCTTTTAAGATGGGGTCAAAGCCAGATGTGATCCTTGCGGCCATGGTACGACCGGCAGTGATTCTCATCTGGACAGAGCGTTCATCCACCGACTATTCAGGTAGGCTTCTCAAAGCCTATGAAAGACTTGAGAAGATTCTCAGGAAACGGCAAAGAGCAGCAAAGGGTTCGGGAGAATATCAGTACTTTGAGTACGATCTCTTAGGCGGGACTCCTGCAGCCAAAAGCGCCATGGCGGCTCAAGCAGGAGATCTCCAGGTCAAGGGCTATGGAGAGGCTCGAATCTATTCCCACGAAGGTAGTACCTATTTCCACTACTTCGAGTTACTGGCGGACGCGGACGTATTCGAAGCGGTTGGTGAAGAGTTTATCGAGGCTTTGCAGCAAACCCGCGGTTATTAAAGTAATTTTCACTGGAGAATATAGACCGATGTAATTAGGTCTTCAAAAATCGAGCTTGAGGGTTGGGATTTTTTGCTATGATTACTTCTTGTGAGTTTTAGGATTATGAAAGATATCGTTCGAGTTGCCCTAATTCAGGGAAAGCCATACGCGCAGGTGGACGATCCTCGCAATGTGGGTCATGCAATGAGACTCCTAGAGAAATGCCGTGGCAAAGATCTGGATGTAGCCTGCCTACCGGAATATTTCCCCTGGACAGGTGAAGAAATTTTAGCCGAAGCTGCGAGGGAACTTCGGTGTTACATTGTTGCCGGACTGGTGGAAGAATTGGCGGACAAAAAATTTGGCACGGCCACACTGTTCGACAGGAAGGGCTTGATTGTGGGACGACAACGTAAGGCTAGCCCTGGAGCCATGGAGCAACGGTATTTTGGTATTTCGCCTGGTGACGGCACCTTCCAAGTGTTCGGAACCGACTTCGGTAAGATAGGTCTTCCAGTCTCCATCGACTTCTGGGGGCAACCGGAGGCGGCTCGAAGGCTAACTGACAAGGGTGCTGAGTTGATCATCAACCAGTCCATTTTCCCTATTCTGCGAGACCACTGGAAAGAGGCTACTCTGGTGAGGGCATTTGACAACTTCATTCCAGTTGTGGGGATTAACACGGCTAGTTTCAACTGGAGGGTGAAAGGGCGGGCCTACCGTCACTTTGGAGGAAAGAGCATTATTGTTCAGCCGCCCCAATTGGCGAGCCGAGACGATTTCGCAATATGGTTAAGAGGCTTGGAGAGTTTAGTGTCCTGGGTGAAGGTAGAGCTGGATGACCGCGAACAGGTGTATTTTGGGGAGGTCGATTTAGGGACCAGTAGGAAATATCGCGGCGAGCTCTGGCGTCGTCTCGGTATCCGACACCGTCGGACCGACTGATACCTCTTTGGGGCTATTGTGCTATTTGTGGTTCGATTTTCTTGCTTTTGTTAGCGGATACTTGATATCGTAAGCTGTGAAACTGAGCCCGGAACATATCGCACGGCGACGTAGGTCTAGTACCTGGTTGTCATTGGTGGAATTATGCTCTGGCTGAAACGTTTCTGGCCTTTGCTCATCGGGCTGCTCTATCTAGCCAGTCCTATAGATGCTATTCCCGACACCCTGGTGGGTTTGGGCTGGGTGGACGATCTTGTCATCTTACTTCTCGCCTATTGGTTTATCAAAAGGGTCTTACCTGGTGGATATGAACAAGCTAGGAGCCACACTTCAGGCAGACCACACCAGGGTGGAGCCGATCCAGCACAAGAGGCAGAAAAAGATCCATACCAGATCCTTGGCGTGTCTCGTAATGCAAGCCAGCAAGAGATTAAGAGCGCATTTCGAAAACAAGCCCAGCGATACCATCCTGATCGAGTCTCGCACCTAGGGGAGGAATTTCAGCAGCTGGCAAAAGAAAAGTTTCAGAAAATTCAAAAAGCCTATGAGATCCTCTCAAATGGGGCCGGTTGAGTGCTGAGCAATGCATGATATTTGTTTGCTATTAAATCGAGCAGAACTCAGGCTGAATTTAGTAAATCCGAAATCCGAAGCACTAAAACCGAAAGAAATTCAAAATTCCAATTCTCCAATGTTCAAAACGATACTGATTTAAGTTATCAATAGGTGTTTCGGTCATTTGGATTTAGAAAATTGGGAAATTGTTTAGGATTTCGATATTGGGATTTGGGATTTCTAAGTTCCATTGTTTGATATACTGATTAGCTTGTATGGGACTCAGCTATGCTGATCGATAGACTTAATCTTAAACTAGTAAACATCGAGTGCATGCCCACATCAACCAAGTTCAATGCAATAATCGATCTTGAAGTAGATATCGGCGACTTACTTCCTTATCTTGCCACAGTTATCCGGGGATGCACTTACATCCACGGCACTGGCGAGCTCAACTACATGGACAAGGGCCACATAATCGCTATCCGATCCGGGCAAATCACAGTGACAGCCCTGGTGGACGAGGTAGAGGCCCGGCAAGTGTGCGAAGATCTCAGGAATATGATTAATGAGGTGGATAAACAGCGGGAGAGCATTACACCAACACTGCGGAAACATGCCCGCCTTGATCCCCTGAAAGTGTACCGTGAGCTCCCCCAGACCAATTGTGGCGAGTGCGGCGAAGCTACCTGTATGGCATTTGCCGCCAGGGTGGTGAGTAGAGAGCTGACGGCCAATGGCTGCAAGATTTTGCTGGAGAAGGAATATAATAGCCAACGGGAGCGACTTTGGCAGATGCTCGAACAGGCCGAATATGACCTGCAGTAGAAGGTAGAGGGCCGCCGATTTTCATTCGAATCTAGAAAACCTAGGACTTTGTGCTAGGTCAGAGTACAGTGAGGTTTCAGTGTTCAAGTTTTAGCTCTTGTTTTTCTTCTCCTGACATCTGAAACCCGAAACCTGAAACCAAAACGCTAAGATTTGGTGCTTAGAGTTTTGGAATTGGGAGGGCAGGTACGATGACTTCTGGTGTAATAAAGTGGGATCCTTCTTTGCCGCAAACTTCTAAAGAAGGAGAAGATGCAGACTCTGTAAGTGAGGAAGCGACTGAGTCGTCCTTCGATCAATCAGACATGGTAAGGATCCATACTGTGGAGAATCGTTTTGAAGCCGATCTGCTGATGCAGGCCCTGCGTGAGGAATACATCCCGGCCATGCTGCGGCGCTTTGAGGAGACAGCCTACGATGGACTTTTTGTAACCCAGATGGGTTGGGGTGCCATTCTGGTGCCCGGCGATTACGAAGCGGAAGCGCGAAGCCTGATAGAGAGTGTGCTGGAGAACATAAGCGAGAGCCCTGCTGACGTATCTGTTGAGCTCCAGGAGAAGTAGGAGGCGGCAGGCAACGGGCAGTAGGCAGCAGACAAAAGAGGTTAATTGGAAAATTAGGGAATTAGTCAAATGGTGTAACCGTTGTCGGTTCAGCGTTTACCATTACCATTTACCAATTGACGATTTGACGAGTTGGCTAATCGACGAATTGACTACTTGCACGATTTGAACTATTTCAACGGTTTAAACTACTTATGAGCGAAAGCGATTTGAGTAAAAAAGGGCGGGGTATTTATGAGGATCCTGGCGAAATCGATCCCAATCTCTGGAGCGAGCTTTCGTCCATGGATGTGAGTGAAGTGTGCGGTCGTGCCGCTGTGAGATATGATCAGGGGCGCGGCTGCTACCAGATTCCTTTCTTGCATCAGTCCTTCGGGTGTTACCCTGATAAAAGGTTGATTGAGTGTCTCGATCATGACGGTCCACAAAAGCTCTCTTTTCAATTTTATCTGGTGTTGTTGACCTACCTGATTCACAGCCGGCCGATTGGGCTCACAGGCCGGATGGTGACCGGTGGCGAAATCAAGGGTGGTGACTTTTTTTTCAGGGGTCCTCACGTTCTCTTCACCCGGCCGTTGGAAGAAAAATTCGGTCGAGATGCTCAAACATTTAAGGAAATAGGCCTGCGACTTGGAGGTGGCCAGACTGATTTTGGAGATGTATCCTTTCGCCTCTGGCCTCTACCCAAGATTCCCCTTGGCTATATTTTCTGGCTTGAGGATGAAGAGTTTCCTGCACGGTTGGTGGTTACTTTTGACTCCTCCATTGAGGAACATTTCCCCCTGGATGTTATCTGGGCTCTGGTCAATTTAGTGGGTGGTGCAATCCTGAGAGAGGCAAAAAGGATGAGCAGCTAGCAGCAGGCAGCGGACAGCGGACAGGAAAAAGCTGGAGTAATGGAGGGAGGGTCATTGCAGATTTGAGATTGGAGATTGCAGATTTTTCTGAAGATGGAGAAACTAATAAGGTTAAAGTGAGATCTAAAATCTGAAATCGTCACTGCCCAGAAAAAAAACCTGATCAGGAGAAGAAAATTTGGCAAAAAGAAAAATAAAGAGAAAAGAAATCAAGAAACCAGACGAATTCATAACTTTTAGTGCTAAAGTCATAAACTGGTGTAGCGAAAACATAAAGATTATGACGGGAGTAGCGGCAGGAGTAGCTCTTTTCCTTGTAATCGTGGGAGCAGTTTTTGTCTTTAAGGCCAGCCGTGAAGCAAAAGCCTCCGATCTTTACCAGAAAGCCCTAGCCCTGTATCCTACCGGATCGACAGGTGGGAATAACCTGACAGAATATGGTCAAGCCACAGCTGCCCTGGAGGAGGTACAGAAGCGTTATGGCTCAACCACTGTGGCCACCACTGCACTTGTAGATCTCGGAAACATCTATTTCGAGCAAGGAACATACGATAAGACTATTCTCTGTTACAATGATTTTCTTCAGCGAACCGATCGCACCCATCCCCTCCACGATCGGGTCTTAGTCAGTCTGGGTGAGACTTATGAGGCCAAGGGGTCGTATGAGGATGCCTTAAAGATTTACCAGCTCCTTGCTAAGGAGGGAGCTCCGGTATACCAAGCTCAGGTGCAGCTTTACCTCGGCAGGGTGTACGAGGCCATGGGCGACAAAACTAAGGCAATGGTTCACTACGACAACTATCTCAATGAAAGTCCGGCTCCTCTCTTTGGCGAGTGGATTAGAATAAAGCTCAGGCGGTGGCGGCAGGCGGAAAAACCTGCAGAAGGAGGTTAATACAAGATCAAGAAATAACTTGACAAGTATTCAATACTTATATAATTTGACGCTCCATAGGAACTGAGGAATCTATGCAGTTTGCCGGCTTTCAGATTAACTTTCCCTCCGGCGGCTTCTTTTTTAAGAAGTCTGCCCTTTGGTTGAAGAGGTAAGCCGGTATAGAGGTGAGCATCTAAGCCATGGGCGGACAGGGAAGTGAGCCCATGGCTTTTTATTTCAAAGCCGTGGGTTAGGCGGATTCCACGGCTTTTTAAGTTAAACGGCCAGGTTTCGTAATCTCGAGATGCCACGACAAGTCATGGATAAAGCGCTTACACAGCCTGCGACATCTGTTGCTATCTTCCCCCGCTCGTTCTTAGTAGCCATTATATTCACTCTTATTTTGGCCTTGGGAACTTCTGCTGAGGCCCAGGGGACAAAATCTGCCGTTGACCTCTCTGCCCAGCAGGTACTGGAATTTGCCAATTACCTTTTTTCCCAGCAAGAATATTTCCGTGCTATTGGCGAGTATGAGCGCTTTCTCTTTCTCTACCCCGATGATTTCCAAGCAGCGAATGCTGCCCTTCGGATTGTCCAGTGCTACTTTCGAGGCAAACGCTGGCAACAAGCAGTGGAGGCGGCAGACTCTTTTCTACGTGGGTATCCCATGAGTTCATTGAAATGGGAGACCCGTTTCCTTAAAGCTCGCTCCTTCAGTGAGATGGGAAGAGGCGAAAAGGCCAGAGAGGAGTATCGGTCCATTATTGCAGATCGTCCAGGTAGACTATTGGAGTCAGAGGCCTGGTATCTCATTGGCCTTAGTTATGCCAAAGACGGCCGGTGGTTGGAAGCCGACGAAGCTCTGCGACAGGTGGGGAGCGGCGACACCCTATACGGGGCAGCCATGGAAGTGCAGAAGATCGTGGCAGAAGAATCACAAGCAAAACGAAAAGATCCTGCTCTGGCAGGCTTCCTAGCAGCGATTTTACCTGGGGCAGGACACTTTTATTGCCAGCGACCTCGAGACGGAACCATAGCGTTAGTGTTCACCGGTGCTTTTGCTTTTGCCACTTACGAGGCCTTTAATCAGGACCACCAGGGAGTGGGAGTTGGATTGGCGGTGGTCACTGCGGCCTTTTACGGTGGAAACATTTATAGCGCGGTAAACGTAGCTCACAAATACAATGATCGAGAAGAAAGGAGACAACAACAGCGGCTTGTCCCCTACGAACAGGAGAGTTTAAATCAGCCTCGGGCACCAGCTTTGAGTTTGTCTGTGAGGTTCTCCTTCTGAAGGGGTTTAGTCTCGGGCTTTGATGGTCAGATAAAAATTGGAGCAGGTAAGCCTATATTGATGAATTCGTAAAAAGTCATTTATGAGACGGCACAGTAAAAAGAGCCAGATGCAAGGCGCGCGAAGCTTTAGGAATGAGGCGTACATAAAAGTACGCTGCAGTGACTAAAGATGAAGCGCAATCCGCCTGAGGCGGACAGATGGACTTTTTACCAAGCCGTCAATATTGGTGTTGATAAGGAGGGCTAATGATCTACAACGAAGAGTTTGAAACCATGCCCAGGGAGGCTCTGGAGGCCATTCAACTGAGGCGGCTGCAGTCGGTAGCTGCAAGAGTTTACAACACAGTGCCATTTTACAAGAAGCGTTTCGACGAGGCAGGGGTCAAACCAGATAACATACGCACACTCGATGATTTGCGTAAACTCCCTTTCACCTACAAAGACAATCTGCGTGACAACTACCCCTTTGGCATGTTTACCGTGCCCATGGACAATGTGGTTCGAATCCATGCCTCTTCCGGCACAACCGGAAAGCCCACCGTTGTGGGCTACACAGCTCGAGATATCCAGACCTGGTCTGAACTCATGGCACGAACTCTCATGGCAGGGGGAGCCACCAAAGGAGACATGATTCATAATGCCTATGGTTACGGTCTCTTTACTGGAGGTCTTGGTTTTCATTATGGAGCGGAAAAGCTGGGGGCTTCGGTTATTCCCATCTCCGGCGGGAATACCAAGCGGCAAGTGATGATAATGAAGGATTTTGCTCCCACCATTTTGACCTGCACTCCCTCCTACGCCCTGTTGATTGCAGAAGTGGCGGAGGAGATGGGTGTTGATTTCCGCGAACTCCACTTCAAGGCCGGCATTTTTGGGGCTGAACCCTGGTCCGAGAAGATGAGAGATGAAATCGAGAAAAAGCTAAACCTCAAAGCAATGGATATTTATGGTCTCAGTGAGATCATTGGACCGGGTGTTTCCGTAGAGTGCATTGAAGCCCAAAATGGCTTGCACATTTTTGAGGACCATTTTATTCCTGAAATTATCGACCCAGACAGTGAAGAAGTCTTGCCGTACAACACCCCGGGAGAGCTTGTGTTCACCACCATCACCAAAGAGGCTTTCCCCGTCATTCGCTACAGAACTCGCGACATTTCAATTCTTTATCCTGAGCCTTGCCGTTGTGGTCGAACCATGGTGCGCATGGGGCGAGTACGTGGCCGAAGTGATGACATGCTGATCATCCGCGGCATCAATGTTTTCCCCTCCCAAATCGAGAGCGTCATCATGGAGTTTGATGGCATCGAGCCCCACTACCAGTTGGTAGTAGACAGGGAGGGAAGATTGGACACCCTCACTGTTATGGTGGAGGTAAATGAAAGGATTTTTTCTGACGAAGTCAAGAACCTTCAGGCGATGGAACGAAGTTTAGAAAAGAATATCAAGGAACTGCTGGGGGTTGCTGCCAAGGTCAGGCTGGTAGAGCCTAAATCAATTCAAAGGACTGAAGGCAAGGCTGTCCGGGTAATAGACAAGAGAAAAATATAATTCTGTTTAGCCAGTTTCGTCGGTTTAGCTAATTGGCCAGGTAATAATCAATACGCAGAGATGGAGCTCCGATTATCTGTGGTAAATAAGAAATAACTGTTGAACAGATTTCATCAGGCAAAACCGGCATAAACGGCAAAACTGACAAAACAAAAGATTGCAAGCCCGTGCCAGAGGAGGGATACCATGAAGGTTGAGCAAATCTCCATATTCTTGGAGAACAAGGCTGGAAGACTTGCTGAGGTTACCGGAATTCTGGGGAAGGCCGAAATCAACATCCGCGCTTTATCTTTGGCTGACACCTCTGATTTCGGCATCTTGCGGCTCATTGTTAACGACCACGAGAAAGCCAAGAAAGTGCTCAAAGAACATGGCTTCACCGTGGGTAGAACCGAGGTCGTAGCCGTGGAGGTGGAGGACCGGCCCGGGGGTCTGAACAACATTCTGCAAATTCTTTTCGACGGTGGGATTAATGTTGAATACATGTATGCATTTGTCCAACAAAGCGGTCAAAACGCGGTGCTTATTTTCCGCTTTGACAACGCTGACAGTGCGGTGGAGGTTTTGAGGCGGAATGGAGTTACGGTTATCAAGGGCGAGAAACTCTATGCTATGTAAATGAGATTTCATCAGGGTTGCACAACCACATAGGGCACAAAGGATATTTGAGATTGGAGATTTTAGATTGTAGAGTGGCTTAAGTAGGCACGAGAAGGTTCTGAAATCCCCGCCCGCCATGCGAGCAAGGCGAGGCGGGCGGGTGCAATCTACAATCAATAATCTGAAATTCTAACTCTCTGTGGTTCAAACTCCAGTCTGATGGTTAGTTCTAAGTTCGATAATCAGTGGTGAGGGAAAAAGGAGGGTGGAGAATGAAACAGGGTAAGAGGAAAAGGTTGCTGATTTTGGCAGTGATGCTGCTGGCAATATTTCTGATATGTAGCAGTTGCGCCAAAAAAGAAGAACCCAAGGCTCCTTACAAGATCGGCGGTATTTTTGCGATCACCGGGCCAGCATCGTTTTTGGGCGAGCCGGAGCGCAACTCCATGGAACTTCTTGCTGAGCAGATAAACGCTGGCGGAGGCATCAACGGGCATCCCATCGAGCTGGTGATCTACGATACCGAAGGGGATGCTACCAAAGCAGTGCTCAATACCAACAAACTCATCGAGAAAGATAATGTCTTGGCCATTGTGGGTCCCTCCAGGAGTGGCACAACCCTGGCGGTGATACCGATAGTGGAAAAAGCGCAGGTGCCACTAATTTCTTGTGCAGCTTCAGTTAAAATCACCACTCCGGTGAAAAGCTGGGTCTTCAAAACACCGCAAACCGATGTGATGGCGGTGGCCAAAATCTATAACTATATCAAGGGCCAGGGTGTTAAGAAAATTGCCATCCTGACGGTGAGCAATGCTTTTGGCGATAGCGGTAGGCAGCAGTTGCTCGAACAATCAGCAGACTATGGATATGAGATAGTTGCTGACGAAAGTTTCGGGCCACAAGACACAGACATGACCCCTCAGCTCACTAAGATTAGGGCTTTGAAACCACAGGCGATCATTTGTTGGGGGACTAACCCCGGTCCCGCGGTAATTGCCAAGAACATGCGACAGCTAGGTATCAAGATTCCCCTTTATCAGAGCCATGGTGTTGCATCCAAAAAATTCATCGAGCTCGCGGGTGAGGCAGCTAATGGCATCATTTTACCCACCGGCAAGATTCTCGTGGCCGGAGATCTGGCTGATTCCGATCCTCAAAAGCAAGTCCTGCAGAAGTACATTGCCGACTACGAGGCAAAATACCAAGTGGCGGTTTCCGGTTTTGGTGGCTATGCCTGGGATGGTTTGCAGATCCTTGCTCAAGCCCTCGAAAAAGCGGGGGATGACCGGGCCAAAATTCGCGATGAAGTCGAGAAAATCGATGGATATGTGGGGATAAGTGGCATATTTCGATTCTCCCCACAAGATCATAACGGCCTTAATAAAGATGAGGCCTTCGTGATGGTTAAAATCGTGGAAGGCGACTGGCAGATTATTCAGTAGGGGTTATTTTAAGACACCAAGGGCACGAAGGATCACGAAGATTCAAGCAATCTAAAACTGTTTGCTTCTTTGTGGTCTTCGTGCTCTTTGTGGTGAAAGAGCCCAGTTTTACTAAATTTTAGACATTTCGCATTCGACTATGGATCTAAGCGTCCAGATTCTCCAGTATATAATTTCCGGTATTACCATCGGTGCCATTTACGCGGTTATCGCTCTGGGTTTTACCATCATCTATAATTCCACTGAGGTGATCAACTTTGCCCAGGGTGAATTTGTCATGCTGGGCGGCATGGCGGTTATCGCCCTGAACAGTATTGGTCTTTTGCCCCTCGGTTTGAGTTTTATCCTGGCAGTTCTGTCTGTGACCCTGGTGGGGGTCGTATTGGAACGCTTTACCATCCGTCCAGCCAGGAGTTCTAATCCCATAACCCTAATCATTATTACCGTAGGCGCTTCGATTTTTCTTCGCGGCATGGCCATGATGCTCTGGGGGAAAGATGCGCTGGGGCTTAAACCCTTTACCGGTTCCGATCCAATCCACCTTGGTGGTGCCACCCTGGTTCCGCAAAGCCTTTGGGTATTGGGAGTGACCATGGTGGTGACGGCGTCCCTTCAGTTCTTTTATAAACGCACAATAACGGGGAAGGCTATGCGCGCTTGCGCCTTCAATCGACGGGCGGCAAGTTTAGTGGGTATAAGTGTGAACCGTATGGTTTCGGTCTCCTTCGCTTTGAGCGCCGCTATTGGGGCGGCCGCAGGCATCGTTATTGTTCCCATCACCTTGTGCGGCTATGACGTGGGAACTATGCTCGGTCTTAAAGGTTTTTGCGCCGCTGTATTGGGTGGCCTGGGAAGCAGCCCTGGGTCCATCCTCGGCGGTTTTCTGCTAGGGGTATTGGAGGCTCTGGGTGCTGGCCTGATCAGCTCTGGATTCAAGGATGCCATAGCATTTTTCGTGCTGCTCCTGGTGCTCTTCCTTCGACCCAGCGGTCTGCTGGGGCCGAAGCAAGTTAAGAAGTTCTGATAATGAAAAGGGCACAAGGCACAGGGCATAGGGCATAGGGCATAGGAGCATAGGGAAATACAGCTAGCAGCTTACAGCTGGCAGCGGGCAGAAGATAGAGGACAAAAGACAGCAGGTAGATTGCAGCTGTCAACTGGCAGAAAACAGGTATCCTCTATATAGAATCATTGCTGCATGCTGCGAGCTGTCTGCTGTCAGCTGACTCCTGGATTCTGACTACTGGCTCCTTGCAATATTGGAGTGAGAACATTGATCCGGTTACTTAAATATAAATGGTTTCAGGTGGGTACCTTCGGGCTGGTTCTGGCTCTTCTGCCTTTGGTGCTGACGAACCGCTACTACCTTAACGTGATGATCTTTATCGGCATCCACACTCTGTTGGTTGTAGGGCTAAACCTATTGATGGGATATGCCGGTCAGATCAGTCTCGGTCACGCTGCTTTTTTTGGGCTTGGAGCTTACACTTCCGGCATTCTAACTGCTACTTACCATGTGTCACCCTGGCCGGCCATGGTGGCGGCTGTTGCCCTCACAGCGGTAGTAGCCTTGGTGGTGGGCATTCCCGCCCTAAAGCTTACCGGCTACTACCTTGCCATGGCCACCCTCGGCTTCGGCATAATTGTTCACATTTGTTTCAAGGAATTCAACTACCTTACCGGCGGTCCTTCAGGTTTGGTTGGCATCCCTGCACTTGCCATAGGATCCATAATTCTTGATGAGCCGGCAAGCTATTACTACCTGGTGTGGTTTACTACACTTGCAGCTTTAGCTGTGAGCCTCAATATCGTAGATTCTAGAGTAGGAAGAGCCTTGCGCGCCATCCACGACAGTGAATCAGCGGCCCGTGCTTCGGGTATTTATACCTCACGACTGAAAATCTGGGTATTTGTCATAAGCGCTGTCTACGCCTCGGTGGCAGGAAGTCTCTATGCCCATTTCATCACCTTCATCAGCCCTGGTTCCTTTGACTTCATGTTCTCAATAAAGTTGGTTACCATGGTTGTGGTGGGCGGCATGGCATCCATTTGGGGGGCGGTGTTTGGCGCTGCTACTCTTACTTTACTTCCGGAAGTGCTGGCCGTGTTTCACGACTACGACATCGTTATCTTTGGACTCATTCTCATGGTGGTTATGATCTTTTTGCCCCAGGGACTGACGCGAGGTGCTTTGGATCTCCTGGAAAAATACCGGTTCCGCCGCGGAGTCGCTGGGGAATCTGTTTAGGGCAGGTGATAGGCAAGAGGGAGTTACACCTGTGGTCTTACTCGCTGTTTTTCACTGGAAGTTTGGCTGTCATCGGAGAAAGCCGTGAAGGCAGAGGCGACGACAATACCTCTTCTGAAAGCAGAAAATGTTTCCAAGTCTTTTGGCGGTATTCATGCTGTCCGCCAGGTCAGTTTTGAGGTTTGCAAGGGACAGATAAAAGGCATTATAGGTCCCAACGGTGCCGGCAAAACCACCTTGTTTAACCTTATCACGGGTTTTTATCCCACTGACGACGGCGCTATATACTTCAATGGTCACAAGCTAAATGGCCTGGGACCACACCAGGTGGCTGAACTCGGCATTGCCCGGACATTTCAAAACGTGGAGCTTTTTGACCGGATGACCGTGCTGGAAAATATCATGGTGGGTCGACACCCAAGGACCAGTGCCGGATTCATCGGCGCCGCTCTGCGCTTGTCACGCCACCGGAAGGAGGAGGGGTGCATCAGGCAAGATGGTTTGGAGATGCTGAACTTTATTGGCCTGGGGGAGCGGGCCGGCAGCCCCAGTTCTGTTTTGCCCTTCGGGCTTCAGAGGATACTAGAGATCGGTAGGGCCCTTGCCACCGACCCCCTTCTGTTATTGCTGGACGAGCCCGCTTCCGGGCTCAACGCGGCAGAAACCCGCGAGCTGGGACAATTGATCTGCCGGATTCGGGATCGGGGAATTACCGTAGTTTTGGTAGAACACGACATGAGCCTAACCATGGAAGTGTGCGACGAGATCCTAGTAATGGACTATGGGCGCACCCTGGCGGAAGGCAGTCCGAGGGAGATCCAGCAGAATCAAGCAGTTATTGACGCCTATTTAGGGGAAGAACCGGTTGCTTAAAATTCGTAATCTACAGACCTTCTACGGCAGGATCCGGGTTCTGGACAATGTTTCTCTCTCGGTGAAACCAGGTGAGATTGTTACTCTCATCGGCGCAAATGGTGCCGGCAAGAGTACAATGCTCAACTGCATCTCCAGTTTAATCCCATCCCGGGAGGGAGAGATCCTCTTTCAGGGTCAGAGGATAAACGGCCAGCCACCGGAAGCGATAGTTCGTCTGGGCATCTGTCAGATTCCTGAGGGCAGACAGATTTTCCAACCTCTAACGGTACTGGAAAATCTGGAGTTGGGTGCCTACCTGCGGTTCGGCAGGAGGGAGAGAAGTTCCATTAAGCAAGATTTGAACATGGTTTTTTCCCTATTTCCGGTTCTTTCAGAAAGGTCGAACCAAATATCCGGCACTCTTTCCGGTGGGGAGCAGCAGATGCTGGCCATCGGTCGGGCGCTCATGTCGCGTCCCAAGCTTCTTTTATTGGATGAGCCCTCAATGGGCTTGGCTCCAAGATTGGTCGTTGACATCTTTCACACCATATCGAGGTTGCGCCACGAGGGCTTGACCATTCTTGTTGTGGAGCAAAACGCCAGGGCTGCTTTGAAGATCGCCGACAGAGGATACGTCCTCGAGACAGGCAGGATTATCCTCCAGGGAAGCGCAGCCGAACTTTTGGAGGATCACGATGTTAAACGAGCCTATTTGGGCCGAGATTATCGTGAATTTACT
>CAVQGX010000006.1:0-85661 GCA_963712115.1 uncultured delta proteobacterium | reverse complement strand
AATTAATATTCGAGGGATTTAGCCACAAGAGCTGAATCCCTTTTCTTATGTTTTTACCCCTTTGCGTCACCCCCTCCTACTAGGGACTCTCGCTTACCTCGCTGTCAGCTTGTTTGAGTGTGAGAGAACTGCCGTAGGTACGATGCTCCTCGCTTGGTTGGGCAAAAGCCAGGGCACCATAGCTGCTGATAAGCCGCTCTCCCAAAGCCCCTGACAGCCGCCTGAAAAGCTCTAGTCCATTTCTAGGATCTTTTTCTAGTACTGTGCGGAACTCTCCCCCGTCGAATTTTAGCAGCTTGGTATCTGCCATACATTTGGCGGTGGCGGAATAGAGTTCTCGGCCGACAAGACTGGACCAACCAAAAACCTCTCCTGGATGTTCGACCACATGGACAAGCTGTCTAATTTCGCCAACTGCCAGCTTAATGCGTCCTTTCAGCAAAATATAGAAATACTTGGCCTTAGCTCCTTCAGGGAATAATATCTTACCTTCCGCAAAGGATTCTTTCACCCCGGTAGCATACACTTTTTTTACAAATTCCTTGCTCATTCCCCGGAAAAGATCCGTTTGCTGAATAAACATGGTCCCCTCCTTAACCCGGATGTTTCGTGGTCTCGCGACAACAATTCATGAAACATCCGAGTAAAATAAATAGCTAGTATTTACAGGCCAGAGCAGATCATCCTCTGCCAATTAAAGCAGCCATGGGAGACAATCGCCAGGAATTAAGAATGAGGAGAAGAATTTTTCCAGAAGGAGGTTGATCACCCTAAGAGCAAGGGGCGCGGCTGGAGGTAAATCCAGAAGGAAACTCTTAGAAGCTTTTCTGTCGAGAGCGATTAAGCAAGACTGTATTCGTTAAGTGTGGTTTAATTTGAAATTGTTATCTTTCGGAGAAATCAGCACCAGAGAATGCTTTGAGGCTGCTATAAAAAGATTTTAGCCCATCAATGTCATCAACGATTTTTTGCTCCTAGGGATAAGACACCATGCCGCTAGGAGCGAGGCAGGCCCATTTTCACTAACATTGGACAAAACTCCTCCTTGTTGTTGATGGTAAATAGTGGTTTATCTACGAGTAGATTAAGGGGGAAGTAGTGATCCTGTCAATAGAAAAACTACTCTTGTGATAGGAATACTTTTCACCGAGTTCTTAGATTGTAGATTTAAGATTGAAGATTGCAGAATTTTGTAATTTCCAGGTGTGTCAATCTGAGATCTAAGATCTTAAATCTTAAATCTCTATAGCTCGAATGGAGTTAGGCTTTTATAGCCATTGTTGGTAACGAGGACTGTTTGCTCAAATTGGGCAGAAAGGGATCCGTCCCGGGTTACTGCCGTCCAGTTATCATCCAAAATTCGCAAATCTTTCTTTCCCAAATTAATCATAGGTTCAATGGTGAATACCATGCCGGGTACTAGAGTAACCCCTTCACCTTTCCTACCGAAATGGGGCACCTGTGGAGGCTCGTGGAAGTCAAACCCTATCCCGTGACCGGTAAATTCCTCCACCACTGAACAACCTTCACCTTCCGCATATTGTTGTATAGCCCAGCCGATATGACCTATGGTATTCCCAGGCTTAACCACGGCCAAACTCAGTTTGAGACTCTCACGAGCCACCCTGACTATCTTTTTGGCCTCAGGGCCTGGTGTGCCCACGAAATAAGTCTTATTGGCATCGGCATAGTAGCCATTGAGGATGGTAGTCACATCCACATTGACTATGTCCCCGTCTCGCAAAATTCGTTCTCCCGGGATGCCATGACAGATCACTTCATTCACGGAAACACAAACTGATTTAGGAAATCCCCGATAGCTCAACGGCGCAGGGATGGCACCACTTTTAATGGTAAACTCATGGACAATAGTGTTAATCTCATCAGTTGTAATGCCCGGCCTAATTTTAGTCTCCACCAGGTCAAGGGTTCTTGTAACTAGCCGCCCTGCTCGTTTAATACCCTTCACATCCGCTTTTTCTTTTAGCCTAATATTGAAATTCTTGGCATAGATTTCCTTGACCCTTTCATCCACTAATTTCTCTTTACCCAAGCAGCATTTTTTGTGTTTCAGTCCGCTTCCACAAGGGCAAGGAGCATTTCTTTTTGTCTTCTTCACAACAGATACCTCTGCAGTTCGCCAGCTGTTAGAGTTGGCTAATATAACATGTCTCAACGAAGTGAGCTTCCAAAAAATCGCAATTCTTGACTTTTTCGAATTTCGTGCCATCACTCCAATATTCCATCACTCCATGCCCGCACGTCCCCGCAGTCCCAAAATCCTCTGAAAATTGGCAAGAAATGTGCATAAGCCCCTCATAAGTCTGTGGACAAATAGGGTTTCAAGCTGGTTTGAGCGGGAATATTGCGCGAAATTCTACACCCAGGCAGGATTACCTTCCTGTGTTGTCGGGATCGTTGCGGTTTCAGCCGTATCTTCTGTTGCTAAGGTCCTGCCTGGACATGAACAAGAGCCTTACTGTCTTATTCAGCTAAAGCCGAATAGGAATGGTTTGATGAAGCAGAGTTATTTGGCATTTGAAATAGGGTCCATGCAAAAAACGGTCTACCCATTGCTAGGCCCTACCACTATTGGCCGGTCTGCGGACAACACCATTACCCTGCCAGATCCCACGACCTCACGAAACCATGCCAGAGTCGTATTCACGGATGGTAAGTGGGTGGTAGAGGATCTGGGAAGCGCCAATGGCATTTTAATCGGTGGTCAACGGGCGAAAAGAGTGGTCCTCAAGTCTGGTGACACCTTCAAAATTGGAGGCATCACCTTTCGCTTCATAGAGAAGGAGCTTTCGGCGGGTAGCGACCAACTTTTTGAAACAGTGCAAATCCTTGCGACTGCTTCTGAAGATCTGGATTTCGCAGTTTCAGAGGACAAAGGGGTAGAGAAAGACGCACAAAAGAGCAAGCCGTGGTCTGAAAGGCTTCAGGAGGCAGTTGCAGCTATTCCATTTTTCTCCCCCTTGAATGCAGATGAACGGAAGAAGCTCGCTGATGAAGCAACGCTCCACGTATTTAGTGCTGGGGAAATGATCATTCGTGAAGGAGATCCAGGACGATCCATCTATGTAATTCTGGATGGTCAGGTCAGAGTCTTCACCAGAGATCATCACGGAGAGGAACTGGAGCTTGCCGTTCTGGGGGTAAGTCAGTTCTTCGGTGAAATGTCATTCCTCACCGGTAAGCCACGCTCGGGTTCAGTGATGGCTCTGGATACCAGTGTCATTGTCGAGCTCAGTTATACCAGCATGAGAAGGGTGGTAAAAGAACACCCCACGGTCAAGAAAGTGTTGGTTGAGTATTACCAAAAAAGATTGGGGAGCACTGAACAGAAACGTGCCGAAGTGGGAGTGGATGAACGGACGAGTGACTCTCGCCCGAAGGACCGCATACAAGTGAAGTTCGTAGTGCTCCCTCAGACTACTCCGAATGGAGCGCTAAAAGCGAGTTCCTGGACTGGTGTTTCCGTAGACATCACCCTGTCTGGAATCGTGGTTGGGGTGTCGGGAGCATCACCGGAACCATTTCAACTCCAAAGTGAGGTGCGGTTGGAAATTGAACTTCCACAACCATGGGGGGAGATAAGGACTCTGGGGACAATTCGTCGGGTTAAACCTGCCCGCACGGATCCAAAGGTGACTATGTTGGGCATCGACTACGCAGGCATTGCAGAGTCAGATGCCAAAAAACTCAAAGATTACTTATCTGGCTAACCGGGTTAAGGTGGTAGAGAGGTCTCTTTTGTCTGTCAAGAAGCTAAGTAAAGAGCAGTTCCTCCAGGTTGCTCCTTTGAAAAGCATCAAAACCCAGATAATAGTGTTTGCTCTTCTTGCCACCATCATCCCATCGGTGACCATGGGCTGGCTTTCTTATGTCCAGAATCGTGAATTCCTGAATGAAAAGATCAAACAGGAACTGCGAGTAGTGACCAGCCAAGTCTCCCGTGAGCTTGATTTGTGGCTGAAAGATCGACTGTACGACCTTCGCGTTTTTTCTAGTTCTTACGTAGTCTTAGAAAATCTTGAAAAAATCTTACGCGAAGGAAGCGGTCACATAGAAAACGTAGTAGCCCACCGGAGACTCAAAGATTACCTGGGGTCGGTCAGGGAAAAAATCGTCGATTACCAGGAACTTATGCTTTTGGATTTGCATGGAGCACCGGTGGCTACCAGTTCAGACAAGGTAACCACCGTCACACTACCGGAGAAATGGCTCGAGAGAGCCCAGGCGAACAAGTACACTATTGGAAGTGCATATTGGGAAGAGACCTTGCAAGCGGCGGTTATTGTGATTACTCAGCCCATTAGAACTGCCAACGAGCGGTTATTAGGTGTTTTGGTGGCGAAGCTAAACTTCCGCACCATTAGTAAAGTCTTGATGAAATATGCCCAGGGCGAAATAGGCGAGCTCTATTTGATTACTCAAGACGGTTTTTTGCTCGTCAGTTCCCAGTCCAGCTCAGCAAAGTTCCTGGAAACCAAGCTTTTAGATAACACGACGAAAAAACTCTTTTCTCAAGAGGGAGAGCCCAATGTTTATCTGGGTTATCAAAACCAAACGGTGGTGGGAGCTCTTAAAAGGATGTCAGAGCTGGGTTGGGGGGTTGTTGCCGAGAAAGAAAGAGCAAAGGCCTATGCCCAGATTGTCCGGCTGCGCAACCTTACTTTGGCTCTAGTTGTCGGACTGCTGTTTCTAATCGGTCTCGCAGCCTACCTCCTTAGCCTCAGCTTAGTCCGGCCGCTCAATAGGTTGACCAGTGGGGCTGGCAAGGTAGCCGCAGGCGATCTGGAGGTGGATGTGCCTGTTAGCAGTCGCAGTGAGGTGGGCTATCTGACCGAGGTTTTCAATGACATGGTAGCGCGGCTGCGCCAAGGGCGAGAGGAACTTGCCGCAATCAACGAGACTCTGCAGCAAAAAAACGTCGAGCTTCACGAGATCTCCATAACGGATGGTCTTACTGGGCTGTACAATCGCAAACATCTAATGGAGGCTCTTGATAAAGAGGTAAGTCGCTCTCAGCGGCACAGTCACTCATTTTCATTCCTAGTTATCGACATTGATCATTTCAAAAAATACAACGACACATATGGTCATCTGGCGGGAGATGAAGTACTGAGTAGGCTGGCATCAGTCTTCAAAGAGTCTATCCGCAGCAGCGATTACGCTGCCCGTTATGGCGGGGAAGAATTCATAATTATGCTGCCGGAAATTGGTCCAGAGCAGGGAGTGGAAGCGGCAGAGCGAATTCGGAATAAGGTGGCCGAGCAAAGTTTTGGTGGTAAGGGTGAGTCGATAAAAGTAACGATAAGCGTGGGTGTCGCTTCCTACCCGGAAAATGGTGAGGACGCTCAGTCCGTCATGCGAAATGCAGATGCGGCCTTGTATGAGGCAAAAGAGTTGGGACGGAACCGGGTCGTTTTGGCTGGCGCCAATAAAAAGAAAAAAAAGAGAACAAAGAGCAAGGCCAAATAAAGAATCCAGGCCTGCCTCCAGCCCATAAGGTCTAAGGCCCGGAGGGTGCACCTGGCTTTGAGCTGCCCCCAACCTAACGACCGCCTACCAGGGTTTGAAAAATCCAGCCGGCGGTCCCGTCCTCCATGGTCACTCTCACCCACTGATCCTTGTAAGAATAGCCGATGAGCGGAGTGCCTTTCTCCAGGGTGGCGAGTATATTGCTCTTGAGATCCGGCAGTTCTCTTAGGTTGCTAGTTTTCAATACCTGAAGCGGGATGGGTTGAGCAAACAATGCCTCACCGGCAACTGGCTTTAGCTCCTTTCGAACGTCCGAAGGCATCTTTCGGCCCCCAAGTCGCATCTCGGCAGTCTTGATCTGGCCTTTGGCCTGAGTGGTGAGATACAACGCACCCCCATAGTTTTCTCTTTCAAACTCTTTAACACCCATGTTCAGCAGTTGTTCAGCTTTGGCAATCTCTGGATCACTACCCCGGCCCGCCAGCTTGACTTTCAGAGCCTTTACCGCAATTTCAGCCTCAGCCATGTCCGAAGCCGCCTCAGCCTTGGTTTCGAGGCTGCGAAGCTTGGCTTTGGCCCTTACCACTTCCTGGATGGCTTCATCTAGCATTACCTGCTGTGAGTTCAAGCGCTCCTCTAATGCCTTTACCTGTGCCTCTTTCTCTAGTATTCGCAGCTTAGATTTGGCTATTTCGCCTTCGAGAGACTCCAAGCTTTGCAGCAGCTCTTTGTTCTCGCTACGGAGTTCTTTGAACTTGGGGTGTTGAGCGACAGACTTGTCTATTTCCTCAGCCCGTCGTTTAGCGCATGACGTCAGCAAGAAAAAACAAGCCGCCAGCAACAACCACCAAGATAGTCTTGAGGTAAAATTGGCAGTTAAAGTGACCATTACTTGAATCTCCCCAGATCGACTAATAATGACCAAAACCTGATAGAGGGTAATAAAAAAGTTATTGATTTGATATCGTTGGGCAACCATAGCAGATTTTGGAGTAACAAAAAAGGGGCAGTATTATCCACCATTGACATGAGATCAAATAGCGTTAAAATGTAACGAGCAGGAAATAGCGGACAACGCACACCTACCTCAACACTAGCTTCGAATAAATTCTCCAGTATTATTGATAAGGCGTCTCGACAGATGGAGGGATATTTATGGCGGCAGGCGGCAGTCCTCCTGTGGATCCCAAGATGGTAGCCCTGGAGGTACAAAAAGGAAAGTCACTGGAAGAGATCCAACGAATATTTGGGATCAAAATGAAAGCCCAGGTGCAGGACCTCTATGTGAAGGGGTTGCGGCAACTTGGTGAGATTCCACAATTCGAGATGCCAAAAGCCAGGGACAAGGCGGTGGCCCAGATTACTGACACGGGCTATCGAAGAAGTATCGGCCAGAGTGGCAGCATTACTCTGACTCGCTCTCTTCTTTTAGAGAACCTTGGCTTCCAAAAAGGTGATGTTTTTCAGATTCTCCGGCAGGGAGACGATCTGATACTCCGCAAGGTCGACTAACAGGTCACCTTTCGCACGCGACACCTATCTGATAAACGCTGGGCCAACGCTCTGCTTGCCGACAATTGAGCGTTGGAGTGCTAGGGTGACTGCAAATTCCAAATCACAAATCACAAGTTCCAAACAAATCACAATGACCAAAATTCAAAATTCCAAACCTGTTTTTGTCATTGAATATTGTAATTTGGGATTTAATTGGGATTTGGTGCTTGGAATTTGAGATTTTACAATGCTCTACTACTCCATAAGTCCAGCTTTTTCCTGGCCGCTGTCCGCTGCCAGCTGACTAGGCCATTACCATCCTGCAATCCACCACCAGGCATCCCTGGCCCTTTGGTAAAACCTTGATGGGATTTAAGTCCAACTCTTGGATCTGGGGCAGATCGCAGACTAGTTGAGAGATTCGTTGGACAATGTCGATGAGAGCCTCAAGGTCTCCAGGTTGCTGCCCTCTTACACCTTCCAGAAGCTGGCTGCCACGAATTTCGCCAAACATCTTCCGGGCTTCGGCAGCACTCACAGGAGCCACTCTGAGGGTTACATCTCCGAAGACCTCCACGTATACTCCACCCAGTCCTGCAAGAATTACCGGACCAAAGACGGGATCTTGCTTGGCGCCTACAAAAACCTCATACCCTTCAGAAATCATTTTTTGCACTAGGATAGCTTTTTCCTCGGGTTTTGATTCAGCTGTCTGAATTATGGCAGCCAGCCGATCGAATCCATCCCTCACCGCGGCCTCATTGCTAAGATTAAGAAGTACTCCCCCTACGTCGGATTTGTGGATAAATTCCTCGCCCATCACCTTCATGGCCACTGGAAATCCAAAGGCTGTGGCTCGCATTGCGGCCTCTTGACTACTCCTTGCCTGGCTCCATGGAGCTAAGGGGATGGAGTAGTTCGCAAGGATTTCAAAGGACTCAGCCGTGGTGAGCTGCCGTGCCTGTCGAGTTTTGGCCTCGGCCAGAATAGCTAACGGTTTCTCCTGATCAACCGCGAAGGTTTTAGCCTCTTCAAAAATAGAGATCTTGCGGTGGGAAAAATCTCTGGAAATGGCCAGAGCTTTTGCCGCATCTTCTGGGTCGGTGAACATGGGAAAGCCAGGGTGATTGCGGCGGTTTAACCGCCACTCCTCTTCGGTAGTGACAACGCACAAGGCCACAGGTTTCTGCATCTGCAAGCAGATCTCCTTGATTTTTCCCACCAAGTTTCGGCTATTTTCCTCAAAAAAGATGCCGTTGTAGTTTAGTACAACCAGCATCCCATCAATGTCCTCACGGGCTAGGGTGTCGCTTACGATTTGGTGAAAAAGCTCAAAATCAAAAAGGTCCCCCAGATCCATGGGGTTTCCGAGGCGGATAACCCCGGCACGGAGGCGGCTTTCCACCATCTTTAGGAAGTCTTCCGGAAAGGGTTGCAGGATAAAGCCGTATTTGGCAACAGCGTCGGCGGCAACAACAGCATGACCCCCTGAACGGGAAATTATCGCAAGACGGTTGCCACGCATTGGCGGAAGACCGTGTGCCTTGATAGCTGTTAGGGTGGAATTCATATCGGTAACCCGGTGGATGCCGCATTGTCGAAAAGCTGCGTTGACCACCTCCTCGGAGGCGGAGAGAGAACCGGTGTGTGACCTGGCGATTCGTGTACTGGCCTCGCTAGTATTGGACTTGTGTGCTAGGATGGGTTTTCTGGAGCGGAAAGAGATTTCCATGAGTCGGCGACCGTCCGCAATCCCCTCCAGATAAAGAAAAACCGTCTCCGTGCCTCTATCTTCAAGGAAGTACTCAAGAAGGTCGTTCTCATCGGTGTCCAACTTGTTACCAATGGAGGCGAATTTGTTAAAACCGAGATTTTCACTTGCCAACTCGTTCAACAAAGCACCTCCCACTCCTCCACTCTGGGAGATGATGGAAAGGGGGCCTAAATTAAAGGTGTTGCTAAAGGGCATGAAGGGAGTCGCCAAGCCATTTTCCTTGTTGATTACCCCGATGCAGTTAGGGCCGATGAAGCGGATGCCATACTTGTGTGCTATGGTAGCCAACTGTTGTTCGAGGCCCTTTTTCTCATCCCCCAATTCGCTGAAGCCAGCAGATTCGATTACCACTCGCTTGATACCCTTTTGTCCACATGTCTCCATGATTTCAGGCAAGGTAAAGGCCGGGGTGAGGATTGCCGCAAGATCCACCTGATCGGGTATATGGGCAATTGTCGGATAAATCGGGTGATCCATGAAAGAGCCGCCCTTGGGGCCGACTAAATAGATCTTACCGGTGTAGCGGAATTCAATGAGATGATAGACAATAGCGCGGGCAAGGTTGCTGGGAGAGGGGGACACACCAACAACTGCAACATGCTCCGGATAGAAGAAGTCTTTCACGGCGGCACCTCGAGGAAAACATTAAGGAATTTAGGGATTCAGGAATTGTTGCAACGGATCCGATTGAGAGCTGATACTAAACGGGCTCACCTTGCCCTGTCAATTATTAAACCTAATGTTGCAGACCCATTCCGAGGAAAAACGCGCAAGAGCGCGTCAGATGTGGCTGCGCACAGGCTCGGACAGGTCGAGGCGTACTTGACCGTACGTGAAGTCCTGTCCGAGGCGAGTACAGCCTCAGATGGCGTGCTATCGCGCGAGCGCAACGGTTTTTGCCGGTTTGGGTCTGCAACATTAGGTTTAACACATCTCGGCATCAAGTTTGCAGCATAGAGATTGCAGATCTCAGATTGTAGATTGTGGATCTGAGATTTGAGATTTTATAGTTTGAACTTTTGCCAATCTTAAATCTAAAGTCTGAAATCTAAAATCAACGAAGAGGGGTCAGACAATGAAACTCATTAAGGGTACAAGCCTCGTGCTGGGACTATTCCTGATCCTTCTCTTCCTCCTTCCCTTTGGTTGTCAAAGCTTAAGAGAGCAAAGGACATACCTTGCAGATGACCGCTGGGTCTGTCCTGAATATGCTGATTTGCCCCTTAGGCAGGGTCGTTTCGAAGAGGCGGTTAACCAACATTTGCGAGTGTTGAATCAGGAGCCCGGTAACGGGCTGGCCCGTTATCATCTGGGCTACGCCTACGGCCAGCTCGGCCTCCACCCAGATGAGGCCGCCGAATACCTGCGAGCAATTGATCTTGGTATGGAAAGAGGGGATCTTTTCTACAATCTTGGCATGTCATACATGGAATTGGATGAATATGTGAGGGCAGAGCAGTCCTTTCGCCGGGCTGTGGACATAGAGCCAGAGTGTGGTGAGAATCATCGCGGCCTCGGCATGGCTATGCTGAGACAGGAGCATTACCACGAGGCTATAATCTCATGTCGGAGGGCCGCCAAGTTAGAACCGAAGGACCCGGATAGTTGGCACTGCTTGGCACTGGCTGCAGCCAAGGCAGATCAGGTAGGTGAGTCCTGGACCGCAGTAAAACAGCTGCGCCAACTTGACCCCGATTACAGCCTTGATCCGCTCCTGCTTGAGATGTTTCCGTCAGAGAAAAAATAGGCCAGACGTAGTAGATCGGATGGTTTCGTGTTGAGGGCTCATCCAGCGCCAATCTGCGCCGAAACCACTAGGCACTGGCAGGTCATTTGCTCCGCGTCATTCGGCTGCGCCGTCATTAGGCCTCACGGCCGTCATTAAGTCGTTACAACAAATGACCATGAATGACAGCGTAGCATTATGACGGCCACATCTAGTGGCCAAATGACCGCATAGTCCTACGCCCTATGCCTTCCCAAATCTGCAATCTTAGTTCTAAAATCTCAAATATCCTTTTGTGGTCTTTGTGGCCTTTGTGGTAAAAAAACTAATCTGTAGCAAAACAACTGGTGGAAAAGCTGATTGCTGACGGCTGATAGCTGAATGCTGACCAAAGGAGTGACCGATGGATATAAAAATCCAGAAAGGTGATATCACCGCTACAGCTGCGGAAGCGGTAGTACTATTTCATTTTGAGATGGACGATAAGTTGCTCGAGCCTGCGGCTGCAGTCAACACCGTTACTGGATCAATTGTCAGCCGGGTGATTGAAGCTGGTGATTTTCGCGGCGAGCACCTGGAAAATGTTCTTCTCTTCACTCAGGGTTCTGCGGCTATAAAACGCATTCTTCTCATGGGGCTGGGGAAAAGGGAGAATTTCACTGCCCAGGCTTTGAGAGAAGCTATGGCCCAGGCTCTCAAAACCTTAAGGGATCGGCGTCAGCCCCGCGCGGTTTTGCCGATTCCACTGGACAGCGAATTCCCTCTTGGTATTGGAGAAACGGCTGAAGCTTGCGTCCTAGGTGGGATGCTGGGCCTTTACCAATTCACTAAATTACTTACCAGGGAGCGGGATAAGATCAAGGACTTTGACTCCTTAGCTATTCTCTCTAGTAAGAAAACAAAAGCATTGGCAGCAGGTGTGGACCGGGCAAAAGCAGTGGCGGCAGGAATCTATCTGGCCCGGGATCTAGTCACTTTGCCCTCCAATCAAGCTACTCCTACCTTTTTGGCTAAGAGGGCGGAGGATGTGGCGGCCCAAGCTGGCATGAGCTTCAAACTTATTCGGGAGCCCGAGGCAAAGAAGCTGGGGATGGGCGCTTTTTTGGCGGTGGCCCAGGGGAGTGAAGAACCGGGCCTCATGGTGGTGATGGATTATCAGCCTTCAGGCGAGAAGAGCCCCCCCGTGGTTCTCGTAGGCAAAGGTATCACTTTTGACAGCGGCGGAATTTCTATAAAGCCGGCAAAGGACATGGACAAGATGAAGCATGACATGGCAGGAAGTGCTGCAGTAATCGGGGCCATGCAAACTATTGCAGCCTTGAACTTGCCAGTGAGGGTTGTTGCTATAATTCCTTTTACGGAAAATCTCCCTAGCGGCAAGGCATACAAGCCGGGAGATGTGATCCACTCCTTGAGTGGTCTAAACATTGAGGTGATAAATACAGACGCAGAGGGACGAATGATTCTCGCCGATGCCCTCACTTATGCCGACCGCTATAAGCCTCAGGCCATAATTGATCTTGCCACTCTTACCGGAGCATGTATCGTGGCACTGGGTGACAATGTCGCAGGACTTCTGAGTAGCAACGATGAATTACAGGCAAGGTTGCAGGCTGCGGCGGATGAAAGTGGTGAGAAGGTTTGGCCACTGCCCCTTTGGGATAGCTACTTCGAGTCGATGAAGAGCGACGTTGCCGATCTCAAAAACGTCGACGGGCGGAAAGCGGGGGCAATTACCGCTGCGATTTTCCTGAAGCAGTTCGTTCCCGAGGGAATTCCCTGGGCTCATCTGGACATTGCCGGCTGTGCCTGGGCGGATAAAGGGAGTGCTTTGGTGCCCAAGGGGGCCACAGGCATGGGCGTGCACCTGCTCACCCGGCTACTTCAAAGCTGGAAGCCCCTGGCCGAGGGCAATGAGTAGTCTTACCTTATGCAAATTAAGCACCGTTAGGGGAGGTGGGTTTTGTTACAGTCAGTCTTCAGCGTTGAGGTTTCAGGTTTCAGTGTTCGGGTTTCAGGTTTTGTGTTTCTCTTTCCTGACACCTGACACCTGAAACCTAGTTTGTCAATCTGCAATCTACAATTCTAGCAGTTTCTTAAGTTCATCCCCGAGTATAGTCTCTTTTTCCAATAGAGTCTGGGAGAGAATCTCCAGTTGTTGTCGTTTGTCCGTGAGTATCTTCTTGACCCGGTCGTGAGCCTCCGACATTAAGCGCGAGACCTCGGAATCAATCTCTTTTGCGGTCTCATCGCTGTATTCTTTGGCGGGTGAAAAACCCGTATTCAGAAAAAGAGGCCTTCTCTCCTTGGCGTAGGTGACCAAGCCCAACTTCTCGCTCATTCCATACTCTGTCACCATACTGCGGGCAATGTCGGTAGCCCGCTGCAAGTCATTCTGCGCACCTGTGGATACGTCTTTAAAGACAATTTCCTCCGCCACCCGGCCTCCTAAAAGCACACAAAGTCGGTCAAGTAGTTCCTCCCGAGTCATGAGATAACGATCCTCGGTGGGAAGTTGCTGAGTGTAACCCAGGGCAGCAATTCCTCTGGGAATAATGGAGACTTTATTGACGGGATCGGCGGTGGGCACGCTCATGGCCACCAAGGTGTGACCACTTTCATGGTAGGTTACGATGAGTTTTTCCTTTTCGTTCATCATGCGGTTTTTCTTTTCCAGCCCACCAATGATCCGATCTATGGCCTCTTGAAATTCGGCCATACCAACGCTTTTCTTGTCGCGGCGGGCTGAAAGCAGGGCTGCCTCGTTGATCAGGTTGGCCAGGTCCGCACCCACGAAACCAGGGGTCAGAGCCGCTACCTTAGCAAGGTCCGCATCAGATCCAAGCTTTACACCTTTTGCATGAACCTTGAGAATAGCTTCCCGACCGCGCACGTCAGGCCGGTCTATGGCCACATTCCGGTCGAAGCGTCCTGCCCGCAAAAGGGCAGGATCGAGAATCTCGGGACGATTTGTGGCAGCTATGATGATGACCCCGACTGTGGCATCGAAGCCGTCCATTTCCACCAAGAGTTGATTAAGAGTTTGTTCCCGCTCATCGTGCCCCCCCATGGGACTCATGCCCCGCGCTTTGCCCAGTGCATCCAGTTCATCCACAAAGATGATGCAGGGAGCATGCTCTTTGGCCTGGGCAAAGAGATCGCGCACTCTAGCAGCACCCACGCCAACGAACATCTCGACAAAATCAGAGCCGCTGATGCTGAAAAAAGGCACTCCGGACTCACCCGCTACGGCCTTGGCCAACAAAGTCTTGCCCGTTCCCGGCGCACCCACCAGTAAGACACCCTTGGGAATTTTTCCCCCGAGACGAGTGAACTTCTCTGGAGTCTTGAGGAATTCGACAATCTCCTCAAGCTCTTGCTTGGCCTCGTCAATACCAGCGACGTCGTTGAAAGTTATACCCACCTCACGTTCTGCGTAAATTTTAGCCCGGGCTTTGCCCAACGAGAGAACCCCTTGCGGGCCGCCGGCCATGCGGCCAAGGAGAAATCTCCACACAATGATGAAGAAAGCGAGGGGCAGAATCCAGGCCAGGAGGCTGGCCAGCCATTTGCTTTCGTAGTGACCGGTGTAGTCGATTTTATTCTCGTCCAGCAGTTTTACCAATCCTGGGTCATCAACCCTTACGGTAACAAACTGTTGATCCTTGCCTCCTTTGTCGTCTTGAGTGAGTGTGCCGGTTATTTGCTGAGGCTTTATGGAAAGTTTCTGGATTTTCCCCTCGACCACGTAGCGTTTGAATTCAGAGTAGGGGATGGTGTTGACCTGTCTAGCCATGAAATAGTCGTGAATAAGCGACAAAGCGAGTAGAGCCATAAGAAAGTACCAGAAAGAGAAATGAAATTTGCGACGGCCGGGATCGCCCTTGGGCGGAATGTCGCCGAATGAAGACCTGAGTTTTTCGAAGATATTCTTATCCTCGGATGATGGACGACTTGACTTCTTGGCCATGTTGCTCTCCTCCTTGACCATTTGGTAGTGATTCTAGCCCTAAATCTAATTTAACAGATAAGCTTTTGTCCTGTAAAATATAAGCACGCTGCGGGAAATATCTATAGTTTCAAATGTATAAGATCCATTCCCCAATCCACAATCTAAAATCTACAATTCCCTCATTCCCTCTTCATAATCTCCCTAAAAATTATCAATTTTTGCACATCCTGGGTTCCTTCTCCCAGTGAAGAACCCCAAGCATCCATTGGGAATTTGTGCACCGGGTGATCCTGCATCACTGAAGCAGCGCCAAAGAGATCAGCCGCCCAAACCCCAATCTGCCGGGCGATCTCCACCGACATGTATTTGGCCATTGAGGCTTCCAGGCGGAAGTCATTGCCCTGATCTTTTGTCCAACCCGCCTTCAGCACCAGTAGGCGGGCTGCTTGGATGCGGGTAAAAAAGTCAGCAATCTCGAAAGATTTTGCCTGAAAATCCACGATCTTTTGGGCGAAGATCTCACGTTTTGTGGCCCGCTCTAGTCCCGCCTCAAAAGCTCCCACCGCTGTACCTAATGTTAGTCCGCTGATAGGGATTCTGCTCTGAGTGAAGGTGGCAAGTACCTGGTGCAGTCCTTTACCCTGTTCACCAACGAGGTTCTCTTCAGGAACAAAGACCTTGTCGAAATGTATCCTAGTTAGGTCAGAGGGGATCCAGACTCGTTTGTTCAATTTTTTTCTCCGTACCCCGTTTGAGGAGAGGTCAACCAGGAACATGGACAGTCTGCGATTTCGACTGGCATCAGGGTCAGAGACCGCAGTAATCAGTGCGAGGTCACTGATAGCACCGTTGGTGACATAGGCCTTGGTACCGTTGAGCACCCAACCGCCATCGACTTTCTCAGCCTCCATACCGATGTTGGCAACATCGCTTCCGGCCTTGTGCTCCGTATTGCCCAGGCAAATGAGGGTCTCTCCTCTGGCGGCCGAGGGCAAGTAAGTTGCCTTCTGTGCTTCTGAACCGAAAAGAAAAAGAGGAACCATGCCAAGAGAGATCTGGACCATGACAGCCACTGCAACGCCCGGGGAAATTTTGGCCAGTTTTTCCATAAGAAGCGTCTGTGTCAGGTAGGATTGTTCGACGAACCGTCCATCCTTCTGAGCGAAACCCAACCAGCCTTCCTGCCCCAGATGCTGAAAAAACTCCCTTGGAATGACCTCCTTCTTGTACCACCCATTGAGGAAAGGCTCCATGTGGTTTCGAAGAAAATCGGTAAACTCCACCAGGTCTTTGGCCACATTGTCTGGCATAGCGAAATCCATAAAGCCCTCCAATCGAATATGTTTTTTTACTTAGTCAGTCGTTAGTTTAAAAATATAATTATCCTTGAGGACCCTAGCCACAATAAATCACCTTTCTCTTGCCAGGACTAATTTTTCCGGGTATTTTCCTCGGTGGCTAAAGCTTGGATTACAGTTGGTTTTTGCGAGAGGTGATTTTATGAGTGAAGAGATGGAATGCATGTGCCAGCAGTGTGGAGTGTCCATCTACATTCCTGCCGATTTAATATCTCTGGAAGATCCTGCCAACACCGAGGTGAAGATGTTGAGCAGTCTCCATGTGTGCGAGCAATGTGGGGGGCAGCTTGCTTTGGTGGGAAAGGCAGGAGACGAGCCTCACTACAGGCTTGAATAATTAGTGTCCATCCGGCACGAGATTCCCGGATGAAGCTGTCAGCATTCAGCTGTCAGTTTGATATGTTGTGTTTACATGTACTTTGCTGATAGCTGATCGCGTTCATCTGAAAACGGCCGTTTTTGGATGAGCACTAATTAGAAAAAATTCTTCTGGTAGAGATAAAAGATTTCCTCCTCTTCATCTTCCTCCAGAAGCCTCACCGGCCTGATCCCCATTTTGCAAAGGTAGCTGGGAGATGTGCCGTATAGGCGACATATTAATGGCCTGACAGGGTAAATGGAACACCCCCCTTCTGGTAAGGTTTCATCCAGGTATGGGCAGGTGTGACCGCGAGCCTCCCCAGGCTGCATACCGTTATCGTCCAGGAACTTCTTGAGCCGTTCGTCCTCTACCTTGGTTCTGGAAGGCACACCGAAATTCTTGCAACATTCGTAGCAGTCTTCGCTGCAGATTAAATCTGGAATCAGTTCGTATAAGTCCTCAATGTCCACGCTGGCTCTCCGACTCTATGCTTCTCTCTAGATATATATCTCACATCCCACATCCCAAGCACCAAATCTCAAGGTGTCAGGTGTCAAAGAAGAGAAACACAAAAGCTGAAACCTGAATTCTGGATTCTGACTCCTGACTCCTTACCCTATGCCCCATGCTCTATGCCCTATGCCGAATCCCAAATCTCACATTGTTGAAGCAACCTAGGGCGGGTCTCGGTAGCCGCCAAACCTCTAAACGTACGCTAACCAGTGGCCATACTCCGCCTTACTACCCCTAACCACTTGGAAGTAGGTGTCCTGCAGTTTTTTGGTTAGAGGCCCTGGAAGCCCCTCTCCAATGGTTCTCTGGTCTACCTCCCGGATAGGGGTGATTTCTGCTGCGGTTCCGGTGAAGAATGCCTCGTCGGCAACGTAGAGATCGTCTCGGGAAAACCTCTCCTCTAGCACAGCGAAGCCTAGATCGCGGGCCAGGGTAATGACACAATTCCGGGTGATTCCCGGTAGGATGGAAGTGAGCGGTGGCGTTCTGAGCACGCCCCTGCGAGCGATGAAGATGTTCTCTCCTGTACCCTCACCAACATAGCCATCTGGATCGAGCATAATTGCCTCATCATAGCCGTCCTTGGTGACTTCGAGCTTGGCCAGGATGGAGTTTACGTAGTTGCCACAAGTTTTGGTCTTGGTCATCAATATGTTGGGGTGGTGCCGGGTGAAAGATGAAACCTTGGCCCGAATCCCTTTGGTGAGCCCTTCCTCGCCCAGGTAAGCGCCCCAGGGCCAGGTAATGATAGAAACCCGTACTGGGTTGTTTTGAGGATGAAGACCCATGGCCCCCTCTCCGATAAAGGCAAGGGGCCTGATGTAAGCGGCTTTTTGCTCATTGGTTCTAAGGGTGTCCAGAATAGCCTGGCTGATTTCTTTCTGGCTGAATGGGATCTTCATGAACATGGAATGAGCAGAGTGAAAAAACCGCTCAACGTGCTCTGGAAGGCGAAATACTGCGGAACGTCCGTCTTCGCATTCATAACAGCGAATGCCTTCGAAGATCCCCAGGCCATAGTGCAGGGTGTGAGTGAGGATGTGAACGTTGGCATCATCCCAGTCAACAAACTTACCATCAATCCAGATCTTCTTAGCCTTCTCCACCATGGTTTCCACTCCCTTCTTTTCGCGTAACTAAGCACTAGGCAGTAGGCACTAGGCACCGAGTTCTCTTAAAAAACTATTAGGATACCGAGGAATCCCCGTTGCCTGTAACGTAAGGCTTCTCAGTAGTGCATAGTCCCTAGTGCTTAGTGCCTAGTGAAGGAAGAGAACGCGTTATGCGTTCTCTTCCTTCAGGGCTCTGAGAGCCTTTTTATAAGGCTTGCGGGCGATACCTTTTTCAGTGATGATTCCCTCTATAAAACGGCTGGGAGTCACGTCGAAGGCCGGGTTCCAGGCGGCGACCCCGGCCGGGGCTATGGCCTGACCAAAACTGTGGGTCACCTCTTTAGGGTCCCTTTCCTCGATAGGGATTTCCTCCCCTGTGGGAACAAGCAGATCCACGGTCGACAGGGGTGCGGCAACATAAAATGGCACCTTGTTTTCCTTAGCCAGGACGGCGAGAGAATAAGTGCCTATTTTGTTGGCAACGTCTCCATTGGCTGCTACCCTGTCGGCACCTACAACAATTAGCTGAACCCTCCCCTTACTCATGAGATAACCAGCCATGCTGTCGGTAATCAGGGTGACGGGAATGTTGTCCTGCTGCAGTTCCCAGGCTGTTAACCTGCTGCCCTGTAAGAAAGGCCGGGTTTCATCAGCGAGGACCCGAATATTCTTCCCTGCCTCCCAGGCAGCCCGCACTACCCCGAGGGCGGTGCCATACCCAGCAGTGGCCAGGGCTCCAGCATTGCAGTGGGTGAGAACTGTTGCCCCGTCTGGCACGACTGTCTGACCATTGAAACCAATTGCTCGATTAATGGCCTGATCTGCGGCAAAGAGTTCATCCGCCTTCCTCCGTAAAAGATCTTTAAGTTCCGTAACTCCCGCTTTAGGGTGTTGTTTCAGCACCTCCTGCATGGACTGGATGGCCCAGAAGAGATTGCTCGCCGTGGGCCTGGCTCTGGCCATTTGCTCACAAATACGCGAGAAGTGACGCTCAAAAGTAGAACGGTTTCCGGATTTGATCCTGCTTGCACCCAGGGCGAGACCCATGGCTGCGGCCACCCCAATGGCAGGGGCACCGCGGATCACCATCTTGCGAATGGCGTCGACCACCTGGGCAGCAGTTTTACACACCACGTAGCTTTCCTTAAAAGGCAGTTTACGCTGGTCTATCATTACTACATAATTATCTTGCCAGGTGATAGTAGGTACCATAGATTACTGTCCCAATTTCTCCCTGAGGATATTGTTGACCAACTCGGGATTGGCCTTGCCTCGAGTCTGCTTCATAACCTGGCCGACGAAGAACCCCAGAAGTTTTTCTTTCCCCATGCGGTAATCTTTGACTTGACTGGGATGAGCAGCCAGTACGGTTTCAATAACATCGGCGATTTCGCCCTCATCCGTGACCTGTTTCAACCCTTTTTCCTCAACAATCAACTCTGGGGTTTTACCAGTGGCGTACATCTCTTCGAAAACGATCTTGGCAATTTTTCCACTGATAATGCCATCATCTATTAGCTTAAGGAGATGGGCAAGGTCCTCCGGTTTCACTGGGCATTGGTCAATTTCTCGCTCGTCTTTGTTCAACTCCCTGAGCAGTTCCACCATGATCCAATTGCTAACCTTTTTTGGCTGAGGAAACCGGCCCACACAAGCCTCATAATAAGTTGCCAGTTCCTTGCTGCCAGTCAGCACAATTGCATCTTGCTCCGGCAAGTTATAGTCTATTATGAACCGAGCTTTTTTAGCGTCGGGTAGTTCAGGCAGCTCTGAAAGGACCTTCTCTATCCACTCCTCATCTACCACCACCGGCACCAGATCCGGATCCGGGAAGTAGCGGTAGTCATGGGCTTCCTCCTTGCCGCGCATACCGTGGGTTACCCCTGCGTCACTGTCCCACAAGCGGGTTTCCTGGACAATGGTGCCCCCTTGTTCGAGTATTGCCCGCTGCCGTTTAATTTCGTACTCGAGGGCCCTCTGGACGAAGCGGAAAGAGTTCATGTTTTTCACTTCGGTCTTGACGCCAAAACCTTCCGACCCCGCAGGTCGCAAGGAGATGTTGGCGTCGCAGCGCAAGCTCCCTTCCTCCATGTTGCCGTCACATATGTCCAAATAACGGACAATATCCCGTAGTTTTTTCAAAAAGGTGGATGCCTCCTCTGGGGTCCTGAGATCCGGCTCAGAAACTATTTCAACAAGTGGCACGCCAGTGCGGTTAAAGTCCACATAGCTGAGTGGCTGGGTCTCATCGTGGATCAGCTTGCCCGCGTCCTCCTCGAGATGAATGCGAGTAATGCCAATTCGTTTGCTCGCACCATTGACCTCTATATCTATCCAGCCCTGGTGGGCTACAGGCAGTTCGTACTGAGAGATCTGGTAACCTTTAGGCAGGTCAGGATAGAAATAGTTTTTTCGGGCGAACCTACTCGTGCTGGCTATCTTACAGTTGGTAGCCAGAGCCAACCGGATGGTGAATTCCACTACCTTGCGGTTGAGGACCGGAAGCACTCCGGGCATGCCGAGACAAACGGGGCAGGTGTGGGTATTCGGGGCTGCACCAAACTTGGTGGAGCAACCGCAAAAAATCTTGCTTTCGGTGAGAAGTTGGGCATGGACTTCCAGGCCGATAACTGCTTCGTATTCCATGAATCTTCCTAACTTTACGGCTGAAAGGGCTAAGCCTGTTTCTATAACACCAAAGGGGGCAAAAGGGCAAGCTTTTCGTCGGTGGTCTGAGTGGAGGTGGGTGGAGATTTAGGGATTGCGGATTTGGGAAGGCATAGAGCAAGGAGCCAGCTTGCAGCTGACAGCACACAGAAGTCAGAAGTAATTTATCATTTTGCATTTCGACATTTTGCATCTCACATTCTTTTGAAAACGGCAAGTTACCACAATGTCCGAATGATAAATAAGAACTCTGCAATGGGACTCTCAGAACTGGAATGGTGCCTAGTGGTTTCTGTGCAATCTACAATCTGCAATCTAAATCTGCGCTTCAGCCTACTTCCCTTTCGGCTATTTTTGCCAGGGCTTCTTCGGCTTTGTTTTGCCAGGGGGTGTCCTTTTGTTTTTTGAGTTTTTGCAGAACTCCACGAGACCTGCGAGTACCGATTTTTCCTAAAGCCTCGCAGATTGCAGCTATTACCTCCGGTTGGATGGCCTTTTTTCTTATGGTGGTCCATCTAAGGGTTCCTGAGCCCACTTTGCTGTCCAGTGCTGCCAGAAGGAAGTCTTCAAGGGTTCCCATGTCTGGTCGTTCAAGGTTGCCATAAAAGCCCATGGACCTGTACAGGCAGGCTTCAATCTGCACTCGCTTGTCCGAGGGAATATCATCGGAGTTCTTTAACATTTCCATAAACTTACCAAGGGCAGTTCCACTTTTGACTCGGGCAAGACATTCAATTGCCTCCTTCTGGACATTTACATCACTGTCATTCAGGAGATCGAGATACAGTACCTTACCCTCTGCCCCTTTTACTCTGTAGTAAACTCTCAAAGCTTCCGCCCTGATGTGGGGATTTTCATGATTTAGAAAGGACAAGACACTATTGGCCAAGGGATGCTTTGCCCCGTCCAAGTCTAATTCTGCCAATATTCGGAGGATGTCGATTATGGATCTAGTTTCGCTTCCTTTCTCGTTTAGTTTGCTAAGGATAAAGTTGATGGCTGAGGGGTCGATCTGGGTTACTAGCTCGCAGACATTTTTGCGAACGAAATGGTCCTGACTTCTGACCAGAATAGAGACAAGTTGAGGTAAAGCTCTGCTGCCCAGTTTACGGAAGATGGGAGCAATGGCTTGGCACGTTTCTTTTCTGCCTAATAGAAATTTGCTCTTCAGTGCAAGAATAATTTCGCCCTTGCAGATTTCATCTAGAATTAGGGCGGCGCAGTTGGAAAACTCCTTTTTCTCACTCAGGTGTCGATCGAAACAATTGATGATTTCGAGGATTGGCTCATAATGATCTCTTCGGGTCAATTCAGGCATAATTGCCCCAAGAGTTCGGGCCACTCGCAGATACTTTTCTTCGTCCTGAATTTTGTCTAGCTGGACGAGAATAGAGTTGCTGTCCTGGAGAATTCTTTTGGTTAGCTGCTCAAGCCTGATCTGATGCTGCATCTCCGCTGGCAACTGATCAGCAGAAATGAGCTTGTGCTTGACGTACTCTTCCAGAATGGACTCCCTGCCATCAACTTTCCTTAGATTGAGGGTATGGGCAAGGTCTTTGGCAAGTTCTACTGCCTTCCCTTGTGCAGGTTCTGTCTCCCCCCGACGGAAGGCCTCCTTGAGCAGTGCCCGGGATGCCTGAGCGAGAAGATCATCAGAAAGACACTCTATTATTTCTTGGTCGATCTCGGCCTCCTTGAATTCCTCGGTTACGGCTAGATCACTGTTGGTCAAAATATAATAGATAGCTTCAGCGTTTCGCAGAGGTCGAATCAGGTCCTGAATGATTTGCCTTCTGACTTTCCTCAGCCCTTCAAGGTCGAGGTCGGTGAAATAGGGGACCATACTGAAGTCTTTCTTGAGACGAGTGAGGGCGATTTGAGCTCGCCAAGGGATGTTCCGCACGGTGACGAGTTCTTCATTGTAGATGTAGGAGATGTTAACAATTTCTTTCTCTTGTACGGTTCGGCTGAATCGTTCTTTATCGCCCTTGCCTCTGGTATCAACAAAACTCGGTTCGCTCATGATGTCAACGAAACTGGTGAATTCCGTCGGAGTCATGGCGTTTTTAAGAGTCAAACTGATAAGGTCTTTCTGCTCAAGGAATTTGGCAAATCTGGGGACATACATCTCTGCCATCCCCTCTATCATGAGACTATTGAGGTCTTGGATCTCTGGCAACACCCCTTCGATTAAGATGTTTTTCCCTTCGGGTTCCTCGCGAATGAGGAAGGTAAGCTCGTCCCTTTGAGAGAAAAGACCTTGAAAATCTTCGTACAGTCCTACCTTGGCTTTTTGCGCTTCAGGGTGATCTGAAGTGTAGTAACCGGTGCGGAGAAAGGCTTGAATAAGGGCGAGGAGAAACTGGGCGAGTTGGGCTTTGATCTCCCTGTGGGGATCATCTGCTCGCGAGGTGCGAAGAAAGACGTCTGTATCAGTTAGGCTCTTTTTCATGGGAACCTAGTGCCTTTCTCAAGGTGGTTTAAGCCGAAACCTATTAGTGCAATAGCCGTGCCAGTTTAGATGGATAGTAGAGAAACCAACTTTACCCAAAACTTACCGTGTAAGAAGTGGGTAAATTTACCCATTTTTTACACGGTAACCAGTGGGTAAAAATGTTAGGAAATTTTTGATATTGTTGGATTAGTTGTGTTGTTGGGGTGGTTCTGGCAGGGGGGGGAGACCTAGTCCGTTTTCCACCAATTCTGCCAAGTGGGCAAGCCTGCCAACTAGGCGAACGTAAACCCTGAAGAGCCTGTCTACCGCCTCATAGGCCACTTCAAGAAGTGGTCCTAGCTCATCTTTGCCAGGCACATTCGTAATGGCGAACTCACCCAAGGTCATCTGAGCTTGAGTGTGTTCGAAGGGGTAGGTTATATCCATGAGCAATCTTCTGAGACGAGCAAGGATCTGTCGTAAATCCTCCATTTTTAACCGCACCTGTCGCACCAGTTTTTCGTTGTTCTCTTCTCCTTCCAAGCGGTTTACCAGCACAGCCAACTGCTGATAGGCAATTTGAAGATCTCTTACAGCCGTGAGTTGGTTTTCCACAGCATGGGCAGTTTTTATAAATCTTTCGGCTGTCTGTTTCGGGTCTTCACCATTGTCAATCTTAGCAACTACGCTCTGGACGTTGAGTAGCTGCAGAGCACCTGTCATACGAGCGCGCAGGAGCTTCTCAAAGGAATTGAGTTCATCTATGACGGCCAGACGTTGTCCCTGCTCTACCTCCTGAAAAACTTTTTCCATGGCTTTAACCTCGGCGGCGGATAGGTGGAGGCCACCGTCCAAGAGGGCTCGATTCTGGAAAGCCTCCATTATACGAATTTCCAGGCTGTTGAATCTTTTGAGCCTCTGATCGTAGTCCCCTGCAGAACTGATGATGAGTTCTCGGGCAGACTTGAGCTTTGGGGGAATCTTGTTGTAATCGACCGTGGCCTGGAGGCAATTTTGAGGCAGGCCTATTGGTCTTAGCACGGTAAACTGACCCTGGGAAAAGCGGTTCAGGGCTCTGGAATATTCCCACTCCTGGTCATGGCTTTTCACCATGGCCTCCACGCTTACAAGATTTTTTGGCATGACCTCTTTGCCGAAGACACCGCGGTAATAATCCAGAGAAACCCTGTGGGCTCGAGCGCCAAAATCTTTAAACAGGATTGAGGCGGGGGGAGAAGAAGTAAAAACCTTTGCCGTGTACCTTGTTCTTGCCTGCTCTATATGACTTTGAATTTTCCCATGGGAGAGATCCAGTTTGAATAAGGGTTGGGCTTTGAGCTTTCGGGCGCTGGTGATACGGTCTAGATCGCAAGGATGAGTGTGGAAAAGGCCGGTGCGAGCATCTATCAGGTGGGCTTTCAGGACCTTCTGCCTGACATCTTCGGGTATTTGTCTCTCATTGGCCAGGATCAGGGCTGGGAGGTTGTCAACCAAGCGCCCTTCCTCCCAAGCGTTTCCCAGATCCTGAAAGGCCCACTCATGGGCCAGGGATAGCTCTACCATTCTTTGGGTAGTGGATTCGAAGACCTCCGAGCCCACAAGATGGGTTTCATATCGATCCGCGTCGTACTCCATCTGCCGAAGCATGAAACTGCTGATGGCATGACCGAAAAGCATTAGCACCCAAAGGATCTTGCGAGTAATCCAGATAAAGAGCCGGGCTATTAACAGGATTATGCCAATGCGGAAATCCCAGTTCCGGCTCCAGCGACGGATGCGCTCATCCCACTCGTCTTCCTCATAAACTACTCGCTCGAACCAAAAGTTGATCGAGCGAATAATGTAGGTGACCCGCATTCCGGTGGCCTGGGCGAAATGGCCGAACTCATGGGCCAGAATCCCGGCGAACTGGTGAAGGTTAAGTCCTGCAGCCAAAGGTAGGCCAATGGTGAGGACGAGGTCATTAGCAAAAATACTCAAAAGGCCCCGCCGGAAACTGGCCGAGGCGTTCACGTTAATGTCCAGGTGCATTTCACTTGGCATGGGTGCGCCCACTCGATTGCAAAGCTTTTCCACAAAGGCAAAGAGGAGGGGTTCATCTTGCCGTTCTATTTTGCTGGGCCTGATGTACCAAGCTCGCCGGACAAAGAGCGGCTTTATCATAAAAAGCACGAGCAAACTTCCTACCACCATCGGTGCCAGGTAAACAAAAATTGCAGCTCTACCGCTAGTGAGCCTCTGCAATAACTCTATGTTTTCCGTGGCATGGTAGTAGAGGAGATAGACAACTCCGGTGATTAGCCCCAGATAGATGAGCGGTAAAAGCAGCATGGCAAAAGCAACCAGGGTAAGACCAAGATTGTACAAAGGGGAAACCGGTACACGAGGAAGATCACCCTGGAAGGCTTGCAGAATTGGCATGCCAAGATCTGCACCAGATGTTTTCTCCTCTGTTGTTCTGGTTTGTTCTGAACCATTGGGAACATAGACTGCCGTGGCACCGAGCCTTTGCAGTTCGGCGATAATCTTCCTGGCAGTTGCGGCAGGCACGTTTCTGCTCAAGACAACAGGCGCTCTCCTGATCAAGCCAACCAACTTGTCCCGAGAAACACTTTTGAAAAGCTTGGCTAAATAGGAGGCTACAGCTTCTTCGCTTTTTCCACCTGGCACATTCTCGAGGGTTAGTTGCCCCGTATCCACTACGTCCACCTTGGTGCTCCGAGGGTTTACTTGGTAGGGCTAGGTGAGCAAGAAGAGTGCCAAAGGGGTTCTCAGATCCTTCCCAACCATTGACGGCTTCGTAAAAAGTCCATCTGCTGTGTTGCGCTTCATCTTTAGTCATTGCGGCGTACCTGTAAGTACGCCTCATTCCTAAAGATTATTCGCGCTCGCTGCGCTCCGCTCAGTCCCACCACTTTGTGGCGGGTTCCCAGTTTCGCGCGCCTTGCATCTGGAGCTTTTTACTGTGCCGTATCATTAGTGGGTTTTTACGGGATCAACAACTATTGTACTCGAAGAATCGAGACCAGGGATTTGTCGGAATATTGGTTCACGATATGTACTTAAATAATAATGGGAGTGAATTAAATAGTTATTTTATATATATTTAATTTTACTATATTTTTAGTAAATTTGAAATTTTGTTTAAAAATTTTCTTGACTGAGAATTCTAATAATCGCTAATATGCTTAACACTATGAATGATCGAGAAACAAATTCCAATGATGTTTTGCTAGATTATCAAAGCCAGAAATTGGAGGACCTCATCGCAGAGGTTGTCCAATGCTGCAAAGAGCGGACCTCATTTCTCTCGAAAAAATTCGACATTCCCGAGGCAGAACTGCGATGTTTGATGCTTTTCGGCGAGGAAAGGTATCTAACTGCCAAAGGAATTTCCCAAAGGCTGGATGTTGCTAAAAGTCGCGTCACCAAGATCATCAATGGTTTGCTTCAGAAAAGATTGGTTGAAAGCATAGACGACCCCAAAGATGCCAGGGTCAAGCTGATCGGGCTTACCAGTAAAGGCCAAAAGCAATCCAGAGAATTAAACGATGTCACCAAAGACCTGCACCAGAGGTTACTGCTAGAATTCGAGCCCGAACAGCGTAAAATGGTCATTTCCTGCCTCGAAATACTCCGAGCAAGCATGGAAGCCGTTAAGAATCAGATGGTCTAACGGATTTTTCATATAGAGCACCAATTTCTCCTGCGAAGAATCGATAAAATCGATTCCAAATGAAACTGACAACCTAGGTTGTGGCAATATTTATTTGTTTCAGGGATAAAGTTCATAGCGTGAACCTTGTCCCGATTAGAAACAAGTTTATCTAGCAGCCTGCTAGTGAAATATTTTAAATGAAAAGGGGGTGAGAGGGTCAATTGATGGATATCAGGTTACCTTAATTCTAAAAGAGGAAAGGAGTGATTTATGCGAAAGCTATTAACCGTATTGCTAGCTGTTATGCTCATTGCCACATTGTCGCCGGCTGCTTTTGCGACGAATGGTCAGCAGTTGATTGGCATTGGCCCTACTTCCAGGTCAATGGGTGGTGTGGGTATAGCTGCCCCGCAGGATGCCATCAGTGCGGTTTTTTCCAACCCGTCGGCCATGTGTTTCGGTCCATACTGCCCCAGTTCCCAGTTTGACTTTGCCGGGACAATTTTTATGCCGGAGCCAAAGGCTGAAGTCACTGCTTCGGGGCAGACCTTCAAGGCTGATGCTCGGGATCAAAATTATGCTATTCCCGCAATAGGATTTTCCGTTCCCATAGGTGGACCTGATGCCAGATGGAGATTCGGCCTTTCAGCCTATGGCGTTTCCGGTCTTGGGGTGGATTACCGGGACACCGCTCTCGATCAATCGGGGTACTTCTTTGGGGGGACTCAGCCCCTTGCCGCAGGAACGTACACTAATCTACAGTTAATGAAATTCGCCCCCACCATTGCTTACCAGGTTCTGCCGAATCTTTCAGTGGGCACGTCTTTTCAGATCAACTACTCAACCCTCGACCTGGGTGACGGTACGGTTGCTGCCTATTCCTATGGGATTAAACTTGGGGGTACCTACAAACCTATCGATCAACTAACCCTTGGCCTGGTCTACACCTCGCCGCAGAAGGCAACATACAATCACGTCTACGATTTTAGCGGGAATGGTCGTAGACAGAATCTAACCTTGGAACAGCCACAGGAGGTTGGCTTGGGTGTTGCCTACGAGTTTCTCAAGGCCAGAGTGTTGCTCGAGACCAATGTGAAATATATAAACTGGTCGGATGCCGACGGTTATGAGGATTTCGATTGGAACGACCAGTGGGTCTTCGCTGTCGGGGGGCAATGGGAAGCCATCGACCATGTATTTTTCCGCGTAGGTTATAATTATGCGGAGAATCCAGTAGACGATCACGATAACTGGAATGGGAGTCTCTTAGGCCCACCAGATTTCGTCAATGTTCAGGGTAAAAGCCTACCACGTTACTACTATGAAAGCTTTAGAGTCATAGGGTTCCCCGCCGTGGTGGAACACCACATAGCTGCAGGCGTAGGGTATGAGCTTGGTGAGAGTTTAGTGCTCAATTTGTCTTACATGCATGCCTTCGAGAACGAACTTTCTGAAAGTGGCACAGCCCCAGATGGCTCAAGTGCAAAGTTGAAATCTAAGCTGTCCGAAGACAGTCTTAGTTTCGCCTTTACCTGGAGGTTCTAGTTAAAAATAGAGAACATCCTTTGGGTCAGTGGCAAGTCTACAATGGTCTCACTTGTAAGAAGTAAAAAGAGGTTTTGTAAGAAAATTCAACCAAGGAAACTTTACCTTTGGTTTCCTAGTGTTTTAGTCAAGGAGGAAAATCAATGGCTGAAGAGAAAGAAAAAGCTGCCTTCATTTGCGTGAAGGACACCCTTGATGGGGCTTATCCCTCACTGGTGCTGGCGATCAACGCAGCTCGCCAGGGGATGGAGAGCAAGATCTTTTACTCATTTATGGGTTTGAACATGGTGCTCAAAGGCGGTGCCGAGAGGGCCAAGTTCATCCCCCCCGGAGTCATGGGAGCCATTCCGGGGATGTCCAGCATTGCCACGGGGATGATGAAGAAAAAGATTACCAAGGCTAACATTCCCAGCCTGGCTGAACTCCAGGAGGTGGCCCAACTCGAAGGGGTCGAGCTGATCGCCTGCAAGATGACGGTGGACATGATGGAAATTGATGAGAATAAACTGATAGATGACGTAGTCGTTTGGTCAGCTGAGGATTTTCTGAAATACGCCAGACATTGCAAAATCTGTCTTTTTACCTCGTAGGAAGAAACTGCCTGGCGAAGCATAACTAGCCCTAGTCAACTGTAAGTGCAGGTTAAATCTGCACTTACAGTTGTCTCTTCCAGTTTTAAGGTCTGCGGAATTTGCTTGGATAGCATGATCAAAGCGCCGGCTTGGCCAGGGAGAACTCCTCGACAGAGCTGCATATTCGCATCAGTTGGACTGCGGTTCGTCGCTCCGCAATAAGGCTGCCGCCGACGCAGATGAAAGTCATTCCAGGCTGCCAAAGCAAGACACCGGTGGCTCAGATGCACTTTGCCTCGGAAATCCCCCTGCCCAAGCAAAATCATCACATCAATGGTTAATAAATGATCATCCAAGCAAATTCCAGACGGACTATGTTTTAGCCTTTGATTCAGGGAATTAACACTGTCGAGCCGGTGGTCTTGCGACCCTCGAGATCGCGGTGGGCCTGGACCGCTTCAGCCAGGGCATAGGTCTGGCGTATTTCTATCTTGACCGCGCCTTTTTCCACTACCTCGAATAGGTCTTGGGCGTGAGCAAGGAGATCCTCCCTCTTTGCTGTGTAGGCCATGAGACTTGGTCGGGTGAGGAACAAAGAGCCCTTGGCAGCGAGAATTCCAAGATCAAAAGGCGGGATCGGCCCAGAAGCCTGACCGAAGCTCACCATCATTCCCAGGGGCCGCAAGCAATCCAGGGACTTCATAAAGGTGGCCTGGCCCACTGAATCGTACACCACATCAACGCCCTTCCCTTGAGTAATCTCCTTAACTCTCGAAACAAAGTCCTCCTCTTGGTAGAGGATGGGATAATGGCAACCGTGACTTTGAGCTAATTCCGCCTTCTCCGGGGATCCCACCGTACCGATTACTGTAGCGCCCAGATATTTGGCCCACTGGCAAACAATCAAGCCGACGCCTCCCGCGGCTGCCTGAATCAAGATAGTGTCACCGGTTTTAACCTTGTAACAGCCGTGGAGAAGATACCTCGCGGTCATGCCCTGGAGCATCATGGCCGCACCTTGCCGGGTGGAGATGGAATCGGGAAGCTTTACCAGACGGTGGGCCGGAATGATTCTGGCCTCGGCGTAAGCACCAGGAGGAAGTCCGGCATAGGCCACCCGCTCCCCCACGGCGACTTCAGTTACTGACTCACCAATGGCCTCCACAACACCTCCACCTTCCATGCCCGGTATCCCGGGAAGAGAGGGCAAGGGGTAAAGGCCGGAGCGGTGATATATGTCGATGTAATTCAAGCCCACAGCTTCATGACGAAGCAAGACCTCCCCCGGGCCCGGCTTCCCCGGATCATACTCCTCCCAACGGAGAACCTCGGGACCACCAGTATCATACATAATAATCGCTTTTGCCATGTTACCTCCCTATTTCTAAATAAAAGAGAACGATTTAGGCTGAGCCCAGAGGGCATTCTTCGACAGGACATGGTAGCGCATAGCGTGGAAGAGAGTAAACGGGAAAGTGGTCTAGTCTGCCAAACACCAGACAAAACCATTCTCTTTTGCTTTTCTTGGCATAAGTTCTGCATCTGCGAAAAGACAAGAAATCTAAGTACTAGTTCTCACTCTGCATTTTTGTAAATGGGCCGGGGTTTCACCAAAATGCCCATGAGGAGTAGTCATGACAGCAAGGACGAGGCGTCAGCAATATTCTATCGTCGATCGGTCGCTCCAATATAGAGTCTTGGCCATAATCGTCACTTACAGTCTGGTGATCGTGCTGTTTCTTATAGTCTGCCTATTTGTTCCCGACATAATGGCCATGAGCAATGAAGATTTGAGTTGGGAAGTTCGTGCGGCAGCTGCCGAAAAACTTCTTACTCTTCATTCACGGGTGTGGCCGGCAATCATCGCCATGGTGTGCGTTTTGGGCATTCATTCGGTACGTATCTTCCATCGACTCATAGGCCCCCTTTATCGGTTTCGTTGGGCTTTTGCAGAAATTGCCAAAGGGGTTTTGAACTTCCGGGTGCAGATAAGAAAAAACGATTACTTGCACCGAGAAAATGAGTCTCTGAATGAGATGATAGATGCTCTCGCAGGTCAGTGTGAATCCATGCAGCAAGCAGGCTCAAGAGCTCTCGATTCATTGACGGCCCTCGAGCAAGGGTCAAACAATGACCATGGAGGACAAAATCCTGATCAAGAGCTCTTTAAACAACATCGTCAGCTTCTTGAAGATCTTATAGATCAGGTCAAGTATTTTCGGGTTAGTTCTGAAGAGAATGGAGAGCCAGAGGATAAAAGTTCTACGGAAGAATTAACGGCTTCATAGAAATAAGCGATGCAGTAACACTCCAAGAGAGGGTGTATGCCAATTTTGAATAGGAACACTCTTCCATTTGCTTGCCCTAAAAGGACTCGATGGTCTCGAGGGTTTACTCTAATAGAGCTAATCGTGGTCCTAGGTGTGCTTGCTCTTCTCACTATTATAGGAATGGGAGTCTACTCTCATTTCATCGACAGAGCCAAGAATACCCGCGCCATAGCGGAGATCCGGGTACTGGAAAAAGAAATATTGGAGTTCTGGCACACCAACGACCGGCTACCAGACAGCCTTGCTGAGCTAGATCGCTCAGCTATGCTGGACCCTTGGAAGACGCCTTATCAGTATATCAATTTCGATACCACATCCGGGGGGGAAGAAATTAGGCGAACAACAGGAAAGAAGAACAAGGGCAAAGGCAAGGGCAGCGGCAAATCCTCTTCGCTGAATGAAGACTTCGATCTTTTCAGCATGGGCAAAGATAGGATGAGCGCACCTGACCTAAGCGACCCTAGCAGCCAGGACGACATAGTCCGGGCCGATGATGGAACCTACACAGGCCTGGTTTTGGAGTACAAAAGCTAAAATTTTCTGTCAAAGGTAATGGGTTATGGGTAGGAGGCATCCCATGACCTATTACCTCGCAGCTCACCCTGTCCTCGCGTGCGACTGGTTGCTGTCTGGGAAAAACTTCCTGGATCAGTATTTACCGGTGAGAGGACTATCTTCAAAAGTTAGCGGATCAACCAGCAAATCCCCAAGCCGGATAACATCTACCCCGTTAAGTGTGTCTACCGGTGTGTGCAATATGACCTGCCTGTAAAACCGATCAATCTGCACCACAATGCCCAGGCCGATGGTGAAACCATCTGCATCTTCCAATGCCACCAAGCGGTGGAGATTGAATCGCGGCGCAGGCAACACAGCAAACTGGGTCCAGTTCACCCTGAGTTGAGAACCGTTGGTGAAGTATTGGGCGAATTGTGCGGCACGGTGTGCCTTGCGAACTGGTATATCTCGTCGTTGCGCCGCCGAGGACGGGGAAAACTCTAAAACTAAGATATGGCGTCTTCGGCGCAGGGGCAGCAACAGAGTCTTCAATTCTTGCTCGCGCTGGAGGGCAAAGAGCACCGCGGGGCGCAAGAGATCAATCTTTGCCAGTTTGAGATGAATTCCCCCCCGGGCGGCTTCTATCAGGCCGGTAGTGTCATAGATTACTGCTTGCGCCTCTGCTTCCCGAGCTGCTTCCAACAGGCGGGCTGCGCAGGTCAGCACGGCTAACATGTTACCGACCGGCGAAACGGAGCCGACAAATTTTCGCCACCTGCGTCCCCGAGGTGGGAAGGTGTCATCGACATTGTTAGCCATGGCCAGAGTCATGGTGCCGGGAGGTCCCAAGGTGGATTGACCCGGGTCGCCATCCAGATATGCCACCCGAGGATAGATCGTACATAGACGTTTGAAGAGGTAACGGGAGAAAGTGGATTTGCCCACATCCGAAGCCCCTACGATCATCATGGTTCCGCTGAGTTCAGACAGATCCAACTCTTCCCAAGGGGAGGGAATCTCTTCAGGTTTATTCGCTGTTTCTAACATTTAATCTTTAGAGCTTTGGGTAAAATCTTGAAGTAAAAGGAGTCAGCCTCCCAGCCCTCGTTCCCATCACATTGCAACACCAGCGGACGGTCCAACTTCAGGGTCAGCTCCTTACCAGTAAGATATCGGCCAGTTAAATTGCCCAGAGTAAATGCAGTTAGTATCCCAAAGGAAGTCTTGAGAAGGCCAGAATTGATGCAGCGAATGTGCAGTTGCCCATCATCAAATCGTGCTTTAGGCATAACTTTCATGCCGAAGCCAAAATAGGGTTGTTTCATTATCATCAGACTCAAAAGATTTTTAGCTTCAAACCTTTCCCCATCCAAGTCAATCATACCGTTGGCTCGTTTATATTCTTTAAAATATGAGCTCAAGGTAGCAAGGAAGTAGGCCTTGAAGCCAGAACTCCCTCGATCACGGGATTGTTGCCAAAGCCGTATTATCGTACCTTCGATCCCCACCGAAGCTATGAAAGCGCGTCTTTTTTCATCGCAACTGATCAGGTCGAATTGGTGAATCTTCCCGTCTCTTATTCGCCTGGCAATGTCGGCTAGATCGCCCTTGTATTTCAAACCGTGCAGCATGGCATTACCGGTCCCCAGAGGGAGAAATCCTATTGGTGTTCTGGTGGTATCAATAGAATTGATAATGTCGGAGAGAGTCCCATCTCCCCCGGCGACTACCAGTACTTGGCATCGGCTGGCAAGATCCCTGGCACAATCGCTGAAGTCCTCGGCTGATGCAGTGTCAAGCCCGTGTATACTTGCTTTGAGGATCTCCGCAGCTTTTGCCAAGGCAGAGCGCTTTTGGTCCACCGCCATTCCGCCTGAGACGGGATTGGTGATAATTGAGTAGTGCAATAGTTCGCCCCTCAGTTTTTGTCCCATACAATACCCTTCACCATAATACTAGTAATGTCAACAGACTCTTGCTCAAAACAAAAATCGATCAGTTTTTCGGCCACTTAAGCTAACCACAAGGGCCACAAAACACAATCGAGGCAAAGGGCAAAACCCAACGAGACGGGAAATCGGGCCCTTCGACCCTTCGATAGGCTCAGGGCAAGCTCACTCAGGGTAAACTCAGCGTGAGGTCGGGTGAGACAGGGGTCGGATATTACTCGTCTCGCCCGTCTCGCCAAACCAACAAGCCACCACAGCAGATGGGCAAATCACGCGAGGAAAAAATGGGGTAACTCCTGACCATCTTCCTCTTGAAACTCTTCCTTTCCTCCTGTAATGTTACCTATCCAAGCCAAATATTCACCAAGCATAAGGCATGACAATGAAAGACGAAAATAAAACTAAAAAACAGCTCATCAATGAACTGGTTGAGCTGCGCCAGCTCTGTGGCAGATTAGAAACAGATGGTTTAAAGGTAGCAGAAACGCTTAAAGAGAGGGAAGCATCAATCAAGTCCATTTTGAAAGCAGCGCCCATAGGTATCGGCCTGGTTCACAATAGAGTGCTGAACTGGCTGAGTGACCATATGTGTGAAATGCTCGGATATTCTGGAGACGAATTGATTGGTCAAAGCGCCAGAATTCTTTATGAAAACGACGAGGAATTTGAGCGTGTCGGGCGGGAGAAATACCAGGATATGGAGGAGAAGGGGATAGGAAGGATTGAAACTCGCTGGCGGCGCAAAGACGGTAGAGCGATTGAAGTTCATTTGAGATCAACCCCCGTAGATCCGGCGGACCTTTCGCAAGGGGTAATATTCACTGCCCTTGACATTACCGAGGCCAAGCGTGCTGAAAAGGCGCTGAGTGAAAGTGAGAGTCGATACCGGAGAATTACCGAGGCCATAACCGATTACATATTTACTGTGCGGGTGGCAAACGGTCACCCTGCGGAAACCTATCACGGGCCGAACTGTGTGGCGGTGACAGGTTACACTACAGAGGAATTTAGCGCAGATCCTTTTCTGTGGATTAGAATGGTGCCGCAAGAAGATCAGGATCTTGTCCGATCCCAGGCCTCCGAGATATTGGCCGGCCACGAGCCCAGATCGATTGAACATCGGATCATGCGAAAGGATGGTCAGATCAGGTGGGTGAGCAATAGTCTGGTGCCCAACTACGACGTGGAGAGAAATCTGCTCTCGTACGATGGTCTGATTCGTGACATCACTAATCGGAAGATTGCTGAGGAGACAATGCGGGAAAGTGAGGAACGCTATCGCCACCTTGTAGAGACGATGAACGAGGGGTTGGCCATGGCGGACCGTGATTATATATTTACTTTCGTCAATGAAAAACTTGCGGAAATGCTGGGATATTCTCGGGAGGAAATGGTAGGCTATCACCTTTTGGAATTCGTCCACGGAGACTACCAGGACTTCATGAGAGAGGAGATGGCTAAACGTAGAACAGGCGAAACAAAGAGCTATGAGATCGACTGGAGAGCAAAAGACGGTCGCAGAGTATATACGCTCGTATCCCCCAGGGGTTTTTACGATTCGGAGGGGCAATTCACTGGAAGTTTGGGCGTGCTCACAGACATAACCGACCGCAAGCGGGCGGAGGAGGCCCTGCAGAGAGCGCATGCCGAGCTGGAGCTTCGAGTGCAAGAGCGTACCGCCGAACTGTTGTTCACAAACGAGCAGCTCAAACGAGAGATAGAAGATCGAAAGAGGGTCGAGGGAGAGCTCCGGGAAAGTGAGACCAGGTACCGCCACTTAATAAATAGCATACCAAGCATTGTTTACCGGGGATACCAAGACTGGTCTGTGGATTTCATGGATGAAAAGATCGAGCTGCTTACGGGTTTCAGCATGGAGGAATTCAACTCTCGAAAGAAAAAGTGGCGCGACCTTGTCATAGATAGCGACTTCGAGGTTGCCAAGAGAGCTTTTGTCCAAGCCTTAAAAACAAACAAATTTTATGTGAGGGAATACAGGATTGAGACGAAATCCGGGGAAATCCTCTGGATACAAGACAGGGGACAAATAGTGTGCGATGAAAAGGGTAATATCGACTATGTGAGCGGAGTGTTCTTCGATGTCACCCAGCGGAAGCAACTGGAAAAAGCCATCGTCCAGAGGGAGAAGCTAAATACCCTGGGTACCATCGCTGCAGAAGTAGCTCACGAAATCCGCAATCCTTTGGTATCCCTTGGGGGCTTTGCCCGGCGCCTCCAACAAAAACTGCCGGACCTACCCGAATGTGAGATTATTCTCCAGGAGTCCCAACGGTTGGAAAGGATATTGTCTAGAATAAGAAACTACCTCAAACCAGTACAAGTCCGTCCTCAGGGGTGCTCGGTCAACAGCATTATTGCTCATTGTGTGGATCTGCTCTCTCCCGAAACGGAACTCAGGAGGATTACCTGCAAATTGAAACTCCATCCAGATCTGTCGGAGGTCTACACAGATCCTGATATATTGACGCAAATTTTTGTCAATCTAATTCTCAACGCAGCAGAAGCCATGGAAAACGGCGGCGTTCTTGCCATAAGAACCTTTGAGAGTGAGCAGGACTTCTGCATTGAGTTCAAGAATCCAGTCCCAGGACAGGAAATTAAACACCCTGAACTGCTCTTCATGCCTTTTGCTGAAGGCGGTGAGAGTATAGGATTGCCACTTTGCTACCGTCTGCTGAAGAATATGGGAGGTCTTCTCTCATATACCTCCGAGGGAGGTCATATGGCCTTTACCGTCTGCTTGCCCAAGACTAAACCGCCTGTAGATTAACCCGGATATCTCACCTAATATTGTCCATGGTCCGTGGTCAGTAGTCCGTTGTAAGGCATGGGGCATAGAGCATGGAGCAGAGGGCTAAAACGAAAACTCCATGCGCCAAGCGCCATGCTCGAAGCGCTGAACGAAGTGAACCCACAACGGACGACTGACACTAACTGTCTCCAGGCCGGAGATAATCTATATCCTCCGTGGCTTCCGTCTCTCTGTGGTCAACCATCTGCTAGCCACTGAATCCAGTTCCCCTGAAAGGCTCAAGCAGGGCTCCTTTTACCAACCAATCTCCATTTTCTTTCAACAAGTCAAGGCTGAGTCGATAGAGATCGGCACTTTCACCCACCTCTTCAATCCAGCCCTTCGGATCTTTGTACAGGTCTTTGACTTTAGGCGCGGATTGTTCTCTTTTGACGATCAAGAAATAAACTCTGGCTGAACCGTCTCGACCTTCAGGCCCAAGATCGACACTTGGCTCAGGATACATGATTCTGAAATTGCCATAATGGTTGAAGGCGAACCAGAGTATCCTCCTGACCTCTCGACTATCATGCTTACCGGGCTGGGCAACAAAGTCCTCGGTGGTAAATTTAATCAGCCCACTCAGGTCGTGTTTTTCGGCGAGCTCGGCCCCTTCCTTGATTAAACTGCGGATTTTCTCAGCTTCGTCTTCTTTGGAGCAGGAGGGAGAAAACAATAAGAGAATCACCCCAAGTACTGCAGGCCTGAGGAGAAAAAATTTCCGTCCTCCAATTCTTGGACAGGATGTCAGAACAGGGCTCATATTGTTAACTAGACCTCCACCACTTCCGCTTGCAATGAGTTACCCCGTATGCGCAGGAGGGCAATTGTGGCGGGTGACCTGAAAGATGCGGCACTGCCAGGGTTTAGATAGAGAACACCCTTGCGGTTCTCTATGGCTGCGGTGTGAGTGTGACCGTTAATCACTGCGACAAAGCCGGCTGCAACCGGGTCTATGTCGAGGCGAAAAACATCATGGAGCACGTAGAGCAAAAAATCTCCTAATTCTACTACCTCAGTTTCAGGCAGCCCAAAGGCCCAATGGCCATCCATGTTTCCGCGCACAGCATGGACAGGGGCTATTTTTCCCAATGCCGCAAGCACCTCGGGCTTACCTATGTCACCAGCATGAATGATCAGGTCTACACCCTTTAAAGCCTCGGCCGCCTCGGCTCGTAGGTGACCATGGGTGTCCGATATCACGCCAATGAGATAACCATCTTTTTTCTCCGGCTCCCCTTCCATCTCAACTACCCTCCGCTTTGCTCCCAGACTGTTCTGGCTCTGCAAATCTCTGTATTGTCTCTTTTTCTCCTTATTGTGTGGAAGAAGTTTGATTTTCCTTTTTTTTCATAACTCACCGCGATTTCATCCTTATATGACGCTTCAGACATATAGTTAATCTCTATTTCCTTTAAAATATGAGTGCTCAGAAATTCGAGGGGGAGGCAATTGAACATCCACTCTACATATCTCAGGTTATTTACATGCTTGTGCATGTCCAAATCCCCGTAAGAAACCTGAATCGACTTGGTGAAATCCTCTGAATCGAGAGGATCCAATTTGTTTAACCGATCAGGAAAGACAAATTCAACCTCTTCTGGAAGTTCCAAGTGATAATAGAGAGCTGTTTTCTGTGGCTTTCTATTAACTTGGTCAATAACAAACCAGGTAGTGGTAGCTTCAGCGGCTATGGAGCCACTAGGGTCTATGATTCTAAAGTCACGGTAGCAAAAGATTCTGTCCTTTCCTGTGGGCCAGGTGTGGACCTCGATGTTATCCCCCCATTTGGGATAGGAGCTAATCCTAATCAGCTGTCGAGCTAAGACCCAGATAAAGTTATTTTCCTTCAAATGGGAGAACCCAAGCCCTAAATGTTCGGCATGCTGCCAGGCCGATTCCTGCAAGAGCTGACACAAGGCTACTAAGGTTGCCTTGCTTTTGATATCTACTTGGTATGAATGGATTGTATATTTATCCTTCCATACCTTGATGAAGTCTGGAGAAGGAGTCATGGTCGAGATTCCGCCCCTCTGTTGAGCACTACGGTCGTAAAGTATAACGCAGGTGCTCTTTCCAAGCTAGTTAGTCGGGCACTCCCCCGACAGGAAGAGGGGATTTTCGGCAGGTATTGGGGGAAACGCTTGCCATTTTGTAAAATCCATGTAGATTTATTCATCATCGAAAACCAGGTCCTTAGGGTCGGGTCAGAGTTCAACGGCTTTGCCAGCCGAAGAGATCTTAGGCTTAAGGCGCAAGGCGTAGGGCGCAGGGAAGAAAAGAATATTCAAAATCTATTGTTACCATGTGCCTTGTGCCTTGAATCCTGTGCCTTTCACTTGGGCAGCCCAAAGCCGGATCCTTTGGGTCCGGATTCTTTACTGTGTCCCTATTTAGCAGGGAGGAGTGTACCAGTGTCAAGTATAGACTATACCAAGCGGCTGAATGACATAAAGGGCCTTGCGAGAAGTCTCGAAAGTCGAAAAGCGGATTTTCTGGAAGCCGCGGCATTGGACGCTGGCTTTCCTGTGAAAATCACCTCCGTTGAAGTGGAATTGGCGGTTCAGCATCTCAATACCATGGAAGAGGAGATCCAGTGGTTGGAAAATGGCCGACCATACGGAACCGTTGCTGCTATTTTTCCTTATGATGCCCCGACTGTTATGTTGGCGCGTCTTGGTGGTGCGGCGCTCCTCACAGGAAACCAACTGAGGTTTAGCTTTTCCTCGCAAACCCCCCGTTCGGCGAATCTGATTGCGGAGATTGGCAAGCCCCTGAAAGCTTTCCAACCGGTTATAGGTAATAACAACCGGGCTTTTGGCCGGGGATGCGTGGAGGATGAAGCGGTCCGGGTTCTATTTATTTCGGGGGCCTCGGCAGTGGGAGAAGCATACCGGAAAGAGCATCGCGCCTTTGATAAACTCTTTTTCGCTGGACCGGGCGGCATGCCCGTGGCTGTAGTATTTGAGGATGCTGATATTCAGGCAGCGAGCAGGTTTATAGCACGGCGGGCTTTCATTAACGGTGGTCAATACTGCACTACCCTGAAAAAGGCCTTTATTCACAGGGATCTGTACCAAGAGGTACGCAACCAGATCTTGGAGTTTACGGGAAATCTCAAAGTTGGAGATCCTTTAGATCCAAATACTGATATTGGACCGATTCGGGTGGAACGAACCAGGGCGATTCTTGAGAGGGCCTTAGAACAGTGCTCAGAGGCTCGCCTGCTCGCTGGAGGGATGGAGGGAGAGTTGGTTTTTCCTCTGGTTCTGGAGATGGACGTGGATAAAATTCCAGACCTGGAACTATTCGGCCCATTTCTCGTCCTCAGTCCCTTCCAGCATGAGGAAGCCTTGGCACAGGAGTTAATTCAAACCAAATATGGCTTTCTCTTGGCTTTTTTCGGATCTCCAACTGAGTATTCAAGGGAGGCATTTCAGGCTCACTTCGGCATGGTATATGATAATCCCGATTTTCTCTTCACGCCCCTTCGCCTACCCTTTGGTGGCAAAAAAGACAGTGGCTGGATTCTGGAGAGAAAGGGCGACCGTTGGATCGAGCGAGACGGCGCCTTCCAGTACACCAAAGAATTGGTCAAAGGGAAGGAGTCAGGAGGCAGCAGTTAAGCATGGACCATGAGGCATGGAGCATAGTGCAAGCGACCAGCAGGCAGCGGACAGCCGACAGCAAGCAGACCGTTTCAACTAGGTCACTAGCGGACTAAGCACTAGGCACTGTGGTAATTTCGGATTTCGTATTTCGAAATTTTAACCCTATGCCCTCTGCTCTATGCTCTTTGCCTACTGAATTCTGATTCTGACTCCTGTCTCCTTTCTAGCTATTCAGATCAATTTTATCGAACCCAGGTCGGATGAATGCTCTCGCATCGGGGAATGTTTTTTCTGCTTTCCTCCGTAATTGTTCGAGGTGAAGGAGAATGTCCATGATCTGGTCGCTCCGGTGGGGAAAAAGGTTGCGGATCTCTCCCCAGGCAGCAATGGAACGGTCAATGCCGATTAATGCGACTTTAGCCGACCCATCCGAGTCCTTAGGATATTCATCAAGAATCTCTGGTTCCTCTAACAACTCCCCTCGGATCGCCCGCATGAGTTTGACGTAAATCAGGTGCTGATACCAGCCGACAACTTCCACTGGCTCCAGCAAGCCGTCATCTTTTTCAGCCGGGCTGTTGTCCAGTGGTTCAAGCGATTCGTCAGCAGAAAGTTCTTCTTCCTCTGAGGAAAAAAGGTCTCTGGCTGAATCCAACCAATCATCAACCATTTCACTGTAGAGTTTAGCCATGCGAGAGCATTCATGATCTCTGGCCAATTCGTCGTTTAATCTATCTTCCTCTTCGACTTCCTCCGTATCGAGGGAATCTAGGTCTATTCCTTGCTCCTCTGCCGCTTCCTCCAGTAGTTCCAGGGTCATTTGAAAGGTCTCTGATAACTTTTTCCAGAAGGCTTCGTTATCTAAATCCTGAGTCTCCAGGTGGTCGAAGTCCTCCTCATCGAGAGCAAAATTCAAACAGCGTGCGGTGAACGGACAGCGCTCACACCATCGGTCGCAGTAGTTGTAGATGGATTGGATGAATCGAGGATCTTCAGCCAACTTCTTGAGACGTTCTTTATTCATTTACGTGCCCCCTCTATGGTTGTCAAAGGTCAGAATTTTGCAGGCATTACCGTTCCACCTGGTTAGACAGAATACAGGCAGGCTATCATATAACAGCAGCCGTGTTCAACAACCGCATAACGAGGCCGTGCCCGAGGCTGCGGCAGCGCTCAAGGCGGGTTTGGATACATCAAATTGTTAGGTTTGTGGTTTATGGCATAGTTGCAGTCTTGGCAAAGTTGCCCAACGCCTTCTCTATTTTCTTTATGACTTCATCACATCCCGCCAGGTTGTGACGATTGGCCAGATAGTTTGGATCATTATAAGTCAACCATACTTGCCCAGCTTCGTCTTCCCAAATCAGAGCTTTCTGCGGAAGATCGATTGCAACGCTCTGGCCACACTGCATCAGTGGTGTGCCCACTTTCGGATTGCCAAATATAACTAATTCGGTTGGGCGCAAGTTCTTTCCCACCTTGCGAGCACCCTCGGCATGATTGATCCTGATAAAGACGGTCATACCTTTTTCATTTAAAGCATTTTCGAGGCGGTCCGCCGTCTTTTCTACATCGTAAGGGCTTTTTATGCTGATGAGCCCGTTATCAGCATAAGCGATTGAAACAAGTAAGAAAAGTGACATTAGGATCAGCAATATCTTACGCATATCTTATCCTCCTTTTATTCCTCCCTCTATTGAGCCTGGTCCGTCCCTGTAGATGTCCGCAACAACATTTCTGAACCATGGCGGCCTCTGAAGCAGAACGTATATGAGGATCGCTCCTATAATGGGGAGGGGAATTACGGTGTCCACCATGGCCAAGAGTATTAGAGTGATAATGCATTTTGTTCTTATGGTCATAAGTAAAACTCACGGATGTTTCATGAATTTCGTGGCGAGACCGCGAATATGGGCGTGCCACCGGGACCGCGGTACCTGAGGCTACCTGACCCGGAAGGACGGCCATATCCGCGGTCTCGCAGAATTCATGAAACATCCGGCTAAACAAAGATGCCCCCTATCTTCTCACACGGAAACCCTCGAGGCAAGAGAACTGCACTCTCCTCTACCAGCGGTATGGCATTTATCAAGAAGTAGCTCGGAGGACAGGATTGGATCGAAGGACGGTGAAGAATTATCTTCAAGAGAACATGAGGTAGGGGCGCGGAGGTTCGGTTGGGGCCAGGCCGTGATTGAACCTCGTGTGGCTTTGCATTTTTAGATCTGAGAAAGGATAAATGTTAAATGTGCCTAGTGACAATGGCTAGTGTACAGTACGTTTTCTGCCAAAATGTTTCAGGAGCGCCTGTCCTATCCTGCTCTTTATGTACTTGGGTTCCTTATTTGGCTTGGCGGCAGTGGAGGCCTCTTCCAAGATTTGCCGAATCTCCTCCCTTTCCGAGCCGCTAAGATTCATGAAACGGAGGATCATGCCCCAATGATTTTTGATGAGACAGCGCTTACATTGAACCACCGAGCTGTCCACCTGTATGGATTTACCGGTTCGAGGATTTTTCACCTGTAAGGAAAAAACCGTCCCCTTGGGGGGTGCCAACCTGGTGTAGATGTGACAGCCTTTGGTGGAAAACCGACTACCAACGGCTTGCACAGTTTTCCCCCCCTTATTGTAGAACACCGGCAAGCTAATGTCGGCAATTTGCGGCGCCTTAGTCGGTCCCAGCCCCTTCTCTGTGACCACCTCCGGGCGAGTCATCAGGTTTTCACCAATTTCTCCAACCTCTTTCTCGAAGTGTCCACTAATTAATCCTTGGAGATAGAGTCTATCTTTTTCCCCTATTGACATAAATTGAATGTCAACACCGATACTCTCCGCACCACTGACGGGGTTACAGATGGTAGTCCACACTACCCTGCCGGTGAGGTCCAGAGGGTAGTGGTCGGGTGGTCGGATTACCAGGCGAAAATTGTCCTCCAAGGGAGGCAATTCCTTGCAGGAGACCATTACCCCCTCTGGGCTGATGTTAACGGTTTCACCCTCCATATGGCCATGGTCAGTGAAAAAATGTACCTCCCACCTAACCTCCGTTCTGGAGTAGTGGTGTCTTTTGGGAGACCTAAATGTATCCATACTTATACTCCAAAGGCACAAGATTACACTCTCACCTGGCCTCGGCAAGGAGCCCAAGGGGGCTCTAACTAAGGGAAAACCGCATCTTGCTCAACCATTGAATAGATCTAGCGCATCATCTAATAGGCAAATGGTGTGCCAGCCCTCTTCGCATAGCGCAGAGCGCATAGAGCATAGCGATAAAATGAGATGGGAGATAAAGACGAAGGTGAAGAAAAAAAGAAGGGGAGAGGAGGCCTCTCCTCTCCCACAAATTGACCCTTATCCAGTCTCAGGGATCGGTGCTTTCAGGGCGCCCTTCATATTCTTCATGTCATTAGGGTTCCCATTGGGGTGAAGGACGATCATTATCATTTGCCACTCTCCAAATGGAGATTCCGACAGAGTGGCAGCATATGCTCCATATCCCCTGGAGTCGGTCTTGAACATGTAGGGCGCAGTTCCCGCTCCGGTTTCGTGCTTCCTCGGCTTCATATTTACAAACCAGACAGTGTAGACCGAGCCGGGTTGAAGCCCCTTGGCATGGACGCTCAAGCTATCCCCACTCAGATAGGCTGTTCCACTGGCATTTGGATGTGGTTTGGCAGCCTCTAATGGAATCCTTGTTTCGCCCGCCCAGGAGGCGGAAACAAAGGCCAGGACGACAAAACCTACAGACAGAGCTATCAGTGTCTTTTTAGTATCCATGATGTCACTCCTTATCTTTTTCTGTTCTGAGTCCCCGAAAAGGTTCTTTTACCTGGGAAAAAATGTGAAAACCCCATCAGCAACCTGATGGAATTGCACTTTAGTCGTCAAGGCAGGAGAAACTTTACATCTCAAGGGAGGGAAAAATTATTGACTGCAGCAGCATAGCGGCAAGCGGCAGGAGTCATGAGGTCATTACGCCACGCTGTCATAATGCCTTCGGCGTCATTTATGGTCATTAGGTCAATTATCTAGCCTCGCTGCGCACCGCTCAGTCCCGCACCGCAACCGGCATCAACGACAAGCGGGTTCCCAGTTTCGTTACCCTGTCATTCATAGTTAACTTTAATTGTGGCGCTGAAACAACTTAATGACGGCCGTAGGCCTAATGACGGCGAAGCAAATGACTAGACGGTGCCTTGTGCTTAGTCCCTAGTGCCTAGTATCTCTGCGGCTAGCGCTGCTCCATTTCATTGAAACAGGGAATACAGACTGTCTTCCCCGAAAAGCGCCGGGTGCGGGTTTCCATCACTCCCTCGCCACAGGACTCGCAGGTGATGCTGTCCATAAGGCGGGCGTGGCTGGGGATCTTGCCCTGCGGCTTCTTGACCTCGAAAAGATTTTCCAAAGGGATCTCCAAGATCTGCCTGGAGCGGGCCTCATGCAAATGCCGGAAACGATCCCGTTCTTCTTGAGTCAGGTCTTCGTCACCAAGCCTGCTTCGGAGGGTTTCCCATTCAGGGTCTGGTGCATCCAGCGCTTCCCCTCTGGTGACAAGGCGAATACCCTTCCCATCTGAGCGGCGAAAGAAGGTGAAGCTGTTTTTGCCATAGTCCAGGTGAATTAAATTGCCTTTGCCAAAGGTGCAACCGGTGAGAAACTGGATAGCATCTACCCCGCACATGTCGGTCTCCACCACTGCCACAACTTCCTCATCATGGGCGTGGGGGCCGATTTCTCGCAAGGCCACCTCCGCTGCCCGGATGCCAATGGCAAGCCCCGGGCACATGTGGCCGTGAAAAGCCACTGTCTCTCGCACCTTCTCCTCATTGATGTATTTCTGCTCCATTTCCTTGCTCTCCAGATCACAGGCGTAACAAAGGTCATGAGCATCAGGCTCAATCATCTTTTCATCATTTTATCATATTGTTTCCCCTCCCGCCTTTTTTTACCCAAAACTAACCGGGTATGAAATGGGTAATTTTACCCATTTTATACCCGGTAAAAAGTGGGTAATTGTTTGTCGAAAGAGCTAGGGTGGGAAATGGGCGGGGGGTTGAGAGATTATAGTGGCCAGATGAGGGGGATGGAAATTGAGCCCATAAATAGTTTGTTAAAAGTTGCACTTACTGTCGAGTTCTGATAGATTAACCCAGGTTTGTCCCCTAAAGGACAAGGGCCGGATCGACCACAGTGAAGGGATGGTGGAGGTTCGGAGGCTAGAAACTAGTAAAGTTTTCCCAGAGTGATTATTTTTTTCTAGATTGAAAAAACTATCTGCTGGTGCTGCCCAAATATTATGGGGCCAACGGTGGAGACAGACTACTTTGAAAAAGCGATAAAGAAGGGGGTCGTATGAAGGTTCTTGTTGCGGTTGACCAAGACCTGGAATCACGTCTGGCGCTTCGGTACGCTTGCCACCTGCTGGAACACTTCGATGCCGAGGTGGAGGCCATCCACGTGAAGAAGGATGTGGGGAACATCATTCTTGAAGACTTCGACGTTCCATTTCTTAAAAAGGATCACAAAAAGAAGATTGATGAGCAAGCCAAAGAGATTGAGGCAGCCATTGCTGATGCCTGCGAGATATGCCTCGAGGGGAAGGTCCCTTGTGAACCCAAAATTCTGGTGGGGGACCCGGCGGAGGTGATTATCCGTGAAGCCAGCGATAAAGATGTCGACCTCATTGTGCTCGGCTGCCATCGGTCTTCTGCTCTCAGGGAGATGCTTCTGGGGCAGGTGCACACCCAGGTCATCCATCACTCAAACCGGCCCGTGCTCATTGTCAGAGAACTGAGAAACATACATCGGGTGCTGGTGGCCTACTCCGGCTCCTCTTGCGACCAAGAAGCTCTCAATTTCATCGGCCCCATGCTGTTGAAGAAAAAGCCCGAGATCACCCTGATGCACGTTCGCGATACCGACGACCAGGAAAGCCAGGAGTTCGCTGACGCCTGTGTTCTCAAAGGGGAGTCCGCCCTGAGTAAGCTGGAACACCAACCTCAAACCAAGCTTATAGAAGGCAATGTTGTTGACGAAGTGGTTCGAGAAATAGCCCTAAATAACTACGATCTCGTGGTGCTTGGAGCTCAGGGTTTTGGCAAGTCCGGTCGTTTTAACATCCTGAGTGAGAGATCACTGCAGATTATTCGACGGACCAACCGGCCAGTACTTCTTTATAGGCCAAAGGCTTAACAGCGTGTAGGGGGGGAATGGCTCTTTCTCCCCGGTCTCAGAGGACCCGCAATTTCGCTTCTGGCCTGAATATCTACGTAATTTGAAAACAGATTTACCTTGACAGAAATGTCAGGGGTTTGCTAGTTTAGGCGGGACTTTGTTATAAAATGCACGTACTCTTGTTCACATCTCTTTTGTAAGTCCTATCCGATTCGGTCGATCCATATCTGTTGAGGTTAGTCAATGATTAGAAACGGCTGCAGAGTGCTTACGGTCAAGGCGGTTTTTCTTTTCTTATGGTTAGTATCATCCCCCGCATGGGCCACAGCAGAAGGGGCGATTGTAGAAGGTTCACAACGTGCCTGGTGGTTCTGGCCCATTGTTCTCTTTTTCTTCTGCTTTGTCCTGGGAATCCTGGCGGTTCTGGCTGGTGTTGGCGGCGGCGTGCTTTATGTGCCCCTGGTGAGTGGCTTCTTTCCATTTCACCTTGACTTTGTCAGGGGGACAGGATTGCTGGTGGCCCTGGCAGGGGCTCTGGCAGCAGGGCCGGGCTTGCTCAAGAGAAACTTTGCCAATCTCCGCCTCGCTCTGCCGGTTGCTCTCATTGCCTCCAGTTGCGCCATTGTCGGTGCTCTGCTGGGTCTTGCTCTTCCCACCAACATCATCCAGATTGCCCTGGGGGCGACAATCATTTTCATCGCGGCCTTGATCACCTTGTCCAAGAACGTGGAACGGCCGGTGGTGGAAAAGCAGGACGGAATAGGGGGAGCTTTGAAAATGGCCGGTGCTTATCTGGAGCCATCCACCGGAGAAAATATCGAGTGGAAAACCCACCGCACCCTGCCAGGCTTGCTTCTTTTTATCGTCATCGGCGTCATGGCCGGTATGTTCGGCCTGGGTGCGGGGTGGGCCAATGTTCCGGTGCTTAATTTGCTCATGGGAGCCCCCTTGAAGCTCTCGGTGGGAACCAGCAAGTTTTTGCTCTCCATCACCGACACCTCGGCGGCCTGGATCTATCTCAATCAGGGCTGCGTCATTCCCCTTATGGCGGTGCCTTCCATCGTAGGACTAATGCTGGGATCTTTTGTGGGAGTGAGAATTCTGGCGGTGGCGAAACCGAAGGTCATCCGCTACATTGTCATTGGTGTGCTCCTGTTCGCAGGGGTTAGAGCCTTTATGAAAGGGCTTGGTATTTAATTCAGTGAGGTGAAGAAATGTCATCTAAGTCACCACAAGCTCCACCCGAACAGATCACCTATGCCAACCTGCTTTTTTATGGCAGCTGGGGCGCCATAGCCATACTGATTGTTACCTTCTTCGTCTACGTAAGCGGAATTTTTGAAAGTTACGTACCGATCAACGAAATTTCGCAATACTGGTCCATGCCGGTGAGCCAGTATGTGCAAGAGGCCAACATCCCCATAGGGTGGGGTTGGGCTACCCTACTTGGTAAGGGCGACTTTCTCAATTTTATCGGAATTGCCCTGCTGGCGGGGATGACGATTGTCTGCTACATAGTCATTCTGCCTTACTATGTTAAACAGAAAGATATCGCTTTTGTGGTGCTCATCATATTGGAAGTGTTGGTACTTTGCCTGGGGGCCTCCGGACTGCTGGGCACAGGCGGCCATTAGGAGGGTATATTTAATTAAATGAGTCCCAGAGAGACTATACGTTTTCTGGGTTGATTCTATTGCCAGACAATCAACTGAGCCAGGGGAATGTCTCCTGGCTTTTTTTCGCTTGGAACTAATAGGACGCTGAAGCCAGGGTGCGCTACGACACAAAAATGGGCATTCCCATCAGAGGCCAGAGAAAGAAAACCGCAAGAGCCATTACTGCCATAAGTATGATGCTTGCCAGAGTTCCGTAGGCGAAGAATTCACCGGCAGTGAACTGCCCTGACTCATAAGCAATGGCATTCGGTGCAGCTCCTACCAGTAGGAGAAATGGCATGCCGGCTGCCACCAAAGATACAAAGAGTATGACATCCGGCGCCACCCCCAGATAGGGAGCGATAACCAGGGCCACCGGAAGGGAGATGGCAATAGCAGCCACGTTCATGATGAAGTTGGTCATGATCATGACGAAAAATGCAATGCCCATGACGAACAGGAACCAGTTGGCTCCTTCCAATTTCATAAGCCACTTCACCGCCAGCCATCTCGCTGCCCCAGTTTCCCAGAGGCAAAAACCTAAGCTTATTGCACCTGCGAAAAGGAGAATGATGTCCCAGGGGATCTCTTCGAGATCGTCGATATCGAGAATGCCGGTAATAAAAAACAAGATTGTGGATGTCACAATAATGGCAGTTTTATCCAGCGGTTTTAGAAGAGGAATAAAGGAACGCAAGGACATTACCAGGACACAGCCCAAAATTATGCAACCGGCAGTGATCTCGTTTCTGGTCATGGGACCAAGGCTGGCATTGAGCCGGATGGCTCTTTCTCTTAAGCCGGGTATGACCTTTTTTTCAGGCCTGAAGAGGATCAAGAAAAACACCCATAGCAGAAAGGTCATAAGCCATCCGATGGGGAGCATGTAGTAACTCAACTCGAAAAAGCCAACATCCTTTCCTACAACATCGTTGAAGATGCCTATGGCAACGGGGCCTCGCGCGGCCCCCAGAAGGGTAACGATGCTGCCGGCTCCAGCCACATAGGCCATGCCAATGAGGAGCCCTTTTCCAAATCGGGTCGGTTTGTCGTCTGCTTCGTAAAGTCCATAAATGGATAGAATTAGAGGATAAATAGTCGCTGCCACTGCTGTATGGGCCATGATGTGGGTGAGAGCTGCGGTGACAACAAAACAGCCCAGGTAAATCATGCTGGTTCTCTCCCCCACGATCACCAGCATCTTGTAGGCCAGACGCCTGGTCAAGCCTGTCTTGGTGAAAACCATGCCGATGACAATGGAGGCGAAGATGAACATGACCGAAGGGTCCATGAAGTCATTGAAAGCTTCTTTAGCAGGACGAATAAAGAAAAAAACCTGGAGTACGCCAATGGCCAGGCTGGTTATTCCCACTGGCACCACTTCAAATACCCACCAGGTTGAGGCAAGGAGTGCGACCGCCAAGGCACCTTTTCCCTCTCTGCTCAGAGAGAAGTGCTTTCCCACTGGGTCAACAGCCTCGGACCAGGAAGGGGAATAATAGACCAAGGCAAAGAGCAGTATTCCCATTAGTAAGAGAACTATCCTCTTCCAATTGAAACTGTCGCTGTTGGTACCAGCTTCTAAAACCTTAGGCATTGGTAAATTCCAGAAGATAGATTGCAGATAACTGTCAGTCTAGCAGGTGGTGCCTGTTCACAACTCACAAATGCTTAGAGTCTCAAAAACCTCTTTGAACATATCTCTCTGTCTCAAGATTCCCACAATCTTTTTGCCCCTTGTGACCAACAAAGACTGATAATGCCCCATATCTAATTGGTGGATGGCTTCGGCCAGAGAAGCATTTTCATCGACGAACTCTCCTTCTGCTGGGGCATGGAGCAACCTTTTCACCTTGAGCCTCCCTGCCTCTTTGCAGAGGTCCATCAGTGGTTTTTCCCAAAAGTGAAACTGCTTGAGCATGGGCTTTAGATACTCCCTGCTGACGCCGAAACGTCTCAATAACCGTGAGTCCTCGATGTGCTCTCCCTTTGGTTCCAGGGCTCTTAGCACATCCAACTGGCTGATCTTTCCCTTGACCTCTCCATTCTGATCAACGATAAGAAGCAATCTGTGCCGGCTACGATCCTGCTGGAACTCCTGCTGAGCTTTATCCAGGGCCACAGCAGCCTCATACAAAGTGGCCTCCTCCGAAATCGTCCCGTACTCGGAAAGAGGAGTCATTATATCCCTGACGGTCTTTATTTTCATGGTGATTCTCCCGAAACCCCGGTGATTTGAAATGATGTATTTATAATTCGATACAATAAAAAAACAAAATCAATCACTCCGAGAGACGTAGAGTCCAGACATTTAGACGGCCGCCCTGCTGATCTGTTTCACTCTGCAATAACTTGTAGCCAATGCCTTTGTAAAAGTAATTTGCTGGAGCGTGAGCCGGGCATTTCAGGTCTATAGTTTTTTTGCCGCGGATTCGCGCATCGGAGGCCACTGCCTCCATAAGCAATTTTCCAACTCCCTGCCCCCTATAATCTTTACTGGTGCAAAGATAGTAGACGGTGGTATTTTCTTGTTTCCTGAGACTTTGGTGACTGAAAACAACGAAGCCTATCACTTTGCCCTCGGCAGCTTTGGCGACGAAAACCTCTCCCATTTCTACTTGTTGCAACAGCCACTGTCGATGCTGCATGATTGCCCCCAATTCGTCCCGGTGCACATCTGCCAAAGCTAGAATGGCGGTAGCATCCGCTCCTGAGGCTTCTTGCACAGTAAAAGGAGCTGTTTCACTACGTTTCATTTTGTTGACAATGTTCCGATTCTGGCGTAGGTTTTATTTAATTATCAAAAACCTGTTCTCGGGGCTAGGTCAAATCACAATGGCTTTGCCAGCCGAAGAGGTCTTAGGCTTAAGGCGCAAGGCGTAGGGCGCAGGGAAGAAAGGAATATTCAAGATCTATTGTTGCCATGTGCCTTATACCTTGAACCCTGTGCCTTTCAGTTGGGCAGGCCAAAGTCCGTTCCTCCCTCCGGGCCGGAGGCAGAGCCCAGATTCTTTATGTTAGCCGAGAGTAACTGTTATCCTTGATATTATGAGGTGTCAAGGAGATTTTCACCATGGATTTTTCTTCTTTTCCAAACAAAAGTGTCCAGCTAGACGAAGTAATAGACTGCATTCCTCTAGGGGTCGCTGTTCTTGACACAAACATGCGGATCCAGGCAATAAACCGAGCCCTTGAGGCCATGACCGGCTTCAGCCGAGAGGAGGCCATTGGGGTTGGCTGTTCTCACATCATCAGGAATAACCTCTGTACTCAGCAGTGTCCGGCAAAACAGGCCTTGGAAAGTGACCGAGCTGTTCACCTTGAAGGAAACATAATCAACCGGGAACGACAAAAAATTCCGGTTATGATCCACGCCTCTGTCCTCAAGGACGATGAAGGTCAGCCTGTAGGGGTGATAGAGACGATCGAGGATATTTCGCTGCTCCGTCAGTTGGATAAGAAGACTCAAATAGCTCACGATTTCAGTGACCTGGTTGGTCACAGCCCCAAGATGCAAAAACTTTTAGACATTCTTCCCATTATCTCACAGACTGATTCCTCAGTGCTGATAACAGGAGAGACCGGCACTGGTAAAGACCTCATTGCCTCGGTGATCCATCGGGTGTCCCCCAGAGCGCAAGGGCCTTTTATTAAGATCAACTGCGGCGCTTTGCCCGAGACTCTCTTGGAGTCAGAGCTTTTCGGTCATACAAGAGGCGCTTTCACGGGTGCTGTGCGGGATAAGCCCGGTCGATTCCAACTGGCCGACGGAGGGACGCTTTATCTAACTGAAATTGGCGATTTACCTTTGACCCTTCAGGTCAAGCTTCTGACTTTCCTCGATGACAAGGAAATTATCCCTCTGGGCGGGACCAGAAGCGCAAGAGCCGATGTGCGGCTGATCGCCGCAACCCATCGTGATTTGCAGGCCATGGTGCGGCAGGGAAATTTTCGGGAAGACCTTCTTTTCCGACTCAATGTGGTGAGGCTCGAAGTACCGCCCCTGCGTGAGCGGGAAGGAGATATAAGACTACTCATGGAGTATTTCCTCAACAAATTCAACAAACAATTTCAAAAGAAAATCAGAACCTTTTCCCCGGAAGCCATTGAGATCCTCAGACGGTATCCATACCCGGGTAATGTGCGCGAGTTGGGCAACATGGTGGAATATGCCACCAATGTTTGCCATGAAACCATTATAAAGCCAGAACATTTGCCTGATTATCTTGGAGGAGCATGGGATGAGTCCCTGCAACCGGAGGCCGGGGTGACTGGTGGCGAAAGGGACAGTTACCCTGGACTGGCGGACGAGAAGATGAAAACGAGAGTCGCTGACAATCGGCTCAACTGGCGAGAGATGGAGCGTCGCATGATCTCCGAGGCCCTGCTGAAGAGCAGGGGCAACAGGAGCAAGGCGGCCAAACTTCTTGGCTGGGGTAGGTCAACCCTGTGGAGGAAAATGAAGCAGCACAATCTGGTTTGACCGTTGGGCAGAAATAATGTCTCAAATAGTCTCAATTTTGTACCAAAATGAAATTAACCTAGTGTTTTGTTTTGTCTCAAAATAAGACAAATAAAATCTTACTATATACTCAAAATATTGATTTTATTACAGTTTATATGTGGCACGATAATTGCTGATTTGTAGGAAATGAACGAGAAACTGTTGATTACCATTTGGCGAGACCAGGTGGCGCCCCGCTTTGACCTGACCAGCGAGGTACTGGTTGCCACGGTGGATTCCACTGGCGAGGTGCTGCACTGCAAAACTGTGGTTTTACCAAGCGTGTCCGCTGAAGATCTTTGTCACCTGATTCTCACCGAAGGGATCACCATGGTAATCTGTGGTGGTATAGAGGAGGAGTATTTCCAGTATCTCACCTGGAAAAGAGGTAAGGGTTATTGATTCTGTAATAGCGCCGTACGACCGGGCCCTGGAGTTTGCCAGAGGTGGTAGACTTGAGCCCGGAGCGATCCTGAGTGGAGAAGCTTCTCAAGGTTGATGAAGATGAGCGGTATCTGGCAAAAGTTTCGACGGCTGATGCCCAAAGGCTTGAAGGACTTTCCCCAACTACGGGGAGGGGCCTGAACGATACAACCTCCTGCGCAAGAATTTTGTCTTGATTGTCTGCGCCACTGCGATCATTCCTCTGCTGCTCATGGCGGCAATCAACTACTATCAGTATCAGAGTGCGCTCAAGGAAGAAATTGTCAAACCGCTGACGAGGTTGATCACCAGTGCAAAACACACCCTCGAGCTTTTCCTGAGCGAGCGGGAGTCCACCCTGAGGTTGCTGATCCGGGAGCGCACTTTTGAGGAACTGAGCAACCAAGGCCGTCTCAATTTCATTTTTCAGAGTCTGAGGGCAGAGTTCCCCGAGTTTGTAGACCTCGGTCTTATCGACTCTTCCGGTCTACAGCGAAGCTACGCCGGGCCCTACGAACTCAAGGGCAAGAATTACCGAGATCAAGACTGGTTTCAGGAGGTACAGCTTCGTGGGGTCTACGTCAGCAACGTTTTCCTGGGATACCGGAAATTTCCCCATTTCGTCATAGCCATCAAGCGGGATACTGTCGAAGGTGATTTTTATGTTTTGCGAGCCACCATTGACACCGAGAAGTTCAACCAGCTCATTAGCACCATCACCCTCAGACCTGGGAGCGATATATTTCTTATAGATCGGGAGGGTGTCCTGCAGACACCTTCGCGATTCCACGGTAACGTCCTGGAAAAAGTTTCTCTTCCAGTCCCACCAATGAGTCAGGAAGCGGTTATAACCAGAACGAAGGACGATCACGGAGAACACCTGCTAGGTTACGCCTACTTGCGGGGTGCCACTTTTATTCTCGTTCTGATCAAGGAACCTGGTGAGGTGATGGCCGGCTGGTTTACCTTGAAAAGCGAACTTCTCCTGGTCCTGGTGGTCAGTGTGGCAGTCATCCTCATAGTCTCTTTCAGGACTGCCGGCCTCTTGGTAGATCGAATCCGCGAAGCCGATCAAAAGCGTGAATCCTGCTACATCGAAGTGGAGCAAACTGCCAAGCTGGCTTCACTGGGGAGGCTGGCCGCTGGTGTGGCTCATGAGATAAACAACCCCCTGGCCATCATCAACGAAAAAGCAGGCTTGCTTAAAGACCTGGTAGAATTCTCCAAGGAATACCATGACCGGGAGAAATTGCTGTCGCAGGTGGAATCCATCTTGAGGTCGGTTAACCGCTGCCGGGAAATCACTCATCGACTCCTCGGATTCGCCAAGCGCATGGATGTCAAGGTTGAGACAATCTACCTCAACGAGCTGGTGCAAGAGGTGCTGGGCTTTTTGGAGAAGGAGGCCTTCCACCGAAATATCAAGGTAAATTTCAACCTTGCCCCGGATCTCGCCCCCATCGCCCACGACAGGGGTCAGCTGCAGCAGGTGTTCTTGAACATCATTAACAATGCCTTTGAAGCGGTGGCGGATGGGGGCAACATCACCATTGCTACCAAGGAAAATGAGACGGAACCGGACATCGTTGAAGTTGCAATCGCCGACGACGGCCGTGGTATTCACCCGGATGACCTGAAACACATATTTGATCCCTTCTACACGAGGGGCAAAGAGCAAGGTACCGGACTGGGACTATCCATTTCTTACGGCATTGTAGCCAAATGCGGTGGTGACATCAGAGTGGAAAGTAAGTTAGGAAAGGGTAGCACTTTCACCGTAGTTCTTCCTCGGAAATGCAAGATGGCATAGGAGCTCGAAGATGGCAGAATATAGAGTGTTGCTGGTTGATGACGAAGAAGAATTTGTCTCGGCCCTCTCAGAGAGACTCATGTTGCGAGGTATTGAGGTGGACAGCGCACTGAACGGGGAAGAAGCATTGGCCAGGCTGGTGGAAAAGGAATTCGAGGTGGTCATTCTTGATGTGATGATGCCGGGGTTGGGTGGACTGGAGGTCCTGAGGCAAATCAAATCGACCCACCCCAATACCCAGGTCATCCTGCTGACCGGCCATGGATCCACCAGGGAGGGTATCGAAGGAATGAGGTTGGGTGCCTTTGATTATCTGATCAAGCCGGTGGACATAGAAGAAATGCTGGAGAAAATGAAAGAAGCCGCAAGTAAAGTAAGCACGGATTGAAGCCATGGAGAAAAAGGTTGAAGAACTCTCCAGAGTAAAAGAGATAGGTTTCATGGGCAAAGTGACTGCCAGCCTTTCCCATGAGATCAAAAACACTCTCGCCATTATCAACGAGTCAGTCGGGCTCATGGGAGATCTTCTGCGCAAAGACGCGCCCGACGATTGGCCACAGTACTCACGATTGACCAACCTGATTGGTTCCATAGAGGAACAGGTGCAACGGAGTGCGGCTATCGTTAAACGGTTGAACCAGTTCGCTCACAGCATGGACAAGTCGTTGGTAGACTTGGATCTCAATGAGACGGTCAAGCAAACTGTTATTCTGGCCCAAAGGTTTGCCACCCTGCGTCGGGTAAATCTAGAAACGAAACTGGACTCTGAACCCTTGCACCTCCAGAGCGACCCCTTTCGCCTTCTTTATGTAATTTTTGGATTCATCGAACGGGCGATCAATTGCTCCCCCAGGGAGGCTGAGGTAACGGTGAAGACAGATCGGTCCGGAGAAATGTTCCAGGTGACGGTAACAGACCAAGGGACGGTTGAGGCAGACAAGATAGGAGCACTAGTCTCCGCCGACCCTTCGGCTGAGGCAGAACAAGGTGAATCAGACCTCGCCCTATTAGCCCAAACCATGAAAGGGTTGGGCGGCACCATTGCCGCTGAGCAAGAGGACGAAAGGCAAAACAAGGTAATCCTCTCCTTTCCTGCAAAGTATGCATGATACACACCCCATAGATTGCAATCTCCCATCTTTTCCCCTTATGATTCATTTGAAACAATTTGAATCAATATCTACTGACTTAATTTGAAACATAATAAATCATTCTGTAATGACCTTAGAATCTAAATAATTATAATAACTATAAAAAATTGTATGGCACGGTCATTGCTAAATAGTATAGGCAAAGATCATTGCGGACAAAGGAGAATGGCCATGAAAGGTCTGAGAAAGAGATTAGAAGATTTGATGAATGCGGTGACTTTTGCCGAGGCAAACGAGCATGAAACTGCCTTGTGTTTTGTGGGCGCGAAGGCGACTAGGAAGAAAAAGTTGGTTTTGGATGATTGGATGACCGCAATCACCTTCGCCGAGGCCGGGCTAGCTGATACGGCCAGGGAGTTTCTGCAAGTGAGCGGCAGAAAGGCAAAAGCGGCTCGTCTGGAACTTCCCGGTGTTAAAGTTTGGATCGGCTGGATCCCCGTAGAAGATTCTCCACTGGCGGGCGTGAAAATCTGGTCCGGCCTGGTCCCGGTAAATGCTTAGCCCGGAAATTCCATGAATCACCTGCTGCGACCGCGATTCATGAAAAATCCGGGCTAGCCTTAATAATGGGGTTCTTGCGGAAGAACCAATAATGGAAACGCTCTCACCAAGAGGGGGTTTGGATAGTGTGAAGGAGAATGTCCTGCTGATTGGCGAAGACTCAAGATTTATGGGGACACTGTCCGAGCGTATCTGCTCAAAGGGAGTGGCGGTCAGCTTTGCCCAGACAGCCTCAGAGGCACTTGCCATTTTGCAGCGTGATGACATTGATGTGGTGGTCATAAACGTCAATGATCTTGGTGCAAGTGGAATCAGAATCCTGGATTCCATCAAGGAGACAAAAACTTTCGCCGAATTCATTACCCTGACGAGTCCTTCAAGCATCCACTGGTCAATCGAGGGCATGAAACGGGGTGCTTTTGCCGACCTGCTGATTCCCTTTGACCTCGAGGATCTCCTGGCCAAACTGCGAGAGGCTGGAGCGAAGAAAAAGTCGAAGAAGGGCAAGAAAAAGAGATCAATCCGGAAAAGACTTGAAGATCTTATGGTATCTGCTACATTGGCCGAATCGGGAGACTTCAACGGTGCCACGCAGATCCTCAAAGAGGGGAAAGAGCCGATATCTGCTCCCGAAAAGGAGGAGTAAGCATGAAAGATATGAAGGTTTTGCTGGTGGATGATGAGGAGGAATTCGTCAAGGCTTTGGCAGAACGGTTAAAGATGCGCGATCTGCGCTCGGATACCGTCCTAGACGGCGAGGAGGCCCTCTCCTTTGTGGAAGACCAGGAGCCAGACGTCATGGTCCTGGATCTGAAGATGCCCGGTATAGATGGGATGGAGGTCTTGCGCCAGGTGAGGAAGGCATATCCGAAGATCCAGGTGATCATACTCACCGGCCACGGGACTGAAAAGGACGAGGAGGAAGCCAAGAGGCTGGGTGCCTTTGACTACCTGGAAAAACCGGTGAATCTGGATGTGTTGGTAAAAAAGATGAAAGCCGCCTACAGGCGCAAGATGGAAGATACCATGGTGGCTGCAACCTTTGCGGAGGCCGGAGACTTCGAATCCGCAAAGAAAATCATGGATGAAGATGATTAGGCAGGGAGGAGGTAATGACTTCAGCAGAAGAAATTAAGGTACTCCTGGTTGACGACGAGCCGCACTTTATCAAATTGCTGGCGGAAAGACTGGAGGGCCGGGGGTTCAACGTTGAAACAGCCGGGGGAGGTTCCGAGGCTATCGACAAGGCCAAAGGAGAGGCCTACGATGCAATCGTCCTCGACCTTCTCATGCCAGAGATGGACGGCTTGGAGACCCTGAAGAAGCTCAAAGAAATCAATCCAGACCTACAAATTATTCTACTCACCGGTCACGGCACTATTGACAAAGGTGTGGAGGCCATGAAACTGGGCGCCATGGATTTCGTGGAAAAACCTGCCGATTTCAAGGAGCTCTTGGAGAAAATCAAAAAAGCCAAAGACAAGAGAATGCTTCTCGTTTCAAAAAGACATGAGGAGAGGATCAAAGAGCTGATGAAATCCAAGTCGTGGTGAGACTGGAGAGAAATCCACCTGGGTTGAACTACATCTCATTCGAAATGAGGAAGGAAAATGTCTGATACACCTGTGCAAGAACTGGCCCTTGAAGCATCCCGCGAGGAAGGAGGCATTGCCTCTCTGTTGGCGAGAATGAATTGGAAGAGAATCTTTTTTATTATGTTGGGAGTGGTGCTGTTCACTATCGTCTACTACTCACCTCCCTGGCCCGACGCTGTTGATCCCATGGGAGAACATTTCCCCCTGAGCAAAGAAGCGAAGGGTGCCCTGGCCGTGTTCTTGTTGGCAGGGACCTGGTGGGTATTTGAGGTGGTCCCCATCGGCGTCACCTCCATTACCATCGGGGTGATGCAGTCGATGTTTCTCATTCGAACAGCTTCGGAAGCCTTCAAGGATTTCATGGATCCTTCGGTGTGGTTTATTTTTGGGTCCATTGTGATTGGTATGGTTTTCACAAAAACTGGGCTTACCAGGCGGCTCGCCTATAAAATGCTCTCCATTGTCGGCGAGAAAACCAGCATGATCTATCTCGGCTGCTTTCTGGTAACGGCAGCCCTCACCCACGTCATGGCCCACACTGCGGTGGCAGCCACAGTCTACCCTCTGATGCTAACCATCTATTCACTCTATGGTGAAGGGGAGAGACCCACAAAGTTCGGCAAAGGTCTCTTCATCGGCATGGCCTACGTGGCCGGGGCAGGCAGCATCATCACCCTCCTGGGCGCAGCCCGAGGGGCGGTGGCCATAGGCTTTTTCAAGGGCATTGTCGGCAGGGAGGTCACTTTTTTTGAGCTGACCTACTATATGTTTCCCATTGGTTGGCTGATGGTCTTCGTGCTCTGGGGGTTCTTCATGATCTTTTTCAAACCGGAGAAAAAGACCATCCCCGGTCTGCGAGAAAAGGCAAAGACTCTCCAGGCTCAAATGGGTCGCATCACCGGCAGGGAGATTTTGACTATTTTAATCGTCCTTGCTGCAATTATCTTTCTGTCGCTGCAATCTTTCCTTCCAGCACTGAAACCTTTCAACAAGTCCGCGGTCATCCTCATTGCCACCATCCTCTTCTATCTCACCAGGATTCTGGACCTCAAAGACCTGGAAGATATTCCCTGGAACATCATCCTGCTTTTCGGCGGTGCCATGTCCATCGGCTTTTGCTTGTGGGAAACGGGCGCGGCCAAATGGCTGGCAGTGAACTGGCTGGTAATGTTCCAGAAGGCAAACTGGTTTGTTTTTGTCTTGAGCATTGCCTTCTTCGTAATGATTATGACCAATTTCATCATGAACGTGGCAGCCATCGCCATTTCACTGCCGGTGGCCCTGGTCATCGCCCCATACCTGGGGGTTGCCCCCGAGGTTGTTCTATTTGCCTCCCTGGTCACCGCCGGTATGCCCTTCCTGCTCTTGGTGGGTGCGGCGCCCAATGCTATTGCCTATGACTCCAAGCAGTTTACCACCGGGGAATTCTTTCTCTATGGTATTCCGGCCAGTGTTCTGCTCATGGTTCTGGTGGGTGTAGCTGCCTTGGTCATCTGGCCTTTGCTGGGCATGCCTGTGGTACTGCCCAAGTAACTAAAGAGGGAGTCAGCGGACAGTTTTGACTAGAAATGGGCAGATAAAAGCCAGATAAACAGTTTTTCCGGAATATGCTTGGATAGCATAATACAAGTGTTGGATTCGCCAGGAAGAGCTCCTCGACAAAGCTGCATATTCGCATCAGTTGGATTGGGTTAATGGCTTTGCAAGATGACTGCCGCCGACGCAGATGTAAGTCATTCCAGGCTGCAAAAGCAAAACACCGGTGGCTCAGATGCGCTTTGGCTCGGAGCACCTCCTGTCCAAGGGAAACCATGGCATCAATGGCTAATAGGTGATCATCCAATCAAATTCCGGAAGAGCCAGATGAACAGAGTTGTGGTCCATGAAAGGTAAGAAAATAGTAGGCCCATACTATTACAGAACGCTCAAGAGAAACATGCTCTTGGTCATGATTCTTGTGTCTTTTGCGCCCCTCCTTCTTATTGCCGGGATGATCCTCTACCAGTTCCAAGTATCCTACCAAGAAAAGGTAATTGCCCACCTGGAAGAAGTGGTGCAGAAACACAGGCAAAATATCGACGGTTTTCTCGATGAAAAATTGGCCGATATCAGGGTGATGACCAGAACCTTTAGCCTAGAGCAGTTGCGTGATGAGTCGTTTCTTCAGGGAAAACTGGCCATCCTCCAGGAAGAACACGGTGGGGTGTTCGTGGACCTGGGTTTAGTCAATGGGGACGGCCTCCAGGTCGCTTACGCCGGGGCTTTCAAGCTGGCTCGGGTCAACTATTCTGAGGCGGACTGGTTTAAAAAGGCTCTGAAAAGTGAGCAATTTATCAGCGATGTATTTCTGGGCATCAGAGGGCTGCCCCATTTTATTGTGGCAGTCAAGAAGGAGTGGCAGGGTGGCACCTGGATTTTGCGGTCCACTATTGATTTCGTCGCTTTCAATTCTCTGGTGGAGAATCTCCGCATTGGTAAGACCGGCATCGCTTTTATCGTCAACCACGAGGGAGAATTTCAGACCAACGCCCCACTGGCGGCTAGGCAGAACAGCAGAAAGCATGTGGACCTGCTCGTCAAGAGTTTCCACCAAGGTTTGCCCCCCGAGGACCAAGGTCATTTAGAAGCAACGGATCGGCTTCGTAAAAAGAAAAATGACCGGCAGCCGGTGACCGTAATAGAGAGCGATCCAAATAGGGGTGGGGAGTACATCAGTGTCAGCACTCCGCTGAAAAAAGGGGAGTGGCTGCTAGTCTACCAACAGGATGCGACGGATGCCTTCGCAGATCTGTATCGCGCTCGAAAGCTGGCCCTGGTCATCTTCCTTGTGGGCGGCCTGGGCATCGTAAGCATGGCTTTCATCTTATCCAGTAGAATCATCAAGCGCGTAGTCTGGGCTGACCGGGAAAAAGAAATGATGAACGAGCAGATCATTGAAGCAGGCAAACTGGCCTCGGTGGGAGAGTTGGCGGCCGGCATAGCCCACGAAATCAACAACCCGGTGGCAATAATGGTGGAGGAGGCAGGCTGGATTGAGGATCTACTAGAGGAAGACGGCACCTGTGAAGATCCAGCCGAGGTCCGAAGAGCTCTCAAACAGATCAAAAACCAAGGGGTACGTTGTAAACAAATAACTCACAAGCTTTTGAGCTTTGCCCGGAAGACAGATCCGGAACTTCGTAAAGTACAATTGAACGAGCTCATAGACGAAGTGGTCGCGCTTTCCGAACAGCGAGTAAAGTACAGCAATGTGAAACTCAACTTAAACCTTGCTCAACACCTGCCGGAGGTCCATGTTTCACCATCGGAATTTGAACAGGTATTACTTAATCTGGTCAATAACGCTCTGGACGCCATGACCCCTGACGGTGGAACTCTTGAAATTACTACCCGAGTTGATGGCGGCCAGGTGGTGGTGGACGTTGCCGATACCGGGCAAGGCATTCCTAAAGCTAATCTTGCCAGGATCTTCGATCCCTTCTTCACCACCAAACCAGTGGGCAAGGGAACCGGATTGGGTCTTTCCATCTGCTATGGCATCATTAAAAAGATGGAAGGAGAAATCAGCGTGAATAGTGCGGTGGGTTTGGGAACCACCTTCCATGTCCGCTTACCACTGCCACCAGAGGATGGGGCCAAGAAAGAGCCTGTTCACCAGAGGCTTGCGGTACACCTGGGCGGGGGCGACTCAGCATAGCCCATGGGGTTTTTGCTTGTTGTTTAATGCTCCATACTCCATGATTCCTTATGGGGTCATGGTGTCCGGAGAAAGAACAAACAGGTAATACAATAAAACCGTGATCATGAAACGACTAAGCCTGCGCAGTCGAATCATCTTGATTCTGGCTGCCTTGGTGTTGACCACTCTAGGCGGTGGCCTCGTCACCATGTGGCATACCTACCGGATGGCGAATCTCTTCGATTCGGTCTTTGATAGTGCCGTGATGGGGTTACAGGCGGCGGAAGAGCTGGAGACGGCTCTGGTCAGGCAAAAGGGTTTGACAACCTATTATTTCCTCGATGGCAACCCTGACTGGCTCAACCAATTGGAGGAACTCAACGAGTCCTTCCATACCTGGCTAAAGAAAGCCCGCAACTCGGCCCAGACAGATAATGAGCGAAGCATCCTCAATCAGATCGAATCAGAGTACCTTCGTTATATCTTTGCCCGGGACCAAGTAATTCAGCTATATCAGGCCGGCAAGCGGGAAGCCGGGGCCGAGCGCCACTGGGATGTGAGGAAGCAGTTCTTCGCCATCCAGGGTCTCTGCGATCAATATAGGGCAATCAAGAAGGAAGAAATCAATGACGCTCGGATCAAGAGTCGTGCTCAGACACGGTTGGTTAAAGGTATGACCCTGGTGGCTCTACCAAGCGTCCTGGTTTTGGGCTATTCTGCTGGCCTATATCCTGCTGAATCAGATCCTGAAACCAATTAGAATACTATCCATGGAAGCGGGTGACGTAGACATCAACAGCTCCCTCCCCAGGGAGATGACCGCCTTAAGCCAGAGAGTCCACAGCCTCATGGAGAACGTAGATCAGACACAGTCTGAACTACAACAGAGCCGCGCGCACCTTCTGCAGGCGGAGAAACTGGCCATGGTGGGAAAACTGGCTGCGGGAGTGGCTCACACCATCCGCAACCCGCTGACTTCTGTGAACATGAGGCTTTTCTCCCTGGAACGGTCGCTGGAACTTTCTCAAACCCAGCAAGAGGACTTCGAGGTGATCTCGGAGGAAGTGCGCCACATTGACACTATCGTCCAAAACTTTCTCGAGTTTGCCCGACCACCCAAGCTGAAAATTCAGAGTATCAGTCCTTCCGAGGTAGTGGACATGGCACTGCAGCTCCTTCGACATCGGTTAGAGTCCTACGGTGTCCAGGTAGAGCTTGACCGGGAACACCGTCTGCCCATGATAGAGGCCGATCCCGAGCAGTTAAAAGAGGTCTTGATTAATCTACTGGTAAACGGTTGTGAGGCCATGGGCGAAGGCGGCTTGATTGTCATTCGTGAGGAAGAAGGCGTGGTTGAGCCTTTGGGCCGGGTGGTGGTAATACGGGTGAAAGACAACGGTCCTGGTATTCCAAAATCAGTTCGTGATCAGGTATTTCAACCCTTTTTTAGCACCAAGGAAGAGGGGACGGGCTTGGGGCTCAGCATTGCCTACCGCATCGTAGAGGAACACGGTGGTTGGCTATCTCTGAAATCCAAGGAGGGTGAGGGGACGACCTTTACCATTACCCTGCCGTGCCGGGAGGATGCAGTTTGGGCAAGGTCCTAATCGTTGATGACGATCCTCAACTGAGGCAGAGCTTTGAAAAGCTTCTCATTGAGGAGGGGCACACGGTGCAGACAGCGGCCAATGGCGAATCAGGTCTGGCCATGGTGCGACAATCTCCTCCTGATTTGGTGGTCATGGATGTGCGCTTGCCAGGAATTAATGGCCTGGAAGCCAGCAGGGCCATGCGCAAAGTAGAGCCCAAGCTGCCCATAATAATAATGACCGCCTATGGCACTACTGAAACGGCTATAGAGGCCACCAAGGAGGGTGCCTTCGACTACGTCCTCAAACCCTTCAATATTCCCGATATCCTTGCCCTGGTAAGGGATGCCTTGGAGGCCGGTCGACTTATGCACTCGCGGGTAGAGATGGACATAGTTCCAGACAAGCCGTCGGCGGATGCCATTATTGGCCGGAGCAAACCAATGCAGGAGATTTACAAGGCCATAGGGAGGGTTGCTTCCACCGATGCCACCGCACTGATTAGGGGCGAGTCCGGGACGGGCAAGGAGCTGGTGGCTCGGGCCATATATCAGCACAGCAAAAGGGCACATAGACCATTTTTGGTGATCAATTGCGTGGCAATTCCCGAGACTCTCCTCGAGAGCGAGCTTTTCGGTTATGAAAGGGGAGCCTTTACCGGAGCGGTAAGTCGTCGTCTGGGAAAAATTCAGCAAGCCAACGGCGGCACCATTTTTCTGGATGAAATAGGGGACATGCCCCTCAGCATCCAGGCCAAGATACTGCGGTTGCTTCAGGAAAAAAGTATTGAAAGACTAGGTGGACGGGAGCCCATTCCGGTGGATGTCCGGATCATCGCCGCAACCAACAGAGACCTCGAAGCTGCCATCGCAGAAGGACGCTTTAGGGAAGATCTCTACTACCGTCTCAAAGTGGTTACTCTCTGGCTGCCACCGCTGCGCGAACGGGCTGAAGACATTGACCTTTTGACCGAATACTTTCTCAAGCGCTTGTCGAGTGAAATGAAAATGGATAACCCGGGTAGCGTCCCGGAAGCCAAGACTTTGCTGCGAGGCTATCCCTGGCCGGGAAACGTCCGGGAGTTGGCGAACACATTGCAGAAGGCATTGATTTTCAATCGAGGGACTCCAATCGGCGCTGAAGACTTGAGTCGAGTCATGGAGGAAGGCAGCGAAATCAAAAGCGTGGACGAAGAATCAGTGACCGAATCCCTCCGTCAGTTGTTCAGACAAAAGCTGGCCAAAAGTCACGGTGAAGGTCTTTTCGACTCCATGATGGACGACACTGCCAGCATTCTTATCAGCGAGGCCCTCAACCTGACGGGCGGCAATCGATCCCGTGCCGCCAAGCTCTTGGGTCTCTCCCGCCCCACCCTACAAGCGAAGATAGAAAAGTACCGGCTTAAGATTGAAACTGCTGTGAGCAGCTCGTCGTAAATACTCGCTGCGTCCGTGGTCCGTCGTCCGTTGCGGATATAGGCAAAGACTAAGGTTTCAGTGTTCAGGTTTCAGGTTTCAGCTTTTTTGTTTCCCTCCCTGACACCTGACACCTTGAGACTTGGTGCTTAGAGTTTAAGATCTTAAAATACTCCACACTTCCACTACTCTAACTCTTTTCTGTCGTCTGTCCTCTGACTTCTGACCTCTATCCCCGTCTCTCCGCGTCGTCCCCCCTTTTGTGGGAGCGGCTTTTAGCCGCGATCTTGCGACTTCAACGATTTCAACGACTTTAACGATTTGAACGGTTCTTGCGTGGAATCGCAACGGACAACTGACCACAGACCACGGACGTCCTTTCCTTTTACAAGTTGTAAAAAACCCCGGCACTCACTCCAGCCTGATCAAACCCCTCTCTCTGAAATTAATCTATTAAATTAAGCTACTTAAGCCTCAGCAATGTTGTGGCATGGCGGTTGCTCTTAAGGTTTTGCACTAGTGAGAGGTGGTTTTATGCTGGATGGTTTTACCGTCTTGATCACAGACCGCAACAGGCACGTGCGCAACTTCCTACGCCGTGAACTCATTGCTGAAGGTTACCAGGTGGAAGTTGCTGCTGACGGGCGTGATCTTTTGCGAAAAGTCAGCATAGCCGATCCGCCTGATTTATTGATACTGGATCTGGAGATTCCCTATTCTGGTGGGCCGGCAATTCTTGAACGACTGCGACGGGTAAACTCCGGACTCCCGGTGATCATTCATGGGTTTGCCACAGAAGATGCAAGCCATCCGGCTGTTAAGCAAACCGCCGCCTTTGTAGAGAAAATGGGAAATACTGATCGCCTGAAAGCGACGGTTTTTAAGGTTCTTAGGGAATACTATCCTAATCGTTTTTCAACCAAACAAAGAGAGAGGAAGGGGGGGTAAGATGATCTCACCTTTAGTTTTGCTGGTAGACGACGAAGTTCCCTTTGTCGAAACCATGACCAAGCGTTTGAGCAAACGCCAGTTGATGGTGCTTTCCGCATACAGTGGCCGGGAAGCCCTAGAAAAGCTTGAAAAGAATGCTGTAGATGTCGTCATTCTCGACGTCAAGATGCCGGGTATGGATGGCATTGAGACTCTGAGGGAAATCAAGAAGGCCTATCCACTGGTAGAGGTAATAATGCTCACCGGCCATGCAACCATCGAGACCGCGGTGGAAGGAATGAGACTGGGAGCTTTCGACTACCTGATGAAACCCTGTGAGATCGAGGAACTCCTGGCTAAAGTCGACGAGGCAAAGGAAAAGAAGGGCAAACACGAACAAAAGATAATCGATGCCCGGATGAAAGAAATAACCTTGCGGCGCGGGATGTAAGAATGACCGAGGGAAGGAAAGGGCAAAAAGGGCAGATCAAAGTCCTCCTCGTAGATGACGAAGAGGGATATGTAAACGTCCTTGCCAAAAGGATGACGAAAAGACAGGTCGAGGTGAGTATTGCCCTAAGCGGCTCAGAAGCTATTCAGACACTGCGCAAAAAGGACTTCGACGTAGCGGTTGTCGATCTCAAGATGGAAGACATAGACGGGATCGAGGTCTTAAAAATATTCAAAAAGATGGATCCGGAATTGCCGGTGGTCATGCTCACAGGCCATGGTTCGGAAAAGGCCGCCAGAGATGGCTTGGCACTGGGTGCTTTCGACTATCTCACCAAACCGTGCGACCTCGAAGACCTTCTGGCTACGATCACCAAAGCCGCAGAGAGAAAGGAGTAGATTCGGTGGAAAAGTGCAGGGTTCTTCTGGTGGATGACGAGAGGGACTTTCTGGAAGTGCTAACCAGAAGACTTGGCAAGCGAGACGTTAATGTGGAAGGGGTTTCCAGCGGAGAGGAGGCCCTGCAATACCTGCAAGCCAAGCCAATTGATGTGGCGGTACTTGACGTGAAAATGCCCGGGATGGACGGGCTCACGGCATTGCGAGAAATCAAGAAACTTAACCCATTGATAGAGGTAATAATGCTAACCGGCCACGCTAGCCTCGAGGTGGCTCTTGAGGGCATGCGCTCAGGCGCCTTTGATTATCTGATGAAACCTGCTGAGATCGATGAGCTTTTGTACAAGATACAGGATGCTCACCGGGCTAAGACCATTCAGGAAGAAAAGATCGCCAGGCTAGAGCGGCAGAAAGAGCAGCAAACCAGCGAGGAGGTGTCTTGAGCGTCCTAGACTGTCACCTGGTTCCATGCTGGTGTGAATTGAAGAGATGATCAATACCGAACAACGAGAAGAAGGGGTGGTTACTATGAAAAGAATGAGAGGATTGTATAACCTGCTCATGCAGGCCGCCGTGGCCCACGCAAAGTGGGACTATGAAACCAGCATGAACATCGTCAAGAGTAGGAGGAGGCTCTGGATTCTGGGGTTGATGGTTCTTCCGGTAATCCTGGTTTCGGTCGCTTTTGCCGCCGGCCTGCCGGAAATCTTGGGAGGTCACAAGGCTTACACTCCAGCCTATTACACCACAACAATCTTTGTGGTCTCCATCTTCATCGGTTTGTGCGCCGGATTGATAACCGGCTGTATCGGGGCCGGCGGTGGCTTTATCATCACCCCCGCCCTTATGAGCGCCGGAGTAAAAGGGATCCTTGCTGTGGGCACCGACCTCTTCCACATCTTTGCCAAGGCCATAATGGGAACTGCGGTGCACAAGAAGCTCGGCAATGTCTCGGTAAAATTGGCCCTCGCCTTTCTGGTGGGTGCAGGAGTGGGCGTGACCGGCGGCGGGGTAATCAACCGGACACTCTATGAGGCTAATCCGGTTCTGAGCGACACCTTCATAAGTATTGTCTATGTCGTGCTTTTGGGTTTTCTGGGCATTTACGCTCTCACTGACTTCCTGAGGTTGAGAAAGGGAGGTGTTGAGGTGGGGGCCCACCACGGTGAAAGCGGTCATGGGGCCGAGGTCGCCGCGGGTAAAGTGGGTCTGCCGGCCAAATTACAGAGGGCCAAGATTCCTCCGCTCATAACCTTTGATGAGGATCTGGTTCCGGGCGGCAAAAGGATTCCAGCCCTTTTCGTGGCCGTCTGCGGTTCATTTGTGGGCTTCGTTGCCGCCATTATGGGCGTTGGTGGTGGCTTTCTCACCTTTCCCATGTTCGTTTATATCCTGGGAGTTTCCTCCTTTACCACCGTAGGCACAGATATCCTCCAGATCATCTTCACCGCAGGCTATGCCTCCATCGCTCAATATGCGGTCTACGGGTTCATTTTCTACACCCTGGCCATGGGCATGCTCATCGGTTCCTTAATTGGAGTCCAGGTCGGCGCTCTCACCACCAAGGTGGTAAAGGGTATTTACATCAGAGGCTTCTATGCTACTGCGATCATGGCAGGTTTCATAAACAGATTGTTCGCCCTGCCGGAGAAGCTCCAGCAAATGGAAATCATCAAGCTTTCCAAGCCGGTGGCACAAGGTCTCACCACTGCCGGCACCTGGATCTTTTTCGCGGTGGTGACCATATTTGCAGTCTGGGTAATCGGAAAATACACTGGCAATATAAAGGTGCTGCGAGGGGAGGTCTAAGCAAATGATTGTCAAGAAGAAGAAACAATTCGTCTGGGGTTTGACGCTCGGGGCATCCTTTTTGGTGATTCTGCTGCTGATGTTTTCACCAATTTTCCATGGGGAAAACAGTTTGCAGGCGGCAGACAGGTTGTTTAATTCCATTGCCAAAGGATCAACCTACTATTTTCCTGGCTTACATGAGAAAAACGAACACTACAAGGACGTCAAATTCGAGGTCACCTTGAAACTGGCCGATGAGGATATGGCAGGGAAGGCCACTAAATTACTGGCCGAGGCCGGGGTAGGGGCTGCCGTCGACTCCGCTGAGGTCAAAGCCTCTGGTTATATGGGTCAGATGGTCCAGGCCGCCCTTCAGGATTCAGAGGCCATGTTCAACAACCAGGAAGAGGCAATCGCTGCAAAATATGGATATCCGGGAAAAGAGGTGCTCTATGTTTGGTGGTCTACCTTCAAAAGCCTGGATAAAGAGTTAAAGAAACATAAGATGTTTGCTGAAGCCTCTTTTCTGGCCGATGTGGTGAAAAAAGGCGTGGAGGTAGGCTACAACTTCCACGGTATCGAGCCGCAGAATGCTTCTGACAAGGCAGGCATTCTGAGCTTTTCCCTGGTCTTCTATGTAATCTATACCCTGTGGTGGGGCTACGCCATCCTCTTTCTCTTCGAGGGCATGGGCATGCAAATGAAGAAAGGGGCCAAGAAAGAAATATAAGCAGCGAGAAGAAAGCAGCAGGCAGCGTGCAGCAGACAGCATGCAGCAGTTTCAACTAACCACTAGGCAGCAAGGCGCTGAGAAGTCAGAGGTCGGAAGTCGGAGGTCAGAGGATCACAATCCGCCGAACCCGTCATTCCGGACGAGCTGCGCTTCGCGGGGCGAGATCCGGAATCCAGTGAAACTTCAATGACGTCATTTGGTGTCTGGTTCCCCGTCTTCGCGGGGACGTTGTCTGGATCCCGGCTCTCGTCCGCCGCAGGCGGACTTGGCCGGGATGACGCATTGGGACGCAGCTTCTTGAGAGGAGAGGGGTCAGGCAGGCAATTTGTGGACTGTTTGACAGAGGTTCAAAGTTTCAATTATTCTGGAGGCGGGTGAAATAGAAGGCACTTTTTTCTGAGATTAATATGGCCAACCTGATTAAATCTCTTTCCTCCCTAATATGCAAATGGCGCGGTAAGCCCCAATGCAGTGCGGACGCGGAAGAACTGCGCAACCTGTTCAAAGCACGATACCATAGTTTCAAGCTACTTCTCAGCGCCAACAATAGATCCCTCGAGATTATGGCGGATCTGGAAGAGGCTCTTCGCGGTGCACGAACTTTCGGTATGTCCTTCGTGAGGGCCAATTGTACTGCTGTCTCTGTAAATGTCTACCGGATCATCAAGAACCTGGATGATCTTGCTCCAGGAAAATACGGGAAACTCTATGAGCGCTTCAATGATATTCAGGAGCGCATTAACCATACCCTCGCTCAAAAAAGGATTTCCAGAGGACAAGAACTGGTTATTCCCCTGGCCAAGGTGAACAGAGAGATGGCAGACCAGGTTGGTAGTAAAATGGCCAATCTGGGCGAAATTAAAAACCGTATTAAAGTCACCGTTCCCGAGGGCTTCGTGGTAACCTCTCTTGCTTTCGAAAAATTCATGGAACACAATGAGCTGCAGAGCGAGATCGATCGTCTTCTCCAGTCCTTAAGCATGGAGAGGATGGATGAGCTTTACGGCCTGAGTACCAGGGTCCAACAACTGATTATCCAGGCTAAAGTGCCAGAAGATCTTCAAAGAGCCATGGCGGCTGCCTACGAGGAGATAGCTCCGGGTCCGTCCGCAAGAGTATCTCTGCGAAGCAGTGCTCTTGGAGAAGACCACTCCGGAACATCTTTTGCGGGTCAATATCGCTCGGAACTAAACATTAGCTCAGAGAATATTTTCGACGTATACAAAGAGATTGTGGCTAGCAAGTACAGCCTGCCCGCCATCACCTACAGGCTGGCCAGGGGAATTCGCGATGAAGACATTGCCATGTGTGTGGGGTGCATGGCCATGGTGGAAGCCATGGCGGGGGGAGTAATCTATAGCCGCAATCCTATGAATGTTCGCGACGACACCGTTCGTATTCATGCTGCTTACGGACTGCCGAAATCGGTAGTTGACGGAAGTGTTGATGCCGACCTGTTCATGGTATCTAGGCGTGCACCAATGAAGATTGTTGACAAGAAAATCGGCAAGAAGGATCGCATATTCCTCTGCGACCCTGAGGAGGGGGTGTGCCGCCTTGAAGTTACTCCCCATGAGAGCATAGTACCTTCAATTTCGGAAGATCAAGTGTTTGCCCTGGCTGTTATGGCAGTGGAACTTGACGACTATTACGGCTCGCCCCAGGACATCGAGTGGGCCATTAAGACAGATGGCACCATCTGTCTTTTGCAGTGCCGGCCGCTGAAACAAATTGAATCTGGCGAGCGAGCTTTGCGAGTTGAGCAGGAAGCCAGTGTAGCAGGACAGATTATTATCCGAGGGGGAACAACCGCCAGCTCCGGGGTAAGATGCGGTCCGGTTTTTCAGGTGGTCAAGAGCGCTGATACCTTAGGGTTTCCCCAAGGAGCGGTGCTGGTTACCTCCCAGGCCCTCCCTGCCTGGTCGTCACTTCTGCATCGGGCTGCTGCCGTGGTCACCGAACACGGCAGTGTTGCCAGCCACCTGGCCAACGTCGCCAGAGAATTCGGCGTGCCTGCTCTCTTTGGTGCGGTGGGAGCGAAAAAATCTTTGAAAAATGGTGACCTGGTCACTGTGGATGCAGACGGGCGGGCGGTTTATGCTGGCCGAGTGGAGTCTTTATTGGCACAGTCAGAGCCGAAAAAGAATTTAATGCAAGGAAGTCCGGTGTATGAGGTCCTCGGGGAAGTTGCCCAACAAATTATTCCTTTGACTCTTCTCGATCCAGATGCTCCCGAGTTCAATCCGAAGCGTTGTATGACCTTTCATGATATTACCCGCTTTGCCCACGAGAAGTCGGTCCACGAGATGTTCAACTTCGGCAAGGAGCACCACTTTTCAGAACGGTCCAGCAAGCAGCTGGTATGTGACGTTCCCATGCAGTGGTGGATTATTAATTTAGACGATGGTTTCAGGGAGGACGTGGAAGGCAAGTATGTTGAACTGCAGAACATTGTTTCCATTCCAATGTTGGCACTCTGGGAGGGCATCACTGCCGTTTCCTGGGAAGGTCCGCCGCCTGTTGACCCAAAGGGATTTTTATCGGTGTTAGTGCAAGCTACAACCGATCGGGCCCTGGACCCAGCCTTGAGCTCCCAATATGCCAATCGGAACTATTTCATGATCTCAAAAAATTTCTGCAGCCTAACCTCTCGTTTTGGCTTTCACTTCTCTGTTGTTGAGACCTTAGTGAGTGATAGGCCTCGTGAAAACTACGTGAGTTTTCAATTCAAGGGTGGAGCTGCTGACTATTCAAGAAGAGTGCGACGGGCACACTTTGTGGGTGACATTCTTTCGGAATTGGACTTTAGAGTGGAAATCAAAGAGGATTCAGTGTTCGCCCGTTTGGAAGGACGAGAGCAAAATTTCATCTGTGAACGGCTGAAGGGGCTCGGCTACCTGACAATTCATACCCGCCAGTTGGATATGATCATGTCAGATCAGGCTTCAGCGCAGAGTTACTGGGCAAAAATCAGAAAAGATCTTAATTCAATAATGGCTCATTCCTCCCCTTGAGTATCCAGCATCCAGTGACCAGCATCTAGTATCCAGCATCCAGTGACCAACCCCCAGCACTCCATCATTCCAGTCTTCCAATATTCCATCCTGTTCCCTGCCAGCTATTTTTACAATCTGTAAAGTTACTCTGCTTTTCTTCACCGGCTGCAATTAAAAAAACACAGAAATTTCAATAGTATAAATACAAAAACTGTCTGGCACAGATATTTCAATAATCATCTGTACCTACTAACCGGATATGGAGGCCTTAGCATGCTAGTAAAAGATTGGATGACCAGAGAGGTCATAACCGTAGAAGAAGATGTCTCAATAATGAAAGCTTCAAAGCTAATGAAGGATAAGGGGTTTCAACACCTGCCGGTAGTCAGGCAAGGTCGTCTTACCGGGATAGTGTCTGACCGGGATTTAAAAGAGGCTCATCCTTCCAAGGCAACCACCCTGGACATTCATGAACTCTACTACCTCCTGGACAAGCTCCAGGTAAAGAGGGTGATGTCGAAGAATCCTCACACTGTCAGCGACAATGAGACCACAGACAAGGCTGCCGCCCTGATGCTCAAGCACGACATATCTGCTTTACCCGTGGTTGATCAAAGAGGCGACCTGCAGGGCATCATCACCAAGGGCGATGTCTTCCGTGCCATGGTTTCTGTTTCTGGAATCTATCAGGCGCCCTTGCAGCTCTGTGTGGAGATAGAAGACCGGCCGGGTTCCATTAGGAAAGTCACTGACGTGATCCGGGCGCACGGTGGGCGCATAGTCAGCATGATTAGCACCTATGAGCAAGCTCCACAGGGGTTTAGACACCTCTACGTTCGGACCAAAAACGTGCAGGATGAAAAGGCTCTTTTTGCTGAGCTGGAAGGGAAATTCAAACTGATCTATCGAATTCATGACGAGTTGGACTAAAGGTTCCCTATTTCGTTAAAGATGGCGCTGGATAACAATGCAAGCAGCCGAAACTAAGCTCAATATCAACTCAAAGACGGAGCAGGCATGTCTAAACATCGCCCTGGTGGGTGGGGGTTCAGGCGGCAGAGCGCTGATAAAATTCCTCGAAACCCACAGGCTAAGGAACTTACACCTCTGCATCGTCGGAGTGGCTGATTTAAGTGAAGATGCGCCAGGTGTGGTCTATGCCCGCAAGAAGGGGATCTATACAACCACGGACTATAGAGATTTTTTTTCTTTTGCAGATCTCCACTTGCTCATTGAAATCACCGGACGGGAAGATGTGCTGGATGAACTCATGAGGAGCAAACCAAAGCAGGTGAAAGTCATTGATCACCTCAGTGCCAGATTGTTCTGGGACCTCATCGAAGTGCAAGAAGAAAAGATAAGCTGCGAAAAAAAGTTGGCCCATTCAAGCCGTTTGGCCACTGTGGGGCGAATGGCCTCATACCTGGCCCACGAAATTAGGAATCCCCTCGTCTCCATCGGAGGTTTTGCCACGGTAATTCAGAACTCGCCAGAACTTCACGAAAGTCTGAGACCTAAGGTAGAAATCATTGTGAACGAGGTCAAGCGATTGGAGACGGTGCTCAAAAAAATGCGTGATTTCATCCGGCCCCTGAAGCAAAACAAGGGCAAATACAATTACAACGAGCTGGTACGGCGGGCCCACGATATTCTGGCGCCGGAATTCAAAACCAGGGGCTTAGAGACTTCCGTGGACCTAGACAGCGACATCCCGGATAGTCTTTTTGACATGGAACTCATGTTGGAGGCTCTGGTCACCATCACCCGAAGACTCGCGCAGTCCATGGAAAAGAATCAAAGACTTTCCCTGCAAACCGAACTTTGCTGGGACACCGTGGGAATTTACTTGCTGGGCAAAGGTGGCTGGATTCCACCAGCTGATTTGGAGAACATGTTCAACCCCTTCACCGATGAACAAGGCAGCAGCACTGGTCTGGATATGGCGACGAGCAAAAAAATCATTGACGACCATGGAGGGGAGATCAAGATCGCAAGCGAGGCAAACGAGGGAACAGCCGTAGTTATTGAACTCCCTCTTGAGACTACCGGGTAACCTTGGAAGCTGCAAAGATATTTGGAGGGACAGGGCCATGCAGGTAACAGACAAAAGAATACATCAGGTCAAAATTGAGCTTTCTTTGCAGGAGTGCAGGAGTTTGCGCAGAGCCATAGATCACTACCTGACCCTATACTCCCAGATGGATAGCAAGGAAAAGCTGCAGATAAAAAATCAAATAGAGGTGGATACCCTAAGGGCCATGGCCAGTCACCTCAAGCTGGTTGAGACTTCTGATATCGTCGAAGAGATACGGACCGGTACATGAAAAATCGGCTTTTATGTCTAGGACTATTGCTCTTATGTCTAGGAACAGGCTGCAGTGGAACAGCCAACCAGGAAGTTGTAGGCGTTCAGACACCAGGGGTTAGTGCTGATGAAATTCGCTTGGGTTCCTCCCTAGCCCTCAGTGGCCACGCCAGCTTTCTCGGAACCCAAACCCTTCATGGCGCCCTATGTTACCTCCGGTCCATAAACGGGGCAGGGGGTGTACATGGGAGGAGCATAAGAGTCATTGCCTACGATGATGGTTATGATCCGCCCCGTTGCCTAGAAAATACCCAAAAGCTTATTGTTGAGGACAAAGTCTTCGCCTTGTTTTGCTATGTTGGTACGCCCACATCGGTAAAGATCATGCCACTAGTGCAGGAAGCGCGTATTCCCTTGGTGGGTCTGTTTACGGGGGCCCAGATTCTGCGAAACCCTTTTCAGCGATACATAGTCAATATTCGAGCCTCCTACTATCAGGAGACCGGTGCCGCGGTCAAAGAACTGGTGGAAGCCCTCGGTCTCAAGAAGTTTGCAGTTTTCTACCAGTACGATGACTACGGTTTCGACGGTCTCACCGGAACCCAGATTGCCCTCAAGAGGTATGGTCTGACGCCGGTGGCCACAGGCAGCTATCGCCGCGGAAGCATCGAGGTTGAACAGGCCTTGGAGCAAATACTGCCTTCAGGAGCTGAGGTAGTGATAATGATCGGCACCTATGACCCCTGTGCCCAATTTATCCGAGTGGCTCGAACCAGGGGCTTTCATCCTATTTTTCACTGCGTTTCCTTCGTGGGTGGTGATGAATTGGCGAAAAAACTGGGTCGAGAGGGAGAGGGTGTCATAGTCACCCAGGTGGTTCCGCCGCCTGCAGAAACCCTGTTGCTGGACGCGGCCGAAGAATACACCCAACTGCTCGCTCGTTACTATCCTGAGGACAAACCCAACTACGTGGGATTCGAAGGCTACCTGAACGGTAGGGTTATGGTTGAAGGATTGAGACGAGCAGGCCCAGATCTCACTCGGGAAAATTTTATCAATGCAATTGAGACCATTGAAAATTATTCCCTCGGTATCGCCAACCCGCTGAGTTTTAACGCTCAAGATCACCAGGGATTGGAAAAAGTCTACTTCACCCAGATACGTGGAGGTAAGCTCGAGCTGGTTACTAAACCTTCCCTAATGGAGACGGGAGAGGTGGGCAAATCATGGCTCAAAAAATAAAGAATCCAGGCCCGGAGGGCCTTGCTTTGAGCTGCCCCCCAGTGGCGGCTTTTAAGGTCTTTGCTTGATGCGGGAGCCTCCTGGAGTAATGGAGTGATGGAGTAATGGAGTAAGGAGAACGACTTATTCAAATTGAACTTCCGGTTTTAGCTTTTTCCAAAACTCCAATACTCCAGTAATCCAAAACACATCGCCATCTTTATTGGCAATCCCGCCGCGGGCAGGACTGACCTGGCCCAAAGGACCAGGTTTTGGGGACCCTAATGAAGTGGTTCAAAAGACTGAAAGTCAAACAAAAAATAGCTGTAAGTACCGTGTTGGTCGTCCTGTTTATTGCCACCGTATCGTGGTTGAGCATCCAGTGTGTGGTCTTGCCCAATCTCAGCGATCAGATCACCAACCGCGGAGGGATTATTGCCAAGAGTATAGCTCAGCGGGCCCAACAGTATCTGACAGCAGATGACCGCCCGAACCTACTGGATGTGATCTTTACGGAAAAGTGGATGGAGCCTTACCTTACCTATGTTTTCGTCATCAATGAGGTTGAGGGTGTTGTCGCCCACACCCTCTTGCAGCCATTTCCTCAGTCTCTGATAGGGATAAATCCCCTACCTGCCGACCGAATTGAACAGACGAAATTGGTGAAGACCTCCTTTGGCGCTGTCTACGATACGGCCATGGCGATCTATGAAGAAAGTCACCGCATAGGTACGGTCAGAGTCGGGCTCAGCAAAGTCCTGGTTGACGAGACCATGGGTCGACTAATCAACATCCTTCTGGTCGTGCTTGCCCTAATTATTTCTATTGGAGTAGTCCTCACCAACTGGTTTTCACGGCAGATCACCGGACCAATACTGCAATTGAGCGGTCTGACACGCGACCTGATCGCCTGCAATTTCCAGGCGTGCGGTCATCTGGGCAAGAGGGTTGAGTGTTGGCTGACTAAAGATTGCAATCAAGAGATCTGTCCCGCCCATGAGCGTGGAAGACCTCCATGCTGGCTTATGGATAGTGAGCCGCCATACAGGGCTGAGGCTGGACCACTCGCAAGCAAGCTAGAAGAGTGCAGCAGATGCCAAATTTACAAAGAGAATGTGGGAGATGAAATCGAGCAGCTTGCAGCAGCATTTTGCCACATGATCCACAAGCTTGACCTCTATCAGGAAGAGTTGAAGCTTACAAATGAGGACCTGAGAAAGCTCAACCGCAATTACATGGAGATGCTGAGATTTGTATCTCACGAACTAAAGACTCCCATCGCCAACAGCAGCATGTCCGCTCAAGCCTTGCTCCAGAGCATTTTCGGCGATCTCACACCTCCCCAGGAGAGGATGGTTAAGCTCATTTACAGCAATCTCAGCTCCTCAGTGGAGATGGTAAAAAACTATCTAGACCTTTCCAGAATTGAAACGGGTGAATTGCTTTTCCAACCCAGGCGGTTGCACCTTGCTTCTGAGGTGGTGTCCCCGACTCTGACCGCGCTGAGCACTTTGATCGACAGTAGCCGCATGAGGGTGGAAGACCAGACGGATGAGGGAGTGATGGTGGAAGGCGATGAGGAGCTGCTTCGGGTGGTCTATGGCAACCTCATCGGGAACGCCTGTAAGTACGGCCGGGAAGGTGGTGTTATCCGACTCCGAGCAAAAAATCAGGGAGCTATCTGCCGGTTGGAGGTGTGGAATGATGGACCTGGGGTGGCGGGGGAAAAGATGGGTCAACTTTTTCAAAAATTCAGCCGAATTCAGCAAAGCCAAAAAGGAGCTGCCAAAGGTACAGGGCTGGGGCTTTTCATAAGCCGTAAAATCGTGGAACTTCACGGGGGGAAGATATGGGCTGAGGGGGTTGGGGGAGAATGGATAAATTTTGTCATAGAACTGCCTAAATCGCAGGAAGGGAGCAGAGAAAATGAATCGGAAGAAGATCTTGATCATCGACGATGATCCCAGTTTTCTTGAAATCTGTTCGGCCATACTGGAAGAGTCCGATTATCAAGTGGACACGGCTTCCAGCAGCAAAGAGGGACTGGAAAAGTTAGTTTCACAACGGCCGGACCTTTTGCTTCTGGACATCATGATGGCAACCATGGATGAAGGTCTTAACTTTGCCACCTCCATGAGGCAAAATAAAGATTTGAGCAAAATTCCCATTATGATTGTTTCGGCACAACCCGATGCCGAGAAGGGATACCAGAGATCTGTGGATAAGGAAATGGATTGGATTTCCGCAGACATGTTTATGGAAAAGCCAATCAATCCCCAAGATCTGCTCCACAATGTTCGGCTGTTGATACAATAAATGAAAAAGCCTGTTGGAGCCAATCTGGCGGCTAAGTTGCTCCGCCATTGTCCATGTCCACCACATCTTCGGCTAGTGAAAAATGGAGAAGGGCAAAAACCAGATTATCCAGTCAGAACAATCCTTTTTCTGTTCCTGAGGTCAGGAGAATGAAATGGAACGGCTGCAAGTCATAGTTAAGATGGGCAAGTGAATCGTTCGTCGCTCTACATCAATCTGAGCAATTTGGATGATTTCGACTCAAAAGGTTTTGAGGTCTTCTTACAAATCCTCTTCCGTTTTCAGGACAGTTATGCCTATATAAGAATTATCGACTGCTCTGAGCGATACAGAGAGACTCTGCAAGACTTGGGAGTTGAAAGAATTTTAGATCGGGTTTTTTTGGACGTGCCCAACCACCCAGCCTTGTGTAAGGCCTGAAAGAGCTTGCATTTAGAAGGAAGCAAGATATGAGCAACTCCAAGAAGATTCTAGTTGCGGTGGATGGATCATCGCAATCGCTCAATGCGGTGCACTATGTGGTTCTGAACTTTCCCCCTGATGACCTTGAAGTGAACTTGATCTATGTAATGCCCACTGCGCCTGAACCATTGTGGGATCTAGAGAAGACCGGTTTTTTCAAGAAAATGACGGAGAAAAAACGTGAAGAGTACCTGAGCAAGGAAAAGGAGGCTGCACAGTTGTTCCTAGCTCAGGCCAGAGACCTGCTGTCTAGAGCCAGCATAGCAGATGATCATGTGCGGGTGATTCTCCATCCCCGCCAAGTGGGTATCGCGCGGGACATCATTGCAGAGAGCTCAAGAGGATACGATGCGGTGGTGGTGGGAAGAAGGGGATTGGGTAAGTTTGAAGACATTTATCTCGGCTCGGTATCCTACAAGATTGTCCAGGCGGTTGGAGATACTCCCGTGTGGGTAGTTGGGGATAGTATAAAATCGAGAAAAATGCTTCTTGCTGTGGATAACTCAGATAACTCACGCAAGGCGGTGGACTATGCAGGTACCTTCGCCGCTGCCAGTGGGGCCGAAGTGACCTTGTTCAACGCAGTGAGAGAATTCAGCTTGGAACTGTTAGACATTTCCACCCCCAGAGGGCCAGAGATAGAGGCGAACATATTGGAAGAGCTGGAGAGGGATGTCCAGCAGATGTTTGATACTTACAAGAGAGGACTCGAGGAGGCTGGAGTGGAGGAAAGCCGAATCTCGAGCAAATATACACTTCAGAGTAGGTCCCGGGCAGAAGATATTATTGAGACAGCCAAGGAAGGGGAATTTGGCACAATTGTTATGGGTCGCAGGGGGTTGTCCAAGGTGCACGAGTTTCCTTTGGGTCGAGTAACCACTAAAGTGCTTCATCGCGCCGACCTCTTTGCCCTGTGGATCGTGCCGTAAAATTTGAGAATAACTGAGGAAGATAACTCAGGAATGGCACAGTGAAACTAGAAAAGATTCTGGTACCGGTGGATTTTTCCAAGAGTTCGGAAATGGCTTTCAGTTACGCTAAATATCTCGCAAAGAAGTTCTCCGCCGGCATCCATCTGATCCACGTTGTGGATATACGGTACGTGGAGAGAATTGCCGAACTCAACGGTGAGCCTGAAGAGAAGGTCAGCCGGAAACTGTCCTTACAGGCAAAGGAAAAACTCGAGATTTTTTTGTCTAAGAGCGATTCTGAGGGACTTGTTGTAGAGAAAATTACAGCTGTGGGGATCGTATTTCAGACCATAGCTCTCAAGGCCCAAGCATAAACGATGCGACCTGAACAAAGAGTTCGAGACTGAGCGCCGCTGCGGCGTCACTTCAGGGCCTCGCCCATCGTCACTCTTCTTCCAACTACGCTTTCCTGAGATGGACAGAAAACATAAATCCACGCAATGAGTATCTCACCAATAATCTTAGAGGCGGATGAAAGCCCTGTCTTACCTCCCATCGATGCACTTCCTTCAAATGTAAAATCATGGTCTTTTTCTGTCATTAATCGCTTCGCAGTCTCTGCGGCATCTAACGCGCATCTAGCCGTTGCAGCTGCTTGATCATTCTGCATCAACAGCGCCATCGCACGAGCCAACGCGACAAAGGAAACACAAAGCGACTCCATTAGACTTGGATCTACTCCAGCTGCATCAAACTTGCCACTCTTGCCGGACGACACTTGGTAGAGTCGTTTCATTTCATCAATCTTTGCTTTCGCATCCTCTACCCGGAGAGAATAGCACAACTGCGCAATGTAGTATTCATACGACGAGCAGTCTACGACGCCGCTATTCTCGTACTTCTTTTTCTGGTTAGAGGCACAGCTATGAAACAATTCCCAGCATGTTTCACTGGTGACAACTCCACCAGTTAGAATGCACTTCCCATCACCGTCGCCGCCTGCGCTCGCTGCTGTCCAAAGGCACCCACGAAGTAATGTATTTAGGGTCCGTACATTGGGAAAGTCGCGCTTGACTTGAATATACACGTGTAAAGTGGTAAGTCCGTGACGACTAGAGGATGAGCCGTGAGATGCATGGGGACTTACCCTTTGAAAGACACATGCTCCTAAACAGTTCTGCCGCCTTGTGCATCATGCCGGAATGAGCATATCCTTTGAGCAGTGCAGTTTTTGTTTCCACATTGATATGCACTCCTGACCGTTTCATTGCATTGACAATCTTCTCCCCTTCCTACAACAACGCGCAAGAACGAGGTTAAACGAAAATGTTACGGTACCGCCAAGGTTCTCCCGCCAACACTACTTACTGCAATATCCCCACAACGGCCACAGCAATCTACCACGATACAAGCATGATGCCCATCTCTTATCTGATCGTTTGACTCACTCCAGTAAAGCTCGAGCGCCTCTTTCAATCGCTTCTGCGATGAGTACTCTTTGAGTCTGGCAGATAATGCGAGAGCTTCCTCTGACGGTGGTCCCTTTGTAGAAACTCGCTGCCGCTTTGCGTTCCTGTTCATCGCACCTGAAGAATGTCGCTTTGCACCGCTCGTGGCGTCTCCAGATGCTGCAGGCTTTTCCTCATCGCCACTGCTTCGTCGTCGTCGACGGCGACGCTTTTTTGGTTTGCGGGAAGGAGAACTCGGATGGCTCTCGCTCTGCGAATGCGAATTTTTGGGTGCTTGGCTTCCTGCCTGTTCAAAGAACTCCGAGAACATCATCTTCGCCTCTCTTCTTAGTTATATCCAGAGCACCCGACGCTTGTTTGTCGTGCCCTTCATGCTCCTCAAAAGCAAAGAACAAAATGGAGACTGACACCATCAGACACCATCATGCATTCCAGCATGAACGCGGTCGCCGCCGTGGCGTGATATTTTTTTACATACTGGCAGGGATCAGACTGTCTGTCCGTCGAACGTTTCGGGGCCGCTTCATTTTCCGTTCGTCCGTCGTGGCCACAACCCAAACCTACTACTCAGTACCTACTCTAGTTTTGACGCCACTTTCGATAAGGGTTAGTACTGTATCATTTTTCAATGGCATAAGAAGAGAGCGAGTTTCGGAGAGCGGCTTGAACTGTCTGCGAGTCAAACGTGGTGACGTGACGTGTTGCGGGACAGGCCTGTTTGCCAACGAAATTCGATCTGAAGTAATACTGCAACTGCTCGCGACAGTATTATCAACTCGATCCATGTAGTGGCATTAGCCTCTCCATCCCTCCCTCTCCCTAGGTGGCATTGCGACCCTTGGAGTCTCATCAAGTACCCACGGATGATTTAGAACTTCATCGAGTGACAATCGATCTCGCGGATCGTGCATCAACATTCTCTGCAACAGGTCTGTCGCGGCGGGACTGATGGACCGACGCCAACTCTGCAACATCTGTTCAAGACACCCTCGGGCAACCATGCGATAGCGCGGATCTTCTTCTTTGGCAAATTCCCATGGAGGCAATCCAACCAACATGATGAACAAAATCACTCCCACTGCCCACAGATCAATCGCATAGCCGTCAAAAGGTCCGTCACTCCTAATAATTTCCGGCGAAATGTAATTTGGCTTGCCGCATGGTATTATTGGCTTCATAAGCAGTCGCATCCTTCCCCTAGAAGCATCCGTAATGACGCCGTCATCAGAAACAAACGGAACTCGCAAACACATTCCAAGATCAATGACGATCGATCTTCGATAGTCGTCGACCAAAATGTTCTCAAGTGACATGTCTCGATGACACACACCCATGCGCTGTAAATGACTCACTCCCTGGAAATAACAAATGCACCACAAACAGAGTGAGAAGGTGAATGACCTGCAACCGGCACACAAACAACCGTTGGCACGACTCACGCTCAAAATCTGTTTGAACCAGTATCGTGCCATGGGCTCAGGGAATCGTCCTGCCTGCTGCACAAAACTGAAAAGATCACCTGAGGAGCAAAAAGGCATGAACAAGAGGAGGTACTCATCGTCTTGGAGCACGTCAAGCGGCCCCATAACATGAGGATGGATACCGGCTCTCGACACGAACTGCATCGCAGCAACCTCCTTCCGCGGATCTTCAATGTGTGGGATATCGCGCATCTTTTGCCAAGACATGATCTTGACTGCAGCCTTGTGTTCCGTCACTTCCCAAGGGATGATCGGATCATTCCGGAATTTGAGGATGGTACAAGACTTGACCACGCCAAAGATACAGTTCTTGAGCTTCCGGCCCACCCAATACGCCCGATCCGGAGGCCTCCCGTTGGGGTGTCGCTCGTAGATGATGTTCGATACCTCCAGACTAGTGTGCGTCACTGGATTGTACACTTCAGCATCGACACGTTCTGCAAGTCCAACGACGGCAGGATCGAACGCCAGTGCATCCATTGGCGGACCGTTCTCAACGAGATCGTCATAACTTGCTGTCGAATTCTCCAAAAAAGCAAGGTCGTCCATGGCGCCGAGACCTCCTTGCCTGCCAGCAAGGGCAGCACGGAACAAAGAGAGCTCGCTCTGGGAGGAAGAGAAGGGAGATGTGAGAAGGTACGATACAGTACTCCGACGTTCTGTTCCTTCCTTGGTCCCGCTCGATCTGCCGCGCCCTTCCATCCACTACTTCTCGACAGCACCGTTTTCTGTTGCTTCTCTTCTTCAGCCACGTGGCTAGTCTTCGTTGGACGACGGGCTAGCCCGCGCGGCGTCGAGTCGTTGATGGTTGGACTCTACACTTCGTGCAAACTGCATTGTTCTGGAATTTGTACGATGATATTTTTACTGTTTAATAAATGTGATTGATTCATAAGCCTTTACGTTTGAAATATTTCAAGAGATTTAGAAATTAACTATTTTTTTCGAAATTCTGTCTTAGTTCTGTCACGTCACCAACAATAAGAGAGTGCACTTGCGCGCCCTCGCGCGGGTCGAAGTTGCAGGGAATCTTCTCTTCTGGATTTCAGTACCAATTCCTGTATGTAGAAGTCTACGAGTATCTTTCCTTATTGAAGGTCATGGATCCGATAGCTGCTCACCATTTCGATCCTCGAGACGAAACGATAGGTCTAAAAGGCCTCCTCCCCCTCCCTCTGCTCCCGTATCGAAGCCATATTCGAGCTTTCCCTGTGTGGTAGTCGTGCACTTGGATGAAACTGGAAGGGCCTTTCAACTTTGCCGTCCAATTTCTGCTGTATTCGCAGAATGTTGATCAACCCAAAGTCATACAAAGACGAAATTGTGGCGAGATTTGTGGAAAAGTGCAACACCCGAGTCCTAGTAGGCTTTTACTAGAGAATGTCCTCAGAGAGAGGGGGAGGAAACAAATCTTCGTCGAGGCAAGACGAGGGGACGACGGGGAGGCATCAAAGAAAACGCCCCCAAAGGAGCAACCACCCACAACAGATGCTAACGTCCCACTCGAACAGACCCTAAACGAGAAAGTGAAAAAATAACAAAGATGAAAAGACAAAGCATGAGGGAAGCGAGAAGATCATGACCGGAAACCGGCTGCTCGCCCAACGACATCAGAGCAAGGGGAAGGCACGGCTCCAACATCAAGCGCCCCATCGGAAGTCTCGCCCGTATCGGCTGAGGATGCTACCGAGAGACCGCGGCAGGTAATAGCAGTCAGTGCAAATAGAGGGCCGACAGCTTTCTTCAACCTGGCCAGACGTTTTCTCATCACAGATGAAATGGTTGATCTGTCCGCTCTGGAAGGAGCTATTGTGTCAGCAGTTGACGCGGCTCATCTCCTTGAGCGTTCGAAGCTAGCTACAATTGTGCGGTAAGTTTGTTGGTACAGATCTGGTCACTGCTACTCATTGAGAACCTGCTAACACTAAAATTCTCCCCTCGTTGCATACTAGGGTCCAAACATCCTATGTCACCGTCGAACCAAAGCGAAAGAGGCAAGAGACGACTCCGGTTGAAGCTGGATCCGGGACTGGCCAACAGCAAGCCGTTGCCCATGTTGCTCCGCCTCCAGCCGCGTTGCACCCTCCAACACATCCACATGCGTCAACTCAAGAAGGAAGACCGCCATCAAGACAAAGAGGCGGCAGGGGATCACCGGGAGGCAAAAGAGGGGACAGGGAACTCAAAAGAGCTCGAATAGTCATCACAGTCCGACGAACTCCCAGCTACACACAATGGCTTGAGGAGAACCCATTGCAAGCCGTGATTGCCGGTGATGGAGATGACGAGGACCGGCCAACCGACACAGAGGACAGCAAGCCTCAGGCCGATCCAAGGCCACCATGAAGAGCGTATCTTCGCCAGGCATAAGCAAGCGCTCGCTTGGTTGCACCAGAAACCAAGGCCTTCTTATCTCGTCGACTACTGCTAGATAAAACCATAGAATGCTCGTCACCGCGCATGTATTACTGCATTGGGGTTCTTATTATAGACTACATGATCAACAAGCGCTGCTTGTGAAGGTCTGAAAGTAAGGCGGGGCCGCCTGCCACTCCCTTAGGTTCTTAGTGGCCTATGGTAGTGGATGCCAGCAAATTGCTCCACACCACCAACACACCTAGCCTACTATCTAGGAAACGAGACTGGGCTAACTAGACGAAGTGGCTTTAGCCATACAAGGTTCACAGCAAAAAGTGCGGGTGCGCACGCTTTTTCCCGCGTTGAGCGAGCATGTTGGTGTGCTGCCGACTGCGCCCGCGGGGACCCACTTCAAATAATGTGCCCAACCAGACTTAAATGTACCCGCCAGTTTTGATAAAAGATACCATGTCGTTGGGGGAGAGAAGGGTCGAGGGATTGCTTCGGATGCAAACAAAACAATGGTTTCAAATGCTGAAACTCCTTTCCGAGACTGAGTAGCGTTACGACTGCTGGATGCAACTATGCATATATTGTCTGTAGAATACGGACCTACAATCGGTACTTTCAATATGCTTTGAACAGCAGTTCCTACTACCCATGGTCAAAGGTCGCAGTAGTGACGCAGCCGAGACTCATCCAGCTGCCGTTTCAGCTGATCAACCGCAGCATTGTAAAACCTGTACTCTTCTGGGAAGTATCGCTTGCTTCTTTCACGTAATTCGTCGAGATTCAATGACTCTGTGGCATTGATTTCGTTTCCTTGATTGGAATGAAAACTCGATGACTGCATAAAGTTGTCCACAGCGCCAGTTTGGATAGTGAACTTGTTTTCCATTAGTCTCAAGCTTGCCTGAAGCACTCATTCACCAAGACCATCACCTTTGGTGAATCACCAGTGATACCAGAAATGGCCTTGTCAATATCATAATGAATATACTCATACTGTGCATGATGCGGCATGTGCTTTTCGCTATACAAAAGGTAGAGCCAACCGGCAAAGTCCCCCGCGTGCACACGTTCATACTGAGCTTCTGTATGCAGATCCTTCCAATAGCCTTGTATGATAAACATAACCAAAGAAGGATTGCAATCGGTCAAAGGGATCCTGAACAATGGTCACAACTTTCATGTGAAGAGCCTCTTGAGCAGCAACTCCTTGTTTCATCCACGCGCGCTCGGCCTCGTACCAACTGTACATCATTCTTTGATATCCACTATGATGGCATTCGCTTGAGTCATAATCTCATGTCTTGTTGTCGGCATGTATCATCGGTCCAAACATGCAAGTCAGCTCGTCACTGCTTTTGTCGTCGTGCTTCGAAATCAAGCTATTGAAACTTTCCATCCCGGTATAGTCACGGAGAAACCTCACCATCAAAGTACTATAAACAGCGGATGAGTCCAGCATTGTAAAGATGCATGGT
>CAVQGX010000005.1:0-22736 GCA_963712115.1 uncultured delta proteobacterium | reverse complement strand
TGTGAATTAAAGTATGATATATCCAATCTCCAAAAGAAAAAGGCAGGGCCCATTGTTGGCCCCGCCTTTATTGAATCAATGAGTGTCTATCTTACTTCTTTTTGCCACAACCGCTTTTGGCACGTGCTGACACGATGGCATCTTTTTCTGCCTGAGTGATCAGCCCAGCCGTTAACTGGTCTTCTGCGGCATGAGCAACACAGGATACATACTGGCCGTGATTTTTCCAGGCTGGTTCAATCTCACACGGGCAATCTAAATCTACGAGCTGTTCGCCACTGCACCCATTAGCGTTTACAACCGTTCCTATTGCAGTTTCTGGACACCGATCGTCCAAGTCTGAAATACCGTCACCATAAGTATCATCATCACAGGCGTTTCCTATGCCATCACCGTCAGAGTCAACCTGATCTGAATTGCCACGAACGGGCAGTTATCGTCTGCATCAAGGACGGTGTCGTTGTCGTCGTCTTCATCGCAAACATCGCCAGCCTTGTCAGTATCGTTATTGGCCTAGTCATCGTTGGCCACAGTCGGACAGTTGTCACAGGCATCGCCAAAGCTATCTTTGTCCGCATTGATTTGGGTCGGATTTGACATGCCAGGGCAATTGTCACAGAAATCGCCCACACCGTCGTCTTCATAATCCTCTTGCACTGGGTTCGCCACGGCTGGGCAGTTGTCAGAATCGTCCTCTATGCCATCGCCGCCAGTGTCTACAGATGGAGTCCATGAAGTCGTTACTCCGCCACTAGTCGGAGCAAAATTAATCCATCCGAAGTTCTCAGCCCATGCAAAGCCACTGAACTCACCATTGTTTGGGTCAATATTAACTCCACCGCCAGTAGTGGGGCGGAAGTTGACCCACCCACCGTTCTCACTCCACGCAAAACCGCTTAACTCACCATTGTTTGGGTCAATATTAACTCCACTGCCACTGGTGGGGCGGAAGTTGACCCACCCTATGTTCTCGCAATACATGTAGCCAGTCACTCCAGAACTAGCCACCTCTAGTCCAAGACCACCATTACCTCCAGGTTCTAAGCTACACCATCCCACATTCTCCCCATAAGCGAACTGTGAGTTGTCATTGTTCGGGTCGATGTTTTCAGCAAAGGCAGCCGTTGGAAAGAGGAGCAGAATGATTACAAAAAGCAACTTGCATATTTTTTTGTATATCATGGGTCTTTTTACCCCTTTCTAAAAATTTCGGGAGCGATTCGCGTCTTACATCCAATAAAAGGTGCCAAATCACTCAGTTCATCAAATCAATAAGCGTCATACCCGTATCCGCCTCGCACACACCACTCATAGCCGTAGGCGGTACTCTTAGTGCCGACCTGCACGAGGCCACCGGTGAACTGGATGGCAAGCATGCTGGTGGTGTCGTTTCTGTAGGTAGTAGACGACAAGTAGAAGTCCGACTGCACGTTGCTGAAAGGGTGGTCGGTGGGTAGGGGCGGATTCGAGTTATCATTGTCTACTAAGCTGGCCAACTCCTCTACCGTGGGAAGCCGCCACCCTTTACGATTGGCCACCTCCCTCTCGTAGCAATGACTTATAGCAGCAGACCACTTTCTGAGTGTGTCATCCGGACTGCGCTCCCACACAAGCCCGGTTTCCTTGTCCAACACTGCCTGGCCGTCCATCACACACTCAAACCGGCTAGAACCACAGCCTGTGACAGGATCGCCATCATCAGCTCTTAGCTTCTGGCTCCAAGTGGGCCGGATTTGGTCCAGAGTTTTCATCGTTGACACAGGGTTGCCAGACCCATCTACTGCTTCCGGCGGTGGCTCCAGATCACCTGCACTAATCACTCCTGGTAATGAGACAGCTGAGGCCATAATTACCAACAAGGTCGTCAACACAATCATCAATTGTTTCCTGTTCTGCATAACTTCCTCCTTTCAATACTGCCCTGTAGGTTAGGTTGAGGTTCTTTTTCGTTGACGATACTTCCACTTCAACGGTTCTTCTCGACAACTCCCAAAAGGAGTGGACTGGACACAGACGAATAGGTGTAATGTGCAATTCAACTAAGTCAGCATGGTCAGAAGAAAAAAATAGAAACTATATACGATTTATGAAACTTCTATAAGGATCTTAACTAGTTGAATTATTCGGCCTTGTGCATCAGGATGCAAGAGAAAAAATACCTCCTGACCAACTAGGGCGAAGGTGAGGTGGGCAGCATGGATGGTGGGAGCGGACTTTGTATTACATCCCTTAATTTGGTTCTTCTCCCAATTAGTTGAAGAAAGCTTGATAGATTTTCAGCGTAAAGTATCGCAAGTCATGATATCCGTAGGCTTTACGTTTGATGACTTTGATTTTGTTATTCACCCCTTCCAGCTTTCCGGTGTGGATAGGATAATCACAGTGATTGAGGATGCCGTATCGATATCGTTCTAACATCCGGGCAAAGCCTGTCACCGATGGGTGATTTAAGGACCGGGCCAGTTCGCACCAGTGATCGATAGCCTTGCTAGCCCATGTCTTTGATCGATAGGTCCATATGTGTTTGAGCTTTTCCTTAAGAATCATCACCGTATTGATTACTTGGTTTAACTCCAGCAGCTCTTTGAGTTGTTGTCGATGAGTTCTGCGTCGCACGTTTTTGCGGTTTTTGAGCAGCAGGTACCTTGCACCTTTGTAGACAGCCTTGTCCTGTTCGGAGGCCTTGCGATATTCGCTGTTTCTGACCTTATCTATAATCAGGTTAAGATTGGCCACGACGTGGAACAGATCGAAGACGATCTTAGCCTGAGGCAGTTTTTTTTAACGGCTTTGATATACGGGTCCCACATATCCATGACAATTGCCTCAATGGCTTTACGCTGCTTGCCATTCAACTTATTGAAAAACCTCTCCAGAGTTTTGGCCTTGCGCTCTTTGCCGACAAAGACCACGCGGCCACTGAGATAGTCCAATACAATGGTCAAGTAGCGCTGACCTTTTCGGATGGAGATTTCGTCCACAGCTAAAATGTGCAGGCCCTGGTAGTCGAGTTGACCATAATCGCGTTCCAAACAAAACTTGTCGATGGCTTTAACCGTTTTCCAATTCAGACCCAGGTGTCGAGCCACCTCGGATACGGTCATAAACTGGCACAGCTGATAAACATAAAGGGCCAATCGATTTGTCATCCGAAGATAAGGGTGAAACAGCTCTAAATCCTCGATATGGATGCCTTGACAGTGAGCACAAAACACCTTGCGATATTGACAGGTGAGCCACAGCCGAGCACTGGCAAGGTGCAGATCCCGAACTTTGCGCCGACTCCAGCTGTGAACACCGCAAGCCCTCTGGCCGCATCCATGGCAGATGGGCTGAAAGCGCTTGTCCGGCTGTACCTGGATGTGAGCTTCGCTAGCCTCGGGTGTAACCGCCTGATTGACAATTTTGATTCGACGAAAAGGAAAATAAGCTGCTATAGTGGGCAAGGACATCGCAGGCCTCCTTTGTATAGGGTTTGTCTTGGTCGTTAAACCATATACTTCTAGGAGTTACCGGATGTCCATTCTGTTTTGATGAACCAGCCCACTTTTACCTATATATACAACTAATTGGGAGAAGAACCCTTAATTTAAACTTTGGCTGGTCTTGACACTGGCACAAAATGTTGAGAAGAAAAAAGCGGAGCCAAGGACTCCGCTGTGTTCTTTGAATGATACTCTATAGATCTTAAATGGCAATTGTTCGGGTTTTGTGTTCAATAGCATTGAACAGATGTTTACTTTGGTCAGCCTCAATTCCCAGAAAGCGGACAGCCATATCATATGAAGGAAGGGCTTTGTCACTATCATCAAGATTTAGCCTAACCTTTTCCACGGTGGCTGATATGCTTAAAAGGTGGTCGGTTATCTCAATGCTTAATTCAAGGGGCTCATCTGTTTTGGGCAGTTCTGTACATTGGATGAGTGCACCACCTTTGCTGATATCTTTGATTTCTCCTTGAAATAAGCCTTGAGCGGTAATCATACTTACAGGCCATGATACTTCAGCTCTAGGATGCTCGCGCCTTTCTGCTTTAGGGACTGGACTAAGAGTCGGTACTTGGGAGTCTTTTTCATATTTTTCATATTTGGTTAAAAGGTCTTGTATAGCCTCTTCCAGAAGATCATTGTGCCGCTTGCTCCTCTGGGCTGCGAGGATGCGGAGCCGTCTGGTTAGGTCAGCCCTGAGAGTGGTGTTGTAGCTTTTTCTTTTCTGATTCATGGTGCATTGGTACCGTATAGTTAGCCATATTGCCACAAAAGTACATGCAAAGATTAGACCATCTTAGCAGTTGTGTAGGTAACTATATGGCCATCTATGGTAATTTAAGTGCCTAAAATATATATATTAACAAAACAAAGCTAAAGTAATTTATTAATTACTTATAGCATCTTAGGTGATTGCAGGTCCGAGGAGAAGAAAAGCTAAGGTGATGGGGAACAATCACATAAGGGTGAAATAAGAAGCAGAGATGTGTCAACACGAAAAACCACCATTTTCGATTAATTGGCTGGGTCAAAAAGGAGGGAGCAAACCTGTAGATACCATCCCTTAATTCACAGTTTCCCCATCAGAAAGCTCAGGCACAAGATGTTGAGAAGAAAAAAGCGGAGCCAAAAACTCCGCATTTTCTTAGATTAAACCAAGATATTGTAGCTTGGTCTTAAATGGCAAAAGTGGGGATATATGCAATCTGCAGTACGATGGACAACTTTGGTATTCATCGAAAATAGCGGCTGATCACTTCAAGAGAATGTCTGCCGGAGTAGGGTACGAAAGCGAGGCTGATTTGATTTTGACTATCTATCCTCCTAAGGACCTCATCTATTTCAATGGAGGGTATCTGTTTGCGAGTATCCCAATCCTTTACCTGTATTTTCATTAAGATCTTACTGGGATCATCAATCACCCGCAGGAGTCTTGCTGTCATGCTGGCGATTTTTTCATAGGTTTCCTCATCGCTCAGATGTAGCTCCTTTTTGATTTGTCTGTGGTAGGCCATTATGGCATAGAAGTCGATTGGGAGTCTCATGGCCGCCTCAAGATCCTGAGACAACCATGCCAGGGCGTTGTCCTGGTCGGTTACCGACTCGTACATGAAGTTGAGGGCGAACTTTATGTTTGGATTGACTTCCCTGGTAGCTCTGATGAGGTTGCGTGCTAAGTCTAGAAGTTTTTGATTTTTCCAGCGTGACCATCTCCAGAAGTTGTATGAGTAATTGCGTACGAACCAGCGTCCTTTAGGACTTTTGAAAATCGAAAGGTAGAGCGTCTTCGGGCTGAGCACCTTGCCTGTTTCCCTCTCAAACAGTGATACTGCTTCTGGATAGAAGTCTTCATACTGGTACATGACTAAATCATCCTGAACCAAGATTCCATCGATTCCTGTTCTCGCCACATCCTGGTAGAGTGCCATAAGGCTCCTCTGGACCTCCTCGGCAAAGATGCTCCACATAGGTATTAGTTCAAAGGTTTTTTGGGCGAAATCATAACGCACTGCTTGGGCCCTTTCAGGATTAGTCAACCTAAGGGGCATCTTCCGTGTCTCCATCCAAGCAAACACTTTAAGATCATGTCGGTGCGCAATAGAGACAAGTCGTGTTAACATCGGGTCCACGACCTCCCCGTGTTCGGTTTCAAAATAGACCCCTGCCTGACATCGCGGACTAGCAAAATGATGAAATGTGTCGCCGCGGTTTTGAAATGCACGAACAATTAAAGTATTAACGCCTGCCTCCCTGAGATCTACAATGCTCTGTTCCACCTCATCATAGTTTTTACATTTGAGAGTAAGCACTTGGGCTCCCAAGAGGCGTTGCAAGGGAGGCCAAAGTTTCTTTTCGTTCAAATGCCCCACACGACTCACAGAGGCCTCCGCCTGTCCTTGGAAAAAAGCAGAGACGTCTCGATATCCTAATCCTAGGAGCAAAGCTATGGACCACAACATCAGGATTATAAGGATGGATAGGATCATCTTTTTCTTGTTGTATGAACTCATCGTGTGCCTCATGCTATGGATGGTAAGTGTTCCTTGTTAGGCTTTTATCTGTGCTTCTGCTAGAAGTCAGGTTGGGACAAGCTATTTAGCGTATAAACAAGCGGAGCCGAAGCTCCGCTATCTCTCCAGTATTTGAGCCTACGAACGCTTATCAGTGTTCAAGCGATTATGCACTGCTAGGGCCAAAAAACTTCTGGACTCATCTGAAATCCGTTTGAACTGGACGGCGATTGCATTGTGAGGATAGTTTTTTTCAGAGGGTCGATACATGTCGGTCCAAACTACCTCTGCGTCTACCTCCAAGGGCCGACTTGGAACATTTAAGACTACTTTTAGTATTTCACCCTTGCATAATGGCTGTAGACAGACCAATAAAGCACCAGATACGCTAATGTTTTCCGTGTGACCGCAAATGGGTCCTGCGATAGTTTGGACCGTGACTGGCCAAGAGAGTTTGGCTCGGACGTCAAGGCGTTTCTTCTTAATCTTCCTGGTTAGATATTCATCCCTTAGTAGAAGCAGACTTACCAGAAAAACATACCCTACGGATAAGTATAACTCCGGAAACATTGAGACCTCGAAAGGATTTCATCCACGACTAAAAAATTACTTTCTCGTCTGACTCTGCCTCAACTTCTCGTAAATCTATTTCTGGCGCTTCAGTTCTGCCCACAAATAGACAAAGTAACCTTACGAGTACAATCAGGATTAGCGCCAATAAAGCCACTGAAATTGCTTTAATCCTGTTAATCTGGTTTCTGAGCCAGGAGCGAAGGCGGATGACGAATTGAAATAGATTCGCTTCAAGTATCCTTTTCTCCGAGGTTGTCATCTAAACTGCCCCGCTTTTCATTAGAGCCGCTGAGTTAAGGAAAACTGTATGCATGAAAGATCCTCCAAAAGATGACCCAAACATGCAGTGTTGGAGTCTGGCAGCAGAATTAATGGGTATTCAACATGTAGTCTAGATAAACAAAGATTGTGCCACATTAGGAGTCTAATTAATTAGACTGAAATTCAATAACTTATGGCATGGTGTATGAAAAGTTTGATTTAGTGATTGGGAAGAGAAGACCATAGAAGTGGAAAAAAAATACCAATTCAGATCAAACTGGACGAGACCGTCTAGCGTGAAAGCAAAGATTACATCCCTTAATTCACACTCGCCTGGATTCTAATCTGGCACAAGATATTGAGAGTTGTCAAGGCAGGGGGAATAGAAGGAGATAGTATTGCCCTGATGACCATTGACGTTAAGGGTGTGGCTGATGAGTTGGGGATACCGACGTTGTTGTAGGAGGTGACAATTTTGTGTCCTGAAATTCAAGTGAGATGAGTTCCCGGGCTTCATTAGAAATTGCTACGAACCTAACTGCTATACCATAGTAGTCAACCCCATTAGCTGATCCAAGAACATCTGACCTGACAACTTCTGCCATGGCTCTTATACGAGGGCTTAAAAAAGAGACACTGACATACATGGAAACCTCAACGGGCTTCAGTGGTGTACGACAACGTATATATGCTCCACCAGCACTTATATCTTGCGTTTCACCGCTTATGATATTTCGGTTGTTTTCCATGATTACAGGCCACACTACTTTTGCTCTTTGATGTTTGCGTCTATCTTTTTGCGGCATTTCGTTTCTTTCCCTAGGGTGTTTGCCCCCACACCGGAAATCTCGGTGTGGGAGCGGTGCTAGATGGAGGTATTTTTAGAAGAAGAGAGGGGATCAGTCTCTCTCCTTCGAAGAGGAAAAAACTGCAGGAAATATGCCAGAGGATTAGCCATGCACCAATACGGTTGGGAAGGAAACTCAATAGGCTCTTTCGGGAGCGGGGATTGTTGCGCTGAATAAAATGGCGGAGTCTAAGCTCCGCTATTTTCTTTGACTAATGAATAGCAAAAGGCAGAGCCATTGCTGACCCTGCCTTTTTCTCGGTTTGACAGCATAGTCCTTCAACCCTTGAATCATAGCGAGGACCGCTTGGATCTTATTCAAAAGAAAATTTTATCTTATGGCGCGACCTCGAACTTTAGAGTCTTCAGCACGTTGCCCAGTGAATCGAGAACATCTACATGCCACGCCCCTAGCTCATGTGGCTGTATAATCTTCGAGCTATAGGTGCGCCATGCGATGGAATTGACAGCCAGGTCTACCCTGGCTCTCTCGGTGCCGTCGAAATACCATACGTGTGTCACATGAGAAGGACTCTGGGCACCGGTAATCTTAGTAAAACAATAGAGTCCGCCTTCCTCAGCGACGAAACTAGTGCCGCTGTCCACAGGTTCCAGATCAACTACATCCTTGCAGATTGCAGATGCAGCGACTTCCAGATGAGAGTTATCTTGGGCCTGGCTCGTGGCTTGCAAGCCTAAGCACATAGCGACCAGTACCAGGAATGGGAGAAGGAAAAGTAACTTTCTCATGGCAGTAACCTCCTTACAATAAAAGTTCATCATCTCGTGAGTTTGCACTCACCCAGGAAAGATTTAATAATGGCTATGATGCGCAGAAATCATCCCAAAATCTCCAAGGATTAACCCATTCACACTCAAATAGCTTCACCGGATTCGACTTCTTGATCGACAGCTGTAGTCTGAAAAACCACAGAAGAGCCGGTTTCCACACTCTCTGAGTTGAGATGCTTTAGTACCTCATTAAAAATGAATCTTCGGTCCGCACTTGAGATTCTTATGAAGCGAATCCCCATCCCATATGGTGTAATTTCATTTTTATTTCCTTTGCTGTTCAACCATACCACTTCAGCGATGGCCTTTAATGGATAATCTAGTGCGAGAACATCCATATCCAGTATGAAAACTTCATTAAACTTCAGCGGCTCAGAACTCTTGATAAAAGCACCCATAGAGCTAACATTTAGCGTTTCTCCCTTTATTGTCCCCCAAGATGGTCTCAAAGTTACAGACCAGCTGATTTCGGCCCTAGGATGCTGACGTTGCTCGATACCATTCACTGTATGCAATATCATACCTCCGAATATAAACCTCTACAGATTAGGTATTGGCTTTCAAGCATGTCTAACAAACCCTTCCATAGCAAAAGGGCTGCTATCACTAGGATAGCAACCCTCTCTTGAAAAAAAGAAAATGTTTAACCTGTATGGAAAGGAAGGCTTTTTGCTTACACAGAGGGAAGGATGCAACGCATGTGCCAAGCTAATTATTGGGAGATTCTTTTTATTAGTTCGATCATCATGAGGGGATGGTTACTAATAATGGGTAATGATATATCTCTCGCCAACATGTAAACTTTGGTGGGTTTAAAGATAAACAAGAATATCTAAAACCTAGAGGTTAGAAAAGTACATTTAATGATGAGAAAAGTTTACTCCAACTTATTCACTGGGAAACTGCAATTTATATTCCGACCGTTGGGATCGGGTTTTAAATAAATAGTACAACATATGGTAGTAGCTTCTTCAGAGACAAAGTTTAGATGTATGTAATGCTCACTCTAGGCAGAATGCACTGAACAAAAAAAAGCGGGACGAATCCCGTAGTGTTTTTTGAAAAACCAACATTAGTGAGCATATTATTCCCAAGGGAAACTTTCTTCGTACCAGGGTGAGGGTATGTTTGCCTCGATTGATTCGACATCTGGGGAGGAACTTTCTAGTGCTGGTTGGAGTATGTTTTCAATATATCTGACAATACCACCACAGAATTTTCGATCGACTTTCCCCCAAGTCACATAGATTTCATCCTTTAGGTTGCCCAGTACGTCTTTATCATTTTGCTCTCTGGCCAAGCATTCCCTGATTAAGCCGTGGCTAACTCGCAGGGCTACTGGATTCTCTTCGCCTTGCCATATAAAGTACACGCCTTCCATGTCATCGAAATGCTCATGGCCTAAATCTAGTTCTGAAAGATTACACCATGTACCTCTCTTACATGTCTCCCACTCAATAAAGGCATCCATAGATCTCTCACTGATTGCAGTTTCTCGTAAATCTACTTTTGTTAAAGCCGTGGAATCCTTCTCCAGTTCCCCAATATAAGCTATTGCTCTCTCCAGTTCATCGGCTATGTAGCGTGTCCGGAGAATTGACCTTACTCGGAAAGCCAGCTCCGTCAAGTCAAAGCGGTTCAAAAAAAGTTATCCCCATCAGCCTACGGCACCAGATAGGACCAATGGGGATAGTCAAGGGTTGTAGTAGGAAGGAGACTGGACCAAGGAGGGAGCAATTTGCTCACCCCACGGATTCACTAATGCAAACTCAATGCCAAAAAAATCCCCCACTGGCCGGGGCACCGTTGGCCAGTGGGGGCAATGTCTGAGGGAGTAGGATGATGCAGAGTAACTGAATCTCCTACTCTGTAACCCGCTTGTATTTTATCACGAGTGAACCGAAAAACCAGCATTTTTTAGATGAATCGGTTGCCTCAAAACGGAAGGGAGCAAACTGGAGATTCCATCCCTTAAGTCACACTTTCCACACCTGAAACCTCAACACAGAACGTGGTAGCTGGTCCTCAAGAGGCAGAAATGTGCAGAAAAGTATGATTATGATATGTATTTCTATGAATTGCGGGGCGGACCTAAGCTACTAATGATTAAGTTTCACTTCTCTGCAATATAGCGCCGGAGACTCCCTGCTTTCATTTCCACTCGCCAGCTAACAAATCCGCAGCCACATCCAAGATATTTTCGTATCTTTTATTAATTGATTTCTCTCTATCAGGATATAAAAAGATTCTATCAATGCAGTATAATGTTTCAATCCGATCTAGACAGTTTCAGCCCCTAAAAGGTGTTAGTTGGACGCTCAAGAGAGTGCTATAGTCACCAGGAGGAGGAAGATGCATGAGCGTACAACTAGTCATCCCAACTCGGCGAAAGGCCAAAAGGTTTACCCCTCAGCAGAAGCTCCAGATTCTCAGGGAATGGGAGCGATCTGGAAACGGTGTCGAGGTAGCGGAGAAGTATCAGATCCATCCTCAGACCCTCTACCGATGGAGGAAAGCTCTGGAGCAGGGTGCGCAAGCGTTTCTGAGTGGGAAGAAGCCCAGATTGGATCCCCGCATCAAGAAGCTGGAGAAAGAGAACCAGAGACTGAAGGAAGCCCTGGCTCTGCAGACCCAAGAGCTGATGCTTTTAAAAAAAGAGATGAACTTGCTCTAACGAACCGTCCCACGGGAGCCACCTACAGCCAGGAGCAGCGGCATCGGATCCTCGAGGAAGTCCAAAGGCTCCGTGCTCAAGGATTTTCCATATCAGAGACGCTCAGGGGCCTTGGGGTCTGTCGTTCCACATACTATGTTTGGCTGAACCCTCCTACAGTCCGAAAGAAGTCGGCCGCCGTGCTCCGTCTGACTGCTGAGGAACAGCACGCCATCATCAAGAAGAAGAAAGGAGAGCCTCAGCTCAGCCATCGCCAAGTCAGTGGTTTGTTGCGACAGGACGGTCATTGGATCAGCCCTTCGAGTTGCTACCGTCGGCTCAAAGCTCTCGGCTGGGTCATGGCTGCCTGTCTGCGGACGGCTCCCTGGAAAGTAGCTCGATATGAACCGTTTCGCCCGAACCAGATCTGGGGAGAGGATTGGACCATTCTGTCGATTACCGGATTGAGGCATTACCTGCTCACTATTATCGACTATTTTTCCCGTTACATCGTAGCCTGGGCCGTGGTGAAGACCGTCACCCAACGAGAGGTTCAAGCACTCCTGGCACTTGCCTACATGAGTGAGAGAATCGAGCATCAACATCCCAAACCCATTGTCCGGGTAGATCAGGGTTCACCCAATACGGCGATCAAGACCAGGCGGCTGATCAAAGACCTGGAGATGCTGCTCTCCCCAGCAAGAGCGTATCGTCCTACGGATAATGCCCGACAGGAACGCTGGTACCGGACAGTGAAACAAGAAGAGATCTACTGCTATCCCACGTATCTTTCAGAAGAGATCGCTCGCCTGTGCCTGGCCCACTACATTGACTACTACAACGAACAACGGCCCCATCAGGCCCTGTGGAACTATACCCCTGGCGATGTCCACCGTCTCGGAAACAAGAGCCAGCTTCTCAATCACTACAGGCAGATGGTTCAAATTGCCAAAGAACGAAGGAGACAGGTCAACCAAGGACGAATCCAACAACAATTGACTGCCGTACCAAACTAACACCTTTTTTCTCTTGACCTGTCTGAAACATTACACAGCCGTCATTTCTCTCATAGATAGCTGCTTTCCGCTTACCATCAAAATACAATTCCTTGATCCTCGGAGAAGATTTTATTGTGAGATGTATGTTTCTCATAATCTTCCTTTTTGGCTGCTGCCTTGCCTAGATTTAGAGCTTTGGAATCCTATACTATTTGAAACTAAGAGATTCCACATAGATAGCATTTACACTCACAAAGCCGCAAAGAAACTCCACAACCTGCCTTTGATGGAGGATAGACAGAATTGAGATTAATACTCTTGTCGATCGACCCGAAACAGAGCTAAGGTGTAGACCTAGACAGATCACTTAAACCGGAGTTAAAATCGTGAAACAGGTTTTGTATGGTAAGGACTGGATAAAGAATCTTTGCTATGAAGAAAAGATGATAAGATAATCTGTGCAGTGTTCTTGGCAACGAAATGCTACCGCACAGAGTGCCCAGGATAGTATGGGAGAAAAAAATATTCGTTGCTAAATGAATGGGTTTTATATTTTGAGAATTCAGCTCCGAAGACTTGAAAGATTAACAGCATGAAGACAGATAATAATACGCTTATCTTGCTCTGTGAAAGGGATTATTACGGCCAAATTCTTCACGGACCATACAGTCAAAGGTTAAAAAGAAGGGTTGCGGAATGTATTTTGATCTTTCGGGCATTTGATAATCTCGGTACATTGGCAATCCCTTATATTGCTGCCTGGCACGAAGAAGAGAAAGTCATCTGGTATGAATTTGTCAGTAGACGCTTTGTCAGAATTTTGGGGTCTGAATATTCGCAAGCCGCTGAGACTTTTCGTAACAGCATCCTCGAACGACGCATATACAAATCTCTTGAAACGGATTGGAGTGTTAAGGAAGAAGTTCTCAGTCATCGGGAATTGAAAGGGTCCAGAAGCAAGCTGCGCAAAGAGGTTCAGGATAAAGGAATCGTTGAGGCTGTTTACAAGAGTTCTACTCAAAGTGGCGAAGTTTTTTGGTTCAAAGATCAGGCGACTGTAGAGTCTTTTGAGGAAGATCGAATCAGCCTTTCCTTAGGCTGCCTGACAATTGTTTCCAAGAAGATGGAAGCCGATGATGCCCGAAAACGTGTAGAGGAGGCGCTGAGGAAAAGTGAGGAGAAATTCCGCAACCTTGCCATCCACGACGATCTAACCGGCCTTTACAACACCCGCTACCTCTATAAGGCCTTGGATGAACTGATTGAGGATAGTGTTGCCAATACCCAAACGTTTTCACTAATCTTCTTGGACCTTGATAACTTTAAGCACGTGGTGGACACTTACGGCCATCTTAATGCCAGCCAGGCCATTCAGGAAGTAGGCGCTACCATCAGAAGTGTTCTTTCAGAACCTGCTTACGGTGTAGCTTATGCCGGGGATGAGTTTATCGTAGTATTGCCCGGTTTCAGCAAGAGTCAGGCCTTACAAGTGGTTGAAACCATTCGATCACAAATGAGACAAGCGGTCTATCTTGCCGACCAGGGATATAAAGTCAGTATTCGGGCGAGTTTCGGAGTCGCTACTTTTCCCTACGACGCCACTGACCAGACCGAACTGCTCGCATTTGCAGACCAAGAAATGTTCAACATGAAGGAAAAAAAGTCAGACGTCCAATGCAATGACAGCGAAGTTGTGTCTCATGGCGCGCGCTTTACGAGGGTTTCTGAGGAAGATCAAGAACTCATAAATCCTCCGGTTTCAAAACAGATCCAAGGTATTAGTATTATTCGGAGAACTGATCTATTCGTTCGAAATAGGAAAGAGAGTAGCATTGAGCAAGGAAGCAACAAATCTGTGGTGTTGCACGTTGAAGCTGCTTCGTATCCGAAGATCAGACTACATATTATAGAAAAGCGTGGTGACAAACACGATGAGCTGAAAACAGAGGTTTCATTCCCGAGAAAGTTTTGGGTCAATTTGTCAAATGTTTGTAGACAGATGACTGATAACATGGATTCCTATGGTTCGGGAACACTGAGAGCGGCACTGACCTTGATTTCTCAAAGGATTATGGCTGAAATCGAAGCGGAGAAAAAACGATTACGAAACAAAGAAGAGTATGAGATTCTTGCTGATTCCGTCGCCCAAATTGTTAATAGAGCGGCTTTGGATAAGGCGCGAAAAGGTCAGATGGTTCACGATATAGCTTGTCGATTACAATTGAAATCTTAAAGGTCAGCATCTTCTGGAGTGAATAGCTGACTCAAACTGCGATTATTATGAGCACTTCTCAATCCCATCGCTTTGGAGAATTTTTTAGATTCGCGCTATGAGTTAAAGATGAGTGAGCCATAGAATAATAGGATCTGCTGACATAACTTCGATGGGAAGGAAACGCTCTAGATACTTGGGTAAATTGTTCTGATCTAAAGTATGACATACCTTGCCCCCTGAAAGGCTAACACAAAATGTGGGACGTGCTCTGAAGTAGCCAGAGTTTAGATTAAAGTAATCCCTAATGTTGCATAAAAATCGGGTTTTTCACAAATAAACCTGACCTTGGATTTTGATGGCTCCGTGCTCAGCACCAAAGCGCATGCAGAGGGCACGGCTGTCGGTTTCAACAAAAGGAAAAAGGGTGCACGCAGTTACTATCCACTGTTTTGCAGCGTCGCGCAAACAGGCCAATTCTTTGACGTGCATCACCGCCCTGGCAATGTCCATGACTCCAATGGTGCCGTTGATTTCATGATGCGCTGTTTTGAAAAAGCACGAAGCGAGCTAGCGAATACCAGATTTGAATCGCGAATCGATGCAGCTTTCTTCAACAAGGAGATATTTGATGTCTTTGATACCAACAAGGTGCAGTTTACAGGCTCTGTCCCCTTCGAAAGATTTGCAGAGCTCAAACAAATGATTGAGGTGCGACAACGCTGGCGGATCGTTGATAGGCAGTGGTCATACTTTGAGGCCAGGTGGAAGCCAAAATCGTGGCAGACGAAATATCGGTTCATTTTCACTCGCAGAAGAGTTAAAAGCCAATATAAAGGCCCTTTGCAACTTGATCTGTTTGAACCACGTGACTTCAACTACCAATATAAGGTTATCGTTACCAACAAAACCAACTCAGCCAAAAGCGTCGTGCTGTTTCATAATGGCCGCAGCTCCCAAGAAGCCATCTTCGGCGAGGCCAAAAACAACTGTGGCCTCAATGTCATTCCCACTCGGCGCTTGGCAGGCAACCAGGTCTATACCCTTTGCGCGATGATGGCTCACAACTTAGCCCGAGAAATACAAATGCTGGCAAATCCACCCTTGCTGCGAGCTCGCCCGAAACGCCCCGCAGCTTGGAAGTTCCAAACTCTAGATACCCTCAGACACCGCTTCATTCAACGCGCCGGACGGCTCATACGACCCCAGGGCCAACTGACACTCACCATGAGCGCAAACCCAGCAGTTCGCAAAGATCTTCTGCACTTCTTGGAGGCAGTGCAAAAGGCAGCTTAGAAGCAAAATCGACGTAAACCAGATTTTTATGCAACATTAGGGTAATGTTCGCTTTCGGTTAAGTGTGCTGAAAATAACAGCGGAGCCGATAAGCTCCGCAGGGTCTTGGAAAATGAATAGAAGACTGTCTCTCTTTTTACTCAGTATTGCTCTATATTATGTCTCACCTGAATATGTCTGTCTTCAATCCTCCAGTTTCAACTTGCGAGCCATATCGTGAATAATTTGACCTTTACGCACATCATCTAAATCCTTTCTGCTACTGATTTGAACGACAAAATTCGTAAAAGACCCATAGGCTTCCTTAAATTGAAGTCTGCGATTTTCTGCTTCAATTTCTTCCGATATTCTCTGGGCCATATGATTTAATCCCGATATTACCCTTTGCGAACCAAAAGCATCTATGCTCTTGGCTCCTTCCCTGAGCGTGTCCGCTAGACTCAGCCAAAACTCCCTCGAGAATGTAACTTCTGTTTCCAAAAGGTCATCCTCATGTTCACTCCTGTTTTTTAGAGAAATTTCCATTACAGGATAGGATGTCGGCTTTACCTTCAACTTCATAGAACTGCTATCTAACTCCATAATTTTGTTCTCCTTTCTTGAGTGGGAGCCGAGACTCCTCAGTGCTCTTTGAAAAGTGAAAGATGTGGCTACCGCACGTCTTATTCTCCTGGCCTCCCTAGCGATGTTTGTTTAAATTCTGCAATTGTTCAGAATTGAAATATAATTGAGCAGCTAGGTTGTGAATTATCTGACCTTTGCGTATTTTATCCAAGTCTGTTCTGGCAATAATTTCTTTAGCTGTATGAAAAAATGATGCGTAAATCTGTCTATCTTCGAGACTTAGATTTTGTAATGCTATTTCGAACGTAATTATTTGAGAAATTAAATTCAGTGCTATTAATAAGTTCTCTAATATCTTGTGCAATTTCTCTTCATAAATTGAGTCTGCTCTTTGTTTCCATTGATTATATAGACTGATTTCATATATATATTGGTCTATTATATATTGCAAAAGATTAGACAACTCTAATATATCTTTTTCCCACAATTTTTACTCTCGTAGCAATGATGCTGGCTGCGAAGTTAAAGAGGTTGTTCGGGCAGCGGGAGTTGCTATAACTTCTCTTGTGCTGGCAGCGCGGTACCACGCACAGGACACATTTTTTCGTCTGGCTGAACCACTACGGTTATTTTATTTTGAATATTTGACAGAATAAAGTTTGACTCGTTTGATGTCGTTAGGGTCAAGGCTGATCATTGGGCTTTTCAAATTCAGACAGGTCACGCTCTGGTGGTTTGAAACAGGCAAGTAGTAGGTATCTCCGGTTGCAATCCCAGCAGAAGATGCGGTCATCGTCTGTAGACCATGAAAGATGCTTATGACCGCATGGACACTGCTTGGGACATTCTGGGGGAAAGGGATTCCTGGTTCTTTCCATCAGCGATCCTGAACTATTTGTTCGGGTCTTCCTCTTTCGGTGTTCGGTAAAGCTGAGTTATTGTATGACGTTGACGTCTGTTTTCTGATTTTTCCTCAATCGGCGCAGCCTGAGTCCGCATAGCTTTGCTCAGAGTCTTAAGCTCCAACAGTATTTCTTCAAGGCGCTTATTAAGTATGTCTTCAGGGCGTCTGGAAAGTATCTTTTCAAGGCGCCTGTTAGTTTCATTCAAGCTTTTTCTCATGCTGAACACCACAAAAGGAACTGCAATCCACAGACCGACCAGAAAGATGCCGAGAAGTCCAAAGATGATTCCTAATATTAGGTTTAGATCGACTGCTTGTTCCATATTTACTCAGACTCTTCCTCTCGCCATCCTATGACGTCTGATTGAAGATAGCTTATTTAACCCTAGCGTCATTTGAAATTTCACGATAAAGAAACTCTCGGTCGTGGAGCATCATACGAGTGAAGCGCACTCCGATTCCAAGGAATTTTCTCTGGTCTGAAAGGTTGCGCTCGTCAGACCAGACGATTTGAGCGTTACATGGTATGAACCGTCCCTTGGCATTTAGGACTAAAGGTATTTCGGCACTGGAGTTCAATTGCTTCGATAGGCGGATGAATGCACCGCTTAGACTGAGGTTTTCAGTTTTTCCATCAACGAGGTCGGTGGGAGTCTGGATTAAAACAGGCCATTTGACTCTAGCTCTAAAGTGGCGGCGGTTGTCAGTGCTCATAGTCGATTGCGGGGGGCTATCAGTAGGAGGATTCTTTCTCGTACATCTTCAGACGATCTCAGACTGTTTTCAAAATACAGAAATGAGTAGGTAGGTGGCAAGAAAAAAGAAAGCCCACTGACCAGTCCAGCGAACCAAGGCTAATGGGGGCTAGGATGGTAGCGTGTCTCTTGCTTGGGGGCTGGGGAAACGCTACCAGAAAGTAATCCACCACAAGAGAGTTACTTGTGAAACCTAAAAAGAAGGGGGTGATAGCCTAAATTTGTATCATTAATAGTTTTAACTACTAAAATAGTAAAATTGGAGTAGGTGATTTAAATGGCTGTAATTGTTAGATAACAAGTCAAACACTCCGGTGAATGGTGGGTGTTCATCAACCACAAGGGCAAGCGCAATGATAGTTCCGAGAGGTGGGAAGCACACTAATTCTGTGTGGACTTCAAGGATGCCATAGTTGCCCTGGCTGAACTCCGCATAAGGCCGATTGATAGCTTACTACCAGAAGAAATCAAATCTGTAATCAGAGAGATTCGGGACGAGTGCGTAACAGCGGCAGAGGTATTCCGATAATTGGCTGTGTGAACCTAGGAGAGCGTGGTGGAGAAGAGATTGTTATTGAACGAGCAAAATTGCCCTATGATTATCCGGGGCTAGATCGAACTCTATTAATGCGACTGTTGGGAAACAATGTTACCAAGGAACTGAAGGTCATCTTCTGAGATGTATTCAAACTGGACACCAAAGACAAATCGGTATGGCCTTTCTGAGGAGTCAGCGTCAACTGCCCAAATTGGTTTGGCAAAGACTAAGAATGACTGGCGATTGGGAGGTTGAATCTCCAATGAGAGTTCCTGTCCTGCTGGAGGTAGTTTTTGGCAGTAAATGGATGCACCCACTTGACTGATGCTTTTTATTTCACCAGGAGGTTGTTGCTCAGGGGATAGAATAGTCACAGGCCACTTAACTTCTGCTCGTGCGAATTGCCGTCTATCTTTCATGAGACCATTGTACCTCTCTCCCCGATATTACCGTTACAACTCTAATACCACTGTACAAAGCTGGTAGCACTGGTCGAGCCCCTGGTTGCATTCAGAAACACATGCAATCTGTTCGCTTTTGGTTCCTAGGCAATCCATTTTGCATTCATAATCCTCTTGCCGACATTCAATTGCGCAGCGTTGCCCTGAGACAGATGCGAAATAGGGTGGATCGGGAAGGGGATATTCTGGAGCGTGGGAGCAGGCAGTTACAAGAAGGATGAAGAGGACTAATAGACATCTTTTCATTAGTAACTCCATATTCAGTTAGTTGGTACCAATTTCCAGCTAAATTTATGTGCAGAAAGCATGCCAGGGGATTAGCCATGCACCAATACTGTTAGGAGGAAAGCTAAACAGGCTCTCTCAGGAGCGGGGGTTGTTGTCCTGAGAAAAAAGCGTGGCAAATGCCCCATTCGTTCTTTGACAAATGAATAGCCTTAAACCCACAGATGTTGTGGTCAGTTCTCAAAAGGGCAAGTGTGGAGTATGATATGTAAAGTTTGGAAAAAGCTGTGCGGACTTCCCACATTAACGATTAAATAGAGCTCTGTACTTACCCGTCTTCAGGCTTCGAGGAGTGAGTGCGAGCCCTAAGGAATTGAATCACTTTTTCTTGTACTCCAGGCAACGCCAGAACATCATGATAAGGCCCATCTAAGACAACGGATTCGCTATTTTTTCTGAACGCCATAAACATACCGCAGTTACCATGCATCCAAGGTTCACTAAACCAGGGGTCTTTTAGAGAAACTACTGCAAGTATGGGTTCATCTCTGGGTCCTACAATGCCCCTATATTCTGTCCACCCCGCACTACAAGTCCATCCCAAAATTACTCTTCCAGCTAGGCCGCCTTGACCATATCTCGCAGTTGTTATCCCTCCCTCGCTAAAGCCCATTAGGAAAATGTTTTGCTTATCTACCCAAGGTAGTGTTTTTGCAAACTCGTAAGCAAAACGCGCTTCAGCCAATCGATACCTCAGCACCCCCCTATGGAAACCTCCTGTAAGGTTATAGGGATTACAGCTTTTAGGCTTGTAGTCGCGAGCAAAACTATCGGGGGCAAGGACTGCGTAGTTATTATCAAAGAGAAAACGAATATGAACACGCTCTCTAAACATAATTCCACCGCAGCCATGCATATAGATCACTAATGGTATCTTGGCCTCGTCCGGTATTTTCGCCATTTCATTCTTAACTTGCCAAAATTTATCATACACATCAGCATAATCACTTTCGGAATCAATGTTTTTCGAATACTTACTAACGGGTATAGCTACAATGGCTTTATCCAATGTGCGAGCCAATTCGGCAGGATTGCTAGCTGGATTCATTGTTGCACAGGCAGCGAGCAATGCCGCCACCAAGTAATAAAACGATAGCCTAATCATTCTAATCTAGTCCGATCTTCCAAACGGAGTTGTCGTTCGCTGCATGGAAAACATAGAAAACGATATTTGTCTACTTCTAGACTGATCTAAATCAGTATTCGTTTTCAGCATTGGCCCGAAAACAAGGTATTCCCAAAATACATATAATAACGAGAAATGTAAACTCACCTCGGTCACATCGAAAGTGTGAATTACATCCCTTAATTTACACTTTTGCTCCCAGTGAATCTAGCACAAATTGTGGTAGTGGGTTCTTCGGGGGAAAAGTGTGGATTAAAGTATGTAATTCACAGTCCAGGGGACTAGCCTGGGCTTCAGATCATCAAGCCTACACTAACACAGGGATTAATAAAGTATTTTGAGCATATGTTAACTATTTGGAAACAATCTCACTAATAAATTGAATGTCATCTTCCGAGATGTCTTCAAACTGCACACCAAGGGCAAATCGGTATGGCTTTTCTGGGGAGCCAGCGTCAACTCCCCAAATTGTTTTGGCAAAGACACAGAATGACTGGCGATTGGGAGGTTGAATCACCAATGACAATTCTTGTCCTGGTAGAGGTAGTTCTTGGCTGTAAATGCATGCACCCACTTGGCTGATGCTTTCTATTTCACCAGAAGCTTTTTGCTCAGAGGATATAATAGTCACAGGCCACTTAACTTCTGCTCGTGCATATTGCCGTCTATCTTTCATGAGATCATTGTACCTCTCTCTCAAATACAACTTAAATGCTCTAATACCTCTGTTGTGGTGGTTTCACAACAGCAAAAGTTTGAATTAAAGTATGATATGCAAACTCCAAACACGCCAATCAGACTTTGAGTGTACGATCCAATGGAACTAAGGGGATATTCTCGTCATGAGGTACGTCCGGGCCACAGGTGTTTGCAGGATCATCAACACACTGCGATTTGTTTAAAATGCCTGAGCTCATTGATAAACTCTACAGCGATCCCTTCTCTTAATTTATCGACTCTTCTGACAATAGCTGATCCCTGTAAACCAATAGGAGTATCCTTGCCGCTAAAGCCCGTTGGGAAAAAGAAAGTAAGTTCCGTTACCTCATTAGGTTCGAAAAGATGCCAGCCTTCAGTCTCAATGAAGGAACCACCTCGACTCAGATCCAAGGTATTTCCTTTCAGCAATAAATCTAGATTAACAGGAACTCTCTTGTGTAACGTCACCTGAAAGTTTTTCTTCAGTCTCGTGTGTCTACGTTGGTCACAAATCCCCATTATTTCGCTCAAGTTCTTTTTTGTCATCACCTTCATTTCTCCAGTTCTTTTATGGAGATCATAAGTAGCAAAACCATTAAATGCTTGACTCTGAGCGCCGATCTTTTGACTCATCACGCCAAATTTGATAAAGGGAGAACAAGACTAATTTCGAATTTGGGGGATTAACGAAAGAAAGGGGTCTATAGAATGTACGCTACGAATAACGCCAGTCTATTGATGGGTGTGTGGAACATACTGGAATCTTACGGAATTGATCCTGAGCTCCTGTTTAGGGAAATGGGCCTGAACCCTGAGCTGATGAAACGACCTGGAGGGAGATATAGACTGGATAGTATCGATAATCTATGGCGCAAAGCCTCTAAGATTATTGATGATCCCTGTTTCGGCCTTAAAGCTGCTGAGTTTTGGCATCCTTCGAATTTCGGCGCCTTAGGCTACGCTATGCTCGCAAGCAACAATTTGCGGACAGCCCTCGAGAGAGTGGACCGATATCATCGTTTTCTTTCTGATGAACGATTCATTAAATTAAATGAAACGGAAGCGGGACTGACTTACACTCTCATTTCCAGCCATGAAAAGCGAGATATCCCTGCACGAAACGATGCCATCCTGGCTGTTACAATGAGTATGTGCCGTACGAACTACATAGAAGATCTGGCACCGTTATCAGTGACATTTACACATCCAAAGCCTTCTTGTTCTGCGAGGTTCTATGAGTATTTCCGCTCTCCAGTTGTTTTTGAAGCTCCCGCAAACAGTCTAACATTACCAATTGAAGCTGCTGATAAGAGTCTGCCCGGTTCAAATCCTCAACTTGCTGAACTCAATGATCAGGTAATGATTGAGTATCTTGCCCAGCTAGATCACGATCGTATCACCGAGAAGGTCAAAGCAGTTATCATCGATCAGCTTCCTTCAGGTAACGTTACCGATGAAAATGTGGCTCGGGCACTGTATATGAGTTCTCGCAATTTACAACGGCAACTTCAGAGTGCTGGTACGACCTTCAATACTCTTTTAAATGAGATCCGTCAGGATTTGGCCCAAAAGTATTTAAAAGATCAAGACACCAGCATGACAGAGATTGCATTTTTACTAGGTTTTTCAGAATCCAGTGCCTTTTCAAGGGCGTTCAAACGGTGGAGAGGGGTTACTCCTACTCAATATCGAAAGGCTGTGTAGATTGTTAGAAAACGATAGCACTCCTCCTTTCGATCACTACGAAACTTTGTATATCATCCCTTAATTCACA
>CAVQGX010000004.1:0-18988 GCA_963712115.1 uncultured delta proteobacterium | reverse complement strand
AATCGAAGTTTGATTACGTATCTCACCACCACGAAAAATCACATCTCCTTCTCATAGTGTGCCACGAAGCTCAGAGGTTGGATTAATTACTATGGTAGGTTTTACAAGTCGGAGAGGTATCACGCCCTCGGGCGCTTCGATTGGTTACTGTCAATGTGGGCACGCCGAAAGTACAAACGCCTAAGAGGCAGTCCTCGGAAGGCTTGGCGGTGGTTAAGTCGCATAAAACAGTGTCAGCCGGGCCTGTTTGCCCACTGGCGCTTTGCTTAGGTGTTGGCTGGACGATAGAGCCCTATGAGTCGAGAGGTTCACGTGGGGTTCTGTGAGGGCGTGGGTGTGAAATTCCCCCGCGCTACTCGACCACTGAATCTTGGCCAGTTTAAGGTCTTGCCCAAATATATGAAGGCTGTGGTCATGAACGTTGATGAAGTCATAAAAAAATATGTTTCAGAACAGAGGGGTACTTACAGGCTTCTATCAGAAAAAACGAAGGAATTCCTTTCGTCTATTCTCAGTTCTAAGGGTATTGTCCCACATTCGATCACAAGCAGAGAAAAAGACCCAGAGGAACTTAGAGAAAAGATAACTAGAGAAGGGGAGGTCCCTGATGCCCTGTTTAATGGCATCGCTGACTTGGCGGGTGTAAGAATAATTGCATACTTCCCGAGTGATGTGGATAAGATAGTACCCCTGATCGAAAAGGAGTTTAATATCGATTCTAAGCATTCAATGGATAAAAGATTGTCTTCAGATCCTGCAATTTTCGGATATGCATCGGTTCACTTTGTGGTAGAATTCAGGCCCGAAATGCTTAAACTTCCTGAGTATGCCCTCTTTGACAAAATGAAGTGCGAAATCCAGGTCAGAACAATTCTACAACATGCATGGGCTGAGATTGAGCACGACATTGTCTACAAATCTCCAGGAGAAATCCCATTCCGGGTTCGAAGAAGATTTGCGTGTCTCGCTGGATTACTGGAAATTGCAGATAGAGAATTCGAATCTCTTCGGCAGGATGAAATGGCGGTTCGCCAGGCGATTCAAAGTAGGATCAAGAAGGTTAAAATTGATACCTAACCAATAGTCATTGCGACATTCCATTCATTAAACCAGCATTGAGGAAAAGAAGGACAAAAATGAAATCCCTATCCAGGAGTGACTGCACGGCATGCGACTATATCTGATCAACCCATCCAACCCGCTTGTAAGCATCGTCAAAGTCAAGGAGAGCCGCTGGAACCGTTTTCGTGTGTGGAAACCACTCAGCCTTATGGTTCTCGCGGGCCTGACCCCGCCGGAGTGGGAAATTACAATCGTGGACGAGAACCTCGGGGCACCGGACTATCCGGCCATGCCTCGACCCGACCTGCTGGGCAATCTCTCATAAAGGAGCAATCTCCGGCTTAACCGCAGGGCTTACGCGGACTTCAAGCGTCAACGCAGCAATAGGTTCGATTGAGTAACTGGAGTGTAAGGAAAAGCGAGTGCCAGACCCAAGATAAAAATTCAGAAACGGAGAAAGGAGAAAAGCAAAATGGCAGACCCGGTACACTTAACCAAACTTAAAGAGGGCGTTGAGGCCTGGAACAAGTGGCGGAAGGACAAGCCTAAAATAAGACGTGACCTCACGGAAGCCAACCTCACGGAAGCCAACCTCACGGAAGCCAACCTCAGGAAAGCCGACCTCGGGTATGCTAGCCTCACAGGAGCTGTCCTCGAGAGAGCCGACCTCAAGGAAGCCAACCTCTTTGGAGTCAACCTCAGGAAAGCCAACCTCTTTGGAGCCGACCTCAGGGGAGCCAACCTCAGGAGAGCCGACCTCGCAGAAGCCAACCTTGAGGCAGCCAACTTCACGGGGGCGGGTAACTTAGAGGTTGAACAGTTATGCGAAGCAAAAACACTTTATAAGGTGCAATTAGATCAAGAGCTTGAGAAACAGGTAATGGGCAAATGTCCTCATCTCTTGGAAACGCCAAAGCATGAAACGGGTTTAGGAAAATAAAGGGGAATCCTTTTCAGATCTCTTGGCCACAAGCCGCGGTTTGCCCGGTTTATTGAACAATTTTCACAACGGCCAGTGTGACATCGTCTTCTTGTTTAACCGACCCCCTGAACGCTTTTAACGACTCAATTATGGAATGAAGGATTTTTTCGGAAGTAGATGAGGCATTCTCACGGATGAGCGTAGAAAGGCGCTTTTTGCCGAACATTTCGCCGGACTCATTGTGTGTTTCCCATATCCCATCCGTCCCAATCAGAAGGATCTGTCCCCTCTTGGCTACTACCACATATGGCGCTTGACCCGTTAGTCTCGCAATTTAAGTTCCCTGCTATTTATCTTTAGTTTATGACCCCACCAAAAATTTATGATTTCCTGATCATATCTAAACTTATGTAGAAGTTCACATCTTGGCAAGCGATGTGAACTCCCATCATCAATGATCAGCGACCATTTCTACTGCTAGTTTTTTGGGGAACAGATGCCTTTCCGTAGGTCGATATTTTTAGTAATATACTGAAACATTAAGACTTGCGATAACTCAGCAATATATAGAATCGCTCTAAAACCGATAACTATTGGAAAAGAAAGAATTTTTATCGTATATCCTGGAAATAAATGGACATCTATTTTGTCATACTTATTGCAACGATTACTCAGGCGACTCTTCTTGTCCTTGCTCTATTAACCTCCAAACACAGCAAAAAAACCGCGAACTACCTGAAGAATATATGCTGACTCCTAGAACTTCATTGAGCACAGCCTTTTTTCTTTTGACAATTCCTTTGATGGTGTCAGCATCTGAGGGAGCAACAGGCAGGATGAAAGTATACAAACCCAATCTACCCAAAACCATTGGTGTTTGGACAAGACCCGATTCGCCTCGAGTAATTAATTCTAAGAATATTTTTGAGTATATGGACGGAGCTGGAGAGCTTTATCTGGCCTATCGCTTCGACCGCCTTGAAGTATATGAGTATAAGGCTGATGACGAAAAAAGCATCTTAGTAGAACTATATTATATGGAGACCTCTAACGATGCTTTTGGTTTGCTTTCCTTGGATTGGGGAGGTGAGCACGTATCTTTCATTGACTCTCCTAAAAACACATTAAACCGATCTCTTACTTCATCTACCAGGACCCTCTATGGCGCAGGCCTATTGCGCATCTGGTCTGACAATCTCTATTGTCGAGTAATAGCTTTCAGTGAAACTGCTGCCTCAAAACAAGCCGTGCTTACCTTAGGTAAGCAAATTGCTGCCAACCGAAAGAGTCCCCCTGAGCCAGAATTATTGAAAATCCTTCCCCTTGATATTGGTGTGGTTTGGAAACTACGAAATGACAGGATCGGTTATTTTCGGTCGCATCTGGTCCTGAATTCATTATACTATCTCAGTCATCAAAATATTCTGAACCTAGATCTATCAACCGAAGCTGTTACTGCGCCCTATGACAGCATAGATGGTAAAGATCGTACGCGTGTCCAATTTCTTTTTGTAAGATATGGAGATTCTGGACAAGCGCAACAAGCGCTGGATCAATTCCATAAAGCCTATCTACCAGAACATGAGAAAGATTCCGTCGCAGGCTCTGCTACCGAAAACCAGAGTTTCTTCAAAATTGAGGACGGTTGGTTAGGCTATAAACTGCATGGCCCGTGTATCGCACTTGTATTCGAATGCCCAGATGAGAACTCTGCCCGAATGATCATCGAACAGATTCAATTCAATTTATTAAAAACGGGAGGATGATCATGACAAATGAACGAAGACTAATCACAAGAAGAGATTTCATACGTGGAACCATTGGGGCGACTCTTGGGACTTCCATGTTCGGCGTTGGCTGGGCTGTGGGAAGTGAAAAGACAGCTCAATCAAGCTTAGTTACGGTGGTCCGTGATAAAGATGTAATGAATGCAGACCTAGGTGTCGATTTCAAAGTCCTGCAGAAGATGCTTGATCAGTCTATCGTTCAACTTACGGGCAGAAAAAATAGGAAAGAAGCATGGTCGACGATAATCACACCAGAAGATACAGTTGGTCTGGTGACGACAGGGCATTTAAATCCAACGCATGATGAACTGGTTAACGCTGTTAAACTAGCATTAATGGACATTGGTGTTCCGAAAAAGAGAATTGTCATGGCGCAAGGTTCATCCAGAAAAGTGAAGCGCTGCACCGCCTTGATTTCGCTACCAGCTCTTAAAGCACACTGGTTAACGGGGATCGGTACAGTTCTCAAGAACTACATTATGTATTCTGGCAGCCCCTCTGCATATCATGATCAAAACAGTGCAAAATTGGGGGAGATTTGGCATCTTCCTCATGTAAAAGGGAAAACAAAACTTATCTTGGTGGACGCGCTCTATCCGCTTTGTGATAAAGGGCCCCAGGCTGATCCTCGCTATAAATGGCCATACAGTGGCTTGATCGCCGGTACGGATCCGGTTGCAGTCGAGACCGTTTGCCTAAGAATAATCGAAGAAAAAAGGCGAGCCTTACGAGGCGAACCTTGGCCCCTTTCTCCACCACCAATCTGCCTAGAAGCTGCTGACAAAGTCTACGGATTGGGAACGAGCCGCATGGAAGAAATAGAGATCGCCCATTTTGGCTGGAAACAAGATTTATTGCTGCAATAAAGCTATTTCCCACTCGGGCCAGACCAGAGGCAAATCTTCTTCGCTACGGACACAACCCTTCAGGCCGTCATCCTGGCAAATTAAAGAGGTGTGGATTATGTTGCGAGATCATCCTATTACAAGAAGAGCATGTATTAAAAGGCTACTTCACTTATCTAGCTCTCTAGCGCTTGCCGGTTTTGTCACGGGATCTGTCCGAGGACCACTGTTGGCTTGGGCCGGGGAAAAAAAGACAAGCTTTGTTGTGGAAGGCGTTGGCGCAGAAGAGGGCTACAGTGAGAAAGAGTTGGCAAGAAAGGTCTTCGAAGCGGTCGGAGGAATGAGACGATTTGTTTCAAGGGGAGATGTGGTAGTTATCAAACCGAATATCTCTTGGGCCAGACCGGTTCACCTGGGAGCCACCACAAATCCGGAAGTATTGCAAGCGGTCATTGAGCTTTGTCAAGAAGCCGGGGCAAAAAAGGTCAGAATCGCTGATAATACAATTGAGGATGCCGGGTTCTGCTTCAAGGTAACAGGTGCAGAGGCTGTAGCAAGTAAAACTGGGGCGGAGCTGGTTTATCCCACCGCATCTCTCATGCGGGACATGAACTTGCGGGGAAATCGCCTGGATGTCTGGCCTGTCTATCTGCCATTGGTCGAAGCTGACAAGGTAATTAACCTACCGGTGGCAAAGCATCATATATTGAGTTCCCTGACCCTTGGCATGAAGAATTGGATAGGCGCTGTTGGTGGAAGGCGGTGGTCCCTGCACGGGGATATCCATGAGAATATTGTTGATCTAGCCCAATTCTTTAAACCCACCGTGACCCTGATCGATGCCACCAGGATCATGACCAGAAATGGTCCTTCCGGTGGAAGCAAATCTGATGTTGCCGATAAGAATACTTTGGTCTTAAGTGATGATCCGGTTGCTGCGGACGCCAAGGCCGCTATGCTGTTTGGCAAAACTCCTATGGATATAGGCTTCATCAGACTTGGACAAAAGTGGGGGCTTGGGACCTGCGATTTACAGAGCTTAGTTCAGAAGAAGATAAATGTTTGAGAGCAAGTCTTCTCTTCGCGCTTTCGAACTCAAGACATAGGTACGAAGATCTAGACAGAGTGAGCAAGCTATTTCAACCAATTGCAACCATTTGCTGATTCCAAGCATGAGGAGGCAGGGCATGACTGCACTGTTCGAGGAAACTGTAATTAATGGCGTGACCCTGCGAAACCGTCTCATCCGATCCGCCACTTGGGAGGGTATGTGCGAGCAGGACGGCAGGCCCACGGAAAAATTGATCAACTGTTATCGCGACTTAGCACAAGGCGGTATAGGGTTGATTATTTCGGGCTATACATTTGTAAGGCCTGATGGCAAAGGGTTGCCCGGCAAAATGGGCATCAATACCGATGACTTTGCGAGCGACTATGAGAACCTCACCAGCACTGTTCACAGTGTTGGTGGCAAGATTGCCATCCAGTTGGTTCACGCCGGCGGCGAAACCAATTCTACCTACGCAGGACGCCAACCCCTCGCTCCTTCGGCCGTAAAGGTTGACCAATACCCGGAGATGCCTGCTGAACTCACCAAGGAAGAAATCATTGACACTATTTCAGCTTTTGGAGAAGGGGCGCGACGGGCTAAGTCCTGGGGCTTCAATGGAGTGCAACTGCATGGCGCCCATGGCTTTCTGATTAACCAGTTTCTCTCTCCGCTAACCAACCGCCGTAGCGATGAATATGGCGGTAGTATTGAAAACCGAAGCCGGTTTCTCCTCGAAGTCTACCGAAAGGTGCGGGAGGCAGTAGGCCCCGACTATCCTGTTTTTATTAAGCTGAACGCTTCAGATCACCTGGATGGTGGTCTGGAAATTGATGATGCGGTTTATGCTGCCAAGGCACTTGTTAAAGTGGGTATTGATGCCATAGAAGTCTCCGCCGGCACTCCAGCCTCTGGAGAGAAAGGTCCAGTCCGCGAGAAAATCCTAAAATCTGAAAAGGAAGCATATAACTTGCCATTGGCCCGCCGCATCAAAGAGGTGGTCAGCTGTCCGGTAATGGTTGTGGGTGGATTCCGCTCTTATGAGATTGCCGAAAAAACAGTCAAGGAAGATGGCATGGATTACATTGCCATGGCCAGACCACTGATCAGAGAACCGGGATTGGCCAATCGCTGGATGCAGGGCGACCGCAGTCCAGCCAAGTGTATTTCATGCAATAGCTGCTTCCTGCCTGGCCTTGAAGAAGGCGGCATTTATTGTGTGATTGAGAAAAAGGAGCGGGAAAAGGCAGCAAGAGTCTGAGAATTCATAATCCGACTTGGATTACTGTTGTTTCTAGCCTCGATGTCAGTATCCAAACTCCTGCACTAAACATTTTGGAGTTAAAAAATGACCTTAAGACAGCTTTGCACATAGGCAATTTGCGACTATGTAATGTTTCAGACAGGTCAAGAGAAAAAAGGTGTTAGTTTGGTACGGCAGTCAATTGTTGTTGGATTCGTCCTTGGTTGACCTGTCTCCTTCGTTCTTTGGCAATTTGAACCATCTGCCTGTAGTGATTGAGAAGCTGGCTCTTGTTTCCGAGACGGTGGACATCGCCAGGGGTATAGTTCCACAGGGCCTGATGGGGCCGTTGTTCGTTGTAGTAGTCAATGTAGTGGGCCAGGCACAGGCGAGCGATCTCTTCTGAAAGATACGTGGGATAGCAGTAGATCTCTTCTTGTTTCACTGTCCGGTACCAGCGTTCCTGTCGGGCATTATCCGTAGGACGATACGCTCTTGCTGGGGAGAGCAGCATCTCCAGGTCTTTGATCAGCCGCCTGGTCTTGATCGCCGTATTGGGTGAACCCTGATCTACCCGGACAATGGGTTTGGGATGTTGATGCTCGATTCTCTCACTCATGTAGGCAAGTGCCAGGAGTGCTTGAACCTCTCGTTGGGTGACGGTCTTCACCACGGCCCAGGCTACGATGTAACGGGAAAAATAGTCGATAATAGTGAGCAGGTAATGCCTCAATCCGGTAATCGACAGAATGGTCCAATCCTCTCCCCAGATCTGGTTCGGGCGAAACGGTTCATATCGAGCTACTTTCCAGGGAGCCGTCCGCAGACAGGCAGCCATGACCCAGCCGAGAGCTTTGAGCCGACGGTAGCAACTCGAAGGGCTGATCCAATGACCGTCCTGTCGCAACAAACCACTGACTTGGCGATGGCTGAGCTGAGGCTCTCCTTTCTTCTTCTTGATGATGGCGTGCTGTTCCTCAGCAGTCAGACGGAGCACGGCGGCCGACTTCTTTCGGACTGTAGGAGGGTTCAGCCAAACATAGTATGTGGAACGACAGACCCCAAGGCCCCTGAGCGTCTCTGATATGGAAAATCCTTGAGCACGGAGCCTTTGGACTTCCTCGAGGATCCGATGCCGCTGCTCCTGGCTGTAGGTGGCTCCCGTGGGACGGTTCGTTAGAGCAAGTTCATCTCTTTTTTTAAAAGCATCAGCTCTTGGGTCTGCAGAGCCAGGGCTTCCTTCAGTCTCTGGTTCTCTTTCTCCAGCTTCTTGATGCGGGGATCCAATCTGGGCTTCTTCCCACTCAGAAACGCTTGCGCACCCTGCTCCAGAGCTTTCCTCCATCGGTAGAGGGTCTGAGGATGGATCTGATACTTCTCCGCTACCTCGACACCGTTTCCAGATCGCTCCCATTCCCTGAGAATCTGGAGCTTCTGCTGAGGGGTAAACCTTTTGGCCTTTCGCCGAGTTGGGATGACTAGTTGTACGCTCATGCATCTTCCTCCTCCTGGTGACTATAGCACTCTCTTGAGCGTCCAACTAACACCTTTTAGGGGCTGAAACTGTCTAGATCGGATTGAAACATTATACTATATATTGATGCACCAAGCATCTAGTCCAGAATTGAAGGTTCTGCTATAGATGTTTAATTCCTGGTAGTCATGAAAACTTTAGATATGCTAATCATACCTGCATAATTCCATTGCTCAGTGTAAGTGTGTTCAACCGAAGTCCAACCTAGGAGTCTGTCGGAGTACTCCCAAAGTTATGAGTTAATATGGTAAACTCTGGTTCATGAAAACACCAAATACATTCCGCCGTTACGAGCCAGGTCAGTTGTTTTTGTTGCCCCCCGACATGAGCAAGTGGTTGGCTGAAGACCACTTGGTGTACTTCATCCGTGATGTGGTGGGTCAGTTGGAGCTATCAGAGATTTTCGCTAGCTATGATGGTTCCAAAGGGGGCTATCCAGCGTACCATCCTGAGATGATGGTGGCGCTTTTGATCTACGCCTACTGTGTAGGGGTTCCCAGTAGCCGCAAGATCGAGAAAGCCACCTATGAGTCAATTGCGTTTCGGCTGCTTGCGGCAGACCAACATCCGGATCACGCCACCATTTGTGCGTTTCGTCGTCGCCATCTGAAGGCATTAGCCGCTCTTTTTGTCCAGGTGCTCAGGCTGTGCCAGAGAGCTGGATTGTTAAAGTTGGGGCACGTAGCCTTGGATGGTACAAAGGTTCGGGCCAACGCTTCGAAGCACAAGGCGATGAGCTACGCTCGCATGGAAAAGAGTGTTCGAGAGCTCGAAGCCGAAGTGCAGCGTCTGCTTGCTGAGGCCGAGGCAATGGATGCGAGCGAGGACAGCCGTTACGGAAAGGGCCGAGGTGGTGACGAGGTACCCGAGGAGCTGCGGTTCAAGCAATCACGGCTTGCCAAGATCAAAGAGGCCAAAGCGGCACTGGAGCGGGAAGTCTTAAAGCATGCTCCTGAGCAACAAGCCGCCTACGAGAAAAAGAGACAGGACTACGATAGTCGTCCGGGTAGCCGTCGAGGTCGACCACCGAAGGCTCCTTAAGACAAGCCCGAGCCTAAAGCCCAGCGCAACTTCACTGTTCCGGACTCGCGGATCATGAAGATGAGCGCCACCAAGTCTTTTGAACAATGCTACAACTGCCAGGCAGCTGTTGATGAGGCCCATCAGGTGATCCTTGCTCCACGGGTTACCCAGTATGCCAACGACAAGCGTCAAGTCAAACCAGTAATGGAGAAACTGAAGAGCAACCTAGATGGCGCCACGCCCAAGCAGCTAAGTGCTGATAGTGACTACTACAGCCAAGACAATGTCACCTACCTTACTGACCAACACATCGACGCCTATGTGGCTACTGGTAAGTGGAAGCACACGGATCGGGTGCCAGCGGCTCCTCGAGGGCGTATTCCCAAAGATGCCACGGTCAAGGAGCGAATGGCTCGCAAGCTGCGAACGATCAGGGGCAGAAACACCTATTCGAAGCGCAAAGAGATCGTCGAGCCAGTGTTTGGCCAAATCAAGCAGGTGCGAGGGTTCCGCCAGTTCCTCTTGCGGGGCTTCGACAAGGTGAGTGCCGAGTGGGAGTTGATCTGCCTCGGGCACAACCTCTTGAAGCTGTTTCGCAGTGGATGGAAGCCGGTAACAGCCTAACCCCAGGGGGATACTGAACCTTGCTCGTCAGCTTGAGCAAAGACAAGGGGTCCAAGCCTGACAGCACCAACTGACCAAGGTCGGCTTCGATACAAAACGCTCAGATTTTCAAAGAACAACCGAAGGAGTCAAAGAAATCCTAGTAATACTCCGACAGACTCCTAGCCTACCTGAAATGTGAATTACATACTTTAATGCACACTCACGCCCCGTTTTGACCTTCCCCTCCATCTTGTGCCAAGGTTTTCGAAGGTGAAGTGTGAATTAAGGGAATGCAAACTTTTGCTGTGATCGAGATTGGTTTACATTCCTCACAATTATATGTAATCGATCTTGTCCCTATAAGCTGCCCTTAAGGCGTTGCGAAGTATTTTCATCAGTCCATAGCTTAGTCTGTACTCCCCAACCTAAGATAATCTGCTTGCACCACTGCAAGGGATCAGTCCCGTCACCAAGATTTCACCCATATTGCAAAGCGTATAATATACAAATGCAATTTTGTACGAAATCTAGAGAAAACAGCAGAAAAACCAAGGTACCGGTTGAACCGTTAGATTGCAGATAACATGGTTATCATAAGGATATTTCTCCATTTCTTATGCATCATGAAAAACAGAAATATTTTCATGTGTTACAGGGGTGTCAACAAAATTTCCCTTATTTCCTGAAGGTTTACTCTTTGTGCATAACCCCTATAGGGGGAATCAATTTTTCAGGGCTCACCGCATTTGAGTGATGCAAGAGTCAATTATAAAATAATCTATAGGCTCAAAACTGTTCTCGCTTTCTCATTTTCAAAAAACCCTGCTTTTACTGGCCAAGACCCGGGCCTCCACACCAAGAGACTGATTAATCTCGATTGGAGCCTAAAAAACCTGTACTACGTTATTAGGAAGGAAGTGGAACCATGGCTAGAATCCTTCTGGTGGATGATGAGGAGTACATCCGCCGACTCTACACCGAGGAGCTTTCCGAGGAGGGTCACAAGGTCTTCACTGTGGCTTCGGGACATAATCTTCTGAAGAGGATTGACTCTCTCCAACCCGAAGCGGTTGTTCTGGACATCAGACTCGCGGACTACAACGGCTTAGAACTTCTGCAGGAGATCCGCAATCTCTACCACGACCTGCCGGTCATCTTATGTACTGCTTACGATACATACAAATATGATCAGAAGTCCATTGCCGCTGACTACTACGTAGTCAAATCATTTGACTTGTCGGAGCTAAAAATGGCAATAGAAAAGGCAACAGAGGGGCACACCTCTATGCGGTTGATCGTGTAGAGACTACTGTCTGAGCTGACAGCTGCCTTTCCAAAGGTGGTTTCCGACTCGATCAAGAGTTAGCTTTAAGATGTAAAGCTCTCCAACCATTTCCCTCGATCTTCTCATAAATGACTTCAAGCTAAACTCAGTCTACTTCAGAGTACGTACCACATTCTGTGCTAGGGTCTTTAGAGCCAATAGTGTGAATTAAGGGATGTAATATAAATTTCTGCAGCGAAGAGATGAGTTTTAGATTTCTCATTTATATTCTCACTAGAGTCGATTTGGTCTATTGAGGAATGTGCAAGAGTACAGTTTTTGCTCTCTGTTGATAACTCAGTTGTCACCCTTGCCAACCTAGTTAACATCTGGCTCCCAACTTAGTACGCACCATCTAATTAATCAAAATTACATACCTTTCGCACACCATCCCACCAAGAGCTGTCAACTTAGTTAGCAATTTCTGTATAGAAGGATGACAGTTTTACTTCGCGCTCCACCCGTCCTACCCGTATAAATATTAAGCAATATTATCTAGTTGAATAAAATCTTGTTTCGTTTCCTCTGACTTGGCATGCACCTTGCGCTATAAGTGAAGCGAGAGATATGGGTGACAACTGGAAAGACTCACAAATATTAAGGGGGTGGCCATGGGAAAATCAACATTTCTACAGGCTTCATTCCCCGAGGTATTTGTTAAGAACAAAGGTATGCAGCCCTGCGATTTGGATTTTTTCTTCAATACACCACTGCTTGATGCCATCACCATGAAGGCTGCATGTCCCGTGCTGAATGCCGTGACCCCGATGTATGTGCGGAGAGGAGAAAGATTTATTTCACAGGGTGACGAAGGAGATAACCTCTACATAATCCAGGATGGAACGTGCGCGGTCAGCGTGGAAAAAAACCAAGAAAACTATCCTGTTGCCCGCCTTAATGGTGGAGATATTGTAGGAGAGATTGCGCTTTTGACAGGTTCACCCAGGACCGCTCACGTTGATGCTGAAACCGATATGACACTCTGGTGCCTAACCAAATCACAGTTTGATTCATTCTGTACTGAATATCCAGATTTAAAGGATTATATCGTTGAGCTTGCGACAACTCGGCTTTCTACCGAAAAACTGACAGCGGAGAGATCTGTCGGTAAATACATGATAAATGAAATTATAGATCGTGGCGGCTGGAGCATTGTCTACAAAGGTATTCACACAAGCTTAAATATGCCGGTGGCGATAAAGATGCTGAAGCACACCATGGCCATGGACCCTCATTTTTCCTGCAAGTTTAGGAATGAGGCAAGAACTATTGCTCGTCTGAACCATGAAAACATTGTCAGGGTTTATGATATCGAAGAATTATACGGGACGGTTTTCATTATCATGGAGTACCTCGAGGGTGTATCACTGGAAAACATCTTAGATAGAACCCCAAGACTGCCCCTGTCCATGGTATTGGACATAATCCTACAGGTGTGCGCTGGATTGAATTATGCCCATGAGCAGGGTTTCGTGCATCAAGATATCAAACCAGCTAATATTTTCATCCAATCTGATGGCCGGGCAAAGATTCTTGACTTCGGGTTGGCATGCTGTCCAGGGACCATCGATTTCTGCCTGCCAGGAACTGTCTATTATATGTCGCCAGAACAAATCGAAGGCGAGCCTGTGGATGAGCATACTGACATTTATTCACTGGGAATTATGGCTTATGAGATGATTACCGGCCAGAGACCTTATCCGGAAGATGACTTAGCCAGATTGATGGAATTGCATGTTCAGGAGGATATCCCAGATCCCCGGGTGCTGGTTCCAGATCTGCCGGAGGCATTACACTATTTTATAAAGCGCGCCACCCAAAGAAACCCTTCTGCCAGATTTAAAACCGTTTGGGAAATCCTACGTGACCTCCAGCCACTTGCTAACAACATGAGTCCCAAAAGACAACAGCACGCAGAAGAACAGCAGAAAGCGCTCAGCCTCTTTCTATCCTACCAGGATGGACATCAATTGATTCTGAATGACATGGTAGAGGACTTTTCTAATGAACTTAAAAAGATAGGTGCTGTATTGCGAACAACAGATATTTACGACTTCCAATCACGAAACTCACTCTATGACAAATACAAGGCACCCGAGACTGATGGGTTTCTTTTTGATTCTTGCTAGTGTTCACCGCATATTCTATTAAGTTTGAAACCTCTTATTGCTTCCATCAAAGGAGGTGGTCCTCTTGCTGTCTTCTCGCTTAAAATCCTGCAAGCTCTTTGAGAAAGAAGAATGTCCTTATCAAAGAGAAATGGAAAGGGCCTATCTCATTCCACAACTGTTAGACTCAGCGCAGTTGCTGGAATACGAGAGCCTTTGCTTACCCTGCTCAGAGGGCGAGCAGCAAAGACGGAAAAGCCATCGTGTACCAGTCTCTTTTCTCGTATATTGCCAACAGACCGATCTTACCGGAATAGGAGCTAAGGCTTATAACTTGAGTGCCGAAGGAATAGCCATCGAGACTAATTACCCCATTTCAAAGAATGAAAAGCTCGGAATGGAGCTTTTTGTCCCAAACAGAAGCAACCCTTTTAGAGTGGTAGGCGAGGTAATGTGGCGTCAATTTCATGGGGATACCAAGGGCCAGCAGGAAACCTTGTTCAGTGCAGGAATTAAGTTTATGGACATTAAGGACGCCATACGCAGCGTAATTGATCAATATCTTTTAAGGGCAAGCGATCAATAGTCGATTCAAAGGCACCTGACAGTCGCTGATTGTCGGCCGAGTCACGGGATCCGCTTTTATCGTCAGTATACAAATTCTTCAAGTCCTTTTGCGTGAAAACTGAGATTACATAGTTTAATCTACACTCTTGCTACATGAGAGCTTATCCCACATCTTGTGTTGAGTTTCCTGGTGGAGAAAGTGTGAATTAAGGGATGTAATGCAAAGTCGGGTCGAACCCTTCTGTGCTGCCGATCTTACTTTCTCCCTGCTATTATTAGTGGTACTAAAACCAAAATCATGCATCCTTCCGATTTACAAAGTCAGTCAGATTTTTTTAAACTAAAAGCAGTTTGTGTTGTTGTGACTAGATTTTTACGTATTTACGTATATGCGGCAACAAAATACATAACATTAGCACTCTATTTCCCACCTGTTGGTCACACAAGAAGGGTCTAAAATAGCATATATAACCAATTTCACTACTAAGTTTCGTGGATTAAAAATCTGGCATGTAAAATGCTTTTACAGGGAGGAAGTATAAGAAGAGGCCGAACAGTAGGTATCAACCATTGCCTAATTGCTGGCTCCGTAGAAGGAAGAGAGGAAAATCTATTCAACGATTGATTTTGCTGAATATTGACAATTTGTTCCAAACTACTCTCTTCAACGAAGACGATAGCAATTTCATTATTGCTCTCAGCTAATCTTTTAACTGCTCCATTAACCCTTATTGCATCAGTATCCGATTTATCTGAAACACCGCTGTAAGAGTAAATTTTCAAGCGGAGCTTTTCGTCCATATGGAAATTAGGCAAGTTCTCTAGCTTAACAAGAGCGCCGCTGCTGCTTACATTGAGAATGGTGGCGTGAAAGCTTGCTTCTTGGTCCCGTCTAGTAATGATGACTCGAAGAGGTCTCTGAATACGTATCGCTTGCCTTCTTTCGACAAAAATCTGCCTACATTTCTCACACAGTCGTTTTGCATCAACAATCTGGGTGGGATCAAGTAGCTGAGGAATCAAAAGAGCTCTTTCAATAGTTGACTTATAAGGGCTTTGTCCAATACTCAGATACTGACACTTCTCATAGGTAGGCTGTTTCATGGCAGGACCTCCTTTCGAGAGGTGCATGTCTCAGAATTAAGTACTGGGGATGGAGATAATAATTACTAAATTCTGAAACGGCCCCTTGCAAAAAGCTATGAAGGTGAGAAAAAGGATTCTATATTGTGGAATTAAAGTAAATAACTTGTTGATTGTCAATACGAAAACTTCGTATGTGAATGAGAATTTTCGCTAATTTTCATCTACTTATTGCGGATAACTTGTGGAGCACTCAGTTGGAAATCTAATCTGTAGGTGATATTAGCTTGTTAGCCTGGAGTGCAACGGAGTGTGATTTGACTGTTCCGTCTGACAGACGTAAATATCCAAGGTTGAGTCAGAGCTTTCAAGCGAGAGCCAGGCTTCTCCATAGAACAGCGGAGCTGCCAGGGATTACCCACAATCTATCCCAAAGCGGAGCCTTCATTATCAGTCCTTCTTGGTCTGATTTCCAAGTCGATGACGAAACGGAAATGATGTTCTTTTTGCCGCCTGAGTTTACAGGTCAGAAAGACACTTTGATTCTCAAGGGTCTGGGTACAGTTAGAAGGGTTGATGGTGATAGGTGGGGAATAGCTATAGAGTTTCCGAAAGAACTAAGAACATTTGAGGTATATTGGGCAGACGAGCGGTAATCAAGAACACCTTGATTTTTTCTAGAGCCGTTTTGCGCAGGATGAATATAGTGGCGAGTCGTCTAAACTAAGCTCGAACACAGCAAAAGCGCAGATTACATACTCCAAATTCAGCCCACTTAATGACACCCCCCATATTTTGTGTTGAGAGGAAAGCTTGTAATTCTAGCCTTCCTGAACTAAGTTAAGTTCAGTCCATTACTCAGTCAATTAGTAGTACCCTTATAGGACTTGATACGATTTTTGACAGATACACTCTAAGCGGTTAAATGTCTCGAACTCGATCATATTCTGAAAGGCAAAAAGGATGAAACACGCAGGTAAAACAAAAGCTCAACTCATAAGTGAGTTGGAAGAAGTGAGCCAACAGTTAGCAGGGGATGCACCGAAAGACAGCGAAGAGAAATACCGCCTCCTCGTGGAGAATGCCAACGAGGGCATCATAGTGACTCAGGATGGAAAACTTAAGTATGCAAATCCTATAGCAAGTCATTTTACGGATTATACAGTCGATGAACTGACCTCCAGGCCTTTCGTTGATTTTATACATACCGATGATCGAGAAATGGTCATGGGACACTATTTGAGTAGACTCAAAGCTGAGAAGGCTCCCGAAACATATATCTTTAGGGTGATTAATAGGGATGGAGGTATCAAGTGGATTGAAATCAGAAGTATAATTATCGACTGGCAGGACAGTCCAGCTACATTGAGCTTTCTAAGAGACATCACTGAGCGCAAAAAGATAGAGGAAACCTTAAAGAATAATTTGCAAGAACTGACAGTACTAAACTCGCTGGCCCGACAGTTAAGCAGTTCGTTGGCAGTAGATCAGGCAGTGGAAAGTGCCCTCAACGGGATCGTCAATATTGTTAAGCCCGACCTTGCACTTCTCTATTTAAGGGAAGGGGACAGATTAATATTATCTGACCTTCGCTCAGAAAACATCGACTTTTCTCCAGATAAAGCCCGGATACACGGGATAGGCTCTTGTTTATGTGGACTTGCAGCAAGTGAGGGAAAGTCAGTTTTCTCCCGCAATTTACAAGCTGACCCACGATGCACTCTACCAGAGTGCAAAGAAGCTGGTCTGAGGTCATTTGCCGCCTTACCCTTGTTCGGCCAAGATAAGACAATTGGTGTACTGGGGCTGGCCTCGACTAGAGATCTCGATTTTAAACAGCAGGCCACCTTTTTGGAGTCCGTAACTAGCCAGGTTTCAATTGCTCTGCAGAACGCCAGCCTCTATGAAAAAGTACAGCTATACTCTATAAAACTAGAGGAGAATATAACTGAACTAAAAACAGCTGAAACAGCACTTAGAGAGAGAGAAGCTAAATTGGAGGAACAATCGAATAATTTGGAACAGGTTAACGCCGCCTTAAACATACTCCTTAATAAAAGAGAACAGGACAGATCAGCGCTTGAGGAAAGTGTTGTCGTTAATGTTAAAGAACTCATATTGCCTTACCTTGAAAAATTGAAGAAGAGCGAACTCCAAAGTGACCAAAAAACTCTCATCACGATTTTGGAGTCACATCTAAATGATATTATCTCGCCATTCACGGCCAAGTTATCAACGAGGTTTGTGAAGCTTACCGCCACGGAAATCAAGATCGCCAATCTAGTCAAAGATGGTAGGACCAACAAAGACATGGCGGCAATGCTCGATCTTTCCGGGAACACGGTCAAGAATCACAGGTCTCAAATTCGCAATAAACTTGGCCTGAAACACAAGAAGATAAACCTCAGATCCTTTCTGCGATCCCTAGATTGATGACTATATTATGTAGTCATTTTATAGTCTAATTTCCTCCCTTGTAATTTCTTTTATCTTCTGCCAATAGTATTACCCATTCACTTCCTTGATTTAGGTGATAAATGCTGTAAAAAGCTCGTATAGTTTGTACAAGCTGTAACGAAGAGTTGAAGTATATTTGGTACCAACAAAGAAAGACCGGTCGCACTTTGAAGCAATGATGACGCGTATGAGCTGTTTCGATGGTTCAGGTCATCATTCAGGAGAATGATCAGAAATTCACCTACCGCTTCTCGATACCTTGTCCTTACAGAACTTTTGTTCGTATTTTATCTGGTACTTAATAGATTTTGATTAATTTGCAGGCTCCTACTCCGGCGCACTTCTTGACTTTTTATTTTATTCTCTGCTCCAAGTAGGACAGAATCCAATCTCTTGTTTGGACTTTTCCATGCAGACATTTCAAGCCAAACGGATGGCTCTGCGGGTGCCCCTATCTTTGCCCGTGCGATGCCAGCTCGCTGATAACAAAGAGCTGGGTGGAAAAGCTATTAATTTGAGCACGGGGGGAATCAGCCTTAACACAAACAGTCCTATCAAGACCAAAGAACAGCTCGCAGTAGAAATGCAGGTGCCGGACACATTGAGTCCCGTTAGCATATCTGGCGAAGTGGTGTGGTCTCAATTCCACTATGACACATCTAAGGCGGAAGATACCCTTTTTACGGCGGGAATCAAGTTCTTAAAAGCAGAAAGGCCCCTTCGAGAGCTTTTATTAGACTGTCTACTAAATCTTTTTTGGAAAGAGTATCTGTTCGGCTTCCGAGACATCCAAGAGTTGCTACCTGATGTTCAGAATCTCGCGGTCGAGGAGAAAAGAATAGTCATTCACAACTACAACTTCTGTTTGCTTTTTGTTGAGAGAAGATGCCCTCACCAGAGGATGATGGAAAGAGCCTTGCTCATTCCTCAAATATTAAGTGCCCATTACCGAATGAAGTGTCAAGACATATGCTGGTATTGCAGCGTGCACAGGGAGCGCCTATTCAGCCGAGTGAGGTCAGCTTAGATCCGCAGAATGGTGGTTTTTCTTATTGGACGGGACCCAAATCGCTACGGTACTCTAATGCTCATAAGAGTATAGTTCACAACACGTTAAGGTACTCCACTTTCTATTATGATTCGGTTCCCCTGCGGTCTTGATGATTGGTAGATATTTTCTGAACTAACACTTACAAACGGGGACCCTTCCTTGGAACGGTGTGCCGCATCGGTTAACCCGAAGCGCCTAAAGGACCAACAGGGACCTCATCTAGTTACGAAGGGTTCAAGACAGTCTGCCAACACCACCCCCGCAGGTGTTTTTTGTCGGAGCTTCGGCTCCGTTTTTTTATGCCCATTCAGGATCTTGGAATGTGGAT
>CAVQGX010000003.1:0-129442 GCA_963712115.1 uncultured delta proteobacterium | reverse complement strand
ATCTTCAGCCAGTCCAGAAGGTCAACGGAGCTTAGGTCTGAGTGTGGAGGTTTTCCTTGGCCCAAAGGGCTGCCTCCAGGCGATTGGTGACCTTGATCTTTTTGTATATGTTGTAAAGATGGGTCTTGACTGTGTGACGGCTAATATAAAGTTTTTCACCTATTTCCGTGTTCATTGCTCCCCGTGCAACCAAATTCACTATCTCGATCTCTCTTCCCGAAAGCACAGATGTTTCATTCCCAGATAATACTTTTGCGTTCTCAATTTCGGGAATGAATTTAGACAGAATCTCACGGGAGATCCAAATCTCCCCTTTCAAGAGTGCACGAATTCCTTTATCAAGGTTGCCCGGGTGATCATTGGCATAAAAGATGCCCCTTACTCCTCTTATCACGAGCTCTTCCTCAATTCTCAGCCCTCGGATCAAGTTGAAGACCGCCATTAAGTCCGAGGTGCCTAAATTACAATAGCAAGCTTCAACCTCAAGGAAGAGTCTTTCGTGGTCTTTGGCAAAGCAGTCGAGGAGTACTAGCTTGGGTTTAACACTCTCTTGATCATCCAATTCAACCACATCGTCGATAGTCTCCTTGACTACACAATTCGCACCTATCTCGGCCTCCAAAAAGGACGCCAGAAGCTCATTATTCACCCTACACGGTCCGATTACATATATCGTCCAGGATACTGAGTTCACTTGTCTCTTATCCTAACAGATTCACATGGGAGACTGCGGCAAGAACTCTGTCTCCTCACCTGGAAGGTCAGGTTCCTCCCACTTGACTTTGCCGTTGAGCCAACCTCTCAGGAGAGGCTGCCATAAGTAATCCTCGTATAATCTGAGACACCATTTAAAACGACCGCCGAGTCGACACCACAAATGCAACGGATTTAAGTTATGCTGCAACCATACTCTCATAGTCACTGCCATTTCGGTGTATTTTGATTGTTATGCCAGCAGTTTCGTTCAATCATCAATGGTGTAACACCGTGTCCGCTGCAAACCCGGGATTCTATAGTCAGTTGAGTCTTCCTGGGTTAATAGGCAATGATGCAGTCCTTCTTTGAATTTCTCTAGTTCTTCACACGAAGCTGCGCACTCCAACTTGTTCTTTTCCAGACGTTCGCATTTAAGACAGGGACTTCGCTCTTCTACCATAGGAGCCTTTCGGTTTCTCACCAAAATACTCTGCCTTGTTGTGTGCAACAGAATCTATCGGCATTCATGCTAAAGCTCCAGCAAACAATAATCATGCCAAATTAAGTAACTAAATTTATTTGGAAATATTTCAAAGGATTAGTCGATATACATCAGAAATTAGAAAGAACAAGATGGGAAACCAAGGTTATAAGGTTGGGAAAAAACTACCACATTGTGTTATTGATGAGTAATTCAACCTCGCTTCGATCAAAGCAAAAGTTGTATTACATCCCTTAATTCACAATCGCCTAGGTTACAGACTGGCACAAATTGCTGTGAGTGGTCAAAGCGGGGTTATCGAAAAAAACCCCACTGATGAGTCGAGCGATCCAAGGCCAACAGGGGTAACGCCCTACGGTATGGCAATGCATAAAAATGGAGGTGGAAGCTACAACCCTGCTTCTGTAGACTGGGCCTCCAAGATCAAGCTAATCCGGGGTCAGTCTATGAACTTAACTCCCATGCCACGGCTAATTACCTCGTCATTAGGGCGAGGCACACGTGACCAGACAATCTCAGCATGGGAGTTAAACGATGGGTTGGAAGGAAGTTTCGCAATGACAATGATCCTCTCTCCGGGCTCAAGCGGTTTTTGGCAACGGATAAAGGCGCCATGCAGGCTAATATTCTCCGTTACGCCTTCCATAACGCTTGTTGTAGTGACCATCCTGGCAAGTAATGTGATTGGCATTCTAGGGTGTTGCCGGTTGTCGATTTCGTGAGCCACAGTCTTTCTCTTTTAATGCAGAAATTCTCCTTCTGGAATTGACTATGCTGAGAGAACGAATAGGCAAGTGACGTGCCGATAGCTATGGAAAAGCTAATTACAGGTAATGCTGTCTATTTTCGTGCCGTATATACGTAAAAACGTAAGCATCTTAGAACAATCTGACTGACTCTGTAAATCGGCAGGATGCATGATTTTGGTTTTAGTACCCTCTAATACTAGGGAGAAACCGAGGTGGTTAGTACGGACAGGTGAGAGCGAACTTTGTATTACATCCCTTAATTCACAGTTTTAGTTCTAAGAACGATACTACTATATGTGGGTTCGGACCAGAAAGGGCAAAAGTGTGCATTAAAGTATGTCATTCACAGTCCGGGTAGGTCAGTTTAGAAGGAGTCATTAAGATTCAGAAACTTGATTCCTGCGGTAAACAAAGTCTCTGCTTGCTCAGAGCCATCTCCATGAAATTGGCGCCAGACCACCAGTCCTTTCATACTATGAGAATGGAGAGTTTTCGGCTCCACGAACTTCACTGTTAGTTTCTCTCCTACGCAGACCGGGCAATTGGTCTTGATAGCTATTCCCCCTGCACTCCGATTAAGGGCTTTGTCCCCCACTCTGGTGAGATCAGCCTGTTGGCAATTTACAAGGAAGGACGCTTGCACACGAGGGTATTTTCTTCTGTTCTGCCGACTCTGCATAGGCACCGGGTTTTGGATAAAAATACTTGGTTTGCTTGGGTAACGAATTTGGCATTAAGATGTGGCCTCAGCTTGCTTTACTCCACATCATGCACTCTGACTCTGTTTTGGGTAGCGACCACATAAACTTTACGCCAATTCCGCTTGGGCTTTTCTTCTCATCGCAAGCGCAGCAATTTGACCAGAGCACTTGAGCAACGACTTGCATGTGGCCAGAAGGCCCTTTGACGGTCAACAACATTACTTCGTCAGGGCATAGCGTCTTTTCACAATAGATAAATGCACCATTGAGACTGATATTTTTGGTTTCGCCAAGAATCATGCCCTTAGCCGTTATGGCAGAAACAGGCCATTTAATTTCAGTTCTTGGATATATCCGCTTTTCATCGTCCATTGTTGCCCCTTTAGGGAGACCTCGACTTTGAGATCTGCGAAAAACTGTGTTTAGAGCTAAGGCTGTTTCAAACTATGTTAAATTTTTTGATAATTTAAAAGCAAAATTCATGCCAAATTACTAGGAATTAAATAGCTACATATCCATTTCTTCTGGCTCTAAGCCTTGAATCAACTTTAGTCAATCGAAAGATTTCAATCCTGAAAGCAAGCCCTGGAAAGCCTTCGGTGAAAAGTAAACGACCTTTGTTTCAGGCCCAAATGAAATCTCATCGCCATCAGCCAGCTCATAGTTTCCACGAGGCGCTAATGGGACATTGTTGACAAATGTACCATTCGTTGACCCAGTATCAACCAGATAAACAGCTTCATCTGAAGAACCTACATCCAGGTAAGCATGACTCTTAGATACCAACCTGTTATACAAAACAATATCATTTTCGGGAGAACGACCTATGGTGATCATATCGGGGTTGGTGATATTTTTCCTTTTTTTGATTTCTACCACCCTAGCCCCCAAGACCTCTCTACGATTCACTCCTTGGCTTAATTGTTCCAGAACATCCTGATCTTCCACCACATCGGTACTAAACTGAAACATCACATTATCGTCAAAGAACCTCTTAGATTTTTCAACCAAAAAGCCGTTTGGATGTACAGAGGTCAATTCACCTAAAGGTGCATCTACAAGACTGGAAAGGTAAAATGCCAGGTTTTTGTATCTGGCTTTCCCCGAAACATCGGGTGTGCTGACCGGCTCAAGCTGTTTGAAGCTTCGTACAAACTCTACCATCACCCCTTCATTCTCCTGATCTATGTCCTGAACAATGGCTTCACCTTGAAACCCAGCGTAGTCAGTAGGGAGAATAAACCTTAGAATAGTTGAGTCTCCAACTTGGAAAGATTGCCAGTCTTTGGTCTTGATAAAGGCACTATTTTGGCCGATTTTCTCAGTCATCCCTTTAATCGAGAAATCCATCCCTTCTTTGAAGAGTTCAACCTTAGATTTGTGCCTGAATCCTAAATTCTCCTGTCGCTTTCTGACTTTCATAGCATCCCCTATTTAGTCCTCAGATCACTTGTGCTGATAAAGCTATAGATCCCCTGCCATGCTCCTCTGGGGTCAAGCTCTGAAAACAACATCTACTAAAGAAAGCAAATATCGTGCGAGAATTAGATATTTTAGTCCTCGGATAGTTATCAGGGAGGGGTGGAAAAGAAAACCCCACCGATCCTATGCCAGTGGGGAGACAAGAAAGGAGAGAGTTGACAAAGAGGTTATGTTCTATTGTTGATAATAGTCAAGGTAGCTTCAAAAAAGTTCCATCTTGGAAAAGAAAACCCCCATCGGCACGGCGCACACCGATATAAACCGATGGGGGACCCTACGATCGAACGAGTGAACCCTATGTTCACTCAGTTTGAATTTTTGATGCAAACCAAATGCCAATAAAAAGGCGGAGCCAGATTCTGAATACCCTGTAACCATATTGACAAAGTTTTTCTATTCTTTGTCGGTTGCCAGCTTGGTGTTCTTAGAGCCAAGCTTTGCAACGGCAGAGGAGAGGAACCGGCGGTCACTTGCGGTCATGGTTATGAATTGAATGGCTATACCAAGACGTGAATCACCTTCGTCAGGTTTAAGGATGGTAGACCAAATTATTTTTCCGCTAGTAAGAACTGTCTTGTAATTTGGGGGCCTGATTATCAACTGTAATGTTTTAGTTAAAGGTGGTATGTCATTGCAAGAAATGAGAGCACCCTTTGAACTCACACTTTCAATCGCAGCCTCTAGGTCGCCCTCAGGACTTACAATGGTAACAGGCCATCCGAGTCCACCTGTTGGATATGTGTCCTTTTGTTCTTGGTTCATTTTCGGTTCTATTTGCCTGATTTCTAGTTTTTACATTTTTGTCGGATCAAATCCCTAAGTAATCCTATAAATCAAACCGTGTGCTAGAAAAGGCCAGAATTTAGACTAGTTAAGGAGCAAGTTTCGAGCCAAATATTGGTGTTTTTTTGAAGTCTCAACCCAGGTAGGGATCTAGTCACCCGATTTTTTGGTGCCAACAAAAAAGCGGAGCCGAAGCTCCATAGTGTTCTTGCAAGAATCATAACCTCAGAGAGTCATGTTTAACCTCCTGCCTGCAAAATGAAAAATCTGGAGCAGGCATTATCCTCACCGCTTGGGCAGCATCAAAAGCCGAATCTAATCTGGATTCTTGTTCTGTTGGGAGAGAGGTAAAGCCCAAAATTAGAGTAGTGACTATTACGGAAATGGTTTTGTCTATAGTCATATCCGTAATGGTAATAACGCTGGCTCGTATAATTATGCTGGTATCCGTCAAACCTCTGGATCCTGGGACCATTTTTGTAGTAGTTTCTGTGACCAGAGCGATACTGGCCATTCCCTGCCTCCGATGGAGACGCCCAAACGACCAGAAGCATTGCCAAAAGAGCGGCTATTATAATCTTACTGATGTTTTTCATTTTTATTCTCCTTTCATACTTATTAATCGAATGGAGGGCGAAAAAGGTTACAGGTGCATCAAGAAATTTACTCAGCTGAGGCAGCACGGAGGGGTGAAACATCCGGGCTAGAATTGATTGGTCTAGGTTGAAAATTGCTAAGAGACTCTAATTCGAATGGAGAGTTGGCAAAAGAAAAAGCGGAGCCAAGGCTCCGCAAGTGTTCTTTAGGAAGTGAATAGCCTCACCGTGGGCAGGCGTGTCCAATTACCCCACACTTATTCAACACTAGATGTGGTGGATGTTTCAGAATGGCAAAAGTGTGGATTAAAGTATGTAATCTTCAGCCAGTCCAGAAGGTCAACGGAGCTTAGGTCTGAGTGTGGAGGTTTTCCTTGGCCCAAAGGGCTGCCTCCAGGCGATTGGTGACCTTGATCTTTTTGTATATGTTGTAAAGATGGGTCTTGACTGTATGACGGCTAATATAAAGTTTTTCACCTATTTCCGTGTTCATTGCTCCCCGTGCAACCAAATTCACTATCTCGATCTCTCTTCCCGAAAGCACAGATGTTTCATTCCCAGATAATACTTTTGCGTTCTCAATTTCGGGAATGAATTTAGACAGAATCTCACGGGAGATCCAAATCTCCCCTTTCAAGAGTGCACGAATTCCTTTATCAAGGTTGCCCGGGTGATCATTGGCATAAAAGATGCCCCTTACTCCTCTTATCACGAGCTCTTCCTCAATTCTCAGCCCTCGGATCAAGTTGAAGACCGCCATTAAGTCCGAGGTGCCCAAATTACAATAGCAAGCTTCAACCTCAAGGAAGAGTCTTTCGTGGTCTTTGGCAAAGCAGTCGAGGAGTACTAGCTTGGGTTTAACACTCTCTTGATCATCCAATTCAACCACATCGTCGATAGTCTCTTTGACTACACAATTCGCACCTATCTCGGCCTCCAAAAAGGACGCCAGAAGCTCATTATTCACCCTACACGGTCCGATTACATATATCGTCCAGGATACTGAGTTCACTTGTCTCTTATCCTAACAGATTCACATGGGAGACTGCGGCAAGAACTCTGTCTTCTCACCTGAAAGGTCAGGTTCCTCCCACTTGACTTTGCCGTTGAGCCAACCTCTCAGGAGAGGCTGCCATAAGTAATCCTCGTATAATCTGAACCACCATTTAAAACGACCGCCGAGTCGGCACCACAAATGCAACGGATTTAAGTTATGCTGCAACCATACTCTCATAGTCACTGCCATTTCGGTGTATTTTGATTGTTATGCCAGCAGTTTCGTTCAATCATCAATGGTGTAACACCGTGTCCGCTGCAAACCCGGGATTCTATAGTCAGTTGAGTCTTCCTGGGTTAATAGGCAATGATGCAGTCCTTCTTTGAATTTCTCTAGTTCTTCACACGAAGCTGCGCACTCCAACTTGTTTTTTTCCAGACGTTCGCATTTAAGACAGGGACTTCGCTCTTCTACCATAGGAGCCTTTCGGTTTCTCACCAAAATACTCTGCCTTGTTGTGTGCAACAGAATCTATCGACATTCATGCTAAAGCTCCAGCAAACAATAATCATGCCAAATTAAGTAACTAAATTTATTTGGAAATATTTCAAAGGATTAGTCGATATACATCAGAAATTAGAAGGAACAAGATGGGAAACCAAGGTTATAAGGTTGGGAAAAAACTACCACATTGTGTTATTGATGAGTAATTCAACCTCGCTTCGACCAAAGCAAAAGTTGTATTACATCCCTTAATTCACAATCGCCTAGGTTACAGACTGGCACAAATTGCTGTGAGTGGTCAAAGCGGGGTTATCGAAAAAAACCCCACTGATGAGTCGAGCGATCCAAGGCCAACAGGGGTAACGCCCTAGGGTATGGCAATGCATAAAAATGGAGGTGGAAGCTACAACCCTGCTTCTGTAGACTGGGCCTCCAAGATCAAGCTAATCCGGGGTCAGTCTATGAACTTAACTCCCATGCCACGGCTAATTACCTCGTCATTAGGGCGAGGCACACGTGACCAGACAATCTCAGCATGGGAGTTAAACGATGGGTTGGAAGGAAGTTTCGCAATGACAATGATCCTCTCTCCGGGCTCAAGCGGTTTTTGGCAACGGATAAAGGCGCCATGCAGGCTAATATTCTCCGTTACGCCTTCCGTAACGCTTGTTGGAGTGACCATCCTGGCAAGTAATGTGATTGGCATTCTAGGGTGTTGCCGGTTGTCGATTTCGTGAGCCACAGTCTTTCTCTTTTAATGCAGAAATTCTCCTTCTGGAATTGACTATGCTGAGAGAACGAATAGGCAAGTGACGTGCCGATAGCTATGGAAAAGCTAATTACAGGTAATGCTGTCTATTTTCGTGCCGTATATACGTAAAAACGTAAGCATCTTAGAACAATCTGACTAACTCTGTAAATCGGCAGGATGCATGATTTTGGTTTTAGTACCCTCTAATACCAGGGAGAAACCAAGGTGGTTAGTACGGACAGGTGAGAGCAAACTTTATATTACATCCCTTAATTCACACTCTGCTGGTTTTCACTCTGGCACAAGATATGGAAAGGTGCCAAGCGAGGCTGCATCACAACAAAAAACCCCCAGCAACCGGGGCACTTAGGTGCTGGGGGTCGGGGCACCGGACAGAGAAGGCTCCCTGTCCAAGAAGTAACTTAGCATGACTCAAGTGGATACCACAACAAAAAAAGCGGAGCCGAAACTCCGCAGTGATCTTTGAAAAATGAATAGCCCCATTGGGGCAAGGTTAACGCTTTAGGTTCGTTTCACCCCAGATATTGTGGCTGACTCAGAATGGCAAAAGTGTGGATTAAAGTATGATATCTCCATTTTGGCTAAAGCGGTGTGGCGGATCCGACGGTGAAGGTTATCCTCACGGATTCATTCATTTTCACTCATGAAAATGGGATTACCTTCAAAAAAAACCAACAACTGGCCTGGCTTAAAACTTATCCAATTCTCATCGCTCAGGGGCTCGCTGGCCACGAGATATCCTCGTTCATCCGGATCTATGATCTCTGCTAAGTCGGCAGTCAGATAGTGTCCGCGAAGTCTGACAACCTTGTAGGGAGCGCGACGGAGCAAGAAATGAAGCCCCACGTAACCGGACCTGTCGTGATAAGCGAACAAGTGGGTGCCATTACTAAAAAGCAGGTTTAGCTCGCCTAAGCGGTTTATTTCTCCTAATTTCTCATGCAAGAGAATAAAGTCATTTCTATCGGCCAAGCTCAACTTATGATGCTTGAGCCATGACAAAAGACTACAGAAGATGAGTTCAGAATCAGTTGTGCCAATTGGGATGAACTCTCTAGGAGAGAAACTCAGTTGACCAGGATCTATCGTGCCATTGTGGGCAAAAACCCAGGTCTTATCATCAAACCTTCTATAAAAGGGGTGCGTGTTGACGTAACCTGCCTCACCTGCTGTAGCAAGGCGGATATGTGAGACAAAGATCCTTGATCGGGCACCCAAGTCTTCCAGAAAGCTCCTGGCAAGACGACTCCGATCTACTGGCCTTGCTTCTTTAATAACTTGGGTCCCGTATTCATTATACCAGGCCACTCCCCACCCATCAGGGTTATCCGTTGCGCCAGCTTTTAGCCCAGAGAAGGCCAATTGAACGGTAACCTCTTTGTTAAAACATAGACCAAGTAGTTCGCACATGAAAATTCCCTCCCCACAGGACACAGTTCAGATTGAGTGGAGCTAAGCCATTTTAAGTGGACTACAGGAACCTACCACAAGATAGACTGGCTGGTCAAAAGGAAGGCTAGTTAAGATTAAAGTATGTAATCTGAGCCTCGGCTAACTAGCACTGAAAAAAACGGAGCCGAAGCTCCGCTGGGGTGTTTGAAGAATCTTTAGTTCTTCCCTGTTTTGTTTCTGGGATTATTTACCAATAGTCAATGCTGGGTCGAATCTCCCAGCAACTGTGGGAATTGAGCGATAGGCACAATGTTGTGGTCTACAACCCAAAGGAAGGAAAGGAAATAACTCATGATGACCCAGAGAGATTCATCGTAGTGAAGTGCTTGATGGGTCAACCCAAAGATGATATATTCAAACCCATATTTGTTGATGGGGCCAGCGAATAATGAAGGAAGTGTGTCATTTTATATTGAGTATAATGAACCTTTTTTTGCTATTGAGTTCTTTCTAGGACACGATAATAGAATGCACAGATGATAGTAAGGAGGAAACGCAATGAGTAGCGAGAGTCACATTGGAGAACCAGGCGGAGATTTCTCAAGTTTTTCCGGTATTATAGAAACAGAAGGAACTATTTGCCGTTTGTGTATGTCGCACGAGGAAACAATAAATGCGATTAGAGGATTTGCCGATAGGTTATCGGATGAAGAAGCGGCAACCGCGAAGTATACTTGTGTAAGATGCAATAAAGTAATACAGTCTGGAGGCTAAAATGTCCTGTGAGAAATCACAAGACTTTTTTTGCTCTGATTTCATGTTTTCAATATCACAAAGTTATCACACAATCGTCATAAAGCTTTTCCATTGAAGTAAAAAAATTAGATTACATCCCTTAATTGCCAATTCCAATACTAGAGAGCAAAACACTACGTGAAGGTGTAGAGCGATAAGCTAGAGTGTTTTTTGCATCCAAACTGTATCGAATACCTGTCCCTTTTTTCTGCCCACGTTTTTGAAACGCCCGCACTCGATAAAGCCGTTCTTTTTATGAAAATCTATGCTTCTGGGATTGAGGGAAGATATATTGGCTAAAATATTCGTTATGCCTTTTTTTATTCCTTCTTCTTCGAGCAAGCTTAAAAGCTTTGTTCCAATACCTTTTCCCGTGTGATCCGGGTGAATGAAGTAGGTTATTTCTGCCGTCTCAGCAAAGGTGGGCATGGGATTATGTGAACGCAGCAGTCCAAAACCAATTACCCTGCCATTTTTATCTTTTACTTTTGCTGTGGGATAGCCCTGAGACATTTGCAGAAACATATCGAATGCTTCATAAGGGAATTTCGTCTCAGGATATGCTGCGAAAGAATTTTCTACGTAATAGTTAAATATATCGATTATTGCTCTACGATCATCCTCTGAAATTGGAGACATTGAATAGTCCATTGTCTTTACCTTTGCACTCTCATCCCACCCTAGAATGCCCTCACGAATTCCTACAAGAAAAGTGCATCTGAAAAACTAAAAATATCATCCCTTAATTCACACTGCTCTGAGATTTGCTCAGGCACAAGATGTTGAGAATAAAAAAACGGAGTCGAAGCTCCGCAGTATCTTTGGGAGATGGATAGAGTATTCTGAAAGTAATCTAGCCATCTGCCGCAGCTGAAATAAAACAACCTCCTCCTGATGCGCCTGGGTTGTCTTTCTCAAAATTTGAGACAGAAACAGTTGTTGAATCACTAGATTGCAAACCGCCTTCATCTGTAACTATCAACTCGAAGATGAGCTGTTTGTCACCACTATCATCAAAACTTGGAGCCTCAAAAATCGGTTGATCATCTGTGGGATCGGAAAGGAAGACTGACTGTCCTGCTACCTGTTTCCAGAGATAGGACTCAATACCATCATCTGGATCAGATGAATTGGAACCGTCCAGAGTGACTGTACTTTTCTCAAGCACTGCCTGATCAACTCCAGCATTTGCTGTGGGAGGATCGTTCAGCCAGATCACATTTACAATTGCGGTATCCGTTGATTGCAAACTGCTGAAATCGGTCACTGTTAACTCAAAGATAAACGAAACACCATCCGTTCCTACATTCGGTGCCAAGAAGGTGGTTTGTACTGCCTGAGGATTAGATAGGCTAACTGACGGCCCTGCTATTTGTTTCCACTGATATGATGCAATGCCGTCATCAGGATCAAAAGAGTTTGACCCGTCCAGGGTGACTATAGTTTCCTCGTCCACATTATGGTTAGGTCCTGCATCTGCCCAGGGTGGATCATTTTCCCCGGTCACATTGACAACAGTGGTATCGGTATCTTTCAAACCACCAAAATCAGTAACCGTTAACTCAAATTTAAGCGATGTTGATTTGTTGCCTGCAACACTGGGGCTCGTAAAGGTGGGTTGAATCGCCCTAGGATTGGATAAACTAACTGATGGTCCATTTATCTGTTTCCACAGATGGGACTTAATACCATCATCAGGATCAGATGAATTTGACCCGTCCAAGGTGACCATAGTTTTCTCAGGCACCGTCTGATTAGGTCCTGCATCTGCCCTGGGTGGATCATTAGCATCTCTATCATCATCTTTATCATCATCTCGATCTAATACGTAGACTTTCGTATCATCAGTATCTTCTTTGCCAGAAGCAAATCTGACTGTCAGCTTAAAGGTAAGTTTCGTGTCTTTTAAAACCTGTGGGGCGAAAAAACTCGCTGTAGGTTCGTCTGCATCTGTTATTGACACGGGATTTCCTTCAACTTCAACCTGTTTCCATAAGAAACTTTGGATCGTATCGCCACCCTTAGGCTTGGACTTCGAACCATCCAGGAATACCTCGTCTCCTTCATTCACCCTTTGATCCGGTCCGGCGTTAGCCTTCGCAAAAGCCTGAGGGACTGAAAGAGTCTGAAAGAAAATAAGAAAAAGGATGGTTGTTAGAAAGAGTCTTTTTGTCATCATCTACTCAGTTGGTTTGATTAACTGGTCAAAAAATCCTCACCAGTTGAGAATCAGCTGATTCTCTATACTGCTGCCTATTGCGAAGGGATAAGAGAATGCGATCTTGAGAGAGTTTCTAAACCCACAGAGTAATCTGGGATCTAGCTTCTAGGCGTACAGACTTAAACGATGTCCGTAATTATATCCGAAAGGGGTAGAGTGAGTCCAGAGTGGACTCATTTTCTGTGTGTGGCAACTAATGCAATAGCAACAGCGCAAAAAAGGGTCAGTTCAACTGTAAACGAATCCATAAATCGTCTCCTATTCGATCTCGATGAGCCCTCATTGGGATCACCATAGTGTAAATAGTGCAATATATTAAGTGAATACGAAGAATGCATGATTTTTTCTTTGCTACCCTTGTAACACAATTAATACTAGGGGGAATTTGAGGTGGAATGCATAGAGGGTGGGAGCGGAATGTGGATTACATCCCTTAATTCACATTTTACCCCCAGAAAATCTGGCACCAAATGTGGTGGATGGTCAAGTTAAAGCGGTTCAAAAAATTACCCCCATCGACCCTATGCCAATGGGGGTAGCGACTGAAGGAGTAGCGATCATGAAGCGAGCAACTTACTCACCTCACGGGTTCAGTGACGCAAACCCAATGCCAAAAAAAAGCAGAGCAGAAGTTCCGCATGTTTTTTGAAAAATCAATTCCTTCTCTAACGCAAGACCCTCTCTAGAAGAAATCGGAGGTCTTCTACTGAAATATCTACAAATCGAACCCCCAAACTATAAATGAGTTTGGGTTCATTCTCATGGATTTCAAGTCTAATTGGCTCCACTTTTGTCAATATAGTGTAATTGTGCTCCGGTATCAGGATAGCCAAATGATAATTTCCGTTCGAGCCAGGCACCTCATTAATCCAGATAAGTACTCCGGACAAGCTAACATTCTTTACCTCAGCGGCAATTGCCCCCTGCTCACTAAGTATTGCAGCAGGCCAGGAGACTGCAACCCTAGAATGATTTCGGTCTGTCTTTGCCATACACTTTCTCCTAGTGGCCTCCCCATTTTTTTCGCTACAGTGGAGTTTGCAAGGTCTATGCCCGACTTTTTTAACAAGTGGGCAGCATGGAGGGGGTGCGGGGCGGACTTTATATTACATCCCTTAATTCACACTTTTCTGGATTTCAATCTGGCACAAGATATTGATAGTCATTTAACGCTTCTCAGTGATTGGCAACGCACTCCCACAAACAGGACACACTTTCTCTCTTAGATTAACCATTATAGTGAATTTACACCTGGGGCATTTGACAGGCTCGACTTTTATTCGTTTGGTGAGCTTAGGTTCTAAAGGGCAAGTCATGCTGCTCATTTTTTACTAATTCAGCAATGTATTGATGATCTGCTGGTGATATGTAAATGAATCTGATACCCATACTAAATAGTGTTCCACAACCAGTTTCATACGCATCCGACCAGACTTTTTCGCCAATTAAAGCAATGGATCGCTGCTCGGAGGGATTTAGAACGATAGAAATGTTCTCCTCAGCACCTGGCTCCTCTGTGCAGAAGATGCCAACGCCTCCAACACTGATATCTTTTACCTTTCCCTCTAATGAACCTTGTAAGATATTCACTAGCACAGGCCAACTGACGAGAATTCTGGAATGCTGTCGTCTTTGTATGCTCATAAAAGTCTGAGGTGATTATTTCTCCAACTCTTTTTCTTTGAGTTGGATTCTGGGTTCAGTGAGGTTGGACTCTGGTGCCCTAAAACAGGCAATTAGTGGGTATCTCCGGTTGCAGTCCCAATAAAAAACATAGTCGTCGCCCATAGACCAAGAGATATGCTTGTGAGCGCATGGACACTGTTTGGGTGAGTCTGGGGGGAAAGGAACTTTCTTTGCCATTGCTTTTCCCTAGTTATTTTTTCAGGTTCTGTCCCTGAAAGCAGGAATGCGCTACTGCTTCCCTAGAACTGCTAATATTTGTTGCAGAAGGTTTTCTGTCTCCTTTATCGCATTGACCACCTTGGTATCTATGAATGCCGCATTGCACTCAACCTCATCCAAGAGTTCAGTTATTCTTTTTTCTTCCACGGGTACACTACTTTGCCTAATTTTACACTCGGAGAAAGACATACATCTCCCCTGAACTAAAACCTACCTAAAAAGTAGGGCTGGGTAATTAACTCCCAACAAAGGACAAACTTATGCAACTAATTGGAATTGTTTTGCTTTATTTGGTAGGTCTGAGCGGTTCTGAGGATATTTAGAGCAAGAAACGTGCCTTAACTATTTTCAGAATATGAGACCGAGGTGGACCGTGTCAAATAATATGAATTATTGGAAGCAACCCTAGCGAGAGTGTGAATTACATCCCTTAATTCACACTCGACTGGAATGTATATTGGCACAAGATATTGAGAGCTTAAACAAGCGGAGCCGAAGCTCCGCTCGTTCTTGAACATCTAAATAAAGTGGGAGTTAATTAACCGTTTTTAGAGATCCTCCCACAGCCACTCTTACTTACTTCTCGACCCCCTGGTTATAGGTAATAAAACCATTGCCCTCACCAAAGAGTATACCGTCGGTGGTGATTGCACAATCGGCCTCTTCCGACCTATAGATGGAATGATAAACAGATTTACTGCCGCCCCCAAACCTGTTTTGGGAATTTATAGTACTTTGCCCAGAATACGTGCCATTGGGAGTGCATTTTACCGAGATCATCATGTCTCGCACCAGGAGGGTGGCGGATCTTGTCCCTCATATAAGCAAGCTAGGTCTTCGGTGTTGGCTTCAAAGGTACCGTATTTAAGGCTGGTAGAGACATTAACTGAAAAAGCATCGTTCTCTCCAAAGCAAAAACCCATGTTGCCATCTTCGTCATAGAAGTAAATCGAGCACCGAAGATCGCCATAGATACTCGCATACGTGGACACTTCCATATAAAGGCTGGCATCTGAGTTAGATGCATATGCAAAAAGTTCTCCATAGTTGCCTTGGAAGGCCCCATTGCCTGCTAACACAGCCGGAGCAGTCAGTAAAGATACAACGACAAAAACGAGGCTTAATTTTTTAATCATGGTTTTTCCTCCCTCATCACAAGTCATTGTGATTTTCATGCGGCTTCATATGCAATACCTATCTACTTGCAGAGAGTTAACACATAGAAGACCCCCAAAGGACATCTACTGCCTTTGGGGGCCACATGTAGGCATTTTCTGGAAAATCCACTTCATGACTTGCCTCTAAAGGTGGAAGACAGTGCCTAAAATGAGTGAGGTGATAATTCCGTTCAGATGAGTGTATGACTGAGCGAATGGTCTCTCGAAGATGAGTTGGAAAAGGAAATAGAACTGACTTCAAATTAAGCGAGGGAAGCGCTTGTTGTCAAGCAAAAGCGCACTCCTGTGGCTATTTAGTCGGGTGGTAAAAACGACGAGAGCAGAGTGGCGATTACATCCCTTAATTCACACTTCCCCCCTAGAAACCTCATCACAAGATGTTGAGAAGTAAAAAAGCGAAGCCAATGACTCCGCATTTTTTTAGTTTAAACCAAGATATTGTGGCCGGTTCTCAAAAGAGAAAGTGTGGAGTATGTAATCTGAACTCCAGGCATGGCAGCGCTATTCAGACAGTAACGGTTTATCCATTATCTCATTATGCTAACCATTAATTGCTTAAGAAATATAAAATCAAGGAGATAGTCTGTAATTAAAAGGGAAAAGCAAGGCTCTCCCGGGCTGAAGAGCCTTGCTTTACTATTCTCAGCGCAATAAAAGTGTCCCTTTACCTTGTTCTGACAGGTCGATTAGCCGGCCTGTGGCATAGGGGAAATAACTACATCGATTCTTCTATTGATAGCACGTCCCTCTTCAGTCTCATTGGATGCCAAAGGTCGTTTAGAACCGTAACCGACAGCAACAATCTTTTCCTCTGGTAGGGTTTGATTCGCCACTAAGTACTTACGAACCGATTCAGCCCTTTGCTGCGACAGGTGTTCACTGACCTCTTCTGATTCTGTCGTGTCCGTGTGCCCCTCTATTACAACATCTGGCTCACCGAAGGTTCTAATCGCTCGCTGAACCTTGCTTAATAGTCCGTAATTATCAGGCATGATAACGGCCTTTCCCACCGGAAATTGGATTGCTCTTAACCGAATTATCAATCTATTGCCTTGTTTGTATACTTCCGCTTCGCCTGTACTGAAGTACCCTGTGACCTCATTGAAAAGTTCATTGAACCTCTTTTCTTTCTCCAAGCGTTCTAAAGCTGCCTGTTCCTCCTTAGTCTTTCCCTCCAACTGGGCAATTTGCTGTTTCAAGGACTCAATTTCCTCTACGTGGCCTTTGTCCTGGCTTGCAATGAATTGCTTATCCTCCTGGAGTGCGCTGACTGAGCCGAGAATATTTTCACGTTGCGTATCAAACGATTCGTTCCGCATGTCAGGAGCAGAAAGCGTGCTCGCTGTCTTGCTCAAGATTCCCTCCATCCAAAGGCTGATCTCCTCAGGCTCCATTTCTTTCATCTTTTTACTTTGCCTTGTCACTTCAAGAAGACGCTCGGCTTGGAAAAATGCCTCACTGGATTTCTGCTGTATCTTTTCTCTTTCATAGCGATGCTCTGAAATAAATACATCTGCATCTTTCAAACTCTGCTCAGCAATTTCCAAAGTCTGCGGTGCCAGTTTCTTTGCGCCTTCCTCCTCTGCCTGATTGATTAACTTGCGAGCTTCGCCTAGTTTCTGCTCTTTAATGGCTCGCAGCTCAAGTTGATCAAAGCCAGCGGCAACCTTATCCCTGTTATTTTGGGCATACCTAAGGTCGTCTTTCTCTATCGCTTTGGTGAGTTTGAGAAACTGTTTCTCTGCCTTAACATAATCCTCACCTAAACTGATAGCGCCTGCAGCACGGGCCAGTTCACGAGCTTTTATAACGTTGGGTAATGTTGTCCTCGCCACTTGCGCCATCTCCTCAGCACGTTGGAGTTGTAGACGCCCAGAAGTGATCTCTTCAAGAATTTCTGAAATTTCATTTCCACCCACCAATGCTTCCTTGGCATCATTGAGGTACTTCTCAGCCTTGGCGAAAGAGATCGGTGCCAAGACATTGACTTGGTTTTTTTGTGCGTTGCTTATTTCGCTGTCGAAACGGTTTACTTCATCTGCTGGATTCGCCATTTCGAATACTTCTCCCGTCTTTGCCTGGCTGCCTGCACTGGCACTCAAAAACCACATGGTGGCAACGAGTATAGCTGCGATCCCGACAGGTTTGACCTTTAACATCTTCTTCCCCCCCTCAAAAGTGTTTGTGTGGTCGTTTCAGTAGTAAAGATGGCGAGTATTGTAGCACATGTATTGTTATGTCAATCAGTAAATTTTCCTGAAGGCTATACTGAAAAGGAAGAGCCAAAAATGCATTGTTTATGATGTCTGAAATGGCTCAAGAGAGCGTAGTTTCTTATACCAAGGGTTTCTCGCTTGCTTGCTAAAGTAAAATGCGGATTAGGGTGAGAAATTTGAGCTCGGACCTGGTTACAGCGAAAGTGCACATTACATCCCTTAATTCACACTTTTAGTTCTGAGAAAAACACCGCTATATCTGGTGAAGGGTCAGAAAGGGCAAAAGTGGGGATTAAAGTATGAGATATTCAGTTTCCAAAGAAATAGACAGAGCCGGTTCTGACTCTGCCTTTCAGCTTGGGATTAAACTTAACCTATTCAATTTCAATGAGTTAAGAGGCTCAGCAACGGGTCGGTGTAAACCCAGATTAAATTATCGCTTAGTGTGGTGAAAATCCTCCGCTTAGTTTGAAAGAAATAACTAGTCGATCATCTCCCAAAATGATCTGATAAGAAGGCTCCTTCTCGGATACCAAGTCAAATACCACTCGCAACTTCTCACTATGTAGGCCCACCCGTATCTTTTTGACTAGCAATCCTTTCAGGCTCTGGACACCTTTCACCTTAGTAGACCTAACTGCCATGAAATCCATCACCAATCTCGGTGGGCTATTCAAGAAGAAAGTATTATATTGAGAAAGACTTCCATCAGCGAGGATGTAGACACGCAATTCTTCATCTGATTTAATTGATTTGATGGCCGTTATTTCATGCGCAGGCATCACTGGCTCCCTTTTAGTGGGTTGTACAGAAGAAAGTATCCCTTCTTCTAAAGTGGGGGCAGCCGTAGCGGCTTCAAGTCTACCACCGAAGTCTTCAGCCCTCGATTTTGTAACGGGTTCTATCTGGATAGGCTTAGCTCCTGTCTGAAGAGATGATGTGTCGAAACTCACCCAAATCTTCCCCTGCGCTCTGCTAATTACGTATGAGACATCCTTGTTTAAATTTATCCCGATTTGCGTTAGAGGCTGAGGACCACTGATAAGCACTGACGCACTGATTCTGCCAACGATTTCGTTTTCTTTATGTCTTGGCAGGACCTCGGGCCTGACAACTGTATTTGGCAAATCTACTTTTAGTCCTAGAGGATTAACCGTTTTACTTGCCTCATAGGTCATGGATTCAGAACCGGTGAGCACAACGTGCCATCGGTCATCCTGATTGATGACCTCGATGGTTCTAAGTATGTAGGGATCAGTGGTAGTTTCATCCTCAGTTCCTCCTGAGGAAAGGGTTGGAGAGGTATTGGGAGTAGCGTGGTCCATAGCGTATAGCATACATATTAAGAGTATCAAGAAAATTACGCAGCCTTGAGCTAAATGATACCGGACATGCGCCATTTAGTAACCATACCTCCAAAAAACTATTACCCCACCTGACAACAGCAAGCTTTCTTTTTTAGCCATATCCTGTGATTTATTAGAAATGAAATAAGGCTTGGCAAACAGGCACAGGAGGTCTGAGAGTGTCAAGTCTATATTTTATAGAGCCATTCCAGAGCCGATCTAACATGTTATCAGATTAACACGCACAAATCGATAAGGTATATAGACTTATCTTGATCACTACAAAACATTACATCCCTTAATCCACACTCCGCTAAAATTTACTCTGGCACAGAATATTGTGGGTGGTCAAGTCAATGCGGTTGAAAAAGAAAACCCCCATCGGCACGGCGCACGTAAACCGATGGGGGATCCTACGATCGAACGAGTGAACCCTATGTTCACTCCAGTAAATTTGTGATGCAAACCAGATGCCAAGCAAGAAAAAAAGCCCCCCACTGACCAGTCCAGTATAAGGCCTATGCGGAGAGGGACTAGGGGCATTTGGGTTGCGGAAACATTACCACAAGGTCAGAATGTTACAGCCTACTCCTGCTCATCTGCTCAGCTTGATTGGTCCAGGCCGTTGAGAATCATGTTTGCCGCGAAGAGAAAGCCAACTACCACACCGATAACGAAGGCAACTAAATAGCCCGAAAGGAACATAGTGAACCTCCAGTTTTTTCCTGGTTGGGAGTGCAAAGTCTATGCCCACTTACCGGAACGGTGTACAGCAAGGAAGGCTGGAAAAAGTTACCCCCATCAGCCTGGGGCACCAGATAAGACCAATGGGGGTAGTCAAGAATTTTTGTGACCAGGGAGGTCAATCGTCCTTGTATGCAAACCCGATGCCCATAAAAAGCCCCCACTGACCGAGCAAGTTGAGGCCAATGGGGGCAAACAAGTAGAGAGAGCAGGTAGGGCATGTCCAGCCCACGGATGCCCTACCCACGGGGCAACTTACCACATAGAAAGAGATTACTGCAACAGTTGGATGCGCAGCATGTAGAGGTCGATGCGGACTTTGTATTACATTCCTTAATTTACACTTCCCTAGGATTTGCTCTGGCACAAAATGTTGAGAGTGGTCAAGGCAGGGAGAGTAGAAGCAGGTAGTATTGCCCTGATAGCCATTGACGTTAAGGGCGTGGCTGATGAGTCGGGGATACCACCGTTGTTGTAGGGGGTGACAATTTTGTGTTCTACAACTCAAGTGAAATGAGCTCCCGGCCTTCATCAGAAATTGCTACGAACCTAACTCCTATACCGCAGTACTCAACCCCATTAGCTGAGCCAAGAATATCTGACCTGACAACTTCTGCCATGGCTCTTATACGAGGGCTTAAAAGGGAGACACTGAAATACATGGAAACCTTAACGGGCTTTAGCGGGTTACGACAAAGCATATATGCTCCGCCAGCACTTATATCTTGCGTTTCTCCACTAATGATATTTCGGCTGTTTTCCATGATTACTGGCCATACTACCTTTGCTCTGGGGTGTTTGCGACTTTCTTTTTGCATAAATTAGCTTCCTCCCCAGCATGAAAGGCTGGGAGCGACCTGGTGCAATGACGCTTAAATTCTAGTTGATTTTGGGGATGAAGACAGGGAGATCAGTTGGGGTAATATTGAGCTAATTGAAATGCTCAAGGAAAGGATTCATAAACAGCGCACTTGCTTTATTTCATATAAAGCTATCTTTGTCAATCGGGATGAGAGTCCCCATTTAGACTATCACGCGGAAAGCATGGAGTGTTGGAAAAGAAAACCCCCACTGACTCAACCACACATAAGGTCAATGGGGGGATGAAAAAAAGGATTCAATGGCGGGTATGAATCCTCGGCAGCGGTATTTAACTCGGAGTTTGTTTGGTTGTCAAGTCGTTACTGCGAAAATCCAATGAACTCTCAGACTCGGTAGAAGCACAAAAAAAAGCGGAGCCGAAGCTCCGCTCTTTCTTTGGAAAAAGAATCTAGAGCTGAGTTCAGAAAAGTTCGTCCTCAATTTCAATTCTGCGTTGTTCTAAAACATATTTCAAAAACTTTCTTTCCTCACTCTTGAGATCCTTTTTTGGGTATTGCTTAAGATCTTCAGAAACACTGAATATGGCTTTGTATTTCCTTAATAGGGATTGAATACCCCCTGATGAGGCAAGTTTTTTCATTATACACCCCCTATGTTGTTGGCAAGGGTGAAACACCCAAGCCTAACCATAACTTTCCCTGGGAGAATCAAACCTGTGGTTCCTTTGGATCGTTTTCGGGTCAGCCAGAGCAGCAGGGAACTAAAAGATGGTCTCTTGAGGATGAATTAGAGAAGGAATTTTCGTTAATTTCAGGATAGGCTGGCAAGCCGTTTCAAGTAAATACGAAAAACCACCATTTTTTCTAAATATCAAACTTTTTATCGCGAGTGAAAACAAAAGGCTCTTATGAGGAACCAGGGCAAAGTGGAGATCTCATCCCTTAATTTACACTTTCTGCACTGGGAGGCACACTACCCCATCTTGGGGTGGGTCAGAAGGGTGCAAAGTGGTTACAGCTGAGTCGGTGAGGTTGCGGTTTGCATCAGACGCATATCCATAAAACGACAACCCGTTCCATATAAACCACCAGGCTCATCGTGCCTGAATATGCGAGACCAGACTACTTCAGCGTCAATTTCCAGAGGAACACAGCCCGGTGGTTCGACAGCAATACGAACGCACTCACCAGGAAGTAATTTCTGAGAAGAGCAGAGAAATACTCCATTGTCACTTACATTTCTAATTAATCCATCGAAAGAACGTGAAGCCCTCCGAATCCTGGCGGTCAAATTGCACTCGGCTCTTAGGTGATGTCGTCTTTCTTGTTTTATGGGAAACACGTCTCAATCCTATTTTTTTCTATAAATTTCGTATGAGTTAAGTGGCTACAGTTATTGCTTACAGAATTTTTCCTCCTCTGTACGCTACCAGTGGGAAGCGGGCTGCGAAATTCTGGCTAAGAGGACATAATCGGGGCAGGGTCCGCACAAATCTTGAAATCAGGCTATAAATTTAGCGAGGGAAAATTAGCTATTAGCATAACACAGATTCCCCACGAATCAATCCTAACTAGCTTACAAAACATTTATACCGAATGCGGAATATTGGTGGGACATTATGGGAGGTCGCCTTTTCGGCTCTTGAGGCAAGTTCATTTAATGATGAATCGTCTAAACTCGTGCCCAATCCCTGGGAAACTTCAGATTACATCCCTTAATTCACACTATTGGCTCTAAAGACCCTAGCACAGAATGTGGTACGTACTCTGAAGTAGACTGAGTTTAGCTTGAAGTCATTTATGAGAAGATCGAGGGAAATGGTTGGAGAGCTTTACATCTTAACGCTAACTCTTGATCGAGTCGGAAACCACCTTTGGAAAGGCAGCTGTCAGCTCAGACAGTAGTCTCTACACGATCAACCGCATAGAGGTGTGCCCCTCTGTAGCCTTTTCTATTGCCATTTTTAGCTCCGACAAGTCAAATGATTTGACTACGTAGTAGTCAGCGGCAATGGACTTCTGATCATATTTGTATGTATCGTAAGCAGTACATAAGATGACCGGCAGGTCGTGGTAGAGATTGCGGATCTCCTGCAGAAGTTCTAAGCCGTTGTAGTCCGCGAGTCTGATGTCCAGAACAACCGCTTCGGGTTGGAGAGAGTCAATCCTCTTCAGAAGATTATGTCCCGAAGCCACAGTGAAGACCTTGTGACCCTCCTCGGAAAGCTCCTCGGTGTAGAGTCGGCGGATGTACTCCTCATCATCCACCAGAAGGATTCTAGCCATGGTTCCACTTCCTTCCTAATAACGTAGTACAGGTTTTTTAGGCTCCAATCGAGATTAATCAGTCTCTAGGTGTGGAGGCCCGGGTCTTGGCCAGCAAAAGCAGGGTTTTTTGAAAATGAGAAAGCGAGAACAGTTTTGAGCCTATAGACTATTTTATAATTGACTCTTGCATCACTCAAATGCGGTGAGCCCTGAAAAATTGATTCCCCCTATAGGGGTTATGCACAAAGAGTAAACCTTCAGGAAATAAGGGAAATTTTGTTGACACCCCTGTAACACATGAAAATATTTCTGTTTTTCATGATGCATAAGAAATGGAGAAATATCCTTATGATAACCATGTTATCTGCAATCTAACGGTTCAACCGGTACCTTGGTTTTTCTGCTGTTTTCTCTAGATTTCGTACAAAATTGCATTTGTATATTATACGCTTTGCAATATGGGTGAAATCTTGGTGACGGGACTGATCCCTTGCAGTGGTGCAAGCAGATTATCTTAGGTTGGGGAGTACAGACTAAGCTATGGACTGATGAAAATACTTCGCAACGCCTTAAGGGCAGCTTATAGGGACAAGATCGATTACATATAATTGTGAGGAATGTAAACCAATCTCGATCACAGCAAAAGTTTGCATTCCCTTAATTCACACTTCACCTTCGAAAACCTTGGCACAAGATGGAGGGGAAGGTCAAAACGGGGCGTGAGTGTGCATTAAAGTATGTGATCGAAACTTTTAGAAGACCGGCAGGGAATTATATCTATTTCTGCTTGTGTATATTTAATTCACTTTTCTCTATAAGAAAATGTATGATTACATCTAGTGCATATACATTTTTCTTCAAGTAGCAATTCTTCACTTGTTCCAATTTATTGAAGGGTAGTCTATGCTGAGAAACTGCTGCAGATTTCTGTCGGTCAAGGTTATTTTTTTCTTGTTATGGCTTGTATCATCCCCCGCATGGGCAACAGCAGAAGGGGCGGCTATAGAGGGTCCGCAACGTCCCTGGTGGTTCTGGCCTTTGATACTCTTTTTCTTCTGCTTTGTCCTAGGGATCCTCGCGGTGTTGGCTGGTGTTGGCGGCGGCGTGCTTTATGTGCCGCTGGTGAGCGGTTTCTTTCCATTTCACCTTGACTTTGTCAGGCGGACAGGGTTGCTGGTGGCCATGGCAGGGGCTCTCGCAGCAGGTCCGGGCTTGCTCAAGAGAAACTTTGCCAATCTCCGCCTCGCTCTGCCGGTTGCCCTCATTGCCTCCAGTTGCGCCATTGTCGGTGCTCTCCTGGGTCTTGCTCTTCCCACTAACATCATCCAGATTGCCTTGGGGGCGACCATCATTTTCATCGCGGCCTTGATCACTTTGTCCAAGAACGTGGAACGGCCGGTGGTGGAAAAGCAGGACGGAATAGGGGGAGCTTTGAAAATGGCCGGTGCTTATCTGGAGCCATCCACCGGAGAACACATTGAGTGGAAAACCCACCGCACCCTGCCAGGCTTGCTTCTTTTTATCGTAGTCGGCGTCATGGCCGGCATGTTTGGCTTGGGTGCAGGGTGGGCCAATGTTCCCGTGCTCAATTTGCTCATGGGAGCGCCCTTGAAGCTCTCGGTGGGAACCAGCAAGTTTTTGCTCTCCATTACAGACACCTCGGCGGCCTGGATCTTATCTCAATAAGGGCTGCGTGATTCCCCTTATGGCGGTGCCTTCCATCGTAGGACTTATGTTGGGATCTTTTGTGGGAGTGAGGATTCTGGTGGTGGCGAAACCAAAGGTCATCCGCTTCATTGTCATTGGTGTGCTCCTGTTCGCAGGGGTTAAAGCCTTTATGAAAGGCCTTGGCATTTGAAAAGTGTGTGGTGAAAAAATGACATCTGAGGCACCACAAGCTCCACCCGAACAGATAACCTATGCCAACCTGCTCTTCTACGGCAGCTGGGCTTGTTGTGAGCATCAATTGTTTACGTCTTCGTAGTTTAACTTTACTTTTAGTATGTTTGCTGTTTGGAAATCTCTAACCATTTCGTATCTATCAGAAGCAAGTATTCTGCCTGTTTGAACGTCAATCAATTTTACTGTTGTTATATCGTTCATAAATGGCACTACACAATATCGGACGAGTGCGATGTCCACTAAATAATTTACACCTAATAATTCGCCTGCTTTTACTCTTGTCTCGTCAGAGAAAAGACCGACTTCTGATAATTGGTGTTCCTCTAAGATAGCCTTAAGTCTCTCTCTTTCAGCTAAGGTAAAATTTGGTTCATTGGCACCAGCGTCAGCGCGGCGAGCACGAGGCACAGTTGACCGAAATACTTGAAGACCACACGAAACCGGACAGCGTAGCTCAGTTCGGTTGCCTGTTTAGCCACAAACGAATCCTCTCTCCTTTGCGCCCCGAACGCAAGCGATCATTCCACCAACTCCTTGCGATTTGATCACGGGATGGTCAAGATGTTCTCTCTGTTTCAATTTGATTTTTCATGTCTTGAGAAACTGATTTGCCTTGGTCTCGATCCCATCGCTGACGGCGCATTCCGCAGACTTATTAGTCAGTCCACAATTGACTAGAAACTGGAGACTATAAATGATTTACCTGAACTAAGCTTTCTTGATCAGGCGCAACAGAAATAAAAGGACGACGGCACCAATCACCGCGACGATCAAACTGCCGAGCAGCCCACCTCCGGCGGACACGCCTAGAGTGCGGAAGAGAAAACCGCCAAGCAACGCGCCAATCACGCCGACCACGATGTCTCCCACGACGCCAAACCCGCCGCCTTTCATCAACTGCCCCGCCAGCCATCCTGCAGCCAGACCAATCAAGATAAACCAAAGAAATTCCATATCGTCTCCTCCTTCTTAACTCAGATAAAGACACCACACTTTCAGAATCTGCCCATGTTGCAGAAATGGAAGAACGTTTCTCGAGGAGGTCCTGTTACTCATCTGTGAAAACCAATCCCCATGATAACGTGCAATGATGGTAGGAGTAGTAGAAATCTTTAGTATTTGTAAAACGGGCGCTCAATAATGCAAGCTGATCGTCAGCTCCATGTCTTGCCCGTCGTAGGGGAAGCTTGGTTGCAGGAAACGAAGGCGGGCCGAGCATGGCTTTTGCGTCGTTTGAAAAACCATAGCCTTCCGTTAGGATACCCAACCAGTTGGTGTCAAGCTTCGCCCGGATTCCAGTTCCACCAAAGATTTTCCACCAGCTCCTCCAAGCCTGCAAGACGTTCGGGCAAATGGGGAAACAGAGGTTTCACGGGATTCATTTTTTCCATATTTTATATTCTCCCAGGTGGTGAAGTCGCGATTTCGGATGTTGATATGGACTCTTTCCCCGGGGCATACCCCGCCATTCCGCCGGTTATTCAAAGGCTTTTGATGACAATCAGAAAAAATTGTCTTTCAAGTCGTGCATCGCCTTCACAATATCTAGGATCGCCTCGTGCATGCCCTCAGGGCGGGAGCTTATTTCCGATGTTCCTTTCTTCTCGATCTTGCCCTGAACCTCGGATTTAATCTTTTTGAAGTTTTGAGCGTGTTTTTCAAACTGCAGGCGATGCTCTTCTTTCATGTCTTCGATGGCATCGGAATAAATCTGTTGGATGAGTTCATCGGCCTCAACCAGTAGTTGCTCGATACTCTTGGATTCTAAGTTCTTTGGCATAATGTTTCCTTTCCCTGACCCTTCGGTTGTTCACCTCACTACCGCCGTCATTGCCCGCCGGAAAGCGATTTAACGCCTAATGTTTCGATCAGCCGGTTGATGTCGGTGGTCTTGAGATTCATCCCACCTTCGGACACCGGCAGCAGCATGATACGCTTTCCCTGAAACGCCTTGGCGATTTTTAGTTTCACAATTGCCTCGCCGGCCGATCTGGCGCCAGAGCGTTGTTCATTTCCTGGATGCCCTTGGCTTCCGCGATGCCTTCGGCCTGGATAGCCTTGGCAAAAAGCTGTTGTTCCTGGTACACATCAGCTTCGATTTTGGCCTTTAGGTACTGACCGTCGGCGTCGGCGTCCTCAGGGTGAAGTCGGCTACGAAAAGACTCCATTGTACCGGGAAACTCCTCGAGTGAAACCCCCAAGATTTCCCGGAAACGATCCGAGTAAAACACGGTGTCCGCCAGGATGTTCCAGTCCCAGAGGCCGTCGGTAGAGCTCTCGAGCGCGAGGAAATTTCGCTCCTCACTCTTGCGCAAATCCTCTTGCGCCCGGCTGTGCCTCACTCGCTGGATGAGCAGACCCATTATAAACAAGGTCACGATGACACAGAAAAAAGCAAGGACGATGATTGCCGTTTGTATGGAGCCCAAAGCAACTCCTCTATAGCTTGCGGCAATGACCAAATATTTCTTGAATCGGTAGGAAACTGAAGGTTTGTGACCCCAAACTTCAATCTCCTGCTTTCCATACGCACCCCAATAGGGTATGATTGCTTGAATCTGCCATAAGCTTATGACTGCTTGCCATAGTCCTCGCCTTCCAGCTTTTTAGAATTCTAAAGGTATTCTTCAATATTGGCAATGTTTGAGGGCTAAAGTTGCTTGGATTATTCTGAAACCTTGACATTCTCAAGCATACTAATGGTATTCTGCTATTATTGGGTCAATCCAGAAGTCCACTTTACCTGCCACAATGCTTACGAATAATAATGAGCTTGCAAGTGGTTTCTAAGGCATAGTCCTTTTTTTATGAAGATCGAAGCAGACACGAAATCTTGTGGAAGTTTATTTATTTTAAAAACTTTTGGTTTCTTGCCAACATCTTGAGGTTTCCAAAGGTTTCAATAAGATAAGCATATAGTAAGCTGGACGAAGTTCGACGAGGGTTAATAAGTGGCCTTAAAGGAATGGATTGAAACTCAGATCGAGTTAAATGCACTCCTACCCAATAGGTGGGAAAATGCATTTAATGTTCCTACGGCTTCACTAGTTTAAAACCATATTGGCCAAAGATATAGATTGCTTTCAGCGGTTCTGTGATTTCGGAAGCGGATTTCCACAAACAGGGCAGACCTTTTCACTCGTTGATTGGAAATGTTTAAGGAAATTGTAGATTTCTGGAATACTGACCAGCGTCCACGACCCAGCCGCGCGGCAACTAGGGAGAAAGTAATGATGTTGTTATCTGGACAACGCCTCCATTCCCCGGCGGCAGATTTCTTTGGCATATTCGGTCCAGATTCCCTCGCCCCAATAACGGAAACAACTGGTTTGTGACAGCAGGAGATATAACAAGGCTTCCTGGTAGGATTTGCTTTTAGAATCGACTTTTTCGGATGGATATTTCTCATGAAATGCTGCACTGAGTTTATCAATGGGATCGAGCACGTTTTCATATCCTTTGACCCAAGTCCGATCATTCGTCCAGGATGCCCGGTCAAGATTTAGAGGCTGGCCGGATTCGGCAAGCTTTTTTAGGGCTTCGTCGCAGGCAAAAGGCCCAAAATCGACGACCTTTTCCCAGATAAGATGCTGACTCACAGGCTGAACCGGAGTAAAGTTTTTTTCCTTTAAACCCTTTTGTTTTATAAATTCAAGATACTCCGAACCGTTCATCGCCACGACCCCTTCCCTGCCAATTTCCGCAAAAGCCTGATAATAGGCCGGCGGAAATTCATTCATCATGACTCCGCCGTTTTCTCCGTCTCCGATTTGACAGACAAACGGAGGCATGCTTTTGCCGCAGTAATCTTGTCGCTGAAGAGTTTTGGCTTCGTAATAAGGTTGCATTTGAGCGACCAGTTTTGTATCTGAGCCTTGCGTTTTAATTAAAACGCTTATCTCGACGATTTCTCCGAGGGAATTTTTGGCGACCAGTTTATGCGGGAAATGCGGCCGGGTGATCCCGCTGCCATCTAATTGCTCAATGGTATGCTCCTGTACCATCAGCCACTCGTATCCGCGTTCTCTCAATCCTTTAACATATTCATAACAGACGTCCGGATGAATCGGCAGATGCATCTCGGGCGCAGAGAACCCTTTAACCCTTTGCTCTGCCTCTCGGCCGAAAATCGACGCAAAATGGGCACGCCAGGCCGATATGTGCAGCCGAATATCTGGAACTGGAGTGGAACTAACCACCGCATGAGACCACATTGTCCCCAGCCATTCCACATAAGAATAATATTTTTGATCGCAGGTTATTCGTTTTAAGTTTTCAATGACCCTCCCGTTGTCCATCTGCTCCAGGCCCCACAACAGATTTCCCGAATAATCCAGCATAACCCGCGGATTCTTTCCCTGCGCAACGAGTTCGGACACAATATCGGACATGCGGGCATAGCAATCCATAAAAACCGGGGCGTTGTGGTTGTCCCCGATATGTTGATGCTCCATCATGTATTGCAAGTTGCAAATCAACCGCGACGTACGTAGGTCATCGTTTTCGGCGAGAATAGTGGGCTGATGCATATGCAGAGCAATACCGAAAGTACTCACGACTCGATCGAAATTAATATTCGAGGTCGGTACATAAAGCATCTTGCCGCCCTTTGCCAACTTTTGCCCTTTATCAGCCATACCCCTTATTTGCGGAATATTGCGACCAACTTTACTCATCTTAACGGCCCCCTTGATGGGAAGCTGTTGAACAAACTGCTGAACGATTTCCTATTTACAGCATGTTGCGGTCGAGTCCCACAGTTCAGCAGTCCACATCTTGCCATGATAGTAGTTTCTTGGGGAAAAATGGCCATTTAAGATATGAGATCTAAAGATCTTGGGCCTTCAATTTCTTGCTCGTCAGTGTCTTTCCAAGAGATTTTCTGCTCCAAGATTAGTGCGGGATCGCTTGCCAAACTCGCTAATTTGAATGCAGCTAGCCTTGTTCAAGATATATTATGGATACCTTAGAATTTTGGGTTATCAAGTCATTGTCTTCCAAGAATGAGAAAAAGGTTGGCTATTACCCTGTCTTAGACTCCTCTTCTCCTGGATTCGGCTGAGCTGTTTTTGGCAAAGAAACCGTAAAGATCATAAAATCTTGCTCTTGGGTAGCAGACAGAAAACCACCCATATCCTCGAGTAGTTTATAGGAGAGCGGCAACCCTAGACTTCGACCACCTTCAGCAAAAGGCATGAATAGCAGTTCAGGCTGTTTGATCTTTGCACCAGCGGCTCTATTTTTGAACTCAATCTGGAGATCTTGTTCTCTCTCAAAAGTCCTGATGTTCAGGATCCCCCCTTCAATCATAACCGCCGAGGCATTACGGATTAGATTAATGAAAATCTGAGCCAATATAGAAGGATCTGCCAAAACTACTGAGAGTTTTGGATCTAAATCCAATTGGCACATTGCCTGCCTGCGATCCATCTCGGGAGATAGCAGGTCCACACAATCAGCGATGATTTTGTTGACCGAACACTCCTGAGGACTTATTTCCACTGGTTTGAGGTAATTTTTTATCCTGGTTAATATCTTTTCCAAGCGTTGGGATTCGTTAAGGATGATGTTGCACTCTGGTAAGTTTGGAAATCTTTCTTGGAGGCGTCGGGCAAAACCGCCTATGGAGACAAGCGGATTCCTGATCTCGTGGGCTACCTCGGCAGCTATGGCACCCAGCGTTTCAAGCTTTTCCCTCTGCACCAAAGCCTTCTCCAGACGCTTGCGATTTTCCATTTCGCTTTTGAGTTGCTCATTTGCTTTCACCAATTCAGCTGTGCGCTCTTCCACCCTCCTTTCCAACTCGTCATGGGTCTTTTGCAAGGCCTCCACTGCTCTATTTCGCTCTTCACGAGTCCTTAGTGAATTCATTCCAAAGGAGAGATCATCGGCTAATTGTGCCAGCAACTCAACTTCCTCCTCGTTGAAGGCATCTGTCTCCTCTGCATATATATTCAACGTTCCCAAGGCACGACCGTTGGTAATCAAGGGTAGCGCGATTGATGACCCGTAGCCACGTTTGGTCGCTTCAGCTCTCCAAGGGGCAAAATTAGGATCGTTCAGGATGTCTTTGGCAATGCTGGGCTTCCTAGTTCTTATGGCCACACCCGTTGGCCCTCGTCCCTTTTCAGTATCGTCCCATGTAATGTTCAGACTCTCAAGATAACCTTCCTCATATCCGGCCTGAGCCACTGGTACAACCGTCTTTTTTTCATCCGTGATGGCAATTCCAACCCACGCTAATCGATATCCCCACTTGTCCACGATGATCTGGCATATATCATGAAGCAAGTCCTCTTCGTTCGCAGCACGCACCAGAGCATGGTTGCACTCGCTTAGCATCTTTAGAGCTCGGTTGACCTTCCACAAAGCCTCCTCCGACCGCCTGCGACCAGTAACATCGAGTGCTAGGGATATTGCGCCGTCAAAGCGGCCTTCGCTGTCGTAGAGAATTGAGTTATTCCACTCACACAGGATTATCTCCCCGCCTTTTGTCAGATTCTCATTAATACTGTAGCTTGGAAGCTTTCCCTGAAGCAAATTGTCAACAATCTCCTCGACTTGTGGTCGTGCTCCCTTCGGGATGAGGAACTCAAAGAAGTTACGCCCTATGACCTCTTCTCGGGACCATCCAAACATCCTCTCTGCAGACTTGTTCCAACCAGTAATGCGACAATCACGATCCCAAATGACAAAAGCAAGAGGCGCAGTATCATAAACATTACGGTAACGCTCTTCGCTTCTCCTCAAGGCCTCTTCAAACGATATGTGTTCCGTTTCTGATGCTTCCGATCTAGTAAACTCGTGGCGCAGTTCCTCTTCTTCTTTTGTGAACTGCTCTTTTGGTTTATCTTCTTCTTTCATTCTTTGTTCCTTGTAAGACGAAACGCGACCATGCTTGGCTGTTTAGAGCGATTGCCCATCAGGATGTGGATGGAGAATCTCAGATCTAGCAGAGCAGTAGGAGACTGAAGATGAAATGCATGCTAAGGATCAAGAGATGGGCTAATCACAGGCTACAAAAAGCCGGCAAGCATGACAAGTCAAAAATGCCTAACGTCGGGTGACCTTAGTCGATAGTACTCAAGACACTCGAAAGGATATTTCATGTCTTCTGAGTGCATATAGTGATGACTAATCCGGTTTCCAGGAAAACAGAGTCAGAGCGTAGATTACATCCTCGCATCAGGGCCCACTGGTCATCTAGGTCAGTACAATATTGTGGATGGATCAGGGGGAGCACTATAACTCAAGATGCTGGGGTAGATCTCTATGATGAGACAGTGAACATATCTGGTACGTTTCTGAGGTATAGATTTTGGGGAGGCGAGGGAGCCTTTGGCGAGCTCGCCGAGGCTCCTCAACTCTATAACTCGGGGCGTAACTGCATATGTTGTTCTCAGCCAGATTCTCAGTTAAGCATCTCGAAAAAAAAGTGAAGCTCCCTTGGTTAGTAGCCATCCGGTTTAGCCGGTGACATGATTTAGGGGCAGTCTGCAATGAAGCAGCTGCACAACTCAAAGGAGCTTCACCATGAAAAAGCGAACCATTTATACGAATCAAAGTCAAGGGCTTCTTCGTCTCTTTGAGCAAGCAGCAAACAGTGCCAAAGTGATGTGCGTACCCATCGATTATGCGAAGAAGGACCATGTGGTCATGTTCTGTAACGGCTATGGTGATATTGTCAGAAAGCCGTTTTCGGTGAAGAACTCTCCGGAGGGTCTCGAGTATCTTGTCGATCAGGTAACCCGCTCTTGCCGTCACCGCCGAATAAGAAAAGAGCATGTCTTCTTTGGCGGTGAAGATGCCAATTCATATGCAGAGAATTTTGCCAACACTCTGCGCTCTAAGGGATGGCTGGTGGCCCATGTAAATGCCCACGATGCAAAAAAGCAACGACAGAATCTTCAAGCCAGCACAGATCGTCTGGACTTGATGGGCATTGCCACCATGCTGCTCAACCGGCGAGCAAATTGCTCTCCTGCCCAAACTGGGATTTATCGTAACCTTCGGACTCTTGTGCGGCACAGAAAAAAGCTAGTTGTCATGAAAACTGAAGTTCGTAACCGAGTCCACGCTGTGGTCGATCGGCTTTTTCCAGGGTTTCTGAACGAGAAAAAAAGCGGGATCACCCCTTTTTCAAACAGTTCACTGTACTTGATGGAAAATAGCTTCAGTGCCCAGCAAATCCGCAGGCGCAAGCGCTCTACGCTTTGCAACATACTCAAACGTTACGGAACAGCTGATCCAGAAGCTACAGCCGCCAAAGTGCAAACCTATGCTGCTCAGGTGCTTACCATCCAGAACCAATACGCAGCTACCTTACAGATCTCCCTAGCCCATCACATCAAACTCTACCGCTGCTTGTTAGAGAATACTGAGCAACTTGAGAAAGAAATCGCCTTGCCGCTTGCTCAAAGCCAGGGTGCATTTCTAACCAGCATTAAAGGCATCGGCATTGTTTTGGCGGCCGGGATTACGGCTGAAATCGGCAGTCCCTTTGAACAAAAGCCGCTGAACAATCTGACTTCATACTCCGGTATTATCCCCAGGGTTAAACAATCTGGGGGACCCAATGGAGCAGCCCATACGGGTCGAGTCAGCAAAAGGAGCAACCATCTTCTCAAAGACTCTGTGGTCCAGTCGGCTTTCCACATCGGCCGCTTTGGCCCAAAGGAGCTGGTAGTAGATTACAAGCGTCGTAAGGGAGCCGGACAGCACGCCGACTTCGGCATGGGCCGTCGATTCTTGCGCATGGCCATGTCTCTGATGCGAACCTCACAAATCTATCTGCCACCTCATCTTCGAAATGATCAAGTCAGAGCACAAGAGCGGGCTGGCTACTACCTGGCTGTGTGGCCTCAGTTGCGCGAAAAATGGAATAAAGCCGATGCACTCAAAGTAGCCTTTGCAAAGCACAACCCCTTAGGTCAATGGCGACATATTGTACAGGAGATCTATGGGATAAAACTCAAGCTATAACCCCAGCCTGAAAACGCAGATGGCAGCAACAGCGAGAGAACTTTGTAGTTTCGGCGGACAGGATGGCTTTCAACATAACTGCCGCGGTGCTCGACAATGCGAGCGAGATCATCGACGGCTATGGCAAGAATGCCTCACCCTGTCCGTCCGAACCCTTATGGCTCCAAGGTACTCTGATCCTGGACAGAACAGAAGATCTTGTCATACCAGTTTGCCAAAGTCGGACACCATGGGCGGGGGGTAACCACCGGCTACGCCGAACTGCAGATATCCATGACTGTGAGCTTTCACCTCGGTTTCACAAAAGCTCAAAAAAACCGGGCTAAACCGGCACAGGGGAAGTGTTGTCTCGAAAGAAGGGCAAAAAAAGAGTTGATCTTTTTCTGGTACTCTGGTGCGTTTCTTGCCAAGATGTTAACTTTTAAGAAAGTTCACATATGATATGCGTATGGCAAGGTTTCGAAGACATCCAGGACTTCACATCTATAGCATTTGTCTCCGGGTTTGTCTTAACCCATTGACCACAGGATGCTGTGGATGATCATGCTTACGAAATGTATGGTTGATTCTTAGGAGCGACTGAAAATCGTGTATAGGATAATTATCCTTGAACGCTCGCCTAAGGTGCGCCTGGAGCAACGCGGAAGGTGTCACCCTTGAGGCGCTTGTTATGTGTTTTTGGCTCCGATTCTGTGACCAGCAGACTGTAAGGGCCTAAAGAAAGGGCGGCGTTTCAGATTGTATTGAAACGCCGCGCTCATATGTTGCTAATAGCCTCCGTGAGCGTTCAAAACATCCGTCAATTCGTGGCGGTTATCGCTTCCTGATCATCCGATTTGCAGTTCAGAATACGCTTCAGAAGCCCTCGAAGACGTTTATGCTACGATCAGGCGAGGTCGAAGCGGTCAAGGTTCATTACCTTGTTCCACACCGCTACAAAGTCGTGCAGGAACTTCTCCTGGGAGTCCTCACATCCGTAGACTTCCGCCAAGGCCCGGAGTTGGGAGTTCGAACCGAAGATGAGGTCGACACGGGTGCCGGTCCACTTGAGTTCGCCCGTTGCGCGATCACGACCCTCGAACACGTCTTCGTCTTCCGAGGTTGCCTTCCACGTCGTGCTCATGTCGAGCAGATTCACGAAGAAGTCATTGGTGAGCGTCTCTGGCCGCTTGGTGAAGACGCCGTGCTGGGACTGTCCGAAGTTGGCATTCAAGACGCGCATACCGCCAACGAGAACCGTCATCTCAGGAGCGGTCAGCGTCAGCAGTTGCGCACGATCAACCAGCAGTTCCTCTGCCGATACGGCGTATTTGGTTTTGAGGTAGTTACGGAACCCGTCTGCATCCGGTTCGAGTACGGCGAATGACTCCACGTCGGTTTGCTCCTGCGACGCATCCGTGCGTCCCGGCGTGAAGGGAACGGTCACATCGTGACCGGCATTCTTCGCAGCTTGCTCGACACCTGCGCATCCACCCAGGACAATCAAGTCGGCGAGCGAAACCATCTTTCCGCCTGACTGCGCGCTGTTGAACTCCTTTTGGATTCCCTCAAGGGTCTGCAGCACAGTCTTCAGTTGGGCCGGCTGGTTGACTTCCCAATCCTTTTGCGGCGCAAGACGAATGCGCGCCCCGTTCGCCCCGCCGCGCTTGTCGGAGCCGCGGAACGTGGATGCCGACGCCCAGGCGGTCGAGACCAGTTCCGAGATCGACAGGCCCGAGGCAAGGATCTTGCCCTTGAGGTCGGCGATGTCCTGCGCGTCGATCAGCTCATGATCGACTGCGGGCACCGGGTCTTGCCAGATCAGTTCCTCCGCCGGGACCTCCGGGCCGAGATAGCGCGAGCGGGGGCCCATGTCGCGGTGGGTCAGCTTGAACCACGCCCGGGCGAAGGCGTCCGCGAATTCCTCGGGGTTCTGCTGGTAGCGCCGCGCGATCGGCTCGTAGATCGGGTCGAAGCGCAGGGAGAGGTCCGCCGTGGTCATCATCGGCCGGTGCTTCTTCGACGGGTCGTGCGCGTCAACCACCATGTCCTCTTCGGCCACGTCCTTGGCCAGCCACTGATGCGCGCCGGCCGGGCTCTTGACCAGCTCCCACTCGTATTTGAACAGCACGTTCAGATAGCCCATGTCCCATTTGGTCGGGTTCGGCTTCCAGGCGCCCTCGATGCCGCTGCTGATCGTATCGCCGCCTTTGCCGCTGCCGAAGCTGCTCTTCCAGCCGAGGCCCTGCTCCTCGATGCCGGCGGCCTCGGGCTCGGGACCCACATGGGACGCATCGCCCGCGCCATGGCACTTGCCGAAGGTGTGCCCGCCGGCGACGAGCGCGACGGTCTCTTCGTCGTTCATGGCCATGCGTGCGAAGGTCTCTCGAACGTCACGGCCGGAGGCGACCGGATCCGGGTTGCCGTTCGGGCCTTCCGGGTTCACGTAGATCAGGCCCATCTGCACGGCGGCGAGAGGATTCTCGAGTTCCCGGTCACCGGAGTAGCGCTTGTCGCCAAGCCACTCGCTCTCGGTTCCCCAGTAAATGTCCTCTTCCGGCTCCCAGATGTCCTCGCGCCCGCCGCCGAAGCCGAAGGTCTTGAATCCCATCGACTCAAGCGCGCAGTTGCCGGCGAGGATCATGAGGTCGGCCCAGGAGATCTTCTTGCCGTATTTCTGCTTGATCGGCCAGAGCAGACGGCGCGCCTTGTCGAGGTTCACGTTGTCCGGCCAGCTGTTGAGGGGCGCAAAGCGCTGGTTGCCGGACCCCCCGCCCCCGCGGCCGTCGCCCATGCGGTAGGTGCCTGCGCTGTGCCACGCCATCCGGATGAAGAGCCCCCCGTAGTGACCGTAATCGGCCGGCCACCAGTCCTGCGAGTCGGTCATCAGCGCATAGAGGTCCTTCTTCAGGGCCTCCAGGTCGAGTTTCTTGAATTCCTCAGCGTAGTTGAACTCCTCGCCCATCGGATTGGACTCATGTGAGAATGCTGGTGAAGAATCTTGAGATTCAACTGATTCGGCCACCAGTCCCGGATCGACGTGCCACCGCCGGCAGTGGGTTTTTTAGCTCCGCCCGTTACCGGGCACTTGCTATCTTCATTCATAATGTTTCCTCCTTTCGTTGATAATCTTTCAGGTTGCTCTGCATTGATCACAAAATCCTTCCAAGTGTACCTTTTTCTCCAAGACAACAAACTTTTCTTTGATTTCGGCAGGAATCTCCAGAGCATCGTAGAACTCATCACGAAAATCTATAATCTCTCCACAGCTGATGCATCTGAAATGATGGTGCGGCTCTAGGTTAGGGTCAAAACGCTTCGGGTCCCCAGAGCTTTCAACTACCTTGGCCAAGCCGATCTCGTAAAAAGTCAACAGGGTACGGTTTACCGTATCTAATGAAATATTCGAAAAGTATTCCCTTACCTTGTTAAAGATTGTAACAGCTGATGGATGTTCTGCAGAGAAAACTAACTCTTTATAAATGGCAACTCTTTGAGGAGTTATGCTCAAACCATGCTCGCGGCAAATGCTTTCGAAAGAACGGAGTCTCTCTTCTGTTTTATTGCTTCCGGCATTCATATGGGCAGTGGCCAAATAGTTCAGAGATAAATAACGCACTCGCCAGCAGAGAAAGTCTGCTGATCTTCACTTCCATTTAAAAATCATAAAATAGGATGTTAGCTTATATCGTAGTTGATCCTATTTGTCAATCAGCTTGTCGATTTTATCTGGGGCGTCAAAAAAGAATCGCCAACTCGAAACGCTGGGGTAGACTGGGATGGCTAAGCGGTAGCAGAGATGGGTATTCTTGCTCTGGAGAAATCAAAGCATGCATCGATTTCGTCCAGCAATCTTGGATAGATTAGTTTTTCGGCTTTTTTCAGTCTCCTGGGCAGTTGCGGGCTTACGTAGCCGCCGTCAATGGCCATTTTCCGCAGACGGGCGATAATCTCCCTTCCCTTGACCGTCTGGGTACAGGCTTGGCTGCAGCGACCACAACCGATGCAAAGCCAGATGGACGGAGAACCCAGGAGCTCTTCAGTAAGGCCCATGTTTACCATGCGGATGATTGCTTGGGGGTCAAAAATAGATCGCTCATGGAATACCGGACAGCAGTTGGTGCATTCGCTGCAAGTCAGGCAGAGGGTTATATTTGAATCGGCCGCCTGACGGAAATACACCGTCCGGTTGGCAACACCCTTGGGCTCTATATTGGTCCGCGACATTTCCACGGGGGTTTCCAGCCATTCGTACCACTGTTGTTCAGAAACACCGTTCAGTTCCCCATCCATGCATCGCACGGTAGCGTGCCAGCGGACTCGCTGGAAACGGCCGAAAAGTCTCTTGCAGCTTTGTACCGCTTCCCATTTCACTATTTGACGGCGCAAAGCTTCTTCCCGAATAAACTGGATTACCTCCGCCGGTCTCACTCCGTTGGGACAACCATCGAAGCAACGATAACAAGTCAGGCAGTACCAGATTTCCGGCTCGCCGAGCAACTCATCCAATAATCCATAATTGGCCAACCTCACAATTTTTCGCGGGCTAAGCCGGTTGCTGGCGGCGTTAATAGGGCATTCGTTGTCACAAGTGCCGCAAGCCCAGCAAAGATTGCTGTCGGCCCGGGCAGCTGTTTCGATGACTTTGCGTAACTCACGATCAGGTGTCAATGAAGAGTTCATACCGCTTTCCCATGCTATTCTTGTCAGTCTTCATTCTTTTGTTGTGCAAGGCTGGTGAAGATCTCATACGGAGGTAGTAGACTATAACTGATTAGGGCAAGCAGGGCAACCGACAAAGTGCTTAGTTACCTTAGGCGGGTGTGTTTTCTTTTCTCTTACCCTGGAAAGCACAATACCACGCCAGGAACACAAGTCCCGCTGATGCTGAGAGGATCGATCCCAACAAAATTCCCAACTTGGCGTAATTGAGTAGCTCCGGTGCGGTAAAGGAGAGTCCGGAGACGAATAAGGACATGGTGAAGCCTATGCCGCCCAATAGGCCAGCACCGATGATGTGTGACCACCTAACTTCAGCGGGGAGCACCGCTATATTTGTCTTGACGGCCAGCAAGGAAAAAAGGGCGATGCCTATAGGTTTTCCGAGGAAAAGACCCAGGGTGATCCCCAAGGTCAGAGGCTGATGCATAATACTTGTCAAGTCGATTCCCTTGAGGGACAGACCTGCATTGGCAAAAGCGAAAAGGGGAAGCAAAACAAAGGCGATCCATGGGTGCAGGGAGTGTTCAAGCCTCTGCAAAGGGGTTTCCACCTCGTGGCAGGCCATTTCCAAAGCGTGCACCGCATTGAGGTGACCGCGGTCAAGTAGTATAGAGTAGCCGCAGCTCTGTTCCTCACATTGAAACTCATCCATGATTTCTTTAATCTTCTTGACGAATCTATCGGTGTCATATTTACCCCGCGCCGGGATGAACATGGCAACCACGAACCCTGCCACCGTTGGATGAACCCCGGAACCCAAAACAGCAACCCAGATGCCGAGACCCAGCAGGGCATAGAGCAGAGCCCACCTGATCCAGAGGAGATTGGCAACGACGAGTCCAGCAACGAAGAATAGGCAGATTATCAGATAACCCCAGACGATTTCCTTGGTGTAAAAGACCGCGATAATCACCACGGCACCAAGGTCATCGGCAATAGCAAAGGCAGAAAGGAAAACTCTCAAGCCCACAGGTAGTTTTCGGCCGAATACAGCAATGGCCCCCAGGGCAAAGGCGATATCTGTTGCCATGGGTATGCCCCAGCCACTGGCAGTCGGAGTACCGCGATTTATGGCAAAATAAATGGCTCCGGGAACAAGCATGCCTCCGAGGGCAGCGACAACGGGGAGAAGGGCACTCTTGGGGTTTGAAAGCTCGCCTACTAAAATTTCGCGCTTTATCTCCAACCCCACAATAAAAATAAAATAGGTCATTAGACCATCGTTGATCCAATGAAGCAGGGACTTGGTTATCTGATATTCGCCTAACTCGAGAGTGAGGTGGGTGTGCAATAGATCATGATAAAAAGGAGCGAGAGCGGAATTGGCCCAAGCAACTGCCACAAAGCTGGCCAGGAGCAGTAACACACTGCTTGATGCCTCTTTCTTGAAGAAAGACTCTGCCGGTCGAACAATATAGTCCGCCACGAGTGTGGATGGTAATGACTTGTAACTCTTTAGCATTTCAATTTAATGAGACGATGATTCCCAGAGTCTTTGGAAGACTTTCTGGTAGTATTAGGAGAGCGGAAAGTTTGGATCCAAACTTCTCCACCTGCTAAATGGTTCAGCTTGGTCTATTTATAACTTGGTCTTCCGTTTTAGATTATCGATGATGGTGTTTAAAGCCTCCTCAACAGAGGTTTTACCCATATCTATGATCAGGTCGTAAAGTTTGGCGTCGTTCCAATCCACGTTGAAGTAATGCTTGATCAGACTTTTTGAGTCCTTTTCCTCCCGGCGAATGTGATCTCTGGCTGCATCCCGATCTATGTTGAAACGCTTCATGATGGTTTTAATTTTCCCCTCCTCATCTCTGATCAATCTCACGTGGAGGGTATCCGGCTTCCTTCCTAAGATACACTGTGCTGCCCAACCGAGAATAATGGCATTGCCTTCCCCATAGATGTTCTCCACCAGCTTCTTCGTGGTCTCAAAATAGGCATTGTCGTCCAAACAACCGCGCTCGCGATCAACCACCTTTTGTACGAGCGTACAGGTATATTTGTCCACGAACCGAAGAAGGCGCGATTGTGAATCCTGGCGAAAGGCCTCTACTTCACTTTCTGAGATGCGGAGTTCTTTAGCAATTCTAGCCACTAGCTGCTTGCCAATATATTCCCAACCCAGTTTTTCGGCCAAGAGGGACGCCACCTTTTCGCTCTCCACCCCACATTCCCTGCTAATGGTTATAACTGCCATCAAGCCCTCCTCGTTTGTAATCCTCATGTGTGATTATTTCAAAAGGTTCCAGGTCTGCAACCCCGGCATAATACTCCACTCCCCCGCAATTGTCTAGATGCGCATGGCACAAAGCTTCGCTCATTTGTCATTAAGTCATATGGCTTCGCGGTCATTTGTAGTCATTTGGCCACTGAAGGTGGCCGTCACTACGCTACGCTGTCAATATGCCTTCAGCGTCATTCATAGCCATTAGGTCAATACACTTCGCTGTCATTCATTGTTAACTGTCATTGTGGTGTTAAAACAACTTAATGACGGTCGTAAGGCCTAATGACAGGCGCAGCCCAAGTGACAACGAAGCGCACAAGCGCGAAGTGTAATGACTTGTGGGTGCCTAGTTGCCATGGGGGCCATCGATTAGAAGTTGGCCGCTATAGTCTTGGCAAGCTCAGTGGCTGCCTTCACAGATTTGTCTGTTTCTTCAGGGGAAGCGAGAGTTGGCTCTACAAGAATGGTTTGAAAGTCGCTAAAGCCCATGAAAGCCAAAATGTGCTCCAAATAAGCTTTTTGCAGGTCGTAACTCTCAGCTCCGGTACCAGGGCCGTAAGCACCACCCCGAGCGTAGATTACTGCGACGGGCTTTCCAGTTACCAGACCTTTATAACCCTCCGCAGGAGAGAAACTGAAGGTGTATCCCGGTTGGACTATCACATCAATGTAATGCTTCAACTTGTAGGGGATACCGAAATTCCACATGGGCAAGGAGAGGAGATACTTGTCAGCCCCGGTAAATTGTGAGATGACATCTTCCACAGCACGCCAGGCACGTTTCTGTTCATCTGTGTGCTCAAGACCTTGGAGTATGACGTACTTGGAATCGATCACATGGCCATCAAACTCGGGCATACTGGTATGCCAGAGATCCATGGTTTCAACCACATCGCCCGGGTGAGTACGCTCATACTCTTCAATAAAGGTTCTGGCAATTCTGATTGAAGCAGATCTTTCTTTGCGCGGGGAAGCTTCTATATATAATAGACGAGCCATCTTAGACCTCCTTTGTTGTCTAAAACATTAAGTTATCACTAAAACTTCATTTGCCCGCAAGGCGTTGCTTCAAATATAGGCACGAATCCAGTAGATGCAATCGCAAATGCCTAAAATGTCTAGGGTGAGACAAATGCCTAAAGTGACTAAAATGATCTAAAGTGCCTAAAGTTAGATGGTATGCGGGAATTTTCATCTGAGACCACAGGGCTAATGCGGGGACTTACATAAGCCATTATTTCTGATTGTGAAGTAGAAATAATTTTTCTATATTCATTTACTTAGTTGGTGCGGTCAGTTCAATTTTAGGCATTTTAGATCATTTTAGTTCACTTTAGGCATTTAGAATTTGGGAGTCCCCTATGAAACTGGTTGTGAAAGCTAAGCTGTTTGCGGCGATCCTTTTTCTCATGACATTTGCCATTTGCTCTATGGCCTCCAGCGCTGAGAGAAAGCCAGAGCGGGTCGACTGCGACGTCCACGCCGGACCATGCAGTGCCAGCCTAAAAGACATCCAGGTCACCCTAGACATCAAGCCCAAACCGGTCAAGGCAATGGAGGATCTCACTTTTACTGTTCGCTTTGCTGGAGACAAATTTGTGGCCGATCCTTACATAGACCTAGGAATGCCCGGCATGAACATGGGCAGAAACCGGGTTGTTCTAAAGCTAACAGGAGAATCTCTGTACCAGGGCAGAGGAGTCATTGTCCGCTGACCCAGTGGTCGCCGTACCTGGAAGGCTACGGTAACTGCTCCCAATGTTGGTTCTGTGGAGTTCGTCTTCGATGTCGTCTACTGAAACTATCTATCTTATCCTTTTTAGCTCCGGTTTCACTGTTGGTTTCGGTCATTGTATTGGAATGTGTGGACCCATTGTCGCTTCTCTTTCACTCAGCTTGAAGGGACGGGGCGTTATCATACCTCATCTTCTATACAACACTGGCCGTATCACCACCTACGGTTTGCTCGGTGGCTTCATGGGGGCGACCGGCTCCTTTACCTCAGTTACCGCCCGTATTGCCAACCTGCAGAAAGGTGTGATGATCTTCACCGGCATTTTAATTATCGTGATGGGACTTGCTATGGCCGGATGGATACCTTTGGGTTCAATCTTCAGGGACTATTACAATCCCGGGGGTCTACTATCTCGAACTTTTCGCCGACTCTCTGAGACAAGATCAACGGTTACCTACTACCCCCTAGGAATGCTTCTGGGGTTGCTCCCATGCGGGCCGGTTTATACAGCTCTTATAGCTGCAGCCCGGGCTGGAATGGAAGTCCAGAGCACATTCAAGGGCTCATTAATCGGTGCAGGACTAATGCTGTCATTCGGGCTGGGGACTATTCCTTCACTGCTGGTCGTAGCGAAACTTGCCGACCTAGGCTGGCTGAAGAGAAGAGATATAATTTATAAGATATCTTCGTTTTTTATGGTCATCTTGGGGATATATTTCGTTGTGCAGGCCATAAGGTACTGAGGGATTTCGGATTTGGGATATCGGATTTCGGATTTAGGGAGGCATAGAGCATAGAGTTTTGTTGGTTAGTGGATTAGTTAATTCGTTAAAAGCGTTCTCCCTGTTTACCGTTTACTGTTTACCGTTTACCGCTGACTACTCAGTAGGATCAGGAGTCAGAAGAAAGAGTCAGAGTGTGTGAGCCAGAAGTCAGAAGAAAGAGGTCAAGGGGTAGATGATTTCGGATTGCCGACTGCGGATGACTACTGGCTACTGACTACTGAATTTAAGGATTGAAAATGATAGATCTACTGAAAAAGTTTTTCACAAAAACCACCAATGATGCTTCTGCTGGTAAGAGTGTGCCAACTTCTCCTGATGTTAGAATAGCAACTTGTGCTCTACTTCTCGAGATGGCAAACATAGATGGTGAATTCAGCGAATTAGAGAAAGAGAGAATTGTTGAGGTATTAACAAATAATTATCAATTATCAGCTGAACATGCTGCTGCGCTCATGAAAGCGGCCGAAGATGAACTGGAAAAAAGTATAGACTTGTGGCAGTTCGCAAAACTTATAAATGAGAACTATTCAACTGAGGAGAAAATCGAAGTTATTGAGACAGTCTGGCAGGTTATATACACAGATGGAATATTAGATAAACATGAAGATTATTTGGTTCATAAATTAGCCAAATTGTTACGTCTCAGCCACAAACAACTAATTGATGCAAAGCTTAAGGTGCTTTATTAAGATCCCGGAAACCTTGCTCTTTGGGTCAGGTCAATAGATTGTGAGCTGTTTTGGAGTACTGGAATATTTGAGTGACTGAAAATCCCAAATAACAAATCACAAATTCCAAACAAATCACAAATTCCAAACCTGTTTCGGTCATTTGGTATTGGAATTTGAGATTTATTTGTGATTTGGTGTTTGGATTTTGGGATTTCATATGACTCTGGAGGTCAGTAAATGGCAAGCTCGATTCAATCTCTAATGGAAGCAGGAACAGCCGTTATCTCTGATGTCTTCGATAAGCTGGGGCATTTGCCGCCCGTTTTGGACAACTCCCTTGTTCCCATACCCGGTCCGGGAATAAGATTCGCTGGTCCAGCCTACACCATCACTGGAGAGTCACATCGGTGGTCGGGAAAGGGTGACAGAGCAAAGCTGGCTGCCATCGATGCAATGGTTCCGGGGGTTGTCCCGGTATGGGCAGGTAATGATATTCGGGGCGTCTGTTGTTTTGGCGATTTGCTCTCAGAGGCTATGAGAGCAAGGGGCTGTGCCGGGGTGGTGGTAGACGGTGGGGTAAGAGATCTGGCCTACCTTAAGTCCTTGGACCTGCCTATGATGGTTCGCTACCACACTCCTGCCCAGGCAATCGGCCGCTGGCGTGTCACAGACAGTCAGGTGGTGATTCGTGTCCGTGGAGCCTTAAAAGATTGGGTGGAGGTAAGGCCGGGTGACATAGTTGTCGCCGATGACGACGGAGTTATCATCCTTCCTGCCGAATTGGTCAATAAGATAGAGGCTCAAGTCTTGGAATGGGCAGAAAAAGATTCCAGAGCAAGAAAGGATATTCGCATGGGTACGCCGCTACTCGAGGCTTTAGATAAATACGGACACCTATAGATTTTAGATTGGAGATTGCAGAGAGGCGCAAGGCTCAGGGCTTAAGGCTCAAGGCAAAGGGCATAGGGCATGGAGCATGGGGCATAGAGTAAGGAGTCAGGAGTCAGGAGTCAGAAGAAAGATGGCAGAAGTCGGAGATCAGAGGTCAGAGGACAGAGACAGATGACAGAGGTCGGAGGTCAGAGATCAGAAGTCAATGGACGTTTCTAGCTCGCAGCGTCAAGCAGGTTATAGATAGGTGATTGGTAATGGGCAATGGGTCGCTGTCACTCACCTTCTAAACCCATTACCTTAATTTAGGCATTTTAGACACTTTAGACATTTTAGGCATTTAGAACTGGGGATTGCGGATTTCATCTCAGAACCTCCCGCATTGCTTTGTACAGATCGGTGTTATCCACAGCCCTTCCTAAATATTCGCTTCCCGGACCCTGGCTCCAGATCAATACGTCTCCAGCCGTGTGGTCTTTTGTGGCCCAGGCCCCATGCACCAAATCGCCGGGTTGGTACTTGCCCCCACTGGTATCATTGATGGCGAAGCCACCAGTTTCGTGATCGGGTACGATAATTAAGAGGGTGTGCTGCCTTCGACTTGGCTCATCATTGATCCAATCAAGTACTCTCTGGACGGCATGGTCAAAGGCGAGGGTTTCACCGACCTGATAAGCAACATCGTTCCGGTGGTTTGCCCAATCGATCTGAGAGCCTTCCACCAGGAGAAAGAAACCATCTTCATCTTTTTCTAACACCTTGAGCGCTGCTGCTGTCATTTGTGGCAGGGTTGGCTCCTCTTTCCTATAGTATTCTGCCGGATTAACCCGGAACAGTTCAGGAGTTTTTCCTTTTAGGGTGAAAAGCCCAAGAATCTTTTTTGAGCCCTTTGCAACTGCACTATCCAGTTCTTTCCCAGTGTAAACGACGTCATAGCCGTTATTCTCAGCGTCTGCAATGAAGTTGCCGAAAGTGCCACACTTGTCGGCCTGGTTGTCAGTGGAATTGAAATGCTTCAGTCCACCTCCCAGGATTACATCCACTCCTGTGACCTGAACATACTGCCGGGCGATCTCTTTCTCGCAATCCCTCGATGAAACGTGGGCGCCAAAGGCGGCGGGAGTGGCATGGGTAACAGTGGAGGTGACCACTAAACCGGTTGACTTACCCTTATCTTTGGCAGTTTCCAGGATTGTAGGGCCAGGTGTGGGCTTGCATTTGCCGTCTTGATCATCGTCATGACAGGAAATTTCTCCGTTTCGGAACTTATCGCCACTCGCCCAGGCGGAGGCGGCAGCGGCAGAATCGGTCACCGAACTATCGGCGGAATGGGTTCTCTGGTAGCCGATAGTTGACAGTGTCTCTAGATAGAGGTTTCCTCCCTCCGAGCCGTGTTTAAAAATGCGAGCTGCAGTGACATTGGCAAGGCCCATGCCGTCGGGAACCATCAAGATGATGTTTTTGGCTGTTGAGGGGGGCCCACTCTTGATTTGGTATTCCTTTTTCGCAGTAAAACTGGCGAGGACTAAAAGAAGACTTAAAAAGAGCAGAGCCGAGAGAAATGGCTTTTTTCTCATAGGTTTTTTTCTAAACATCAATAATGTTTCCTTTCATGGACCCCAATTATCCCTCTGATGGAAAGTAGAGGCTGAAACGCATTTGAGCTTAACCGTCCATACTATGTTAGTCAACATCTTGGCAATTCTTGACATCTCGCGCCTTAGAACTTATCCCTAGTGGAAAGCCGATACCCTAAGGAAGTAAAAGGTATGAAACGAAAAACAGTAAAGTTGATAAGCCTGACGGCTCTGACAAGTATAGTCTTACTTCTGGCCGCACCAAGCTGGGCTAGATCAATTCGGTGTGGCAACCAATTAGTCCGGGTTGGTGATCCCACCATAGAGTTGCTCCAAAGGTGTGGAGAACCGGATCTCAGAGAAGTCCTGAATACAGATGGGTTGATTGTAGAAAAGTGGACTTACAACTGCGGCTCGTTGAGATTTATGCGGATTATTACCTTAAAGGGGGGGGTTGTTCACCGAATTGAACTGGCAGACTACGGCAGTGGTCCCGCACGGTGCCAGTGAACCTCATGGGAGGGCTAGATGACCTGTTGGTGCGACCATTCCTGTAAATACTTTCCCTCACTTGCTATCTCGTGACTGATCTGGTTGATCATGACGATAGCCAACCCCTTAGAGCCAAAAAAACCTACGTCGATCTGAATGTAAGTGAGAGTATCGGTTCGGCGTTCGATAAGCACTTTCACTTCCTCGTTCTTGCCGGCTATGTAATGGAGTGTGGTTTTATCTACATCCGTGGCTTCTCTTCGAAGTTCTAGTGAGATTGCCTCTCCAGCGCGGCGAGCCGCTGCAACTACGTCCTCGTACCGGGCGACCTCAAAGCTTTTTAGCTTGCCACCTTCGAAACGTGAGACTCCAGCCTGGCCCGCGCTCGAGCCAACCGTCACTGACGGGCCAAACAGAGAAGAGCCAATGCAGGCAGAACACCCGTAGCCCAAGGTCAAAACCAGCCATATTGCTGCAAGTGGCAGCAACTTATTGCAGTTGGTAAGCGTCACTTCTTAATCCCCCAAGGCAATTGTCTAGAATTAGCTAAAATGGTTGGCTTTGGCAAATAAAACCATGCAAAGAAAGGAATATAGTAAAATTCCTCGCATTTCTCAACCACCGAGGTGGAATAGAACAGATAAATTGAATCTCATCTGATAAGAAGGGTTATCAATGGGGTCTTAGGGTTTAAAAGGATGAGAGGAGTCATGGATTCGACAACCTTGACAAGCCTCAGCCACTCTGGTAGAAGGCAATCCCATTGTCCCTAGAGCAAGAGTCGTGCAAAAAAACTCCTCCATAAGCAAGGAGGTGGCTTATGGCAAAAGAAAGACGGCGCCACGCCAGAGTGAACGTTGATTGGCCGGCTGTAGTGCAGCATACCTACGGGGGCATGGTGGCAGAAATGGAAAATATCGGCACCAATGGAGCCTTCATCCGCTGCGACAAGCCACTTAGGCCAAAGGAAAGGTTCAAGCTTCTCATTGTAGCGCCCAACCACAGCCCTTTGAGTGCCAGTGCTGAAGTGGCATGGCTGCAGGTAGTCTGCTCAGATAAAGATTTGCCTCCATGTGGCATGGGTATCCGTTTCACCCGGGTCTCCAGTACTGTTCGCCAATTTATCCGGGGCTTTGTTGCGGCGCAAAAAAAAGAAAATAAAGCCGGTCAATCAATGCTGGAGAAAATCGGATGAGATCAACAGTTAAGATTTTGGCTGTTCTTCTAATCACCAGCTTACTCTCGGGCTGCATCGTCATAGGAAAGAATAAGCAATTCCAGCCCTTCGACTCCAAGGAGCTTGACAAACTGTCCCCGGGACAGACAAAAGCTTCAGAAGTGACTGAGATATTTGGCGCCCCAAGCGAGGTGGTGGAGCTGGCTAATGGCAATGCTTATGTCTACAAACGAACTGTCACCAAGGGCACGGTGTGCTGGTTGGTTCTAATCACCCTTGGAAATGCTGAAAAGCAGCACGACCAACTGGTTTTTTTCTTTGATCTCAATGACACTCTGACTCACTACGGCCTCAGCCTCGACGCCGACAAGGCGAAATATGGACTCCCGCGTTAAGATTTTTACTGCATTTTTCCTACTTGTTGCAGGCTTTTTCTTGAGCGGTTGCATAACCTATCAGATTTCTCGGTACGTGGAGGGAGATGAAGTTGTCCTTCCCAATGATCGGTTAGAGGTCGGCAAAACGACCTTGGGTGAAGTGCTATCTTTAATTGGTGCTCCGGACAATGTGGACAAAGTAGGGATGGAGAACCTGCTCATTTATGAAAGGGCCTTGCTTTACAGAAACCGGATAAAGGTGGGATTTCCTATTCCTTTGAGTAGTTTGCTTAGAACAAGTTTCGACGCTTCTGCCTACGGTACCCTGGTGCGCTATGACTCTCTCGCACTTTTTTTTAACTCTGAGGGAATCCTCAGCCACAAAACATTTCAACAAGGCTCTAACCAACCATACTTTAAGACTTTATTTTCCGATTAAGGTGGCACCATCACTCCAATACTCCATTCCCACTTTGCTCTCTTTGGTGAGGAACTGTTAAACTCTGATTGCTGTCAGCTTTAGTGCACATAGTTCCGGTCAATTAATTTCAACGTGTTTCTTTGTATACCTATTGGGTGTTATTGATAATACGAGATTCGATTGTGGTAGTAAGAAAATCTGCTTTTAATGAGGCCCCTCCCCTAATTTAAAACTGTTGTGCGACAGCGCATTTCAACCCTAATCTTAATATTCACTCAATAATCATAGATACCTATCGCTCTGCACCAAAAACCCGTGCATTGGCACTCTTTTTGCTGTTGGGTAGCGAGGGATAGTAAACACGCAAGGTTAGTTAGATGAGACTACTTAAAAAATGGAATACTCTTACCGCTAGAGTGGTAGCCTTCTATCAACAGGGTTGGTATGCCATAGCGGAAAAAGTGGCAGAGGAAACTCTGGAGTTTGCCGAGAAAGCATTTGGCCCCGATCACTCTAATGTTGCAGAGTCTTTGAACAATTTGGCATTGATCTGCTACTCCCAGGCCAAGGAGGCTGAAGCTGCCATTTTCGAGCACACATTGTCTCAGCGCCAAGGCGTTGTGCTTTGGCCGGAATCCCCTGATACTGCCCAATATTTAAACAAACTGGTGCTACTCAATCTCGCCAAGCGGAAGTACTCCCAGGCAGAGTCCTTTTTTGAACGGGCCTTGGCTATCAAAAAATACGGCCTTGGGCAGGAGAATACTCAACTATCTCAGATCTTGGGCAACTTGGCGGACTTACACAAATCTCAAGGCAACTATGATGAGGCGGAGTTCTTTATTAAGTCATTGAGGATACAAGGTAATCCCGGATTACACAACGACAATCTTTCTGTTGAGAACGCAAAAAGTAGAGAAATCAATGAAATAAGGCACAACAGAGAGTACATGAGGTGTACAGGTCACTTTCCTGCCAGACTGTCCAAAGGACAAAAAGGTTCTTTCATAGAGGGGGTTACAGAAAATATCAGCCAGGTTGGAACCTTCATCAAGACCAAAGAATGGGGAAATTTCAAACCTGACGACCAGGTATCAGTAGCAATATCTCTCCCCTCAGTCTTCTCTGAGCAGTATGCCGCCGTCGAAATGGTGGGACCGGGGATAATAACCAGGGTCGATGAAGAAAATGAAGGTGTTGGCATACAGTTCATCAGAAGTTTCAAGCAGTTCAAAAGGGTAGGAGAAACAGAGGTTGCCGGCAAAATAAGATACAAGAAACTTGCCCACTACCTAAGCCTTCTGGAGAAGATGTCATTAGCTGAGTTTTCGGAGATTTATCCAAAAGGTTTCTTCGTGGAAAGATTTCGACTGGATTTTGACCACAATGTCATCTTCCAGTTCAGTACAAATGAAATAGATGTTCCAAGGGTCCGAAATCAGCTTCCCGATGCCCTTATGATAAAAGATTTTCTGGAAGCTAGGGTTATCGAGATCAATAAGAAAAAAATTGACAGCGATGAAGGGGTGGTAACCATTGGTCGAGCAGCGAGTAATGATATCGTCCTCTACAACAAAACTATTTCCAAATCACACGCCTTCCTCTATTTCCCACTTTCTGACAGGGGTGCCTATGTGGTGGATTTGAAGTCCACCAACTGCACCTTTCTCAACGACACAAACATAGCACCACACGTGACATACAACTTGTCAGATGGTGACGAAATCTCCTTTGGCCCGCAGACAACAGTCATCTATCTTACAACTGGGACGTTCTATGATTTTGTCCTCTCCCTCAAGCGGTCCAGCCACGGCAGGATGGATTCCTAGCCCTGGGCCTTACTTCTTCCCTAACTAAATTGACTCTCCTTACACATATAGGTAAACTGCATAGATGTGTGAATCCTTGCGGGTTGGCGAGAAAACCGTGAAGGTTCCTTCTTTGCCCGAATGAAACCATTTGAACCAATAGAGAAAGAGCTGCGACAGAGAAATCCTGGTTGGTGGGACAGGGTGGTTCAGGCTATCCCTGAGCTTGCCGAGCTCAGTTGCACTCCGCAACCGGTTCAATACCACGCTGAGGGCGATGTGGCCAATCACACCAGATTAGCAGTAGAAGCTTGTCCCCCAGACTGCGAGCCCGATCTCCTCTGGGCCTCCCTTCTTCATGACGTGGGCAAACCTCTAACAACAAAAGACGACGGTGAGAGAATAACGGCTCACGGTCACCATGCCGTGGGAGCCGAGATAGCGACAAGGATATTACAAAGACTCCAAATGAATCCAGAGCGAAAGGCGCTGATTGTATGGGCGATCCGTCATCACACTTTCCATCTTTCCTGGAATTTGACAGCCCCAGAGCAGGCTTCCCGGCGGCAAAAAAAGTTTGTTACCGACCCCCGATTTCCCTTCCTCCTCGAGCTTCTAAGGGTAGACTCGATCGCCTCACGGGGGCATCCCCGGGGGATGGCGGCTTATGAGCTTTACAGCAAACTGCGGCAGATGGTGGTCACTGAGGAAGAAGTGACCAAGGCAACTGAAGGGACTGAAAAATCCAAATAACAAATCGCAAATTCCAAACAAATCACAATGACCAACGCTTCAAAATTCCAAACCTGTTTTGGTCATTTAGTATTGGGATTTGGAATTTGTTTGTAATTTGGTGCTTGGAATTTGAAATTTCAGATGTTCTTTCTAATGAGCTGGCCAAGGAGGATGGGAAGGGATAAAATAAACCCATAATTTCATGTAATCCGCTATCGATAAGGAGATAGCATCGTGTCGGATGTTTCCTTGGTAAAGGGTGATGAGCGGCGGCAGAATATCCTCAAAGCTCTTGAGCTGATAGAAGATCAGATCAGTTTCGGGGAACGCATTGTGGTCAAACCCAACATGGTGTCGGTAACAAAACCTCTGTCTGGGACCCATGCCGAAGCCCTCGATGCGGTGTTGGAATTTATCCGCCAGCGCACAGACAGGGAGATTGTGGTGGCTGAAGGCTCTGCCTATGCCGATTCAATGAAAGGGTTTGAGATATATGGGCTGGCCGAGGTGGCCAAAGGTTACGGGGCGCGGTTGGTGGACCTCAACCGCGACCAGTGGGTGGAGGTCAAGGTGGTTGATAGGGACTTGCAGCCAATGACTCTGCGCTTTGCCCGAACCGTGGCGGAAAGCGATTGTCGCATCTCCCTGACGCCGATGAAGACCCACGATGCGGTAATCGTCACCTTGTCGTTGAAAAACATGGTTATGGGAAGTCTAATAAGCCAGGGTGTAGTAAATCTCGATAAGCTATCGCACAGGCTGAGCCACTGGGTCCGGCCGCGGGATGCCCTCTATCCCCGCGGCATGGGTTGGGTAGTGAAACATATCCTTCGGAGCGACAAGGTGACCATGCATCAAACCTATCCCACCTTGAATTACAATCTCTTCCTCATCGCCAGAACCTACCCCGTTCACCTGGCAATTCTGGACGGTTTTACCGCCATGGAAGGGCCGGGGCCCACGCAGGGAAAGCCAGTGGATCTCCGTCTTGCCGTGGCTTCCACCGATTTCGTTGCTGCTGATAGCATTGCAACACGAATTATGGGTTTCGATCCCATGGAAGTGGGCTATCTTCACCACGCCATAACGGGCGGCTTGGGTCAGGGTTCGTTGGCTGGAATTCGCATTATGGGTGAGAGGCTAGAAGATTGCATTCGCCCCTTTGAGCCCCCCCCCACCTACCTGCGCCAGCGGGAGTGGAAAAGACCCGAGGTGGAGGAACTCCGTGCTTCCCTGGTGACATAGTGGTGTTCAATGGATTTCAACTGTCAGAGATGTGGGAAATGCTGCAAGGAGATAGGGATTCCCTGGTCGGAATTAGACGTTCATCTTGTTGCTGCTCACTTGAATATGGACTTAGATGACTTCCTTGGTTTGTACGGTTTCCAGGGCAATGAATATTCTGGGGAAATCGAACCTATGGACTTAGGGGTCACACCCTGTCCCTTCCTCAAATATGACAAAGAAAAAGCTATTTGCAAAATTTACCCCGTGAGACCCTGGGTCTGCCAGGGATACCCTGGTCCGGGCATTCTGTGCAGGGCAGAGCAGAAAAGGAACTAGTGGAGAAAAAAGGAGGTTCACTCATGCAACTGTATCTGAACCGTTTAGCCATTGCCGCATTCACTTGTCTATTCCTAATTTCTTGTTCGAGCACCAAGCTGACCAGCACCTGGACAGATCCGAAATACCGGGGTTCGCAATACTCCCATCTCTTGGTCATCGGGGTGGCAGAACAAGAGGACATAAGACGCTCCTTTGAAGAGAAATTTGTAGAAAGGCTTGAGGCAGGTGGGATTAAGGCAGTGGAGAGTTCTTCGGTAATGTCAAAGGATCAAAAAATGGATAAAGAAACCATCCTGGCTGTAGTTGAAAAAACAGGAGTCGATGGTGTCCTCTTGACATATCTGTTGGCTGTAAAGGAAAAAGAGGTGGCCAGCCCTGGGCCTACATACTCGCGAGCAGACGACTATCACGGCGGAACTATACCTGATCTCTCCTCCGCCTACGAGTACAGGTCCGGTCCGCAATATTACACCACCCGGGTAAAGGTTCGGTTGGAAACAAATCTCTACGATGCCAAAACGGAGCAAAAAGTGTGGTCCGCCCGATCCAGAACGCTGAACCCGAAGTCGGACACCGCCCTTATGGACTCGGTGATAGACTCCCTGGTAAAAGACCTCAAGAAGAACAAACTGCTACCCTAAAGCCATACCGCTAACTAGGAGGTTTATTGGCATGCTGAAAAGGATATAAGACCTCCTCCAAATGCAAAAAAATATAATCTGCAAGGAGATGGAAGCCGACTATGGCGCTATTTGCTAGCAAAAAATCTAAGGAATTCTGGGGCTTAATGACTGCTGCTGCGGTCTTTTACGGGCTTTCGACCCTTTTTAGAACAGGCGACTTGCAGAATATATTAATTGTTTTTTCAGCCGTACTTTTCATCATCGCTATTTACAGGCTAAAGAAATAGCGTCTCACCATGTTCTAAATAAACCAGGCGATCCAAGAGACCTTCCTTTTCCATCTCTCTCTTGATATCAAGCGGTGGGAAGTGGACCGGTTCATCACCCAAGCGGAAAGTACCCCAATGTACGATCATCAGGCGGGTGGCCCCGAGTTCTTTGAAAGCCTGAACCGTCTCCATGGGATTTATGTGACTGCCTGCCATGAACCAGCGGGGCTCGTAGGCACCGAGATTAATTATCGCCAGGTCGATGGAGTACTCCTCACCGATTTCTCGGAAGCGGTCAAAGTAGGCTGTATCTGCAGACACATAGATAGTAGGCCCTGAGGCGGTCTTCAATAAATAGGACCCCCATAGAGAGGTGTTTGGTCCCTCGATGGGGTTGCGCATGGTCCAGTGGTCGCATGGAAGGAGGGTAATTTCCCTTCTACCGTCCTCAAAAGTCGAAAACCAGTCCAGCTGGGTGCGATTGGTCATTTTGACATCAGCGAAAACGTCTTCATAGCCAAGGGGACTGACAACATGGGTGTCCCCGCTCAGGGAAGAAAGTGAACGGGTGTCCAAATGATCATAGTGACCATGACTTATCAAGACGTGATCCGGCCGTGGTATTTCCTCTAGATCGAAGTCCAGTGGGGTAAAATCCTTGATGAATCGAAAGATTTCGGAGAAGATCGGATCTACCAGGATGTACTGGTCCTGGTCTTTAATCATGACGCTGGCATGTTTAACAAAGGTGACAGATAAACTTCGGTGATCTCTTATGGGTTCCCAATCGATGGAAACCGGAATGACTCTCTCCTCATCATAGTGAGACTTGAACTTGTTCTCACTGAACATTTTCCAGTGGAGAACGCGCAACATGTTACCGTGTTCCTTGGTACTAAAAGGGTTGATGAATCGTTCCTTGCCGTGATGGAGTTTCTTTTGGGCCAGTTCCCGCAAACCGTAGTCTTTGAAGGGTGAAGGTGCTATTTCCTCTTTACCTTGGGCAGCGCTAGTCTTAAGATTAGTGCAGCCAGCCAGGACGTGAAGAAAGGCTGCTTTCTTACCCAGATCTAAAAATTTTCTTAAAAACATACGCCGATCCATTGAATCAATACTCACATTCGGTGCGAAATACCCACCCTTGATTTATGATTCTAGATTGTAGATTGCAGATTGATCAAGGAGCATGGGAGAGTCATAGGACTTAGAGATCTAAAATCTACAATCTTAAATCTGCAATCTTCAATGTACTTTGATAACCACGGGGGAAGAAAAAGGCAAGTCGGGCTAAGTCACAGTCATTCCGGACGAGTCCGCCGCCGGCGGACTTCGCCGGGCGAGATGCGGAATCCAGTTAAAGTGACGAATTGCCACACAGTCTCTTGAGGGGAAAGGGGCCGTCTAGTTATCCTGCGGAGCAAAAGAAATCAAATCATACTGCTTTTCTCTTTGACAATGGGCTGCCGTTGGTCGTAGCATGGTTTGAGTAAATTTGCCTTTCTGGCTAGAATAGAGAGAGTGAAATTGAGGGGGGGTATATGAAATTTAAAACGGGTTTTGTAAGCTCCCAATAGAACATACCCCGTTCTATTTGGGAGCGAATGAATTCAGGGTGATGGCGCCGTAATGTGCAGCCCAGCTCAGTATATTTCGCCGACCACGAGATCTGGATCAGAACCACCAGTGAAAGAGACCGCCCGTCAACCATCCCGGCCAGCACTTCCCTTTGAAGCGATTTTCTCAAACCTTCTGAATCACATCTAGTCCTCCTGTTCTGCTCTGCAGCATCACCTACCAACGGGTTGATGAGAAGTCATTAGACACTGCCCAACACCATTGGATGGATGAAAGGAGTTGCTTATGAAAAGAAAGGACAGGTATCTACTTCGACTCACCAAGGTAGAAGAGCTCCAGGTTCATGACACTCCTGGTCACACCCTTACTCTAACCGAGATGGAAGGGGAGCCCATTGAGTACGAACCGGGTTTGGCCGGCGAGTTTGTCACCCGCCGAAGTGTGACCTTTCACGACCGGACCAAGGGGGCAGGGCCAATGCAGGGCTATGTTATGGCCTATTTCCAAGAAGGATCAGCATACAGCCGCTTCGTAGGGGAGCGTGACCACAAGACAAAAGTTAGCGCAGGCACATGGAAGACTTATCACTCCACCGGGAAACTGGGTGGCCTCAAAGGCGAGGGCACATTCAGGGTGACTGCAGGGGAGCGCTGGAACGAGTACATCCTCGAATTAGAGGGCGACTATGAGGCAGCGTAAAGCAGATAAGACTGCGTTCTGTTGCCCATCTACCTGAAGAAGTCGGGATATGACTAGTAAGGAGGCTTTGTTATGGCCAAAAGATTCCTCCTCGGGGTTGACGCTTCACAGGACACCTTTGAAGCCCTGGAAAAACTGGGTGGTCTTTTCCTTAAAACTGAGGCCCATTTCCATCTGTTTCAAGCCGTGACTGAGAGTCACCTCCCGGCCCGTCCTCCAACCTCAACCGAGACCGGCGACTGGCTAGAGGTGCAGAAGAGACAGACCCAACAGATCTTGGACAAAGCGGTCAGTGCGCTGCTGCAGATGGGTTACAAACGGGCACGGATCAGCACTGAGACAAGGCTGGAAAGTATGAATGAAGTCCAGGAAATCCTTAATGCCGGCAAGAGTGAAGAGATCATGGCCATCGTTTTTGCCCGAAAGCAGCCTGCGGGTCTTAAGCGCTTGCTTCCGGATGCTACTACTCACAATATCTATAAATACGCGGAGGTGAAGCCTCTGTGGGCAATCGGCAACCTCCCACTCCAACCGCCCCACATCCTGGCGGCAGTGGATGAATCTGCCTACGCTGACCGGATCGCTGCCCACCTGGCCCAGACTCTTGGACCGCTTCCCCAAGTGCGGGTTACCTTCTTTAATGTAATACCGGCAAAACCGCCTGCTTATTGGGACGATGGCCACATTTTGGACAAGGCAGAGCGAGGGGAGCGGCGGGGGGTGGTGAAAAAATGGCAGTGGGGCTACGAAGAAATGATGGGAGGTATCTTTGCCAAGGCGAGGGGAGCTCTTACCAAAGCAGGCGTTGCCGAAGAGCGAATCAGCACAAAGATGCAAACTCGCAGGAGCGGCACCGCCCGGGACATCCTCGCCGAAGCAGAGCGGGGTGGCTACAACATAGTGGCCCTCGGAAGGCGTGGCTCTGGCAGCAGCCAAGTTGATCTGGGAAGCCGCGCCTCGAAGATCCTCCGTAGTGCTCGCGATTGTACGATAGTACTAGTGAACTAAGCCAGCCTTTAAAAAGGGAATTCTTAGCTTTCAGTTCAACTGCGACAAGCTCAAGGATGACGCAAGGGAAGGAGAAGGGTATGGAAGAGAAGACACGCAAGGACAAATACCTGCTACGGGTTACTAAAATAGCATCGCTCCAGGTTCACGACAAGCCCGGCCACACTCTGACCCTGACCGAAATGGAGGGGGAACCCATAGAACTCACCCCGGGGGTGGCTGGTGAGTTTGTCTCCCGCCGCAGTGTCACATTTCATGACCGGATTAAGGGCTCTGGTCCCATGCAAGGTTACGTCCAGGCCACTTTCAAGCACGGTGCAGTACAGAGCTGCTTTGAAGGCCACCGAGACGGCACTACCAAAATTAGCGCAGGAACATGGGAAACCTACAACGGTATTGGCATCCTAGCTAACATCAAAGGAGAGGGCACTTTCAAGATCACACCAGCAAAGAGACGAGGCGAGTTCATTCTCGAATTGGAAGGAAGATATGAGCTTTGAAAAGACCTAGCCCATTCCTGTGTTAGCGTTCTCTGCGGCAGATCCATTCTAAAATCTGCTCTGTGTTGGAAAGGTCGGAGAGAACAAGGTCAGCGGTGGTCTTCTTTAGTTGCTCCAGGGAGTAAGTGCCGGTGGCCACCGCAATAGAAGAGGCTCTGTGGACCTGGGCACACTCAACATCACTCGGGGTATCCCCGATGACCACACAATGCTCATAGTTGACCTCGATTGATTCCGCCTCCAGGAGTCTTTTAACTGCAAAGGGCAAAAGAAGATTTCTATCTTCGCTGTCGTCTCCGAAGGCACCCACAGGGAAGAACCGGTTAAGGCCGAAAGTATTCAACTTTAGCCTAGCCCCAGCCTCAACGTTTCCCGTAAGTAGTCCAAGGTAGACACCCCTTAAGTCTTGGAGATTGAAGAGGAGTTCTTTTACCCCATCTTTTACGTGCCCCCTGCCGGTAGCCACCTCAGTATGCAGATAACCTAAATAGCGGTCGAGGAGGGAATGGAGTAAGTCATCCCGATCCAGCAGATCAAATTTTTGCAAACCTTCACGAATAATCTGTAAATCGGTTTTTCCCGCAAAGTTTATTTCGCGGAATCCATTCGGGATACCGAGCAGATCTTCCATGGCCCGGTTCAAAGACCGACTACCAGCACCGTCCAAGCTAACGAGGGTACCATCGATGTCGAACAAAACGAATTTGGGCATTACTGATTCCAGATTTTAGAATGCGGCAGGCATAGTGCAAAAAACAAGGAGTTAGGAGCCAGGAGACAGTAGCCAGAAGAGAAGATCACTCTTTGTATTCTTGCCTCTTGGATTATTCCTTTTCGAGTCCGACCCTTCACTCTTCAGCGTGTAGTGCATAGGATTCCCTGACCTCTGATCCCGTCTCGCTCGTCTCGCCCGACATCACTTCTCGCTTTACTCCATGCCTTACTGGCTCCTATTTTTCAGCTCCAACCACACATAGTCGGCTTCATTCAGTGCAATATTTTCTTTGTCTACTCTGCCGGTTACCTCAGGAAGGATTACTCGAAATGGCAGTTCAGATCTGCTGCGAATTTGTGCCGGAATCCCTTTTTTCCACGAATGGCCGCTGCCGGCTACGACTACCACGGTGGATTTCGGGTTAGTTTCCAAATACTGCAGAAGACTCCAGGCCATGGCCGTATCCCAGACCAACTGAGCCTCACAAAATCTAGTAAAATCCATACCGCCGTGGCCATGCATGGCAAGGGACCGCCGGATGAAGGCCAAATATTCGGGGTCCACCCGGCAGGTCACCATGGGCAGGTCGCCACGTTGTTTCGGGGTGAGAGAATCGAAGCCCTCACGGGCAACCTGTTTGGTTACCTCGGGTGATACGTTGAGCCCAACCATGGGGATCTTATGCTCTCTGGCATAAAGGAATATGTCTTTGTACAAGGGGTAGGGATAATTCCAGTTTTTGTAGTAGATCTCCTCAAATTCTTTGTCGGCCAACTCCCCATTGACCCAGAGGTCGAGATCTGACTGGCTGTCCCGCCTAAACATCTCCAGGCCAATGGCCACGGGAGCATTGGCCTTTTTCAGAGCGCGAATTGTCTCCAATTGAGCACGGTGGTGGCTTTGAGCGGTATGCAACTCACCCACGAAAACCAGAGGGGATTCGGTGAGATCTTTGACTATATCCGCCAGGGATAATATCTGGCCGTCAGCTACCCGAAGGATTCGATCATTTACGGGAGCATGGCTGCAAAGAACCATGGGTAGAGAAAAAAGGATAAGCAAAGAGAAGATGATAGGCAGTCGGAAGAGCTTCATAAGCAGACCTCGATTAGCCGATCTGGTGGAGAAGTTTCTTAATTTCCCCACCTTTTCTTAGGTCTGTTACCCATTCCTCAGGAAGGTGTTGTTCACCCAAATGCGCCCCGAGGATCATGCCGACTGCCAAGCCCCTGGCGGCGTTGTCACCGCCTGCCATGACGGCTTGGACCAAAGCCTCTTTCAGGTCTTTTTCGTACTTGACAATAAGGTGGATGACACCGGGAAAGGCAACCGGGGTGTGACATGATTGTCCGAAGCTGCCTATGGCAGATACGCTTTCCATGTCCTTTGACTCGAATCCCTCCTGGACCCACTCAGCAAAAATAGTCTCAGGGTAGTTCTTCCGGGTGACCTCAGTAATTGCCTCTGAAGGTGAAGCGCCTCTGAGAGTCTTCCAGGCAACCCTGGCGAAAAACTCAGCAGTGTGGACGGTGAGAGGGTCCCCATGGGTCATCCTGGTCTGCGCTCGTGCGGCCACAACCAGTTCGTCCAGGTTGTTTCTATAGCAGAAGACCAAGGGGGCGATCCTGGAAGCACCGGCCAGATCGTTGGAAGGGGAACCGGAATCCTGGGGACCCTTGCCTTTTGAAAAATTAGTCAGGCTTCCCTTGGTAGCTCCATCAAAATAGCCATTGTAGTCTTGAAAAAGTTGTTGCCAGCGCTCGGAGAAATCGTTGAGATCAAATTTTTTTTTGGCGGCCACAGATTCCAGCAAAACCAGTTGCTGATCGCCGTAGTGGGTGAATTCTCCCTTGTCCTTGGTGGGATGGTAGGAACCTTCTCTTGGCTCGAGGAACTTCTCTACCCGGCCATATTTGTTGGAAATTTGCTGGGCATCATAAATCCAGTGCACCCCCAAGGCCAGGGAGTCAGCAGCAAAAGAAGCCAGAACCATAGCTTCCGCTTTATCTCGCATCACTATTTCTCGTGTTTCACCGTAATGTTAGAATTTTATCTCTCACAGAGTTCACAGAGACCTCAGAGAGCTTTATTAATATAAGGATTATGGCAAAATTGGTGAAGGGATCGCTTGAAGGATAAATGGGGAGATGTTGATGACCAGCTTAAGCTTGCTTATTCTGGTCATCAACGACCCCCCATTAGTCCCGATTTATCGGGATCCCCCGCCTTGCGGGGTATTCAAGCGATCCCCGAGTCTGCTCCCAATTTCTCTCTGTGCTCTCTGAGGACTCGAGAGTCCGCAGGGCTCGGGCGAGAGATCTGCCTCTTCTAGCGATCGTCGATGGAGACAAACTCGCAGACCTCGGGACCGCAATATTCTCCCACATAGTCGGATTCGGGGCGGTAGAGCATTGGCTTTGGCGCCGCTTCAGCAAATTGCTCTTCTATTATGTGGGCTGTCCAGCCGGCGACCCTGGCGATGGCGAAAATAGGAGTATATTGATCCATGGGAATGCCCATCATGTAATAAAGTGAGGCGCTGTAGAAATCCACGTTGGTAAAAATGTCCCTGCCTTTGCGCTTCTTGAACTCTTCTTTGGCTACCTTTTCAAGGAGTGCCGACATCTCGTACCATTTAGTATCCCCAAACCTTTCACCCACGATCTTCGACATGGGAGCCAGAATCAACGCCCTGGGATCGTCTACCTTGTAGACAGCATGCCCTAACCCCATGATCCTCTCGCCCTGATCAAACTGTTCTTTGACATAACTTTCCACCCGGTCGGGTGAGCCGATCTCGATGAGCATTTCCATCACCCGGGTGTTGGCACCACCGTGCAATTCACCGGAAAGGGAACCAACAGCACCCGCTACCGCAGCGTAAATGTGCGCTCGGGTGGAGGCAATTTCTCGAGCGGCAAAAGTTGAGGCATTGAAACCATGCTCCGCGTGCATTACCAGGGCAGCGTCAAAAAAACCGGCTATATCCTCGTCAGGTACGTCACCTTTCATCATGTAGAGGAAGTTTGCGGCATGGCTTAGACTGGGATCAGGTTCAATGGGTTCCTGGCCAGTACGGATGCGCTCCCAGGCGGCGACAACAGTGGCCAATTTGGCAACCAATCTGATCGCTTTCCGATGATTGGCTTCTCTGGAAGGATCATCAGCCTCGGGGTCATGATGGGCGAGCATGGAGACACCGGCCTGCAAGATGTCCATGGGCAAGGCGTTTTTAGGCCTTGTTTTGAGTGCGGCAATTAGTTCAGCAGGCACTGCTCGTTCCGCCGCGAGCTGGGCCGAGAAAAGTCGGAGTTGGTCTCTGGTAGGTAGAATGGTATTGAGCAGGAGATGAACAACCTCTTCAAAGGAGGCTTTGCCGGCCAAGTCCTTAATCAAATAACCTCTGTAAACCAGTCGCCCAACAGAGCCATCTACATCACCAATATTAGTACTGGCAACAACGACGCCCCGAAGCCCGATGTTCTTGATGTCCATTCCTGTTTCCATGATCATCTCCTCCTTGTCACCCCGCTAGCCCAAACCTCCCATTGACCAGCATTTCCTATAATATGGTCGTTCTTATCTCGAAAATACTAAACATTAAATTATAGCCTGTCAAAAAAGGAAGGGGTAGGGTAGGAAATGCCTAAAATGCCTAAAGTGAGCTAAAATGTCTAAAATGTCTAAAGTTAAGGTAATGGGTTATAGGTTATTGATCTTTTAAATCGCTGAACATCCGCCAATCCGCAGTCCGAAATCCGAAATCTCACATCCCATATCTCCAAGTTTCGCAATCCCCAATCCGCAGTCCGAAATCAAAGAATTAAGTAGCCAGTAGCCAGTAGTCAGTAGTCAGTAGAACTGAGCATGGGGCATAGGGCATGGAGCATAGGGCAAATTTAAAGTCCTTCAATCTATGCCCTATACCGGTTTAGCCCGTTGGCCACAAGCACAGAAAAGAATTCCACGTTCCCCGTTCCGACTTCCGCGTTTAAATCCTCGTCTCGCCCGACCTCCCGTCTCGCCCGTCTCGCCGCATACGCTATGCGCTTTGCGTCTTTAACAACGGACCACGGACAACTGACAAAGTGGATTAGTCCTTTTTAAGAAGCAGGAGCGTATTGCCAATAACGCTCAGGCTGCTCAGTAGCATGGCAGAGACTGCAATGAGGGGGGTGAGCAAGCCGCTCATGGCAATAGGGATGCTGACCAGATTGTAGATGAAGGAGCAGCCAAGGTTTTGATGGACCTTGCTTTTAACCTTTTTGGCCAAGTCGATAAAATCACATATTTGCAGGGGATCTCCTCGCATGAGAGTGAGATCCGCCGCCTCTTTGCCCAGATGGCTGCCGGAATGAACCGCTATGGCCAAATCAGCCTGTACAAGGGCAGGGGCATCATTTATGCCGTCTCCAACCATGGCGACCTGGCGACCTTGTTGCTGCAATGCAGAAATATAGGTTGCCTTCTCTTGGGGCAGTCTCCCTCCCCGTGCCTCCTCGATTCCCATTTCAGCAGCAATTGTTTTGGTTGTCAGGTCGTCGTCGCCGGAAATCAGGGCAACCTGGTATCCGGCTTCCCGTAGAGTCTTAACTGTCTGGGTGGAGGTGGACTTTATCTCGTCGCCAAATATGAAAACACCGCAGACCTTATGGGCAAAGCTTAGAAAGACCTGGGAGTGTTCAGGTTTGTTTTCGAGTAGGGTTAGATGAGAACTGCCCTTAATTTCATCGGCGAGAAATCCTCTAGATCCTATTTTAACCCTGTCTCCGTTCAAGAGCGCTGATATTCCATTTTCAAATACTTCCACTCCTTGAAGGGTAACCAGTTCGGCTCGGTGTTTTGCTGCTTCTCTGATGATCTCCTTCGCAACCAGATGATCAGACTCCTTTTCCAACGATGCAGCCAATCCCAGTAATTCTTTCTCAGAAAGAGGTCCAACTGGAACAATTCTCAAAAGTGACCACTGACCTTTGGTAACTGTTCCGGTCTTATCTAGGACGAAAGAGTCCACTCTGCCTGCCTGTTCGAAGGAGGTGAAGTCTCTGACTAAAATCCCAGCCCTGCCTGACAGAGATATGCCCGCCACCCGGGCCATTGGAATAGCAATACCCAGGGTGCAAGGGCAGGAAATGACTGTGACCGTGACCGCCCGGATCAGCGCCTCCTCGAGAGTAAGTCCTAAAAACAGGCAGACCAGGCCGGTTCCTGCAGCCAGGGCGAGGATGACAGGCACAAACCACTGCAAAGCACGCTCAGCCTTTCCCTCAAAGGGTGTCTTTTTGCTCAGGGCCTGCTCCATAATGGTAATCATCTGACCAACGATGGAGTCCTCACCCACCCCTTCAGCTTTAATGGTAAAAATCCCCTGGATGACCCTGCTGCCGCTCTTTATTCGGTCTCCACTTTTTCTTGTAATAGGCAGAGGTTCACCGGTAAGAGAAGACTCGTCCACGGAGCCTTCGCCCCCAAGTATGAGGCCGTCGGCAGGGAGTATCTCGTTTTCTTCCACTTTAAAGGTATCGCCTCTGTGCAAGTGCTTTGCGTCTACATAGCGGCCTTGTGGATAATGTTCCGAGCAGATTTTAACCTTGGTGGGGCGAAGGGAGAAAAAATTCGCCAGGTCCTCTTGGACTTCGTCTTTGGCTTTTCTCTCAAGCAATTTCCCTAAGAGCACAAGGGTGACGAGCATGGAGGCTGTGTCAAAGTAGAGGTGTATACTGCCCCTTATCAACCCAAAGATGCTGTAGAAATAGGCACTGAATGAACCCACGGTTATAAGCGTTTCCATACTAAAGGCGGCGGTGCTAATGCCAGCCCAGGCCCGGCGATAGATGTTGCTGCCACCGTAAAAGAGAACAACGCTGGCCATGACAAATATAGGCCAGGAAAGCTTGTAAACATTGTCCCTGCTCAGTTCAGTGAAAAACCCCGAATAAAGAGCAAAGGACAGCATCATCACATTCATGGTGAGGAAAGCTGAGATGACGAAGCGGATGAGTTCTACTTTATGATCCTTTTCCTCCTTACCTTCGCCAGGTAAGGAGGCTTCATAGCCAAGGTCATTTATGTAGCCAATGATCTTCTGGGGAGAAGTGATAATCGGATTGTAGTCACACCTAACCCTGTCCGTGGCGAAATTGCAGGATGCTGAGGCAATTCCAGGGCTGCTTTTAATAGTTTCTTCAATAACCCAGGCGCAGGCGGGACACCACATTTGGTGGACATAAAGGTTTAGGCTCAGAAGGGTTTCGTTGTAAGTGGCTTTTTGGCTTGCTAGCTCTTTGGCCGGAGTAGTCATGGAAGGAGTGGAAGCCGCACCTTCTTGAGATCCGGCCCTTTCTGCCAACTCAGCCTCAGACTTTGGAATGATGCCAATCTCTTGGCACTTTCTGAAAAGTTCAGACTGACGGAAAGATTCAGAATCGGGCGAGTCGGTTGCCTCCATAAGAATGTGGAATACCTGCTTGCATCCCAGGCAACAAAAGCGGAAGATTTTTTTCGAGATCTCTGTGGTGAAATGTTGGTAACGAAGGGGGAGGCCGCAGAGATCGCAGCCATCTGAGGAATCATTCATTTTATCTGCGGACGCCAAGGGACTTCACGTAGGCCACGATTCGCCAGCGGTCTAAAACAGGGATGGTCGTAGCCAGAGCTGGCTGTCTGCCGTCAGGAACCCCGTAGCTTATCTCCTTGAAATGCACACCCTCGGCCTTGGACTGAACTTTAGCGCTTCTCAAATCTGTTGGCAGGGGGTAGAAACTCTGCCCCACGGTGCCGTTGCCGTCGTGATTGGGCCCGTGGCACATAAAGCAGAAATTAAAATACAACTTTTTACCCTCCTCGACCACAGCCGGGTCGTCGAGGTTCAAGGGTGATCTGAGGTCTTCGCCTTTGGTGGCGCGCAAGACTTCTTCGGCTGCGGAGACAGGAACCACCCCCTCTTCCATTAGGAGCAGCGGTTCTTCGTGGGGTCTGACCGCAGGAGTCTCCCGCATCCGCCAGAAGTCGGCATAGTTGTCTATGTGCCGCAAGGCCAAAACAGCCACCAGCAAAACGAAAGCGACAACTACACCTAAGACCAGAGCTTTCTTCACCTATTCCCCTTTCTGCCCTCTCACGTGCTGCGGATATGGCAGGGGTTCGTAAATGGCATAGGGAGATTCTCCTGGTACGTCTTTGACAGGACGGTAGTCCCAGTTGGGTTGGCCTTGATCACCAACTGCTAGGAAGGAAAATGCTCCCTGTGCCAGAACCAGAAGTACAAGTAGTACAATTATGATCCAGGTGGCAAAAGCCGACCCACGGTGCTCCTCAGTATGCATGCTATATTTTTACCCCCAATACACCAGTAAAAAGTATGTAGAAGAAGAGCCACAAAACGGTTCCTAATATAGTGAGGAATGCTATGAGGGGAAAGGGTGCATTCCTCTCCTCTATTTCTCCCAAGTAGGTTTCGATTACCCTCTTTTTTCTCTCTTCCGCATCCTTCCTGTAAAAGATGGTAAAGGCGAGAGCCGCACCAAAGAGAAGGATGAAAATAAAGGCCGGGAAAAAATAGAGCACGAAATGCTGGATATCTCGCAGTTCAAAAAAGTGCAAGTTGGTTCCTCCGAAACAAATGCCTAAAATGTCTAAAGTGTCTAAAATGCCTAAAATTAAAGTTTTTGTGGTCGTTACCGGTTCGGCTTTACTACCCGTTGGTCAGCAAAGAGAAAATCAAAGTTGCAGCTGTTCCGAACAGTCCTAAACAAGCGAGAACTATCAGGGCATAAGCCTCAATTCGACCTATCTTGGACACTTTGACCGGTTCTGTCTCCAGCCCTTCTTCTAGAGGCAGAAAACGTGCTCGCTGCTGATCCTTAAATTGACCATTTCGCAGAGCCCAGAACAAGACAACAAGGCTGATAACAAAGCCGCTGAGCATGTAGGTCAAAAAGTAAGGGTAATACATGGCAAATGCCTAAAGTGTCTAAAATGCCTAAAATGTTTAGAAATGGTTCAAATCGTTAAATGGTCGATTAGTGGATTAGGCAAATCGTAAACGGTGAACCGTACCCGACTTTACTATTTGACTAATTTTCTAATTTTCTAATTCTCCAATTCCCTAGTTCTCAAATTGACCAACCTGCCAGCTGCCGGCTGTCCGCTGCCACCTCCCTACGGTTCCCACGAGGCGTCAATTCCTCGAGGATCCTTATTGGCATCGCTCTGGTTTATGAAGTATACCGCCACATAGTTCCCCACTTCCCAGATCTTTTGAGATTCAAGTTCTCGCTTGAAATAAGGCATGGCGGTGCCGGTGATGCCGTTCATAATCTGGTAGTAAAGAATGCCGCCGGAAATCCCCCTTCCCTTGAGAATGGTGAAATTGAGGGGCGGTGGATAGATATACGGCTGAGCCGGACCCATGCCATCTCCAACCGGGCCGTGGCAGCCGATACAAAATTGTTGATAAATAAGGTGTCCCCGCTCCAGTCCTGCCGGTGTGGTGGGGTAGGGATTGGGAATGTTTCGCCAACCCTCGGGCACAATCTCGGCGAGCCACTTGGCGTTACGATCAACCCCTGCCTCATAGGCCTTGATGGCCTGCTTTTTCCAATACCGTTGTCGCGCCATGCGCACATCAGCATCTTTCAAGCCCAAACTCTGAACATACTGGGTTAGGGTGTTGATCCTCTCCACACCCAGCCATTTGAAAGGAACCATAATCGAGTTTGGTCGGGCATAACGTGGGTTGACAAAATGAGCAATGTGCCAGTCGTCCGGATGTTCTCCTCCCTCTTGGGAGAGATCAACTCCGGTGCGCTGGGAGCCAAGAAGGATGGGGCGGTCACCTACGTAATCCCCCGACTGGGCAATTCTTTCCGCGCCGAGGCCCCAGTCGATTGCACGGATAGACTGGCTGTGACAGTAAACGCAGCCGTTTTGAATGTAGATAGCCCTGCCTTCGACCTCAACCGGGGTTCGTGTTCGATATATCTTAGAAGGAGTCATATCTCTCTTGGCGTACGGCCAGCAAACCATCACAAAGACTACGGCGGCAAGGATTGCCAAGCTACCTGCCACCACCACCTTCGGAGTCATTCTCATTTTGATACTCCGGGATTGAAAAATAGCGTTCTAACTATGTTGTAAAGACCTAAGTAGGCCCCAGTTGCAACCAGGACTCCGGTTGAGGCCCTGGCCACATAATATATGTGGATTTCGGGTAGCGTCCGGTATAGGGCCTCACCGATAATCCAGGCGTTACCCTGAATCAGACCGGCGATTGTGAGCCCGATAGTAAAGCCGATAACACCTATGAGAACCAACCAGTATTGCAGATCCGCTAAGAATCGGCTGTAGAGGGGCTTGCCGGTAATTTTTGGCAGGACGTAGTAGAGCCCTCCCAAAGCGGTCATTCCAGCAAAGCCAAGGACTCCCAGATGGGCGTGTGCCACCACCCAGTTATTGAAGTGGGTCACCCGTTGCACCTGGGGTAATGCCATAATAGAACCCTGGATGTTGACGAAGAAGTACATTATCGTACCGGTAAAAATGAATTTGCCGGCGATGTCGGCATAAATCACCCCCAGTTTACCCTTGACCGTGTACCAGATGTTTATGAGAAAAAGCATTACCGGTATGACCATGGCCACGCTGTCCACAATGGCGATTACCTTGAGCCAGGTGGGGACAGGAACCTGCAGCAGATGGTGGGTACCGATGTGAGTGTACACCACCAGGAGGGACCAGAAGCCGATGAGCGATAAGGTGTGACTGTACAATGGGCTGCGGCTGACCAAGGGGAGGACGTAGTAGGCAACGGCCAAGCCCATTGGGGTGAGGAGGAGGCCAAAAACGTTGTGACCATAAAACCAGAGAATAATAGCATCGGGTATGCCGAGCAAGGCGCCGGTGTCCGGCCGCCAGATTACGTTGCCGATGCAGTAGGTAGTAGCTGTGAGGAGCACTGCGGCACAGACGTACCAAATGGAAACGTAAAGAATAGGCTCCTGGCGCTGCCTGACAGTCATCAGTAGGTTGAAGACCACCAGAGCAAAAGAAATGACCACCAAGATGTCAACCGCCCAAGGCAACTCGGCATATTCTCTCCCCTGAGAATAGCCCAAGGCAATTCCCACAACACCGGCCAAGACATAGATGTTCCAGAGAACTGCCGAAAGAACCCCGATTTTCTCACTGTAAATCTCGGTCTTCAACAGCCTGGGAAGGAAATAAAACGCCGCTGCCAGAAAACCGGGTGTGACAAAGCCAAAGAGATTGATGTTCACATGAATGGGACGAATCCTGCCAAAATGAATCCACTCGATATTGGCCATGAAATCAGGGGCGATAAGATATCCTGCACCAATCATCCCGGCGGAGGTGGCCATGGTAAACCAAAATGCCGAGGTGAGGCAGAAGGCCTTGGCGGTTTTGTAGGTTTTTGGCTTTTCTTGGTTGGTTGAAGACATCAAGAAATTTCTCCTAACTGTGACATGCTAGCCAGCAGTCGAGATTGGCTTTCTTTTCCCGATGGCAGTCCACACAGAACCCCATCTTGAAGCGGTGACTTTTGAGTCTGTGCATTTTCTCCACCGCACCGTGGCATTCCTTGCAGGCAATTTCTTTCCTTATGTGCCGCTGATGATTGAACAGTACGTGCTCCGGAATGTAGTATACTTTTTGCCACGGGGTGGACGTTTTGTTGTTGAAATACCAGTGCTCTTTCTGAATCCAGGGATGGTTGGCAATGATGTACTTGTGACAGTGCAAACACTTTTCCACCGGCGGTATTCCTGGAAAATTGGAGTAGCCCGCGTAGGGATGACAATAGAAACACTGGATCTGCTTTACCCCAGCGTGCAACTGGTGGCTGAACGGTATGGGTTGTTCCGGACCGATGTAAGTACCATAACCATAAAAGAAATATAGAAATAGGACGACCCCAAGGGCTGCAAAGATGGTGAGCAGCAAGGGGGCCCGGTTTCGCTTGAGGGTTTGAAGGAAACTGTTCTGTGAATGATTGGTCATTAACCCGTCCGTTCAGGAATAAACTCAGGAAACAAGCGCAAGAAATAAGCTACGGAAAAGGCCATGAGGCCAAGAAAGCCCAGAGTGATCAAAAAATCCGTGGGACCTATGGGCAGTGAAGAAACATGGTGATGCCAAGCAGGGCCCAAAAGGAGAAAATTCTCGAGCCAGAGGCCAATAATTACCACGGAACAAAGGATGATCATGGGGATCGGTTTTGACTTCACCTTCTTGTTCAACAAGACGAAGAAAGGAATCAAAAAACCAACAATGAGCACAGTGAAAGCAAGGGGCCGCCAGGGAAGAAGCATTACCCGCTGGATAACGTAAGTGGTTTCCTCGGAGATATTGCCATACCAGATGACCAAGAGCTGCACATAAAAGAAGTCCGCCCAAACCAGACAAAAGGCGAAGAGGAGCTTGCCAAGGTCATGAAAGTGGGAAGAGGTCAGGCTCGATTTCGCCCCCTTGCCAACCCAGAAGATGGCAGAGAGAATCATCAGTCCAGCCAGCCCCAAGTAAAAGGCCTTGGCAAAGGCAAAGGCCCCAAAAAGAGTTGAAAACCAGTGGGGCTCCATGCTCATGACCAGATCGAAACTTAAAAGAGTAAGGACAAGGGCGTAGGTCAGAATGTAGAGCACGCTCAGAACTTTCATCTTTGCCTTATAGGCCTCAGCTTCTTCCTCGCTCCCCGTCTTACCTCGAAGGAGAAAACTCCTTATTTTTCCTTGAGTCTGCCCCGGGTCTAGCTTGATCCGCAGGGCATAGTAAAGATAAGCCAACCCCAGCCCGTAAAGAAGCAAGAGACCTATTAGGTCCCTGGAAAAGAGGAAGGGCAGGTTGAGCCAAACTTCCTTTCCGTGTTCGTGGTGCAACCAGGGGAAAAGATACTCCCTGCCCAAGAACAATAAGATGAAGAGCACAAATGAAAGGGGGAAAAAAGCGGCAAAGGATTCAGCCAGTCTCTGCATGGGCTGACTCCACTTGGCCCCAACCAGATGCATAACAATGGAAAACAAAAGTCCTCCCTGGGCAATTGCCGACCAGAGAAGAAAATTGATGTGATAGGTTTGCCAGGCTCGCTCAGGATGATCACCTGCAAGTTGGACAAAAAAGGTGGTCAGCCCCACAAATACCAGAAGGGCAAAAACCCCTAAAAGAGGCTTTGAGATTTTTCTCGCTGCGTTTGCTCGGGCCATAGTTGGGAAATGCCTAAAGTGTCTAAAGTGTTCTAAAATGCCTAAAATGTACTAAAATGTCTAAAGTGCCTAAGATTTCTAAAGTGTTTAGAAGTCGTTGAAATCGTTCAAGTCGTTCAAGCCGTTCAAATCGGTGCCTAGTCCCTGGTGCTTAGTGCCTAGTTCTCCCTGCTGTCCTCTGACCTCTGATCTCTGATTCTACTTGCTGCCCGTTGTCCTCTGTCTTCTGCTTACTGTTTACTCAAAAACCCTGGCCTCTCCTCCTTGATTCTCGAAGAACTCAATGACCTTTTCTTCCTCTCCCGCAGCACAGGTTGCCAGGATGCCAAAGTGTTCTGCGGAGCAGCGGGGATCATATCTTTTGAGTCCCTGGTAATCGGGCAAACCGCCCAAAACGATAAGACCCAGGACGTTGGCGAAGACAGAAAACAAGATGGTAAATTCGAAACCGACTATGACAAAAGGAATCCAAGCAATTATAGGTTTACCCCAGACAATGAGTTTCCATTCAATAGCAGTGTAAATGGCAAGGCTGAAGCCGGTAAAAAACCCTAATATGCCGCCGACAAGGGTAAACCACCCCACAGGGCTCTTTTTCAACTTCAGGGCGGCAAAAATCTTGTGACTGGGAAAAGGGCTAAGAACCCGGTCAACCTTCCACGGATACCCCGACATGGCCTCAATGGTTGAGGCAGTCTTTTGTTCATCCGGAAAGAGCGCCATAACACTGATGTCAGTCGCCATGGCTCCCTCCATGATCCAGAGTCTCCTTCATCTCCGTCATAGAGATGGAGGGCAGGTGTTTGACAAACAGCACAAAGAAAAGGAAAAACAACGAGAAGCTGCCGATCATGATTCCCCATTCAATACCGGACGGCCAGTACAGTCCCCACGCATGCGGGATGAAGTCGTGAGCCACGCTGCCGATGATGATGACGAAACGCTCGTACCACATGCCTATGTTAATCAGAATCGAGATGGAGAAAAGCCAGGCGATGCTGGTACGAATTCTCTTAAAGAAAAACAGCAGCGGAACCATGCTGTTACACACCACCATGATCCAGAATTCCAGGCTGTAATCACCAAGGGCCCGCCAACGGAAGGCTTCCTGCTCCACAATATTGTTGCTGTACCAGGATAAAAAGTATTCAATCCCATAGGCGTATCCCACAATCAGGCCGGTAAAGATGATGGTCTTGGCCACGGCTTCCAGTATCTTCATGGTGACGATTCTCTCGTAGTGGAAGATTTTCCTCAGGGGGATCATCAGGGTTAAAACCATGGCGAGTCCCGAATGGATGGCGCCGGCGACAAAGTAGGGAGCGAAGATGGTACTGTGCCAACCCGGAACAGTACTGAGAGCAAAGTCCCAGGAAACCACACTGTGAACTGAGACCACCAGCGGGGTGGCCAGAGCGGCAAAAAAGAGGTAGCCTCTGGTGTAGTGCCGCCACTGCTCATGTTTGCCGGTCCAGCCCAGGGAGAGGATGGTAAAAATCTTCTGGCGCAATCCTGTGGCGCGATCGCGCACTGCAGCAAGGTCAGGGAGCAGACCCGTGTACCAGAACAGACTACTCACCGTCAGGTAGGTACTGATGGCCACCACGTCGAAGACCAGGGGAGATTGGAAGTTGGGCCAGAGGTAGCGCTGGTTGGGGTAGGGAAGCATGTAGTACACCAGCCAGACACGTCCCAGGTGAATGAAGGGAAAAAGGCCTGCAATGGAGACGGCGAAGACGGTCATGGTCTCCGCTGCCCTGGCTATGGGATTGCGCCATCCAGCTCGCATGAGGTGGAGGATGGCGGATATGAGTGTTCCCGAATGGGCAATACCTACCCAGAATACGAAATTGATTAGGTAGGTACCCCAGGCAACGGGAATATTCTGCCCACCTGCGCCGATACCGATAAAAATCTGATAGGCCCAGCACGCAGCTCCTACAAGCACCCCCAGGATGAGCACCATGACGACCAGCCAATAGCCTCCTGAAGGGGGCCTCAAGGTGTCTAGTACGGTTCGGTCGATCTCGCCGTATGTGAGCTGGGGCGCCTCACTCATATTTCCTGCACCACCTTCTTTAAATAGATCACCGCAGGTTTGGTGTTGAGATATCCCATCACCTGGTATGCTCTCTTGTCCTCGACTTTTTTCCTTACTTCGCTTTCCTTATCCATGAGATTTCCAAAGGTAAAAACCCCGGTAGGGCAGGTCTGCAGACAGGCGGGTTGAATCTCACCGTCCAATATTTTCCTTCCCTCATTTTTGGCCCTGTTGTGAGCCTCTTTAATTCGCTGGATACAAAATGAACATTTTTCCATGACACCTTTAGTACGCACGGTAACGTCCGGATTGAGTTGCAAGTTGAGCGGCTTCGGCCATTCCCATAAGTACCAATTAAATCTCCTCACCTTGTAAGGACAATTTTGAGAGCAAAAACGGGTGCCGATGCAGCGGTTGTAAATCTGGTTGTTAATTCCTTCCTTAGAGTGGTGTGGGGCGTAGACGGGACACACCGACTCACAGGGAGCATTGTCGCAGTGCTGGCAGAGCATGGGAATAAAGGTGAGTTTTTCTCGAGCCTCAGGATCTTCATAACGCTGGATCTGGAGCCAGGCCATTTCTCTGCCCTCAGTAACTCTATCCTCTCCTACAACCCCAAGATTGTTTTCGGCATAACAGGCGACGGCGCAAGCAGAGCAGCCCACGCATCTGTCCATATCCACCACCATGGCCCAGCGATAATCCTGGTGTTCGTGAGGAGGATAGATATCCCTGGTTTTTCGGTCATAGGCCTCGGGCAAGGGGAGCACCAGGGGGTACTCCCACATGGACAGACCGTGCTCCTCATGAGGTTCAGTGTAATTCAGGTTTTTTAAGTTCACCGAGAGGGCAATTTTTCTTTCATGTTGCAATCGACTTCCATCGGTGTGGGCCAACTTTATGGAGCGACCAGTGTTTTTGAGAGCAATAGGTCCGGCGGTGAAGAAGGGAGCGCCGGACCTAGGTTCCAATTCGGGAGGCAAAAGGGCCACGGGATTCAACCCTTGGCCTTCTGCATAGCGCCCATAAGCGGTATGACCCTGCCCGATGGCCATGACAGCCACAGTAGAATGAACGCTAGAGGATTCATAGACAGGAGCCTCTAGCCGGCCCCAGCGCGATTCTACCTGGACAATATCGCCCTGTTTCAGACCTCTTCCAGCCAAAGTTTCGGGGTGCAACAAGATGGGAGTCTGCCAGGCGACCTGAGTTAAGGTGTCCGGTACCTCACAAAGCCAAGGTTTGTTGGCACCCCTGCCATCAAAGAAACGGATGGATGGAATTGTAAGGAGAACTAATTCGGCTTTTTTTGGCATGGGAGGAGCAGTAAAAACTGACTGAAATTTGCTTGAAAGGGTCAGCCCAGGTTTACCCTTTCGGCTCTCAAGGTCGAATAGCCCACCGTTTTGTAAGGCCTGAAGCCAATCTCTTTTATCCTGGATAGTTCCATTTAGGCTGAGCTGGGCGAAAAGGTAAGCCTGAAAGTTTTCATAAGGCCGCTGCGGGCCAAAACCAACCCGAAGCAACAAATCGCCAAAGTTTGGCGCCCCGGACAGGCTACCCATGGTTGGCTGCAAGGTTGAAACCATTCCAACCTTCCCTCCGTACTCGTCCCAGGTCTCCAAGGGAAGGCGGACCGGCAGAATAAGGTCGGCCAGTTCAGAGGTTTCATCCATGAAATTGCTAAAACTAACAACAAATAAATTGTCCCTATTCAATGCCTCCCTGACACCGCTTTCCTGAGGTAAAGCATAAACGGGGTTGACGTTGTTCAATAAAAGGAGATGCACGTCACCACTGTCGAGCTCGCTGAAAAATCTCTGAACTTCCGACCTTCTGGCCGCCAGCTCGACTCTTTGCCGGTTGCCGAAGTCGATGAGGCTGAGAGCGGGATCGAAAACCAAATTGAGGAGATTGGCAGCAATGTTGGTTTGCAGGCTGGAAGCTCCAGATACTCCTGTGGAGGTGCCAAGGATGAGAGGTCTCCGCGCCGTGTGGAGATGGACGTAAAGCTTATGCAAAAGTTCCGGTGGTAGACCAGAAAGCTCGGAGACCTTGTCACTAGTGTAGGGTGCTGAGATTTCTTCGATGGCAGCTCGAATATTCTCGGACAATGAACTGACTTTGCCGTGGCGCACGCTTTCCCGCAAGAGTCCGAGGGCTATTGCATATTCGCTGTCGGGCGCACAGGAGAACCATAAATCTGCATTAGCGCCGGTTGTGGACTGGTAAGGGCTTACGTGGAAAAATAGGGATTTAGTGCCCTCTTTCAACCCATGCATTTCTTTAAATTTTCGGGCATACTCCACTGGAGAAAGCCATGTTTCCACAAAATCCGCACCGAAGGATAAGAGGAAATCTGCCTTGTCCAGTAAGTAGGAAGGCAACCCTTCAAGGCCGAAGACCTGCAAATTCGCTTCCTTCAAAGCTTCATAACCGTAAGGCTCAAAGATTAGCGGTTCGCTGGAACCCCAATTGTCCAGAGACTCGCCCATTACTTTGAGGAGGCTTGCTCCCACAGTCTCAGTGACAATGCGGACTCTGCCCCTTCCTTTCTTGGCCGCATCTTGAGCCTTGGCGTACAACAAAGCTTCAGCTTCGGCATAGGTGATCGAGCGGTACTTGCCACCTTCTTTCAGGAGGGGAGTCTTGATTCTGTCGGGGTTGTAAATTCCCTGGAGGGCGGCCTGGCCGCGCATGCAGAGCCTACCATGGTTGATGGGATGCAGGGGATTGCCCTCAACCTTGACGGTCCTGCCCTCCCTGTTTTTGACCAGGACGCCACAACCGGCCGGACACTCACGGCAAGTTGAGGCATACCAAGTGGCCTTGCCCGTTACCATGTCATCCGGGGCCTGTACCAGAGAGTAAAGGGTCTTCGCAGGTTGAGAAGTGCAACCAGCGGCAAACGAGAGCCCCCCAACACCGGCAATCTTCAGGAAGGTTCTCCGGTCCACCTTACAAATGGCTCCTCGACTAGACTAGTTGACTAAGGATGGTTGGCATAAATTGTGAGGTACTAAACGATATCCCATGTTACCTTCAAAGGCAATATCTGCGGCCCTTAAAAGACAGAGAATGGATCAAACTCACCTGGAATAATTTGCAACGGCTGCATAAATAGCAGACAATTGTTGTAGATAAATGTTGAGAATTATTAGAATAGTTTTGATTCGGATTAGAATAACAAAGGCGGGCTGAGAATGTCAAGGGAGAAAAAACCGGAAGTCCTTGGATTGGGTGAGGCTGTATTGACAAATATTGATCCATGGTTTCAATCTGCGGATTTGCCCTGGTAATTCTGCTTAAGTTGCAGAATAGTCTTCTGTTCCCACCTGGCAATGTAATCCAAGAATGGTTGCATCCCACCCTCCCACGGATATTGCGCCCAAAGGGAAGAGCCAAAGAAATCAAAGTAGGCCGCGTGGGTGACTTTGGTGTAGTTGCCTACGGGTTCGAGTTGGATGCGGCCGTAGTGAAATCTCTGCCCGCATTGTTCTGGGTTTTCTAGGACAAAATCCAGACGATATTTACTGGGATAGAGTATGTTCCGCCATCTGAATCTTGAATCTGGTTTATTGGACAACCTGTTCTCTATAATGACCAAATTTTGGTCTTCTCGGATTACTCTTTGCTCTTTTATGTACTTGTTGGTCTCGACGAAAGGGCCATGAAAATCTGTCTTGAACCTCCAGAAAATCTCAATCGGGACCGGCACAATGTAAACAAGCTTGTAGGCCTCGCCACCTCTTGCTTCCGGTTCGATTCTGTAGATGAAAGGTTCTCCGCTCAAGAGTTGTTTTAGATCTGGTTCGATGGTAGGAGGCTGGACGGAAAGGGTGGTGAAGCCAGTAGACAGGAGGAAAATGAAGCTGAGAAGGACGATTCGGTTCGCGCTCATTTTCTTCATCCCGTGATTGTTAAGCCAAAAATGTAGTCTAACAAAAAGGTGGGTACTTAGTGCTCATCCGAAAAAGACGTTTTTCGGACTTGCGCAATCAGCGATTACCATTCAGCGGAATAAGAATAAATCCAAAAATTGAAGCTCAGTGCTGACTGCTGAACACTGACAGCTCCAGCCGGAAATCTTCGATTTCCGGCTGGACAGTAATTAGCATAAACAGAGAATCTCGTCGGGTCAATATCCGACCACCGGCCACATAAGGTCCTTTGATGAAGAGCGCAAAGATGATATTTTAACAGCTTGAGCTGGGGAAATTTATACCGGGGAAGATATTTGTAAATTTTTTAAAATGGGCGCTGCAGGGGCGTGAAGGGGAACTTGCTTTGTTGCCACCGGTGAATGTGATACAAGTGAATTCGCTAGTGTCCATCTAGAAGATCCTGGAGGACAATAGCTGGACCTTCCATCCATTCTGACTTTTAGAGTTAGCCGAGGAGTCAATGCTAAGTTTTTTACCAGGTCCTGTCCGCGGGGTGTTGTTATTCCTTCTCTATGCGATCAACACAATTTTCTGGTCGATGGTGCTGTTTGTGGTAGCGCTTTTGAAACTGTCATTACCGGTGACTGGTTGGCGCGAGCTCTGTAGCAGAGCAATGGATGGCATAGGCACCATTTGGATTTTTTTCAACAATTGTAACACGAGGCTATTCAATGAAATCCGCTGGGACGTTAGTGGTACGGACAAGCTGGAACCCAACAGATGGTATCTGGTGCTGGCCAACCATCAGACCTGGGTAGACATCCTGGTTATGCAAAAAATCTTTTTTCGGAAGATCCCTTTCTTGAAATTCTTCCTGAAGAAGGAGTTATTTTGGGTGCCGGTTCTGGGACTTGCCTGGTGGGCATTGGATTATCCTTTCCTGGAGCGTTCATCCTCAACCCTTAAAGACATAGAAACCACAAAGAAAGCGTGCGAAAAATTTAGGACAGTTCCAGTGTCCATAATGAACTTTGTGGAGGGAACGCGCTTCACCATGGAAAAGCACAGTGAACAACATTCACCCTATTCCCATCTACTAAAACCCAAGGCCGGCGGTATTGCTCTGGTACTTGCTACCATGGGAGAGCAGTTGCACTCTATCCTGGACGTAACCATCGCCTATCCAGAAGGTGCCAAGGGTTTTTGGGCCTTCCTCTGCGGTGAAGTTAGTGAAATCAAGGTAAGAGTGGAATCGTTGCCAATCGACAAAGAGGTATCCGGGGATTATTTTCAAGACAGGGAATTCCGTAAGAGATTCAGGGATTGGCTAAATGCACTATGGGCTCAGAAAGACAAAGTTTTAGCAGCTTTATTAGATTAACCGTATCTAACGCCCCATCTTGCCCTCTGTCCTTTACCCTCTTCTCTTTTCCCTAATAGAATTTACTATTAGCTATAGTGCCTTATATTGGATTTCATGGACTAGATTGCCAAGGGCTCGCAGCCGCATTGCTAAAAAGCCTGATGATTTCAATTGAAGACGGGAGGACGGCATCATGACAAATTCCACTCAAACATCCAACCAGGGAACCTTTGTTGCCAATGCGCTTGAGGCCTTCATTCGTATCGGCGTCGTCGGCTTGCTGATAATTTGGTGCTTCAAGATTGGCCGCCCCTTTATTCAGATTATCCTCTGGGGCATCATTATTGCTGTTGCCCTCCGTCCCATCCACCGCAAGATACAATCTGCCCTCGGCGGTCGTGGCAAGCTGGCAGCGGCCTTAATCACACTCTTTGCCCTGGTCCTGGTCATCATCGTAGGTGTTATGCTTTCTGGAACCCTGATTGACGGGGCCAAGGAGTTGTCGTTTAAAATCAAAGAAGGAACATTGGCGGTTCCGCCAGCCCCTCAAAGCGTCAAGAGCTGGCCGATTATCGGTAAACCGCTGCATCAGGCCTGGAGGCTTGCCTCGGTTAACCTCGCAGCCGCCCTGAGCAGGTTCACCCCTCAACTAAAAGCATTCAGCCAATGGCTTCTAGCGAATACCGCGCGTACCGGGGTAGGAGTCCTGAAGTTTATCGTTTCTATCTTCATTGCAGGTATTTTTCTGACAAAAGCCGACTCCGGTTATGAGGCGGCAAAATCCATAGGTACGCGACTTGCGGGTGAGCAGGGAGTAGAGCTTGTCGGTCTTGCGGGCTCAACGCTCCGCAGCGTAGTCAAAGGTATTATAGGGGTCGCCGTCATCCAGTCGCTTCTTGCGGGAGTCGGTTGTCTTGCGGCCGGCGTGCCAGGGGCGGGGCTTTGGGCCTTGCTGGTGCTGATTGTTGCCGTGGCCCAGCTTCCCACTCTCTTGGTCCTGGGACCGATTGTTATCTATGTATTCTCCACTGCAAGTATGGTTACTGCAGTGTTGTTTGCAATTTGGAGTGTCTTTGTCGGTCTATGTGACAACTTCCTGAAGCCCATCTTATTGGGCCGTGGTGTTCAGGTGCCCATGGTCATTGTTTTCATTGGAGCGATCGGTGGATTCATAAACTCGGGCATCATCGGCCTCTTCATCGGTGCAATCGTTTTTGTGGTGGGCTATCAATTATTCTTGGCGTGGCTGCACCAGAAGGCCGCGCCCATAGAAGAATTAACTATCTCTTAACGGGACCCTAATGTTGCAAACCCAACGGACCTGTCGGATTCATCAAAGATCCAGGCTACCCAAATCCACCGTCTAATTTAGTTATCAGGACTGATATCAGCGGCTTATGGAGTATTCCTGATCACCAGCAAGGTATTAGATGCAAGGCGCCGAGGAGCGACGACTGAGGCGTATGGGGCAATACGCCGCAAGGAGGAGCGATCGAAGGCAACGCCGCAGATGATACCTTGCTGGTGGATCAGGGGCTACGTTCTAGCTTGCCCCGCCCCAAATGGTAGACAATGTCGGTGGTCTTGGAGAGGAAATCCCTATTGTGGGAGGCAATCAGGTAGGTTAAATCGGAACTTCTGAGTATTTGGATGAGCCTTTCCACCGTGTCTTCGTCCAGCCCGGTAGTGGGCTCGTCCAGAACTAGAACCTCGGGTTGCATGGCCAGGACTGTTGCCAGTGAGATTAGCCTTTTTTCTCCCCCGGACAACTTATAAGTCAGACGGTTCTCGAATTCCTCGAGGGCCAAACGCTCAAGCACCTGGCGGGTAATTTCCAGGGCCTCCTCTTGGCTCTTGCCAAGATTGAGTGGACCAAAGGCCACGTCTTCCGCTACTGTCGGGCAAAAGAGCTGATCGTCGGAATCCTGAAAAAGCAAGCCGATTTTTTCCCTCACCTCTCTAAAATCCTTTTCCTGTTGACGTTTTTTGCCGAACACTACTATTTCACCCTTAGTGGGTCGTAGCAGACCCATAAGAAGGTGAAAAAGAGTGGTCTTGCCACTGCCGTTGGGGCCAATTAAACCAACCCGGTCACCACGGCCTATCTGCAAATTAAGCTCATCGAGCACCGGCCACTGGGACTGGTTGCCGTGGTAGTCGAAGGAGACCCCTCTTAGGTCTATGATTACTTCAGAATTATCCATTGCAACGATGCCATGCCACCTACGACGAGCATCATGATCAAGAGCATGACAACGTCGATTTTTTGCAGGTCGAAATGGCTGAGGAGATAAAATTCTCCATGAAATCCTCGACAGAGCATGGCCTTGCGGATGCGGTCAGCTCGATCGAAGCTTTTGATTAACAGCATGCCGATGAGGTATGCGAAACTTCTATAGGTATGCAAATTGGTGCCTGGCTTGAAAGCTCTAATCCGCATGGCGGCGCGCAGCCGATCATATTCCAAATGAAGGACTTGGAGGTAGCGGACGGTAAAAAATAGCAGATGAATCAGCTTTTGCGGCACGTATAGGTGGCCCAAGGCATGTCCCAGGGTAATAATCGGGGTAGTGGCAAGGAGCGCGATTAGGGCGACAACGATGGTGTTAGATTTGACCGTTATTTGGAGAGCGTAGATGATCCCTTCCCGGGTGGCATCTAGAGGACCGATACTGAAAAGCTTTTCCCCACCATAGGTAAAGGGCAAAAAAAGCCAGAGGAAAAAAATAAAAGCGTTGACCACTAAAAGTCGCAAGAAAACTTCTCTTAAGGATAGGCGGGCGATGAGCAACAAAGCGAGGGAAAAGCAAATAGCCGCTGCCAGGCAAAGGGGCCTGTCAGCTACTGCGACAATTACGGAGAAAAGCACGGCTACGACTATTTTAATTCGGGGGTCAAGACGGTGGAGAAGGGAATCTCCCGTGGCGAAGTTGTCAATATGCATTTTTCTTAGCTGTCAGCTATCAGCCGTCAGCTTTCAGCTAAACTAGGGGGTATCACCTAACCCATTATTACAATCTTCCCCCCTACTGACTACTGACTACTGACTACTTGCTTCTGTTCCTGCTCTTGAAATACATAACCAACCCAAAAAGGCCCAAAATATATCCTATGCCGCCAATTATTTCCGTAACACCAGGTCCCTCTTTTCGGGTATTACGAATAAGCTTGATCACCGGCTCGAGCTTTCGATCCAGAGCCTGATCGATCATTAACTCCAACTGGTCCATGTCTACAGTTGTTGAGGAAGGAGCTGCAACTTTATCTCTTGTTTTTGGAACTGATTCCTCTGAAGATGGCTCCGATCCTCCAAGGTCGCCGGCTGTTATGGTGAAATCATTTTTATGGCCCATGCCGGCAGTAAGAACAATCCTCAGATCTTCCCTCGCAGGTATTTTGAAGGAAAACTCACCCTTTTGGTTTGTTCTGCCTTCCAAGAGCTTGGCTCCGGTACTATTGTATACCTCCACCAGCGAGTTTTGCGCCTTTTTCCCACCGGGGTAATAACCTTCCACTAAAACCATGTCCCCTTCAACCCAGGCGAAAACGTTGACCTTGTGGGCCCAGACTTGGGAGGCCAGAGTCAAAAAAGCGATTATTCCCAAAGCCGATATGACTAAGGTAGCACCCCGAATGAGACGGGGGTAACTAGCCAGCAGCATGGGTCACTCCCAAGAGCTCGGGTTTGACTTTCATGAGGAATGCCAGGCAGAAAGCTACTACTAATCCTTCGAGAAACATCACAGGAAGATGGGCCAGTACAAGAACCTTTGCTGCTTGCATAAACGATTCGCCGGTGAATATCAGACACATGGCCAATAATAGAGAACTGAGCAAAATGGCGAAAAAGCCGCAAGCAAAAGCCAGGGCTGTGGCCACACCTGGGTGTTTCGAGGTTATGGATCGACCGAAAAGGTAATAGCAGAGGATGGCGGGCATGGCCATGATAAAGGTATTGACTCCCAGGGTAGTCAGACCTCCAAATTGGAAGAGAAGAGCTTGGAGAGCTAGCCCCACTAGAATGGCAGGAAAGGCAGCCCAGCCGAGCACAATTCCCAATAGGCCGTTCAGAACCAGATGCACAGCAGAAGGGCCGACGGGCACCCGGATGAGGGAGGCCACAAAAAAAGCTGCAGTCAATACCGCCACCCGGGGGATCTTTTCGTTGTCCATCTTCTTCAACCCAATGGCGACTCCGGCTGCCGTGAGGGCTGCCCCAACTATAAGAACGGGTGGAGAAAGAACTCCTTCAGATATATGCATAGTTAACTCTCTAATTTGAAACTAACAAAAAAGGTCACACAAGCTTATCTTCAAATAACCCTTCGGAGCATTGATAAGCCTTCGTGACCTATTGTCGATAATAAATTCTTATCTTAATCTGTGGGCTTCGCCCCAACCTTTATTAGAAATTATTACCATCTTCCCTGCTGGAGTCAAGGACATTTCCGATTCCGGATCGCGGAATTCGGATTTCGGATTTTGGATTGCGGATTTTCATGCTTCCAATTTTCCCAATCCCCAATCCGCAGTCCGCAATCCGAAATCGTTACTCTTCATCGTGTTTGTGCCTATGTTGGGGGTCAGGCCAGTGTTGGTGTGCGTGTGTGGTCTCCCTATGTTCATGCCAGTGACCGTGGTAGTTGGATTGCTCCATTTCTGAGAAAGGGTGATGGTGATGTCCGTCATCGTGACCATGCCAGTGTTCATGTGCAGTCGCTTTGTGATGGTGCAGATGGTAGTGCTTTTCGAAAAACAACAGCGCCAAAGAGAAAGCAATAATCAGCGCTGCAATCATCTGAGCGGGGTAAATGGATTCTCCCAGGAAAACCGCAGCAAGGATGACTCCAAAAAACGGGGAACTGGAGAAAATGATCTGACTACGGGCGGCGCCAAGTCTTTGGGCCGAAGCTATATATAGCACCAGGCTTAAACCATAACAGAAAGCACCAACCAAAATGGCCGCGGTGGAAAGATAAAATGTCGCAATGTATGGATCCAATTGTATTCCAATACTAAGATTGACGATCCCCGCCACCAAACCTTTCCAAAAGGTGGTCTGGGCCGGAGTAATACCAGTGATTAAGGCGGTGAAATGATTGTCCAAGCCCCAGCAAAAACAAGCTGCGCCAACAAGTAAGCCGGCCTTTACCCCGGCATGTCCCTCAGAAAAAGCGAGCAAAGTTGCTGCTGCCACTATTCCCGTGGTTGCGCCCCAGCCGGCAAGATGTAATTCATCGCGAAAAATGAGAAATCCGAGAATAACAGTGGCTATGAGTTCCAAATTGAGCCACAGAGATACTGAAGCAGCCGAGGCCAAACTCAAACCAAAGAGCAGTAGCAGGGGGCCAACCACACCACCCAAACCAATGGCTCCAAGAAGGCGGTAACCCGTTTTGACATCGAGATCCCAGGGATAAGAAAACCTCCTTTCCCTGATTAATAGGGGAATAACCCCAATGGCTGCGCCCAAATAAAGCAGCCCGGCGAGCTGAAAAGTTGGCAGTGTTTGCAAGAGTGCCTTACTTGCCGGGGTCGCAGCACCGAACAAAAGAGCAGCTAAAAGAGCTATGGCCAAGGGATGTTTAGGCATAGAGCTTAGTTTTCCACTTATCATAATAATTTATTTTAACATAGAAAACCTGGTCCTCTGGGCCAGGTCAATTTTCAATGGCTTTGCCGTCAAAGATGACTAGCGGTTTTGGAGTAATAGAGTATCAGAAATTCCAAATCACAAATATCAAACAAATCACAATGACCAAAATTCAAAATTTCAAACCTGTTTTGGTCATTGAATACTGGAATTTGAGATTTGTTTGTAATTTGGTGCTTGGAGTTTGGGATTTCATTATTCCATCACTCCAGTTGGTTGAATGGTGGGTCAAGGAAAGACCAGCTCAAGGGCAGCTCAAAACAAGGTCCTCTGGGCCTGATTTTTTACTATGTTGGGGCTGAATTGGTGAGGGAGTAGGGCACACAAGTTGCACTTATTCGATAGAGAAAAAATATATTAAGCTCTGGTTCTAGTGACAACAAAGCTCATTCATCGCTCCACTAGGGCCAGCAGGGCTTTTTGCCTTTTAAGGGCAACCGTTTTAACACTTCATGGACGTATCATTTCGGATAAAAAAATGAATGAAAAACCATACAATTATCCAGCGATCAAAGTCCGGTACCCTGTTACTTTGTTAACCTCAGAGGGGCATGTGCACGGAGAAACGCGGCTAATCAATAACCGCGGAGCGCTTATTCGCTGCCACCAGCCTCCACGCTTAAATGAGGCTGCCACTATAAGTATAGATATTTCGGAAAATGAGACCCTGTTGGTGGAGGCCGAGGTGGTCCGACTGGAATTTTATGAGTCAGATAATAATGACCAGGTTAGCCCGCGGGGTATGGTAGTGCGGTTTACGCACCTGTCAACCATCGGTCGCAAACGGTTACGCAATTTAATCGCCCAACACTACGTGATGAAGCTTAAACGCTTGGCAGCTAGGAACTGAATCTCACTTGGGCCTTCGACGAATGCCAACTAATACTTCAGCCTTGCTTCAATCCTGCCAGGACAGAAAAAGAATGAGGGGCTTTTTTTCGTAACAAAACAAGAACTTGCCACTCTCTGGTTTCTACTTCTTGGCAGGTTCATCTCTCCAAAATCGATAACGCAAGACCTTATAACCGTTCTTGAATTGAATATCCTCCAAGAACACCTTCTCTTCGACCCGGAGTTCAAAACACAATTGAGAGTTGGCCTTGTGAAGTTGCTCTGAAAGCGGTATGTCACGATCCACTTCAATCGTGAAATAATGGGCATCTTGATTCTTGGCAACCATATTAAAGTTCCCTCCTGAGATGGAGAAGACAAGATTGAGCTAAAAAGATCCTCCTAATATTAGTCTCCAAAAAACTCAATTTGTTTCGCCTATAAATTGACTTGCTTCAAGCCCGGATGTCTCATGAATAGCTTGTTGCGACCGTGAATATGGTCGTCCTTCCGGGCGTCCTCGGATGTTGGTTCCTGCGACGTACCGTTCAGGTACGCCTAGGATCAAACCCCCTGCGGTTGCCCGGTGGCACGCCCATCTTCATAATCTCACGACATTGATTCATAAAACATCCGGGCTAGGTCGTGACCAAATGAGGAAAAAACTCGGGGATAGTTACGGGAGGTCCAGGTACAAAAGAGATTCTTGCAACAGGAGTAAATCAGGAATGTCTCGGCGCCCCCCTTGTTTCACAGATTGTTACCGAGTTACTTTTTAGTTTCATAACACATGCGGGCTCTGAGTACAAGGCAAATGGGCAGGCTGTAGACAATGACCTATCAATGTGGTGGTTTTTCCTATTTACATGCATATACTTAGTGGTCTATCATGTCATTGCTTGGATGTTCGGGCGTACATACAAAGCAAACCGAGGAGGGTGAGCAATGTCCAGAACAAAGCAGAAAAACAAGGCGGAGAAAAAAAGGATTACCTTCAAGTTGGAGGCAGCCGAAGCCAAGCAGGCCATCTTGGTGGGAGACTTTAACAGTTGGGATGAAAAAAAGCACATAATGAAAAGGGACAATAAAGGGAGGTGGACCAAGATTGTTACTCTTGCCCCCGGGAGGTACGAGTACAAGTTTCTGGTGGATGGGCAATGGCACAATGATCCCGGCAATGATCAGATTGTCCCTAACACCTTCGGTACCCATAACAACATTTTGAAGGTATAGGATTTTAGGAGCAGTATAAGGCAGGGGAAATGACCTGTGGTGGTATTTGCCCGGAAGAATAGGAGTGTTAAAGGAAAGTAACTCGTTCACTACTGAAAGACTGAATTAGAGAGGACGGGAACTCTTCTGCAGAACGGGCGCCAACTTTTCTCTGGCTGACGACTCACTTTATTGTCTAGTGCGTTATTTGGAATTCGCCCTCTTGATACATTTCGACAGTTTCCCTCTCCAGCAGCGGGCTGAATAGTTCTTTTTTGACCCGATCTCTTGTTTTCGAGTCCGGTATTGGTCTAAACCAAGCCGTCCCAAAGGTAAACACTCTATTTACATTAGCAGGATTGTCTTCCAAGCACTTTTCACACGGTGGAACTGCTCCGTCTTCTACCAATGCCCGATCAACTCGAACCGCTGGAGTAACTATACCGGATTCAAGGGAGAAGCCCATTCCAGCCATACAACCGCAGTCAAAAAACCACCAAGCTACACCTACTAGGCGCGCTTCTGGATAATTGTTTTGAATCCAATCGCTGGCAGACTCCAGCAGTAGCTTTTGTCTTTCAGTTAGTTCCATCAACTCAGTTTTTTCTGGCCTACATTCCATTGTCTTGTTAGATCATTCCATGTATTCCTCTTTAACAATGAAGTCCAAACCAGTTGTTGAGCAATAAACATGCCAAGGTGTAATTCAACTACTTTCCACCACAAGTAAGCCTTTTGCGAAATCTCTGTGTCAAACTGCGGAATTTCTTTTGCATCGCAAGTAAGTGCCGTTTTGGCCAATCTCTTGATTTGTTTGATCTCACGGGAAAGTGCCAATCTATTGACTAAAAATCTCAGCTATTGAACAAGGTAGATTCTGGGATGAAGATTAATTTGAAGCGGAAAACTCTCTTTTTTCTAAAGAAAAAAACCATTTATTTAAACAAACTTGCCCTCTATTTACTTGACATGTCTAATTTATTGTGGTTTAAGTCGCAGCAGGTGGTTAAAGGATACAGGAGGCTGATGATAATTCATCACAATATGTATCGATTGTGACAAGGCTATCCGGCTCATTAATGTTTGAGCTGGTTATTGAACAGAAACCACCGAATCGCCTTGGCATTGACATGTCTCTTCCCCAATCAAGGGAAAGAACCGGGCTCTACCGGCACCGTAAGTGGACAAAAATTTCCTTGTCTGCAAATGGTGTAGCCGTTTCATTTATCCACGATTTAGCAAGCTTTTCTTCTACTACCCCAGATTACTTAATACAGCTTTCCAGCCAGAAACATCCCTTATTAATCCGGCAAGGAGAATATCGACCATGAGATCTCTACTTCGAAAGGTTGGAGCCCTGTTAAGCGGACTATTTCATAGGTTCAAGAAGTTAGATGACTTCGATGGGAAATCAACCAGGGAGAGAAGTCGCTCTTCTTTCCCTGCCTTAAGAAAGGAAGGAGGGAGAGCCATGAGAAAAATTGCTCTTGTCAATCAAAAGGGCGGTTGCGGCAAAACGACAACAGCAATAAATCTAGCCCACTTCTTGGCAGGTGAGGGTAAGAAGGTGCTCTTGATTGATCTGGATCCGCAAGGGCATGCAGGGCTTGGACTTGGGGCAGAGGTTGACCATGCAGAGAAGACTATCTATGAGGTCCTGCTAGGCAAAATACCGATTAGCGAAGCCACCCAGACATTGAAAGAGAATCTCGACGCTGTTCTGAGTGATGTGGTATTGAGTGCCTTTGAGCAGGTCATGGCAGGTGCCAGCGAGCGGGAATACAAACTCACCCAGAGCCTTGTGGAGGTTGAAAAAAATTACGACTACCTCATCATTGACAGTCCTCCCAGCGTGGGTCTTTTGACCTTTAATGGACTGGTGGCAGCTGAGGAGGTGATCATTCCCGTGGACTCCAGTTTTTTCTCTATTCACGGTCTCGGAAAGCTTCTAGATACTATCCGGATTATCGAAGAGAGGGTCCGACATCAGCTCAACATCAAGATTTTAGCCACCAACGTCGACCTCAGGACCAATTTCTGCAGGAGTCTAGTAGAGGATCTTAGGGCTAGATTTCCCGAAAACTGTTTCGACACCATGATCAAGACCTGCACCAGATTGAGAGAAGCTGCAAGGGAGGGAAAGGCCATAGCCGAATTCGACAAGCACTGTGCTGGCTTCCGCGATTATCGAAGTTTAACCAGGGAGATTCTGGATGAGGAGCCTGAAATGCTGGCCAGGGGTTTTACTCTGGAGTCGTTTTTGGCAGCTGAGGGACGGCTGAAGTTACAACCAGAAAGGGAAATATTGTTCAGGGTGGAAGCGCCTGAGGGCGCGGTAGTGCAGATCGCAGGAGATTTTAATGAGTGGGTGCCGGAATCGTTGGATTTCACCGAGTCCCAGGGTAGACCGCTCTGGCACAAGACTATTTCCCTCAGGCCTGGATCCTATGAGTATAAGTACCTGGTTGATGGCCGCTGGATAGCTGATCCTGCCAACGACAGCACAGTTGAAGATGCTTACGGCGGGGTAAATTCGCTCATCAGCCTGTAATCTACCTTGGATCTTTTATGAAGGCTAGGAAAAACCAGGAGAGAGGGTTAGAGAGAGTATCTCATTTTTTCCTCTCAGCCCCGGAACCTTCTGTGGTGAAGGAAAGAGTCACTATCCAGGTGGCGGCTAGGGCCCTTGGAGTCTCCAAAGGCACGATAATTAACTATTTGAATAAAAGACTGCTCACGCGGCTAAAGGAGGACGGCCGCATCTACGTCGACATGGATGAGGTAAGGAGTCTTGGTGAGCGCAAAAGGGGGGCTGCTGGTTCAACAGAGAGGGACCGGCCCAAGGAGCCTTTGACCCATTTCGGACAGTTTGAAAAAAAGCGTCAGGGTCTACCTCCAGCAGCACTAGAAGCGAAGCATAAGGAATTGGAGAGGTTGAAATCTGAGCTCGATGACTTGAGGCAAAATTTACAGACCCAAACCGGTGAACTGGCGGAGACCAAGAGCAAACTTAGGGAACTGGAGAAAGAGCAGAAAAAAAGGCTGTTGAATTTCGACAAGGCAGCGGACGTTAGTGATCACAAAAGAGAAGAGACTCAAGCCAGACTGTGTGCAGTTGAAGAGGAGTTAAAGCCTCTTAAGAGGCCTTCTTGGAAAGAATTATTAGGTAACCAAGGTCTGCGGCGTGAGGGTTCTGGGAGAAAAAAGATGGTGCCATTGGGCATCCTCTCCTTATTGGGAGTTCTGATTCTCTCAGTGTGGTGGTCTAACCGTTCCCCGACGCAGCCCCCGTCACCTGTCACCGAGGGGCAGGTCTATGGGTCTGGAACAGTCCAGGCCACCTCTCAGACTGTCTTGGATTCCAAGCTACTGCGAGAACAATCCGCCAGGGTGGTCCAAGAGCCATCTAAGCAGCTCCAAGCCGCAATAACACCGAAGGCAGGAGAGCTAGGAGAACTCAATGGTCATACCCCTCAGCCTTACTCCCCCAGGGTTGAAGCTTCAGCCTCTTCGGAAAAAAGCGTCTCTCCTTGGCTTGAAGAAGACCAGCAAGTTTTTGGACTAGCCTCGACACCGGCGGTCTATGTTCTACGAGCCGAAACCTTGGCGAGGACCTGGCTTCACCTGATTATAGATGACAGTCAAGAACTCGAATACCTGCTTAAACCTGATGAAAAGCATACTTGGAGGGCAATGTCAGGCTTTAGGCTGCACATCGGCAACGCTGCTGGCCTTCAGCTCTACCTAAACGACCAGCCGCTCAAGGCTCTGGGGGAAAGCGGCGAGGTGGTTCTTCTACACCTGCCCGATCCTTCCCTAATCGCGACCTCCAACTCCGATTTCACAGAGACGGGGAGGTAGGGTGTAAAAATTGGCATGGCTTAAGAATCGGGGAGAAGAAAGCGCAGGCTATCCTAGGAGTTCTTTGTTGCATAACTGCCAATAACTACACTCGTCTCTCGAACAGACTTCAACCGCACGCTTGTAGCAATCGTGAAATCCCTGGTTTTTTTGCTTCTCTCGAACGTATTCCGAAGTGCAATCCTCACACAATCCCCCGGAGTACTCACTAGAACGACCTCCATTATCCCACGTTTTTCTACACTTGATGCAAATGTAAGTCATTTCTAATTCCCGTTAAAACAATGTATTATCAAGACCACTGGCTTTTAAAGATCTCGTCGGATATTCTTAAGCAATGGATGTGCCAATTTGAGATTGGCAAGACTCAATGGGCAGAGATCGCATCTCGAATGCAAAGTGTTTGAGAAGTGAGTCCTTCCTCGTGCTTTGGAAATATTGACAAACCCGCATAGCGTGTCTTAGCTTACAAAGCAACCTACTTTTTGACCCTCAGCAAGCGATTCATGAAACATCCGGGTTAAGGAACTTTGGGTGTACTCGAATGTTTTTTGTGCCGAGGAAGGTTACTGATATGTTATCGAAAAAGGGCATTATTGCTCTGATGGGTTCGGGTGAACTGACGGCCACTATGGTTGAAGTTCACAAGGAACTGCTGGGGAGTCTGGCCCAGCCCCCTCAGGCCGTATTTCTTGACACGCCGGCAGGGTTTCAGCTCAATGTGGATCAACTTTCCGAAAGAGCTGCAGAATATTTTCGCAAGCACGTTCAGCAGCAAATGCTCTTAGCCTCTTTCAAATCGAAGGAGAGGTGTACGGAATTTGAAGCAGAGCAGGCCTTTCACAAGTTGCGCCAGGCAAATTTCATTCTCATTGGCCCGGGCAGCCCTACTTACGCTGTTCTCCAGTGGCAAGGTACAGCCATTCCGGAAATCATTACCAGGCAGGTGGAAGAAGGGGGTTGTCTGGTGGCTGCCAGTGCTGCGGCCTTGACAGTAGGGCGCTTCACCCTCCCTGTATACGAGATTTACAAAGTGGGCCAGGACCTGCACTGGGTAGAAGGGGTAAATATCCTTGCGCACTTCGGCTTCAATCTTGTGGTCATACCCCATTGGAACAATGCCGAAGGTGGGACTCATGACACCCGGTTCTGTTTTATGGGTGAATCCCGCTTCAGCAAGCTGGAATCCATGCTGCCGGAGGATGTCTCAGTCTTTGGTCTAGACGAGCACACAGCTTGCCTTATAGATCTCGAAAAAGAGGAAGCTGTGATCAAGGGACTCGGCAGTGTATGCCTGAGACGGAGAGGAGAGGAAATCGTCTTTGAGAAAGGAGATAGGTTTTCTCTGGAGGTTCTTCGCGGCGGAGCTGTTGGTGAAGGAATAAGAAAGAAAGTTTCGCAGCCGGAAGCTGCCAAACTCACCCGTGGTTCGGAGGGAGAGTCTTTCTGGGATAGAATTCATGGGATCGAAGAGACGTTTCGTATAGGTCTTGAGAAACATGATTCAAAGAAAACCACAAATGCCCTTCTCGAGCTTGACAGGGCCATATGGAAAGGTAAACAGGAGCTGGAAAACGAGGAATTTATCTCCCAGGCAAGGGAAGTACTCCGAGATTTGATAGTTCTCTTTGGGATGGAGCTCGAGACTTCCCCAAAAGACAAGGCTGAATGCCTGGCCCCGGTCATGGGTGAACTTCTGAGCTTACGCCAGAGATTCAGAGACAACAAACAGTGGGAAGAAGCCGATGCCATCAGGGAGAGCCTCGAGCGAGGGGACGTAATAATTGAAGATACAGAAGAGGGTCCCCGCTGGCGGCTCAAGTCATAAAGCGCAGGCGCTTTATGGTCATTAGGTCATTTATAGTCATTTCTTCGCGCTCGCTGCGCTCCGCTCAGGCCCGCAAGCGGGTTCCCAGTTAGCCTTCGGCGTCATTGATGCTCACTTACCCTAAAGACCTTGTGACAACAAATGACAGCAAAGCGTAATGACGGCGGAGCCAAATGACGCGAAGCACATGACACAATTACCCCGCAAGCAAAGGATAACAGACCCTAGAGAAGTCCAGACACTGCAGATATAAGGGCTAAGGCAAATGATCCTCCATTCTCCTATAAGAATACTCTTCGTGGCGGATAACCACGACTCATTTCTCCAGCCTTTGTTGTCGTATTTGGGATCGATCCATCACGTCAAATTGACCTCAGAAGCCCAATTGCCCAACGATTTGAGTCCCTATGATGTTGTTGCCACTGCTAACACTGCAGCTTTTGCGAAGGACGATGAGCAACTGACAAAGTTTGTTCACCGGGGGGGTGGATGGTTAGGACTGGTCCGCCCCTCGGATGAGGATTTGCCAAAGATATTTGGGGCGCAGCCTAATCCAGTGGGACCTGAGGCCGAGTTGCGGGTTCTGTTTAAGAAGAGCAACCATCCCCTGGCAATACGTTTGGCCGATGCCATTTATCTGCAAGGGTGTTACCGCGCTCTTAATAAGACATCTGAAGAGACAGAAACAATCCTTTATGGTGACTGGCAATACCAGCACAGCCCAGTACTCGTGTATCGCCCTGCAGGTGACGGACAGGTTGCCTGCACAACACTGCAAGCTTATGACCATCCCGCTTTCCAACAAATTCTCTACCGCTTGTTGAGCCAATTAGCTGGACAACCGTTCAGCCATCGCACCCTAGGGGTTGGGCTTTTGGGCTACGCCCAATCTATAGGCAAGGCTCACGGCCTGGGCATCGAGGCGACGGCTGGTTTGAGTCTTGGCGCCGCTTGTGATTTGGATCAGCAAAGGCTTGAACAGGCGCAACATGACTTTCCCCAGGTGAAGATCTATGACTCTGCTGAAGCATTGGCGGCGGACCCTGAGGTTGATCTGGTTATCGTTGCCACGCCGCCTAATACTCATGCCAATCTGTCTGTGCAGATGATGGCGGCGGGCAAGCACGTGGTCTGCGAAAAGCCCTTGGCAATCAATCGGAAAGAAACAGCCGCTATGGTGGAAATGGCTGAAAAACAGCAGGTACACCTCAGCTGCCACCAAAACCGGCGTTGGGATGTAGATTACTTGGCGATCAGACAAGCCCTGGCTGAAGGTCTGATTGGTGAACTCTTTTATCTGGAGACCTTTGTTGGCGGCTTCAACCATCCCTGTGGTTACTGGCATTCGCACGATGCGATTTCAGGAGGCACGGCTTATGATTGGGGCGCCCATTATCTGGATTGGTTGGTGAGTTTGATCCCCCACGAGGTCTCGGCAGTTATCTCCACCCGGCAAAACCGAGTTTGGCACGATGTCACCAATGCCGACCAGGAACGCATACAAATAAGGTTTGCCGGGGGACAAGAAGCGGAGTTTATTCACTCCGACATTGCCGCCGTGGGCAAGCCAAAATGGTATCTCCTGGGAACAGAGGGCGCAATCGTCGGTCATTGGCGGGATGTGAGCACCTACGAGATTGATCCTGTGCTCTACTTCCACCAGCACCACATCCCTGCCACCGAAATGGTCCCGGATTTAACTTTGCACCGCCGTCATCATACCGGCCAGATAGTTGCCCAAAAACTGGCACTTCCCAAAAGAGAGCATTATCTTTTTCACCGTAACCTGGCTGATCACCTGTTGACAGGAGAGCCATTAATAGCTCCACTTGAAGATTCGCTTCGGGTGGTGGAGATTTTAGAGGCAGCCGCAAGATCAGCATCCAAGGGGGGTACGGTAGAGGTGCTTGATGGCTGAGCGAATCAAATGGGGGGTTTTGGGCAATGCCGAGATTGCCCGGGTGTGTGTTATCCCTGCCATGCAGAAATCCAGAAACGGCACGGTTCATGGACTTGCCACACGCTCTCCAGAGAATGCCAGACAGGTGATGGCAGACAACAACATCACTCAGGTCTACGATCGTTATGATGATCTCTTGGCTGATCCGGTTATTGATGCGGTATATATTCCGCTGCCCAATCACCTGCACCATACTTGGACTTTGAAGGCATTGGCGGCAAACAAACACGTGTTGTGCGAAAAACCCCTGGCGTGCAACGGTCGGGAGGCTCAAGAAATGGCAGATGCAGCTGCGGGCGCCAAGTTGCTTTTAATGGAAGGAATAATGTATCGCTTCCATCCACGCAACCAGCTCATTAGAGATATGGTGACTCTTGGCAAAATCGGCACAGTAGCCTTAGTTAGATCTTCTTTTTGTTATCGAATGGACGAGGAAATTTTGGCAAAGGGTAACAATGCGCGGTTAAAAGCAGAAATGGGCGGTGGCGCTCTGCTGGATGTTGGTTGCTACAGCGTAAGTGTGGCCCGCTGGTTCATGGGCATGGAGCCGACTGCAGTGCAGGCACAGGCTGTATATCATCCAAGTGGCGTCGATATGCACCTGGTGGGATCGCTGAGGTTTGCTGAAAATGGTCTTGCTACTATTGAAGCTAGTTTTATCACCTCACTGCAGCAGACATATTCCGTCTTAGGTAGTGAAGGTGCCATCGAACTGCCTCACGATGCTTTTATCCCCTGGGAAAAGGAGGCGGCCTTTACTGTGAGGGGAAAAGATCAGGAGGTAGGGCAGAAACACGTAACACCGGGTGCGGATGAGTATCAACTCATGGTGGAACATTTTGCTGATGCGCTACTGGGTAAGGAAGCATTGGCTCTAACGCCGGAAGAGAGTGTGCGCAATATGCGCGTTCTGGACGGCTTGGCAGAGGCAGCACGAACCGGAAAAACGGTGAGATTGTAGATTGCGGATTTCGGATTGCGGATTGCGGATTTGAAAAGGCATAGAGCATAGGGTAGGAACTAGTCATATGCCTACGGCGTCATTGGGTCAATACGCTTCGCTGTCATTTGTTGTAAGCGGTAGAGGACAGATGACAGCAGGGAGAACTAGGCACTAAGCACCAGGGACTAGGCACCGATTTGAACGGCTTGAACGACTTGAACGATTTCAACGACCTCTAAACACTTTAGAAATCTTAGGCACTTTAGGCATTTTAGAACATTTTAGGCATTTACTCTTTAGACACTTTAGGCATTTGTGATTCGGATGGCATATACCGTTACGCAAGAAACCTTTGAAACTTTGCACTCCCTCTGGGTGGATGGTGAACATCCTTTGGAATGGGATTGCCTTTTTGTTCTGCCCAGCTGGTTGAAGGTGTGGTGGAGTGTATTCAGTAACGAATCTTCCCCCTACATCTCTGCCGTCAGAGACAAGGAAAAACTAATTGGTATTGCGCCCCTTCTGGTTAAAGGAGAAGAGGCACGCTTTATCGGTGATCCGGATGTTTGCGATTATCAAGATTTTATCGTTGCCCCCGGGAGGGGACGGGAGTTTTTTGAAACTATGATTAATCACTTGCGGCAGCAAGGTATCCGCAGCCTCGACCTGAACACCGTGCGAGCTGACTCCAAGGTGCTCACCGAACTTGTTGCAGTGGCTAAGAGTCTGGGCTGCGAAATTTTTTGTGCTCAGGAGGACTTTACTTTGGAATTGGACCTGCCATCTAGCTGGGATAAATTCTTGGGCGAGTTGACCGGGAAGCAAAGGCATGAGGTAAGACGAAAACTCAGGAGGTTAAAAGAGGCCGGGGAGGTCAACTATCGGGTGGTGGAAGGTTTCAAAGAGGTGATGGATGAAATGGAGACGTTCTTAGCTCTCTTCGGATTAAGCCGCTCAGATAAGGCGGCCTTCATGACCAGTCAGATGAATACTTATTTTCGTTTACTGGCAGAGTCAATGGCGAAAACAAACCTTCTGAAACTCTTTGTTCTCGAACTTGATGGTACACCTGCGGCTGCGGTGATGTGCTTTGATTATAATTCTACAATATATCTCTACAACAATGGTTATGACGGCAGATTTAGTTCGCTGAGCGTAGGTCTGCTAAGTAAAGTGTTAACCATTAAAGACAGCATTATCAAAGGGAGGAAGAAGTACGATTTTCTAAAGGGCACGGAAGAATATAAACATCGCTTAGGTGGTAAACCTATTCCCTTGTACAGATGTCAAGTTAAACTTGGGTGACGAATCGCATAGCGCATAGCGCCAAGCGCATAGCGAAAAAGAATTCCTTATTTAAGCTGGTTGGAATTGGAGAGGTGGTTCACGTGGAAGCAGAGAAGCTAAGGATCGCAATGCTAAGCGTCCATTCAAGCCCCATGGGCGAGTTGGGAACGAAAGACACGGGGGGCATGAGCGTTTATGTCCGGGAGCTTGCCCGGGAACTTGGGAAGCGCGGTCATATGGTGGACATTTATACCCGTCTGAACGGTTCCAGGCAAAAGCAAATAGCCCAATTGTACGAGAACGTCAGGCTTATTCATCTAAGAGCCGGAAAGAACGGTGAGATGAATAAATTGGCTCTTTATGGTCATCTTGATGAGTTTTTTAAGGAGCTGGAAAGATTTAGAACCCTTGAGTCTCTCCACTATGATCTCGTTCACAGTCACTACTGGTTGTCCGGCAGGGTGGGGAAGTGGGCCCAGGAAAGGTGGGAAGTTCCTCATGTTTTCATGTTTCATACTATTAGTGCGGTAAAGAACAGTACAGTCGGGTCGGAGAAAGAACCCGAACTTCGCACGGCTACTGAAAAGCATTTGGCTAGAAACTGCGACCGCCTGCTCGTGGCTACGGATAATGAGAGAGGTCACTTGATGCGACACTATGGGGCATCCCCTGAGACGATCGGCGTCGTTCCCTGTGGGGTAAACTTGGATCTTTTTCGCCCATGGAACAGGGCGAAGGCTCGGCAGAAGCTAGGTTTTGCTCAAGATGAATCAATTGTTTTGTTTGTAGGTAGATTCGCCCCCTTAAAGGGAATAGACAGGTTGATGGAGGCCGTGTGCCATTTGCAGCACCATCAGCGGTTACGATTGGTAATTGTCGGTGGCGACGGCAATGACACACCTGAGTTTCAAGGCCTGCAAAAACTAGCCCGAAATTTTGGCATTCAGGAGGAGGTCACTTTTGTTGGTAGGATAGAGCAAGATAACCTGCCGGCCTACTACAGTGCCGCAGACGTGCTAGTTGTGCCTTCTTACTATGAAAGCTTCGGGCTGGTAGCGCTGGAGGCCCTGGCTTCAGGTACGCCGGTGGTAGCAACCAAAGTTGGAGCGATGGAGAATATACTCATAGAGGGTATGACAGGACATGTGGTGAGCAATGGCTCGCCCCGTTTGCTGGCACAGGGTATAGAAAAGTTTGTCTCGGGTTCGAATGGGTTGTCGGCCCATGAGGTTCGAGCCTCAGTTCTTCGATTCAGTTGGGCAAATGTGGCGTCTGCCATGATTGACCAATACGCGGCAGTGCTAAGAGAAGGTGTTTTTAACAGTTGCTGTTGCGGAAAAGTCTCGATGCTCTAGGAGTTTTACTGTGACCACAGCAGTTGATGTATTGGTTATAACAGCTCATCCGGATGATGCAGAATTTGGTGTTGCCGGTACAGTAGCCCGGTGGACCAGAGAAGGAAAACAGGTTGTTTACGTAGTTTGCACCAACGGCAACAAGGGTACGAGCGATCGCAGCCTGAAACCGGATGATTTGGCTAAGATCCGCCAAAGAGAGCAAGAGGCGGCAGCCAAGACTTTGGGGGTCCGGGAGGTAGTGTTCCTGGGGTATCCCGACCAGGAGCTGGAGGATACCCCAGAGTTCCGGAAACAGATAGTCCGTGTGATAAGGATGTATCGGCCAAGGATTGTTGTGACTTCCGATCCCTACCGTCGTTATCTCTGGCACCGTGACCATCGCATTGCCGGCCAGGTTACCCTGGATGCGGTATTCCCCTATGCCAGGGATCACTTGGCATATCCTGATTTGTTGGAGGAAGGTCTGGAGCCTCACAACGTGGAAGAAATATGGTTCTGGGCGGCTGAGGACATAAATCATCGATCAGATATTACCGATACCTTTGATCGCAAACTAACAGCTCTACGGTGTCATGAAAGCCAGGTAACGGGCTTCCCCAACCCAGCAAATTTGGAAGAGTGGCTCAAGAAAAGGTGCAAAGACATGGCGGAGGGAGAGGATTTCGAACTGGCAGAAGGCTTTCATCGGGTAGAGATTGGTTGGTAGCTCTCGAGCAGCAGCCTGCGCTGCGCGAGAGCTACCAACCAATTTGTCATTAAATCATTACGCTTCGCCGTCACTACGCTTCGCTGTCATTAGGTTGTTAACTGAAAGGGGGCACCATTATGCAACTAGAGGATCTTCAGGTCTATCAGCTTGCCATGAATATGGGCGAGCGAGTCTGGGAAATCGTACTTGAGTGGGATTATTTCGCAAGAGATACGGTAGGTAAACAACTCGTAAAGGCTGCAGATTCGGTGGCAGCAAATCTCAGCGAAGGATGGGGGAGGTATTATTACTAGGAAAACAGACAGTTCTGTTATTACAGTAGAGGCTCTCTCCGGGAAACATTAACCTGGCTGCGGAAGGCTCAGGACAGAGGCTTGATCGTGGTTGGCAATTTTGAGCCTATCCGTAAGGAGATAGAGATCACCAGTGTGAAGCTGAATAACTACATAAGTTCGATCGGAAAGAAACACAAACAGCAATAAACTATCCATGACAGCGGAGCGTAATGACTACAAATGACAGCGGAGCGTAATGACCGATGGCTGCTTGGTTGAACATGTTGGCTGTGCGTTCTAGGGCGCCCACAGCACGTCCCCGCAGAGATTTGGATCTTGTGGCCGAGCAGAAAAGAGTTGGAATAACTTCTTTTCCCTGCCTATTGTCGTAGCCTCCCCATGCCCAGGATAAACCTCAATGGAGTCCGCTAATCCAAATAGCTTTTCAGTGATTGATTTAACGATTTGGCGAAAGTCGCTGGGTGACTGAGTTCTTCCCGGACCGCCGGGAAATAGAGTATCTCCTGCAATCAGATAATTACCTGTGAGAAAACATATGCTCCCCAGCGTGTGTCCCGGCGTGCATAGCACCCTTAGTTTGATAGCTCCCACAGAGATCTCATCCTCGTCATTAAGGAATAAATCGGGCTTAAGCGGCAAATCGCTGGCATCTGCAAGATGAGCTGCAACCGGGATATCTAAGGCCGATTTCAGTTCGGCCAGTCCGCCTATATGGTCAAAATGGCCGTGGGTCATCAGGATGTACTGAGGGCGAGTCTTATTCAATTGGGCCAAAACCAGGTCCACATCCCCAGGGGCATCTACAACCACGCTCTCATTTGTCTTTCTGCAGGTTAGGATGTAACTATTGGTGCTATAGGGCCCCAGCTCGAGTCGGTAAATTTGAATTTGATCGTTTTTGACAACTATCGTCATTTCTCTCCCTTATCATTTCGAATGCCTAAAATGAACTAAAATGTCTAAAGTGTTTAGAAACCGTTCAAATCGTTCAAGCCGTTCAAATCGTTGCAATCGAAAAAAGCATTCAAATCACAGTTCAATAATTTCGAAATTAGAAATCCGCAATTCCAAATCACAAGCAACAAATCTCAGGGTGTCAGGTTTCGGGTGTCAGGTGTCAGGGAAGAGAAAGACAAAAACTGAAACCTGAAACCTAGACTCTGAGTTCTGGCTTCTTGCTCTATGCCCCATGCTCTATGCTCTATGCTAACCGGATTCTGAATTCTGACTCCTGAATTCTTTATCTTCGAGAGTAATCTGTGGTTGCGATTAGAAATCTTCGCGCAACAAATCAGCTAGCTCTTCCTCGAGCGCTTCGGCGGTGGTGAAGAGAATCGCTTGGAGTCCCATCTTGCGGGATGCCTCCACGTGTTCCATAGTATCGTCGATGAACACCGCTTCCTCGGGCCCAACTTCCAATCGCTGAAGTGTGATTTCGAATGCAGTCGGCTCGGGCTTGACCACGCCCTCATCACCAGAGCAGAAAACCGTGTCGAACAGGTCGAGCAAGTTCCAGTCAGCAAGCCATTGGGAAAGGCCAGGCGGTGAATTCGATAGAACCGCCAGTTTGCGGCGGCCGTGTAACCTTTGCACCAGCTCCACTACTGAGTGATTAATTGCCTCATCTGAATGATAACGGCGGCGGAAAGCATCAATTTCAGTTGGGGTGTTAAGATTAAGCTGCGGTCCCATTTCCTGCCAGAATTCTTCCACCGTTTTGCTACCAATAAGGGCGTCCTCCCAGGCTTTGCTATTGAACATTATTGAGTTGATCGTGCCTGGCTCCAGTCCCAGGTCATTCTCGTAACTGCTAAACAATGAGGCGGGCTTTTGCGCTGAAATGACCCGGCCGAAGTCAAAGATTATGGCTTTTATCATTTGTGGGCTACACCGAACTATCTCTTGGTTAGGATCTCGGAAAATTGGTCCGTGGGGCCAGGTCAGATAGCATAGCGCATGGGGCATAGGGCAAGGGGCATAGGGATAATTCAAAATCTTTCGCTCTATGCTCTTGGCCCACGGGATTTGACTCCTGATTCCTTCTCAATCAAAGTCAGGTCCCCCGGGACTGGATTCTTTACTTAGTAACATCTCGTTGGAGGGCAAGATAATGAGAGGTTACCTCTATTCTCCTCCTTATCTCACCAATCGGCTAATCTAACTACCAAGCATGTAAAGATGGTAACCATCAGATTAATTATAGTCAAATGAAGTAAAAACAGGGGGTTCGGGAGACTAAACCTTTACTGGGGTTTTCTTGCCCGACACTAAATAATCAGCCGCCTTCTCATGAGCGTAATCGCCAGGATAAAAGTGACAGCCGAGAAGAGAACCAAGTAGAGAAGACTCAGCAAGAGCTGACCCTGCAGTTTGCCCATGGCCAGAGCCCGCACTAGGGCGACAAGGTGAGTGAGGGGAAGAACTTGGGCCAGAACTTGAGCCCAGCGAGGTAGGGTCTCCAGGGGGAAGAAGGTACCACTAAATAGGAACATGGGCGTGATGAAAAGAAAGATGGGAAAGTTGAATACCTCAATTTGGGGCACCAAGGCGGTAAAGCACATGGCCACAGAGCCAAAAGCCAATCCTCCAAGAAAAGCAAGGGGTACGATCAACAGGGCCTGGGGGTAGACGAGGAGTCTAAAAAAACTTATTACCGCCACCATGAGCATCGTTGCAATTAGTGATTTTACTGCACCCCAGACAATTTCACCGGTGATGATCTCATCCAAGTTGAGTGGCGTAGCCATGATGGCATCGTAAGTCTTCTGGTAGTACATTCGCACGTATGAAGCGAAAGTATTTTCAAAAAAGGCGTTATACATAATGTTTATTGCAATGAGTGCTGGTGCGATGTAGGCAACGTAGCTCACAGGTTCCCCTCGGTAAGACATCTCCCCAACCAGTAGCCCCAATCCGGCTCCAAAAGCGAGCAAATACAGGACAGGCTCCAGGATTGGCGGCAAAAAGTTTACCTTCCAAGTACGTCGAAGCACCTGGGAGTTTCGCTGCAGTATGCGGCGAAATCTTGGTGATATCTGTGGTAGCCAGTTCATTTCTCTAACAGCCATTAATCTCTCAATTCCCTTCCCGTCAGCTTTAGAAAGACGTCCTCAAGGGTTGCCATTCTCAGGCTGCAACCCCGATCGCAGAAACCCTCAGAGATCTTGCGAAAGAGAGTCTCACCATCCCTGGTGTAGATGAGCAACCTATGGGAAAGCTCCTCGTGGTCCAGATCGCTCTCTTTGACAAAATTCAGGAGTGATTCACTAGGTGACTCAACCTCGATTACATTGGCTCCGACATTTTGGTGGATCAGATCCAGTGGTCCACCCTCAACTAAGATACGCCCATGATCCATGATTACTAATCTATCGCAAAGGTGTGCCGCCTCTTCCATATAATGAGTGGTGAGGAGAATACCCAGTCCCTGAGCCTTTAGCTCTGCCAGCCGCCCCCACACCTGATGTCGGGATTGAGGATCTAGACCGGTGGTAGGCTCATCAAGAATAAGGAGTTCAGGTTTGTTTATCAGGGCGCGGGCGATAACCAGTCGCCGCTGCATACCACCGGAGAGCTCCAATATTTTGGCGTGCTGTTTATGCTCCAAGCGCATGAAACGCAGCAATTCGGAGGCTCGCTGCCTGGCTGTAGCTCGCGGTATGTCGAAATAGCTGGCAAAAGTGACCAAATTTTGAAAAACGGTGAGGTCTGGATCCAAATTGTTCTCTTGCTGGCACACACCGCTTTTTGCCTTAATAAGCCGGGCGTGCTTCTGAATGTCCATGCCAAAGACCTTGAGAGTTCCGGAACTGACCGGGCTGAACCCGTAGATCATGCGAACAGTGGTTGTTTTTCCGGCGCCGTTGGGACCGAGGATGCCGAAGCACTCTCCCCTGGACATCTGCAGAGATATACCATCCACTGCCTTCAAGCCATTAAAGGTTTTGCATAGATCTTCAGCAAACAAGAGATTCTCAGCCATTCTCCCTCCACCTCAAACAAACCTGATAATTTCACCCTTGAAAATCATAGTAATCACTTTACGCCGAGAAAACCAGAGTGGCAACTTTTCGCCAATCACGAGTCCTTTTAAGCTCCCCAAGGCTGCTTGACCAGTCACGGGAGCTTTTTGTTTAATCATAGAAAACCTGGTCCTCCCCCGCATAGCGAAATCTTCGATGGGCCAGGTGAGATCGCATAGAGCATAGGGCATGGCGCATAGCGAAGAAAAGAGTAAACAGTAAATGGTAAAAGGTGAACAGTTGCGGAGCCAGCGCATAATCAATTTACCGTTCACTGTTTACCAAACACTTTGCGCTCTGCGATCTCTCTTATCGCAACCAAAGGTTGCTCCTACATGACCAGGTGTAATAAACTGGATAGGAGTAAGATTGGCTTGCAACAGAGTCAGCATTGCAGTTAGCCAACCGCCCCAGCAGGTGGGCAGGTGATTAAATCAGGAGAAGGTTATGACCGTTCCCATAGATTACAGTGATCCTGAATGGCTTCTAGAGCGTATTCACAAGTTTCGTAAGGAAGTCCGAGACGTGGAGAGGGAGTACCTTGAGCTCAGGGTACTTTTGCGTGATGCTGAGGCCGCCCTCCGAGCTGATCCCGATGATGGCGACATGCGGGTTAGGGTGCATCACTACAAAAGAAGGTTGGAAGATTTTGAGAGGCGGTTTCCCTGGCTTGTATCAGGCAAAGCACCGGAAATAGCTTTCTGGGCCCCACCGGCCGGCTAGGCAAAATGCGGGTCCAACTGGAACTGGAATATAAGGTCGTTTTGGTCATTTACGGAGCCATAAACCTTCTTCTTATTTCCTCTACCCTACTGCGGTTTACGCCAAAATCAGAATATCCCGTCCTCGATGCCGACCTCACATCTATAATCTTTCTTTCGTCATCAAAAGAAAATTCCACATCATCCACAAAGCGGAAAAGAAAAGATTTAAAGGTTGCATGCAGGTAGTTGTTCTCAGCGGTGACAATCTCAGAGCGCTTCATTGAGTTGATCACAGAGATGAGCTTTTCTCTCGCCTCATCAAGAGGAGCACTGTATGTCAAGGGTTCCACCTGTTGAGATTTATCCTCGCTCAAAGAGGAGACGCAGTTGGGAGACTTGGGACAGGGTGACAGCCTGTCGCCAGTTGCTACGGTTTTTATGCTTTGATCAGTGGAGCACGCCGTCAAAACAAAGGTCAAGGCAAGCATAAAAAAATATCTCCTTTTCATTTGTTCTCACCCTTTCTAGATAATCCAGCCAGAATTTTTACAACTGTTTTTGAATGGCCTCCCCTATGGCTTGTTTTCTGAAGCGAAAAATCCTACTGAGCTGGGCGGCAATAAGAGGATAAGCAAGCTCCCCTAAAGGCCAAAGGGGAAGCTGGTACCGGACCTCGTCTACAATCTTTGTACTACCGTTCTGCTGGTAAAATCGATGCAGGTGGACCCAGAGCCTGTAGGGACCCTGAATCTGCTCGTCAACAAAGCGGTGTGGGGGAGACCAGTTGGTTATCCTAGAGCGCCAGTTAAGCGGCACACCATACAGACGCAGCCGGTAATCGATCTCTGTACCTTCAGTGATTTCAATGGGCTGTGGCGTCAGAATGTGAAAACACAATTCAGATGGCGTAATCTTCTCGAGATTGGAGGCATCAACAAAAAAGCTAAAAGCCTCGTCAATACCCAAGGGTAGAGTCAGAGAAGTTTTGAACTGGTGGTTTTTCGCCATGAAATATCCGGATTAATTTAACTTTTAAGTAGCCGACAAGTCGGTCTTCACTTCTAAAGGTAAGCTTATCTCCCATGCAGTCAACCCATACTCAAGCGCTAGCATCAGCTTCTCTTTAATAAATGAAAACACTGTAATTAGCAATTGTGCATCAGATCCTTGACAATGCTTTCAGCAGAGCTTATCTCAGGCCCAATGAAACAAAGGAGGGGCAGGTTCTTTCACCCATGAATAAGATTCGATCTTCGGGAAAAATTTTCAAGAAACGGTGCGGCAGATTCTTGCTTGTATTTACTTCCATGATTCTCGCTATCGGCTGCAGCACTGCTGATCTGTCTACGGACAAAGTAAAAAATCCAGACACACAACCAGACTTGCGAGAGAAGGCTATAAGAATTTTCGAGAAATCCTTGAACGAAAGAGGTGGATATAGCACATACAGATCATTCGACTCTGTCCGCCTAAAGGGCACTGATTTATGGCATTCGACTTTAGTGAGATTTTTTACTCCCGTAACTGAGCAAGAACAGAAATTCGAAGTTTTGTTTTCAACAGCAGGGGACGAAATTAACTACCTTTTTTTAAACGGTCAGCGAAAGGGACAGTATATTGGCGTTGAAAATGGAAAAACCTACAGAGCTATTAACCAAGAAAGGGAATTCGCTGACAGTTCGAAAATCAGGCTTTATTTGGAACCTTTGAGGGACTATTTCCAATGGCCCTACAAATTGTATGAAAGTCCAGTATTATTCTATGCAGGCGAGAAAAATATCGAAAATGAGGCTTACTATGTCCTTTTCGCAAGTTCAGGCGGGGTTTCAGCTTCGCCTGAACACAATCAGTATTTAATCTACATAAATCAGCAAACTTACTATGTAGATTACATTGACTTTACCCTCCGATCACTGTTTGAGTCATACAAGGGAACCTTGCATTACCGTGACCTCAGGAGTGTTCAAGGGCTCATGGTTCCATTTCTCATAGGTGTGTCGGATGAGGTGGAGAACAATGATTTCGTCCATGAATTTCATGTCAGCGAGACTCAGTTCATCACCTCTCCCTGATCTCCCTCCAATCCGCCACCCACTCGTAGAAAAAACACTTTCATTTCGATAGTAGTGTTTTTCCCCCCTAAATCTCACTACCCTAACTACAAAACCAAATGTTTTCTCTCGATCTCTTTCAGGGCGTTGCTAAGTGGTAAGAAAATAGGCTGGGGAATATGGTCCAGGGAGACCCACCGCCACTCCTCGCAGTGCCGGGGCTCTGCAACAATTGCCTCTCCAGACTCGTATTCTCCCTTGAAAAAGAGGGTAATGTAATGGAACCCCTCTTCGTGAAAAACATCGTTGGTAAAGACCACCGGGCTTATGTTATTGATAATGAGTCCCGTCTCTTCCAGGACCTCTCTCTTGCAGCATGTTTCGAATGACTCCCCGGGTTCCAGATGACCGCCGGGCAAAGCCCAGGTGCCTGCGCCGTGAGAGCCTTTTCTTTTACCCACCAGAATCTTCTCGTTCCGTTTGACGAATACGCCAACTCCCACTTGAACCCTTTTCACTTGTTACCTCCAACCTCTATAAAAGTTTCACCACAACCAGGGTTATGTCGTCTTCTTGAGGCGCCTCTCCCTGAAAGATTTGGAGCTCCTCTATAATACGGTTCTGGATCTCTTCGGCAGACTCGGTGGCATGACTACGTATGGCCTCTCGGAATCGATTTGAGCCGAACATTTCTCCGTCCTCATTTTGGGCTTCTCGGATGCCGTCGGTGCCCACCACAATTATGCTGCCCGGAGTCCAGCCCTGGTGGGTATACTTCTGGAATTCCAAGTGCTCGACTACCCCGAGGGCCATACCTTCCCCGGTAAGTTCGAGGAAACTATCCTCTCTAGAGTTATAAAGGACTGCCGGTTCGTGACCGGCGCGAACCCAATTCAATGTGTTACTTTCAGGTTCGATTTCCAGGAAAAACATGGTCATGAACCGTCCGCTACCCCCAACATCTCTGGCAAGCTCTAGGTTGACGTCTGAGACAATTCGAGCGATGTCGCCCCCCATGGTCACCCTCTGCCGCAGAAGGGCCCTAACCGTGGTCATGAGCATGGCTGCGCCCACACCGTGCTCGGAGGCGTCGGCCACCACAATTCTCAAGTGGCCGTTTGAAAACTCGAAGTAATCGTAATAGTCACCGCCAGTTTCGTCGCAATACTTGCTTGTGCCGGCAATGTCAAATCCAGGGAGTGAGGGGGGCTCACTCGGCAAGAGGTTCTGCTGCACCTCCTCGGCCAACTTGAGGGCGGTTATCAACTGAGTGCGATGTCTCAGCCCTTCAATCATAGTATTGGTGTGTCCGGCGATAAAGCCAAATTCGTCATTAGTAGCCACCGGCACCAATTTGGAAAGGTCTCCCTGGCTAACCCTCTCCAGGACGGTGGTTTCGTTCTGAAATAGGAGCTTAAGATTTTTGGAATAGGAAATTATCAAATTTACGATTGCCACCAGGAGCACGGCCATAATGAAGAGGACTTCACGCATGACAGACAATTGGGCCTGGATGACCGACATACCGCTCTGTTCGATCTCGGCAAGCCAGACTACATCTCTGGCAATTACCATCCCGAGGATTAGAGAAACGAATAAGGTGGCGGTCAGGGCAACCAGGGAGAATTTACGAGTCATGGAATACAGCCGCTTTGGAGGCGGTAGTACCTTGTCTTCAGCAAGGGCAGCGTGTATGACTGAGCGCTCTCTGGCTAAGGCCATATCCATACCAGTGAAGAAGCCGACGACGGTACAACCCAACAATAGGCTGATACCACTGGGAGCAGGGAAGCCATGAGCTAGCGAGTTGTAAACTGCTACCGTAGAGCCAGCTGCCAGGCACAGGGTAAAATCAAGGTAAAACTGCTTTCTGGGCTGGACAATCCGGGGTTGGGAGACTACGAAGCGGTTCTCAAGGGGCCTGCGCACAGCCAGAGCCGCCATGAAGGGAATGAGAAGGCTTACCCCCAAAAGCACGGGGGGTAGTGTTTCCATGAAGGGTCAGACCTGCCCGCCGTAGAGAGTCAAGACTGTCACAGCAAAAATGTAGTGAATAACTATTCTTGACATAATAATTTTCCTTTTTATGGGTAAAACCTAATCTAAGAACTCACAAAGGAGCTTGCAATGAACTTGTTGATTTTGGAGAGATTACTTTACTAAATCATCAGATGCATTCTGCCAGCTCAGGTTACGAAAAGGAAAATAAAATTGGCTGAGCTGATGAGTTGTGTTGACAGCAGAGATCGCGTGACTTAGCTTAAACCTAACCTAAATGGAAAATTTTACGATTTCAACTTAAGCATCGAGTTAGGTTAGTTTCTTGGGCACTTTTAACCTAGATATCTGGGAAAACAAAAAAAATCTTTTTTCAGATTATTCGGTAGCTAGAGGTTTAGAGAAAGGAGAGAAAAATGTCAGACGAATCAGTTCGGGGAAAACCTTTCGTACGGGTTAAGGATGCGGCTGGAAATGATTGGCTATGTCCATTAGATTCCTTGATGCACCCGAAAGATGCCAGCGAAGAAGAGCTCAATAGCTGTGTTGATGATGCCACGGTGGGCAGATACGCCGGGGATATCAAGGTTGTAGACTAAAATCTATAGCGAGAATACTTTAAAACTAGTGAGCTTTTTTGGACTTCTTCAACTGCAGCCCTCTCTCCCAGTCAAAATAATCCAATTTCCATGGCCTTACTAGCCAGACAATCTTGGTCAGGATACCTTTTGGGCTTGGTAACGGGCCTCAGCCTCTTGCTTGACGGAGGCAAGGAGCTGCTTGGTGAGACGGTGAAGACGTCTGGGAACCAGGATTAATCTCGCCAGCCAGATAAGGGGTCCGCTGAACTCTTCGTGGCTGATGAGTGTCACCCTGCCATTAGTCTCTCGAAAGGTCCAGGTGTGGACTGCGTGAATCCCGAGACGTTCTCCCTCCCAGACGACCTTCTGTCCCGGTTCGCACTCGGTGATGCGCGGCTTTACTTTGATTGGCAAAGTAAATGGCCTAACCACGAAGGAGAAACATGCTCCCGCCGCCATTTTCTCGCCTTCGATGAGGTGACAGCTTTGACAGGCGGTATTCCAGTCGTCCCATTCTTCCAGAGCGGAAAAGACAGCCCAGACAAAGGGCATGGGGGCTGCGATCTCAATCTCTTCTCTGATTAGCACAACTTTATCTCCGGCAGCCCTGGGTGAGAAGCAGAGGTCAAAAAATCCATTATCTCATCACCCGAAGTCACTTTTTTATCCTGCACACTGGCCCACCAAGAAGGTGCGAGCCGCAAGGTTGAAAAACCCAGTGTGCCGGATTTTTTCTGGTTGACCTGCCTAGTACTTTCAAAACCCATCCCGACGACGAGATAGTATAGTTTAGCTATATTCGCTAATTAATGAAATTAATAATATCTGAGCTGATTTGATAAACGTCCAGCCGAAATGTAAGTCCCCCTTCCAATTCAACCCAGAGCTTCAACCCACAGCACCACCCTTTCTCATTGACATGAAATATACGGTTGCATTAACCTGAAAATAGTTGCAATTTGTCGTTCTACCTCACTTTCGAGAGAACATACCTTTAGTTGTGCACTGTTCCGACAAGGCTTCAGGACCACCTATGGCTTGGATTTCGAATCTCGGATTTATAGGAATAAAATGCAGATCCAAAAAAGGGGGGTCTCCAATGAAAAAGCTATTTGTGATGACAGCGTCGGCTTTTTTAATTTCAGTTAACCCTGCACTGTCGCAAGAACTAACTATTTTGACAGAAAATATGCCCCCCTTGAATTATGTAGAAAATGGAGTACTGGTGGGGCCGTCAGTTGAAACAGTAAGAGAAATTCAAAGAAGGGTGGGGTCTAATGAGGAGATCAAAGTTTACCCCTGGGCAAGAGCCTACAAAATGTCTTTGGAACAAGAAAATGTTGTATTGTTTGGTATGACTCATACTGAAGTGCGTCATGATCAATTTAAATGGATTGGCCCTTTAGCAACGAAAAGAGATATTCTTGTGGCCAAAAAGGGATCAGGTATAAAAATTAACAGTCTGGAAGATGCTAAGAAAGTAAAAAGCATTGGCACGCTTCGAGATGATACAAGAGAGCGCTTGCTCAAAAGCCTGGGGTTTACCAACCTCGAACCTGTTTCTGATGAACAATTTAATGCCAAAAAGCTTGTTCTCGGGCGGATAGACCTGTGGGCATACAAAATACCGGGATTGAGAACTGTTTGTGATTTGGGCGGGGTCGATTATAACGAAATAGAAGAGGTCTACAATCTCCGGGAAATTAACCTCGATATTGCTTTTTCGAAAAAAACCTCGGATTCAATTGTAGAAAAGTGGAGAAATGCTTTTAATGAAATGTTAGCCGATGGAACATTGATGAAAATTCGTAAGGAATGGAATAAGAAATTACCAGACCATCCATTTCCAGAGCTTGAAGACAAACTTTAAAACCAACCCACCAATAGCTGAACCAAGACCTCGCCAATTTGTGGCCAGAGCAACAGGATTGTGTCCATGCAGAACGGTTCCCCATCTACTCCAAAAGTCAGAAGCATCAGCCGTCGTTTCAGTTATGCCTTGATTGGCGTAGTGACCTTGATGTTGGTGGCATTTGCCGCCTTCGCCATATTTTTCAATGTTTCCAAGACGGAAGGTGAATTAGAAGAAAGGTTGAACAACTCTTTGAAACTCGCCGAGATAAGTTTGCCCTTACCACTCTGGAATATTGACCACGATGTTGTAAAAGATTTTGTTAAATCATTGTTTTTAGATAAATCCATCGTATATGCTAAAGTTTTGTGGGGAAATCTGGTCATTACTGAAAAAAAGCGTGATAAATTTCAAGAAAAAGATTTTGCATATTTTGAATCCTCTCAAAAATTCATCGCCAAAACATCTGATATTATTTACCAAGAACAGAAAGTAGGCACGATACAACTCGTCATGTCGCGTGAGATAATAAAAAAACAACTCATTTTAAATATAAGTGTAATTGTTAACTTAACGCTTTTCATAATTATAGGCATTTCAGTAACAACCATTCGCATTACAAGACGCTATATTTCTCGCCCTTTATCAGAACTGCAAATCTCGGCCACGTCTATTGCTCAAGGAGATTTAGATACCTTCATTGATGCGACTGGTAAGGATGAGATCGGAAGCCTGGCGAAGGATCTCAATGTCATGCGAGAATCGATCAAACACTTATTTGGAGAACTGAGCGAGAGCAAGGATAAACTGGAAGACTACAGCCGGACTCTGGAGGAGAAGGTAGAGGTGCGCACCCGGGAGCTGGCCCGGTCGGTAGAAGAACTGCAAGCCCTGGGGGAAGTCAGCCAGGCGGTGAGCTCCACCCTGGACCTCAAGAAAGTTCTCGCCACCATAGTTGCCCACGCTGTAGAACTTTCAGAGACGGAGTCCGGGGCAATATATGAGTTCGATGAGGCAAACGAGCAGTTCGAGCTCAGGGCAACACACCGGATGAGTGAGGAACTCATCCGGGCGATCCGGCAGTCTCCGGTCCACTTGGGCGAGACTGCCCTGGGCCGGGCGGGGGTTAAGCGTGAAGCGGTACAAATTCCGGACATCCTGGAAGAACCAAATTACCCCCTTCGCCAGATCATCGAGCGGGATGGACTCCGAGCATTGCTCGCCGTTCCACTTCTTCGCGAGGACAGGCTCATTGGTGGGCTGGTGGTTCGGCGCAGAGCGGTAGGGCAGTTTGCTAAGGAAACGGTCGACCTCCTGCAGAATTTCGCCACTCAGTCAGCCCTGGCAATCCAGAATGCGAGGCTTTTCCGGGAAATCGAGGAAAAGGGACAGGAGCTGGCGATTGCCAGCAAGCACAAGTCCGAGTTCCTCGCCAACATGAGCCACGAGCTTAGAACACCCCTCAACGCTATCTTGGGCTACACGGAGCTGATCCTTGACAAGATCTACGGCAATGTGCCCGAGCAGATTCAAGAGGTCTTGGAGCGGGTGGAACAAAATGGGCGCCATCTCCTGAGCTTGATCAACGACGTTTTAGACCTTTCCAAGATCGAGGCGGGTCAACTTACCCTTTCTCTCAATGATTACTCCATGAAAGAAGTCGTTCAGACGGTGGTTACTGCGGTCGAGTCCCTGGCTGCGGAGAAAAATCTCGAATTGAAGGTTAGAATATCTCCAGAGGTGGATTGCGGTAAGGGCGACGAACAGCGTATATCCCAGGTGCTCATGAATCTTGTGGGAAACGCGATCAAGTTCACTGAGGCGGGTGAAGTCGAGGTTGAGGCGACAGCTTCCAACGACATTTTTTTGGTCTCCGTGTCTGACACAGGTCCCGGACTCTCAGAGGGAGATCAGCAGAGGATCTTTGAAGAGTTCCACCAGGTGGATGCTTCCAGCACTAGAAAAAAGGGTGGAACCGGCCTCGGGCTTTCCATTGCCAAAAGAATTGTTGAAATGCACGGGGGCCGCATTTGGGTTGAATCGACCCTGGGCAAAGGTTCAACTTTCTCTTTCACCCTACCGGTTCGAGTTGAGAGGCAAAGGGAGCAAAGATGAGCAAGTTGATTTTGGTGGTAGAAGACCAGGAGGATAACCGGCGCATCATGCGCGATCTCCTCACCAGCGCCGGCTATGAAGTGATCGAGGCCGTCAGCGGGGAAGAGGGGGTGGCCGCGGCTGAGACCCATCGCCCTGAACTGATACTCATGGACATCCAGCTTCCCGGTTTCGACGGATACGAGGCCACGCGCCGAATCAAGGCCAGCCCAGACCTCCAACACATTCCGATCATCGTGGTTACTTCCTACGCCCTTAGCGGTGATGATGTAAAGGCCTATGAGGCTGGCTGCGATGATTATGTATCGAAACCCTTTAGTCCCCGTGAGTTGCTTGCAAAGATCCGCGAATACGTGGAATAGCCAATAGTTAACCACAGAGGGAAAATTGTGAGAACGCCACCACTGATTCTCATTGTGGACGACAACCCCACGAACCTGGATATCCTCCAGACTCGCCTGAGGGCCCACAACTACGAGGTCGTCACAGCGGCTGACGGAGAGGCAGGGCTGGCCATGGCCAGAGAGAAGCAACCGGACCTGATGCTGCTTGACATTATGATGCCCAAGATGGACGGCATTGAGGTTTGTCGGCGGATCAAAGAGGACCCTTCCCTGCCATTCATGCCGATCATCATGGTGACTGCCAAGGCCGATTCAAAAGACGTGGTGGCGGGCCTGGAGGCAGGTGGTGACGAATACCTGACCAAGCCCGTGGACCATGCGGCGCTGGTTGCCAGGGTCAAGTCGATGCTGCGGATCAAGGAACTGCATGACACCGTCCTTGAGCAGTCGGCCCAGCTCAGAGGCCAACTCGAAACGGCAACCAAGATTCAATCTCTGTTCTGGCCGCGAATGCCGGAGCTGAAAGGGGGAGGCCGTATCTGGGCTGTATCTGTTCCTGCCACCTATGTGGGCGGCGATTTATACGATGTGATTCCTTTGTCAGACGACAGCCTATTAGTATATGTAGCCGATGTTTCGGATAAAGGCGTTCCTGCTGCTCTGATCATGGCTGCATTGTCAACTAAAATCCGTAGCGAAGCACAAGTTCGAAGTGAAGTGGACGAGCTTCTTGAAACCGTAAACAACAGCATGTATAGCCTGACGTCCGAAGAAGGATTTTTTGCCACCATTGCTGTTGCCAGGTATTGGCCATCAAGTGGAAAAATGCAACTTGCCGTGGGTGGCCATTTATCGCCTTTGTGGATCGCAGAAGGGGATATTAGAAACCTACCGCAAATAGAGGGAATATCATTGGGAGTCACCCCGGATGTTCAATACGGGATAAAGGAAATCTTACTGTCTCCTGGAGAATCGATTCTGTTTTTTACAGATGGAGTTGTCGAAGCAGAGAATGAAGATAACGAGCTATTTGGTAATGATCGCCTGGTCAGCTATATAAGGGATGCGAAAGGCCCGCCCTGGGGTAAGGGACTTTTGGACTTCATAAGTGACTGGCGGGGTAATTCATCTGCAAATGACGATTTAACCATATTAGAGATTTGGCGAGATTGAAAATACAGTTTCAAAAACTGTATTTGCCTAACTACACTGCATTGGTGCAATTTTTTGAGAAGGTTATACTCAATATTTTGTGCCTTGGTTACAGAGGAATAAAGTTTAGATTAAGGGATGTAATCTTCAGTTTAAGCACGCCCCCGAATACCCATTCTTGTAAAATCGTCGGAATTTTTTACAGTTTACCTCGAAGCTTTATTATTATCTCTCAACACATTATTATCTTAAGATTTCCGTAAAATATACTATTTTCACAATAGGAAATGATTGTCGGGAATCTTTACGTTTTGCCCTCCTCTCGCAGTTAGTGTCGATCGACTCTTATTATCTAACTATTAGATATTTAAAGGTAAAGACATTAAATACCTAACTTGGTACGAAGTCTGCACTATATGTGAAGAGATACATATGTCCTTGCCGGCCTGGCAAGATTTCTTCTGACTTGACCTCATTTGATAAACTAATTCTCATCGATGGGAGTTTGCAGCGCTGAGGTCGTGGGTTCAACTCTTACCGCCACCACCAATATTAGCCAAACAATCTCTAGATACTACTAACACAAAAAGGTTATGCACAATCCTCCAAGTAATAGATGCCGTGATTGCCTCTGGTCGCATTCAGGCCCCATCATGTGCTTAGATTGTCATAATTATCCAGAATCAGATAGATGGGTTTTGCCTTGTTCTCAATGCAAACAGTTTGTCTTTGTGAGCCGGCTTTATCAGATAATTTTTGAAATGAAGGGCCTTTTCTTGTTTTGTAGCAAAGAGTGCAAGGATAGATGGGACTATGATGCTGCCCCAGATAAAGACTCCCGCAAACTAGAGTGGTCCTTGAAATAAGGCTATTCATCTTCCAAAGAACGAGCGGGGCATTAGCCTTGCTTTTTTATTGTAGCATCCACGTTAGTCGTGGTAACTTACTCAACGGACGGGGCACCCTACCTTTGCCCTGTCGCTCTAGGCTTTGCCCTCACGGTCAGCGGGTGCCCCCCGATCGGTGGGGGCTTTTTCTTGTTTCCGTTCACAGGAAACCACATCTTGTGCCTGAGTCAATACCAGTCAAAGTTTAGATTAAGGGATGTAATATAAAGTTCTCTCCCACCCCTCCATGCTGTTAATCTCACCTAAACTTCTTCTGACAAATGGCACTTTTTTTCCAGTTTATGTAACTGATTTACTTACAACTTCTAATTTGCTTTCCATTAGCACATGAGCTAAGCATCTGAAAATCCATAGAAAGTTAGCACGACACCTCACTGGCATGGATCTTGGTATACCTTAACCGTTAGGACTAGGGGACTTATGCCCTCTGGACTCACCATCCGGTTTTGGTAGAGCCTGATGGGAAGTTTCGCCGAAGTCCCATCTCCTCGACAGATAGTTGCAACGCCTGTAGCACTCTGTCATGGGAGGTTCACTTGTGTTGAGCCATACATGCACTCGCTGCAATAGAAAGCTCTCAGTGGATAAAACCCCGATGTTTATCGCCGGCGGTAGAGGAATTTATTTTTTCTGTAGTATCAGATGTCGAGACAAATGGGTGTACCCGAGTGATTCCAGATTGAATTTGGAGCAGAAGCCGTCTGACCTTCAGCGGGATTTGTCGTAATTCACAGCGGTTGTTTCGTAGGTGAAATGATGAATCAACCCCCGAGTGACAAATGTGGAAATTGTGTCTGGTGGGATGAAGGGCCTCTTTTGTGCGAGGGTTGCCCTAACAATCCAGAATCAGAGGCAATGAAAATGCCTTGTTCTCAGTGTAAGAAGATCCTATCTGTAAGCGATTTTTGTGAGATACACTATGAAGAGGATGGCATTCACTTGCTTTGTAGCAGGGAGTGCAAAAACGAGTGGGAGGGACTACAGACCTCGAAAGAGGAATTGGGCAGCCACCAATAGACCTAAACGAGATTCTATTCATTTTCAAAGAACTGCGGAACTTCGGCTCCGCTTTTTTTCTTCTCAACATCTCGTGCCTGAACAAATCTCAGCAGACTGTGAATTAAGGGATGTTATATGAAGCCCTAGTAACCAAATAGGAAACTTCATATAACTCGATCATAAATGGATTGCATGGCATATTAATTCGAGAACTCAGCAAATTCTCCTCTCTGTTAAAGACAGAACATAATCTATCTGCGCTGCCAATACATCCATCTCGACGGGTTTGACTATATAGTATTGCGCATAGGATCCAAAAGCCTCCGTCATTGAGTGGTCATCATTTTTGGCGGTGAGCATAACCACGGGGATTGCCATGGTCTGGGTATCTTCCTTTAGCTCTTTCAAGACTTCAAGCCCATCCATTTCAGGCATCATGATATCTAGCAGGATTAGTGTTGGTTTCTCGCGGCGCGCGATTTCTATCCCCGATTTTCCATCGGTAGAATAAAACACCCGATATCTGCCATGTAGTTCCAGGGCGGACTTTATAAAAAAAACGAGATCTTCCTCGTCGTCAATTATCAGGATGGTATTCATCCTTCATAGCCTTCTGCCAATTGGAAAAGCAGTTTGATTTTTGTTCCTTTTCCTTCTTCACTGTCTATTAGTAACTGACCCTCATTCTTCTCGACAATCGTCTTCGAGATAGACAGTCCCAGGCCTGTTCCTTTCTTGTCTCTTTTTGTTGTAAAAAAAGGTTCATAGACTTTCAATTGATTTTCTTTTGAGATTCCTTCGCCGGTATCTTCTATTTTAATTACGCAAACTGATTTACCTGAAGAATGCTCTGAATGTTCTCGGTAAACATCAATCTTGATCTGTCCTCTCTTTGGCATTGCCTCAACTGAGTTTAATAATATGTTGAACAACACTTGTTGTATTTGATCTTTTTCAACATGAATATATATATCTTCCTCCTGATAATTTGTTTTTACTTTTATATTATTTAGGAAAATTTTGTATTCAAGCAGAGAAAGAGTTGCTTTTATTAATTCTTCAGGCTTTGTCTTCTCAACTTTAAGTTCAGACGGTCTGGCAAATTGCAGAAGACCTAGGAGAATATTGTTCGCCCTCTGAGTCGCTTCTTTTATCTTTCCCATAGCTACTTGAACGTCTTGGTCGGCTCTTTCCAGTTTCTTCTCTAAATATCCTATTCCTCCCAGGATAATGCCGAGCGGGTTTTTGATCTCATGGCTGATTCCAGCGGAAAACCTTCCCAGGGCAGCCAATTTCTCAGACTGAATCAGTTTTTCTTGCGTCTCTTTCAGCTCAGCATAGGCACTCTTGAGCGCCTCTTCCGCCTGCGTGCGCTCATTTATCTCCCGCGCCAGATCCTCGTTTGTCTTCCTCAGCTCGGCAGTGCGCTCTTCCACCCGTCTCTCCAGTTCGTGATGAGCTTTTCGCAGCTGCTCCTCCACTTGTTCTCGTTTGGAGTGAAGTAATCCGTTTTCGATTGCCAAAGCTGCTGGTGTGCTGAGCCCTGTGAGGAGAAAAAGATCGTCTTTTATGAACCCGTTCCGCACATTCTCTGAGTGTATATAGAAAACGCCTCGGATTTCCGACTTGATGATCAAGGGAACGCACATTACGGACTTGATCAGCATCTTTTCTATGCTTCGTGAGAAGTTTTCCTTACTTTCACTGCTGATATCCGATATCAGTACTGCCTTGCCCTCGCGTATTACTCTGTTTACTATGGTTCGGCTATGACTTATTTTGATGCTCTCCTGTTTACTTCTCGATCTGGAAGCTATTTCCGTAAGTTCTCCAGTTTCACCGTCTATCCATAAAATAGCTCCGCTGTCGATCCTCTTGAGGTAGGAAAACAGGCTATCCATTATTTTGTTACATACATCTTCAATTTTTGATGACCGCATCAAGAGAGTAGACACTTCATAAATCAATTCCAGACTTCTACGACTGGTAAACCTTCTATCTTTGTATATGAGATTCTCTCGACCCTTTGTTTTAGGGGAAAAGACACTGACGGCGTAAAGGGTGAGCATGTTATCTATTGGAGCCTTGTCGCCTAGAGTTATTAAGGTATTCCCTACGACAATAGGAGTCCCTTCTCGCACCTCTAGTTCTTTTCCAGGTTCTAACAGATCTCCATCTACCCAGGTTCCGTTCCTGCTACCTTGATCTTCAATCAGATATTTGGCGCCTTCCTTGATGATTTTTAGGTGAACGCGCGAAATGGAATAGTCCTTAACTTGCACATCATTATTTGAAGCTCTTCCGAGAAAGATGACGTTGTCTTCAAATTCAAAAAACTGGTCTCCCAGTTGTCCGTCAATAACATGGAGTTTGGTCATTATGCCCCCCTCATCTTATAGAGCAGGAACAAAAGTGATAACTTTTATGATCTTAACAAGATGACAATACTCGTGATTTAAGATGGTAGTTCGACCTTTCACAAGCCCTTCCTCCCCTAACATTCTTATGCTTCTGCCGTCACACGACTATAGAGGAAGTTTTGGAGCATTTTCTGGGTGGCAGAGCTCATGTCAGAAAATTCTATGCCCATGTGTGCCCTGTCATCACCTTTATTAGCTTCCATCATGTGTCTGACGATGCCGATGCACCTGATGCTTTGCCATGGAGAAGGAAGAACGATTTCGAGCCGGACATTGCACCCAATCGGGAGTAGTCCCAAGGACTTGTCTCTGAGTCGTACCCTGACACCGGAAAGCGAAATGGCTGCAGAAATCCCGTGAAAGACCCTGCGTTCAAGCTGATCGGACAAATTCAAATCAGGTGAGACGGAAAAGATTATTGTGAGAGGAATTTCATAGCGAGGATGTTTCCGCCATTCAAAACCTAATGATTTTCTCCTTCTTTCGACATAGCTTAAATGCTCTTTTTGATTCTGCTCAAGCAAACCTTGAATTATTGGGTACCTTTCAGCCAGGTCCCGGATGGTCTCAAAGCTCAACTTGCACAGCAGAGTCTCCTCCCTTGCCTCGAATGCGCTTGTGTGAGGCCTCCCGGTCAGTAACGGCCCTTCTCCAAAGAAACTGTTTTCACCCAGAAGTTGTAGCGTGACATCTTTACCCTGATAATCGTGAGTGAGGACGCGGATTTTACCGTCCAGAATTATGTAAAGGGAGTCACCCCAGTCTCCATGGCGAATAATCAGTTGTCCGGAATTGTAGACGAACAATTTTGCGGCCTGGAAGACCAGATCGAGATCATGTTGCTTAAGAGAGGAAAAGAGGGGAAGATTGGAGACGAACTTCTGGAGTCTTTCTGAACGCTGGAGAAGGGTGTCGTTCATTTCGGCATCATGGCCGCACCACCCGCTGATCTCCCGGGTCTTTTTCGTAGTAAACTGTCTGGGAAACTCTCCCTCCTCCAGGAATCGAGTGGTCACGGTTCCGATCCGAACCACGTCACCGTTTGCGAGGACGACTTTCTTGACCCGCTCCTCATTGACATAGGTGCCGTTACGGCTACCCACATCTTCCAGGATGGCTTTTTCGTCATCTATGTATAGCAGCGCGTGCTGTCTGGAGACCGAAGGGTCAGGCAGGTGGATATCACTCTCCGGTGCCCTTCCGATAGTAAGCCGGGATTGCAGGTGGTAGACCTGCTCCCCGGCAAGACCCTTCTCGATCATGAGGAAGGATTTCGACATTGCCAGAGTTCCCTTGGTGCTTTAGTGACCGCTTGGAAGACCTCCTTGAGAAAGTGGAGACTTTTTCTTACGTTATATCTTAATGCAAGCCCAGCTTATCAATTCGTTCGAATTGTCTCAGGGTTTTGCAAAATTCAACTGCTATACCCCTACTCGCTTCATCAATTCTCGAAATGACCGCCTCTCCTTGTAACCTTATGGCTTCTTCTTGTCCTGTGAACTCGGGAGGCAAAAAGACTGTAATTGTTATTGGCGTCCCAGTTCGAAATGAAAAATGAGATTGTATCCGAACAAAGGCACCATACTGGCTTAAATTGACTGTCTCACCGTGGACAAAAAGGTTCAGCTTTTCATCGAAGAGCGTTAACATGAAATTACACCTGACCCTTTTGAACTTTCTCTTTTCACAAACTTCCATCCAAGATGAACCAGTAGTTCCAGAGAAATCCATGTTGAATCGCAACCCAAAGTACCTGGCAAACCTTAATCGAGCCAGTCAGCAGGTTTCTCCCAGAAATATTCCCCTACGCAATGTCGTTGGGTGTAAAAAGGGGTTTGCATTTTTCGTGCTAATAGTCCCATAATCGCTTCAATTAGCAAAACTAGTTTAATGCTTGTATAATGCTAGGTAAAATTAGGTAGTATTACATCGACTGCAGGTGGGATCTCAGGTTGGCTTTTTTGTTTTTGATACCCATCTTCTTTCGGATATTATTCCTATGGAACTCGACTGTTCTGGGGGACAAATGAAGCATGACAGCAATGTCTTTTGTAGTTTTTCCCTCCTTGATTAGATTTGCTACCTGAATTTCGGTCGGAGTGAGGCCTAGAAGCTTGGAGGACAACTTGAGCGCAAAAGGTGAAATAATATCATTAAGATTTGATTCAAGGATGTTGACATAGGCGGCGCATTGCGAGGTTAATTCTGCCTTTCTCAGTCTTTCCACATAGGGCAAAACCAGCTCCTTTACATTGGACAAGATCTTTTCACCCAGCTCAGTCTTGTCCTCATCCCTTCGTTTCAACAACACTCTCAAAGCAACATTCACCTCTTCGAGTTCATTTGCCTTTGTCTCAAGTTCGGCTTCCCGCATTCTCAGCTTTTGCTCAACCAGTTTCCGTTCTTCAATCTCTTGTTTCAGTTTCTCATTGAGCTGGCTGAGTTCAACGGCCCTCTGTTCCAGTCGGGTGTGAGCTTTCTGGAGCTTTTCTTCTGCCAGCCGACGCTCTGAAATGTCGTGGATTATTGAATAGAGTAGCTGCTTACCCTCTATGGTGATCGGACCACTATACACTTCTACATCGCGAATTTCACCGTTTGCCAAACGGTGCCGGAAGAGAAAATGCTGCGCTTTTCCTGATTGTGCCCGTTTCATTTCCCGGGAAACTTGCTCCCTTGTAAGCGTGTTAACGTCCGTGATTTTCCTGCTTGTGAGCTCCTCATGACTCCAGCCATAAAAGGAGCGTGCCGCCGGATTCGCATCAACTATGGCTGCGTTTTCCGGATTGATAAGAAGCATCACCGAATGATTGTTTTTGAAAAGACTACTGTAGCGCTCTTCGCTCTCTCTCAGGGCCTCCTCCGCCCGTTTTCGCTCGCTGATGTCTTCTAACACGGCCATGATGCTCTTGACACGACCGCGTGAATCATAAATCGGGGCGGTCGACAGGCTGACATCGATGAGTGTGCCGTCCTTTCTCTGGCGGGATACCTCAACACCCGTAAAAGTGTTGCCACTGAAAGCACGCTCGCGCAGCTTGTGATGCTCTGCCGTTTTGTCCGGCGGGACGATTGGAAGGTATTGGCCCAGAACCTCGCCTTCAGTCCAACCGAAGATATTTTTGGCAGCAGGATTCCACATTGTCACCTTACTTTCTGGGTCAATGGCAAAAATCGCCAGAGGTGACGAACTAATTAAGGCTTGCAGGGTTTCATTGCTTTCCCGTAGTGCTTCCTCTGTTTGTTTGCGCTCTGAAAGGTCAACGTCTATGCAAAACATCAAAGGGGACTTGTTTTCGAGACAAACCACCGTGTGAATGGAACAAACTGGAACGAGAGAGCCGTTCTTATGCAATAGCATGAGTTCACCGGATGGCATTAATTCGCCAGACTGTTTGGCTTTTGCCCCAAGCTTGAGAGCCTCTCTAAAGTGTGGCTTGACGTCTGGCGGGATTATTAAATCTCCCAAGTTCCGGCCTATAGCTTCCTTCTCAGTGTAGCCATATACCTTCTCGCTTGCCTTGTTCCAGTAACGGACAGTTCCGTCTGTCGTGTATCCCTGTATAGATATTCCCGGAATGGAATCCAGCAGATTGCGAAAGCTCGCCTCGCTCTCCTCTAACCTGTCCACAGATCGTCTCGTCTGAGATTCACTGGTCTGAAGTGCGTCAATTTTCTGGCGCAATTGCATTAACTCGCTAATGGACTGTTCTTTGCGTTTAGTGTCGTCTTGCATCTTCTTTGCCTCAATGAAGGGTGAGCAAGCCCTCACCGGATTCCTGCTCTCGGCTGGCAATTTCCCCTACAGCGGTTATCCATTAATGTCTGGAAAAACCTGTTGTGGCGAAAGAGACGAAAACAGAGGAATTTTTCAACCTAGTAAATTAGCAGGCACACTAAAGAGTTGCAAGAAAAACTGATGTCTCTTAAAGGAAAACGCTGTATCTGTAATGAGCAACTGCAAAGAAATAAGAATATTACTCAGGAGAATTTACATCGAGCGTTATAAGTCAAAGTCCTGTGCCTCTAGCCCGCGGTGCATATAACACCTTTCCGACATTTTTGTCGCCCGCCCTCGATCCTCGAAGATTTTGAGACGGGTGATTTCGTTTTGCTCCTCTCACAGATTTTGTGGTAATTTTAATCCAGAGAATCCCTACCACCCGATGTTATATGCAGTCGCCTATTGACCTGGTCGGATATTTACTTACTCGATCTGAGGAAATAACGGACTCCTTTTTAACCACCCCAACATCTAATGTTAAGCCCTCCAGAGCAGAAAGTGGCGATTAAGTGATGTAATCCAAAGTTTGCCTTCTCCCCTTTGAGCCAGACGATTAATCTATAAAATGGTGGTTTTCGTATTCATTGCTAGAAATTTTCCGGCTAATAATCTACACTACCCTCTATTTGATTTTTTGTCCCTTCCAGTTTGAGACGAGCCAGAGCAATGATAGAAAGTCTGATTAGAGCATGTCCGCTTTTCGCTGAGGGTAAATGCCCACAACAGCAACAAATAGAAAAACTCTATCTATTTCCCCAACTATCTACTATTGAAGAAATTGAGAAAATTTGCAGAAGCCAATGCTGCACCAAGGAAAGCCTTTCCTCTGATCACCCTGAGAAGGTTCTTGCACGTCTTAGACAAGCTTGATATTTAATGAGTGGACGGTGAGCAAGAGGGTTGCAGCATATATTTTCCTTTTGCTTATCTGTGAACCGGGTAGGGCTCCTACCTTTACCCTACCTGATCCTGGTTTGCCCTCACTGGCTATGGTGCCCCGTGCCAGTGGGGGCTTTCTTTTTCCATCCCTCCATGCTGCCCACTAACCGAAGTAGGCTGGCATAGGCTTTGCACTTTAAAAAAAACATCAGTTCGGCAATATCAAATGGAAGTAAAGCATGGTTAAACTTGAATTGAACTTTCAAGGCCTCGCCCTGAAGGAGTACACGCTCCAAGATGGAAGTAGACTGACAATTGGTCGACATTCTGACAATGACATTGTGGTCAAAGACAGGAGTGCTTCCCGTCATCATGCATACTTTGAAAGAAAGGGTGAGAATCTGGTAGTCCATGATAAAGGAAGCAGAAACGGGACATTTGTAAACGGGAAAAAAGTACAGTCAGCCCAAGTATATCACGGAGACCTTATCAAGGTTGGTACAAAGCTCAGCATCAAGGCGTTCATCACCTCAACAAAGAAAAGAGAATCTACCGTAACTGGTGAACAGGACAATATAGTCACCTTAGTAGGCTAGCAGTGCCAGGGTTGCAGCGCTGCCCCCGCCAACATTTCGGGTGTGGGGACAAGTTTTGAGAAAGGAATCCACGATGGCAGTAGAAGAGAACCGAGTATATCCTAGAGCAAGGCTCAGATGGGCTGTTTCCGTCAAGGTTGATGGTAAAGTCATCGAGGGAGTAACCAAGGACATTAGCGTAAGTGGAGCATACGTGTGTTGCGCCAAACCGCTAAAATTCAACCTGTTACTCGATATGGTCATAAAAGCTCCAGATAAATCACTGAGTGTGAAAGCCGAAGTGGTCTGGTCTAATATCCATGGTCCTGATGACAATATTAATCCACGTGGTATGGGAGTTCGATTTCTCGCCATCTCTGGAGAAGACCGAAAAGTCATAGCTAAAGCGGTCATGCAACATCTGAAATCGGACAAAGAGGAGATGGACCCGAAACTTCTGCAAACACTGGAGACCATAATCATTGAAAAAGACCAAATTCCCCAGAAGGCCGACTCACTAGCTTCCTAAGCTCATTGGTCTGTGCCTTCTCAGCCTACACTTTTACATCCAGGCATTCCGACAGTTTCGCAGGAAGGTGACTATGAGTGAACGAAGTCGCAAGGTTACCAGCGCCAAAACCAGTTGGCCTGTAACCGTGAAGCATCCCAAAGGGGAGATGGATGGGCTAATCACACTGGTAAACCCTAATGGTGTCCTTATCCTCTGTTCAAGACCCCTAAAGCTAAATGAAGTTTGTTGGATGACCATTAATGCTCCCAGCCGGTCCTTTGAAGCCAAGGCTCTAGTCGTCTGGCCAAATATCTACAGTCGGGCTGATGAAATTATACCACGGGGGATGCGTGTTCGGTTTCTTAAAATCTCAAGTCAAAACCGCTTGTTTATCGCTTCCGAGCTAGAAGGCCAAGGCGTGAAAAAAGTGGCTGAAGATTATCTGAAAACCCTAAACACAACAGTTGAGGATATTAAGTCAAGTGCCAGCTAAACAGTTAACTATAAACAAGTCCCCCTCACAACAACATCAGTGTCCTCAACTCATCTCTATTAGCCTACCTGGAGTGAAGATTGCATAATCCCCACTTTTCCTCTTAAGACCAAGCTACAATATCTTGGTTTAAACTAAGAAAATGCGGAGTCCTTGGCCCCGCTTTTTTCTTGTCAACATCTTGTGCCTGAGCAACTCCCAGAAGAGTGTGGATTGAGGGATGTTATCTAACCTTTTGCCTTGATCGAGGTTAGTTTACCTTCATCATTATATGCACCATTTTCAGCCCTGCTCAAAAGCCTATCAGGTTTGACCCGGATATCACAATATCGTTGGCCATACAGGCCTGAAAATTGCATCAGAAGGACACTGCTGATCTGAAGTTTTTCAGAGCGCCTGACCTCAAAACTTTTGGATTCACAGGATGAAGCGATTTTATCTTTGCCAAGAGAAAGGAGAGTTGCAGAAAAGCATCTATCCCCTGGATGGATCTATGACCATTGGTCGCAGTTCGGAGAATGACATCACTCTTTTCGACTGGGAGGTCTCCCGCTCGCATGCCAGAATAAGCTTACAGAAGAGCACCTACGTCATCGAAGATCTGGGAAGCGCCAATGGAATTATCTTTTCTGGTGAACGTGTGATCAAGAAAGCTCTTAAATCCGGGGATAGTTTTCAGGTTGGAGGAGTTACACTTCATTTTATGGAAGAAAATGCTCTGGAAAACTCAGGGAAACTAACTGAGACAATGAAAGTGTTTGAGGCGATGATCAAATACCAGTTCCCTCTTACCAACCCTAATCGCACTAATCCCGGGTTTATGCGTCTGCAAGGAGCCCTTCTGTCTACACCCATCTTCAATTCGCTTGGAAAAAATGAACTTAGAGAACTGGAAGACATCGCAAACTTGCACCTTTTCAGTGCTAGCCAGCTAATCCTCAGCGAGGGTGATCCTGGTCGCTCCATCTACATTGTCCTTGATGGCAGAGTGAAGATATTTACAAAAGACAACGATGGTAATGAATTTGAGCTAGCCACATTGGCACCCAATCAATTTTTCGGGGAGATGGCATTTCTTACAGGAAAACCACGATCAGGCTCAGTGGCAACACTTGAGGAAAGTCTACTCGGCGAGATTAGCTATAACAACATGCGGAGGCTCATGCGCCGCTACCCACAGATTAAAAAAGTTCTCCTCGAGTATTTTCGCGAGCGTGTGAGGGATTCCGGAAAGAAGCGGACTGAGGCCAATATACAGGAGCGGAGGTCCGATGCACGCATAAACGAAAGGCTTATAGTGACATTTACCGTCTGGCCTGAGGAAACTCTTCCAGAGGCGATGATCAACCACACCTATAAGGCAACCTCCTTGGATATTTCACCCTCTGGTACGCTCCTAGTGGTGATGGGACCGGCCATGGAGGCCTTTCGTCCCGGCTGCCAGCTTCAGTTGAAAATCGAACTCCCTGAATCTTGGGGGGAAGTCTCCACTTTGGCTACTATTCGCCACGTAGATTACGGTAAGCACACTGCTCAACTTGGAGTAGACTTTTTCAATCCTTCAGCCGAGGATAATAAAAAACTACAGGACTTTCTGTATGGCCAGACTCACATAATCGCATGAAGCTTTAGTGAAAAGTGTCAGGCAGTTTTTCAAGAACACTGAGGAGTTTCAACTCCGTTTGCTTATGTCCAATTCACATTCATTGTCAGTATGTAAACTCTCCTGCCATTTTCCTGGGAATTTGTATCTCATACTTTAATACACTTTTGCTCTTTCTGGTTCGCACCCACATGTAGTAGTATCCTTCCTAGAGCCAAAACTGTGAAAGGGATGTTATGTGAAGTTTTACAGTAAGTCGAACTGGCATGAACGGTGCATTTGTCCTTACATGGGGTAATTAGGATCAACTGAGGGAAACATGGTTATACTAGAATTACGGTTTAAACAACTTGTCTTAAAAGAGTACACTCTCAAAGAGGGGGGTAGATTAACAATTGGTCGGCATCCCGACAATGACATTGTACCCAAAGATGCAGCCGTCTCTAACCACCATGCGGTTATTGAAAGAAAAGACGAAAAACTGATCGTCCTAGATAAAGAAAGCAGAAACGGCAACTTTGTGAACGGAATAAGAGTGCAATCCGCTGAGCTAAATGACGAGGACATTGTCAAGTTTGGCAACGAACTCAACATCAAAGTGATCACCTTCGCTATAAAGAAAAGGGCATCAGCTGTAACCGAAGGAGATTACGACGAATCTGCTGTGCTCAGCACAATTGAACGAACATTAGATAAACTCTAAGAGCAAGGCCGGGGTTAAAAAGAGACTCTCCCCATTTCTTCATTGCCACGTCTATGCACTTAGTAAAACACCACAGCGAAGTCACTGGTTCCGCCTTTTTATTGGTATCGGGTTTGCATCAAAAAAAACGTTTAATCTAGCATAATCATTACTCCTGATACTTGCTTAACGAAAATAGGAAGAACCGTGCCGAAAAGATTATTTAGTGTTGGATTTACCCTTGTCGAAATCATGGTCGTAATCGCCATCATTGGTATTTTGGTAGCAGTCGCAATTCCACAGTTTGCCACCTACCGGCAAAAGAGTTACAACTCTGCAGCACTGAGTGATTTGCGTAACGTGAAAACCAATCTAGAAGCCTACTACCAAGAGCACCAACACTTTCCCTAGCTCCGTCTGATCAAAAGACCACCGAAGTAGATAAACATAGCCCCCATTGGCCTTGATGGCCAGTGGGGGGCTTTTTTATTGCCACTTGTCAGGCTTTTCTGTAATCTTATAACAGTTCACAAGGGCCATGAAGAACCACGGCATCGACTGGAGAGAGGAAGAAAAATCAAAGGAATAATCACAAGCTTCAACCATGGAACCAAAGATTGAAAGACGGGCATTTAAAAGGGTTAAATTAATAAATTGGCCTGCGAAGATTATCATCAAAGACAAGTCAATAGATGGGACAACGAGAAACATCAGTCCCCAAGGCGCATTCATCTACTACTTTCGGCCTCACGGGGATGATCGACCACTACAACTGCATAAGGTGGTTGACCTCATCATTCAAGCTCCCAGTGTAGCACCTCTTTTTATTTGCGCAGAGGTGATATGGTTCAACATTCTGAGTTCTGATGAGAAGAATACACTACTTGGAATAGGTTTGCGCTTCATTGAAGTCCCCGATAAAGAACTCCAATTTCTCCATGATTTTGTCATGCTGCCTTCCTGATCAGATGAGCAGGGCATAAACTTTGCAATTTGCCATGGCTGTAACCTGATAGCCTTCTCACACCAAAAAGAGGATTTACCGTGTGGCAGACAAAAAATGGAAAACCCGGCAAACACAACACCAAATCAATACTCTCTAAAACTACGGTCATCTCACCCAGCAGTAAGCTGGAAGGAAGTATTGAAACAGATGGAGCCTTAATAATAGAAGGTTCTGTGACAGGGACTATAAAGTGTGGTTCCTTGGGGATTATGGAAGATGGCGATGTCGATGCCAATGTTGAAGCCGAAACCGCGATGGTGGCAGGTACCTTTGAGGGCGAAATGCTTTGCAAGGGCAAGTTAACCTTTTTTCGCACAGGAAAAGTGAAAGGAAACGTCTCTTATGGAACACTGTCAATAGAATCTGGAGGGCTGTTTGATGGCACTGTTTCGAAATTCAAATGAAAAGCCTTGAGATTCTGGCCGAGTCCTTGAGCGCCTCCATCTCTCTATAGTACGTTGTCTATTACTCGATTTATATTCACCCAAACTGGTACGTTTGTTTTACAAACAATGAAAAGAATCCTATTGTCCATGGAATAACTGTGAGAGTGGAGGCCACCGCGTTGTAAAGGGCGACTTATGAATGCTGCTAACAAAGTCTTCTTTGATGGTGTTGCATCCTGCCCCATAAGAGTCCTACTTATGTCATTAAACCAGTCTTAAACTCAGTTTCTGAAGACGGAGAGGAAACTAAATGGCTCTGCCGGATGAGAATCGCAAAAATGCCAGAGCAAGGATTAAATGGCCTGTAAGCATTCGGACAGCCAAAGGTAATAAGATGGAGGGGGTAACTCACAACATCAGTGCTGCTGGTATCTACATAAGATGTTCGAGGCCACTGAGGCTTAGTGAAGTGTTTGATATGCTCATTAAATCTCCTGAGTCTAATAAGATTCTGAAAGCTCGCGCTGAAGTCGTATGGTCAAATATCTATGGACCTGATGACGAAACCACCCCGCGCGGCATGGGAGTACGATTCGTGAAAATTTCTGGAGAGGATCGAAAAGTAATAGCTCAGGCGGTTATGAAGAAGCTTGATTTGGAAGGGATTAAACCCGACATGGATACAATTGAAATCGCCCTGGGCACAGAGAAGAGGAAATCTTGAGATCCAGACTTATTGAGGTGTGCAATACTTATTATTTTGAATATGTAATTGTCCTGATTCTAATTAAAGCGTTACAAACAGGAATGTCCCAGCGACTAGCTGGGAGTTAATTTAACATACTGGGTGGTGCCGGGGCTGAGATTTACTCAGCCCCAAGATTTTGTGCTTGATTCTATTCATAGATCCGGTCAATCCATCTCGCTGCTTTCGCCTCACTCACCTTGCCCAGATACCTCTGTGTAGTCGACAGATTCTTGTGGCGCAGAATCACCTTGGAGACCACCTCCAGAGGTACTCCTGACCTCGAGGCATAAGTTGCAGCGTAGCGGCGAAGGTCATGCGGTCTCAAACGTACACCGAGTCTCTTGCCGGCCCTTTTGACAACGTGTCTGGCTCCTCCGTAAGTCAAAGGGAAGATGTTCTCATGAGAACGGATTCCATCATCTCTGACGTAATTCCGCAATCTTTCTGAAATCCGTTTCGGAATGAAAACAACCTCCTTCTCCCAGCCGCTTTTCGGCTGAAGAAGAATAATTTTAATACCGTCAATGTCCGCAGGTGTGAGTTTGAGAACCTCACCGATGCGCATTCCACCTCGTGCTAGCAGCTCCAGAATGAGCCGATCCCTCATAAGCTTCGTGGTATAGATAATTTCGTCTACTGTTTCCCGGTCGATGATATCAATGGCACCGATTCGAGGAGGCCGAAATACGTGTCTTATTATTCGATTGTCACAGGGATTTTGGAAGGAGGACTGATAACGGTAGATGATGTGGTTAAAAAAGGCTCGAAGGACGGCACACCAGGTGTACTTGGTGCTCTGCTTTTTCCCCTCGGTGAAGCCAGCGAGAAATGAGAAAATCTCTTCCGAGGTGAGCTTATCAACTCGCGCTTTTTCAAATTCATTTCTGAATCGGCCAAGCACGAACCTGTAGGTAATGGCCGTATTTTTTTCCGAATTGGCCTGGTGATATTCCAGACATGCATCCACTGCTTGTGGGACTTTCATGGTTCACCTCCTGTTGTAGGAATTTATTGGGGAAAATTTGGGGTTTGTACTAGAAGAGGAGTATCTCCACTGGCCGATTATCTCACTTTCTGAACTGGTTTCTCAAGATATAGTTGAGTGCACACAATCTCTAGTCTTTGGCCGGGGATATTAAATGAAGTTCTCCAGCAGATGGATAGGATTATCAATTTCTCGATTTTAATCAAAGTCACATCTTCTTCTCATATCTTGAATATCCATGAAGTTCACACATTGCCAATATTGAAGAATACCTTTAGAATTCTAAAAAGGTCGAAGGCGAGGACTATGGCAAGCAGTCATAGGCTGATGGCAGGTTCAAGCAATCACACCCTATTGGGGTGCGTATGGAGAGCAGGATATTGAAGTTTGGGCTCACAAACCTTCAGTTTCCTACCAATTCAAAAAATATGTGGTCGTAGCCGCAAGCTAGAGAGGAGTTGCTTTGGGCTCTATACAAACGGCAATCATCGTCCTTTCCGGTTTCACGAGGGCCTGCGCCATACGCAGGAAATGTTGGGCGTTAACACGGTTTCCGGGGGAAAATGACAGTGGTGATTGTGAGGAGAGTCTCCGCCTCGCGTATTTCATGCAATGACGGGCAAGAACCCATAGGAAAGGAAACATTATGTCAAAGAACTTAGAATCCAAGAGTATCGAGCAATTACTGGCTGAGGCCGATGAACTCATCCAACAGATCAATTCCGATGCCATCGAAGACATGAAAGAAGAGCATCGCCTGCAGTTTGAAAAACACGCTCAAAACTTGAAAAAGATTAAATCCGAGGTTCAGGCCAAGATCGAGAAGAAAGGAACATCGGAAATAAGCTCCCGCCCTGAGGGCATGCATGAGGCGATCCTAGATATTGTGAAGGCCATGCACGACTTGAAAAACAAGTTTTTCTGATTGTCATCAAAAGCTTTTGAATAACCGTCGGACGCTCAATCAAACTTAATTGTTTTTTAAGACGCTTTTACCTTAATATTGCAGCCCGAATCGTGATGGGGTGTGGAGCATGCCGAACACGGTTTCATCGATGGACTTAGCAAACGCCAACTGAAAGCTGAGAAAGAG
>CAVQGX010000002.1:50000-104278 GCA_963712115.1 uncultured delta proteobacterium | reverse complement strand
CTCCCTGTCGAGTAGAATTTGAGAACTACTACTTTGGGGAAGTATATTTTGATCCTCCCATCTGGGATATAATCAGCTTCGTTCAGGGGATTGGCATTGTGATTAATCCCCTCACTCCAGGCGAGCATATGATCGAGTTGCATGCGTTTTTTGCCCTGGATGCATGCCCGAACGGGATGGAGACAAGCTTTGACAACACCTGGAGGATTACCGTGACGCCCCAAGGACAAGGCTACAACTGAGGGTCGCCTGTCTTTCGCTTGATAGACGAAGATAAATCACCTTGTTTGTTTTGTTTCAACATGTAGGGTCATTGTGACTCTGCCTTTTTCGTTTCTGATTCTTTCTCGTGGTGAAAGTCAACAACTATGATCACTATCTGAAACCCGCACTTGCTTCCTGAAACTCAACATCTCATACTTTAATTTTAATTCTGTCCAATTTTGCGCTGCCCCAACATGTACTGCTTTGGTCCCTAGAGCTAAAACTGGAAACTAAGGGATGTAATATTAACTTCGATAGTAATCGAAGTTTGATTACGTATCTCATCACCACGAAAAGTCACATCTCCTTCTCATAGTGTGCCGAAGAAGCTCAGTGGCTGGCTTAATTACTATGGTAGGTCTTAAAAGTCGGAGAGGTATCACGCCCTCGGGCACTTTGATTGGTTACTGTCAATGTGGGCACGCCGAAAGTGCAAACGCCTAAGAGGCATTCCTCTGAAGGCTTGGCGGTGGTTAAGTCGCATAAAACGGTGTCAGCCGGGCCTGTTTGCCCACTGGCGCTTTGCTTAGGTGTTGGCTGGACGATAAGAGCCCTATGAATCGAGAGGTTCACGTGGGGTTCTGTGAGGGCGTGGGTGTGAAATTCCCCGCGCTACTCGACCACTGAATCTTGGCCAGTTTAAGGTCTTGCCCAAATATATGGAGGCTTTGGTCATGAACATTGATGAAGTCATAAAAAAATATGCTTCAGAACAGAGGAATACTTACAGGCTTCTGTCAGAAAAAACGAAGGAATTCCTTTCGTATATTCTCAGTTCTAAGGGTATTGTCCCACATTCGATCACAAGCAGAGAAAAAGCCCCAGAGGACCTTCGAGAAAAGATAACTAGAGAAGGTGTGGTCCTCGATGTCCCTGTCTAATGACATCAGGGACTTGGCGGGCGTAAGAATAATTGCATACTTCCCGAGTGATGTGGATGAGATAGTACCCCTGATCGAAAAGGAATTTAATATCGATTCTAAGCATTCAATGGATAAAAGATTGTCCTCAGATCCTGCAATGTTAGGATATGCATCGGTTCACTTTGTGGTAGAATTCAGGCCCGAAATGATAGAACTTCCAGAGTATGCCCTCTTTGACAAAATGAAGTGCGAAATCCAGGTTAGAACGATTCTGCAACATGCATGGGCTGAGATTGAGCACGACATTGTCTACAAATCTCCAGGAGAAATCCCATTCCGGGTTAGAAGAAGATTTGCGTGTCTAGCTGGATTACTGGAAATTGCAGATAGAGAATTCGAGTCTCTTCGGCAGGATGAGATGGCGGTTCGACAGGCGATTCAAAGTAGGCTCAAGAAGGTTGAAATTGATACCTAACCAATCGTCATTGCGACATTCCATTCATTAAACCAGCATTGAGGAAAAGAAGGACAAAAATGAAATTCCTATCCAGGAGTGACTGCACGGAATGCGACTATATCTGATCAACCCGTCCCGCCAACCCGCTTGTAAGCATCGTCAAAGTCAAGGAGAACCGCTGGAACCGTTTTCGTGTGTGGAACCCACTCAGCCTTATGGTTCTCGCGGGCCTGACCCCGCCGGAGTGGGAAATTACAATCATGGACGAGAACCTCGGGGCACCGGACTGTCCGGCGATGCCTCGACCCGACCTGCTGGGCAATCTCTCATAAAGGAGCAATCTCCGGCTTAACCGCAGGGCTTACGCGGACTTCAAGCGTCAACAGGGCAATAGGTTCGATTGAGTAAGTGGAGTGTAAGGAAAAGCGAGTGCCGGACCCAAGATAAAAATTCAGAAACGAAGAAAGGAGAAAAGCAAAATGGCAAACCCGGAACACTTAAGAAGACTTAAAGAGGGCGTTGAGGCCTGGAACAAGTGGTGGAAGGACAAGCCTAAAATAAGACGTGACCTCACGGAAGCCAACCTCACGGAAAGCCGACCTCGGGTATGCTAGCCTCACAGGAGCTGTCCTCGAGAGAGCCGACCTCAGGGGAGCCAACCTCAGGAGAGCCGACCTCGCAGAAGCCAACCTTGAGGCAGCCAACTTCACGGGGGCGGGTAACTTAGAGGTTGAACAGTTATGCGAAGCAAAAACACTTTATAAGGTGCAATTAGATCAAGAGCTTGAGAAACAGGTAATGGGCAAATGTCCTCATCTCTTGGAAACGCCAAAGCATGAAACGGGTTTAGGAAAATAAAGGGGAATCCTTTTCAGATCTCTTGGCCACAAGCCGCGGTTTGCCCGGTTTATTGAACAATTTTCACAACGGACAGTGTGACATCGTCTTCTCGTTTAACCGACCCCCTGAACGCTTTTAACGACTCAATTATGGAATGAAGGATTTTTTCGGAAGTAGATGAGGCATTCTCACGGATGAGCGTAGAAAGGCGCTTTTTGCCGAACATTTCGCCGGACTCATTGTGTGTTTCCCATATCCCATCCGTCCCAATCAGAAGGATCTGTCCCCTCTTGGATACTACCACATATGGCGCTTGACCCGTTAGTCTCGCAATTTAAGTTCCCTGCTATTTATCTTTAGTTTATGACCCCACCAAAAATTTATGATTTCCTGATCATATCTAAACTTATGTAGAAGTTCACATCTTGGCAAGCGATGTGAACTCCCATCATCAATGATTAGCGACCATTTCTACTGCTAGTTTTTTGGGGAACAGATACCTTTCCGTAGGTCGATATTTTTAGTAATATACTGAAACATTAAGACTTGCGATAACTCAGCAATATATAGAATCGCTCTAAAACCGATAACTATTGGAAAAGAAAGAATTTTTATCGTATATCCTGGAAATAAATGGACATCTATTTTGTCATACTTATTGCAATGATTACTCAGGCGACTCTTCTTGTCCTTGCTCTATTAACCTCCAAACACAGCAAAAAAACCGCGAACTACCTGAAGAATCTATGCTGACTCCTAGAACTTCATTGAGAACAGCCTTTTTTCTTTTGACAATTACTTTGATGGTGTCAGCATCTGAGGGGGCAACAGGCAGGATGAAAGTATACAAACCCAATCTACCTAAAACTATTGGTGTTTGGACAAGACCCGATTCGCCTCGAGTAATTAATTCTAGGAATATTTTTGAGTATATGGACGGAGCTGGAGAGCTTTATCTGGCCTATCGCTTCGACCGCCTTGAAGTATATGAGTATAAGGCTGATGACGAAAAAAGCATCTTAGTAGAACTATATTATATGGAGACCTCTGACGATGCTTTTGGTTTGCTTTCCTTGGATTGGGGAGGTGAGCACGTATCTTTCATTGACTCTACTACAAACACATTAAACCGATCTCTTACTTCTTCGACCAGGGCCCTCTATGGTGCAGGTCTGTTGCGCATCTGGTCTGACAATCTCTATTCTCGAGTCTTGGCTTTTCGTGAAACTCCTGCCTCAAAACAAGCGGTTCTTACCTTAGGTAAGCAAATTGCTGCCAACCGAAAGAGTCCCCCTGAGCCAGAATTATTGAAAATCCTTCCCCTTGAGATTGGTGTGGATTGGAAACTATCAAAGGACAGGATCGGCTATTTTCGGTCGCATCTTGTACTGAACTCACTATATTATCTCAGTCATCAAAATATTCTGAACCTAGATCTTTCAGCCGAAGCTGTTGCTGCACCCTATGACAGCATGGATGGTAAAGATCGCAAGCGTGTCCAATTTCTTTTTGTGAGATATCCCGATTCTGGACAAGCGCAACAAGCGCTTGATCATTTCCATAAAGCGTATCTACCAGAACATGAGAAAGATTTCGTCTCAGGCTCTGTTACCAAAAGCCAGAGTTGCTTCAAAATCGAGGATGGTTGGTTAGGCTATAAAGTGCATGGTCCGTGTATCGCAATTGTATTCGAATGCCCAGATGAGAACTCTGCCCGAATGATCATCAAACAAATTCAATTCAATTTATTAAAAGCGGGAGGATGATCGTGCCAAATAAACGAAGGCTAATCACAAGAAGAGATTTCATACGTGGAACCATTGGTGCGACTCTTGGGACTTCCATGTTCGGTGTTAGGTGGGCTGTGGGGAGTGAGAAGACAGCTCCATTAAGTTTAGTTACGGTCGTCCGTGATAAAGATGTAATGAATGCAGACCTCGATGTCGATTTCAAGGTGCTACAGAAGATGCTTGATCAGTCCATCGTTCAACTTACGGGCAGAAAAAATAGTAAAGAAGCATGGTCGACGATAATCACACCAGAAGATACAGTTGGTCTGGTGACGACAGGGCATTTAAATCCAACGCATGATGAACTGGTAGATGCTGTAAAAATAGCATTAATGGACATTGATGTTCCGAAAAAGAGAATTATCATGGCGCAAGGTTCATCTAGAAAAGTGAAGCGCTGCACCGCCTTGATTTCGCTACCAGCTCTTAAAGCACACTGGTTAACAGGGATGGGTACAGTTCTCAAGAACTACATTATGTATTCTGGCAGCCCCTCTGCATATCACCAACAAAACAGTGCAAAGTTGGGGGAGATTTGGCATCTTCCTCATGTGAAAGGGAAAACAAAACTTGTCTTGGTGGACGCGCTCTATCCGCTTTGTGATAAAGGGCCCCAGGCTGATCCTCGCTATAAATGGCCATACAGTGGCTTGATCGCCGGTACGGATCCGGTTGCAGTCGAGACTGTTTGCCTAAGAATAATCGAAGAAAAAAGGCGAGCTTTACGAGGCGAACCTTGGCCCCTTTCTCCACCACCAATCTGCCTAGAAGCTGCTGACAAAGTCTACGGATTGGGAACGAGCCGCATGGAAGAAATAGAGATCGCCCATTTGGGCTGGAAACAAGATTCATTATTGTAATAAAGCTATTTCCCACTCGGGCCAGGACCAGAGGCAAATCTTCTTCGCTACGGACACAACCCATCAGGCCGTCATCCTGGCAAATTAAAGAGGTGTGGATTATGTTGCGAGATCATCCTATTACAAGAAGAGCATGTATTAAAAGGCTACTTCACTTATCTGGCTCTCTAGCGCTTGCCGGTTTTGTCACGGGATCTGTCCGAGGACCACTGTTGGCTTGGGCCGGGGAAAAGAAGACAGGCTTTGTTGTGGAAGGCGTTGGCGCAGAAGAGGGCTACAGTCGGAAAGAGTTGGCAAGAAAGGTCTTCGAAGCGGTCGGAGGAATGAGACGATTTGTTTCAAGGGGAGATGTGGTAGTTATCAAACCGAATATCTCTTGGGCCAGACCGGTTCACCTGGGCGCCACCACAAATGCGGAAGTATTGCAAGCGGTCATTGAGCTTTGTCAAGAAGCCGGGGCAAAAAAGGTCAGAATCGCTGATAATACCATTGAGGATGCCGGGTTCTGCTTCAAGGTAACAGGTGCAGAGGCTGTAGCAAGTAAAACTGGGGCGGAGCTGGTTTATCCCACCGCATCTCTCATGCGGGACATGAACTTGCGGGGAAATCGCCTGGATATCTGGCCTGTCTATCTGCCATTGGTCGAAGCTGACAAGGTAATTAACCTACCGGTGGCAAAGCATCATATATTGAGTTCCCTGACCCTTGGCATGAAGAATTGGATAGGCGCTGTTGGTGGAAGGCGGTGGTCCCTGCACGGGGATATCCATGAGAATATTGTTGATCTAGCCCAATTCTTTAAACCCACCGTGACCCTGATCGATGCCACCAGGATCATGACCAGAAATGGTCCTTCCGGTGGAAGCAAATCTGATGTTGCCGATAAGAATACTTTGGTCTTAAGTGATGATCCGGTTGCTGCGGACGCCAAGGCCGCTATGCTGTTTGGCAAAACTCCTATGGATATAGGCTTCATCAGACTGGGACAAAAGTGGGGGCTTGGAACCTGCGATTTACAGAGCTTGGTTCAGAAGAAGATAAATGTTTGAGAGCAAGTCTTCTCTTCGCTCTTTCGAACACACGACATGGGTACGAAGATCTAGACAGAGTGAGCAAGCTATTTCAACCAATTGCAACCATTTGCTGATTCCAAGCATGAGGAGGTAGGGCATGACTGCACTGTTCGAGGAAACTGTAATTAATGGCGTGACCCTGCGAAACCGTCTCATCCGATCCGCCACTTGGGAGGGTATGTGCGAGCAGGACGGCAGGCCCACGGAAAAATTGATCAACTGTTATCGCGACTTAGCACAAGGCGGTATAGGGTTGATTATTTCGGGCTATACATTTGTAAGGCCTGATGGCAAAGGGTTGCCCGGCAAAATGGGCATCAATACCGATGACTTTGCGAGCGACTATGAGAACCTCACCAGCACTGTTCACAGTGTTGGTGGCAAGATTGCCATCCAGTTGGTTCACGCCGGCGGCGAAACCAATTCTACCTACGCAGGACGCCAACCCCTCGCTCCTTCGGCCGTAAAGGTTGACCAATACCCGGAGATGCCTGCTGAACTCACCAAGGAAGAAATCATTGACACTATTTCAGCTTTTGGAGAAGGGGCGCGACGGGCTAAGTCCTGGGGCTTCAATGGAGTGCAACTGCATGGCGCCCATGGCTTTCTGATTAACCAGTTTCTCTCTCCGCTAACCAACCGCCGTAGTGATGAATATGGCGGTAGTATTGAAAACCGAAGCCGGTTTCTCCTCGAAGTCTACCGAAAGGTGCGGGAGGCAGTAGGCCCCGACTATCCTGTTTTTATTAAGCTGAACGCTTCAGATCACCTGGATGGTGGTCTGGAAATTGATGATGCGGTTTATGCTGCCAAGGCACTTGTTAAAGTGGGTATTGATGCCATAGAAGTCTCCGCCGGCACTCCAGCCTCTGGAGAGAAAGGTCCAGTCCGCGAGAAAATCCTAAAATCTGAAAAGGAAGCATATAACTTGCCATTGGCCCGCCGCATCAAAGAGGTGGTCAGCTGTCCGGTAATGGTTGTGGGTGGATTCCGCTCTTATGAGATTGCCGAAAAAACAGTCAAGGAAGATGGCATGGATTACATTGCCATGGCCAGACCACTGATCAGAGAACCGGGATTGGCCAATCGCTGGATGCAGGGCGACCGCAGTCCAGCCAAGTGTATTTCATGCAATAGCTGCTTCCTGCCTGGCCTTGAAGAAGGCGGCATTTATTGTGTGATTGAGAAAAAGGAGCGGGAAAAGGCAGCAAGAGTCTGAGAATTCATAATCCGACTTGGATTACTGTTGTTTCTAGCCTCGATGTCAGTATCCAAACTCCTGCACTAAACATTTTGGAGTTAAAAAATGACCTTAAGACAGCTTTGCACATAGGCAATTTGCGACTATATATTGATGCACCAAGCATCTAGTCCAGAATTGAAGGTTCTGCTATAGATGTTTAATTCCTGGTAGTCATGAAAACTTTAGATATGCTAATCATACCTGCATAATTCCATTGCTCAGTGTAAGTGTGTTCAACCGAAGTCCAACCTAGGAGTCTGTCGGAGTACTCCCAAAGTTATGAGTTAATATGGTAAACTCTGGTTCATGAAAACACCAAATACATTCCGCCGTTACGAGCCAGGTCAGTTGTTTTTGTTGCCCCCCGACATGAGCAAGTGGTTGCCTGAAGACCACTTGGTGTACTTCATCCGTGATGTGGTGGGTCAGTTGGAGCTATCAGAGATTTTCGCTAGCTATGATGGTTCCAAAGGGGGCTATCCAGCGTACCATCCTGAGATGATGGTGGCGCTTTTGATCTACGCCTACTGTGTAGGGGTTCCCAGTAGCCGCAAGATCGAGAAAGCCACCTATGAGTCAATTGCGTTTCGGCTGCTTGCGGCAGACCAACATCCGGATCACGCCACCATTTGTGCGTTTCGTCGTCGCCATCTGAAGGCATTAGCCGCTCTTTTTGTCCAGGTGCTCAGGCTGTGCCAGAGAGCTGGATTGTTAAAGTTGGGGCACGTAGCCTTGGATGGTACAAAGGTTCGGGCCAACGCTTCGAAGCACAAGGCGATGAGCTACGCTCGCATGGAAAAGAGTGTTCGAGAGCTCGAAGCCGAAGTGCAGCGTCTGCTTGCTGAGGCCGAGGCAATGGATGCGAGCGAGGACAGCCGTTACGGAAAGGGCCGAGGTGGTGACGAGGTACCCGAGGAGCTGCGGTTCAAGCAATCACGGCTTGCCAAGATCAAAGAGGCCAAAGCGGCACTGGAGCGGGAAGTCTTAAAGCATGCTCCTGAGCAACAAGCCGCCTACGAGAAAAAGAGACAGGACTACGATAGTCGTCCGGGTAGCCGTCGAGGTCGACCACCGAAGGCTCCTTCAGACAAGCCCGAGCCTAAAGCCCAGCGCAACTTCACTGATCCGGACTCGCGGATCATGAAGATGAGCGCCACCAAGTCTTTTGAACAATGCTACAACTGCCAGGCAGCTGTTGATGAGGCCCATCAGGTGATCCTTGCTCCACGGGTTACCCAGTATGCCAACGACAAGCGTCAAGTCAAACCAGTAATGGAGAAACTGAAGAGCAACCTAGATGGCGCCACGCCCAAGCAGCTAAGTGCTGATAGTGACTACTACAGCCAAGACAATGTCACCTACCTTACTGACCAACACATCGACGCCTATGTGGCTACTGGTAAGTGGAAGCACACGGATCGGGTGCCAGCGGCTCCTCGAGGGCTTATTCCCAAAGATGCCACGGTCAAGGAGCGAATGGCTCGCAAGCTGCGAACGATCAGGGGCAGAAACACCTATTCGAAGCGCAAAGAGATCGTCGAGCCAGTGTTTGGCCAAATCAAGCAGGTGCGAAGGTTCCGCCAGTTCCTCTTGTGGGGCTTCGACAAGGTGAGTGCCGAGTGGGAGTTGATCTGCCTCGGGCACAACCTCTTGAAGCTGTTTCGCAGTGGATGGAAGCCGGTAACAGCCTAACCCGAGGGGGATACTGAACCTTGCTCGTCAGCTTGAGCAAAGACAAGGGGTCCAAGCCTGACAGCACCAACTGACCAAGGTCGGCTTCGATACAAAACGCTCAGATTTTCAAAGAACAACCGAAGGAGTCAAAGAAATCCTAGTAATACTCCGACAGACTCCTAGCCTACCTGAAATGTGAATTACATACTTAAATCCACACTTTTGCTGTTGAGACCAAGCCACAATATCTCGATTTACACCAAGAAAATGCGGAGTTTTTGGCTCCGCTTTTTTCTTCTCAACATCTTGTGCCAGCTTAAAAAACGGACGAGTGTGAATTAAGGGATGCAATGCGTACTTTGGCTGTGACCCCGATCCGCTTTCCATCTTCCCAAAAGAAAACAATTAATCATGGGAATAGGCCTTTTGAAGCTGGCAGAATTGCGGTGGCCCTGTGGACAAACTTCTTGACAAACTGAAAACCCTCTGAGAATGTAAGCCTTGAACCTACCAAAGGCGCATAACCTCGATAGGTAAGTTCAGACGAAGCTATACGTTAGCACACAAACATCCTGTCTCAACCAAGTCATCGTAAGCCCACACTGGATCACTGATGAGAAATTGGGCCACCCAATAGTAGATGCTCATCACTGAAATCTTGGAGGGTCTACTTTGTCCGGTCTTCCGCAGCTGAAAGGGGGAAGATCATTTATCCGAAAATTTGAAGTCGAAGAAGGGAGGGGTATCATGGGAGAAAAGGTGCTAGTGGTTGACGATGAACTGGAGATAAGAGATTTACTTGCTAGCTTTCTAACAGAAGAAGGATATGAAGTAATTCTGGCCTCAGCCGGAGAAGAGGCCACAGAGTTGGCAAAACGAGAGGCTCCACATGCAATCTTGCTGGATGTTAGGATGCCCGGTATTGACGGGATAGAAGTCTGCAGGAGATTAAAGGCTGAGCCGAAAACGCAGTATATACCCATCATAATGATAACCGGATATGAGGAAAACAAGATAGATGCGATTGAAGTGGGAGCTGATGATTTCCTCAACAAGCCCATTGACTTGGTAGAGCTGGGAGTCCGCGTGAAGTCGATTCTCCGTACACGCTACCTAACCAATGAACTGGAAAGAGCTGTGGCTTATATAAAGGAACTTGAGAAGAATCGACCAGAGGCTTGACTTTAGCAGAACCAAAACGAGGAAGAGCAACTTAGCATACCATCGAAAACCGTCTCCTATCACTTTGGACGGCAGTTTACATAGTTTAATCTACACTTTAGCTTTTGAGAACCGGCCACTATATGTAGCCTTGAAAACAGAAAACTGCCGATATCAGATTATCGAGGTGGAAAGCTAGGCCCTGGTTTGAAAGAGATCACCAGTCGGCTATCGTCAAAAGTGATTTGATGAGGCACTTCCGCTTTGGGGGCATGGATAAGGTCAAAGACTACTCGCACTTTGTTTGAGTGCAAACCCACCCTTACTTGTTTGACCCAAGGGCCATCTGGAATCAGGACATCTTTGACCATGGTGGATCGCACGCCAAAGAAATCCAGCACTAGACGGGGTGGATCACTAAGCACAAAGACATCGTAGTTATCAAGCCGTCCATTGCCAATAATATAGACATTGAGGTCCTCGCCAGAAACTGTCTGTTGAATGTCCAAGATTTTGCTAGCGGGAGCCAGGGTCTCTTTTGCAGCAGGAGGAGGAGTAACTCCGGGCTCTTCCATAGGGGCCTGGGAAATGTCCGATGTCTTTCCCTTCTTTTTATTAGTTGGCGGCTCCTCAACCTCTGGATGAATAACAAGCTCACCCTGGGCTTCTGCAGCCTCTATTAGATGGGGATCTGTATAAAAGGTCACCCATATCTCATCTTGCGCTTGGTCTATGAGATACGCAGTATCCTGGTTTAAACTTATCTCGACTCGAGTTACAGGTTGTAATTCATGGATAAACTCTATGGTTTCAACTTTGCTGATGATCTCATCTTCCACTGCTATAGGGGAAGGCACTCTATCAGCCACTGTATAAAACAAATCCACCACCAGGCGCAAAGGATCAAGTAACTTGAAGCCGGTGTAGTTGATGCTTCTTGAGCCGGAGCGAATAAGTTTCAAAAGAACCTTCTTATCGGTCACCCGAATCTCCCTCAGTACATGAGGGACAATCTCTGGTTTTTCCTTGACAGCTTCCTCAGAAGGTGGTGGAGAAACAGCCGGCGTGGCACAGCCATTAGAGCAGACTATCCAGACCACAAATAACAGAAGCAAGGTGCATCGCCTTCTCAGGTAGTATCGCCCAGACCTCATTGCTGTTTTGTGGCCGTTTGTTTTCTCAAGCCTCAGATGTCGATAGCATAGAGATCATCGACTTCGGTTTGTACAAAACCACCTTCGCCACCTGGCAAGAAGCTCCCAACACCCAGAGGGGCGAAATTCAAGTCATCGATTCGAGAGAACTTATCAGACGCACCAAAAGAATTCCCGGCAAGGGCGGCACAAAATTCGGTATTCGTTACGTGTTGAATGGCCAGGAGGAAGGCGGCCAGCTGGTTGTTATCCTACCAGGAAATAGTAGGCTTAATCCGATATATTGTATTCAACTCTACCTTTTTTCAAGAGTATTCTTTTTGCTTCTTCGATAGTTAGATCGCCATCAATTATTACGGTAGTCAAGTTGTGAAGCACTCTAGTATCTATGAAAATGAGGTCCTCAAGCTGCTCTTTGTCTTCCTTATATGCTAAGTTTCTTTCTTTGGGATTTTTCTCCAAGCCGTAGTTTAAAACCAGGGCACCTTCAGCGCCGGTTCCCAATCCTGAATAATGTAAATCTTTCCAGACTTCAGTGATAAATTTAATTGACGGGTAGTCCTCATGGGTCCCTTTAATTTTGACCAAAATATCACTGCCGTTATGTTCAATCAGAATGTTTTCTCTGAATCCTGCTCTTTTTGTTTTATCCATATGAGAAATCTTTAAAGACCAGTAATTAGCGAATATTTCTGCCACGGCTTTCTTTAGCTCTTCATCCTTTAAGTATAGAATGCTTCTTACAGATTCGTACTTTTTCTTCAATTTCTCTTTCTCGGCAGTTAGATTTTCTATCTCTTGCTTAAATTCTGCGATTTTTTTGTCAAGCGCCTGAAGAGCTGTTGGGTAATACTGGTCACTTTCTATCCAAGCTATTTTGTCAGTTGTCATTTCAAACTCTCTCCTCGGAGCATCGGGCTCAACGGTAAGAGCCTTATCGTCAAGGTCTCCTTTCTCTAACTTTATGTTAACGAAGAGATTCTTGCGTATCGCATCTTCTAGTTCAGGTCCCTTTCCGGTGGTATTTTTTTCTTTGACAGCCTCAGCGGTTATCTGCAAATCCACTGGCCTGTAGCCAAGGCGATTCGCACCGGCCGAAGAAATTTCTTCGTCCTTTTCGCCACTTTCTTGGCCCTGTTCGACAATTTCGGAAACAAATGACTCACTTGATTCAAATAGTTCCAGCAAGGCTTCTTCAAGATCCTGATCAGTCATATTCTCACTGGCCGGCGCTTGAGGAATTTTCCAAGCAACACCTTTTAACAATTCCGCATCCAATGTATCCTCGAGTTCATCTACAACTTCACCATCGGTTTCAAGAACTTTTTCTACCTTCTCGTCCGAGGGCTCATCACTTAAGGCACCTACTGGCTCTGCTTCGCCAAAAACCGTATCATTTGTGGTGCATGAGTCTTCTTCCAGAGAATCCACCAGATCAATGATCTCATCTTCATTGTCATTCGCGGGGACGCCTATTTCAGCAATGTCTTCCGGAAGATTTCTTTCCCGGGCAAGCTTTCTTTTTATATTTTTCAATATAGCTGTCATTTCAAAGGTGGTTTGGGATCTTATAAAGTCACTGAATTAGCATTGGCACGACTTAAGCCCTTTTTCCTTTCAGACAATTCACACATTGCCAGGGCTTATTTTGATAGCGCCCAAGTCGATATTCCTTATCGCAGTTCGCCTGCAGGGGAGCTGATGACCTAAAGAGGATGAGTATTCAACTTCTTGAAGTGTAGTGGAAAAAGAATAAAATTACAAGCTCTTGCACGCAAGCCGCGTGATGATCTGTAACGGGAAAAATCTGCTCTAAAAACTGCCTTCTCAAAGGTCATAAGCTGATTTCCGCTTAAGCTGAAAGTAAGCGTTCTTACCCGAAGTCCAAGCCAATCCCCATCCTGAGAATTTCGTCTTCTAGGAGTCTGTCGGAGTACTCCCAAAGTTATGAGTTAATATGGTAAACTCTGGTTCATGAAAACACCAAATACATTCCGCCGTTACGAGCCAGGTCAGTTGTTTTTGTTGCCCCCCGACATGAGCAAGTGGTTGCCTGAAGACCACTTGGTGTACTTCATCCGTGATGTGGTGGGTCAGTTGGAGCTATCAGAGATTTTCGCTAGCTATGATGGTTCCAAAGGGGGCTATCCAGCGTACCATCCTGAGATGATGGTGGCGCTTTTGATCTACGCCTACTGTGTAGGGGTTCCCAGTAGCCGCAAGATCGAGAAAGCCACCTATGAGTCAATTGCGTTTCGGCTGCTTGCGGCAGACCAACATCCGGATCACGCCACCATTTGTGCGTTTCGTCGTCGCCATCTGAAGGCATTAGCCGCTCTTTTTGTCCAGGTGCTCAGGCTGTGCCAGAGAGCTGGATTGTTAAAGTTGGGGCACGTAGCCTTGGATGGTACAAAGGTTCGGGCCAACGCTTCGAAGCACAAGGCGATGAGCTACGCTCGCATGGAAAAGAGTGTTCGAGAGCTCGAAGCCGAAGTGCAGCGTCTGCTTGCTGAGGCCGAGGCAATGGATGCGAGCGAGGACAGCCGTTACGGAAAGGGCCGAGGTGGTGACGAGGTACCCGAGGAGCTGCGGTTCAAGCAATCACGGCTTGCCAAGATCAAAGAGGCCAAAGCGGCACTGGAGCGGGAAGTCTTAAAGCATGCTCCTGAGCAACAAGCCGCCTACGAGAAAAAGAGACAGGACTACGATAGTCGTCCGGGTAGCCGTCGAGGTCGACCACCGAAGGCTCCTTCAGACAAGCCCGAGCCTAAAGCCCAGCGCAACTTCACTGATCCGGACTCGCGGATCATGAAGATGAGCGCCACCAAGTCTTTTGAACAATGCTACAACTGCCAGGCAGCTGTTGATGAGGCCCATCAGGTGATCCTTGCTCCACGGGTTACCCAGTATGCCAACGACAAGCGTCAAGTCAAACCAGTAATGGAGAAACTGAAGAGCAACCTAGATGGCGCCACGCCCAAGCAGCTAAGTGCTGATAGTGACTACTACAGCCAAGACAATGTCACCTACCTTACTGACCAACACATCGACGCCTATGTGGCTACTGGTAAGTGGAAGCACACGGATCGGGTGCCAGCGGCTCCTCGAGGGCGTATTCCCAAAGATGCCACGGTCAAGGAGCGAATGGCTCGCAAGCTGCGAACGATCAGGGGCAGAAACACCTATTCGAAGCGCAAAGAGATCGTCGAGCCAGTGTTTGGCCAAATCAAGCAGGTGCGAGGGTTCCGCCAGTTCCTCTTGCGGGGCTTCGACAAGGTGAGTGCCGAGTGGGAGTTGATCTGCCTCGGGCACAACCTCTTGAAGCTGTTTCGCAGTGGATGGAAGCCGGTAACAGCCTAACCCCAGGGGGATACTGAACCTTGCTCGTCAGCTTGAGCAAAGACAAGGGGTCCAAGCCTGACAGCACCAACTGACCAAGGTCGGCTTCGATACAAAACGCTCAGATTTTCAAAGAACAACCGAAGGAGTCAAAGAAATCCTAGTAATACTCCGACAGACTCCTAGCCGAAAAGGCTAGCCCCTTCCTTTTTCCCTAGCCCGGATATTTCATGAATTGCCTACTGCGACCACGAATATGACCTTCCTTCCTGGCGTCCTCAAGTGTCGGCCCCTGCGACGTACCTTTCAGGTACGCCTCGGAACCAACACCCTGCGGTTGCCAGGTGGCAAGCCCATCTTCGCGGTCTCGCGACAGCAATTCATGAAATATCCGGGCTACCAGCTTTCGTATCTCCGACTGACTGGAAGGATTACTTTAAAAACCCACCTGCAGTTTTCATATACAAGATACCGTATTTTTCCTTGATCTCTCGATCCAATTCGTCTGCCTTTTCAAGGTCCAAAGGCAGCTGAATATTCCCGGAAAGCTTCAACAAAACCTTTTTCTCTCCCTTCTTCTTCAGATCCTGAATAGTATCGTACAGGTGCCCTATGTTCAGCACCTCCACATCGTTGATCTTCTCCACCCGCCTTAAATAAGCTGAGGTCTCCACCAACCCATATTCAGGAAATATCTCAGAAATAATGACTACCTTCTGATATGGCTTCTGAGGGAACTCCTCGAGGTATTTTTCTTCATATGAGCGACCTGACCTACCGAGATTCTTGATACAGTTGTACGTTAGTTCGACAAAGCCAATGCCACCGGTGACGAAGTAATTGGCCCTGGTGAAGATTTTGGATACCAGTTTTGGCAGTCCCTTAGTCACTTTACCTTTGATCTCCAGAACTTTCCCCTCCCTGATCACCTTGACCTTCAGGGGGTCACCTACTCTCTTGCGATTGAGTATCTCTTCAAAGTAGATTTTCTGTCCCAGGGGCTCAAAGAAGATATCGCCGAAGTTGTCTATCTCATGCCCATCTATTTCTAAAAGGATGTCATTGTTGCGAAGTCCAAATTTGTGGGGACCTCCGTCCGGAATGACATAATTTAGAAGCACGCCCCCTTGGCTGGCCTCTAGCTGGTAGTAATCTTTTAGTCGGGGAAACATGGGCTGGGCCTCGTATTGCCAGCGTGGAATTAGTTCTTCGTTCTGGAGCAATCCCATTAGGTGTTTAACCAAATTAATTGGGATGAAGTAATTGATTCGATCACTGGCACTTACTCCCTGGAAGGCAATTCCAACCACTTTTCCGTTTTTGAGAACCGGACCGCCTGAGTTTCCCCGGTTCTGCTGAAGTGAGGCCTGGACCATGAGCCAATATTCCTGGGAGTAGGTATATCGGTTCACCTCGATCCTGCTTATTTCGCCTTCTTCTGATTTACTAATCCTCTCTCCACCAAGGGGATAACCCCAGCCCAAGACCTTATCTCCCACACGCAGTTCATCACTGTCACCGAGTTGCAGCGGAACTACCTTGCCGTTGCGGGTTTCGTATGCCTCCAGTTCTTGGGGTTCCATCTGGAGGACAGCAAAATCGGCAGAGTTGCATATGCCTAAGAGCTTAACCTCGTAGCGCCGTTTCTCCCGACCATTGGATATTTTGATACTTTGAGCCATGGCCACCACGTGCGCGTTTGTCAGGATCAACCCTTTCATCCCTGGAAAATCTTTCTTATCTTTGAAAAAGAAACCGCTGGCCGCGACAGTTTCGAAGTTGGGACTCTTCCAAGGCTTGTGATAGTAGGCCTCCTTTTTAGTAGCAAGGATCCGCACTACCTGCGTGTCAATGGGTGAGTTTCCTTGCCCGCCGTAGCTAATAGAGTTTAGCTGGAAGAAAATCAGGGTAAACAAGAAGATCTTAGTCCTGTACTTCATTCTTAGAGACTCCTTTTATGATTCACTTTTTCTGGAAGAATACCAGAGCTAATATACTTTGTAATATCCAACTATAAAATATATTTGGTAATTGGGGAATTGAGGAAATGCGACATTTTTCTTTGCTTTATTGTTTCAGTTAGGCAAAAATCTTGACACTACCCGGATGGCGTGTTATCAATTCTATCTGACTGAGCGCTCGTTCAGCGGACGTATGGCGCAAAACGCCATACTGTCATTACACTACGTTGTCATTAGGACAAGTGGGCTGATCGCCCGTCATTTATAGTAAGTCATTGTTGCTAGATAGTAGCCTAATGATTTGATTACAATGAATGACAGCAAAGCTTATTGAAGCGAAGCATTAGGAGGAGAGACCAGTATGAGAGAAGCGGTCATCGTTAGCGCTGTGCGCACTCCCATAGGCAATTTCGATGGTACTCTGAGTACATTTGGTGCTACCCAGCTGGGTGCACTCGTCATTGAGGAGGCAATAAGACGGGCTGGAATCGCCAAAGAAGATGTAAACGAGGTTAACATGGGGATAGTGCTTCCCTGTGGTTACGGCCAGAATCCGGCAAGACAGGCGGCAATTCAGGCCGGTCTACCCTGGGAAGCAGAGTGCCTCACCATCAACAAGGTGTGTGGTTCCGGTTTGAAGGCTGTAATGCTGGCAGCTCAAGCCATCCAGTTGGGTGATGCCGATGTTGCCGTTGCCGGCGGCATGGAGAGTATGAGTCAAGCGCCCTACTACCTGGAAAAAGGCGCGATTCGGCTACCGACTTGGTAATGCGACCTTACATGACCACATGATACACGATGGACTTTGGGACCTCGTCAATGATTTCCACATGGGTATATCCAATGAGCTCTGTTCCGAGAAATATAATGTCACCCGAGAGGATCAGGATCGTTATGCAGCTGAATCCTATCGGCGGGCGCTGTTGGCAATTGAGGCAGGCAAGTTTAAACAAGAAATTATGCCCGTCTCAATACCTCAAAAAAAGGGAGACCCCCTCCTGTTTGACCGGGACGAATGCCCCAGGGAGTCGTCCTACGAGAGTCTTGCCCGTTTAAAACCGGTTTTCAAAGAAGGGGGAGTCACCACTCCAGGTAACTCCTCCATTATTAGCGACGGGGCAGCCGCGGTGGTAGTTATGTCAAGAGAGAAGGCAGAAGCAATGGGCTGCCAAATCATGGCCACAATCGGCGCCCAAGCCTCAGCGGGTATTGATGCTAAATACTTACTGGTAGCGCCCATCCTAGGGGTCCCCAAGTGCTTAGCCAAAGAGGGTATCGCCCAGGAAGACGTGGATCTTTTCGAAATCAATGAAGCCTTCAGCGGCTCCACTGTGGGTGTTTTGCGTGAATTGCAACTGGATCCGGCCAAGGTGAATGTTAACGGAGGCAGTGTTGCCCTCGGACATCCAATCGGTGCCAGCGGTTGTCGCGTTTTAGTAACTTTGCTGCACGAAATGATCAGACAAGACAAGAAGACTGGATTAGCATCGCTCTGCCTCGGCGGTGGTGAGGCTGTGGCGATGGTTGTAAAGCGTTAGAAATCCGAAATCCGAAGCACGAAATTCTAAACAAATCCTAAATCCAAATTTACCAATTTTTCAAACAAATTAATCAGATGACCAAAAGTCACGTTTTGGTCATTCGGATTTTGGTAATTTGAGAATTGTTTAGGATTTAGATATTAGGATTTCGAATTTGAGACCATTGCTTAGGATCAAGAGTATTTTGAAACAACCACGGTAGGAGAAATCACCATGGAGGTTAAGACTCTGGGAGTAGTCGGTGCTGGTCAGATGGGAAATGGCATTGCTCAGGTTGCGGCCATGAGCGGCCTGCAGGTAATCATGAGCGACATCAAAGAAGAGTTTGTCCAGGGCGGCTTGAAAAACATTATAAAGATTTTGAGCCGCAATGTAGAAAAAGGCAGAATGAGTGGCGAGGAAAAGGAAACTATTATAGGCCGCATAAAAACTACTGTGGAGAAAGCAGAATTGTCAGCATGCGACTTTGTCATCGAGGCTGCCACCGAGAATGAACAGTTAAAATTTAGAATTTTCTGTGATCTTGATGAAATCTGCAGGCCTGAGGTCATCCTTGCCACCAATACTTCTTCTATTCCCATTGGCCGCATTGCGGCCCAGACCAAACGTCCCGACAAAGTCATTGGGATGCATTTCATGAATCCCGTGCCCCTGATGCAACTGGTGGAAGTCATTCCAGGTCTGGTCACCTCGGAAAAAACTTTCAAAACCACCTGGGATTTGGCCGTTAGATTTGGCAAGACTCCTATAAAGGCCAGTGATTACCCGGCCTTCATCGCCAACCGAATCCTCATGCCGATGATCAACGAGGCCATCTTTTGCCTCTACCACGGAGTGGGTAGCCGAGACGACATTGACACAGTGATGAAACTGGGAATGAACCACCCTATGGGTCCCCTGGCTTTAGCGGATCTAATTGGCTTGGACACCTGCTTAGCTATTATGGAAACTCTTTACAACGGCTTTTCTGATTCCAAGTACCGACCCTGCCCCTTACTCCGTCAATATGTGGAAGCCGGCTGGCTGGGACGCAAGGTAGGAAAGGGGTTCTATGAGTACGAATAGATGACAGAGGTCAGAGGACAGGTTTTACTAGGCACTAGGGACTAAGCACTAGGCACTGAAAGGTCATTTGCTCCGCGTCATTCGGCTGCGCCGTCATTAGGCCTTACGGCCGTCATTAGGTTGTTACAACAAATGACCATGAATGACAGCGTAGCGTAATGACGGCCACATCTAGTGGCCAAATGACAGCTTAGTGCTATGCCCTATGCCTTGTTAAATCCGAAATCCCAAATCCGCAATCCGAAATTAAGGAAGTAGCTCAGATTTGGTCAATCCCATCTTGGCAAGTTTATCCAGCGTGTCCTGTTTGCGGACCTTGTGATATTCCTCCAGAACTTCCTTCACGGCCAGATTTTGGTCTATAACCTTTGCCATACTAGCATAGCTGAGTTCAACCAGTACACTCAGCTCGAGGGCCGTTACCGAACTTGAACGGGGTTTACCGCTCACCAGTGACATTTCGCCAAAAAACTGACCCACCCCCAAGGTTGCAAGTGGTAACTCATTTCCACCGTCATCTCTGGTGAAACACCTTTACCCGGCCATCCAGAATGATATAGACTGAACGTCCTGTATCTCCCTCCCGGATGATCATCTCTCCAGCACTGAATACATGCATGGTGGCGTCCTCCGCCAACTCCTCCCGTTCTGTCTCCTGGAGGGGGACAAAGAAGGGAATCTTGGAGATGACATCCATGAGTCGTACAGACCTCCGGTCCGTTCCAGCTAAGCTGGCTGGAGAGAAAAACTCCAGGGTTGTTTGCAGAGGATCCTCTGACTCACCGATTTCCCTCTCAACCACAGTGAAAGAAGTTTTCCCTATCTGGAATGAGTCTCCTGAACTGAGAGAAATTTTTTCTACCCGCTCGCCATTGAAGATGATACCGTTGGTGCTTCCTAAATCCTCAACCACCCAGGACCCTTCATGGTAGTGCACTTTGGCATGATTGCGCGAGGCAGTGGGATCCGCCAAGGGGATCAAATTGCTCGAGTCGCGGCCAATGGTTGTGGTTTCCAGTAATGGGTAGATTGTTTTCTCGAGCGCTCCTGTCTCAAATACCAGGTAATGTCTTTTCATCGGTCTACCCTCAAAATTCTATCCGGCCCTACCCTGCTCCAATTCCTTCAGAGAAGAACAGCAGGGTAATCTCTGGAGAGAAATGGTCCGGGTCTCATTTGCTCTCTTTACCCTGATGTAGGTGATTTATTCTTGCCTTACCAGCATGTCATTCGCAATAATAGTGCCAAGTATCCTTCCGGAGGAAAAACAAAATGATTCGGCGGTGTGAAGAGAATGACTTCGAGACGATCTATGAAATCATAAACGAGGCTGCTCAGGTTTACAGGGGGATTATACCTGCTGATCGCTGGAATGAGCCTTATATGCCCAGAAAAGAACTCAGGCACGAGATCGATGCTCACGTCAGATTCTGGGGCTATGAAGAAGACGGTGAGTTGCTAGGCGTCATGGGTATCCAAGATGTACTGGACGTAACCCTCATAAGACACGCCTATGTGCGCACGGCCGAGCAGAACAAAGGAATTGGCGGAAAACTCCTGTCCCATCTTCGCACCTTGACTTCGCGGCCAATTCTTCTCGGTACCTGGGCAGATGCCACTTGGGCCATCCGTTTTTACGAGAAACATAAATTCCGCCTGGTCAATCCAGAGGAGAAGGACCGTCTGCTCAAGAAATACTGGTCAATTCCTGACCGGCAAATCGAAACCTCGGTTGTTCTTGTTGAAGAAAGTTGGTCAGATGAACCCTGAAATCCCCCTCTCCTAGGAGACTGTTTAGTAATTCGCCGAAGCCGTCATTCCGGACGAGCTCCGCTTCTCGGGGCGAGATCCGGAATTCAGATAACTGCAATGACGTCATTTGGTGCCTGGTTCCCCGCCTTCGCGGGGACGTTGTCTGGATCCCGGCTCGCGTCCAGCTCTACTAGACTTGGCCGGGATGACGAATTGAGTGTAAGCCTCTGGGTGAGGGGAATTAACCTGTTACATTTTGCCTCCGCGAACACCGCATAGCTGGGATTTAACAGGGTAAAGTGGAGGAGGAGACATGATGATGCTCAAACTCACAGATAAACAAATTGCCGAATACTTCAAGCGCAGTTACACCGCGGTAGACGGGCTCTGGTTCGTGAAGGTTGAAGAAATATACGGTTTTGATACTGCCCTCGACATCGATGACGAGGTCTGGAAGGTCATGCCAAAAATTCAGGCTCGCAAGTTGAAATCCATGGGTAGCTCAACAGACGGTCTGGATGGACTTCGACAATGTCTCACCACCAAGCTCACTCTTGACGGCTTTGCCTTCGAGGCCGAGCAAAGCGATGATATGAAATCATTTAAAATAACTCTAAACGAATGTCCCTGGCATACCATTATGATCAAATCAGGGAGAGAGCATCTTTCCGGGCCAGTGGGAACTCGCATCTGCACTACTGAATATCAGGTTTGGGCTGCTGAATTTGGAGATGACATCAAGTTTGAACTCGGAGATCAAATCTGTGAAGGATATGAGTGCTGCACCCTGATTTTCAAGGCATAGGATAGGGCATGGAGCATAGCGTATGCGGCGAGACGGGCGAGACGTGAGGTCGAGCGAGACGAGGGAAAGAGAGGAGATGGTTTCGGATTGAGGAGAGGCGTAGGGCTCACGGCCTAAGGCAATATTACGATGAACTTCATTCCTTGCGCCTTGCGCCTTATGCCTTATGCCACAATGTTACTGGACTCTGACTGGTGAACCATTGCCCTTAGCAGTTTATCGCCTACTGCCTACCTCAACGAAAAACATAACCAGACTCTTCACCAGCTCGGCCATGAACTTGTAGTCCAGTTTTTCCATAGTGTCTGAGGGCAGATGGTAGTGGGGATTGCGATAGAAGGCCGAATCAGTAATCATCACCGCTTTGTAACCTTGGTCCCAGAAAGGGGCATGGTCACTCAATCGCACCGAAGGGAGTAACCAACCACCAAAAGGCACGGTCAACTTGACCACCGGCAGATCCCGATTTTTCTGAAAAGCCCTGTAGAGAGAGTTGGTGAGACCTGTTGACTTCAGGTTGCCTACAATGCCGATAAAGTTTCCCTCCTTGGGATAGTCCATGAACATCAAGGGAAATGGATAGTCCTGGCAACCTTCCTGGTGACAGGTGTAGCCTACCATCTCCAGGCAGAGCATACCGTCTATCTGCTCATTTTCTTTCTTGGCCTTCTTGGCATAGATTTTACTCGCCATATGGCGAGTGCCAAAAGCCGGAGGCTCTTCCAAGGGAAAGGAGACAAACTTCACTCCTACCCCTAACTCCTTACCCCCAAGCAAAGACTTCAGCTCCCTTGCAGTCTCCAACTGGACAGCAATAGCGCTGGCATTATCGTCTGCGCCCACTGTGCCCCAGACCGAGTCATAGTGGGCCCCCAGGAGGTAGTGCTTGGTAGGATTCAAGCCAAGGTCGATGCTGGCCACAATACTGGCCACGGTGAAATTATTATATGTGTATGACTCCCTTTGAGAGGGAAGCTCAAGATCCCGATAGAACGACTCTATGTAAGTGGCAGTTTTCTCTAGATTTTCTGGCACCCCTACGGACCGTTCGCCAATAGTGACCGTAAGGTGCTTTACATGTTCTCGAAGTCTCTCCACAGTTTTCTCAACATCACTTATTTCCATCCCTTTTCCCCCACTTTTCGACTTTTCCTGGTCACAAGAGATGCCGAAGCAAACAACGATCAAGGCCAAACTCAGGAGAGCAAAACGACTACCCACGATCCTATCCGCCTCATTCCATAGCAGTTCCTGCCAATATAGCAGCTATACAACAAAAAATCATTTGACAACAATGATTCCCTTTGCGGTACATTACTGTGAAACTGAACGAGTTTCTTTGCCATTCCCTCTTTGTTGAAACGGAGAAATAGCATGAAAGCAGCCTTTTTCGTAATGCTGGCCCTGTCTGTAATCTTGGGTGCCATAGCCTATCACAAAAGCCCTCAGCTCCCTGTGCAGGCTATTAGAGCAGGCGGTGGGCTGCTATTGAGGCTCTTGCCGGTCCTAATCTTGGCCTTTTTCGTGGCCGGGCTGATGGAGGTTCTCCTGCCTAAAGAACTTCTCATCCGATGGGTGGGAGCAGAGAGCGGCTTCAAGGGAATTCTCATTGGAACATGTTTGGGAGCTGTCGCTCCTGGTGGTCCTTTTATCCAGTTTCCTATTGTAGCGGCCATGTATAAGGCAGGAGCGCACATTGGACCTTTAATCGCCTATCTCTCAGCCTGGGCTTTAATTGGTGTAAACCGGGTTATAGCTTTTGAGATCCCCCTGCTGGGGTTTAAAATCACTTTTACCCGGCTCATCTGTAGCTTTATTTTTCCGATAATAATCGGGTACTTTGCCAGGTTTGTCTATGTGCGTTTCTAATCGCAGAGCGCATAGGGTTGGAGGTCGGAGGAGCGCTTCGCTTTAGGTTGGAGGCAAAAGATGTTCTTTCCTTATAATACTTGTTGCCTTACACCTCTAACCTCTAACCTCCAACGTGAAACTTGTGCCTTGTGCCTAGCAGGAGTAGACCACATGAACGACCAATACCTCCTGATTCAAATGGAACACCTTAAAGAAGCCTGGCTTCGGGGCAAGGAAATCCTAGAGCAGGCCTTGCCTGCAAGGATGGAGGAAGATTGCTTTTATTTCCAGGCTTTTGGGGAGACCTGCAAGCTTTGTCAGGATGCAATAAGTTTAGGGGGCAAGCCAGCTACCGGGCCGGAGGGTATTCTCATCTCCCTTTATGCCCGTAACGTACGCGATGAACCAGCCAAAATTCATCCCCTTCAATCTTTTAAGGAGTTGCCTAACAGCGGGCCCTATCAAGGTGCTTTTGTCGCACGTTCCGAGCAAGTTCTGGTCCCCCATGTACTGTCAATTCAGCGTCAAAAACAGGCCATTGCCGAGTACTTTTCAGGTAAAGTCAACACCGATGCGGCCAGTGGTGATTTCTCCTTCACTCTATATCCACTGCCTCGTATTCCCCTCTACTATATTTTTTATCTTCCAGACGAAGAATTCCCCGCCGCAGTAACCTGTTTGTTTGCTGCTGACGCCGCGAGCCATCTTTCAGTGGACGGGCTGGCTGACGTGGCTGAATGCACGGGCAAAAGAATCATTTCTTTTGTTAGGTCAAGCTAGGACAATAAAATCGGCCTATCTAGAGCTTCGATTACAGTCCCGGAAACTTGGCCCTTCCCGCATAGCGAGATCTTCGATGGGGCCAGGTCAGAGCTGAATGGCAAATCCATAGTCGGTCTCAGCAAGTGATTTATGAAACATCCGGGTTAAGCATAGTTATTGCAAAGTTTGGGGTTCGACCAAAGATCAACTCTTAATCATGTGGGGTGGGCCAAAATGAATGACCCCCTTAAGAAAAAAAATGAGGCGCTGGGTGATCAGTTTAAACTGTGTGAACTTATTGCCCAACTGGAGTCAGCTGACGGTCCAGAATATACTGTAAGCGAAGGCGGTTTCTGCACCCTGGCTGAGGCCATAAACGATGGTTTGGCAATGATCGACGAAAACCTGCGGTTTATTTGTGTAAACAACCGCTTTTGTGAAATTATAGGATACAGGCAAGATGAGACCATAGGCAGATTTGTCACCGACCTCCTTGACGAAGCCGATGAGAAAATATTTACAGAGCAACTTGCGAGAAGAAAATCAGGCAAACGAGATCTCTACGAACTAGCATTAATCCGAAAAGGTGGAAAGAAGGCATTCGTGCTTGTGTCACCGAGGCCGATCTTTTCTGCGGATGGCAGCTTTAAGGGTAGCATTGCTGTGGTTACTGATATTAGTGATCGCAAGCGAGCCGAAGAGAAGTTATTGAGTGCCACCCAGGAGCTCGAACTGCGGGTGCAGGAGCGTACCGCCGACCTTGTGAACGCAAACGAGAAGTTAAAGCAAGAAATCGCCATACGCGTGCAAACTGAGAAAGAGTTGCGAGAGAGTGAACAACGCTATCGTAGCCTTTTCAAGAACAACCACGCAGTGATGCTCCTGATTGATCCGGCGAGTGCGGACATATTAGATGCCAATCCTGCAGCCTGCTCCTTCTATGGCTGGAGTCGGGAAAAACTTACCAGCATGAAGATTACTGATATCAATATACTATCGAAAGAACAGGTTTTTCAGGAAATGGAGCTAGCGAAGGCGGAAGAACGCCATCACTTTCTCTTTCGTCACCGTTTGGCGAATGAAGAGGTCCGTGACGTTGAAGTTTACAGTGGTCCAATCAGACTGCGTGGTAGAGAGCTTCTTTATTCGATTATCCATGACATCACCGATCGCAGGCGAACCGAGCAGGAACTGCGAAATTCCAAAGATTTGTTCGAGAAAGTCTTTACCAGCCAGCAGGATGCTCTTTTCATTTTGGACGATTCAGTGCCAGCCAGAATTTTAGACTGCAACCCCGCTGCTGTAAACATGTTCGGCTACAATCGCCAGGAAATGTTGGACCGTGAAACCAACTTCTTGCATGTGGATGAACCTTCATTACGAAAATTCCAAGGCCATCTCCATCCCGCCATAGCTGAGCACGGTTTCATGCATTTGGCCGAGTTCGAAATGAAACGAAAGGATGGAACAGTCTTTCCTACCGAGCACACAGTAATGACACTAACAGCCGAAGAAGGCGATCGCATTGGTTGGGTAAGTGTGGTCCGTGACATCACCGCGCGCAAGCAAGCGGAAGAGGAAAAGCAGAAACTGGAAGGACAACTTCTCCAGTCCAAGAAATTGGAGGCCATTTCTACCTTGTCGGGCGGGGTTGCTCAGGAACTCAGCAACTTGTTTCAGGCAGTGCATGGTTACGTTGAACGTCTCATGTGGGGCAAAGATCGGGATGATCCAAACTATCAGGAGCTGTTGGAGATTACCAATGCAGCCTTTAGGGGCGCGGTCCTGTCGAAGCGATTACTTGCTTTCAGCGGTCAGATAAAGAGCAAAAAACAACCGATTGAACTTAACCAAGAAATAAAAAAGACATACAAATTGTTAAGTAGAACCATGCCAGAGACAATCGAGCTTGAGCTCCGCCTGGCAAATGAGCCTGCAGTTATTAATGGAGACCCAAACCAGGTTGAGCAAGCTTTACTAGCCCTGGCTGTCAACGCGCGAGAGGCCATGCCCGATGGAGGAAAAATTATCATCGAAACAAAGAGGATGACTTTGGACCAGGATTTTCGCCGAGCTCACGCTGGAGTTGCAATGAGAGAGTGTGTACTTGTCACCTTATCTGACAACGGCCCGGGCCTGGGCAAAGAAACCCTGGAACACGTTTTCGATCCCTTCTATTCCAAGGAAGACCAGAACGACAAAACAGGTCTGGGGTTATCCATGGTTTATGGAATCGTCAAAAACCATGGTGGATACATCTCATGCTCCAGCGAATCAAATGTGGGAACTACCTTCAGAATCTACCTGCCCATAACAGAAAAGGACCGTTAACCCTCATGAAATTAGCCTGCGACTTTCATCCCCATCTTTGATAAGATTTCTAACCCTTTGTAAAAACTCTTTTGGCGGTTAATATTACCATATGTTGGAAAATCGTATTTTACTTGTGGAAGATGACGACTCCCTGCGGGTCACCCAGGCCATGTACTTGAAGCGGGAAGGGTTTGAGGTAACTGCTGTTGGCAGTGGTGGTGAGGCACTCCGGCGGATTGCCACTGACCAGTACCATGCCGTGGTCACTGACTTACGCTTGGATGAAGTTGATGGTCTGGAAGTTTTGGCTGCGGTGAAAGAAAAATCCCCGGAGACTGAAGTAATCCTCCTCACCGGCTTTGGTTCGGTAGACACCGCTGTGGAGGCAATGAAAGCAGGGGCCTACGACTACCTAACCAAGCCAGTCGATCCCGACGATCTGGTGATCACCCTGAAAAAGGCGGTTGAGAGACTCCAACTCCGCCGACAAGTTGCCTACTTACAGAAAGAGGTAGCGCAGCAGGCAGGGATTGGGCAAATTGTGGCGGTCAGCCCCGAGATGCAACGGATTATGAGATTAACTCAACAGGTGGCACAAAACGACGCCACTGTGCTCATCGAGGGGGAGAGTGGTACGGGTAAGGAACTCATGGCGAGGTACATCCATCATTCCGGCCTAAGGGCTGGTGGCCCATTTGTGGCAATTAATTGCGGTGCTCTCCCCGAAAGTCTTCTTGAAAGCGAGCTCTTCGGTCATGTCAAAGGTGCTTTCACCGGCGCCATTAAGGACAAGAAAGGGTTGTTCGAGGTGGCAGATGGCGGCACCCTGTTTCTGGATGAGATTGGCGAAACTAGCCCCAGCTTTCAAGTGAAACTGTTACGGGTACTCGAGGACGGAACATTTCGTCGAGTTGGTGGAACCGCAGAGCATAGGGTTAATGTGAGAATTATTGCCGCCAGCAACAAGGACCTGGCCAGCCTGGTTCCGAAGGGTCAGTTTCGACGTGATCTCTACTATCGTCTTAAAGTAATACCCATCTACCTGCCGCCACTCAGGAAAAGAGTGGCAGACATCAAACCTCTGGCAGAGCACTTCGTCTCTCGCTATGGAAACCACATGGGGCGGAGGCATAGTTCACTCTCAGCGGCAGCAATTAATAGGCTCCAAACACACACCTGGCCCGGCAACGTCAGGGAACTGGAGAATGCCATCGAAAGAGCGCTTATCTTTTGCCTAGGTGAAGAGATCCAACCTTCTGACCTGCCACTAGAAGCATGTATGCCCCCGGTAGAAGGTTTTGAATCAGCGGAGAGCTCTGGTGATATGAGTATGGAAACTATGGAGCAGGTCCACATAAGGAAGGTACTCGAACACTGCCAGTGGAATAGAAGCCGTGCTGCCCGAGAACTCGGAATCGGCTACAACACCCTGTGGAGAAAGATGAAGCGATACGGCATAAAACAGCCTGAGTGATCTGCACTGGGTAGGGACCGCTGTGGCCATATCTTCAAATCCGAATATCGAATATCGAAATCCGAAACAATTTTCAAATTCTCCAAATCCAAATGAACCAAACTTTTTCTTTGATGATAGTCAAACTTGTTTTGAGCATTAGGGAATTCGGATTTTGAATTTGTTTAGAATTTCGTGCTTAGGATTTCGGATTTCAAAGCCAATCGATTGGGAGCTTGACGAGGGAAACGATGACGAAGGTCTCCAGGGAAAGCAACGATCGGATTCGCGACGAGAGGGATCGACTGCGCGTCATCTTTGAAAACCTCATGGATGGCGTATTCATAACCAACCGCGACCACCAGATTGAGTTCATGAACCAGGATTTGATTTACCAGTTCGGTGACGGCCTGGGTAAGAAATGCCACGAATTCTTCGGCCTTTCTTCAACCAACTGTCGACAGTGCCATGAGGGCATGAGTGTTTTTGGCCCCCCCCAGAGACTGGAATGGACTTCCCTGGTTAGCCGCAGCACCTACGACATGTTGGTCTCGCCACTTTACAATCCAGACGGCAGCCACTCCAGGCTGCACATCTTGCGTGACGTTACAGAACAAAAGAAACTAGAGGCGCAATTGCTAGAGTATTCTCAAAACCTCGAGGCAAGGGTGGCCACGCAGGCTGACCGGCTGAGGAGGCAAGAGCGGCTCGCGCTTCTAGGCGAGATCTCTTCGGGCCTGGCCCACGAGATACGTACGCCCCTGGGGGCGCTTCTGACCGGCGTCAAACTCCTGGAAAAGGGCGCAGAGGAAGGCGCCGAAAAAGAACTAGTGCTGTCTCTTTTAAAAAAAGAGACTCTTAGATTAAAAGAGACGCTCTCCGAGTTCCTCGCCTACGCTCGACCGAGCAAACCAAATCTTACCTCCGGCCTGGTGGCTGAGCTCTTGCAGGAGACGGTGGCTCAGCTAAAACAAGACTCCGATCTTACGAGGGAAGTTAAGATTACCTACGAACCGAATGTTGAAGAGAAACCTTGCTATTTTGACCGGGCGAAAATGAAAGAAGTCATTTTGAATATAACCGTCAACAGCCTCCAGGCACTTAATGGTAAAGGTAGGCTTCGGCTGACAAGCTTTCAATCCCGCGGCCGTCAATGGATCCAGGTGACAGATAATGGACCTGGTATCAGCGGGCAGAACATCGAGCAGATTTTCAAACCGTTCTTCACCAGCAAGGGAGAAGGAACAGGACTTGGATTGTCCATCGCTCTGGGAATTGTTGAGGAACACGGAGGACAGATTACGGTTTCCAGCGTGCCTGATCGGGAGACCACCTTTACCGTTTCCTGGCCCTTGTCGGGAAGAGCAGAGAGCAGAGAGCATGGGGCATAGGGCAAAGACTAAGGTTTCAGTGTTCAGGTTTCAGGTTTCAGCTTTTGTGTTTCTCCTCCCTGACACCCGAAACCTGACACCTGACACCGTGAGACTTGGTGCCTAGTGCCTAGTGCGCAACTCTAGGCGGTTATCAAGGGAACCTCCACCTGCAACTCAGTGCCTTGATTCGGCTCCGAATAGATTTGCAGGCTTCCACTAATAGCTTTGGCGCGCTCCTCCATTATAAAAAGGCCCATCCCGCGCTGATCAATTTCTCGTTGATTCACATCTTCCAAGCTAAAGCCATTGCCATTGTCTTTGATCGTCATGCCCACACGACCATCTTCGAGGGCCATTTCAAAAGAAACTGAGCTGCATTTGGCATGCTTGAATATGTTGGTAAAGGCTTCTTGTACAATTCTGTAGAGATTCACCGCCACGCTCTCCTCAATTTCCAAATCATTCCCCTGGATGGATGATTCCACCTTGAGGCCCGTCGTGTTTTGAAAACGGTCAATGAGGTTGTTAATCCCCGCCACTAAACCCAGTTCCTGAACCAGGCGCGGATGAAGACCACCGGATATGTCTCTCAATCTGTCGCCGGTCTCCCGAATCACTCCCCTCATGTTGTCTATCAGTCCGCTTATGCGCTCTCGGCTGCTCTCTTCGAGCATCTCCACTATGGTAGTTAGATTGAAATCGAGGATGCTCACGTTTTGACCGATGGTATCGTGGAGAACCCGGGAGATCTTGCTCCGTTCACTTTCCAGGAGGTTCAACAGCCTGGAACGCATGCGCTCCAAAGCGTCTTCCATCCGCCGACGCTCGGTCACATTCCGCATCACTACCATTGTTGCGAATGCCCCCTTATATTCTATGACGCAGGGCTTAACCTCCATAGTCACAGGCTCCCCGGAGCGGGTCATGAGTCTTACCTCGTATTCGTCTGGAACTTCCTCTCCATGAAGGCGCTTATAGTAATGCTGCCTTATCTGTTCTCTGTCTTCCGGGACCACGAAGTCGAGAAAACTGCGGTCTGTGGTCTCGGTCACGCTGTAGCCTAGCAAATTTTCGTAAGTGGGATTGCGATAGACCGTTTTTTCATCTTGAATGATGATGATAGCATCGTTCGCCCGCTCTACCAGTGTACGATATTGTTCCTCAGCTTCCCTTAATGCATCTTCTGCCACTTCCAACTGCTCAATCCGTTGGCGCAGCAACTTTAACTCCTCGAGGAGTTGGCCTTTTGTCTTATCTGCGTGGCTCATCTCATTAATCTCCTAGCCCGGATAATTCATGAATTGGCGTTGCGAGACTGTGAAGATGAGCGTGCCACCGGGCAACCGCAGGGGCTTGAATCCGAGACGTACTTGTACAGTACGTCGCAGGATTCGAGACCCGAGGACGCCCGGAAGGACGTTTATATCCACAGTCGGAGTAGCCGATTCATGAATTATCCGGGCTATATTTAACCCCTTCAGAAAAATCTGCAATCTACAATCTGAAATCCATTGAACTCTGGCACAGAATCTTTTGAACTGTCAAGCCGAGGGATTAGATAGGGTCTTTTCTTGAAGCGAGGGAGGACTAGGTTTTCCTTGCAAGAATAAAAAGACCCGGCAAGATCAGCTCTCGCCGGGTCCTCTAATTACCAACAAAATATCTTTGTGTTCTTCGTGCTCTTCGTGGTTCAAATATGGCCATTTATTCTGAGAGCAGTCGCTCCCGGGCCAACCGTTTGCCGGTTTCCGTCTGAACTTTACTGTCAATCAACCGCTCAATGGCCGCCGCCTCCAGGAGACTTTTTTTCTCCGAGAGGTCAGCAACCATCAATGCATCGGAGACAATCCTGTGGTTTATATCTTCAGAACTTGTTCCGTTGATTCTATTTTCAATTATCTGACAAACTTGATCAATCACCTCTTTTTCAGTACCCAGATCAGCAAGAACTTTTTTGGTGATCGCGCTGGGGCTGTCCCCTTGGGCTGGGGAACCTGCTTGCTGACCGTGTGGCTGAGAATTCAACACTAAATTTCCCAGAATTGTAGCAGCGAATACCACTTTCGGTTGACCACCCTCTCCATCAAGTATCTCTTCCGCCAGTTCCGCTATTTTCTGGCTGCGCTCCAGGCTAGCATCCTCCGGTTTCAGTTTGATCTTGGCAGTAACCAGAAGCCGGTCACGGTATAGGGCCTTGAGACTTTCTCCCTGGAACATCTCCGGCATACACTGCTCGGCGTACTTGCAATATTCTAGACAACCGAGGTCGCGCTTTGGATTCAGAAAGCGGTGCCCACACTCGCAGGTGCGCTTGCTGTCGTCTTTCCAAAATTCCACCGGCCGACCACAGTTAGGGCATTTCACGTCGTAAATATCATCTGGCTTCCAGAACATTGTGTTCTGACCAGGGCAGCTGATACTATCATCTTGCATTGGTCCACCTCCCCAAAGTGTTGCCTCAAGTCTACCTGAGCGCAGAGGAGATTGCTTTGACTTAGGTCAATAGGGTTTCAGTTTTTTCAAAGAAGCCACCAGGCTAGCATGGAGCATAGGGCATAGAGCAAGGAGCCAGGAGTCAGAATCCAGGAGCCAGTAGGCAAAGAGCATAGAGCAAAGGGCATAGGGTTAAAATTCCGAAATTCGAAATCAGCAATCCGAAATCATCTGTCTTCTGACCTCTGACCTCCGACCTCTGACTTCTCAGCGCCTTCGTGCTCAGTGCCTAGATCTTATCTGCCCGCTGTCTGCTGCATACTGCCTCACTGTGCCTCCTGCAGTAGGTCCTCCGGAAGCTCACATACCGCCTCGCCGGATTTCTTCATCTCCACGTAATAAGCCGCCACCAAAGCGGCTGTGCATCCATCCGCTGCCGCAACCACTATTTGCTTGGCATATTTTTCCCTCAAATCACCAACCACATATATCCCAGGCATATTGGTCTCACACTTCTCATTGGTGACCACGTATCCATCTGCGTTCATCTTTATGCCGGCAGGCACCAGTTGGTTGTTAGGTATAAAACCTATAAAGATGAAGGCCCCGTCAGTACTCAATTCCCGTTGCTCGCCCGTCTGGGTGTCCTGCAGACTAACTGCATTGACGCCCTCATCATTTGCTTTAATTTCTGTGATGATCGTGTTCCAAAGGATCTCGATTTTGCACTCATCTTTGACCCGCTGCTGGAGGATCATACTCGCGCGGAGGGCATCGCGCCTGTGGACCAGATAGACTTGCTTCGCCAGTTTAGCTAGATATAAAGCCTCTTCAGCGGCGGTATCACCGCCTCCCGCTACTACCACGGTCTTATCCCTAAAAAAGAAACCGTCGCACACGCCGCAGTAAGAAACGCCTTTGCCATAGTATTCGTCTTCGCCAGGAACCCCCAGCTTGCGCGGACTGCCTCCGGTGGCCAAGATAACTGTGTGCGTTTTCAAGACGCTGCCATTTGCTAGCTTGACCGAATGGAAATCTAGCCCCGGTTCCACAGCCACAACCTCTTCTTGCACAAATTCCATGTCGTAGGATTGGGCGTGTTGAAGGAATTTTTGCGAGAGTTCATAACCGGTTATGCTCTCAAAACCTGGATAGTTCTCTACCCCGTCCGACAGGGCAACTTGCCCGCCGGCAACTGCCTTCTCGACCAGAATGGTTTTAAGAGCAGCCCTCATGGCGTATATCCCGGCAGTGAGTCCCCCGGGACCACCGCCGACGATTACAACATCATAAAGACCTCCCTCCGACATTAACTGCCTCCTTTCCACCGAAGTCACTGCCAACTAGAGAGTAGCAACATCGAGGATTAATCAGATTTAACTAATTGTGAATTTAATATTCTATCTGACTTTGTCTGAGAAGTCTAATTCGCAAGATCACACAGGCTAAGTAAACTAATTTTGCAGTGATGGAGTACTGGAGTGTTGGAGTAAAGGTATCTCTTGCTTTTTTCAGATGGTTCCGAGAGTATTGTCAGCGAGACAAGAGGAAAATAGGCTTTTCAAGCCCGCATTGTCAACGAAACAGTGAGGCGAAACCGTCAAATATGTGGGCTTCAGGAATGCTAAATCATGATAGAAGTAGCAGACTACCGAGGCGATTGTTGAAAGGGCTATCTGGAAGTAAGTTTACTTCTAAGGATAATCCGTCCTGGGAACAGACTCAGATTTATCTGTGATCCGCAGCACGTGGAGAAAATGCTCAAGGTCATTGATCACAATGATGGTCGAGTAGAGGAGAAACTGACCAAGGAAGAAGGAGTTTATTTTACCATTATCAAGAAGCAAGGCGGGGAATGAACCACTAAGCACTAGGCAGTATGCACTAGGCACAGCGGGACGAGTCGAGGACCCGCCCGCCTCGCCTGAAGGCGAAGCCGATGGCTGGCAGGCGCGGAGAAACGGCGAGACGGCGTGAGAGGACAGACCACAGACTACAGATAGTCCAAAGTACTGAATATCGAACAGCAGAACAAGGAACCGCAGAATGATGAAGTGATCACTTCGATATTCGAAATTCCTTGTTCGACATTCTGCGGTTCAAAGAGGCGATAGCTCAGACGAAGTCAATTTTGATTGCTTTTCTCCTGAATTCTGGATTCTGACTCCTGGCTCCTGACTACTTACTTCTTAATCAACTGTTGTGAGGGAACGGCTACCAGAGTAACCAATGCCTTGGCCGCTAGTTTTTCTACTCCGTCGCTTTGGCTATACACCTCTGAATCAGCTACCAGGATATTTTTGCCCTCCTTAACTACCTTAGCACTACAGATTAAACGATCACCAACCGCGGGTCGGAGGAAATTTATCTTGAATTCCAAGGTGAGAATCCTAGAATCCTCGGGAACGACTGAAAAGGCAGCATAACCTGCCGTATGGTCAGCCATTGTGGCCATAACCCCGGCGTGGACGAAATCATCCTGTTGGCTATGAGCCTTAGTAACCTCCAAACTGGACTTTGCCCGTCCTCGTTCCAGCAAATCTAGTTTAAACCCGCAGGTCTTGATGAAACCCTGATAAAAATCGCGCTCCAAGAATGCAGTTCGCTCTTCGCTGAGCATCCGCTCCATGACACGCCTACCCTTCTATTGTTCGAGCAACAATTCGCGAGCAATTATCAGCCGCTGAATCTCACTAGTGCCCTCGTAAATCGTGCAAACTCGCACATCTCTGGCCATTCGCTCCAGGGGGTATTCGCGAGAGTAGCCGTAACCCCCTAGAATTTGCACGGCATCATAACAGGCCCGATTTGCCGCCTCGCTAGCAAAAAGTTTGGCCATTGAAGCCGTTTTCATAAAATTCCTGCCTTGGTCTTTCAAATGAGCTGCCTGCAGCAAGAGGAGTCTTGCCGCTTCCAATTCAGTATAGCGATCGGCCAACATCCATTGAATCGCTTGGTACCTGGCAATGGGCTGTCCAAACTGTACTCGTTCCTTGGCGTATTCCTTGGCATAATCCATCGCCGCCAACCCTATGCCCAAGGCCACAGAGCCAATGCCGATCCGCCCTCCAGCCAATTCTGAAACCGCTATGCGATAGCCATTGCTCACTTCGCCCAAGAGGTTTTCTCGGGGCACCCGACAGTCTTCCATAATGAGTTCGTTGGTAGCGGCGCCTATCTGCCCCATCTTCTCTTCGTCTTTGCCCACGGTAAAACCTGGAAACTCTGGTTCCACCAAAAAAGCGGCGATCCCTTCACCTTTGGGGGCGTCCTTGTCAACTACAGCCCATATAATAAAAATCCCGGCATACTCCCCGCTAGTGATGAAAACTTTCCGGCCATTGATAATCCAGTCCTCGCCCTGGAGCACTGCTGTGGTGGAAATGGAGGAGGGGTCTGATCCGGCCATAGGCTCAGTTAAGGCGAAGCCACCAGCAGCATATTCCCCTTTGCACACTTTGGGCAAATACTTTTGTTTCTGTTTTTCGCTCCCCATTGACTGAATCACCTCAGCCACAAGATTGGTAACCGAGGTGGTCACGGCAGTGGAGGCACAAGCCCGACCCAGTTCTGTCAAGACCAGGCTCAGGGCCACTGAGTTACTATCGGTTCCCCCATATTCAGCCTGGATATTTACGCCCATGAAACCCAGTTCGGCCAGCTTCTTAAGGTTTGTAAGCAGGATGTCCCGATCCTTAGTGCGATCCAACTCTGCCGCCACAGGCTCAAGCTGGTGTTTGGCGAATCGCACAGCCGCCGCTCGAATCAGCTTTTCTTCCTCGCTCAGTTCAAATAGCATGCTCCGCCTCGCTGCTGCGCATCGCGGCTGGAGGTTTGAGGATCGCTCCGCTTGAGGTTTGAGGCAAAAATATACTGCCTCCAACCTAGAGGCCCGGAGGGCCCCTCCTCCAACCTAGTGCTGCAGCATTATATGCTCTATGCCCTTTGTCTAATGGATTCTGGCTACTGGCTCCTGACTTCTGTCTCCTCACCCTATGCGCTCTGCGCGTCGTTACATGTTGCGTCGGTATTTACCCCCAACATCGAACAGTGCCTGGGTTATCTGTCCCAAGCTACAGTACCGAACCGTGTTCATCAGCTCGGCAAATATATTCTCTCCCCCCAGGGCCACCTGTTGTAAGCGCTCGAGAGCAGCTGGAGCCTCCTTAGCATGTCGCTGCTGAAACTCCCTTAAACGGTTTAGTTGTGACCTTTTCTCTTCTTCGGTGGCTCGGGCAAGCTCCAAGGACGAAGTAGTTTGCTCCTGCTCACCCTCTGGATTGCGAAAGGTGTTGACACCTATGATGGGTAACTCGCCACTGTGCTTCAGAGTCTCGTAGTAGAGAGACTCCTCTTGAATCTTGCTGCGCTGATAGCCGGTCTCCATAGCGCCTAGCACCCCACCGCGCTCCGTAAGCCGATCAAATTCCATGAGTACCGCTTCTTCCACTAGCTTGGTCAGTTCCTCGAGAACAAAGCTTCCTTGATTCACGTTTTCTATCTTGGCCAGCCCCCACTCTCGGTTAATGATAAGCTGAATGGCCAGGGCTCTTCTCACCGACTCTGGGGTAGGGGTAGTAATGGCTTCGTCATAGGCGTTAGTATGAAGGCTATTGCAGTTGTCGTAGATGCCAACCAAAGCCTGTAGGGTGGTGCGGATATCGTTTAGCTGGATTTCCTGACTGTGAAGCGAGCGCCCCGAGGTCTGGATGTGGTATTTGAGCATTTGCGAACGGGAAGAACCACCATACATTTCTCGCATGGCAATGGCCCAGATACGCCTGGCAACCCGGCCGATCACAGAGTACTCAGGCTCCATGCCATTAGAGAAGAAAAAAGACAAATTTGGAGCAAAGTTGTCTAGTTCCATCCCACGGGAGAGGTAATACTCCACGTAAGTAAAGCCGTTGGCCAGAGTAAATGCCAATTGGCTGATAGGGTTGGCCCCAGCCTCGGCAATGTGGTACCCGGAGATAGACACTGAGTAGAAATTGGACACCTTGTTTTCTATAAAAAACTCCTGGATATCACCCATCATTTTCAAGCTAAAGTCGATGGAAAAGATGCAGGTATTTTGCCCCTGGTCTTCCTTGAGAATATCTGCCTGTACGGTGCCTCGTACGGTTTGGAACACATAAGCTCTAATCTGCTGGTATTCATCTTCATCAGGTTCCCGACCTTGTTCCGCTTTGAATTTTTCCACCTGCTGGTCGATTGCGCTGTTCAAGAACATCGCCAGAATGATAGGCGCCGGCCCGTTTATGGTCATAGAAACCGAGGTGTTGGGCCCGCAGAGGTCAAAGCCGTCGTAGAGCACCTTCATATCATCCAAACTACAGACACTAACCCCAGAGGTGCCCACCTTGCCATAGATGTCCGGCCTCTCGTCGGGATCATAGCCATACAAGGTAACCGAATCGAAGGCAGTGGACAGCCGTTTGGCCTCGTGGTGTTCCGAAAGCAATTTGAAACGACGGTTGGTTCTCGCCGGATCACCCTCGCCGGCAAACATCCGAGTTGGTTCCTCATCAGTCCTCTTAAAGGGGAAAACCCCTGCGGTGTAAGGAAAGCGGCCGGGCACATTCTCTTCCCTTAGCCACCGGTATATCTCCCCTGGATCTTTGTACTTGGGCAGTAGAACCCTGGGGATTTTCTGTCTGGACAAGGATTCGGTATATAAGGGAACCCTGTACTCCCGTTCTCGCACTTGGTAGACAAATTCATCCCCTTTGTAGGCCTCTATAATTTTGGGCCACTCTTCCAGGAGTTGGTGAGTCTCTTCGTCCAGGGCCCGCTCTGTCTTGGCTAGTTCCTCTTTCAACCTGGCCAGGACAACTCCGGTATCCTTCAACTCATCACCCTCTGCCACTGCTGCAGCCGCATGCCGGAGATGCCATTTGTGCCGCACCGCCTCGGCCTGTTCAATCGTGTGACCGTGGTAGGCCCTAACCGTCTCCGCAATCTCGGCCAAGTACCTGGTGCGCTCCGGTGGGACGATGATGGTCTTGGAAGTGGATATGTGGTTCTGTGGCCGCGGAAGTTTTGATTCAAAGCGTATCCCGGTCTTTTCAGCCATCACATCCAGGAGCACCTGGTAGAGTGCTGTTACACCATCATCGTTGAACTTGGAGGCGATGGTACCGAATACCGGCATTTCTTCCGGCCCACGGCTCCATTCTTCGCGGTTGCGCTTCACCTGCCTTCGCACCTCACGAACAGCGTCGTCGCCACCCCGCTTCTCATACTTGTTCACCACGATCAAATCGGCAAAATCAAGCATGTCAATCTTTTCCAGCTGAGAGGGAGCACCGAACTCGGGCGTCATCACATACATAGACAAGTCTACTAGATCAACAATTTCTGTAGCTCCCTGGCCAATGCCTGCGGTTTCTGCGATCACTAGGTCGTAACCTGCAGCCTTGAGCACCTCCACGGCATCCTCCAGGGCCTCTGACAATTCGGTTCTGGATTTGCGGGTGGCAAGGGAGCGCATGTAAACCCGTTCGGTGCCGATGGAATTCATCCTGATGCGATCTCCCAGGAGGGCGCCGCCTGTTCTGCGACGAGAGGGATCGGTACTTAAGACACCAATATTCATATCTTTGAAATCGTGTAAGAATCTTAGGATCAGTTCGTCCGTTAGAGATGACTTCCCCGCCCCGCCTGTACCGGTGATCCCTACTACTGGAGTTATTCGCTCCTCGAGCCTCTGCCTAATTAGAGACCTGAGTCCAGCCCGGTGGCCGTCACCCTTTGCTTTGGCCAGTTCCATGGCGCTTATAAGCTTCGCCACCAGAGGTTTGTTCCTCGGGCTTAACTGCTCAATTTCGAGGTCGGCTCCATCTTCCACCGTGGGAAAGTCGATTCGCTTGATGAGATCGTTGATAATGCCTTGCAGACCAAGGTTAACCCCATCTTCGGGAGAGTAAATTCTCTCCACCCCATAAGCCTCCAGCTCCCGGACTTCATCGGGCAAAATAACACCGCCACCGCCGCCAAAAACCTTTATCTGGGGTACACCTCTTTCCCTTAGCAGATCAACCATATATTTGAAGAACTCAAGATGCCCGCCTTGATAAGAGGAGACGGCAATTCCCTGGGCGTCTTCCTCTATTGCGGTGTCGACAATTTCGTTAACCGAGCGATTGTGCCCCAGGTGGATCACCTCCACTCCACTGGCCTGGAGAATACGCCTCATAATATTTATCGCTGCATCATGGCCATCGAAGAGAGATGTGGCCGTCACCACCCGAATGGCACACTTGGGTTTGTAAACCCTAGTCTTTGCCTTCATCTCGCTCTCCTAGCTTCGCTTCACTACGCACATGGAAGATTGGAATAATGGAAAACTGGAAGAATGGGACTAGAGGAAGACTAACAATTAATAAGGACTTTTCCTCTTTTCGACCCATTATTCCATCATTCCAAAATTCCATTATTCCTAGGGAGTGGCAGAAGAAAACACTATCTTAATGTGCTCGAAATTGAAATGGATGAACCAATTCCGAACTCTTTACCTCTGTCCAAACAGTTCCCCGCAAATCAGAGCTGTCTGGATGGTTATATACTCCTCAATGTCGTATTGGCGTCTGAGAAACCAGCGTCTGAAAGTCCACATGTGCCCCAAAACCGTGATATTGTGGGCCAACAAATCCAAGATTTTATCCTCCAGTCCAGGCAACTCCCCGGCCGCCACCAACCTTTCCAGCACTCCTTTGAAGATACCGGTAAACCTGACTTCGTTTTCCAATACCTTCTTGCGCCAACGGCTCGGTAGAGACTGGGTTTCCTGGTAGACCAACAATATATGGTCACTCATCCGGTGGCACACCAAGAAGTACTCTCTGATTACCTCTGCAATAGTTTCCCGGCCGCCTTTTGTTCTTGCCAGGGCTTCGCTGATCTGTCGTTCCGCTTCGGCGTGAATTACGTCGCAGACCAGGTAGAGTACGTCCTCTTTGGTAGATACATACTCGTAGACCGAGCCAATAGATAACCCTGCCCTCTGAGCTATCTCCCGAGTAGTTGTCTTGTGGAAACCCTTTTTGATGAACAAAGCTACGGCAGCATCCACTATCTGCCGCCGTCGCCGTTTCACCAGCTCCAGGTCCTTCACCTGGGTGGGAACATCCTTTAGCAAGGAAAGATCTTTTTCCATGGCGAACGTCTCATCGTCAAACTTTTATGGTCAAAAGTCATTGCCTTCGCCGTCATTCATGGTCACTCATCGTAACGACATAGTGACAACAAATGACAGCGAAGCGTAATGACCTAATGACGCTAGGCGGAGAGCTCCTAGCTCTTACTGAACGAGCGCTCAGTCAGCTCTAATTTTTAGCACAGGGCACAGGCTATGTCAAGATGATTAATATGTTCTGTGGGAGCGGCTTTTAGCCGCGATGGGGGGCTAAACCACTTTGTACGCTATACGATTTTTGCACAGATCTTGGCAGATAGTACCTCGAACCGCAGAATGTCGAACAAGGAATTTCGAATATCGAAGTGATCATTACACACTTCTGCGGTTCCTTGTTCTGCGGTTCGACATTCGAAAGTCCAAAGGAAAAAGTCCCTGATAATTTCTCAATCCACAATTCTGCCCTATGCTCCATGCCCCATGCTCTATGCTCTTTGTCTTTTCAAATCCGAAATCCGAAATTTCCAAAGCGCTATCCGCTTTCCTCCTCCACCAGCCCCAACCTTCTAGCCTTTTCGTATGTCACTTGGGCCAGGCGGATTGAACCCCCATCCACCATCTTTCCATCCAAAGCCGTGGCTCCCTCCCCAGCGGCTTCGGCTTCTTTATAGGCTTGCAAGATTCGTCGGGCCAGGTTGATGTCGTCGTCACTAGGGGTGAAGGTTTTATTTACAATTTCGAGTTGGGCGGGATGAATAGCCCATTTGCCGTCGTAGCCCAGTGAGGCGGCAATTTGACACGATCTCTTCAGGCCTGCCAGATCCTCGAAGTCCCCAAAGGGTGCGTCAATGGCCGCCAGTCCCGCAGCCTTTGCTGCCATTACCATGCGGCTCAAGGGAAAATGCCAGCGGTGTCCTGGATATTTTTCCTCCGCATCGCCATGCCCGCTTACGCCGGCGCTGGGCATGGTGAGAGACGCACCATAATCAGCTATGCCAAAAACCAGCGCTTCCAGACGGGGGCTGGCAAAGGCTATCTCCTTGACGTTCAGCATTCCCAAGGCCGTCTCTATGGATGCCTCAAGACCAATTCTCTTTTCCAGCCCCATCCTCAGTTCAATTTGACTCACAAGCAGATCTACAAACTGTACATCAGCAGCCTTTTCCACCTTGGGGATAACCAAGACATCAATACTCGCTCCCGCCTGTTCAACGACGTCGATTATGTCTCGATAGGCAAAGGGAGTATCCAGGCCGTTGATTCTAAAAGCCCGAACCCGTCCCCCCCAATCGTAATCAATGAAGTACCGGATGACTTTTGTCCGTGCTTCTTCCTTTTCCTCCAGGGCAACCCCGTCCTCCAAATCCAGCATAATTTCATCCGCAGGCAGTGCTAATGCTTTACTCATCATTTTCTCACTGCTACCCGGTACAGAGAGTACCGACCGTCTCAAGCGTATCATTTGCGCACTCCCTCTTTTTGGCAGTAATTTTGAATGGATGAATCATTCACACTTCCATGGGCCAAATTACGCCGCGTTTCATCTTTAGCTTGTTGCTGCCCCACTATATTATGAAATTGGCAGATAGTTGGCAGCAAAATTGAATCTTTACCCCTCTCGCCCGACCTCACGTCTCGCCAGTCTCGCCGGCGAAACCTTCACAAAAAGCCAGGACATTCTTCCCTAGGTCCGGAAGATAGTATCCCCCCTCGAGCAAGGCAAACCGCCTCCCATTGCAAAGCCTCTCGGAGGCCTGACGCAGCCAAGAACCCAAGAGTCTGTAGTCCTCAGTTTTCAACAACCCGCCAAGATCCTTTTCATAGGTATCAAAACCCATTGAAACCGCCAGCAGCTCGGTTTTCCTGATAACTTGTAAGACGTGCTGCACCTTTTCCAGATACTTCTCTCGTTCTACGGCCGAGACATTCATCACTGAAACTTGTGAATCATATGCAAAAATTCGCTGGGTGCCGTCTCCCACGTGATGGTCCAAGTCAATGATATAAACCCAGCGAACATCGAATTCCTGACGTATCTTTCTGACGGCAATGGCCAAATTGTTCACATAACAGAATCCCCACGATCCGCTCTGGTCTGCGTGGTGGCCTGGAGGTCGCACAAGTCCAAAAGCAGGCCTGTTGCTCAATGCCAATTTGGCACAGTCAATTGCCCCGCCCACCGCGAATAAGACTGCCTGCAACAGTAGCCTTCTACTTCTAATCCTTGCCACCATGGCCGGTTCGTGAACCAGATATAGGTCTGCTTCAGAAGCCGGTTGAGGTTTGATAAAAGGCTCATATTTCTGTAGACTACCCCGGATAGCCTTGATTCGCTGGGGTGCCTCAATGGTTCCGGGCGAAAAATCATTTTCGTAATCTGGATGGTATATGACCTCTAACACTGGACTCGTCTCTCCATTACCTAGGCAAGATACCTTTGTTGTCCTTAACCGGGCAAAAAAGTTTCTGGTCCCTGCCACCATCGCTCCTTTGGATTTGCACAACAGCCGACTATTTTCCGACTGGGATTTGGAGGCTTGGGAGCTATTGCATAAACTTGAATGGTACCGCCGTCCTTTTGTCTGGGAACTCCTCCGGAGACATGAAAGTAGTTCGGAAAAAACCTTCTTGTTGCTGACCCGTCTTGCTGATTTCTCTCAGTTGCTGGCCGAGTGTATCGAACAAAGACCCGACTTGACTGCAAATCCTCTCTCCATCCAGATTCAAGCAGCCCTGACCGTTGAGATACCCCCTAACGGTTCAACTGTAATCTACAACATCGAAAGCGCACCCTGGAATAAATTTGGCCCGGAATATCGATTTTTCTCCCTACCCGCAGCTGCCCTCTTTTTCTTTGCTGCTGAGCATCATCTGGCCACCACCCCAAAGGAGAAGAAATTCATCCTTTCCCACCCCACCGACGATGGGGTTATATTTTATCAGAATAAGCTCGAACTTAAACTTCTTTGGAGCCGCGGGCCGGATCGCTATGCCGTGGTGGAACGGGACTCTCTCCTTCAAGCCTTCCTATCTTACCGCAAAAACCTAGAACAGATGAAGCAAACCCTCCCACCGTACAAACCAGAGTAGTTCCCTGCTTTTTAAACCACAAAGGAAATAACGGATAGCGCAGAGCGTCTGGTAAAAAGTGAACGGTGAACGATAAAGGGATTTGGCAATGAGTCTCGAACTCTTCACCGTTTACCATTTACCGTTTACTATCATTTTCGCTATGCGCTTTGCGTCAGTTGTGCTCTTTTCATAAAAAAACTCCCCTCCGAAGCACGGAAGGGAGTTTTATCTTCCAAAGGCGGTACGTCCTAGATTTGAAGCCAGGAATCAGAGTAGAGGCTGTGCCCCATTAGCACGCGGGCGGTCTTAACATAGTCAGCCTCTTCCTTACTGAGGCTGCTTATGTCTACCTCTTCGCCGTCACACACTTTGTATACTAGTTGTTCAATGTCCGCCATCTCGCCGCGGGCAAACTTGTGAAGCTCCGTGTCGAATGTGTCCACGATGGCAGAACCCATACCGAACCGCCTGAGCATAACCATATATGTCTGATTGAGGATGGGCCGCAAGTGTTCCGGAGGTCCGTTGGAAACATTGGAAAGTCCACAGGTGGAGGTGCACCCTTCGAAAACACCCGCACTGTAGTAGTCTCTCATGAAATTGTAGAGTGCCATCACCTGGTTTTGTTGAACGTTTACCGGAGTGACAATAGGATCCAGAAAGATACGCTCCATGGAAATGCCTTTTGCCGCAGCACTGCTCCGGATCACCTCCGCCAGCGCCCCGCGCTCATGTTCGTCTCTAGGCATTCCTTCAGGGCCCCAAAGCAACCCCACAAAGTCAGCGTCAAACTCTTTGGCGAGCGGCAGCAGGGCCTCTAACCTGTCCTCTCGTGCCGAGATGGAGTTAACCAGCGCCCTCCCCTTGTGCACCTTCAACCCTGCCTTTATGGCAGCGACGTTGGAGGTGTCAAGGGCGCAGGGCAGATCCACCACCTCTTGGACAGTCTTGACCATCCATTCCATCAACTCCTCGCCAATCCTGCCTGCTGGGCCAATGTTGAGGTCAACGTAGTCCATCCCGGCTTTTTGCTCTTGGACTGCCAGCTCCTGGATGGTCTTGGCGTCCTTTTCTTTCATAGCCTTACCATACTTGATGCTCATAATGTTCATATTTTCGCCAATTAGAATCATAAACCCTCCTTCCCCTTCACCAGTAAAGTTAGGACGTGGTGCACTCTGGCAATAACTCGCCAGCCCTTTACCAGTAGATGAACACCTCGATTGTTTTTTAGAAAATTAGGAGGCAGCAGGTCCGGGGCCCTCAGGCCCCGAACCACGTAGACACCAGGTATTGGTATCAGCTCGATGCACTCAGATGTGAGGCTATGCCGGCTTCCACTCTTTAAGGTACTTGGGAATGTGGGCTGCCTCCCGCGGACCCACAAGAATCTTCCAGTCCGGTAGTTCCTCTTCAAGCTCGCCACTAATCGCTGCCGCATAACCGGGAATGATCAAGTTCTTGTGGGCGATCTTGTCAGCAAGACCCATCTTGTTTATGGCAGTGCCCACGCTCTCACCGGTAAATTTGCCTGCGGCCCAGGCGGTGAGCACACTCAATCCCTCGGTATCCACAACGGCCAGCCAGCTCGGCACCCTGCTTCCTTCGATCTCACCCGAAACAATGAAGTAGGTAAGGGAGAAGTTGCAGGTCACCAGCGCCGGCGAGTTCTCGTTGGGATTACCAATGGGGTAGACGCCCTGCTCGGCAGTCATGGGCCGTTGGGGATCGGTGTAAATGTTGAGCCGTTCCAGCAAAAGCGGGAAAAGGCTGTAGGCCTCCAGATCGCTCATTACAATGAACCCAGCGTACTTGGCAATGAACATGGCGGCAAGCAGGGTCTCATCCATGAGGTTGTCGGCCATCTCACAGGGAAAGGTGATGGTGGGAAATCCCAAAGGCCGAAAGATTTTTTTGACAGCGGCCCGCCGAATAACTGTGTGGTCTTCAAAAGCCTGTTTGGCAGTGCGGGCACCGGTATCCAGTACCAGATCTTTTAGGCCCATACCGGTGAGCTTGTCACTGAGGGCAACCAAGCCGTCGTAGCCATTGCTACTCTTAATTGCCAAAGGACAACCTGTTTCCTTTGCCAGTGCCCCCAGTGTATCAGCTGTGTCCTCTGTGGCTGCGTAGATGAGGGGTTTGCGGTCGGCGCAGGCCTTGACGCCCGCAGCAAGTGCATCCGCATTGTCGCTCATCAGAATGAGCGCGGCCTTAGAAGCATCCTTTACCTTGTTGACCAGAGCTACAAAAGAGTCGGCACTACCCGAGGCGTCTTTTATCGCCACCATTTCCGCCCTCAGATTGAGCCCCACCCGATCATACTGGAACTTGTCCAGCTTTGCGAGTTTGTCATTTACTGCGGCATCGTCCATCTCGGTAGTAACCAACACGGCCAGACCAGGCTTGTTCACGAAGGTCTTTTCGTGGCGAAACATAACAGTTTCACCGCCGACCTTGACCGCGTAGTCACCGGTTCCTACGGTAAGAGGTCTGACAGGGGGCGCAGAACTCGCAGCCAGTTGCTCCTTGGCCTCATCGGAGACATAGGGGCAGGCGTCCAGTTCCGCACTGCCCGATGCCAGGGCCATGGCAAAGGCAAGGCAAGTGGGCACCCCACATTCGCCGCAGTTGGTCTTTGGCAGCAGCTTAAAAATCTGAATTCCAGTCAGTCCCATAGCTTATTCTCCTCAACCTCCACTAAAGATGATCACAAAGAGCGGGAAGGGTATACCCCTCCCGCCCACTAAGTTTGCCTACATAATCGGGTCCATATCCAGCGCCGGATGTTTCTTCTCTGTGAGGAAGGGCAGAATTTCCTCCTCGCTTGTACCAACGGTCTCATCCGCGACCCGATCCAGCAGATCCGGTACGCCCAATTCCTTGGCCCGCTTATCGAACCTTTCTTTGAGCTCTTCTTTGAGCATCTTGGGCATCCACACCACCCTGAGGAGGCCGCCATCCCCAACAACGAACTTGCGCTGGCAGATGTTGTACTTGCTGTGCCCCACGAATCCCGGGGTCACCTGCCCGCCGCCGATTGTTCCCGCCAGGGTGGTGAACTTCATGCCGCACGGTGTCATCTCGTTGTATTCGCGGTTAACCGTCATGATTCCGTTGCACGAGGGAAGGATCGCAGCAACGCACTCGCAGCAACCGCAGGTGGTCATGGGATCATAAACAATGCTGTAGAAGTTGTAGCTCGAGACCGCCTGACGGGAGGCCTTGTACACGAAATCGTTGACCCCTTTCCAGTTGCCCAATTTGTCATCAAGGGTGTCTCCCTTCTCTATGGGCTGGTTGGGCCCGGTGGGGTTGATCTCGTGGGAGGCCTTGCAGTCCATCCAGTTGTAAGCACCGCAAAGGCCGGTGCGCTCAGGGCTGATCACGCAAACATGGTTTGGGGCGAATGACTGACACAGAGTGCAAGAGTAGTAGGTCTCGGTGGTCTCATCAGTCATTCCCTCAATGCGCTCGTCGCGAACATGATAGATCGAGCGGGCCTTCTCCACGACCTCCTTGACCTTCTTCTCATCGGTGTAGATCTTCACCTGGCACTTGTCGAAGATGGCACCGAAGTCCTGATGATACTTGGCGTGAATGATCTTACCAATGTGCTCCAGGGTGAAGCCCTTCTCCACTGCGGCTTTGCCGATTCGGTACCAGGCAATGTCCCGCTGGCCGATATGCATGACCCCTTGAGCGTAGTTCACCAAATGGTGGATCTGCCGCTCCAGAATGGGCTCGTAGTCTTCCTGCATCTTGCGCCCCGCCACCTCAACCACTACTGCCAGAGGTAACCGGGTACCTTCCTTCACATCGGTGATATCTTTACCGAATACTTCAACCTTGCCGTCTTCTACCTTGTCCAGGGGAGCGATAGTGGTCCATTCCACGCAGGGGGTACGGCCACCGCCGCATTCCACGAAGACGTCGTCTTTGCGGATACGCTCACCTTCAAAGGCTGGACCGTAGGAAACCGGTACCGGTACCTCGGTGATCGTAACCTTCAGACCACGGACCTCGATTGATTTGGCCGGCATCTCCTCATGGAGCACGTTAGCTACCACGTGCTCGTAAGTGCAGACACCGGTGGGCAGGATCTCGGGAATGTCCGTGTCCGCCAGAGTTGGGAAGCCCCAGTTGATGGCGCCTGCCGCATTGGCAGCCCACTCAGCATTGACCTCACCCAAAGCATTGACAAAGGCAAAGATTCGATTCTTGTTGTATGCCAGCATCCGCTTGTAGTCGCCGGGCTTGATTCCACCGAAAGCCATACCGGCCCGGTTGGCAAAGCCCAGGGCGAAAACCGCTCCCGAAATATCCGGGCTAAAGGGCACCAGCCGGGTGTTCCAGCCAATCTGCACCCCAGCCTCGACCAATTGCTCGGTAAAGGTGGTACCACCCTGGTTGGCACACATGAACACATAGAGGTTCTTCTTCTGGTATTCTTCGGCGATGAACTTGGCCGTTTCCGGATCGGGAGCCGCACCTACGATGGCGGCAAACCCGGGAGCCGAACCATCCACAAACTCAATACCACGCTTACGCATGATAACGTCATGGGCAGCACCCACCCAGAGTTGCCCAGCTCCCAAGTCGGGATCCTCCTCGGTGGTATAAAAATCCGGGTCTTCCACGTAGCGGATTGCCTCAACGATCTCCTCCGCCAGTATCGCGGCCATGCCGGCGTCCAAGGTGTGACCTAGGTAAGGCACGTGGATCTTTCCCTTGATGTGGGGCGGCAGCAACTGGCGGCACCTTTCCATAACCGGTTCCGCGTCGCCTAGTGTTTCAATCTTCGCGCCCAAAAGCGAATAGATAATGGGCAGGTAATAGGCGGTGTCGGGAAATTCCAGCTTTTGGTCGGGGCCATATTTCTCTATGGCATCCTTGAGTTTCCCCTCCGCCTTCTGCACGATGTTGTAGGCCCCCTGAATGGCGGCAAATGCTACTAACCTTGACATTTTTTGTCCTCCTTACTTGAGAGGTGTTGAATCCTATTTACCTTAGCGCTCGCTCATCAGCTTCATGCGGATCAGCCAGCACTAATCTACTTTGCCCGCTTCAACTTCCAGAGCCTGACGATCCGCCATATCCATAAGCACGCGCTCGCGCTCACCCATAATGCCCAGAGCCTCACGCTTCTTATCAATGTGGTCGATTATCATGGCGGCCATCTCGTAGGGATCTTTGGCAAAACCCCACTTGCCCAGACCCTGCTTCTCCAAACCGTCAAAGAGCAACTTGTGGAACTTGGTCTCGGCTATGGTGGGGAAGGTGACCCCAAAGACGGTAAATATCCCCGAGGCCACAACATATTGACCAATGGCTATGGCCTTCTCACTGTACCACTCGGGGGCAACTCCAGCCACCGGCAGATCTGCTATGGAGTCACCCAAACCACCGGTCTTCACCATCTCAGCACAAGCAATCAGGATCCGGCTGTTGTCCACACAGCTACCCAGACCCAGTACCGGCGGCATACCAACGGTCTCGCAAACTTCTTGCAAACCATCACCTGCCAGCACCGAGGCATCAGGCTTCATCAACCCGGCCTTGGCCAAAGCTATCTGGGAACAACCCGTCTGTACCACCAAAATATCGTTTTTGATCAGCTCTTTAACCAACTCAACATGCACATAGTCCTGCCGCACCCTGGGGTTGGTGCAACCTACCACACCGGCAACTCCCCGAATCCGGCCGTTGATGATGTTGTCATTCAGGGGCACATAAGAAGCCCTGAAGGTGCCACCAAGCATGTAGTTGATGTACTCGTGGCTGAAACCGTGAATACCCATAGACTTGTTCTGAGGGATCACTATCTTGGCCTTGCGATTCTTAAACCGCTTGATCGCCTCCTTAACCACCTTGTCCGTGCACTTTCGAGGTTTGTGCTCCTCAAACTCGATGTGCTCGGCTCCCTCCATCTTGGCCCGGGGGTTGGTGGTGAAAAACCTGGTGCCGTAACAATCCGCCAAAGGAGCCAGAGCAGGCATGATACACTGCACATCCACTGCCATGGCATCCACCGCACCGGTGATCAAAACCGCCTCGGTGCTCATGAAATTGCCCGCATGGGGAACCCCGTGACGACTCAATACCTCAGCACCAGAACAACACATACCCAAAATATTTATACCCTCGGCTCCCACTGCCTTGGCTTCTTCCAACAGCTTGGGATCATTTACCGAGGCAATCATGGACTCAAACATGTTGGGCTCATGACCATTGACGATGATGTTCACCTGCTTCTCATCCAAACACCCCATGTCAACACCAGCCAGTACCGGAGAGGGTGTGCCAAACAAAATGTCAGAAATCTCTGTGGCCACCATGGATCCACCCCAACCATCTGAAAGGGCAGTACGGGAACACTGCTTTACCATGTTCTCGTAGTCCTGATCCACTCCCATATGGGTCCGGTGCATGATCTCCATAATCTCACGCATGGATCCCCGGGGAACTATGCCCAACTCGCGCCACTTGGCCAAGGTCTTGGGCGGGACCCGGTTGGCAAAGGGAATCTCGCCCTCAACCTGGGTGTAGGTCCGTTCCAACTCCTTATAGAGATCCATGGCTATCTCTTTGACCTCACGACCAGCAGTCTCGATCCCAAGTCCTTCCGCGACATCGAAAAGCTTCTGCTCGTCTTTGATCTGATAGTCCTTGATCTCGCCCTTTACCACACCACGAAATACATCCAGCATGGTCATGCCGTGATCAGTGTGGGCCGCAGTACCCGTAGCCACCATCCGGGCAAAATTCCTCGAGGCAATAACATCTATGCTCGCACCGCATATGCCCGTCTTTGCATAAGGATCCTTGCTCGATAGACGGCAAGGTCCCATGGAGCAGTTCTTACAACAGGCAGAGTCCGCCCCAATGGGACAGGCCTTCATCTCTGCCGCCCGGTGAAAGGCAGTCTCTACACCGTCTTCCGCTGCCTTGCGCAACATCTGCTGGGTTGACTTGCAGGTGGTTACCTCCATGATCGGTAATTCTTTTTTCTTCTTCTCCTTTACCTCTTCTGCCATAAGTTCACCTCTTTCCTAAAGTATTTCAAGACTTGATTTGAATACAGGTAATTGTTGAAAGACTCAATCCGTCTCAAACAAATCTCAATCATCCCTACATCTGGCTGATAAAATTGCGAACCAGCTTCACCGCTTCGGGGTGCCGCATTATTAGAACATCAGCTCCAGCCAGAGCCAAGGACACCGCGGTCACTGCCTCCATGAGGATGCCCCGTTTTGCAGCATCACCTAACTCCGGCGCCTCCTCATTACTCAACTTGGCCTCCTTGGTCTTCCAGACCTCGTGGGCCAGGTTGCAGATTATGGGAAGTTGCAGCTTATCGTCTTCCTGGGTAAGGGCCGCCATTCTGAGCCGCTCAATCACCGAGTAGGTGTACTCCAGACCGTAGCCCAGGCCACCGGTGGTGGGATCGATTATGACCTTGTCCGGTTTAACCCCAAGGTTACCTAGAAGAATATTGAGCTGCTTGGCCAAATTCACATCTATAGGTGAGGAGGCAGCCACTGTGTGATTGTAACCTAGAGCGGCAGCGCCGATCTGCTTATGGTCCCCCTCCTCCACTGGACCGAGAATAAGATTTTTGTTCTGGCACTTCTCGGCCACCTGCCGCATAACCTCGATGTCCTTCTCGTGATTGTAGGTTCCCCAGACAATAACCGGGATATCTACGGCATCTACCACTGCCTTGACCCTTTCGGCCACCTCTGCGGCAGGGGCGTCATCCGCGTTGGGATCTGCACTCTGGCACTGAATCGCCAGCAGATCGGGTTCGAATTCCAGGACCTTCTTGGCCCAGGCCACTGGATCCCCCAGTACGTCTTTGTAAGGCTCCTTGGCCGCCGCGGCCCACTCCGCTCCCGGATCCTTATCCCAGATCTCCATAGCGATCTTAGGGGGGTTGGGCATTTCGCCTTCGAAGGTGTGGAACGGGTAGGATGTCTCACCTCCCACCGCTACCGCCTTGTCTCCACTTCCCAGGGTGAACGCTTTAATCGCCCCGGAATAATCTTGTTTTGGAATTTCAAAAGCCACGGGTCGCACCTCCTTAATTTAGTTCAATGTTCCGGTTCTCAAGCTCAAGGCTTAGTGAGATCCAAATAACTTAAGCCACGTTTCTTACGACAGTTTTCTCCCTTGGAGGCAATGGCTCAAGTCAACGTGACTTTTTGCACATTGCCAGACCGTTCGGGAGCCATTATCTGCTGCTTAGCAAGCAAATCAATCCTTGAAGATGGTAATGTTTGCGAGTTGTCACACTTCGCGGCAATGCCAGGCATCAAAGACGGGAGATCGATTTCTCACCCGAATCAAACGACCAGACTAGTGTCAGTCATTGAGGTTGTCTTGGATCTTCAAATAGACAGACGCCACTTCTGCGCGCTTCAGCGTATGGGAGCTGACGCGTCTGAATTGCCCTTATTTTCGTGGCACCAGATTGTCTTACTACTTTAAGAATCTTTTCACACTATAATTATTCAAGAACAAGTGAACTGTCAATGATTTTTTTCATGTAATCGGGCAAGAAGTGAAGATATTTAGGCTTTTTTGCCGCCTTTAATAAGGATTCTGGTGGAGGCTAATGTCCAACTTTATCTCTTGTAGTAATTTAAGGTTGTAGATTTTAGATTTACCCAAGGCGAAATTAGGGAATTGTGCAATCTACAATCCGAAATCGGCATTCCGCAATCCCAAATAAAAAACCCCTCCTGAAAAAGAGGGGTTTGAAATTAAATTCCGGCGGTGACCTACTCTCCCACCCCGTCTCCAGGGCAGTACCATCGGCGCTGAGGAGCTTAACTTCCGTGTTCGGGATGGGAACGGGTGTTTCCTCCTCGCCATGACCACCGGAAACCGTTATTGCTGCCTGTAAAATGAATAGGGTAATTGCCATCGAATTGACTAGTAACCTAGCGATTATGGTCAAGCCGCACGGCCAATTAGTATCGGTTAGCTAAACACATTGCTGTGCTTACACACCCGACCTATCAACCTTGTAGTCTACAAGGGGCCTTCAGCCTCTCCCGTCGAAACGGGAGAGAGGGGATATCTTATCTTGGGGTGGGCTTCCCGCTTAGATGCTTTCAGCGGTTATCCCTTCCGAACATAGCTACCCAGCGGTGCCACTGGCGTGACAACTGGTACACCAGAGGTTCGTCCATCCCGGTCCTCTCGTACTAGGGACAGCTCCCCTCAAATATCCTACGCCCACGGCAGATAGGGACCAAACTGTCTCACGACGTTTTAAACCCAGCTCACGTACCGCTTTAATCGGCGAACAGCCGAACCCTTGGGACCTGCTACAGCCCCAGGATGCGATGAGCCGACATCGAGGTGCCAAACCTCCCCGTCGATGTGAACTCTTGGGGGAGATAAGCCTGTTATCCCCGGCGTACCTTTTATCCGTTGAGCGACGGCCCTTCCATACGGAACCGCCGGATCACTAAGACCGACTTTCGTCTCTGCTCGACTTGTAGGTCTCGCAGTCAGGCTCCCTTATGCCTTTACACTCTACGGCTGGTTTCCAATCAGCCTGAGGGAACCTTCGCGCGCCTCCGTTACTCTTTAGGAGGCGACCGCCCCAGTCAAACTACCCGCCAGGCACTGTTCCCAGCCCGGATAACGGGCCCGGGTTAGACTTCTAGAATAACAAGGGTGGTATTTCAAGGTTGACTCCATGGAGACTAGCGTCCCCATTTCAACGTCTCCCACCTATCCTACACATGCTAGCCCAAAAGCCAATGCCAAGCTGTAGTAAAGGTGCACGGGGTCTTTCCGTCTTGCCGCGGGTACTCGGTATCTTCACCGAGACTACAATTTCGCTGAGTCCCTGGTTGAGACAGCGGGGATGTCGTTACGCCATTCGTGCAGGTCGGAACTTACCCGACAAGGAATTTCGCTACCTTAGGACCGTTATAGTTACGGCCGCCGTTTACTGGGGCTTCGGTTCAACGCTTCTCCCGACAAGTCGGGATAACGCATCCCCTTAACCTTCCAGCACCGGGCAGGCGTCAGACCCTATACATCGTCTTACGACTTAGCAGAGTCCTGTGTTTTTAGTAAACAGTCGCAACCCCCTGTTTTTTGCAACCCCCTTCGGCTCCACGAGCAAGTCACTTCACCTAATGAGGGCACACCTTCTCCCAAAGTTACGGTGTCATTTTGCCGAGTTCCTTAACCAGGGTTCTCTCAAGCGCCTTAGGATTCTCTCCTCGCCTACCTGTGTCGGTTTAGGGTACGGTCACCAAACAGACTCGCTAGAGGCTTTTCTTGGTAGTGTGGGATCAGCCAGTTTATGGGATAAATCCCTCCTCATCGCTTCTCGGCGTTAACAAAGCTCCGGATTTGCCTAGAGCTTCCACCTACCAGCTTGAACCGGGACATCCATCACCCGGATGGCCTACCCTTCTACGTCCCCCCATCACTCAAATGTTTGCTTGGTGGTACAGGAATATTAACCTGTTTTCCATCACCTACGCCTTTCGGCCTCGGCTTAGGAACCGACTAACCCTGAGAAGATTAACTTTACTCAGGAAACCTTAGGCTTACGGCGTGCGGGTTTTTCACCCGCATTATCGCTACTCATGTCAGCATGGGCACTTGTAGCTCCTCCAGCACTCCTCACGGTGTACCTTCAGCGGTTACTACAACGCTCCCCTACCGCTCCGCTCGCTCCGAAGAACAAACAGAACCCGCAGCTTCGGTAGTGTGCTTGAGCCCCGTTGAATTTTCGGCGCAGATTCACTAGACCAGTGAGCTGTTACGCTTTCTTTAAAGGATGGCTGCTTCTAAGCCAACCTCCTGGTTGTTTAAGCGCTTCCACATCCTTTCCCACTTAGCACACATTTTGGGACCTTAGCTGGCGGTCTGGGCTGTTTCCCTCTCGACCACGGAACTTATCTTCCGTAGTCTCACTCCTGCAGTAGACATGACGGCATTCGGAGTTTGGTTGGGTTTGGTAATCTGGTGGGACCCCTAGCCCATCCAGTGCTCTACCTCCGCCATTC
>CAVQGX010000002.1:0-45000 GCA_963712115.1 uncultured delta proteobacterium | reverse complement strand
AGAACCGCCTGTAACTGAAGTCCCCCCTTCGCTGGGGTGAATCTCTTGGGGGTTTGGGTGATCAACTGGGCTATGGCCTCCTCTTTTCTTATGCCGATGATCGAGTCCGTTGCCCCTGTCATTCCCACATCAGTGATGTAGGCTGTGCCGGAGGCGCGGATCTGCTCATCTGCCGTTTGCACATGAGTGTGAGTGCCCACAACCGCACTGACCCTACCATCGAAATACCATCCAAGTGCCTGTTTCTCTGAGGTAGCTTCAGCGTGGAAGTCGACCAGAATTATCTTGGTCTTTGCAGACAGCCGGCTGATGAGCTCATCCCCAACTCTAAAAGGGGACTCCAAGGGGCTCATAAAAACTCGCCCTTCGAGATTAATAACACCAACTGCAGTGCCACCTGCAGTTTTGAGTATTCCGTGCCCTTTACCCACTACTCCGGCCGGATAATTGGCCGGTCGCAGCACCCTCGAGCTCTCTTCTAGATAGGGTTCAATTTCCTTTTTTCTCCAAATGTGGTTTCCCGAGGTAAGCAAATCGACGCCGTTTTCCAGTAGCTCATCTGCCACCTTCGGGGTTAAACCAGCCACCCCGGCACCGTTTTCTGCATTGGCTATGACAAAATCTATTTCCTCACTACCCACAAGCCGAGGTAGGAGCTTCCTCACCGCCAATCTGCCTGGCTTGCCAACAATGTCTCCGATGAAAAGAATCCGTATCAAACCAGGAACTTTCTCTCTCATGGGAAATCGTCTTTCAGTTTAGCCGGCTAAACTACTTACTTCGCATAGTCCACGGCCCTGGTTTCACGGATAACCGTCACTTTAATCTGTCCGGGATAACTAAGTTCGTTCTCAATTTGTTTGACGATGTCGCGACACAACATCACCGATTCCTCATCCGAGACCTTGTCATTTTCAACTATAATACGCAGTTCACGCCCGGCCTGGATAGCATAGGACTTGCTCACACCCCTGAAGGAATTGGCAACTTTCTCAAGTTCTTCCAGTCTCTTTACATAGGTTTCCATCAGTTCCTTGCGAGCACCGGGGCGCGCTCCTGAAAGGGTGTCCGCAGCTTGCACCAGTACCGCCAACACGGACTCTGGCTCTATGTCCTCGTGGTGAGCAGCAATGGCGTGAATAACCTTGGCCGATTCTCCGTGCTTCTTGGCAAGTTCGGCTCCTATGGTGGCGTGCGGCCCTTCCACCTCATGATCCACCGCCTTGCCTATATCGTGCAGTAAGCCGGCTCGCTTGGCCCGTTTTTCATTCATCCCCAGCTCAGCAGCCATGATGCCGCAAAGAAAAGAAACTTCCAATGAATGCTGCAATACGTTTTGGCCGTAGCTTGTTCGATACTTCAATTTACCCAGCAACTTTATCAGCTCAGGATGAATGCCGTGACCCCCAACGTCAAAAGCTGCCTGTTCACCAGCTTCACGGATGGCAATCTCAACTTCCTGATTAACCTTTTCAACAATTTCCTCGATTCGAGCCGGATGTATACGGCCATCACTGATCAACCGCTCCAGGGACAACCGCGCAACCTCACGGCGAATGGGATTGAATCCGGAGAGAATTACAGCCTCGGGCGTGTCGTCTATGATCAGATCAACACCGGTTACAGCTTCGATGGCCCTGATATTGCGCCCCTCGCGCCCGATTATTCTTCCTTTCATCTCTTCGTTGGGAAGGGCTACAACCGAGATAGCCTTCTCCGCCACATAGTCGCCAGCATAGCGCTTTATGGCCAAAGATATGATTTCTTTAGATTTTTTACTGGCATCTTCTCGAGCACTAGTCTCTATCCTCTTGATGAGCTTGGCCGCATCATGTCTCGCCTCAGCTTCCATGGACTTTATTAGCAACTCCTTCGCCTCAGAGGATGGGATTCCGGCGATGCGCTCCAGTTGGGCGCGCTGTTCCTGGATAAGTCTATCTAAAGTCTCCTCCTTTTCGGTCACCTCATTCTCTTGTTGAAGGAGGGCTTTTTCCTTCCGAGACAGGTTGGTCTCCCGTTTGTCGAACAGCTCTCCCTTCTTTTCTAGGTTGTCCTCCTTTTGCAGTAGACGGCGCTCCAAATTTTGTAGTTCCCTACGAGTATCCTTGGTCTCTCGCTCGAATTCCACCTTCATTTGATAGAGGCTATCTTTGGCCTGGAGCATCGCCTCTTTCTTAACGGTTTCAGCTTCCTTTCTGGCTTCATCAATGATCTTCTGGGCTGCGTTTGTGGTGGATCTCATTCGGGCTTCCATGCTCTTCTTGACAATGAAAGCTCCTAGCAATGCACCAACAAGAGCCCCAGATATGATCAACAACATGGTTGTTACTGTCATGGTCTTAGCTCCCACATCCTTAGGAACTGTACTAGTCCCTCAAAAGAGAGAGAAATCAACTGCTTACCGGTACAGAAGTCCCGCTCAGGCCTAATCACCAGACGGATCCGTGGAAAAGTTGATGGGTGGCGTAAAGCATTCCGGCGAGATATTCGGGGTGGGGTATTGTTGTCCGGTAGAACTGCACCTTCCTCAGCACACTTCTTCCCGTAGGGGACAACCTAGATAGGCATTCCTGCCTGAGTTAACTAAAGATCCTCCTTTTCTTGGTTATATAGATGCCTCGGTAAATTGGTCCACAAAAAAAGTTTTTATTTGAACAGCTTATCTCAGCAGACAGCTGTTGAAAAGAATTTGGGCAAGCCGCTGAATCGCCGGCCTATTTTCACGCCCCCTTTGATGGCAGGCTCGAAAAACCTTTTCACATTTAACGGCGATGGTTACGAGTTACCCCTCCTAAGCCTCGGGCAGGGACCCCTTCCCGACCCCTTTAGTCTTACAACACCGGATATGTACCATCACTCCGCCGTAAAAGGAATCCGCCTAGGAAACCTCTTGAGCGGTAATAACGAAAATATCGAAAAATAATGATTTAAGCAAGATAAAAATGATTCCTGGGCTTTAGCCAAAAAAATCCCCCGCGAGGATGCCGTGTTGGCAGGTTGTTATGAACCTGGTTCAACCAGGTGGGGTCCCTGTTGACACTTTAGGCGCTTCGGAAGCACCGACGCGGCACACCGTGCCAAGGAAGGGTCCCCCTTCTATCAATGTTGGCTCAAGAACTTGCTGCCAATCACCAACACCGCAGGGGTGTATAAATTACCGGTTTATAAAACACATTATAACAATATATTCTAGATTTTTCCCCTTATTAGTAATACCGGTCGGAGAACCAGTCGCAACCCTTCTTTAACTGCCCCTCATTGATGGGAATGTTGGGCCCGTGAGAAAGCTGCCAATCACCAACACCCCAGGGGTATCAATGACTTCAGGGCAACATGGATGAGAGCTTTTCCTGTTTACTCTCGATCCGATCGACCAGTTGCTCATAAGCCTCCTTCATTTGGAGGTAATCGCTCGTAATATTCAGAGCGGCTAAAAGAGCAATGGTCGCTAGTGAAGAAGAGTGGAGCCTGTTCTGCGCCTCCTGGCATTTGGAGGCCACATGTTGGGCCACCTTTTCCACGTACGCCCTGTCGGCCTTGGTGTGAATGGTGTATTCCTGACCCAGGATCCCTACCTTCACCTGTTGGACCAAATTCTCGCCTCCCCTAAGAAAAACGGCTAAGTTTTTCTATCAATGTATCCAGACGAGCACGAATCTCCGACCTCTGCTTCTCAGACTTCTCCAGCTTGGCCTCCAAGTCCCTGATTTGCCCCTCTTGTTCCGCTAGCCTTTCACCACACTGATTATGCTCGCCAACGAGTCTCTCATACCTTTCGATGAGAGTGTCAATCCGCGATTCCAAGCGATCGAAAGGCGTCTCTTGGTCTGTTCTTGCCTCTTCTACAGGTATGGTTGCGTTTCCGATAGTGCTATTTTCCTCTCCCATTTGATTATCTCCCCCTGGCTTCAGCCCCTATTTCATGCCGTATTGTAATATTCCTGTCAATTTTTAGTCAAGTCAGTCACTATTTTGCTACTGGCGCAGCTGGCGACGACGCGGTGAAACGGCGAGACGGAGACACGGCGGAAGAGTCAGATAGTTGACAGAGACTCAATTTTGATTGCTTGTCTCCTGAATTCTGGATTCTGACTCCTGGCTCCTTACGCTATGCTCCGAGCTCTTGCTCCACGCTCCATGCCTCATTCGACCGTGACGCTCTTTGCGAGATTCCGCGGTTGATCCACGTCAGTCCCGCGGAATACCGCTACATGATACGCCAACAGTTGCATTGGTATGGTGAAAAGAATCGGTGCCAGAAATGGTTCGGTGGCCGGCACTTGAATATAGGCATCCACTTTGCCAACCAGTTCCTCTTCCGAGTTGTCACATACTGCAATAATCTTCCCCCGGCGAGCTTTGACCTCTTCTATATTGGAAAGCATCTTCTCAAAGGATAGGCCTCGACTCACCACTGCAACCACAGGCATATGCTCATCAATGAGAGCAATAGGGCCATGTTTCATTTCACCGGCCGCATAGCCCTCGGCATGGATATATGAAATCTCCTTGAGCTTTAGCGCTCCTTCCAAAGCAATGGGATAGTTGATTCCACGCCCAAGATAGAGAAAATCGCGCGCATTGGCATATTCGCGGGCAATAGCTTTAATCCGCTCGTCCTCATCCAGAGTGGTCTCCATTTTCTTTGGAAGTTTAACTAATTCCAAAATGTGCTCTTGACTCTCCTGCAGAGTGAGCCTACCTCGTTTGACCCCCAGATAAAGGGCCAGTAGATAGAGCGCCACCAATTGAGTGGTGAAGGCCTTGGTGGACGCTACTCCAATTTCCGGACCAGCGTGGGTGTAAAGAACTCCATCAGATTGGCGGACCAAACTACTACCGACCACATTTACAATGGCCAGAAGAAAGGCACCTTTCTTACGGCCTTCTCTCAAGCCCGCCAGCGTATCAGCTGTCTCACCGGATTGTGATATGAGAATTTGTAGGGTCTTCGAATTGATGATGGGGTCGCGATAGCGAAATTCAGAACCAAGTTCCACTTCCACCGGCAAACCACAAAGAGACTCCAGTAGAAACTTTCCCACCAAACCCGCATGGTAGGAGGTGCCGCACGCCACTATGAAGATCTTGTCAAGGGACTGAATCAACTTATCGTCCAAGTTTAAATCATCCAGAAAAACCTCACCGGTAGATTCGCTAATGCGTCCGCGAAAAGTATCGATAACTGCTCGGGGTTGCTCGTAAATCTCCTTTTCCATAAAGTGGGTATATCCAGCCTTCTCAGCCATCACTGGGTTCCAGGTGACGTGGGCCACCTCTTTTTCCCGAGACGTGCCGTCCTCGCCTCTCACTTCGAATGAATTCCCGGTAAGTACTACCATCTCGCCGTCATCCAGGAAGATAACTTCTCTGGTGTGACCCAAAATGGCGGGGATATCTGAGGCGACCAGTAAAGCATCGGCAGCCAGACCCAAAACCAGCGGGCTTTCTTTCCGCACGGCAATTAGCTTGTCCGGCTCCTGTTCATTGAGAATGACCAGAGCATAGGAGCCCTCTATGCGCTTAAGGCTTTTGATCACCGCTTCCTCGAAAGAAGCTCCGCCTTTGACCTCCTCGTTGATGAGTTGAGCCACAATCTCGGTATCCGTCTCGGAGCTTATCTTACAGCCCATCTCTAGGAGTTCTTTTTTCAGGGGGAGATAGTTTTCGATGATCCCATTGTGAACCACCGCAATGGGCCCCACTTTGTGCGGATGGGCATTGATGTCCGAGGGGGGCCCGTGGGTTGCCCAGCGAGTGTGGCCTATACCCACAGAGCCTCTCACTGGCTGTTCAGTTAGGAGCATTTCGAGTTGCGACAGTTTCCCCTGACAGCGCCGCACCTCGATTCTGTCATCGCAGACCACGGCTATACCGGCACTGTCATAGCCACGATATTCCAGCCGTCTCAACCCGTCTACCAGCAGAGATACGCAGTCATTTTGGCCAATATGTCCAATTATCCCGCACATTTTTACCTCAAATTTTTATGTTGCAGCTTTGGCAGAGAACTTGTGGGAGCGGCTTTCCAGCCGCGACTCTTATCCTGCATAATCTGGTCGTGGCTAAAAGCCACTCCCACAGATTAATCACTATCTTTTAGAGCGCTGCGCAATCACCCTGGCGGCTTCCTCGAGTTCTTCTTCGGTATTGACACCCATAAATTCTGTAGGGTCGGAACCAGCCACGGCTTGCACCTTCCAGCCCCGCTCCAAAGCCAGCTTTACCATATCCGTCAAATAGTACTCACCCTGAGCGTTAGCATTACTGATTTCTGGGATCACACCCTGCAACAAAGCTGCCCCGGCACAATAGATCCCTGTATTCACCTCTCGAATGTCCCTCTCTTGACCAGTAGCATCCTTGGCTTCGACGATTCCTGACACTTCACCGGCAGAACTCCGCACAATGCGCCCATAACTTCCCGGCTCCTCCAACAACATGCTCAAGACACTCAGATCATTGTCACTGTTTACATGAGTAGTCAAAAACATGCGCTAAGGTCTCTGTGGTGAGCAAAGGTGTATCACCACAGCAGATCAGTACTGAGCCGGTAAAATCAGCCAAATGTGGCAGCGCACAAAGGACCGCATGGCCCGTTCCCAGTTGTTCGCTTTGCAATACCCATTCCACCGGGGCCTCTGCGAAAATCTCCTGGATGCTTTCAGCCTGATGGCCCACCACTACCAGCACCCGGCCTAATCTCAATTCCTCCAGTGCTGCCAGGGGATATGACAGCATAGGCCGCCCGCAAATCGGGTGCAGGACCTTAGCAAGATCTGAGTACATCCTGGTCCCTTTACCTGCGGCCAGGACCAAGGCAGCAACATCCTTCATAATTTCTCTTTTACTTTATCTAGGCCAAAATAGCAATGTGCTACTAGGTACCAGCCAAAGGAGTCCAGGAGCCAGAATTGCAGGAGAAAAACAAACAAAATTGATTTCATCTAAGCTACCGCCTCTTTGAACCGCAGAATGTCAAACAAGGAATTTCGAATTTCGAAGTGATCACTTCATCATTCTGCGGTTCCTTGTTCTGCTGTTCGATATTCAGCACTTTGAACCATCTCCGTCTGACTTCTGACCTCCGACATCTGACTTCTTACTCCATGCTCCATGCTCTATGCCCTATGCGCATAAAAAAAGGCGGACCCCCTATAAGGATCCGCCTAGTGTATATCGGATGTCGTTCTCAGCTACAACTTTGCTCTCTCCGCAGCTTTGATACGGGCGATAGCTCTTTGCAGGGCGGCCTCCGCCTTGGCAAAGTCTACTCCCTCCTGCCGCTCTTTTAGACGTTGCTCGGCCCGTTCCTTTGCAGCCCGCGCCCTTTCCACATCAATCTCTTGGGCCCGTTCAGCGGTTGTGGCCAAGACAGTCACCTTGGTGGGCAGCACTTCAGCATAGCCGCCACTAACGGCTATGGACTCGAGCTTGCCGCCTTTGCGATACTTCACCTCTCCGGGTTGAAGTTGGGCAAGGAAAGGAATGTGATTGGGCAGGGCGCCGAATTCACCAAAATACCCGGGAGCCATCACTATATCCACCTCGTCGCTAACTAGCGTCTTCTCAGGAGTTACCACATCAAGATGTAGGGTTTTCTCTGCCATAGAATCACCATCTTCGAGTTAGTTCGCTTCACTCACATTTGGAATGTTGGAATACTGGAAGAGTGGAATAATGGGTCAAGAGGAACTGGACAGATTATTAATATGACCTCTTCCTCTTTTCCCCCATTCTTCCATCATTCCAACGTTCCATTATTCCAGGAACGAAGTGCAAGGCTATTGGGCTCCCAGGCTCAATCAGAAAATCGCCCGGGGAAATAGCCCGTTATTCGGCCGCCATGGCCTTGGCCTTCTCCAAAACCTCTTCAATACCGCCAACCATGTAAAAGGCCTGTTCTGGAACCTCGTCGTGCTTGCCGTCAACGATCTCGCGGAAGGCACGAACCGTGTCTTCCACCTTGACGTACTTGCCGTCCGTACCGGTGAACTGGGAAGCGACGAAGAAGGGCTGACTCAGGAAGCGCTGAATTCTTCGAGCCCGGGCCACAACAATTTTGTCTTCTTCGGAAAGCTCATCCATACCGAGGATGGCGATGATGTCCTGGAGGTCTTTGTATTTCTGCAGGATCATCTGCACATCCCGGGCGGTATTATAGTGATCCTCACCAAGAACGTGAGGATCGAGGATGCGAGAAGTGGAATCCAGAGGATCCACCGCCGGATAGATCCCCAGCTCGACGATCTGCCGGTTGAGCACCACGGTGCCGTCCAGGTGGGCAAAGGTAGTTGCCGGGGCCGGGTCGGTGAGGTCGTCTGCTGGCACATACACACACTGGACTGCGGTTACCGAGCCCTTGGTGGTGGAGGTGATGCGCTCCTGGAGTTCGCCCAAGTCGGTTCCCAAGGTGGGCTGGTAACCCACGGCTGAGGGCATGCGGCCCAGGAGAGCCGAAACCTCCGCACCGGCCTGGGTGAAACGGAAGATATTGTCAATGAAAAGGAGCACGTCCTGACCCTCCTCATCCCGAAAATACTCAGCCTGGGTCAGGGCTGAAAGGGCCACCCGCGCCCGGGCTCCAGGAGGCTCGGTCATCTGGCCGTAAACCAGGGCTGCCATGGGCAACACGCCTGATTCCTTCATCTCCAGGTAGAGGTCGTTACCCTCGCGGGTGCGCTCCCCCACCCCGGCGAAGACCGAGATGCCCTTGTGCTGCATGGCGATGTTGTGGATCATCTCCATCATGATAACCGTCTTGCCCACGCCGGCACCACCAAACATCCCCATTTTGCCGCCACGGGGGAATGGCACCAGAAGATCTATAACCTTTACCCCCGTCTCCAAAACCCTTACCGAGGTATCCTGCTCGGTGAAGAGCGGTGCCGCCCGGTGGATGTCGGCATACTTTTCGGCATCAACCGGGCCAAGCCCGTCAACTGGCCGGCCCACCACATTGAGCACCCGGCCGAGGCTGGGCTTGCCCACTGGCATTTGAATTGGCTTTCCAGTGTCCTTGGCAGACATGCCCCTGACCAAACCGTCAGTGGTGTCCATGCCCACGCAGCGCACCACGTTGTCCCCCAGATGCTGGGCCACCTCCACGATAAGGTTGCCTTCCTCATCACTGATGCTGGGGTTGCTGATGGCAATTGCCGACAAAATCTCCGGCAGCTTCCCCTCAGCGAACTCCACGTCCACCACATTGCCGATGACCTGAACGATTTTTCCGATATTCATAAATTCTCCTCACGAAGTGCTGAAAAAAACTCTTATTTCTTCAAAGCTTCCACACCGCCAACGATATCCATAAGTTCCTTGGTGATGCCTGCCTGCCTGGCTTTATTGTAGACAAGGGTCAGATCCCGCACCATTTCCTTGCAGTTATTGACCGCGTTGTCCATGGCGGCCATCCGGGCGGCGTGCTCGCTCACCGCGGTCTGGAAAAACGCCTCCAAGACCTGCAAATGGATATAGTTGGGCAAGAGATCATTGAGAACCCCCGCTCTTGAGGGTTCAAATATATATTCCAGAAGTTCCTGCTCTTCCTCTTCCACCGTCACGGGGGCTATGGGCAACAGCTTCTTGACCACGGGCCTCTGGTTGGCCATGCTGATGAACTGGGCGTAGCAAAGATGGACTTCATCAACCTCATGGGTGAGGAACAGGTCAATTGCTTCCTGGCCAATGGCGGTGGCGTCACCCATGTTGGGATTGTTGAGCATCCCCTCATGAAAAACACGGGTGGGACGCTTCCGTCGGCGAAAATAGTCCCTGCCCTTGCGGCCGATAAGGGAGAGCGAAACCTCCAAACCTTCCTGATCCTTTGCTGCCATAAACTTCTCCGCGGCAGAGATCAGGTTGGTATTGAAAGCGCCGCAAAGACCTCGATCGGCAGTGATAGAGATCAGCTCCACCTTGACCACTTCCTCGTGGTCCATTAGCAGAGGAAAACCCTCGGGCTCAACCCCGGCCGCCACCCGGTTCATAATTTCCGTAAGCTGATTGGCATAAGGCACAAACTGGTCCAGCTTCTGTTGGGTAGTGCGAAGCTTTGAAGCTGCCACCATGTTCATGGCCCGGGTGATCTGCTGGGTCTTTTTGACCGCCTCGATCTTTCTTTTTATATCACGTTGGGTTGCCATAGGTCGCTTCTCTCGCTCACTTTGTCTGATTCTAAACGGCGGCCTGGAAGATCTCGTCGAACTCGCTGAGAGCTTTTTTCATTTTCCCGTCCAGTTCGTCACCGATCTCTTTCTTCTCTTCGAGCTCCGCAAAGATTTCAGGATGCTTTTGCTCGATGAACTCCAGCATTTGCGGCTCGTATGCCGCCAACTTATCTACCGGATACTTGTCCAAGAAGCCCCGGGTACCAGCGTAGATGGAGGTAACCTGCTTGGCCATGGACATGGGCACATATTGGGGCTGCTTCAAAAGCTCGACCAACCGCATACCTCGATTGAGCTGCTGCTGGGTGGACTTGTCCAGGTCACTGCCGAACTTGGCGAAGGCCTCCAGCTCGCGAAACTGGGCCAAATCCAGACGGAGACGGCCGGCAACCTGTTTCATCGCCTTCACCTGGGCGGCACCGCCCACCCGGGATACGGAAAGACCCACGTTGATGGCGGGGCGTACACCGGCGAAGAAAAGACCTGGCTCCAGGTAGATCTGGCCGTCGGTGATGGAAATAACGTTGGTGGGAATGTAAGCGGAGACGTCGCCGGCCTGAGTTTCAATGATGGGCAAGGCCGTCAAGGAGCCGCCGCCTTTGACGAACTGGGAATCCAATTCGGGGGCTTTGTCCGATAGCTTTGCCGCCCGCTCCAAGAGACGGGAGTGGTTATAGAAGATGTCACCCGGAAAAGCTTCGCGGGCCGGCGGCCGCCGGAGCAGCAGGGAAATCTGCCGGTAGGCAACCGCCTGCTTGGAGAGGTCGTCATAGATGATCAGCGCGTGTCGGCCGCGGTCCCGGTAGTACTCTCCCATGGCACACCCCGCGAATGCAGCAAGGTATTGCAGCGCAGCAGGGTCACTGGCGCAGGCCGCGACCACAATGGTGTAGTCCATGGCGCCATGCTTTCTGAGAGTCTCCACCACCTGGGCCACCGAGGACTTTTTCTGGCCGCAGGCAACGTAGATACAGATAACATCCTGGCCCTTCTGATTGATGATAGCATCCACCCCGATGGCGGTCTTGCCGATCTGGCGGTCGCCGATGATCAGCTCCCGCTGACCCCGGCCCACCGGGGTCATGGCATCGATGGCCTTGAGCCCCGTATACATGGGCTCGTTCACCGGCTGGCGCTGAATAACGCCGGGGGCGATCCGCTCGATTCGGGAAAACTCGGTGGCCTCGATGGGACCCTTGCCGTCCAGAGGCTGCCCCACTCCGTCCACCACCCGACCGACAACCGCATCTCCCACCGGCACCTCGGCGATACGACCGGTGCGCTTGACCTCAGCGCCCTCTTTAATGTGGGTAACCTCGCCCATAATGGCGCAACCCACATTGTCTTCTTCCAGGTTGAGGGCGAGGCCATAGACAATGCCGTGCTCGGTGGGAAACTCCAGGAGCTCCATGAGCATGCACTTCTCTACCCCGTAGACGCGGGCAATACCGTCACCCACAGTGAGAACGGTGCCAGTCTCGCTCAGTTCAACTTTCTTGTCGTAGTCCTTGATCTGTTCCCTAATAATCTGACTGATTTCTTCGGCCCTGATTTCCATCGGCTCGCCTCACCCCTTTATTAGAGTTTCTCTGATACTCGCCAGTTGAGTCCTGACGCTACCATCTAAAACCAAATCTCCCACCCGAGCTATAACTCCACCAATAAGCTCGGGATCGATTTCTGTTTCAACAACAATGCTCTGGCCAACTGTTTTTTCCAAGGAAGCCTTTATGGATTCCACCGCCTCTTCAGTAAGAGGTATGGCGCTTGTTACCTTGGCCCTGCTAATTTTGGCCATTTCGTCCAGAAGTTTTTCATAGAAGCTGCTAACCTGCGGGATAATGGCCAACCGGTTCTTCTCCAGCATCAAATCAATCAAGCTCTTAAAGACCGGAGAAAAATCCATCTTCTCAACCACCGCCTTGCAAATAGCCTTGCGGCTTTCTTTGGTGTACATGGGATTGGAAGCAGCATCTGCAAACTCCGGCGCCCCCTCCCAAATGGCCACGAATTGATCCAGCTCTTCCCCGTATTTCTCGTAATTGCCGTCTTCGCGACCTAAAGTCAGCAGCGCCTTGGCATACCTTTTGGCTAAGATCTGATTGGTCACTTGGCCTCCACTACTTTTGTCATGAAGTCATCAACCAGTTTTTTCTGATCTTCGTCCCCAATTTTCTCTTTAAGAAGCGCCTCTGCAGCAGTTACGGACAGCTCAGCGATCTCTCGCTGCAGCCCCTCTTTGGCGCTTTTAATCTCCTGTTCAATGGCAACATCTGTTTGTTTGCGGATCTCCGCCGCAGCCTTTTCAGCGTTGGCAATAATCTTGGCCTTCTCCCTCTCGCCCTGCTCAATATATTCTTTCAGGATGCGATCGGTTTCCTCATCCAGCCGGGCCAGCTTCTGCTTGTATTCCTCGTAGGTTTTCTCCGCTTCCTTCTTCTTTTCTTCAAGATCCCTGAGGGTGTTGGAGATGGTTTCGGTCCTTTTGGTGAAGTAGCCTTTGAGATTCATTTTCTTAAAGAGGAACACCAGCACGGCCACCATGATAGTAAAATTGAGCAGCCGATAAAAGAAATCCGGCCACATTGAATGGCCACCTTCAGCTGCAGCCCAGGCCATTCCCGTGGACAGAAATACCGTGAGGCCGCAACAGCCAAGAAGGACGATAATTGTGCCGGACCCTTTCTGCCTCAACCAGTTCATTGAATGCTCCTCCCCAGGACTTTCTCGGTCACGGCCACAGAAAAGGCCTGCACTTGAGCTTGCAGTTGGGTCCGAGCCTCCTGGATGTCCGACGCCACTTTCTGCCGGGCCTCCTCGACCTTGGCCTGGACCTCCGTATTGGTAGCTGCGATGAGCTCTGCCTCTGCCTGCTCGCCCTCACCCTTCATGTTGTGTACTCGGGACATTCCCTCTTTCTTGGCCTCCAGGACTTTTTGTTCGAAGCGCTCCATGGAATCCTGGGCCTCGTCTGTCAAGGAGTTAATGTCCGAGTTGAAGTTTTGCATGATTTGATTTCGTTCTTTGATGATATTGCGGATGGGGCGAAAGAGGATCAAGTTGAGGACAAAAAGTAAGATAAAGAAATTGACCATCTGAATAATAAGGGTAATATCCGGATTGATCATAGTCTCGCTCTCCGAAATGCTTCGCGCACCTCAGACCCGGGGCGAATGTGTCCTTGTTAAAATCTTAACAATCTCAGTTCCTTGAAGAATCCTTCTCAGGGTTGGGCGCTGTCCAATATCAAGCACCCCAGCCCTTTCCAAAACCACCATTCCCCTAAATTGTTCAAAGAAGACTTTAGTCGTAAAGAGTAATTCTGGTACGAAATTTGGTGTGGCAATCCCTTTGTATCTACTGTATCTGCTCGGCAGATTTTATTAGCACACAAAATTATCCATTGCAAGGAAAAAAAGTAAAAAAAATCACAATATCCTGCAAGATCAAGGAAACACTCACTTATTTCTGAAAGACGAACTTGCGCATGGCCACATTGAGTAAAATGCCTACACTCGCCAGGGTCACCACTGCCGACGATCCACCATAGCTCACCAGAGGAAGGGGAATGCCCACCACCGGCAACATTCCCAGAACCATGGCCACGTTAATCGCCACATGCCAGAAGACAATGGCAGTGGTTCCTAAAGCAAGGAGAGTACCGAATTGATCTCTGGAGCGACGGGCCACATTCAAACCCCGTAAGAGAAAGCAGAGGAAAAGAGCCAGGAGCAGCATGCTACCAATGAAACCCCACTCCTCTGCCAAAACGGTGAAAATGAAATCGGTGTGGTGTTCTGGAATAAAACGGAGCTGACCCTGGGTTCCCTGGAGGAAGCCTTTACCCCAAAACTTACCTGAGCCAACGGCAATCTTCGATTGAATTATGTGGTAGCCGGCCCCCAAAGGATCTCTACCGGGATCCAGCAGGGTCAAAATTCTCTGCCTCTGATAACCTTTCATCAGAAACCAAAAGAGGGGAAGACACCCAAGAGCAAATCCCCCAAGAACCATAAGTGAGGAAGGATTCACTCCTACGAAAAAAATCACCGACACTGAAATTGCGAGCAGCAGAGCGGCAGTTCCCAGATCCGGCTCCATGGCGATCAAGGCCACGGGCAGAAGAACTATAAGTGCCGGCAGCCAAAGCTCACGCAGCCTGTAGCCCCCCCGTTTTTCCTGTCTGGCAAAAAAGCGAGCCAAACCTATCACCAGAAGAGGCTTCATCACTTCAGAGGGTTGAGCAACCACTAGTCCAAGGTCGAGCCACCGTTTGGAACCGGACACGGTCTTGCCAAAGATTAGCACTGCCAAGAGCAGGAGCAAGCCAATCACATAGGCCGGGTAAGCAAATCGCTCGTACCACTGGTAGTCTATACTGAAAGCTAAAATCATCACCAGTGCCCCAGTCCCCAGCCAGTAAAGCTGCCGCTTGACCACGGCGCTGTGCACTTCACCTCCCGAGAACATAGCGCTGTAAAGAGTTGCCAGACCCACTGTCATTATGGCGAAAGTCAGAAGCAACAGAAGCCAATCGAAGTTTTGTATGAGGCGTCTATCTATCATTGGTCATTAAAGTCGCAGGTAAGCGTGTAGTGGTAGCCTGTAGAGTTAGGAGCAGAGATCAGAATTCAGGTTAGCCAGGTTTAGCAGCTTCAGCGGTCAGCTCCGGCATGGAGCATTGATGCTGGTGCTGGATATGTGTTTCTGCCAGCTCCAGTTGCTCCGCTGCTAGCTGAAAATCTCGTCTCGCTAATCCCGACCTAGACCTCTGCTTCTTGGCACTTGTGCCTAGTTTCCAGTGCTTAGTGCCTAGTCTCTCCTGCCAGCTGCCCGTTCCAGCTGCCAGCTTCATCCTGTGCTTCCTGCACCGGAGGTCTGTTTTTGAAATATTCCTCCATCACCTCGCGGGCCAGGGGTGCCGCTGCAGTACCACCATGGCCGCCGTGTTCCACTAATACCACAACCAAAATTTCCGCTGCCTCAGTCGGAGCATAGGCGACGAACCAGGCGTGATCGCGATACTCATAAGGGGTCTGGCTTTCATCCCGCTCCTCTTCCTCGTCCTCGGGTGCCCGCACCACTTGAGCTGTGCCGGTCTTGCCGGCAACCTTTATGGACCGCAATCTGCCACGCATCTGAGCAGCCCGCCCCGTACCGTTGGGCTCATTGACCGCACCTTCCAGAGCGTTTTGTATAAAGGAGATGGTGTCCGGGCTCAGATTGAGCTTGCCCAGAATCTCAGGGCTCACGTTCTTGACAACTCCACCATCGGGGTCTTCAACTCGCAAAACCACCCTTGGCCTCAGGAATTTGCCTCCGTTGGCAATGGCACCATAGAAAACAGCCATTTGTATTGGAGTGGCTAGCAAGAAGCCCTGGCCAATGGCCGTAACCAGATCCTCACCCTTCTGCCAGGGAACGCCGAAACGGCGCATTTTCCATTGGGCAGTTGGTACCAATCCCCCCGCCTCATTGTTCAGTCGAACAAGAGTTCGACTTCCAAGTCTATAACGTTGGGCGTAAGCGGACATGAGATCAATCCCAAGTTTCTGCCCCAACTGATAAAAGTAGACATCACAGGACTGAACCAAAGCCTGATATAGGGCGATTTGTCCATGGCCCCGCTTCTTCCAACATCGATAGACTTGATTGCCTAACTGATACTCGCCACTGCAACTAAAGGTGGTCTGGGGATCAACTAATCCCTCGGCCAAGGCCGCTGTCGCCACCACCGGCTTGAAAGTCGAACCAAGTGGGTATTGTCCTTGAATGGCCTTGTTCTCCAGGGGATGGAGAGGATTGTCCACAATTGCCTGCCATTCACTGGGCGTGAATCCTCGGACAAATTGGTTCTGATCGAAGGCAGGGCTGCTGGCCATTGCCAGAATGTCTCCTGTAGTAGGGTCCATAGCGACAATGGCACCTGCCTTGCCCTTCAGAGCATTCTCTGCCCGGAGCTGCAATTGGGTGTCCAAAGTAAGGATCAGATTGTGTCCAGGTTGTGAGGCAACTTCTCGCAAAATACTAAGCTGGCGTCCTGCTGCGTCTGCCTCGATCTGTCTGCCACCCCGCAAACCCTTGAGATCCGCCTCCCATTCCATCTCCACGCCGTATTTCCCCAAATAATCTCCGAGTTTGTAGCCCAGGTGCCGCCTTTCCTTCAATTGGGCTTCCTCGATCTCGCCCAGATAGCCTATAAGGTGGGCTGCAAAAGACGGCATTTCGTAGCTCCGCCTCGGTTCGATCTGTACCATCACGCCGGGGAGATTGAATCGATGGGTTTCCACTGCCGCAACCTGATCACGGTTCATGTCCCGACTGAGAAGTATTGGACGAAATGGCGCGCCTCTGGGGGCGCTTTTTACTTTCTCTTCTAACTGGGGCTTCTCAACTTTTAGAATTCGACCCAGTTTGCCCAGGGTCAGTTTCAGATCACTTACATCAGCAGGCACCAGGGCCAATTTGAATGCCGGCCGGTTGTCGACCAAAATTCGTCCGTGGCGATCGTAGATAATGCCACGAGTTGGGGGAATATCCTCCAAGCGAATCCGGTTGTTCTCTGAGAGATTGCGGTAGGATTCGCCCCGAATTATTTGCAGGAACCAGAGCCGCAAAAGCAACACAACGAAGATGGAAACCACCAGGTATATCACCACCTGGAAGCGCAATCGTTCTCCATTTACAGATGATGTATTTAACGGTCCTATCATGCTTCCTGGGACTCCCGATGGACTATGAAGGCAGAAAGGTAACGGTCAACTCTCTCCAACCCCGCCAGCAGTAGCGGGCCGACCAGCGCGGTAATTATGGTTCGCCAAGCCAGCAACCTCAGGAAATAACCTGCTTCGGCAAAGCCGGCATCTTGCAAGCCCAAGATTGTCCTTACTCCCACACCCTCAATCAGGGCACAGAGGCCTAGAAAAAATGCCTGATACCTTCTACTGTGGAGGTTTAGGTTCTGCCGGAGCATCGATGCCAACAAGGCAATGCTAAGATAGATCAGCGGATAGAAGCAGCCCCGCAGGGGCAAGCCTACATCCATGATCAAGCCGAGAAAAAGTGCCAGTATCAGGGCCTTGGATCTTTCGTAAAAGAAACTGAAATGGAGCAGCAGTACAAGGAATAAATCTATCCGTAGTTCCGGCATGAGGAATGCCGGGTAGAGAACTGTCTGGCAAAGGAAGGCCCCAAGGGCCAATAGCAGATATAGTATGAAGGTACGCATTACTCCAGTCGTTTCTGTGAGCCTGACATGGCAGGCTTTTCGGGCGGGGTCTTTATGACTACCAGCACTTCCTCCAGCCTGCTAAAGTTCACGGCGGGCTCCACTTCCACCCTCTGAAAGAGGCCGGAGCTGCCGCGCACCACCTCCTGGACTGTACCCACTAGAAGCCCCTTTGGAAATACTCCGCCCATTCCCGAAGATATTACCTGGTCGCCCACCTGAACGTCTTCATTTCTCTGCACATATTTGAGAAGGCAGAGTTCCAGTCCCAAACCCACTAACACACCACGAGCCCTTGAGCGTTGGATGTAGGCGTCCACCGCACTGTTGCCATCCAGGATCAACAGCACCTTGGAATGGTGATTGCCCACCCCAATCACTCTTCCCACCAGCCCCTCGGAACTTACCACTGCCATATCCTGCACCACCCCATCATTTCTGCCTTTGTCAATCAGAATTGTCTGAAACCAGCCTGAAGGGTCAAAGGCCACCAGCTGTGCGGGCAGCAAAGGCGTAGCAATGGATTTCTTAAAGTTTAGTAGGGCTCGCAACCGTTCATTAGCGAGATCAGCCTCACGATAACGGTTCATTTGGAGCTTTAATTCTTGCAGTTCTCTCTTTAAATCCTGGTTTTCCTGCTCTAGCCCCACTAGATAGAAATAGCCTCGCCAAAGACTGCCAACTCCCCCAATGATCCCCCAAACCGCCTTCTGCACTGGTGAAGTGATTCCCACCACCAGCGATTCAAAAAAGCTCATGTTCTCACGGCTATGGAGATTGGCGGAAATGAGGCTAAGAGCGAGAAGAAAAATAAGGATGGGAATAATGAATTTCCGTGCTTGACTGGTCACCGGCACCTTGGTTTCTCGACGCGGAGTCTTGCACTGTCTCCACGCACACTCCTGTCTTGCTTCGTGCTAGCTAGGCTATATCATGACCTCCCTGAGAATATCAAGATTATCAAGTGCCTTTCCGGATCCCAGTACCACCGTGGATAAGGGATCCTCGGTTATGGTAATCGGCAGTCCGGTTTCTTCACGAAGAAGTTTGTCAAGATTTTGTAGAAGCGCTCCACCGCCGGTGAGGACAATGCCCCGGTCCACAATATCGGCGGCGAGTTCAGGCGGGGTCTGTTCAAGGGCAATCTTTACTGTCTCCACAATAGTCTCGATCTGTTCGCTTATGGCCTCCCGCACCTCATCAGAGTCAATCTCTATAATCTTTGGTATTCCCGAGACAAGGTCACGACCTTTAATCTGCATCCTTTCGACCTTATCCCCGGCGAAGGCATTGCCGATGGTGGTCTTGATGAGTTCCGCTGTCCGCTCGCCTATGAGCAGGTTGTACTTGCGCTTGATGTGTTGGAGGATGGCTTCATCCATTTTGTCACCCCCCACCCGCACCGACTTGCTGTAAACAATACCGGCCAGAGAGATCACTGCCACCTCGGTGGTGCCACCGCCAATATCAAGCACCATGTTGCTGGTCGGCTCAGTGATGGGTAGCCCTGCACCTATGGCTGCGGCCATAGGCTCTTCAATGAGAAAGACCTCCCGCGCGCCGGCTGATTCTGCCGACTCCCTCACCGCCCGCTTCTCAACTTGAGTAATTCCCGACGGCACACACACGATGATCCGGGGCCGGATCAGGGAGCGGCGGTTATGCACTTTTCTAATAAAATGCCGAAGCATGGTCTCGGTTATCTCAAAGTCGGCTATGACTCCATCTTTCATGGGCCGAATGGCAACGATGTTACCGGGAGTGCGGCCCAGCATCATCTTGGCCTCTTTACCCACTGCTAGAACCTTGTTGGTGCCCCGGCCGTCTTTGCGCACCGCCACGACGGAGGGCTCGCTCAGTACAATGCCCCTGCCTTTAACGTAAACCAAAGTATTGGCCGTACCGAGATCAATGGCCAGGTCACTGGAAAACCAGCCCAGTATGGGATCAAGAATCACGGGCTAAACTCCCTTCATATTTGATTGAACCGTAAAGCCTAAATCGGCTGATAAATAGCATGAAGGCCAAATTTTATCAAATATTATCTTCAAGCCCGGATATTTCACGAATTGCTGTCGCGAGACCATGGAGATGGCTGTGCCTGCCCGCCATCGCGAGCCTGCTCGCTCAGGCGAGGCGGGCGGGCCACCGGGCAACCGCTGGGGATTGGATCCGAGACGTACTTGAACAGTACGTTGCAGGGTCCGATACCCGAGGACGCCCGGAAGGACAATCATATCCGTGGTCGCAGCAGGCAATTCGCGAAATATTCGGGCTAAAACTTTCAAGGTTTATTCACATTTCAATCAGTAGACAGGAGACAGGAGACAGTATCCAGGAGCCAGCAGACAGGAAGCAGCGGGCAGCGGCCTCAACTAGACACTAGGGACTATGCACTAGGCACTTTGATAATTTCGGATTAGGATTGCGGAATGGGGTGGGACGTCGAAGCGGGAATTCCTGCTACTTCTTGAGGAAAAATTTACTGGCCGCCTTTATCTTATTGGCGGTCTCTTTTATTTCCTTGGCTTCTTTGACTCCGGGGATATCTTCTACCTTCTCCTGAATAAAGTCCTTTTTGCTCTCACTGCTGTCTGATCCAGGTGAGGATTTTTGTTTATCGTCTTTTATCCAGCTGGAAATTTCGTCCTTATTGCCGCCGGTGGCGTCTTTCAGTTCTCTTACGCTCTTACCAAAGGCTTTGCCGATTTCAGGCAAGCGCTTGGCACCGAATATTAGGAGAACGATGACTAAAATTACCAGGAGTTCAGGAACACCTAAGCTGAACATATTTCCTCTTATCTTTAGTTTGGCCAGTTTGGTGTCTAAAGGCCGAGGCATAGTAACACGATTCGGCTATTTCGTTCAACCTGGTTAGCGTCAGGCATGAAGTAAAGCTGTTGCAAGTAAGAGGAGCGCTTCGCTTGAGGTTGGAGGCAATGTTTAGCTAGCAGCCCCGCGACTTAAGCTCGGAAATCAGAGCGCGGCAACTAGCCGCCCGATCTGAGTATCAAAGTTCGAAACAAGTTCAAGGTTCAAAGTTTCATTGACCAATTTAAGGCGCATTTTCATACTTGAAACTTTGGAACATTAAAGCTTGGAACTTGGACTCTATGCCCCATGCTCTATGCCCTATGCCTTCTCAAATCCGCAATCCCCATTCCCAGTTCCGAGTTATAGTGCTTAGTGCTTACTGCCTAGTGCCTAGTGTCTTCAGACCTCCACTCCCACCACTGTTAGATCATCTTTTCCGCTCATTCCTAGAGCAGTTGAGATGAGGGCGTGGAGCTTTTTGTCGAGCTCACCATTTGAACGAAGAATGGACACCAAGTTTTCTTCCGGCACTCTATCGTGCAGCCCGTCCGTGGTGAGGAGGAGAAGATCACCCTTGCGTAAGGTAAAAGATCCTGTTTCCTCTTCAAATTCACCACTGCCAATGAAGTCAAAAAGAAAGTTTCTCCCTGGATGAACCCTTGCCTCCTCCCTGGTAATCTCCCCCTCTGTCAGGAGAAAGCCTGCCATAGTGTCATCCTCGGTTATTTGAGTGAGCTCGTCGCCTCGGAATAGGTAGAGCCTGCTGTCTCCCACATGTGCCCAGAATACGGCTTCTCCTCTTACAAAGGCAGCGGTCAATGTACTGCCCATGCCCTTCAAATCAGGTTCCTTTTCCACTACCCCGCATATCTTCTGATCAGCCTCTTGCATCAATCTGACAAGACTGGCCTCAGGAGTTTGTGAATCCGGCTGGAAATCATTTATTCTCTCGATAACCACTCTAGAGGCTTCTTGGCCGGCCGGCGTTCCACCGGCACCATCAGCCACGGCGATAAGAACGGAGTCGCCTGAAAACTCTTTGATTAAGAATCGATCTTGATTTTGCTCTTTAACTAGTCCCACATGGGTTACCGCAGCAGTTTTCATTAGTTCACGTTCTCCCGGGCCCCTTAGAATCCAACTGTCAAGAGCTAATTCTACTGAAGTAAATTATATGCACTATTTATCAACAAAAATCCATAAACTTCCTTCCTCCGACCTTCTGCCCTCTGTCGTCTGACCTCTGACCTCCGACTTCTGACCTCTTACTCTATGCCCTATGCTAGCTGAATTCTGGCTTCTACCTCTTACAACAAATGACAGCGCAGCGTAATGACCAAATGACGCCGAAGGCAAATGAACGATGAAACGTCTCGCCCGTCTCTCCGTTTCCCCGTTTCGTCCCCCTGTGCCTACTGCATAGTGCCTAGTGCCTAGTCGAAATGGCTGCCTGCTGTCAGCTGTCTGCTGCCCGCTGTTTCATCTCCCTATCACCTCGGTTCACGCCATATTTCAAGCATGGTCAAGTCGTCGTTTGCCTCGGCCGTGCCTCGCCAAAGATTGACCTCATCCAATAACCCGCCACCATAGGGAGGCCCGCTTGCCGATTTGATATGGCTCAATAAACGATCACTACCAAACAACTCACCCCTCTCGTTCTCTGCCTCAGTGACCCCGTCGGTCAGAAAGAGGATCGATTCTCCGGGAGAAAGAATAATCTCCTTTTTCTCATACTCAGAATCTGGTTTGACCCCTAATGACATCCCTTTTATTTCGGGCACATCTCTCAATTTACCTTCAACCACCCACAGGGGTGGCAAGTGACCTCCCAGGGTAAACTGCATTCTGCCGTCGCTGGGCCAATATCTACCTAGAACTATGGTGGCAAAGAAACCTTCCTCTTCAGTCAACTCATATATACCGTTATTTACGTTCTCGAGGAGTTTGTCTACCTCATGGCGCGACAATGCCTCACTCCTTATCTTTGTTGACAATGCCGCCATGATCAGAGCAGCAGGTAGACCCTTATCGGAGACATCTGCCACATATATCAGCCAACTTTCATCATCCATCCGAATGACATCGTAAAGGTCTCCTCCAACAAAAGTTGCTGGCGTTGACATCGCCCAAACATTGCTCCCCACGCCCAAATCCGGTAGTTTCGGCCAGAAAAGGGCCTGTATCTTGGCTGCTGCCTCCAGTTGAACCTCCATCCTCTCCTGTTGAAGACGTAGTTCAAGAAATCTCGATCTGGTTATGGCCGTGCCGGCCAGGTCCGCAAAACACTCCAAAAGAGATTCATCAAAGCCGTCAAAGCATGGCTTTTCCTTTGAGTTCAGCACATTGATCACCCCTATAAGGTCATCGCCATAGAGCAAGGGAGCGCAGAGAAGGTTGCGGGTGATGAAGCCTGTCTTTACATCGGCTTTCCCGGAAAACCTGTGGTCCTTTTGCGCATCTGCGATGTTAATGGCCTGTTTGTTTTGGGCGACCCACCCGGCAATGCCTTCACCCTTTCTGAGTTCCACTGCCTTTTTGAGGACTTCCCTCGCTTTCTCGCCCAAAACCTCGTCCTTTGCCGCAGCGAATTGCAAAACCTCTCGTTTCTCATCGTAGAGCATAATAGACGCGGCTTCCGCGTTGGTTACATTCCTGGCCAGGTCCAGAAGCACGGGCAATAATGCATCAAGAGACTCCATGTCCGCCAGGGACTGATGGGCTTCGATCAGCCTCTTGAGCGGTCTGGGAACTTTCTTCGGGGTATCGTCGTGATTTCCTTCAGCCATGATAGACAGACTATCCTCGCCTAGCCTCAAAACCTGCGACTGTTCAATATTTTTTAAGCAGATAAATTAAATATCTACAACATTATTTTTTGGCAAGTACCCCAAGAAATTCTTAGTAGAAGTCTGTTTATGCCCTAGATTCCCGCTTTCGCGGGAATGGCGACAGTATGCAATCGCCCGTCATCCCCGCGTAGGCGGGGATCCAGGTAGGTCACAGATTCAAGGCATTCAAAGACTGAATTGTTAACCAGTCTTAATTTATGGTTTTTCTGATATGGCCTCTTCTCTAGCCTGCATTATTCGCGAAACCCTGAAGATTCGCAAATAATGCAGGCTAGCTGCAAGTCCTGTAGATCTGACATCCATGTTCAGAGCCGAAAACATTGGCATACAAATTGGCTATCCACTGTTTGCCCTCCTGAGTTACACGAAGATAACGTAGAGCCTCCTGGATATAGGGGCTCACCACATCCCAGTAAAATTTTGCATAGTTGTCGTGCAGGTCTCCGGGCCTCTGGTAGCCGAGATTCTCGTTGGCTCCGATTTCTTCAAACTCGAAGAACAGCGCCGGGGATTTGCGAGGCCGGTTTGGATCCCCGAGTTGGCCGACAAAGTCCGCCGCTCGCACCAGACCCGGATATCCCTCGGTGTTCTTGTACCAATCGTCGTCGGGCACAGGAAAGCGGGTCATTTCTATATATGAAGCAATTAACTCTGCGTCTATTTCCGATACCATCCCCATTAGTAGCCCTCTGCCGAACCGTTCACGCACGAAGAGTTTGCTCCGGTCGACATGATATGGCGAGAGCGCCGCATCGCTTGCCCCCGGGGGAATCTCTACCGTTTCATCGCCTATACCCGTGGCGATTGTGCCGTTCTTATCACCCGTGCATATTCCCCTCACATAACCAATATCGTGACACAGAAGTGCTATGACGAAATTCATCCAGTCTCTGGGAGCAACCCCTCCCTCCAGCAAGTGCCTTCCTTCTATAATCGACTGGCCTGCCAAGGTCACCATCACTGTATGCTCTACGTTGTGGTAGAGAGCATCTGAATTGGCAATGTTCTCGAGGGCGAGTCGCCCTGACCACATGATGATGTTTCCGAGATGCTCCTCCATATGACTGTAGGTTCGCTCGTATGCCCTGCCTAGTTCCTCGACACAAAGATCAATCGTGAGTTTTTGCAGATTCAGCATAGTTTGACTCCCCATCTTAGTTGCACAGACTACTTAATTAGTGGCTAACCGTACTACCCGATCTGGCATGAGATGGACTCTGAAACTATTGAGCGAAAGTAATCATGTTCCGGCAAGTGATTCATGGAATATCCGGGCTAAATCAGCAGACGTTGGCACGAAATCAGCATGCCAACAATAACTATGGTGAGATTACCACAAGATGTTGGAATTGGTCAAAGAACATTTATTAATAGAAATTTTTGACATTTTTTACCATTTTGTGCCAAAATCGGCTTTAATAGAGTATTATCTCAGTCCTCCTTAGCCCGGATGTTTGATGAATTGGTGTCGCGAGAGGACATCATGAACATAGGAAAAGAGCGCAGACGGCATCGCAGACAGACTTTGCCCACACCAGAGGTCGGCATCGTTCATCCACATTACACCGAACAACAACGTGAACAGTTATCGGAAGAAGGCAAAGACACTTTGCTGGTTTACCTCCTCAATGTAAGTGAGGGGGGATTTCTTCTCGAATCTCTTCAGAGATTGGAGATTAATACTGAAGTCGACTTCTGGACCAGAACTCCCGAGGGGAAAGATTGGCAAGCAGTCCACGGCAGAGTTGTGTGGACAGAACCGTCCCCGATTAAATCCGGCTTCTACCTCTTGGGGGTGGAGTTTCTGGAAGTTGCTCTCTCTGCAGAGCGGACGAGACCTGAGGTAGATCCAGGAAAAAGAAGGATGTACCCGGGTGACTTGGAATTCCTTATAGCTTCACCTCTCTTTGATGCCATTCCTTTGGAGGCGAAATGTCCTCTTTTGGATCGTATGACTCCAATCCACGTGAAGACCGGAGAAAGATTCATTGCCCAAGGAGATGAAGGGCATACCTTCTACATAATTCAGGAAGGCTCATGTGTGGTCAATGTAGAGAAAAATGGAACCAAACACGCAATTTCCCGTCTTCGCAGCGGCGATATAGTAGGAGAGATTGCCCTTTTGACAGGTGAACCTAGAACCGCAAACGTTGATGCCGAAACTGACATGGTTCTCTGGAGTTTGACCAGAGAACAGTTTGATTCACTCTGCACTGATTACCCAGATCTGCTGGACTTTCTAACGGAACTTGTGACTCGTCGGTTCTCAACCGAAAAAGTTACGGCAAATAAAACCGTTGGAAAATACCTCATAAGTGAGATCATAGGCCGTGGTGGTTGGAGTATTGTTTACAAAGGCGTGCACAAAAGCTTGAATATGCCGGTGGCCATCAAGATGTTAAAGCATGACATGGCTATGAATAAAGATTTTGCTGAGAAATTTCACAACGAAGCCAAGACCGTTGCCTTGCTAAATCACGATAACATTGTGAGAGTGTATGATATCGAAGAGCTTTTCAGGACAATTTTCATCATCATGGAATACCTCGAAGGGTTACCCCTCGATTATATTTTGTATAGAATGCCAAAGCTCACGGTACCCAAGGCATTGGACATTCTCCTTCAGGTCTGTACCGGCTTAAGTTATGCCCATGATCAGGGTATAGTTCATCAGGACATCAAGCCGGCTAACATCTTCATCCAATTAGATGGTCGAACAAAGATTGTTGACTTTGGCCTGTCCTGCCCACCGGGAACCATAGATTGTTCCATGCCGGGAACCATCTATTATATGTCTCCGGAACAAATTGAAGGCGAAACTGTGGACGAACGGACTGATATCTATTCGTTTGGTATTATGGCTTATGAGATGCTCACTGGCCAAAGGCCGTACCTGGAGGAAGATCCTGCGAAACTGTTGGAATTGCATCTCAAAGAGGATGTCCCGGACCCCCGAGCCCTGGTTCCCGATTTGCCTTACGAACTAAATTATTTCATCAAGCGTGCTACCCAGAAAGATCCGTCGGCTCGATTCAAATCCGTGTGGGAAATCATCCGTGACCTTCAACCCATCGCTGACAAGTTGGGGGTGGAGAGGCGACCGCAGACGGATAAACGGCGGAAGATGATGAATCTATTCTTGTTCTATGAGGATGAACAACAACTGGTTTTAAATAAACTGATAGAAGAGTTCAATCGTGAAGTCAAACAGATAGGGGCCGAACTCAAAGTTACTACGGTGGACAAAGTTTAGCCCGGATGTTCCATGAATCGCTTACTACGACCACAGATATGGCCGTCCTTCCGTGCGTCCTCGGGTGTCGGCCCCTGCGACGTACCATTCAGGTACGCCTCGGGACCAACACCCTCCGGTTGCCCGGTGGCACGCCCATCTTCGTGGTCTCGTGACACCAATTCATGAAACATCCGGGCTTGCCTCCTTTTCGCAGCACGCTACAAAGCTAAATGCTACTTCCCTCCACAATGGAACATAACCGATGAGGTTTTCCCTTAAATCCTTCTTCTCGGTAAATCCCGCCTCCCTCACAATCTGTACCATCCTCCTGGTGGTGATTTTCTTTCTAATGGGTACCCCCATCCTCGACCTGATCGAGTTGAAAACCTACGATCTCCGCTTCCTCTCACGGGGCCAGATACAACCTGCGGACGCGGTCGTTATGGCGCTCATAGATGAAAAGAGCCTCGATACGGAAGGGCGCTGGCCCTGGCCCAGATCTAAACTGGCTACCCTGGTGGGCATCCTCTCCAGAGACGGGGCCAAGGTGATCGGTTTCGATATAGGTTTTCTGGAGCCGGATGAGAACTCAGAGCTAGGGTTTATCGATAAGTTTGGCAAGCAAGTAAATAATCTGGATATCAAAAACAACAAATTGGCCGACTTCATAATTGAGAGCAGAAAAAATGCCGACAATGATCTGGCCCTTGCAGAGGCTATTAGAAATTCCTCCGCCACGGTAGTTCTCGGCTATTTCTTCCACATGCGCGAGGCCGACCTTGATTACCGGATTGAGCAGGGGGAAATAAACCGACAACTCCAGCGCATCAGCTCTTCTAAATACCCCTTCATCATCTATGAAGATCCTGACATGCAACCTCTGCCATTTATTAAAGCTTATGCCCCTGAGAGCAATCTCGAAATCTTTAGCAAATCAACCGATGCCTCGGGTTTCTTCAGTGTTGCGGCTGACCCGGACGGTGTAGTTAGATGGATGCCACTCATAATCCAGTGCGGCGAAGACATCTTCCCTCCTTTGGCCTTATCTTGCGTTTACAACTATCTTGATAGACCACAACTCATGGTTAGGGTTGCTCGCTATGGGGTGGAAGGAATACAAATTGGTAAGGGCTTCATCCCAACCGACGAAAGCGGTCAACTCCTCATAAACTACCTCGGCCCACCCAAGACTTTTCCCCATATTTCCATCAGCGATATTCTCCACGGCAAGGTCAGTGAAGGTACCTTCAAAGACAAGATTGTCCTGGTTGGGGCTACTGCCATGGGGACCCATGACCTCAGGGCCACTCCCTTTAACCCTCTCTATCCCGGCATTGAGATTCATGCCACGGTAATCGACAACATCTTGACCCAAAACTTCCTGACCAAACCCAAGTGGTCGAGGATCTACGACCTCATAGCCATCATCTTGCTGGGCGCTATTACCGGGATCGCCCTCCCCCGGATGAGTGCTCTCAAAGGAGTCTTCCTTGCCACCGGGCTGTTCTTTTTGCACATTTTCATCGCCCAATGGCTTTTTGTGAGTTCGAATGTCTGGCTCAATATTGTCTATCCCTTGTTGGCTATCGCCATTACTTATACAGCTCTTACTGTGTATCACTACATGACAGAGGAGCGAGAGCGCAAAAAGATCAAAGGGGCTTTCAAGCACTACGTGGCCCCCATAGTGATCGAAGAGATGCTCAAAGAGCCAGAGCGGCTGAAACTGGGGGGAGAGGAAAAGGTCCTCACTGTACTTTTTAGCGACCTGGCAGGGTTTACCGGCTATTCGGAGCGCTTCTCCCCTCATGATATGATTAATATGCTGAGTGAATACTTTGAAAAAATGACCGAGGAGATTTTCACCTATCAGGGCACGCTCAAGGAGTACGTGGGCGATGAGCTCATGGCCATCTTTGGCGCCCCCCTCGAACAGGCCGACCATGCCCAAAGGGCCTGTTCTGCCGCACTGGCCATGCGCGACAGACTCCGCGCCCTCCGTTCCGAATGGGCCACCATGGGCCGCCCTCCCTTGAGAGCCAGAACTGGAGTCAATTCTGGCCCCATGCTGGTGGGCAATCTCGGATCTCGATATCGCTTTGCCTATGGAGCCCTGGGGGACCAGGTGAACCTCGGCTCCCGGCTGGAGGGACTCAACAAGACTTATGGCACGGAAATCTTGATTGGAGAGAATACCGCCCGGCTCGTAGAAGACTCATTTCTCATGCGAGAAGTAGACCAGGTGAGGGTAAAGGGCAGGAAGCAGCCCGTGCGAATTTACGAACTTCTTGGGCAACTCCGGGGACTCCTTGCCCAGGGAAATGGAGGAGTCTTTGAATTACTTTACCGCCGGGCTCGAGGCTTACCGGCAACAGGTATGGCAAGAGGCGCTGGATCTTTTCAAAAGATCCTTGGCTTTCCTTCCCGAAGATGGGCCTTCCCGGATCATGGCAGAACGCTGTCAAATCTATCAGGAAGCTCCCCCACCAACAGATTGGGACGGCGTTTTCACGATGACGACGAAGGAGTAAGGAGTTAGGAGACAGGAGCTAGGAGGCGTAAGGCTCAGGGCACAAGGCTCAAGGCAAAGGGCATGGAGTAAGAAGTCAGAGGTCAGAGGTCAGAGATCGGAGGTCAGAGATCGGAGGTCAGGGGGCAGACGACAGATGGCATATGGTTCAAAGTACTGAATATCGAACAGCAGAACAAGAAACCGCAGAATGATGAAGTGATCACTTCGATATTCGAAATTCCTTGTTCGACATTCTGCGGTTCAAAGGGGCGGTAGCTCAGATGAGGTCAATTTTGATGGCTTTGCTCCTGGATTCTGGACTCTCACTACCTGCCCTGAGCGACTCGACCTGAGGACTTCGAGTGAGCCTCAGTCGAACTCCTGGCCGACAGGTCTTGTCGAAGGGCTGGCTCCTCACTCTATGCCCCATGCCCTATGCTCCATGCTCTCTACACCGTTTCATTGTCCTCAATTCGCGACTTTGGCATCACCACAGAATGAGCCTTGACACTGGCATTCTCACCGATCACTACATCCCCCATAATACTGGCTTTAAGACCGATGGTGGCTCCCTTCTTTATGTGAACCGGGCTAATGATTAGATAACCCTTTTGCCCGTAGTGGGCAAAGAGAGTGGCCGAGCCGCCAATGGTCACATAGTCTTCCAGGGTAATGAGGCAGGGATCGGAAATGTTGCTGGTGTTTATGATTACCCCTTTGCCAATCTTCATTCCCATCAGGCGGTAAAACAGAACGTTCAAGTGGTGTTGGGGTGACAAAGTCCAGAAATGTATATCTAACTATATAGGTAAGAGCGTTGTGGATGTACCACGGGATGGTTTGAATTGAAAACCAGCTTCCTCGCCATGGTTTGATCTTGAATGGCATCAGGAAGTTTACCAAAGGCACCAGGAATATAATCGTGACACCATAGGCAAGGAAAGCAAAGGCCAAGCCACAACCGAGAGCTACGATGTGGAGAAACTGAGGCCATGCTTGAGTCCAACCGTCTACGAAGCGATATAGGTAAATGCCAGGTACCAGAGATACCCCAATGCATAAGCCTCCGAGCACTACTATGGGTGATAGGCAAAGTGAAAAACTTAAGTTTCGAAAACGCCGGAGGAAGGTCTCAAAGTACCCGGCTAAACCGGGTAAGCCCGACGCTGTGCTCAACACATCGACTTTTTCTTTTTGATCCTCATTCTGAAGATCATTGCCTTTGTCCGACATAGCTTTACCTTTCTCTATAATTAGAGACTGTTCAATATTTTTTAAAAAGATAAATCAATTAGTTACGACACAGCATGGGGCATAGAGCATAGAGCATCGGAGTAAGAACCAGATTTCGAGATGCTTAGGAATTTCGAATTTCGAAATTAACAAACTGAATTCTGGATTCTGACTCCTACCTATTACAACAAATGACAGCGCAGCGTAATGACCAAATGACGCCGAAGGCAAATGACAGTGAAACGTCTCCCGGTCCTTCCCATGAGGCCCGCACCACCGTTTTTACTCTTCCAAGAGAATCGTAATCGCCCGATAGGTCTCATCCGCCAAGTGTTCAAATCTGGAGAACTGTTTTGGATCGATTGGAGGGCCGATTCGTAGAGTAATTGTTCCCTTTTTTGGGATCAATGTTTCAGGTGGCAGGAGTTCTTGCGAGCCAAGTGATCGCTAATGGTACGATTGGCCTTTCTGAAGAACGGGCAAGAAGGAAAGAACCTTTTTTAAAAGGAAGCATCGGCCCAGGATCTTCTCTCCAAGTGCCTTCAGGGAAAACCACTACCGCAGCACCTGAATCCAGCTTTGATCTCCCCTTTCTAATGAACCTTTTGGCGCTACCTACACTCCCCCGTGCCAGGGGGATATGAAGCCTCTTCAGATGCCAGCCCATGAAGGGCTTTCCAAGAAGAGACGCCCTGGCAACCCAACAGAGATCGAGTGGCAGGCCGGCCATAATAGCAAAGATGTCCGCTGCCGATGTGTGATTTGCCGCAATCATGAAACCCCGTTCGTCGTCCCCTGCCGAGGCTCTGGCAGGCAGGTTCTCCTCGCCCTCAACCTTTACTTTGATCCCCGCCACCCACAAGTTCGCCTTGGCCCAGACTCGGGCCAAATCCCGAGCCTCCCTTTCGGACCAGATGCTAATCAGCAGGGAGACCAAACTAAGCAGTGCGGTACTCACACCGTAAAAGGAAAGCACCCAAATCCCGCGTAGACTATTCATAGTCATTCATTGTAGGGACATAGTGAGGTAATGACAATAAATAAGGTAAGCATGGGGCATGGAGTAAGAAGTCAGAGGTCAGAAGTCAGAGGTCGGAGGTCAGAGGACAGATGATTGCGAATTTCGAAATTCGAATTTCGAATTTAGGATTTTTAACTCTATGCTCTATGCCCTATGCTCTATGCCCACTGACACCTGACACCTGAAACCTAAAATTACGAGTTTTAACGATTTCACCAATTGACACTAGGCGCCTAGTGGCTTATGCTACTACCTCGGATGATTCCCGAATCTGCGTCGCGCGACCGTGAAGATGGGCGTGCCACCGGGCAACCGTCCCGCGGTACCGCGGGATTGGATCCGAGGCGTACCTGAACGGTACGTCGCAGGGTTCGACACCCGAGGACGCCCGAGAGGACGGCCATATCCGCGGTCGGAGCAGCCGATTCATGAATTATCCGGGCTAACAGAAAAGGGGGTGATATTGTGGCAACTGCTACCGTTCGTATTCCAGAAGAGAAGAGAGACATTCTTAAAGTCATTGCCAGCCTCGAGAAAAGGGAAATGAAGGATATTATCACTGAACTGATAGACGAATATATCGCACGGCACAAAGAGACCCTGGACCTTCTTTCCCGCCCAGAATGGGTGGAAATCATCGAAAGAGGAAAAGCGGAAGTAGCCGAGGGAGTGAAAGGGAAGTCTCTCTATGAGTTGGAAGATTGAAGTAAAGCCTACGGCTGAAAAATCTTATTTGAAGCTGGATAAAAAAACTAGGAAAAGAATCAAGACAAGTCTGCTCGAATTGGAAAAATCCGAAAATCCTTTGATGCACCCCAACGTGAGACCGTTGATAGGAAAACTCCGAGGGGATTATCGTCTCAGAGTTGGTGATTGGAGAGTTCTCTTCACTCCGGAGAAAGATCAAAAGATCATTCACGTCTACGCAATCCTTCCCCGAGGAGATGCCTACTGAAGAGCATAGGGCATGGAGTTTCAGCAGGCAGATTGCAGCTGACAGCTGGCAGCTGATCACTAGGCACTAAGCACTAGGCACCAAGGAACTGAGCAGTCAGAGGTCAGAGATCAGAAGACTGATGACAGAAGGTAGATAATTTCGAATTTAGGATTTTTAACTCTATGCTCTATGCCCTATGCTCTATGCCTCCTGACACCTGAAACCTGACACCTTGAGACTTGGTGCTTAGTGCATAGTGCCTGGTAAATATCTGTCATCTGACTTCTGACCTCTGATCTCCGACCTCTATCTCCGTCTCCCCGTTTCTCCGTCTCTCCGCGTCACCTTTGCCCAGTCTCGCTCGTCTCCCCCGACCTCTTGACTCGCCGAATTACTTTGACATTGACTAATATATTTGCTATATGTGCATATAACACATACAAAATAACTAAGGAGTTTACTATGCCTCAACTTCACCTTTACGTCCCTGAAGACGTCGCCGCCAAGGTGCGAGAGAATGCAAAGGCACGCAACTTGACCGTTTCGCGTTATCTTGCAGAAGTAATAAGACGCGAAGTCGGACAAGGATGGCCAGAAGGATATTTTGAGAGAGTATGTGGGAAATGGGAAGGCGAGTTTCCGGAGTTGATCCGAAAGGAAGCAGAGGCACTTGAAGAGGAGTTCTAGATGTACCTTCTCGACACTAGCCCTTGCATTGAAATTCTCAGGGATAGAAACTCAAAAGCCAAACAACGGCTTGAGCAACATGATCCTTCGGAGATTTATCTCTGCTCCATCGTCATAGCTGAACTATTGTATGGTGCAAGGAAAAGCGTTCAGGTTGCGAAGAATCTTGCTTTGGTAAAGGAATTCTGTGCGCCATTTGTCAGTTTGCCGTTTGATGAGCGTTGCGCCGATCAGTATGCAACTATCAGGGCTGATCTGGAAAGAATCGGCATGAGAATAGGCGCGAATGATCTCTTTATTGCAGCCATAGCGAAGACCTATGATCTAATATTAGTGACGCACAACACGGATGAGTTCTCTCGAATAGGGGGACTTCAGCTCGAAGATTGGCGCAACTAGGTGTCAGGACTCTGTCCAGAAACTCGCTTCCCCTCCCCTGGCTGAAGGGGGATATCATTCCTTAGTACAAGGTCCCTCTTTAACTAAAAACCTTCAAAACCTACCTCCCTCTACATACACTTCGCCGAACGCGTCATTCCGGAATCCGTCGGAGGCGGATATCCGTGGTTCGACAGGCTCACCACCCTGAGCGAAGTCGAAGGGGAATCCAGGGTTTACCTTTTCAAGAAAAAGAAAGTTAATATTTCACGGACGTCCCCTATTTGCTCACCATCTCGCCCCTCTCGCTAAGCAAAAATCTTATGGACGTTTATCACATCATTAGTCTATTATGCTCGTCAGCGAACCGTTCAAACTCAGGGCACTGATTCTGTAAATCCTCACTTTCCCAATACACACGTTAAGTACAAATTTACTCTGTTTTCCGATTTCGGACCAATGATGTGCCATGCTAAGTCAACGCTGCCTGCTGTCTGCTGCCAGCTGAGCCATTCGCTCCGCTACTACAGCATCGGTGGGACATAGGCCAAGCTAGCTGGATCAATTTATTGCAAAACACCAAGAAAGGGGGTGCCTGCAGGATTAGCTTACTAAGGAGAAGCTATCACTAACACTCATTTAATTTTGAAACTCTAGGGAGGTGTACAATGACACAAGGTGGCACAAAAAAGATTAAAATGAAGGTGAATAAAGCAACCGGAGTAGTTGTTGAAGTAGTGGACGAAAAAAACGATCCAGCTACACCAGTAACCCAAACGGAACTACAACAAATATATCAAAGTGAAGCCGGGGTTAAACATGTCGGGACGATACTCTATACCCATTCAAGTCCCGGCTGAATTATTATTGTCCTAGGCGGTTGGCCTATTAAGATCTGTTGGTAGAGTCGCTTAACTCATCCGCGTAGCGCGTAGTAAGAATAATTCGCTTTGATCCTTTCTTACTGCGCTCTGCGTTACCTGGATGTTCACCCCAAAAAGTGGACACAGAGTTAAGCTAAGGTCTCCGATTTTTCGAACTGTTCAGGGGAGATTCCTCCCAGAGCAGAATGAATTCTTTTTCGGTTGTAGAACATCTCTATGTACTTGAATATGCTCCTTCGAGCTTGGTTGCGGCTCTGATAGATCTCATGAAAGACCAGCTCGGTTTTCAAGCTAGCAAAGAAACTTTCAGTTATTGCATTTTGATAGCTGTTACCTGTAGAAGCCATAGATTGCAGGTAACGGTTTGAGGTTAACAGCTCTTTGAAAGAACGGCTGCAGTATTGGCTGCCACGATCTGAGTGAACAATGAGTCCGGCTTTTGGACGCCTGCTACCTAGCGCTTGCCTGAATGCCTGAGTGATTAGTCGATCAGTTTGGCTTCGACTCATGGCCCAGCCGACGATTCGCCGGGACCAGACATCCAGGAAAACAGCTAAATAGAGCCAACCTTGCTTGGTCCGAATGTAGGTAATGTCCGAAGTCCACAGTCGATTCGGTGCACTGGCGCTAAAGCCGTGTTTAATCAGATTAGGCGCTACAGGCCGTCTATGGGCCGAATTGGTGGTCACTTTGAATTTGCGCTTTATCTTTGACCTGATGCCCTTGATGCGCATCAACCGTGCCACCCGCTTGTGGTTGCATATAATCCCGCGTTGACGAAGGGCATCGGTAATGCGGGGACTGCCATAAGTGCAATGAGATTCACCATGGATCTGAGCAATGTGGCAGAGCAGCTTGTCGTTGTCCTTGTCTCTTTTGCTCTGAGCGCGGTTAAGCCAGCTGTAAAAACCGCTGCGAGACACTGATAATATGCGGCACATCTCCTCAGTTGTGTATTCAGAGCGCTGCTCTGCTATGAACCCGAATACCGCTCTGGCTCGGTTGAGAAGATGGCCACCGCTTTTTTTAAAATGTCACGCTCCCTTTTGACACGCTCAAGTTCTCGTTTAAGCGTACGGATTTCCTCCTCTGGGGGCTTAAGATGGCCTTTGCCTGGGAAAGCATGGTCCGGATCTTCGGTGAGCTCATGGACCCAGCGGGAGACAATCCCTCTTCCGGTACCCAGATTTCGTTCCACCTCGGCGGCACTGCGGCCTTCTTCCAGTACTAAGCGCACTGCTTCGTACTTGAAGGCTTTGTCATAGGTTCGTCGACGTCTTTTTCCTGACATGAACACACCTCCTTGCTATCATATACAGATAGCTTTTCGGTGTGTCCACTAAAAGGGGTAAAGATCCCTGGTCTGAAGCTGTTGAAAGCTGCGCTATGCAACTAATATTGAGACGTGAAACCGAAAAAGGGCAGGGCACAAATTGTGCCCCGCCCAATCCCCACGATAAACAACCTGAATCAATAAAAACTTCTGCGCACTACCAACATATATTGATGAACCAACCACCTAAGCAATCAAGCAAGCAGGAATTCTCCCCGACCGCAAGTGTAAAGTGGTCACATTTTCCGTGGCCCCAATTTTCTTTAATTTTTTCTTTTGTTCCGCCCACCTTACCGATCTCGAGTTCTTGTAAGGGGAATTGTTCAAGTGGAACTGTTGGATTGTCCGTATCGTAGGCCGTATAAGTACAATTTTCATAGTCTATTACGAATCTTATCAACTTGGGGCCAACCCACCTAAGTTCTTCGGTGGTCTTAATAATGCGAGTCGCTCCCACTTCAGGCCCCGGTAACCCATATCCAACGGGAATTCCATCCTCATCGTATTGTCTGCAGAAGAACACGTTACTCCCAACTGCAATGGCGAGCGATGTCCATCCGATGCCACTGGATTGTGAGGAATGCCCGAATTTCTTTGGTGAGCCAGATGGCGCGGACGTATAAGCTACCAAAGCCCTTTCCCCAAGATAATCTGCAAAACAAGGAACCTTACCGGAGCCGGTCCCTTCACCGGGGGGAATGTAGTTAACTGAACTGAAACTGCAATCAAGGTCTATATCGTATTGATCATTACCTGGACGCATACCGGGAATTGTTTGGTAATATGCAGCTGCTGACCACTTCCCGCCAGTAATCACGTAGTCGTACTTTGATACTTCGCGAGTAGAACCGTCATCAAGTCGACAGGTTGTTTGAACCGGCCATTCGCCATTCGGACCATAGTCAAGACCGATCGTAAACCAGTCCGTGTTTTTAGTACCATATATCACCATACATTCATTGGCTGCGGTAGGAAAAGTCGGCTGTGCTATGACCTCAGTGACGGCGAACAGCGTAACGATAGCCGCCAAGACAAATAATAAGAGATATCTGTTCTTTTGCATTTCACTCCTCCTCAAAGAACCGTTTTTAATGTTTACAAGAAGAACAAGCGATTAATATCACCTCCTTTATACATGAAATTTTTCAGTATCTCCTGTCGTTATGATCGGTTAACCTTATTGAACCGCCAGTGTGATGCTGGCGAAGAAGAATCTGTCTGGCTGTATACGTGGGTTATCCCTGTCTGTATCGAAATGCTCGAAATCTTCGTCAGTCAGATTTGACACTCCCACCGTGAAAAAACCGTACCTCTTGGGAAAACGATACCTGATTGCAGCGTCGACCAAGAAGAAGTCATCATCACCGTTTTCAAAGGTGCCAACAGCCGTTGCTCGCTCAAAACTGCCCTGCTGATCAACATAGGTCCCAGTTAACGAGGCACTCAGTCCTATGGGGTGAAAAAAATTGATGCCCAAGGGAACATAACTAGTTTCAACGGTTTTTGCGCCATCAGCAAGATCTTCATCCCTTTCAAAACGTTCCCACAAATATTCCGCCCTGAGCGCTACCCATTCATGTGGTGTCCAGAAAAGGTAGCCGCGGAACATCTTTTCCACCCATTTCTCGTTTTGCAGATCTCCAGCCGCATCATTAAAGGGAACACTGAGATTCCTATAGGTATACTCTACTCCTCCGTATATGCTTTCAGTGAATTTCTGATCGATAGCACCACCAGCGCGCCATGCGTCTGTTGCGTTAGCATCATCAAAGAACTGATTGAATCCGGCTACCTGGGTTGGCTCCAGGGTCTGGTCGGTAACCAGCGTTCTCTTTAAAGTCCTGAACACCGCACCGCGAAGTGTAGTGGATGAAAAAGGATTCCAGGTGATACCCGAATTTAGGATTGAACTGGTCTTCATCAGGGCTATCGTCACCATCACTGTTGAAGTCGTCGTAACTTCCACCAACAGTCAGTGTCACATTCAGCGGAAGATCGATGTAAGAATACACATAAGCATTGGTGTGATCCACATCTCTATCAAAGGTCTGCTTTTGTGTTATGACAGGAGGAAATGGGGGAGGCAAGCCAGTAGTAACATTTACTGTAACATCGTCATCCGATTTTATATGGAAATACCCTGTGCCGGCGACAAGATTTATGTATTGCGAGCGGAACAGGTACTGGAGTTCGCTGCCATATGCAGTCTCATCAATCTCACGATCGATGTCCACAATAGGAAGAGGTTGATCCATCGAACTACGGTCTCCATCTTGATACGAAAAATTACCGATGAGATTAGAACCTGGCGAAAAAGCTATGACGGAAGCCAAGACGGATTGTTTTGGTTAAGTCTTCTTGCTGTGAGGTTCGGCCGGAAGTCATCTTCGAAGAACCTCAGCTGAGTGTCACCTCTTTTCTCATCTCTGTATCTGTATTCAGCCTGAATGCTCGTTTTGTAGGTGAGTTCATATTGCATAAAGGCGTTAGCGATTTTATCATCCTGGTCAGCGTTGTCTCGCCAGCCATCTGTCTAAAGTGCCGTCGCGCCTAAGCTCCAGGAAAGTTTATTTTGGATGGCTGAGAGGACAAATTCCCCTGCAACTGTGTCATTGTTCACCTGCCAAGGTACTGAACTGCGCTGCAGCGCCATTCCTGTTGAAAATGGGATTGAACTCATTAAAGGAGAGAGAGCCGGGGCCCTGAGCGCTGATGAGGAACAGGTTGCTTTCAGCCAACCGGGGCTGGATGGGAGTGATGTTTGTGGGCTGAAGGAGCTGGGACTGGAGCAGTTCACTCACCCTTGCTATCTCGTGGCGTGGCCGGGCAGAATAAGAATCGGCCAGAAACCTGTGGGCGGAATAGTTGGTTGGATCGGTGTTAACCGATTTCCACCCTTCCACCAGGGCAAGCTCCTGGAAGCCCAGATCACTGTAAACCCGGGCAAGGGCCGACTGTCTGGCAGCCTCGTCTGAATCGAGATTTAGCTTGGAACGGTACACCGCCCGGTTGTCGTTTAACTCGATTGCTTTCTGGTAATCACGCAATGCCTCCACCGGCCGGTTGGTGGTCTGCTTGCGGATGGCGTCGTAGAAATATGGGGTGGGGTCCTTTGGATCGAGCTCCTTGGCGATTTGATACTCGGGCCCATCCTGCTTGGTGCGCTTCTCTTCATAGTAAGCCTTGCCCAGATAGCTGCGGATCAGGGAGTTGTTGGGGTCAAGGCTCGCGGCAATCTCGATCTCCGCCCTGCCATCCTCCAGATCACCCTTGCGGATCTTTGCCAGACCCAGACCCAGCCTCGGCAGGGGGTCAGCCTGATCGAGCTGGATCGCCTTTTCAAAGGCTGCCTTGGACTCTCCTATCTTGACCTGATTGAGGTAAGCAAATCCCAAAACAGTCTGTGTCCTGGAGAGGTTCGGATCGAGGGACACCGCTTTTTGAGCCGTCTCCAGAGGCTTTATCCAGCTCGCCGAATGATGCCTGGAGCTCTGCCAGCCTCGCCCAGGCCAGTGCATTTCCAGGCTCCAGTTGCACTGCCTTCTCGAGACTTGCCCGTGCTCCTTCCAGGTTGAAGCTTGCCTGCTGTGCATAGGAAAGGGCAATCTGTGGAGTGGCAGAATTCGGATTTGCGTCGACTGCCTTCTGGGCAGTACTGAGGGCCTTTTCCTTCTCATTCTGCACCACGGCGATGATCGCTTGAAGTGAAAGGGCGTCGCTGTTATTCGGGTCCAGCCTCAAGGCCCGCTCGATATTTGCATTGGCCTCGTCAACCCGGCCAACAGCGAGGAGCTCCTGGGCGCGATAGGCAAGGTAGCGCGGGTCACTGGTATCTTCGGGAACTCCCTCATAGATGACCCGTGGGTAATACAAAGCCCATTGGACTGCATCCCGGGGGCGGACCACAACCCGCATTTCAGGGGCTTTCCCTCTCTCGGCTACTGCCGACTGACCACTGGTGAGGGTGAGCTCTCCGAACCTGTTCTGAGCCAGGACCTCTCCCTGGAATATGGAGAGGAAGGTTTGATCTTCCTTGACCTCAATGAAGAACTCTGTTCCTCGAACCCCTGCGATGGCGTAAGGTGTATTCACCTCCAGGGAGCGGGGCTTGCGGCTGAAGAAGTGAGCAGCCCCCTTGAACAGATCTACCAGGGAGGTTTTTTCTTCCTTGAATTCACCCAGGGTCATGCTGGTGTTCTGATTGAGACGGAGGACTGCCTCGTTGATCAGGGCAAGGTTTGCCCGGCTATTTTCCCCTGCCCGAATCTCGTCACCCGGGCAGTAGGTGTCGTTTAATTTGCACCGGTTGCCACAGAGCTTCGCCAACCTTTTTTACTTCTACCGTACCCTGCACTGAAACCACTTTTGCCACCCACTGCTCGCACCTCTCAGCAGATGCAGCGCAGGGGTACAGCAAGGCTATGACGAAACTGAAACACAATAAGAGCCTTAGAAACTTAAAAAGTTGCCCCCTCATGACTTCCCCCCCTGTATGTTTGTTAGTTGCATAGAAGTCTGAGTAGTAATTTAAATCCCCCCTAAAATCCCCCCCAGGCTGTCCGATAACTAACTTTCCGCCTCCCCTAGGACAGGGGAGGGGATAATAACCTTCCCCGTCAAGGAGGAGGGATCTATGTTGCCCCTTCACCGGGTAGCCTCTCCCCTCTGGTACAAGGGGGACTTGGCAATAACTATTTCACTTTCAGTAAAGTCCCTTTTATCGGATAGCTCTCCTATGTTCAAATTCTACGATCCCTTTAGGCCCAGGATCTGGCAGTCACCGTCGAAACAGATTGCCACCCCATCTGGTGTAGAGCGGACTATTGTTCCTTCAACCTTTATTAAGCCTTGAACTCCGGTTAGTTCCTTAATCCTTTCACTGGTGACGATCAGTTCCAAATTACACCGGGTGCCTGCGAGCAAATTGCGCTGAAGTACCCAACAACAAAGCACCGGCGGCGGATATATCCCTGGTTCGTAATTCGAATATCTCTGTTCTTTGTGAAGAGTTCATCTCCAGCCTAGCAGGAAGTTCTAATTGGAACCTCTCGTACTTTCGCCGGTCTTTCATCAATTAAACCTTATTTAGTCAGTGTTCATCCAAAAACTCATTTCCCCTCCCCTGACGGGAGGGGATTAAGGGGAGGGGGATCACCCCCACCCTAACCCTCCCCCGTCAAGGGGGAGGGGATTTTTGGGTTCCTTGGATGAACACAATTCGCTGTCATTGCCTTAAGCGATATACTTAGTTGTTTAACTGAAGCCTGGTTATTCTTAAGAATTTATTTCATTTCAAGTGGGCAGAAAAACAAATAAACAAAAAAGAGCTACAACTTCTTAGGCAGCGCCTTGCGATAGACGACTAAATCTGTGGGAATAATCGGCTTAGCTTCTGGAACTGTAGGGTTGTATTTAGAGTCGAAAAGGAAATTTAATAGAGGGTATCCCATATATTAATTTTTATGAGTATTGCCACTTGCCCCATCTTACTTATTCAGTCAAGAAACGCAATCGGTAGAAATTATGATTTTTTTCGTATTTTTAGATTTTTGGTGATTACGAAGCTATACGAAGAAAGTATGGCCGCAATTGAATTAGCTACTACTTTTTTCGTATGTTCTGTCCTTTGTGCGACACTGACCGCTTGAAACGGAGGGGCACAGGGCGCACGGCACAAGGCTCAAGGCGACTAAGGTCATAAGGCTTCGCCGTCATTAGGTCATTACGCTACGCTGTCATTTATTGTAAGAGGTAGAGAATCAAAACAATTTCGAATTTCGAAATTCGAATTCGAATTTTACTCTATTCCATGCCCCATGCGCGCATTTGTAGCATCATGCTCCATGCTAAAGTGCTTGGCGGCCCAAAGCGCGGCCTGGAGGCGATTGGTAACTTTGATCTTTTTGAAGATGTTATAAAGGTGCGTTTTTACCGTATGTGAACTTATGTTGAGTCTCTCGGCGATCTCGTCGTTTGAAGCGCCTATTGCCACCTGGGCCAGTATCTCGATCTGCCTGGAGGTGAGGACCTCGTTGCCCCGCCTTCCATATTTATCCTCATCTGTCCCCTCGAGGATGCATTTGATCATGACCTCTCTGGAAAGCCACCAATCCCCGTTGAGCACAGCCAGAACACCTTTTACCAGTATTTCCAGTTGGTCTTCGGCATAAAAAAAGCCCCGTACTCCTTCAGATATGCATCTTTTTTCAATGCCGGAGTCGCGGGACACGTTGAAAAGGACTATGTGGTTTTCAGATTGTTTTCGGCTGAGATAGGGCCTCAGTTCTGCCAGGACGTTTTTCTCATCTTTTCCCTGACAGTCCAGGAGCACCAGTCCTTGTCGGCTGTTGTCACTTGCCTCATCCAGAGGGACGGAACCTAGAACTTCATGGACAAAGCACGGATCGCCTGTTTGTCGCTGCAAACACGAGGCTATGGCTTCGTTCTGCAGCCTCCTGGGGCCGACAATGTAGATCACCTTGCCAGTGGAGGGTTCCAGGCTTTGCCCAGTGCTGGAATGGCCTAAAGGAGGTTGAGCACTCATGGTCCCAAGGAAGTGTATGGGTTTTTGGGATAATTAGAACACTGACGCCAGTAGATGCCTCAGACTTCCTTGGTGCCATTTCCCCCCCAGGGTGAGAAAAAGGACTGGAGGGCGGGGATAATTGGTGTTGACAATTGCAATGTGCGTACCAAGGCAATCCTAAGAAAAAAGTGTTGGGATTGCAAGAGGATAATACTTTGGTATTAAATAAGATGTGTCGCAAAATGTCGCCTATGTCGCGCGTCACTCTGTCGCAATTCCGTAGCGCTCCATTCTGCGATAGAGGGTACTCCGGTGGATACCTAGAAGTCTTGCCGCCTTTGCTTTGTTCCCTCTCGTAAGGCGCAGAGCCTCTCGAATGTCCTTGTCGCTGGTTGCCTCAATACCCGTGGTCCAAGTTTCCAGAATCGGCGGCAGATGCTCTGCTTGGATGGTCTGGCCGGCGCAGAGAACGCAACCACTCTCGATGATATTCATGAGTTCTCGTACATTCCCTCTCCAGTTGTGTTGGAGGAGAGAGCTCATGGCCTCATCGCTCACTGAACTAATTTCTTTCCCCATCTCCCTGGAGCATTTTTTGATAAAATGAGCTATCAGCAGAGGGATGTCCTCTGTCCTCTCCCTAAGTGGCGGCATATGGATGTTGAAGACGTTCAAGCGATAGAATAGATCTTCGCGAAAGCGTCCCTTTTCCACCAGGCTTCTGAGGTTTTGATTGGTAGCTGCAACGATCCTCACATCCACTTTGATGGGTCTGTAATCCCCCACCCTCTCAACCTTTCTTTCTTCCAAAACGCGCAGTAGCCTTACCTGCACACCGGGAGAGATATCACCGATCTCATCGAGAAAGATTGTACCCCCATCTGCTGCCTCGAAGCGGCCGATCCTGTTACTGACTGCACCAGTAAAAGCGCCCTTGGTGTGACCGAAAAGCTCGCTCTCAATAATCGATTCAGGCAAGGCAGCACAATTTACCTTGATCAATGGTTTCTTTGATCTCTTGCTCAGATTATGGATGGCTTCCGCCACCAACTCTTTACCACTACCCGACTCACCCGTGATGAGAACCGTGGTATCAGTCCCAGCAATTGCTTTTACCCGCCCGAGAGCTTCGGAAATTTTCTTGCTCTTGCCGATAATGGTTGGGCCTGCCTCCTTGGATATCTGAACTCGAAGCTCTCTCACCTCTTCTGCCAGGGCGATCTGCTCCTTGACATGATCTGTAACGTCCGTGGCGATACCAACGACCATGGAAACGTCGCCATCCTGATCCTTAACCGGCTGCTTTCTGCATTCAATGAAAGTCCGCCCTTGATTACGGGACTCCACCACCTCCGCGTACCAGGTGGGGTGGCCGGACTCAATCACTTGTTTTTCAATTCCATACCAGAATTCCTTTTTGGACCGAGGTACACCTGACAATTCCAAAGTAGTTCTGTTGACCTGGTCTCCCATCTTTTCAGTAAATGCCGAGTTGCCTGCAATGAGTCGGTGATTCCTGTCAATGACAAAGGCCATGGTGGGCATGTGATCAAATAGGGCACGAAACTTCTCCTCACTTTCCCTGATAACTTCCTGTGCCAGCTTTTGATTGGTAACGTCCCGGAGAATGACAATGTTACCTGCCGGGTTGCCCTCTCGATCTTCGAAAAGAGACGAACTCAGTTGTATGTCAAGGACCCTTCCGTCTTTAGTTAGTCGCCTGGTTTCAAAGAAGACAATTCTCTCTCCCCCTTTCATCCTGTCAATAGCGGCTTTGGTCTCCGGCCAACTATCCTCAGGAACAAAATCAATGCGTTTACCTAAAAGCTCCTCGGAAGACCAACCAAAGGTACTCTCAAAGGCTGGATTAACATAGGTGGCTCTCCCTTCCATGTCGTAGACCACTATAGGATCAGGGGAGGATTCCAGAAGCAAACGGTGTCTTTCCTCGCTCTCCCGCAGCCTCTGCTCCGTTTCCACCCGCTCGGTAATGTCTCGACCAACCGCCTGAAACTCACTCAACTTACCCTCGCCATCGAACAAAGCCCGGTTGCTCCATTGCCACCAGCGCATTTCGCCATTCGGCAAAATCACGCGCTCTTCATTAATTCCCAGGGGATTTTCTTTGTTCAGGGCTTTGATTTTCTTGCGGGTTTTCTCCTGGTCATCGGGGTGCACGTATGCGTAGAAGTTTTGTCCGATTATCTCTTCACGTTCCTGTCCAAGTAATTGGCATATAGCCTCATTGACGAAAGTCAACGTACCATCTGGTAAGAAGCGGCAGACCAGCTCCATCTGAGCCTCCACTATGGTACGATACTGTACCTCAGTCTCCCGGAGTGCCTCCTCCGACTGCTTGTGCTCCCTCTCCGTTCTTTCCAACTCAGCGATGCGATGGCGCAATGCCGCCAGCTCATCCAATAGCTGCTCTTTGGACTTTTCTTTGTCTGTCATGTTTTTTCCCAAATCCCAGCTAGAGCCTTTCCGACAAACTTTAAATTCCTCCCCCCTCCCTTGACGGGAGGGGGCCAGGGGGAGGGTGAAAGATCAACTTAAACATGTTTCTCTTATCCTCTCCAACACACCTTCCAAGTTCTCTAACACCTCATTATTCCAAAACCTCAGTATCTTGAATCCAGCCTCTCTTAGAAGGCTATCCCTCTCGCGATCCCTTTTCCTATCATCCGCGTGCTGTCCACCATCCAACTCAATTATGATTCGCTTCTCAAAACTGACAAAATCCACAATGAAATCTTCAATCGGTTGTTGCCTTCTGAATTTGATTCCTTCGAGCCGTCTGGCTTTAAGCCTTTGCCATAAAAGCAATTCTACATCAGTGGACCTTTTTCTCAAGGTTTTTGCGAGGTTAGTAAGTCTGCTAGTCATGGTATCCTTGTTTTTCCCCCTCCCCTTAATCCCCTCCCGCCAGGGGAGGGGAAAATAGTTGTCGTGCAGGGGACTCGCCCTGTTAAATTCCGCCTTAAGGCGGACCCTGCGAAACAGGGATTTAACAGGGTAGAGGGGGATTTTTATTTATAGAATTGAATAGTTAAGAGTACTGAAATATAGAGGCAGGATACCGTCAATTAAAAAAACAAGTCAAGAGCAAAGATTTGCATCAAAATGGAAGATTGGAATAGTGGAATAGTGGAATAATGGGAAAAAGAGACAACTGCAGGTTACTCTTCTCG
>CAVQGX010000001.1:0-36789 GCA_963712115.1 uncultured delta proteobacterium | reverse complement strand
AACACCTTTTACCAGTATTTCCAGTTGGTCTTCGGCATAAAAAAAGCCCCGTACTCCTTCAGATATGCATCTTTTTTCAATGCCGGAGTCGCGGGACACGTTGAAAAGGACTATGTGGTTTTCAGATTGTTTTCGGCTGAGATAGGGCCTCAGTTCTGCCAGGACGTTTTTCTCATCTTTTCCCTGACAGTCCAGGAGCACCAGTCCTTGTCGGCTGTTGTCACTTGCCTCATCCAGAGGGACGGAACCTAGAACTTCATGGACAAAGCACGGATCGCCTGTTTGTCGCTGCAAACACGAGGCTATGGCTTCGTTCTGCAGCCTCCTGGGGCCGACAATGTAGATTACCTTGCCAGTGGAGGGTTCCAGGCTTTGCCCAGTGGTGGAATGGCCTAAAGGAGGTTGAGCACTCATGGTCCCAAGGAAGTGTATGGGTTTTTGGGATAATTAGAACACCGACGCCAGTAGATGCCTCAGACTTCCTTGGTGCCATTTCCCCCCCAGGGTGAGAAAAAGGACTGGAGGGTGGGGATAATTGGTGTTGACAATTGCAATGTGCGTACCAAGGCAATCCTAAGAAAAAAGTGTTGGGATTGCAAGATGATAATACTTTGGTATTAAATAAGATGTGTCGCAAAATGTCGCCTATGTCGCGCGTCACTCTGTCGCAATTCCGTAGCGCTCCATTCTGCGATAGAGGGTACTCCGGTGGATACCTAGAAGTCTTGCCGCCTTTGCTTTGTTCCCTCTCGTAAGGCGCAGAGCCTCTCGAATGTCCTTGTCGCTGGTTGCCTCAATACCCGTGGTCCAAGTTTCCAGAATCGGCGGCAGATGCTCTGCTTGGATGGTCTGGCCGGCGCAGAGAACGCAACCACTCTCGATGATATTCATGAGTTCTCGTACATTCCCTCTCCAATTGTGTTGGAGGAGAGAGCTCATGGCCTCATCGCTCACTGAACTAATTTCTTTCCCCATCTCCCTGGAGCATTTTTTGATAAAATGAGCTATCAGCAGAGGGATGTCCTCTGTCCTCTCCCTAAGTGGCGGCATATGGATGTTGAAGACGTTCAAGCGATAGAATAGATCTTCGCGAAAGCGTCCCTTTTCCACCAGGCTTCTGAGGTTTTGATTGGTAGCTGCAACGATCCTCACATCCACTTTGATGGGTCTGTAATCCCCTACCCTCTCAACCTTTCTTTCTTCCAAAACGCGCAGTAGCCTTACCTGCACACCGGGAGAGATATCACCGATCTCATCGAGAAAGATTGTACCCCCATCTGCTGCCTCGAAGCGGCCGATCCTGTTACTGACTGCACCAGTAAAAGCGCCCTTGGTGTGACCGAAAAGCTCGCTCTCAATAATCGATTCAGGCAAGGCAGCACAATTTACCTTGATCAATGGTTTCTTTGATCTCTTGCTCAGATTATGGATGGCTTCCGCCACCAACTCTTTACCACTACCCGACTCACCCGTGATGAGAACCGTGGTATCAGTCCCAGCAATTGCTTTTACCCGCCCGAGAGCTTCGGAAATTTTCTTGCTCTTGCCGATAATGGTTGGGCCTGCCTCCTTGGATATCTGAACTCGAAGCTCTCTCACCTCTTCTGCCAGGGCGATCTGCTCCTTGACATGATCTGTAACGTCCGTGGCGATACCAACGACCATGGAAACGTCGCCATCCTGATCCTTAACCGGCTGCTTTCTGCATTCAATGAAAGTCCGCCCTTGATTGCGGGACTCCACCACCTCCGCGTACCAGGTGGGGTGGCCGGACTCAATCACTTGTTTTTCAATTCCATACCAGAATTCCTTTTTGGACCGAGGTACACCTGACAATTCCAAAGTAGTTCTGTTGAACTGGTCTCCCATCTTTTCAGTAAATGCCGAGTTGCCTGCAATGAGGCGGTGATTCCTGTCAATGACAAAGGCCATGGTGGGCATGTGATCAAATAGGGCACGAAACTTCTCCTCACTTTCCCTGATAACTTCCTGTGCCAGCTTTTGATAGGTAACGTCCCGGAGGATGACGATGTTACCTGCCGGGTTGCCCTCTCGATCTTCGAAAAGAGACGAACTCAGTTGTATGTCAAGGACCCTTCCGTCTTTAGTTAGTCGCCTGGTTTCAAAGAAGACAATTCTCTCTCCCCCTTTCATCCTGTCAATAGCGGCTTTGGTCTCCGGCCAACTATCCTCAGGAACAAAATCAATGCGTTTACCTAAAAGCTCATCGGAAGACCAACCAAAGGTACTCTCAAAGGCTGGATTAACATAGGTGGCTCTCCCTTCCATGTCGTAGACCACTATAGGATCAGGGGAGGATTCCAGAAGCAAACGGTGTCTTTCCTCGCTCTCCCGCAGCCTCTGCTCCGTTTCCACCCGCTCGGTAATGTCTCGACCAACCGCCTGAAACTCACTGAACTTGCCCTCGCCATCGAACAAAGCCCGGTTGCTCCATTGCCACCAGCGCATTTCGCCATTCGGCAAAATCACGCGCTCTTCATTAATTCCCAGGGGATTTTCTCTGGACAGGGCTTTGATTTTCTTGCGGGTTTTCTCCTGGTCATCGGGGTGCACGTATGCGTAGAAGTTTTGTCCGATTATCTCTTCACGTTCCTGTCCAAGTAATTGGCATATAGCCTCATTGACGAAAGTCAACGTACCATCTGGTAAGAAGCGACAGACCAGCTCCATCTGAGCCTCCACTATGGTACGATACTGTTCCTCACTCTCCCGGAGTGCCTCCTCCGACTGCTTGTGCTCCCTCTCCGTTCTTTCCAACTCAGCGATGCGATGGCGCAATGCCGCCAGCTCATCCAATAGCTGCTCTTTGGACTTTTCTTTGTCTGTCATGTTTTTTCCCAAATCCCAGCTAGAGCCTTTCCGACAAACTTTAAATTCCTCCCCCCTCCCTTGACGGGAGGGGGCCAGGGGGAGGGTGAAAGATCAACTTAAACATGTTTCTCTTATCCTCTCCAACACACCTTCCAAGTTCTCTAACACCTCATTATTCCAAAACCTCAGTATCTTGAATCCAGCCTCTCTTAGAAGGCTATCCCTCTCGCGATCCCTTTTCCTATCATCCGCGTGCTGTCCACCATCCAACTCAATTATGATTCGCTTCTCAAAACTGACAAAATCCACAATGAAATCTTCAATCGGTTGTTGCCTTCTGAATTTGATTCCTTCGAGCCGTCTGGCTTTAAGCCTTTGCCATAAAAGCAATTCTACATCAGTGGACCTTTTTCTCAAGGTTTTTGCGAGGTTAGTAAGTCTGCTAGTCATGGTATCCTTGTTTTTCCCCCTCCCCTTAATCCCCTCCCGCCAGGGGAGGGGAAAATAGTTGTCGTGCAGGGGACTCGCCCTGTTAAATTCCGCCTTAAGGCGGACCCTGCGAAACAGGGATTTAACAGGGTAGAGGGGGATTTTTATTTATAGAATTGAATAGTTAAGAGTACTGAAATATAGAGGCAGGATACCGTCAATTAAAAAAACAAGTCAAGAGCAAAGATTTGCATCAAAATGGAAGATTGGAATAGTGGAATAGTGGAATAATGGGAAAAAGAGACAACTGCAGGTTACTCTTCTCGGTTACATTTGACCCAGCATTCCCACAACCCTTACGCAATCCTCCTGGATTCTGACTCCTGACTCCTTGCTCTATGCCCTATGCTCTATGCCTCGTTTACGAATCTGCCTCTTCGCTCCCAAAACGCGTAATGGTTACTTCGTCTGGTCCGGCTGGATCCTCAACATCCAGCAAGAATGCCGCCTCTCTGAGGATTCGCAATGATTCCATGGCCGCTTGTTCATCGATCTTGTGTATGCCAAAGCCGGCATGAACGATGACGTAATCCCCTACTTGGGCGTCTTCCAGGAGGATCAGGCTCACCTTTTTCTGAATCCCTGCCATGTCCACCGTGCCCATGTTATCTTCAATATTCACAATCTTCGCCGGTATCGCTAAGCACATGAATCACTCTCCTGAATTCCCTATTATCTCCTCCCCCTTGAGGGGGAGGATTAAGGTGGGGGTGATCCCCCTCCCCCTCGCCCGCCTCGCCTGAGCGAGTCAGGCTCGCGATGGCGGGCAGGCTTTATCCCCTCCCACCAGGGGAGGGGAAGTGTTTTTTATTGATATCAGATTCTTCTGACAAATTCTGAATCAGCGCAACTATCGCCTTCTTTTCTGTTGCAGTAACTTCCCCCCAGATTGGTTAATTCCTTGAGAACCGCTTCCACCAGGTCGTCTACTCTGGCACTTACAGTTGCGGTGAGCTCTATGCTCATAGTAGTAATATCTTCGGGTTCAACTCCCACTATCACCGTCTCCGGGACCTTGTCCAAGGCCTGACAACAGGTCAGGGCTTCCAGAAACTCCACCTGGTGCAGAGAGTTCTTCGCCCGGATGCGCTTGGGAATTTCCTCTCCTGCCAACCGGTAAAGAGAGCCAGGCTCACCGCCTTGCCGCACTGCGTCAACCACAATGAGGTGATCAGCCTCAGAAATAACTCCCAGGAGATTTAGCCCCAGGGTCCCGCCGTCCACTACTCTTACGTTCTGCGGAAACTCGTAGCGGTCTTGCAGGGCTTCAGCCACCCGTATCCCCACTCCTTCATCAGTGAAGAGGAGGTTTCCCACACCGAGGATCATTATTTGTTTGGATTCCATGATCTGATCATCAAATCGCGGCTAAAAGCCGCTTCCACAATCCTGAATACTAGGCACTTTGGAAATTGCGAATTTCGGATTGCGGATTTTGAAAATCTTTAATCCCCGATCTCGCCGTTTCTCCCCGTCCCCGTGTCTTGCCGCTGTGCCTAGTGCATAGTCCCTAGTGCCTAGTGGCCTATTGAGCCTCCGGTATCGGAAACACACGAACCTGATCGGCCTCCATGGCTTTCAACAGCTCTTCAGTGGCCCTGCCAAGAAAGTCAGTCTCTGTTTCGTCAGCTTCAGCTTGAAACTCGACTAGACCAAGGGCAACCCTGACGCTGTTTTCCCCATCTTGGCGGGCCTCTTCTTGCAGAGACCCCCACAACCTCTCACTGATCTGCTGAGCCTCTGACGCCGAGGCATGGGGAATAATTAGGCCAAACATGTGGGTATCTACCCTGCCCAGGGTGTCACTCCTGCGGACACCCTCTGAAAGAATTCCAGCCAGGAGTTTGAGCATCCGATCGTTGTCGTCGTGGTTCAATCCCGGGTTGGTTGTATGGAAGTCCATGCGCATTAAACATAGTGAAAGTTTCGACTCGTACCGTTTTGCTCTGTGAACTTCACCTCCTAGTATCTCTACAAACCCTCTTTTGTTTATTAACCCGGTAAGATAATCAATCCGGCTTATCTCGGTGAGGCGGTCGGTGGATCTCTCAAGACGATCGGAAAGTATGGTTATCAGATTATAGAAAAACTTGTGGGCAGTTGGGGGGTATAACCATTGCAGCCTTTTAATCATGCGCCAGTTGATTTGAAGAAGCTCCCCAGGTTCCGTTCCTACGACAGTGGCGGAGCGGGGAACGGAACGAATAAAACCCATCTCACCCAACAGGTCGCCGGCTTTCAAACGGGTTATGAATCTAGCCGTGCCGGATTCATCTGGTTGACCGTCTACCATAACTGGGTCCACCACATCCATCTCCCCGGAGAGCACCGCGTACATGAAATCGCTGGGATCGCCTTTGCGAAACAGTACCTCTTCAGCCCGGAATTCCCTCAGGGCCCCTGCCATTAAGACATAGTGTGCCTGCGTACGGGTAAGGCCACCTAAAATCGGAATGCCCAGATGCGGGTCCCTGCCGATCTTTAGCCGCAAGAGATCCCACAGGGTTACCAGCTCCACATGGAGCATAAGAGAAGGAAGGATAATCAGATCTCCCACCAGCGCCGAAAACATGGTGATCACCATCAAGAGGCCAAATATGGCCGTGGGTTTGAAGCTCGACAAGGTGAGGATGGAGAAACCAACCCCAATGGTCAGAGTGGTAAAAACTATAGGTCTTCCAACTTGCTTGATCGTCTGCCTGAGAGCCAGTTTGTCGTCCAGACTCTTTTTGAACTCCCGGTTATACCGGACCAGATAGTGGATGGTGTCGTCTACGGCCAGACCAATGGCGATGCTAGCTATAAGACTGGTAACCATTGAAAGTTCTATACCAAGCCATCCCATGACCCCGAAGACAACGACAATGGGAAAAAGATTGGGGACGATGGCAATGAGACCAACCTTGCTCGAGAGAAAGAGCATGAACATAATGCTGAACACCAGGACCACGGTAATAGACAGGCTCTTTACCTGACCTTTGGTAAGGAGATGGCTGCTGGCCGAAATCACCATGCCAAGGCCGGTGACATCCCACTTCAGGTCTTTGGAGAAATTCGCTTGCACGTGAGCAAGGATATCGTCCCTGGTTTTGAGAAAGTCCCGCGAACTTGATAGGTGAGTAAAAAGCAAAATGTTTGCCTTGTTTAACTCAGGATTCATAAAGCGCGAATACATGTCATCGCCCAGCATGATCCTGTAATTGTTCATCAACATCCTCACTTCAAAGCCCTCTTCGGGGAAGAGTGTAGAATTCAGGATCGAACTGGTTCATGGCGTAGTTGACCAGCTTCATGTATTCGGCGAAAGATACGGCCTTATCTACAAAGGGAAGCGTCTCCAGAAATTGCTGCAGAGTCCCGATCTCTGCGAGATGCTCGGAGTCCTCGAAATAGTCCTCTTCCTCACTTGCCATGACCACATTTACCGGAAAACTTCCAGACAAATCCCGGTATATGTCATGGAAATGGCGGCTGACCTCAGTGTCTCTCTTGAAATATTCTACGGGGCTGGTCTCCACCCGAATGCGCAAAATCCCTATAATGCAAAACAGCACTAGAGCCCCTAGAATCGGCAGGGTGACTTTTTGCTTGTGCAGGTCCAGGTTGACTACCCAGTCCAGAAAACGATCGAAGAAGTGCGGCGTGATATTCGTCTCATCACCCTTTTTCTTGGGCAAGGGAAAGATGCTCAGAGCCGCAGGGAAAAAAGTCAGGACGATGACCAGGAGACTGAACATTCCAAAGCAGGAGAAGATGGCGAACTCGCGGATTGCAACAATTCGGTTGACCAAGAGAGATCCGAGGCCGATAGCTGTGGTAAGCACGGCGAGGGCCGTGGGAAAGGACACCAGGGAAAAAGTGGAAACTGTCGCCTCGGTTCGAGACTCTGTCTCTTGGGCTGAAGTGAGATACTCGGAACCAATGTGGAGGCAGTAGGCTGTGCCAACCGCAATGAGAAAAACCGGGACTATCATGGTGAGCATGGAAAGAGGTGTCTTGGTCAAGGCCATGAGGCCGAATGTCCAGACTAGTGCCAGCGCCACACAGCTGAATGGCAGTACGCCAGGCAAGCCAAGATTTCTGAACAGAAAAAATAGAATGACTGCAATGATCAGAAAGGTGATTGGAGGAAGGCTGAAAAAATCCTTCTTAGTAAAATTGGCCAAGGCCTCAGAAACCAAGGGCATACCGATCTGATAGAGAGAAAGGTCTTTGCTCGCCCCGGCTATCATCTCTCTTACCCTTTGGATCACCTTGTCCCTATCAGCCTGGTCCTCCAGAACAAGGGTGAGAACACTAGCCTTGTGATCCTCGGAAATGAGATTTTTCCTGAATATGGCAACGGGAGTCACCATGTCGGCAAACCTATCCAGACTCCACGTATCGCCTGGGTCTACGTCCTTTTTAATTCCGGGGAGGCTAATGACCCTCCTCACCCCTTCCATCTCCGTTGCGGTGGACACCAGTTCTTCAATCTTGCGAAAGGTTGCCGGATCGAAAATGTTTTCGGCCTTAACCACCACGCGGATGATCTCGTCGGAGCCGAACACTTCTTTGAATTCATTGTAGCGGGCTGTCTCGGGGAGGTCCTCGATTACAAGGTCGTAGATGGAGGTCTTAATGTGGAGCTTCGGCACCTGCCAGCCAAAAAAAAGAGTGACTAACGCAATGGCCAGCAAGACCTGCACGCGCCGCCGGACAATACTCAGAAGTATTCCGGTAAAGGATAAACTTATCTCTTTTGAATTTGTCATAGGCTAATAGAATTGATTTAGCGTCCATCCCGAAATACAATAATCTCCTCCCCCTCCCCTGTATCCCCTCCCGCCAGGGGAGGGGAAAGGAGGTTTCCGGATAGATACTAATTAGAGTAAGTTGTGATGAGTATCCCGTGTACCAATTTGAACGAATTTAACAAATTTTCTCTACCTGTACAGATGCAATTCAGCTCGCAGATTGCGCTGTGTCTGTGGTCGGTTGTCCGTGGCTCAAATCGTTCAAGCCGTTCAAATCGTTGAAACCGTTAAAGTCGTTAAAAGCGTCTGATTGACTTTTTTGCCTTTCTTGCTTTTCCCGACTCTCTCATCTTTTCTGCTCGTCTCGCCAGTCTTGCACTTCCTTTGTGCCTTGCGCCGTGTGCCTTGAGCCTTTCAAAAAAAATCCCCAGCTGCATAATCTGGCAGCTGGGGGGTATAACTGTGAATCTGGCCTGCTTATGTTACCCTGACCTTGTAGACCTGGTTGGAGTCCGGATCGATTACATGCACCCCACAGGCAATACATGGACTCGATGCCCTATGCCATCACAAAAAACCCCCAGCTGCATAACCTGGCAGCTGGGGGGTATAACTGTAAATCTGGCCTGCTTATGTTACCCTGACTTTATAGACCTGGTTGGAGTCGGGATCGATTACATGCACCCCGCAGGCAATACAAGGATCGAAGCTATGGACGGTCCTCAGTACTTCCAGAGGCCGTTTCGGATCGGCGACAGGCGTGCCAATCAAAGCCTCCTCCACCGGACCCATTTTCCCCTTAGCATCACGGGGTCCCAGATTCCAAGTTGAGGGAACCACGTACTGGTAGTTCTTGATCTTCCCTTTTTCAATCTGGACCCAGTGACCCAGACTACCCCTGGGAACGTCATTGAGGCCGTATCCCATGCCGTCTTTCATCTTCCAAGGGGTATAGGTCTTATCATTGCCATTCTTCAGATTACCCACCAGTTCATTGATCCAACCTTCCATTGCCTGGCCGATGATGACAGTCTCCAGGCCTCGGGCAGCCGTCCTGCCGAGAGTGGAGAATAAAGCGGTGACCGGGATACCCAGGTCCGCCAGAGTCTTATTCACCACAGTCTGAGTGGCCTTGTCTCCTTTGGCATAGGCCACGAGAACCCGAGCCAGGGGACCCACTTCGCATGGCTCGCCGTCATACCTAGGCGCTTTGACCCAGGAGTATTTGCCTTTTGGGTTGTAATCACCATGCTGCGGCTTGGTTTCTCCCTGGAATGGATGCCTATCCTTATTACCTTCATACCAGGAGCGGGCCACATGCTCAGTGACCTGTTGCTGCTGAGCCATTTGCACCCCTTGGAGGTTCCGCTTAATTATCACCCCTCTGGGCATTAGGAGGCTTTCCGGCTCTTTATCGCTCAAGGGAAATTCGCCCCATGCATGGAAGTTGGAGGTCCCGCCAATGGCTCCCCAGTCCTTATAAAAACTGGCAACCGCAAGGAGATCGGGGATGTAAACGTTCTCAATGAAATCCTGGGTCTCCCTCCACAGGAACTTGAACTCTGCAATCCTGTCGGGGGTCAGATCCTTGACGCAGGTCACCCCGCCTATTGCCAGGCTCTGGAGATGGGGATTTTTAGCGCCGAATATGGCGTGCATCCTGGCTGCTTTGGCCTGAAGGCGAAGCGCTTCGATGTAATGGGAAGCGGCCATCAGGTTAGCTTCAGGCGGCAGTTTGTAGGCAGAATGTCCCCAGTAGCCATTGGTGAAAGGACCTAATTGACCACTATCTACGAAGGTCTGGAGCCTCTGCGCTACCTGTTTGAAGTAAGGTGCGCCACCCCACGGGGCATTGCTGACATTGTCTGATAAAGCTGCTGTCTTCTTGGGGTCTGCCTTTAGGGCATTGACCACATCAACCCAGTCCAGGGCATGGAGATGATAAAAATGGACGATATGGTCATGCTGAAACTGGGCTCCCATAAGAAGATTTCTGATAATGCGAGCATTATCGGGGATCTTTACGCCAACAGCACTTTCAACTGCCCTCGCCGAGGACAGGTAATGGGTGTAAGTTCAGACCCCGCAGGAACGCTGGGTGAAGAGCGGTGCATCCCGGGGATCACGCCCTTGAAGAATGATCTCGATACCCCGAAACATCTGACCAGAGCTCCAGGCGTTGACAACCTTGCCGCCGGCCACCTCCACTTCGATCCGCAGGTGGCCCTCTATTCTGGTGATCGGATCGATCGTGATTTTACTAGCCATATGTAATCTCCTCTCTGTCTTTGGAATCCAGCATTCGATTCATACGTTATTTCTATGAACTCTTGAAAAATGGGCTCATTTTGTCCCAGAAATCCGGCTCGCTGCACCCGATGCAAGGATGGCCCGCCTCAACCGGCCAGCTGGTGCCATCGTTGAACTTGGCAGTGGGACAATTATTGAAGGTATCTGGACCCTTGCATCCCATTTCGTACAAGCAGTAACCCATTTTGGCTTCTGCGGAGCCGAATTCTGTGACGAACTCGCCATTTTCAAAGTGTCCCCTTCTTGGACATTGATCATGAACCGTTTTTCCGTAAGCAAAGAGAGGACGGCCAAAGCTGTCCAGTTCCGGGAGTTTACCCAGAAGGAGGTAGTTTACTACGGTACCGACAAAGTTTATGGGATTAGGTGGACAGCCAGCGATGTTGACTGTCTTGATGCCGATAGCCTCACCAACTCCCTTGTAACCACCTGGGTTGGGAGCAGCCGCTTGGACACCACCGTAAGTGGCGCAGGCCCCAATAGCGATGGTGGCAGCGGCCTTCTTGCAAACGTCGTTAGCAATTTCCAGGAAGGTGCGACCGCCAATCTTGCCATAGGCTCCATTATACTTGGTTGCCACGGCACCCTCCACCACACAAATGAATTTGCCATTGTACTTCTTGACAGCGGCACGCAAGACATCTTCCGCCTGGTGACCGGCAGCGGCCATGACCGTTTCGTGATACTCCATGGATATAATCTCCAGAACGAGTGTATCTATCCACGGGTACATGGTCCGTAAGGTAGCCTCAGAACACCCGGTGCACTCGGCAAAGTGGAGCCAGACGACTGGCGGTCTCTGCTTGGGTGCGGCAAAGACTTCAGCTACCTTGGGCACCCAGGTGGCGCTGAGACCCATAGTCGCTGTCAGGGCGGTACAAAACTTCATGAAGTCTCGCCGTGAGACCCCACTTTCCGACAGCCTTCGGTAAAAGTCCTTTTCTTTTTCCATCGCGTCCTCCAGTTAAGAGCCTTGGGGTTTAGGAGTTATAACCGCATACACAAACTTGTGTCTGTGTGGGCAAGATCGATTCGGACATATACGGTTCCGAAATCGATTTTTCCCTGCCTTTTGGCTCGGGTGTCCCTATGTGCCTCGGAGCTGTACACACCTGTTTTAGGATGCTCTAGTATTTTAGGTATAAGGGGAGAAGATTCAAAAAACGCACCTACTTCTCGGTCCGTCTTCTTACCATACTCTTCAAGGTCTTCAGGCAGTTAAGAACTATTCGCAGTCCTATTCCTCTGGTGACTATAATAAACTTTGGTTGCTGAGTCCCCTAAACGGCTGGAGCAGAGTTGTCTCTTTCCCAGGCAAAAAAGCCTCCCTGGACAATGCTGGCCGTTGCGTCGACCGAGGCCCGGCAAAGAATCACTGCTTGGTCATTAAAGAAGTGAAATATTTAACAATTTAGTATAACGAAAAAACCTACTGAAATTATATGGTTATGTCCTCTGGAACTTGTGGTCATTATACTTACCGCATATTCTTTGTCAAGCAAGTTTTCCATAGAACATCAGAGAGCCCCCAGCGTCCGTGAAGTTCGCCATCTAGAATCTGAGAAGACCTCAGTTGCCGGGTCTAGCACACCGCTAATCTCTGAGACTTTTTTCCACTATGGAAGCAGAGGTCTTTTGTAACTTCTCGTCGATGGAGTGGAAAATCTTTATCAGTTGACGAGCCCTTGGAGTTATTTTCATGCCCCGTTTGCCGGGCTGTGTTTCCACAAGTGGCTCACCTAACCGATCTTCTGAGGCCCGAAGCTTTCCCCAGGCAGCACGATATGAGATGCCGCAAATCCGCGCTGCTTCACGGAGTGAACCCCCACGGTCTATAGCCTCGAGCAGCATGCACCGCCCCTTGCCGAGCACCAGCCCGCCATCTTTTTCCAGCCACCATTTCACTTTTAGGTCCATCGAATTTCTCCTGGCAGGTCAATTCCCTAGAGAATTAAGTTATTGTATTCAAATCAGAGTATAGAGGGAAAATCCGCAGTCGATGTGAGATCTGAGATGTGAGATCACCGCATAAGTTCATTGCTGATCCCATATCGCACATCCCACATCCATCAACCGGTCCTACGATGAGGACTTGTGGTACTTAAATAGTTGACAGTTTTTGGAAAACCAACTACAATTCCTTGTCTCCAAATAATCTATTTTATTACTAATTTTCTTTTTTCGCCACAGGAGAATATTAAAAATGTTCGGAATTGGCATGCCAGAACTTCTCCTCGTTCTGGCCATAGCCCTCATTGTCGTGGGGCCCAAAAAATTGCCTGAGTTGGCCCGAGCCCTGGGCCGAGGCATCGCCGAATTCAAGAAGGCCACAAACGAACTCAAGGAAAGCCTGGAAACGAATACCGACTTCTCCGAGTTGAAGAAGAGCTTCGATGAAATTCAGGACCCAGCGATCGACGCAACTATTCCTCCAGATCCGGGGGAAGAACTGGATACCGGTGAGGATGAAACCGCCAGCAGGGATTCCGACCAAGCAAACAAGGAAGATGTTGAGCTAGCCGAGGAGAAGCCTCCCCATGGCGACAAATGAAACCGATTCCAAAATGCCCTTCACCGAGCACCTGGAAGAACTGCGCCGTCGACTAATAATCTGTTTTGTAGCCGTTGGAATCGGTTTTGTCATCTCCTATTTCTTCGCCAAGCAGATATTCGAAATTCTAATGCGGCCCCTAATCAAGGTAATGCCGCCGGGAGAGGGGTTGATTTTCACTGCCCTTCCAGAGGCTTTTATCACCTACCTGAAAGTGGCGCTGCTCACTGGTATCGGATTGGCCTCTCCGGTAATCATTTACCAGTTCTGGCGCTTTTTGGCCCCGGGCCTTTACAATCGGGAGCGGAGAGCCCTTTTACCCATCGTGCTATTCTCCACGGTTTTTTTCCTCGGCGGAGCTCTCTTTGGCTACTTCGTGGTGTTTCCATTTGGTTTCAAGTTCTTTATCGGTTTTGCCAGCGACAGTATCAGGGCCTTGCCCAGTATCCGCGAGTATCTGAAGTTCGCCAGCAAACTACTCTTCGCCTTCGGCTTCATTTTCGAATTACCCCTCTTTGCTTTTTTCCTTGCAAGGCTTGGTCTGGTGACAGCGGAAATGCTCAGAAGCAAGCAGAAATACGCCATCCTTATTATCTTCGTGCTTGCCGCCATATTGACACCCCCCGATGTAGTCACCCAGATCATGATGGCCGGACCTCTCTTGCTTCTCTACGAGTTAAGTATTTGGATTGCCAAAGTTTTTGGCCGAAAACCCCTGGATTTGGAAGAAGAGGAGCCCCCGCAGAGGGCAAAGCGCATAGCGCATAGCATGTGCATATTTGCGGCATTACGCAGATTCGTGCATTTGTCGGAATTCCTTTTGCAATGAATGACATTTGAGACGGGGATTAGCCTGAATTACGCGACTGGTGAGCATTGCATCCTTTTTTCGGAAATCCGGCTACCGCTGTCTCTGACTCTTACCGTCTCGACTCTATTTCTTAGCCTATGCCGCGTTGCGCTATGCTCTTGCGCTCATGCGAATACAGCTTGACAAAACTTTCACATGCTGATATAGAGTTTGACTTGTGGGATACTAGATTTAGCCCAATCATACTGAGTGGGCTAAATCTTTGTTGGAACTTAAATAGTTTAGTTGCTGTCAGTATGAGGAGAAAGGGGGTGGAACTTTACCATGGGTAGACGTTTCCTTACAGTTCTAGCGGTTGTGGGGTTGATGTTCAGTGTGGCTCTTTTGGGCCTGAGTGGTGCGGCCGAGCAAAAGGCGCCCGAAGTGATCGACATACAAGCCAAGCTCTGGTCAGAGCACACCAAGGGCCCGGTGAACTTTCATCACAAGAAGCACCAAGAAGAATACAAGATCAAGTGCGACCAGTGCCATCACGATTATAAGGACGGCAAGAACATCTGGAAAGAAGGCGACCAGGTTAAGAAATGCATGGAGTGTCATAATGAGCCTACGATTAAGGGCGAAAAGAAACTCTCCGCGGACAAGCAAAAGCTCAACCTGAAAATCGCCTTTCACGACAATTGCCAGGGGTGCCATAAAGAGATGAAGAAGAAAGACCAGGCAAAATACGGTAAGATCCCTACCACCTGTATCAAGTGCCATACAAAGTCGAAGGAGAAGTAAGAGCAAGGTAGAGACGTTGCTGACTGCTCTCGTTCAGGCTTTGCGTTAACTTCTTTCAGCCAAAGGCAAAAAAGCCGGAGTCACTTTAAGGCCTCCGGCTTATTTTTTTGCGGCGTACATCCAGTAGCCTACGCCCACTTGTCTTAGACAAAACACACCTGCATTTCTCCCGCCTAAAATTCTAAATCCTAAGCACGAAATCAGAAAAAAATTCAAAACCCCAAACTCAAATGACCGAAACGGAATAGATTAAAGCCACTAGAAATCTGAACATTTGACCATGCACCGTTTGGGATTTTGGATTTGAGATATTAGGATTTTCTGGCTTTACTAAAAAGAGATGGAGCACCGTCCACCTTCTGTAGGGTGTTTGGAGAATTCTAGACCTCCTCCACTGTAATTGCATCGAAATCACAGACCTCAATGCAACTCTCGCAACCTAGGCAGTCATCTTCATTTACAGGTTCGGCCCTGCCTTCAACCAGTTGGTAAACATCCACAGGACATACGTCTGCGCATTCACCATCACCTGTGCACTTTTCCTTGTCCACCGTTACTTTCCACATGTCCTGATTCCTCCTTGAGTCCAGAGCAAAGCGCATAGCGAAAAAATAGAGAAGTTAGAAGTCTTGAGTTAGAAAGTATGGGCATAGAGCATAGAGCACAGAGTGCAGGATTTTGAATCTGCCCTATGCCCTATGCTCAGTTCTACTGGCTACTGACTCCTATCTTCTACTTTTCTAATTTATGAGAGCTGACGGCTGACAGCTTTGAAAAGAAAGCCGGAACTCCTTTTCTTGGGAACTCCGGCTTTAGCTCTTTAAGAAAAATCAGATATGCCTTTCTTTAAAATTGCTAGACTTCTTCGACCGTGATGGCCTCTGACTCGCACACCTCTACACAGCTTTCACAACCCAAACACTCCTCGGCATTCACCGGCTCGGCCTTACCATCAACCATCTCGTACACGTCAGTTGGGCATACTTCTACACATTCCTCGTCGCCAGTGCACTTGTCTTTGTCCACAGTTACTTCCCACATGTGCTCAATACCTCCTGCCGTAATTGATTAAGGTTCTCCTAACAGATAAGAACATCTCCACCCACTATTGACAAGTTTAAGGGAGGGATTGACTGGAATCCGTCGGAGATCTGCGGCTTTTGTAAAACCACAGCGAGTTTTTTCGAGCAATCACTACACTTCTTCGACCGTAATGGCCTCTGACTCGCACACCTCTACACAGCTTTCACAACCCAAACACTCCTCGGCATTCACCGGCTCGGCCTTGCCGTCAACCATCTCAAACACATCCACAGGGCATACTTCCACACATTCCTCGTCGCCAGTGCATTTGTCTTTGTCCACAGTTACTTCCCACATGTGCCGGTTACCTCCTTAGGCGCTTTAAATTATATTTTATATTCAATCTCTGCTCTGAGTCATTTTAGCTCTGCTGGATTTTAGAAAATACACATAACTCCATTGTCCCAGACAGGAGCTTAAATAAAGGGTTAAATTATGATTGGCTCTAATCAAGGCTGGTAAAGAAAGCTGGAAGTTCTCGTGTGAGATTCCAACTCCTGAGGTCTTCTAAGAGGCTGCTTGACGGCGTTGCCCGTTAGACCTCTTCTACTGTGATCGCGTCGGCTTCACACACCTCCACACAGCTCTCACATCCCTCACAGTCATCCATATTTACCGGCTCGGCCTTGCCGTCAACCATTTCAAGGACATCCATCGGGCAGATATCCACACATTCCTCGTCGCCTGTACACTTATCCTTATCTACAGTTACTTGCCACATGGACTGGTCACCTCCTGATGTAGTGGATTCTCCTTACTGAAAGGTGGGCTCAAAAATTAGAGTAAATCAATAGTGAAATTAAGATGTTAGGGACAGAAAACAGTTATATTTTTACCCGGCGGTCAATATATCGTGAAGGTTTTCTTTTGTCAACCTTTTGTGAAGAATTTTGCAAAAAAAGGATTTCAAGGCGCAAGGCACAAGAAATAAGTCTCAAGGTTTCAGGTTTCAGGTGTCAGAAATGATAGACCTGAAAACTGAAACCCTGCCTGCCGACTTCTGACCTCCGACCTCTGACTTCTTACTCCATGCCCCATGCTCCATGCCCTATGCCTTCTCAAATCCGCAATCCAATCCGAAATCATCTACTTGCTGCCCGCTGGAAATCCCCCACTCCCAATTTCTGCCTAGTTTTGATACAACTGACTACGGACCACTGATCACCCCCACCCTAACCCTCCCCCGTCCCCGCGACGAGCTCGGGATCTGCGACAAGGGGGAGGGAATTCATAGGTGATCCCAATAATTTCCCCCCTCCCCTGGCGGGAGGGGGCTAGGGGGAGGGGGATAAGCTCTATCCAATTAATTTGAATGAGGAATAGTCATGATCAAATTCAACGGCATCAATCATTTGGCTATGGTAACTGGCAATATGGACGCAACCATAAGGTTCTGGAGAGACCTATTGGGGATGAGACTGGTTGCTGGTCTGGGCAAGCCCGGATACAGACATTACTTTTTTCACATCTCCGACAACGATCTTCTTGCCTTTTTTGAGTGGCCTGGGGTAAAGCCCTTGCCGGAGAAAGACCACGGCTATCCTACTTCTGGAGCCGTCGTCTTTGACCACATCTCTTTTGGCGTCGAATCAGAAAACGATCTCTATGAAATCAAGGACAAATTGTCAGCTGCCGGGTTCTGGGTTTCAGAACCAATAGACCACGGCTTTATTCACTCCATATATTCTTTCGACCCCAACGGCATTCCCATAGAATTCAGCCTCAATGTAGAGGCCGTGGATATTAGAAAAAGCCCACGGATGGTGGACTCCGCTCCTTCCCATGTCACCAGAGAAGGACCTGAACCGCAACCGGATCGTTGGCCCAAAGTAACCAAACCCACCCCTCCTGAAGAAAGGAAGGTGTATCCCGGGGAAGGGAGGGAACTGGTCAGTGAGGAGAAAAATATCTGGTAGTGCTTATATATCTCTCACAGAGCTCACAGAGCACTCAGAGGTATAAGCTCACCAAAAAAAGGACGTAGCGTTGACTTATATAGGGATCGCTTAAGGCTGAGCGGAGATCCCTTGTGGTCCCGCCTAAGCAAGCTTCTCCCCTCCCACAATGGATCCCCACATCTGCCGATGCATCCGCCTCGGCAGCCCCAGCTGCGCAAGGGGCTTAAAGCGATCCTGCCACTGTTTTTTTGGGGGGAGCCCACTGAGGAATTTGGAGCCCGCAGTAAAAGAACAAGCCTTTGTCAACAGATTGGATCACAAGAATAATCATCACCCTGAAGAAAACCGCTCGAAAAAATCATAGGGTTAATCTATCACTCAGAGGGCTCAATAAAACTCTGGGAACTCTTAATCATAAAATCAATTGAGAGGTGCAGGTGTCCGTTTAAGGGGGATCGCCTAGAGGCTGAGTGGGGAGTTCTTGAGGGACAGTAATAAGCTTGCTTATTCTGGTCATCAAGAGCTGCCCACTGCCCAGATGCGTAAGCATCGGGGCTACCCGCTTTGCGGTAGTCTCTGGGCGATCCCAAAACTTTGACAAGTATTTTTCTCTCTGCGTTCTCTGTGTGCTCTAGCGAACCCTGAGCAAAGTCGAAGGGGAGCGGGCGAGAGACATAAAAGATAGGCGGTTTCAATGAAAAAGGGCTCACCCTTCAAAGCATGAGCCTTTTTGTTTCTGCGGTTAGTTGAGTACCTAGGTGCCCAACTCTTCCTTGACCGAAACCGCGACCTTGTAAAGGATTGTGAGAACCAGGAAGCCGGTAGCCCACACTCCAACAGTGATCGCTAGTTCGGGAATGGTGGGTACGTATTCTGTTATCTTCTCCAGGGGGTTAGGGATGAACCCGGTAATGACCAGGGTAACCCCTTTTTCGATCCACAGGGAGACGAAAACCATCACACAGGCGATTGCCAGGGTCTTCTCGTTCTCTCGGATTGGCGGGCAGAGCAACATGAGCGTGGCGATCACTGCCAGGATGGCAAAAGCCCAGGTCCAGGGAACCAGCGCACCGTGACCGTGCAAGCCTACAAACTGATAGACAAAAGCGTGCGTGTGCCCGGGTATTTGGCTGTAGAAGGCGGTGAAGAGCTCCAGAATTACGAAAAATATGCTGATGATCATGGCATACAACACGGTCTTGGATAGTGTTTGGATGGCCTTTTTGCCGGGATCGAAATTGGTGAACTTCCTGACAATAAGACACAGCAGGATAAGAAGCGAAGGTCCGGAGGCAAAGGCTGAAGCCAAAAAGCGGGCGGCCATAATGGCGGTGAGCCAGAAATGCCTTCCCGGCAAGCCTGCATAGAGAAAAGCAGTGACCGTGTGGATGCTAACAGCCCAGGGTATTGAAACGTAGATGACAGGCTTGATCCACTTGGGCGGGGGCACCTCCTTGCGCTCGGCACTCAATACTATCCACCCAATAACAATGTTCAGAAATAGGTAGCCGTTCAAGACAACCATGTCCCAGAACAAAACGGAATTGGGCGTTGGATGCAGGATAACATTCAACGCCCGCATGGGCTTGCCCAGGTCCACCAGGATAAACATCAAACACATGGAGACGCAAGCCACCGCAAGAAACTCACCCAAAATAGTGACCTTGGCATATTCCTTGACGTTATGCAGGTAGTAGGGTAGGACAACCATGACTGCCGAGGCTGCCACGCCGACCAGGAAGGTGAACTGGGCAATGTAGATTCCCCAGGAAACGTCCCTGCTCATGCCGGTTACAGTCAAGCCTTTTGTGAGCTGGTAAATAAAGGCGGTGGCGCCTATCCCGTGAAGACCGAACAAAACCAATACTAACACCCAGTATTTCTTGCTTCCTTTCAGAGCAGTCTCAAGCATAACCACCTCACACTATGTAGTAGACGTTGGGATTGGTCCCAAGCTCTGGTTTACGCCGAATGGTAAAGTGCTCATGAAGCAACTCCCGCACTTCCGAGTTGGGATCTTCCAAATCACCAAAAACTATTGCCTTTGTGTCCTTGACTGCCTCGACACACGCCGGAATTTGACCCGCGGCCAGACGTTCAGCGCAGAGGTTGCACTTTTCCACCACCCCTTTGCTCCGTACCGGATATGTGCGATTTGGCGGCTCATGCTCCTTCCAGTAAGTAGTCTTGGGATCTTTCCAGTTGAAACTTCGAGCCCCGAAAGGACATCCGGCCATGCAATAGCGGCAACCAATGCAGCGGTGCTGATCCATCATCACAATCCCGTCTGCCCGCTGCCAGGTGGCCTGGGTGGGGCAGACCCTGCAGCAAGGGGGATTGGCGCAATGGTTGCAGAGCACCAGAAAAGGCTTTTCTTCAATTTCTGCGGCGAGGTAGGCGTGCTCCTGCCCCGGAAAGACGTGTTCATACTTGTCGGTCCAGATCCATTTGATCTCTTCCTCGTCCCCATAGTCAGGAACGTTGTGGACCCGGTGACAGGCCTCTATGGCCTTCTGGGTGGTCTCCTCATCAAGCTTATTCACATCCACCACCAGGGCCCATCTCTTTCCTACCAAGGCATCTGGGGTCCGGTTGTAAACAGGCTCGCCTTTACCAACCATGGCCAACAGATCCACCGAGGAAATCGTTCCCACACCCAGGGTGGAGATTCCGAGTATCTTTAGGAAGCGTCTTCTGCTCCTGTCCATCACTAGTTCTCCTTCGGCTCAATATGGCATTCCCAGCAGTAAGGGCTGACTCCGGCATAGTTATGGCATTGATCGCAAAACTTGCTCTTGTTGTTGTGGCAATCCATGCAGGTGTTTTGCAAGCTCACCACATACTCTTTCCCGTCTGTGGCAACGTAGACTCGTTGACCGTTGCGAATAGCCTGGTCCCGCCAATCGTTGAGCATTTGCATATGTGATTCCACCATGAACTCTTTGGCTTCCACACACAGCTTCGCCTCCTTCGCCTTGGGCGAAAGCTCACGCTCAGGCGGCGGGCCGGATTTCACCAAACCGTACAGGAAGGGTGAGGTGAAAAAGACAACAAAGATAACGAGCCCGGTGATGATTTTTCCTTTGTTATACATTATTTTTCACCCTCCGCTTCTTCTTCCGCTGCCTCATCGGCAGCTTCCTCTGCTGCTTCTTCAGCTGCTTCTGCGGCTAATTCTTCGGCTGTTTCTTCGACTGCTTCTAAATTGACTTCTAAAGCTTCCTCTTCAGCTTCTTCTTCCTCTTCTTCGACCCAGGGGAATTCTTCGGCACGGAGGTTCATGGTTCTCTTCTTCTCCCCCTCCAGAATGAGGGCATTGCCTATTAACTCGTGGATGCCACTAATTTCCACCTCGGGAATCCAATAGTCAACCAGGGTTTGCAGGGTTGCGCGATCAATGGCGCAGATGCAGGACATCAAATTCACCTCGTGCTTGTCGTGGACATACTGCAGAGCATTTGCCCTGGGTAAGGCCCCCCTCATCCTCAGATCCATGATTTCATCTGTGTTCAAGCCGGATCCACTACCGCAGCAAAAGGTCTGCTCCCTGATGGTATTTATTGGCATTTCATGGAAATCATTACAGATGTTGTTTAGGATATACCGTGGCTCTTCGAAGAACCCCATGCCCCTGGCAGTATTGCAGGAGTCATGGAAGGTCACCTTGTATTGGTCATTACGGCTTGGGTCCAGGTTCAATTTGCCGTGCTTGATCAAGTCCGCGGTAAATTCACAAATGTGAACCATTTTATGGGATTTGGCGCTCTCAAACACAGTGCCGGTGATGGGAGATTTGGGCACCTCAAGGAAGTCAGCCGGGCCGTTCATGGTGTCCATGTACTGGTTGCACACCCTCCACATGTGGCCGCATTCCCCGCCGATGATATACTTCACCCCAAGCCTTTTGGCCTCTGCATACATCTTGGAGTTGAGCCTCTTCATCATCTCGTGGGAGGTGAAGAAACCGAAGTTTCCGCCCTCTGAGGCGTAAGTGCTCCAGGTGATGTCCAGGCCTAGACCCTCGAGATAGTGGAAGAGCATGAGGTAGCCCATGGCAGTGAAGGTACCCGGATCGGCGAAGACATCACCTGACGGGGTGACGAACAGGATCTCGGCTCCCTTCCTATTGAAACTGGGCTCGGGCAAGATGCCTGTTATCTCCTCGATCTCCTCACAGAAAAACTCCAGCATGGAGTGGTAGGCGTGGGGTTGAATGCCCAGGTGGTTGCCTGTGCGATAACAGTTGGCAACGGGACCCATGATCCAGTCGATGTTGCACCCCAAAAGGTTCAACAACTCCCGACCGATTATGGTTATTTCAGCCGTGTCAATGCCGTAGGGGCAGAATAGGGAACAGCGGCGGCACTCGGTACATTGGAAGAAATAGTAGAATAGCTCCTTGACGACATCGTAGGTGAGTTTTCTGCCACCGGCAAGTTTCCCCAGGATCTTGCCGGCGTTGGTGAATTCCCCGCGATAAACTGACCTGAGAAGCTCTGCCCTGAGCACAGGCATGTTCTTGGGGTCACCCGAGCCAATGAAGAAGTGGCACTTGTCTGCACAGGCGCCGCACCTTACACAGATATCCATGAAGATCCGGAAAGTGCGGAACTTGTCCAGCCGCTCCTTCATACCTTCAAGAAATATCTCTTTCCAGTTGTCCGGAAGCTTCCAGTCTTCGTCGCCCGGCGACCAAGACCGCGGATTAGGGAGACCCACAACCTCGTGGTCTTTGGGCTTCGAACCATAGCACCACCTACCTTCTCTTATTTCGGCAGGCGTGTCCATCCAACCTTTTTTAGGGGGGGTATAATCTACTCGAGAGAGTTCTTCTGGGGGTGCAACCTTTGCCATCTCTACTCCTTTTCAACTGGGAGTCCAACTTCTTTCATCTTCTCCCTGAATTCATCTTCGTACTGGTCGTAAGTGTGAACTTTGACTGGATAGTTCCAGGGATTAATGTGTCGATTCGCCCGGTTGTCATTGGGCATGTTCCTAGTTGGGCTTAGGAAAACTCCACCTGCATGCATGAGTTTGCTGAAGGGGAAGTAAGCGATCAACACCGACAGGAGAAAAAGGTGGACAAAAAAGATAGCTCCTATTCCCTCCGGGATAGTGGGGCGGAAGCTCACCAAACCTGTGACCAACTCCTTGACGCTGGTGATATCAACCCTGATGAAATAGCGCATGAGGATGCCGGAACCAGCCAAGGCGACGATAAGAAAGAGAGGGAAGTAGTCGGCGGCAAGGGAAATGTAGCGGAGCTGCGGCACGGCAACTCTTCGCAGAAACAGATAGAGCGCGGCCAGCAACAGTACTACCCCGCTCATCATCAGCCGCGGCAACCCCACTTCCATAAAGCCATCGACGCTCTCCAGGAGACCGACGAAACCGGGCACGGGCTCCATAAAAAGACGGAAGTGTCTGATGAAGACGACGAGAAAGGCATAATGAAATGCCAGTGCCGCCACCCACAGCCACTTGTTGGAGCCGTAGCTGACCTTGGGTCCCTCCCTCAGTTCCACCCTCGTGTTCCTGAAAAGGGAGCGGAAGGCGAGCACCTCGAGGGCCATTCTGCCAATGACACCGCCAGTAGTGGCAGGATTGTCAAGGGGACTCCATTTGATCCAGGGAAGACTCTTCATCTGTCCGCCGGTGGTGGGAATCTTAAAGGGTACTGGGGTCTTACCCCATTGAACCACCCGGTAGATAAACCCAATGACGAAAATCAGTACAGCCGCGTAAGGGATCGCGATCCCGAATAGATACTGGCCGGCTCCCTGCGCCCCCACCAAGGGGATCAAGACGAGTGCTATAACCGCAAAGAAGGAAACCCAGATACCCATTTACAGTTACCTCGCTTCAAGTTAGGTTATCAGTGCTGCACACTTCGGGATCTCCCTCTTTTCCGGGGATCCCGCATATCTTGTTTGCCCTCTCAATTAACCTACTAACGCTTCTTTTGACTTCGTTTACCCTGAGTTCGTAGATTTCTTCCCGGCATTTCATGTAGATGTCCAATGCCAGGAGGCCCATTTTATCTATGTCCTCCTCGAACCTCCAAAGTTCTTCGGAGAGTTGGCCCTCACGGATATCTTCCCCCAACTCCTCCCTTACAAGCCTCTTCAAGTCAAAGACAAAAGCTACGGCTTGAGAAGGGGTGAAATCCTGAACAGCCCTGACTCTGATAACTTTATCGAGGAAAGGCGAAACGTCTTTCTCCTCAGCATCATTGAGAATCTGGCTGAATATACCTTCGATCCCACTAGTGATCCGGTGGGCAACCGGATTATCAAACTGGTTTTTCTTTGTTCGCAAAAACTGCTTCGTATCAGCAGGATAGGTTTCCAGAATGGAATCGAACCAGCGACTCAGGATAACAGACTTGTTTTCCTCTAGGAGCTTTTGTAGGCTCATATAGCGTCTACTAACCAAGAGAGGAAGAAGGGTAGCCGAAAACAACGTTCCCACTCTCCCAAGCATTGCAGTGCTTCCTCAGCGGTAGAGGATTAGGTGAGGAGAGTGGAGCGAGGCTATTTTTCAACATACTTTGTGAAACTTATTTCTAAATAGGGAACTCTAGGGAAATTTTGCCAAACTGTCAAGGGAAAAGTTAGCCCTCACCAGAGACACTCTAGCTAGGGCCCGGTGCTACAAGGAGGCTATTTGCAGGTGTAGCTTGCGGTTTCTTGGGCCGTCAAATTCGCAGAAGAATATTCTTTGCCAGGTACCAAGGACCAAACGCCCGCCAGAAATGATCACTGTCTCGGCTGAGCCCATAAGACTGGCTTTCACATGTGCTGGGGAGTTGCCCTCCATGTGCTGGTAATTTGCCTTCCAGGGCACCATCTGGTTCAGCACCATGAGGATGTCAGCCTTGACCGCAGGATCTGCCCCTTCATTTATGGTAATGGCAGCTGTGGTGTGGGGTACGTATAGGGTCAGCCGCCCCTCCTCCACCCCTGACTTGCTCAGTTCTTTCTGCACCTGGCCGGTAACATCCACCATCTCGGTTTGAGCTGAGGTTTTCACTGAAATGGTTTTTAGCATGTGGGACCTCCAAGGATTTCACCACGAAGGGCACTAAGAAAATAACGCAGAGCGAGAAAACAAAGGAGTTAGGAGCCAGGAGTCAGAATATAGTAGGCTCCAAACTTCTTATATAGGAATAATCAACCCTGATTCGGTAGTTTTTTCTCTTTGCCTCTCACCCTCTATATTTTCCAGCAGAGAGCCGACTTTAGCCGAAATTGAGCGCTTCACCAACCCCAGGATAAAATTGTTTTCAGTGAAAACACCTAACTCTTTCTCTAGGTCAAGGGCAACAGCAAAGGCTCGTTTCGCCTCCTGCTCCCGGCTCTCCAGGTAAAGGAGCAGAGCCGCCTCTTCCAGGAGTCTACCATAGCGCTGCCTTCTCTCTGCGGTGAAGATTTCCGTTGCAGCCTCACGGTAAATTTGCTCTATCCGCTCCAATTGCGCACTCTGGGAGATTACCAACCGGCTCTGGCTGAGCTCCTTTATCTTAGCGGCAAAGGGACTTACCAATTCTTCAGGTAGACGCCAGGATACAAATGGCTGCACCTCAAGTAGACCGTCCGAGCTACGGAGGAGGAGGGTATCTCCGCCGATTTCCTTTTCATTCAAAAGGTTGTAGATATGCGGACCTGCAGGTTTCTCCACCAAAGAGTCAAGCTGCTTGAGCATCACATCGTAGCCAGCAGGGAGTTCCATGCTTTGCCGCTGGTAAGTGTCCGCCGTCTCTTCATAAAGGAAACGGAAGTGCTCTAGGGGGATCTCTATTATTCTTCCTGAAACCCCTCCTGTCATGCGCTCGAGGATGGCTCTAACTCCTTTGCGAGTGGTCTGGACTGCCTCGAATTCGTGGAAGACACCTTCCGAGTTGAGTACGCCAATTACCATCAGGTAACCACGGCCAGCATCTGGGAGTTTGAGGATAATTCCGCGCTCGCCCTGACTCTCCGGCCAACTGGCCCAGGCCTCTGCCTGCCGATCCTCCGGCCGGGGCACCAGAACCCGAGGCTCAACCTCTGCCTCCTCTTGCTCTTTGACCAGTCCCTGACGGGCCAAACGGTAGAGAGCTGTTTTTAGCGCCCTCCTTACGGGCTTCTTCGCCTCAATCCCTTGGAGGGCCTGTATTACCTTGACTGCCACAGGATTGGCCGTGGAAGCAAGAGCCTCGGCCAAGGCAACTGTAAAAGCAACTGATTGCTCAACTAAAGGCTTCAAGCTTTCCACAAATTGGGTGAAACTATTCGCCTCTGGGTCTAGGGCCAGCACCCGATCCACCAGCATCTGAAGTTGCGTCTCCTCTTCTGCCTTGAGCACCAGCCGATCATGCCGTTTTTTATCTTTTTTTAGTTGTTTCTTTTTTGCCATTGATCCTTGCCTACATCAGTTGAACAGAAACCCAAAAAATCAATCCGCAATCCCCGCCCGCGAGGCGGGCGGGCGCAATCCGAAATCCGAAATCCGCAAATCCGCAATCCGAAATCCCCCACCTCATCAACCTAATTGCACACTCCATTGAAGTCAACGGAAAACTAAAGAGAGAATCCAGGAGTCAGGAGTTAGCAAGCAGCTGACAGCAGACAGCTGGCAGAAAAAGCTTTATCTGATGTTCTTTTATCCATAGCTGCTTGCTGCCGGCTGCCCGCTGCTTGCTGCAAAAAAAAGCCCCCAGTCTCCAAAGACCGAGGGCTTGTCATAGACAGATCTTCTCAGAAGACAGCTACTCTTCCTTGTTCTCTACTCCTTCTATTACTAAAGAATCTGCCACTAGTTCCCAGAGGTATTTAACCTCCAGATCCATCATGTCGTACTCTTTGCGCAGACTCTTCATGATCTGATCGCGGCAATTGTGGCAGGGGGCAATGAGAAGTTCGGCCCCTGTGTCTTTGATCTGTTTGGCCTTGACCCTACCATAATAGATGCGCTCCTCTGAATACGGTGAAGCCCAGGCACCACCACCGGCGCCACAGCAGTAGTTGTTGGCCCGGTTGGGATACATGTCCACATAATTATCCACACACTGCTGGGTAATCCAGCGCGGCTCCTCGTAGTACCCGTGGCCGAAAGTACGCTCACTCTTACGGGCGTAGTTGCATGGATCGTGGTAAGTGGTGAGTTCGGGATGTTTAGATTTATCCAGCTTGATCCGTCCGGTTTCAATGTATTCTTTAAGGAGGTCATGAACGGAAATGAACTTTACACCCTCATCGGCGAACCAATTTTGCAGACCAAACCTGGTCGCATAGTAGGCGTGGCCTCACTCCGGCAAGAGGAGATACTCACATTCAAGGTTTTTGTAGTGCTCCACAATCCTCCGCACCTGCTCTTTCATGGAGGCATCATCACCGGTGAAAAGACCCCAATTGACCCCTTCCCAGTTCTCCGATGTGACGGTCCAGGATTCATTGGCCGCGTAGAATATCTTCCACCAGAAAAACATGTCCTCGGGCTCGGCAAAGGGCTCCTTGGAATTTATGGTCACTAGGATTTTGGCGCCCTTTTTATCCACAGGCACCGTGAAGCCAGGCAGTTCCTCGGCCAACTCAGCTCCGAGATCTTCAAGCAGAAAGAGGTAGTCTTCTTTGGGGATGCCCACGTTGTTGCCCGACTTCAGGCATTGCTCTACCCCTTTGTGAAGAACACCCGGCACCTTGTCCCGCTCGCGATGGGTCCGTGCCGACCTCATCATCTTATTGAGGTCGATGTTCATGGGACATCCATGCTCGCAGCGGCCGCATATAGTGCAAATCCAGGGGAAGCGTGAATCGATAAGTTCCTGATCCAAACCCAGCAGGGCCATGCGCACGGCTTTGCGCATGTCCATGCCGTCCACCCCGGTGACCGGACAACCGCCGGCACAGGTGCCGCAGGTGAGGCAAAGATCGGGAAACTCACCAGCCAATTTCCTTTTTTCCCTTTTGCTTAGTACTATTGCCTCCATAACTAAACTCTCCCTGTTGATGGGAATTGCGCCATGTTTTTCTGACCAGTGTTGTGGAAACGAATGTTTCACCCTGATATGACAGTGTCAGATTAGCATATCAAAGGTGAAACGCAAGAACTTTTTTTCACAATTTAATAATCCCGACCAACTCTTTCACCGCCTCCACCGACTTGTCAAAGGCCGCCTTCTCTTCAGCTGTGAGCCTGATCTCAATAACCTTCTCCACTCCTCCAACTCCAAGCATCACCGGAACACCTACAAAATAACCCCCCACATCATACTCTTTATCGCAGTAAGCGGCACAGGGAAGGATGCGCTTCTGATCCTTCAGAATGGATTCAGCCATCTGAACACAAGCGGCTGAGGGAGCATAGAAGGCGCTTCCCGTCTTAAGAAGGCTGACGATCTCACCGCCCCCCTTGCGGGTCCTTTCCACTAAGGCATCGATGCGCTCCTGGTCCATGAGATCCGGGATGGGAATACCGGAAACCGTGGTGTATCGCGGCAGGGGCACCATGGTATCTCCGTGTCCGCCAAGAACAAATGCCTGGATGTCTTTGACGGAAACGCCCAGCTCCATGGCAATAAAAGTCCGAAATCTGGCAGAATCCAAAACCCCCGCCATTCCCATAACTCTGTTGGTGGGAAAACCGCTAACCTTGTGGGCAACGTACACCATAGCATCTAGGGGATTCGAGACAATGATCAGAAAAGCCCCCGGTGAATATTTGGCCACCTGCTCGGTCACCGCCTTGACAATATTGGTATTGGTGTTGAGGAGGTCATCACGGCTCATCCCGGGTTTGCGGGGAATACCTGCAGTGATTATCACCACATCGGAGTTGGCCGTGTCCGCATAGTCATTCGTTCCAATTACCTCGGCGTCAAAGCCTTCAACCGGACTAGCTTCCATAAGGTCCAGCCCTTTACCCTGGGGCATTCCCTCAATGATATCCACCAGTACCACGTCTCCCAATTCCTTGGCCGCGGCCCAGTGGGCTGCAGTTGCTCCCACAAAGCCTGCACCAACCACTGTTATCTTGTTTCTTCTTAAGCCCATTGCTTTACTCCTTTGGTTTTTTTGCTTTAGATTTGATTAATCTTTGTTCAGATAGTGATGTAGAACCACCTTGCGATATATGGAAAGACCTCTCTTTTACCTAGAGCAAACAGGTTTTAAAGTCAACCTGATTGTGGTTTTCTCTGCCGCTGGCAGGAAAACCTCAAATCCGAAATCAGAGCTAATCGCTCGATGTGGGATACGGCATAGGGCATAGAGCATGGGGCATAGGGTAAGGAGTCAGGAGTCAGAATCCAGAACTCAGATTTCAGCTTTTGTGTTTCTCCTCCCTGACACCTGAAACCTGACACCTGACACCTTGAGATTTGGTCTTTGGGACGTGGGATGGGGAATAGGCAACATTCAAATAGACATTGCTGTCCGCTCGGGTATATATGGAGGGACATGAAAGAGGAGAACCAGCCAAAATACCGTTTTGATCGCATGGAGGTCGCCGGCTCCTTGGGTGACCTGGGCACCCTTCTCCCCCTTGCCATTGGCATGATTCTCCTGAATAAACTCCACGCCACCAATGTGTTTGTCTTAATTGGGATTTTCTACATTGTGGCAGGTCACTACTTCGGGGTGCCTGTGGCGGTTCAGCCCATGAAAGTGATCGGCGCCTACGCTATTGCCGCTGGCCTGACTCCAACCCAGATAGTTTCGTCGAGCCTGTGGATGGGCATCTTTATCCTTTTCTTGGGCATCACCGGGCTAATTCAGTTGATCGGCAAGTATACCCCGAAGAGCACGGTGCGAGGTGTGCAGCTGGGAGTTGGTGTGGTGCTCATGATCAAAGGCTTGAAGCTTATAATTGAACCCGACCCTAACCTGGCTATTCAGGCCATCGGTCCGGTAAGCATGAGCATCATCCTGGGAACAGCCGGTCTTTTTTTGACCCTCCTGCTCCTGGACAACAAAAAACTCCCAGCCGCTCTGGTTCTTGTTGTCTCAGGGATTATTCTCGGGATTTTTATCGGAAAGCCTATAAATGCAGCAGGTTTCAACTGGGGTATCCACTTGCCAAAACCGATTCCTTACGGCTGGCCCTCTGTGGACGATCTTCTCTGGGTGCTTCCGATTCTGGTCTTGCCCCAAATTCCAATGACCATTGGCAACGCCATCATCTCCAACACCGACATAACCCACGAATATTTTGGTGAGCGGGCAAAACGAGCTACCTACAGGAGTATGGCCAACAGTCAGGGGTTGGCGGACATTGTTTCTTTTTTCTTTGGGGGAATCCCCATGTGTCACGGGGCTGGGGGATTGGCGGCCCACTACCGTTTCGGTGCCCGAACGGCTGGTTCCAATGTGATTATTGGCGGGATATTCGTGTTCCTTGCCCTGATCTTTGGCGAGAATATTGTCGCCGTTTTGAAACTGCTGCCCTTCTCCCTGCTGGGGGTCCTGCTGGTCTTTGCCGGGTTGCAGCTCGCCCTCATGATCCAGGACCTCCGGGATCGCAAGGATTTGTTCGTTGCCCTGTTGATGCTGGGCATAGCCCTGGCCACCAATCTGGGCGTCGCCTTTCTTATCGGCATAATCGCGGCCTACGCTTTCAAGAGTGAAAAACTCAGAGTGTAAGCAACTGTGGCCGTTCTCCTCGCGCTTTAAAATCCCCCTCTATCCACATTTTTACCCATTTTTGGTCAAACCACTTTTGGGTAATTTTTAGGAGTGAGGCAAACAATTATCTACCCCACAACCCAAACCGCCATTTCTTTAGCCAGCTGTATGACTTTGCTGCTTACCCGCCCCATAAAGAATTCCTCCACCCTTGAAAGGCCCCTGCGACCCACAACGATGGTGCCATAGCCCTCGTTTTTGGCCTCTTCAACAATGGCTTTCGCCCTGCTGGCGGCACCGGTAACAATTTTGGTGTTTATCTGATCCCCCTTGAGACCAGCTTGCTCCAGCCTATCTATGGCCTGATTGCAAACGGTTTTTATGGCTTCCTCCGCCCGCTGAAATTCGGCCTTGATTTCTTCACCGCCCAAGACTTCCGGGCTCGGTACAAAAGCCCCCTCGAAACCCAAGGGCAGGAACTCGAAACCTCTCAAGACATGGAATAGAGTTACCGTGCAATCACTCCCCGCCAGCATGGTTCCCACATAGTCCACAGCCCTCATAGCTTCATCCGATCCGTCCATAGCCAGAAGATACTTGCCAGGCTGCGGTGATCCACCAACTACCCACAAAGGGCTCTGCACCAAGTGCCCCACGAGTTTGCTCGCAATGCTCCCCCAAACGAGATCCTTGATCTTACTCATCCCCCAGCGTCCCAAAACCACTGCGTCATAATCTTTTTGCGCTTCCCTGGCGATGTCTCTGGCTATGCCAACCTCTCTATCCTGAATCTTGACATCCACCGCTTCCCGGAGCACACCCTGATCCACCAAGAGTTGTCGAGACCTTTCCATAAATTCTTCCATGGCCTTTTCTTGTTGCATGGCCCAGGCTGCTACCGGCGCCAGTCTATGCCTGAAGGAAGGGTCTTTCTCTATATCCCAGAAACTCTCCGGGATCTTGCTCTGTACGTGAAAAAGGACCACTTTCATCTTCTCCGGCGGAAGCACCTGGCTTGCGTAACGGACCGCCTCAAAAGACTGCTCTGAGCCGTCCAAAGCTATCAACAGTCTTCTCTTCTCACTCATAGACTGCTCCTTTGACAATATCAGGGACCATTTGGCTTTGCCTTTATACCGCCTTGCCATAGGGATTTATGGTCAAAACCGGCACCGGGGATTTCTGTACCACCCTCTCGGCAACGCTTCCGAACACTATCTTCTCCAGACCTTTTCTTCCATGCGTTCCCATTATTACCAGGTCAATACCTTCGGAGCGCACGTATTTCAGAATCTCTTCAGCGGCGTCGCCCAAGATAACCTGTGCCTTGGGGGAAACACCTCGGAAGTGGTCCTTTACGAACTCGTCCAGTTTCCTCTCCGCACCTTTTACTATTTCGGCTTCAAAGTTCCTCACAGAGGGATGTGGCACGTAGATACTGGTGAAGTGCTCTAGGATTCGGGCCACAAAGACTAAATGAACCTCGGCGCCAAACTTCGAAGCAACCTCTTTAACGTAAGGTGCTATTTTTGGAGAGACCTCTGACAGATCAACTGGAAATAGGATTTTCTTGGCGAATTCCATACCGTACTCCTTCTCTAAAATATGGTTCCTTCTTCTTGTAATGACTTTCTATTCATTTCAATCTCTTTGAAATGGACAGATAGAATGTTGCTCCCCTGTGGGGCGCGGATTCGACCCACACATCACCCAGGTGCTTTTTCGCCGCCTCCTTGGCAATGGCCAGTCCCATACCCGAACCCTCGGTATGGCTTGAGGTCTCCAAACGTTGAAAGAAGTGAAACAGCCTTTTGATATCTTCCTCTTTGATCCCCACCCCATTGTCAGTGACGGAGAAAACGTGATGGTATTCGCTTTCCTCGTAAGCAAACCGAATTTCACTGAGTCCCTCTCCCCCGTATTTCAGAGCATTGTCCAGCAGATTTCTAAAAGCCCTGGTTAGCCGGAGTTCATCACCCATGATTTCGGGAAAAAAAGATGGCTCCAGCAAGGCCACATTCCGCTCTCGTAAAGGGTGGTCGAATTCTTGCCTGAGCTGAGTCAACATTTCCTCCATATTCACCTTGCCAATGCTTAACGGTAGTTCTCTGGCGGCGATATAGGAGTTAATCTGCTCGGCCAGAGTGGCTATCTGGGCTGCCGTCTTCAGGATCGTCTTGCAGTAAAGTCTCCCCGTGTCATCCAGCAAGTCGCCATACTGCCTATAGAACCTCTCCATCAGGCCACACAAACCGATGGCAGGGCTTTTCAGATCGTGGGAGGCGGAGTAAGCGAAAAATTTGATGGTCTCCTTTTTTTCCTGAACTTCTCTTAGCTTTTCTTGTAAGTCCCTATAAATTCTAGCGTTACTACTTGCCACCCCGATCTGGTGTCCCATGGTCATGAGCAGGTCTATCTCTTCCTGACCCAGCTTGATCACTTTCTTTGATCCCAGGTTCATGACTCCCTCTACTCGGTCCCTAACAATGAAGGGTACGCAAATTATGATCTTCAGCCCCTTGAGAGCTAAAAGCTCCGCTCGTTCCTCGCTGACAAGTTCCGAAACATGCTGGGCAATGAAGGATTTGCTTCGGGCTGATTTGCCCGAAAAACTGTCTTCCAGCCGAACTCTCTCCAGACCCGAGACGTCCAGCCCCTTGTGAGCAGCCAGGACAAGGATTTGCTCCTTCGGTTCCATCAAGTAGATGCGACCCGAGTCCAGGTCAAAGTGCTTCAAAACGATGGCAAGGGCACCTTTCAAAAGAGGCTCAAATTCCATGGCAGCCGAGAGAAAATTGCTCAGCTCCAGCAGGGCGGAAAGGGCTTCATTTCTCTTCTTCAAAGAGGACCTGACATACTTGACGCTTACATATTTGTCAGAGAAAAGCATCCTTTGATCTACTCCGTTCATATATCCCTTAGCGAAAATGTTCTTCTAGGGCTAAGTCAAGGCACAATCCATACGGCAAACTTTTCAGCCCGTTGGAGTACCTTGTTAGTGACTCGACCCAAGAGGAACTCGCGCACTTTGGATAATCCCCTGCGGCCCATTACAATGGTGCCGTAGCCCCCTTCTGTGGCCTCCTGGAGAATATCCATTGCCCGGCTGTCACTGTCCAGGTTAGCTCTGGTCGAAATTCTTGCCCCATCCACCCCGGCTCTCTCAAGATTCTCCTTGTAGAAACGAAACATTCGGGGAATGTCCTTCTTGACCTCTTCCCAAAATCCTTCTATCTCATGGTCTTGCAGGGTGTGGTCATCCAGAAAGCTAAACCGTCGCACCACGTGGAATAGGGTAAACTCCGCTTTAGTTTCGGCAGCAATTGACCCAACATAGTCCACCGCCCTGCGAGAATTTTCGGAAGCGTCCACCGCCAGCAAAATCCTTTTGGCTCGGATGTCTCCGCCCACTATCCACACGGGAACATCTTTTATTCCCTCCACGATCTTTTGAGATACGCTGCCAAGATAGGATTCCTGAAACTCACTCAAGCCTCTGCGGGCCACAACGACCGCGTCATAACCATGTGCCGATTGTGCTAGAATATCTCTGGCAATGCCGACTTCCCTTTCTTGAAGGATTACTCCCACCTCATTCTCCGCCAGTCCTGCTTTGACCAGACTTCTCTTGGCCTTAGCCAGAAAAGTTTGGGCCACCTCTTTTCTTTCCTCTTTCCACTTGGGGTAGTGGCCACTGGTCTCAGCCTTAAAATAGTCGGCTTTTTCCAGATCCCAGAAAGTCTCAGGTGCTGTGGGCATAACGTGCATGAGGGTGACTTTGAGGTTCGCCGGATGACAGGTCTTTGCCACATAACTTGTGGCATTTAACGAATGTTCTGACCCATCCACCGCTATCAGTATTTGTCTTTTCTCGGACATGGACATTTGGCTTCCTTGATATTCTGGCAATGGTAATCCTTCGCCCGGTTTTACCTGTCCCCTATTTTCCCTTCCCACCTTCAGGCTAACCAACAACCCCTTTTCCCTCCCCTGGCGGCCTCTGGCTCGTAGAGCCTACGCCTCGGAGAGGAGGGGATAAAGGGGAGGGGGGACACCCCCGCCCGCCTGGCCTGAGCGAGCAGGCTCGCGATAACGGGCAGGCTAGCCCTCCCCCGTCCCCGCTCCGTAGCGGGATCTTCGACAAGGGGGAGGGGATTATAAGGTTATTGGCCAGTCTCAACTGCCATATTTAAGACTTTAGGCACGGCCACCGGTGATCAAAACGTCCATCGCTTTTATCCCGGGAGGGCGGTAATAACCGCCGGAGTGTGGACCATGCCATAAAGACTCCTTTTGGCGGTTTTGTAGCGCTCAAAATAGATCTGAGCGATTTTTAGCATCAACCTGTATCCCAGTAATGGATCTTTCTCGCACAGTTTGGACAGCTTATCGGCATCAATCGCCAGTACCTCAGTGTCCTCAAGACACACGGCTGTAAGGGTGTACTCCTGCGGCTGCATAAACGAGGCAGCACCGAACAAGGTCCCTGGCTCTCGCGTTTCAAAGGCAATCCCCACATCGTCTCCCGGTTCAATCCTTCTCAAACTCACAAGCCCTTTACTGACCACAAACAGATGTTTGGCAGGGTTGCCACGCTCGTAAATGTGAGCATACCGCTTGAAAGTTTTCTTTTCGGTGATTTTGGCAACCTCCCCCAACTGGCTTTCTGAAAAAGGTTTGAACATGTCGAATTTGGCCATCTCTTTTACTTCTGCCATGACCCTCCCTCCTTTCATCGTGAGAGTTTTTCTAAACTTGCACCCCATCAACCCCGGTGGCCGTGCCTGGGAAAAAAAAGCCTTAATACTCATTGAGAAGGAAATTCATAACCGGCTCATACTTGCGCCTGAATTCCGGGTAAACCTCAGCCAGTAGCCGATAATAAGGCGCCATATATCGAATTCTCTGTCGGACAACTTTCAGCTCAAGGTTGGGACAGTTATCACAACTCCAGGCCTGCCAATTGGACTTTGCCACACCCATAAGGCAGTCGCCATAGAGGGGACAGTCAATGTATTTAATCCCTTTCTTTTCCTTGGGCTTAGGTGCATATAGTTGCATGGCAATCCTCCTAATGCATGTCCAATGAGCGCTAGTTAGTTCAACTGCCTTTGCTTTTCCTCTGCACCCTGGTATTGAAATAAATGTGCCAGAGGATTGATACACATAAGTTATTGAATTTATTAACTAGTTAAAAAACATTGCCATTCTGATTTAGTGGGGAATTTTACATCCTGTAAAGAATGCTGGCAGGCTGGATGCTCGATACTAGATACTGGAATGATGGAGTACTGGGGGTGAAGGGTTTGCTAGTGATCTCCTTCTGTAAGTTCAACTAGCTTTCTTGTAAAATCGTTCCTGCTGACCATTTGTAATAAAAGCTCGTTCTCACATACCAGGCAATCTTCCAAATCTTTCATACAACAACGCAAAAGCCTTTTGATCCCTGAAAGGGAGTGAATGGGCTTTCCAGCGAAGTCCTGGGCTATCTTTCGAGCCTCCTCTTTGAGTTGACCCGCAGGAACGACCTTGTCCACAATGCCAAGCTTAAAGGCCTCATCCGCGGTGATATCCTTATCCGAGAGCAATATCTCCAATGCCTTGCTGAAGCCCAATAATCGCGAGAGAAAAAAGGCTCCGCCTCCTTTTGGAATTAGTCCGAGATCGAGATAGGGATTCTGGAAGATACAGTTATCTCCTATTATCCTGTAATCACAGGCAAGGCTGATGTTCATATAGAGGGAAATAACTTTGCCACTGTCGGCGTGAACAATTGGTTTGCCAAATCCGACAATTTTCAAGACGAATTGGTTAACTGCATTGTATAGTCTCGCAAGGTCTCTTGCATCAAATTCTACCTTCAATATTTGACGGTAGAATCTAATATAATCTTCACGGCCGACCTTACTCGGCGAGCCTGCAATAAGAAGAACTTTTATCTCATCGCTTTTGGCAATGAAATCAAGATAGTCAAAAAGGAGATTTTTTGCCTCTAAATGAGTGGCGCGCTGGATAAGGTTTTCTTTGAACCTGATCCAAACCATATCTTCCTCTCTTTCCCCAGAGAAGAAATCATAATCCACCTCAAAATTTGACAGTCTTTTCATGGCGAAATTACCTCCATGAGGTTTTTGCGCACTCCTCCTTGCTTTTCCATGCCCTTGCTCAAATCTACCACCTGCCTTTATTTGTTTGAGTAACCGCCGTATCCTGACGCTTCAGCAAGAAACTCAATATGAGAGCTGGCAGCAGGGTGGTTAGCATAATTACCATTACCATCATGGAAAAAATTTGATCAAAAGTCACGCCATAGATTCGCCCATCTCATGATAGCACCAACTCCCAGATCAGAAATACTTCTCCTCCACTTTGATCTTGGCCTCCCTCAGTCGGTTGTAATCCCTTTTCAACCGCTCATTGGCAATGTTCTTGTGCATCTTGGTGGCATTTAAGGACTCCTCGGCGGAGCCAAACATGTAGACTTTCGGGATTTTTTGGACTTCTTCCCTGACGCTACAGGTGTAGTCACCAATCAACAGGTAGGATTCCGTCTCGCTTTTTCCCTCCTCCGTATGCACCGGATAGACTTTGACAGGAATGTTCAGTTTCCGCAACTTTACTGACACACGAACATCTTCGCCTTCTTTGGCGAGCCGAATGAAATCCTCAAGCATCACAAGCTCGTCTTGCTCGA